>JBAWWD010000005.1:0-196116 GCA_037146935.1 Burkholderiales bacterium
CCGCGAAGGCGGCCGCACCGTGGGCGCCGGCGTCGTCGCCAAGATCCTGGTCTGACGCAATCACCCCGGCCCTCGGCCGGGGACTCAATCCGGGCGGCGTGCGCGCCGCCCCTCGCTCTTTGGAACCGCCATGAACAACCAGAAAATCCGCATCCGCCTGAAGGCCTTCGATTACAAGCTGATCGACCAGTCTGCAGCGGAGATCGTCGAGACCGCCAAGCGCACCGGCGCGGTGGTGCGTGGCCCGGTGCCGCTGCCCACCCGCATCGAGCGCTTCGATGTGCTGCGCTCGCCGCACGTGAACAAGACCTCGCGCGACCAGTTCGAGATCCGCACCCACCTGCGCCTGATGGACATCGTCGAGCCCACCGACAAGACGGTCGATGCGCTCATGAAGCTTGACCTGCCGGCGGGTGTCGACGTCGAGATCAAGCTGCAGTAAGTAGCCCGCTGCATCAGCGCTTGCCAGCGCTGGTGCCTTCGGGATAGAATCGAAAGCTTACCTGCGTTGCGCCGTCCTTCTTAGGCGGCCTTCAGGGCTGTGCGCACCGCGCGTGGCACCTTTGCAGGACCACACACACCCGGCCAATCGCAGCCGGGACTGGAGAGCAGAATGAGCCTTGGCCTCGTGGGACGCAAGGTCGGCATGATGCGCATCTTCTCGGACGATGGTGATTCCATCCCCGTGACCGTGCTCGATGTGTCGAACAACCGCGTCACCCAGATCAAGACCGTCGAGAACGACGGTTACACCGCCGTCCAGGTCACCTTCGGCAAGCGTCGTGCCAGCCGGGTCACCAAGCCGCAGGCGGGTCACTTCGCGAAAGCCGGCGTCGAGGCCGGCACGGTCACCCGCGAATTCCATGTCAGCCCCGAGAAGGCCGGCGAACTTGCGCCCGGCGCGGTCGTCAAGGCCGAAATCTTCGAGGCCGGCCAGAAGGTCGACGTCTCCGGTACCACGCACGGCAAGGGCTTTGCGGGCACCATCAAGCGTCACCACTTCGCCTCCAACCGGGCCTCGCACGGCAACTCGCGTTCGCACAACGTGCCGGGCTCGATCGGCATGGCGCAGGACCCCGGCCGGGTCTTCCCCGGCAAGCGCATGTCCGGCCACCTCGGCGCGGCTGCGCGCACGGTGCAGAACCTCGTCGTCGCCCGCGTCGATGCCGAGCGCCAGCTGCTGCTGGTGCGAGGTGCGGTCCCGGGTGCCAAGAACGGCAGCGTCATCGTCACGCCGGCGATCCGCGTGCCGGTGAAAGCCTGAGGGGAGCGACGATGGAACTGAATCTGCTCAACGACCAGGGCCAGCCCTCGGCCACGGTCAGCGCCGCCGACACCGTGTTCGGCCGCGAATTCAACGAGCCGCTGGTGCATCAGGTGGTCGTGGCCTACCAGGCCAACGCCCGCAGCGGCAATCGCGCTCAGAAGGACCGCAGCGAAGTCCGACACACCACCAAGAAGCCGTGGCGTCAGAAGGGCACCGGCCGCGCGCGCGCCGGCATGAGCTCCAGCCCGCTGTGGCGTGGTGGCGGCAAGATCTTCCCGAACAGCCCCGACGAGAACTTCACCCAGAAGGTGAACAAGAAGATGTACCGCGCGGGCATGCGGTCCATCCTCTCGCAGCTCGCCCGTGACGGGCGCATCGCGGTCATCGAGGGTCTCACGCTCGAGGCGCCCAAGACCAAGCTGCTCGCCACCAAGGTGCGCGCGATGGGCGCCGGCTCGGTCCTGGTGATCACCGACAACCTCGACGAGAACCTGCTGCTTGCTTCGCGCAACCTCGCCGGCGTGCTGGTGGTCGAACCCCAGCAGGCCGATCCGGTGTCGCTGGTGCACTTCGATCGGGTGCTCATCACCCGTCCGGCGCTCGCCAAAGTCGAGGAGATGCTGGCATGAACCAGGAACGTTTGCTCAAGGTGCTGATGGCCCCGATCGTCTCCGAGAAGGCGACCATGATGGCCGACAAGAATCAGCAGGTGGCCTTCCGTGTGGTGCAGGACGCCACCAAGGCCGAGGTGAAGGCGGCGGTCGAGCTGCTCTTCAAGGTCCAGGTCGAGTCGGTGCAGGTGCTCAATCAGGCCGGCAAGGCCAAGCGCTTCGGCCGCTTCCAGGGCCGGCGCAGCAACGTGCGCAAGGCCTATGTCTGTCTGGCGCCGGGCCAGGAGATCAATTTCGCGGAGGCCGTGTAAATGCCGCTCATGAAAACCAAGCCGACCTCCGCCGGGCGCCGCTCGATGGTCAAGGTCGTGAACAAGGACCTGCACAAGGGTGGTCCGGTGCAGTCCCTGATCGAACCCAAGATCCGGGGCAGCGGCCGCAACAACCTCGGGCACATCACCACCCGTCACAAGGGCGGCGGTCACAAGCAGCACTACCGCCTGGTGGACTTCCGTCGCAACAAGGACGGTATCCCCGCCAAGGTCGAGCGCATCGAGTACGACCCCAACCGCAGCGCCAACCTGGCCCTGCTGTGCTACGCAGATGGCGAGCGTCGCTACATCCTGGCGCCGCGTGATGTCCCGGTGGGCACCATGCTGCAGTCGGGCGCCGAGGCGCCGATCCGCGCCGGCAATGCGCTGCCCATTCGCAACATCCCGGTGGGTTCCACCATCCACGCCATCGAGATGCTGCCCGGCAAGGGCGCGCAGATCGCCCGCTCGGCCGGTACCTCGGCGCGGCTGCTGGCTCGCGAGGGCACATACGCCCAGGTCCGCCTGCGTTCCGGCGAGATCCGCAAGGTGCACATCGAGTGCCGCGCCACCATCGGCGAGGTCGGCAACGAGGAGCACAGCCTGCGCACCATCGGCAAGGCCGGCGCCAACCGCTGGCGTGGCATTCGCCCCACCGTGCGCGGCATCTGCATGAACCCGGTCGATCACCCCCACGGCGGCCGCTCCAACGGCGGCGGCCATCCGGTGTCGCCCTGGGGCACTCCCACCAAGGGCTACAAGACCCGCCGCAACAAGCGCACCGACACCATGATCGTGCAGCGCCGCGGTCGCAAGTAACGGGCAAGGACCACAGCCATGGCACGTTCAGTCAAGAAGGGCCCCTTCGTCGACGCCCATCTGATGAAGAAGGTCGATACCGCGCTCACCAACAAGGACAAGCGCCCGATCAAGACCTGGTCGCGGCGGTCCACGGTGGTGCCCGAGTTCATCGGCCTGACCATCGCGGTACACAACGGCAAGCAGCATGTGCCGGTCTACGTCAACGAGAACATGGTCGGGCACAAGCTCGGCGAGTTCGCGCTGACCCGCACCTTCAAGGGCCACGCCGCGGACAAGAAGTCCTCGGTGAAGCGCTAAGGAGCCACGCATGGAAACCCAAGCCATCCTGCGCGGTGTTCACCTGTCGGCCCAGAAGGGCCGGCTGGTCGCCGACCTGGTCCGCGGCAAGCCGGTGGAGCAGGCGCTGAACATCCTCGCCTTCTCGCCCAAGAAAGCCGCCCGCATCGTCAAGAAGGTGCTCGAGTCGGCGATCGCCAACGCCGAGCACAACGACGGCGCCGATATCGACGAACTCAAGGTCACCACCATCCACGTCGAGAAGGGCACCTCGCTCAAGCGCTTCCAGGCTCGTGCCAAGGGCCGCGGCTGCAAGATCGAGAAACAGACCTGCCACATCTTCGTGAAGGTGGGCAACTAAGCCCCCCCGGAAGGACACCATGGGACAGAAGATCCATCCGACCGGGTTCCGCCTCTCGGTCAGCCGCAACTGGTCCTCGCGTTGGTACGCGAACAGCCGCCAGTTCCCGCAGATGCTCAATGAAGACCTTCGGGTGCGGGCCTACCTGCGCAAGAAGCTCAAGAGCGCCTCGGTAGGCCGCGTGCTCATCGAGCGGCCGGCCAAGAACGCCCGCATCACCATCTTCTCGGCGCGGCCGGGTGTGGTCATCGGCAAGAAGGGCGAGGACATCGAGATTCTCAAGGCCGATCTCCAGCGGCTGCTTGGCGTGCCGGTGCACGTCAACATCGAGGAGATCCGCAAGCCCGAGATCGATGCGCAGCTCATCGCCGACTCCATCACGCAACAGCTCGAGAAGCGCATCATGTTCCGCCGCGCCATGAAGCGCGCGATGCAGAACGCGATGCGGCTTGGGGCCCAGGGCATCAAGATCATGAGCTCGGGTCGCCTGAACGGTGCCGAGATCGCGCGGGTGGAGTGGTACCGCGAAGGCCGCGTGCCGCTTCACACCCTGCGCGCCGACATCGAGTACGGCTTCTCCGAGGCGCTGACCACCTACGGCATCATCGGCGTGAAGGTCTGGGTCTACAAGGGCGACACGCTCGGCCGCGGTGACGCGCCGGCGGCCGCCGAGAAGGAAGCGCCGCCGCCTGAGCGCGATGATCGCCGCAACCGCCGCCTGCCCCCGAAACCGGGCGCGGCGCCGCGAGCTGGTGCCCGTCGCCGCCCCGATGGCGAGCCCGAAGCCAAGAGCGCGCCCGAGGCGGGTGCTGCCGATGCCCCCAAGACTGCGGTCAAGCGCGTGCGCAAGGCGCCTGGTGCGCCCGCTGACGCCAAGACCGGCGAATGAGGAGTGAGCGATGCTGCAACCCGCTCGACGCAAGTACCGCAAGGAACAGAAGGGCCGCAACAAGGGCCTGGCTACCCGGGGCGCCGCTGTCTCGTTCGGTGAGTTCGGCCTGAAGGCCACCGGCCGTGGCCGGCTCACCGCGCGCCAGATCGAGGCTGCCCGTCGCGCCATGACCCGCCACATCAAGCGGGGCGGTCGCATCTGGATCCGGATCTTCCCCGACAAGCCCATCTCTCACAAACCTGCCGAGGTCCGCATGGGCAACGGCAAGGGCAACCCCGAGTACTACGTGGCCGAGATCCAGCCCGGCAAGGTGCTCTACGAGATGGACGGTGTGAACGAGGCTCTCGCTCGCGAGGCCTTCGCGCTTGCCGCCGCCAAGCTGCCGATCTCCACGGTCTTCGTGACCCGGATGGTCGGGGCCTGACCTGCACAACGGAGAGCCCCATGAAGGCCAGTGAACTGCGCGCCAAGGACCCCGAGGCGCTGACCACGGAACTCAACGAACTGCTGAAGGCGCATTTCTCGCTGCGCATGCAGATCGCCACCCAGCAACTGAACAACACCAGCCAACTGGGCAAGACCCGCCGCGACATCGCGCGGGTGCGCACGGTGCTGCGTGAGAAAGCCGCCGCCAAATGACCGCCGCCGTCGAAGCGCCCGTCACGCTCAAGCGCACCCTGGTCGGGCGCGTGGTCAGCAACAAGATGCAGAAGACCGTCACCGTGCTGGTCGAGCGCAAGGTCAAGCACGCCATGTACGGCAAGTACATCGTGAAGAGCACCCGCTACCACGCCCACACCGAGGCCACCATCAACGAGGGTGACACGGTCGAGATCCAGGAAAGCCGCCCCATTTCCAAGACCAAGGCCTGGGTCGTGGTCCGGGTGGTCGAGTCGGTCAGCTGACGCTGCGCGGGTGTTTTACAACCCGCTTGCCAAAGAGCCAGAAAACAGGTTAACCTAGACGGCTTCGGTTTTGCAGCGCCAGCGTGCCTTCCGGTGCGCAAGGTTCAACGGGCGCCGCGCCAGCCGATTTTCAACCCGTGCCACGGGACCAAGACTGACCGCCCTGAGGCGGTCGGGGCCGAGCAGCCCCGATCGCCGTCGGTTCACAGGGTGGATTAAGTTGGGACAGGAACAGCGATGATTCAGATGCAGTCGACGTTGGACGTCGCCGACAACACCGGCGCTCGTTCAGTGATGTGTATCAAGGTGCTGGGCGGCTCCAAGCGCCGCTATGCCGGCATTGGCGACGTCATCAAGGTGAGCGTCAAGGAAGCGCAGCCGCGCGGTCGGGTCAAGAAGGGCGAGATCTACAACGCCGTGGTGGTCCGTACCGCCAAGGGCGTGCGTCGCCAGGATGGCTCGCTCGTCAAGTTCGACGGCAATGCCGCGGTGCTGCTCAACGCCAAGCTCGAGCCGATCGGCACGCGCATCTTCGGCCCGGTCACGCGCGAACTGCGCACCGAGCGCTTCATGAAGATCGTGTCGCTCGCGCCCGAAGTCCTGTAAGGGAGTCCGCGATGGAAAAGATTCGCAAGGGTGACGAGGTGATCGTCATCGCCGGTCGAGACAAGGGCAAGCGCGGCAGCGTGCTCAGCCGGGTCGATGCCGCCCACCTGCTGGTCGACGGCGTGAATGTCGTCAAGAAGCACCAGCGTCCCAATCCCATGAAGGGCCAGACTGGCGGCATCGTCGACAAGACCATGCCGATCGACCAGTCGAACGTGATGCTCTTCAACCCGGCCACCGGCAAGGGTGATCGGGTTGGCATCCGCGCGCTCGAGGACGGCAAGAAGGTTCGCTTCTTCAAGTCCAACGGCGAACTGGTCAAGGCCTGAAGAGGAACACCATGGCTCGTTTCCAGCAACAGTATCGCGATCAGATCGTCCCCGATCTGATGAAGCGGTTCGGCTACCAGTCGATCATGCAGGTGCCCCGGATCACCAAGGTCACGCTCAACATGGGCGTCTCCGAGGCCGTGGCCGACAAGAAGGTGCTCGACGCCGCGGTGGGTGATCTCACCAAGATCGCCGGTCAGAAGCCGGTGGTCACCAAGGCGCGCAAGGCGATTGCCGGTTTCAAGATCCGCGCTGGCTATCCCATCGGCTGCATGGTCACCCTGCGCGGTGCCCGCATGTACGAGTTTCTCGATCGCCTCGTCACCGTGGCGCTGCCGCGCGTGCGCGACTTCCGTGGTGTGTCGGGCCGCGCCTTCGATGGCCGTGGCAACTACAACATCGGGGTCAAGGAACAGATCATCTTCCCCGAGATCGACTACGACAAGGTCGACGCGCTGCGCGGCCTGAACATCAGCATCACGACCACCGCCAAGTCCGATGACGAGGCCAAGGCGCTGCTGACCGCGTACCGATTCCCCTTCCGCAACTGAGGTTCGTCAAGTGGCCAAACTCGCTTCGATCAACCGCGACCTGAAACGCGCCGCCCTGGTGCGCAAGTACGCGAAAAAGCGCGCCGAGCTCCAGGCGATCATCAACGATCAGTCGCTCTCGGAAGAGGATCGCTACCAGGCCCGGCTCAAGCTGCAGCAACTGCCGCGCAATGCGAACCCCACCCGTCTGCGCAACCGCTGCGAGATCACCGGGCGTGCGCGTGGCGTCTACAGCAAATTCGGCCTCGGCCGCAACAAGCTTCGCGAGGCGGCGATGCGGGGTGAAGTGCCCGGCATCGTCAAGGCCAGCTGGTAACGGAGGACACGACATGAGCATGAGCGATCCGGTCGCGGACATGTTCACGCGCATCCGCAACGGGCAGCGCGTGGACAAACAGTCGGTCTCGATGCCGTCTTCCAAGCTGAAGGTGGCCATCGCCCAGGTCCTGAAGGACGAGGGCTACATCGAGGGTTATTCGGTCAGCACCGAAGGCGTGAAGTCCGAGCTGCAGGTGCAACTCAAGTATTACGCCGGCCGTCCGGTCATCGAGCGCATCGAACGCGTCTCGAAGCCCGGTCTGCGGGTCTACAAGGGTCGCGATGCGCTGCCTCAGGTGATGAACGGCCTGGGCGTCACCATCGTCACCACCTCGCGCGGGGTCATGACCGATCGCAAGGCGCGCGCCAGTGGCGTGGGCGGCGAAGTCATCGCCTACGTGGCGTAAGGGGAGAGGCCATGTCCCGAGTTGCCAAGATCCCGGTTCCCGTGCCGGCTGGTGTCGATGTGCAGATTGCAGACGGCACCATCACGGTGAAGGGCCCGCTGGGCTCGCTCAACCTGCGCATCAACCCGCTGGTTGCCATCGTCCGCGAGGGTGCGGAGCTGCAGGTGAAGGCCGCCGTGGAAAGCCGCGACGCCGACGCCATGAGCGGCACCTTCCGTGCCCTGGTGGCCAACATGGTCCAGGGCGTGACCCGCGGCTTCGAGAAGAAGCTGCAGCTTGTCGGCACCGGCTATCGGGCCCAGGCGCAGGGGGCGATGCTGAACCTGTCGCTCGGGTTCTCGCACCCGGTGGTCTACAAGCTGCCCGACGGCATCAAGGCAGAAACGCCCACCCAGAATGACATCCTGATCAAGGGGGCCGACCGCCAGAAGGTTGGCCAGGTGGCCGCTGAAATCCGCGCATACAAGTCTCCCGAGCCCTACAAGGGCAAGGGTGTGCGTTACGCGGACGAGAAGGTGGTCCTGAAGGAAGTCAAAAAGAAGTAAGCGGCGCACGCGCCCCCAAGACAGGAACCAGGCGATGGACAAGAAACAGGCTCGTTTGCGCCGTGCCCGTCAGACGCGGCTCAAGATCCGCGAACTGCGGGTCAACCGGCTCACCGTCTTCCGGACGAATCAGCACATCTACGCGAGCATCATCGACGCCGACGGCGCCCGGGTGCTGGTGTCCTCGTCCACCAACGAGGCCGAAGTGCGCTCCGCGCTTGCGGGCGAGGCTGGCAAGGGCGGAAACGCCAATGCCGCCACGGTGGTGGGCAAGCGCATCGCCGAGAAGGCGCTCGCCGCCGGCATCCAGAGCGTGGCTTTCGACCGCGCGGGCTACCGCTTTCATGGCCGGGTCAAGGCGCTTGCCGAGGCTGCCCGTGAAGCCGGCCTGAAGTTCTGATCGACAGGATACGAACATGGCAAAGGTTCAGGCACGGGTTGGCTCCGAGGAGCGCGACGACGGTCTCAAGGAAAAGATGATCGCGGTGAACCGCGTGACCAAGGTCGTCAAGGGAGGCCGCATTCTCGGCTTCGCGGCGCTGACCGTGGTCGGCGACGGTGACGGCCGCATCGGCATGGGCAAGGGCAAGGCCCGTGAGGTGCCGGTGGCGGTCCAGAAGGCGATGGACGAAGCGCGTCGCAAGATGATCAAGGTGAGCCTCAGGGGCAGCACCCTGCAGCACACCGTGCATGGTCGGCATGGCGCAGCCAATGTCTACCTCGCGCCTGCGCCCGATGGCACCGGCATCATCGCCGGCGGTCCGATGCGGGCGATCTTCGAAGTGATGGGCGTGGGCAATGTGGTGGCCAAGAGCCACGGCTCCACCAATCCGTACAACATGGTCCGCGCCACGCTCAACGCGCTGCAGAACATGAACACCCCGGCCGAGATCGCTGCCAAGCGGGGCAAGTCGGTCGAGGAAATCCTCGGTTGAGGCGCGATGCCGGTGTCGCTCAGTGGGCGCCCACCGGCCAGGAGAACCCGATGACCAAGAAGACCCTCAAAGTGACGCTGGTGCGCAGCCCGAACGGCACCCGCTCCACCCACAAGGCAACCGTGCTGGGCCTGGGGCTCAAGCACATCCGTCAGACGCGCGAGCTCGAGGACACTCCGGCTGTGCGCGGCATGATCACCAAGGTCTCGTACCTGGTTCGCGTTGAGTGAGGTCGCCATGCAACTGAACACGCTGAAACCCGCCGAGGGCAGCAAGCACCCGCGCAAGCGCGTGGGTCGTGGCATCGGCTCGGGCCTGGGCAAGACGGCTGGCCGTGGTCACAAGGGCCAGAAGTCGCGTTCCGGCGGCTTCCACAAGGTCGGCTTCGAAGGCGGTCAGATGCCGCTGCAGCGCCGTCTGCCCAAGCGCGGCTTCGTGTCGATGAGCGCCGGTGATACCGCCGAGGTTCGCCTGTCCGACCTGCAGCGCCTGGCGGCTGACGGGGTCGACCTGCTGGCGCTGAAGGCGGCGGGCGTGGTGCCCCAGGGCGCCAAGGCCGCCAAGGTGATCCTGTCGGGCAGCATCGATCGTGCAGTGACCCTCACCGGCATCGGCGCCACCAAGGGCGCACGCGCGGCCATCGAGGCCGCCGGCGGCTCGCTGGCCTGATCGTCAGTCGCCCCAGACACCGTCACCGGACGCATCCTTGGCAACCTCTGCCGCCAGCACCGCCAACGCCGGCCGCTTCGCTGATCTGAAGCGCCGGCTGTGGTTTCTGCTGTTCGCGCTGGTGGTGTATCGCATCGGCGCGCACATCCCGGTGCCGGGCATCGACCCCGACCAGCTCGCGCAGCTCTTCAAGGGGCAGCAGGGCGGCATCCTGGGCATGTTCAACATGTTCTCGGGCGGAGCGCTGTCGCGCTTCACGGTGTTCGCCCTGGGGATCATGCCGTACATCTCGGCCTCGATCATCATGCAGCTGCTCACCGTGGTGGTGCCGCAGTTGGAGGCTCTCAAGAAAGAGGGCGAGACCGGGCGGCGTGCCATCACCAAGTACACCCGCTGGTTCACCGTGGGCCTGGCCACCTTTCAGGCCCTGGGCATCGCCATCGCCCTCGAGGCGCAGGCCGGGCTGGTGATCGATCCGGGCATGCAGTTCCGCTTCACCACCGTGGTCTCGCTGCTGACCGGCACCATGTTCCTGATGTGGCTGGGCGAGCAGATCACCGAGCGCGGGCTGGGCAACGGCATCTCGATCATCATCTTTGCCGGCATCGCGGCGGGGCTGCCCTCGGCGCTTGCCGGCATGGGCGAGCTGGTGCGCACCGGCGCCATGAACGCTCTGGTGGCGCTGATCATCGTCGCGCTGGTTGTCATCGTCACCGCAGCGGTGGTGTTCGTCGAGCGCGGTCAGCGCAAGATCACCGTCAACTATGCCAAGCGGCAGGTGGGCAACCGGGTGTATGGCGGTCAGACCTCGCACCTGCCGCTCAAGCTGAACATGGCCGGGGTCATCCCGCCCATCTTCGCCTCGTCGATCATCCTGTTCCCGGCCACCATCGCGCAGTGGTTCACCTCGGGTGATTCCTCGAGCGCGGTCGTTCGCGTGCTCAAGGACGTGGCCGCCACGCTGTCGCCGGGACAGCCGGTGTACATCCTGCTCTACGCGGCAGCCATCATCTTCTTCTGCTTCTTCTACACGGCCCTGGTCTTCAACAGCCGTGACACCGCCGAGAACCTCAAGAAGAGCGGCGCCTTCGTCCCCGGTATCCGACCTGGCGAACAGACCGCGCGCTACATCGACAAGATCCTCATGCGGCTCACGCTGGCCGGTGCCATCTACATCAGCGCGGTCTGTCTGCTGCCCGAACTGCTGGTGCTGAAGTGGAACGTGCCTTTCTATTTCGGCGGCACCTCGCTGCTGATCATCGTGGTGGTGACCACCGACTTCATGTCGCAGGTGCAGGCCTATGTCATGTCGCACCAGTACGAGAGCCTGCTGAAGAAGGCCAACCCGAAAGGGATGGGACTGTGAACCTGCCGGGCTGGCAGGGGCCGACAACGGCCTGCCAGCCGGTCAACAGAGCGTCGAGAGACTCGAGGGAATCATGAAAGTGTTGGCATCGGTCAAGAAGATCTGCCGCAACTGCAAGGTCATCAAGCGCAAGGGCGTGGTCCGCGTGATCTGCGTCGATCCGCGGCACAAGCAGCGTCAAGGTTGACGGAGAACAAGCATGGCACGTATTGCGGGTATCAATGTTCCTGACCGGCAGCACACCGAGATCGGTCTGACCGCCATCTACGGCATCGGCCGCACGCGCGCTCGCCAGATCTGCGACGCCGCCGGTGTGACCTACTCGAAGAAGGTGAAGGATCTGAGCGATCCCGAACTCGAGCGCATCCGCGACCTGGTGTCGCGGCTGACGGTCGAGGGCGATCTGCGCCGCGAAGTCTCGATGTCGATCAAGCGACTGATGGATCTCGGCTGCTATCGCGGTGTCCGTCACCGTCGCGGTCTGCCGGTTCGCGGTCAGCGCACTCGCACGAACGCGCGTACCCGCAAGGGCCCGCGCAAGGCCGGCGTGGCCCTGAAGAAATAATCGCCCAAGGATCATCCATGGCTACCAAGGCTCAATCCGCCGCCGCCGCTGCCGCCGCCTCGCGGGTGCGCAAGAAGGCGAAGAAGAACGTGTCCGACGGCATTGCTCACGTGCATGCCTCGTTCAACAACACCATCATCACGATCACCGACCGTCAGGGCAACGCGCTGTCGTGGGCCTCGGCCGGTGGTGCCGGCTTCAAGGGCTCGCGCAAGTCCACGCCGTTCGCGGCGCAGGTGGCTGCCGAGACCGCCGGCCGTGCCGCTCAGGACTGCGGCATCAAGAACCTGGAAGTGCAGATCAGCGGCCCCGGCCCGGGTCGCGAATCGTCGGTGCGGGCGCTCAATGCGCTCGGCATCAAGATTCTCCAGATCCAGGACGTCACGCCGATCCCGCACAACGGCTGCCGTCCCCCGAAACGCCGCCGCATCTGAGCGGCACTCCGCCCGGCTCTGGCCGGGCGAACCCTGGCACCGAGCCAGCCGCCTTCGGGTCGCTGCCCGGATGCCGAATCGAAGCCCACCGTCCGCCGCTGTGCGCCATCTGGCGCCAGTCACCGAAAGCGCGGACTAACCGCAGCACCGGCCCCGGTTGCCGGCTGCGTACTTGACGAGGACCTGCCGTGGCACGTTATACCGGACCGAAAGCCAAGCTTTCCCGCCGTGAAGGCACCGATCTTTTCCTGAAGAGCGCACGTCGCTCGCTCGACACCAAGTGCAAGCTCGACAGCAAGCCGGGCCAGCATGGCCGCATCTCGGGCACCCGCACCTCGGACTTCGGCCTGCAGCTGCGTGAGAAGCAGAAGGTCAAGCGCATGTACGGCGTGCTCGAGAAGCAGTTCCGCCGCTATTTCGAGGAGGCCGAGCGCCGCCGTGGCAACACCGGCGAGAATCTGCTCAAGCTGCTCGAGAGCCGTCTCGACAACGTGGTCTACCGGATGGGCTATGCCACCACCCGTGCCGAGGCGCGCCAGCTCGTCAGCCACAAGGCGATCACCGTCAACGGCCAGGTGCTGAACATCCCTTCGGCGCTGGTGCGTCCGGCCGATGTGGTCGCGGTGCGGGAGAAGTCGCGCAAGCAGGCCCGCATCCAGGATGCGCTGACGCTCGCCGAGCAGAACGGCATGCCGGGCTGGGTGTCGGTCGACAAGACCAAGATGGAAGGCACCTTCAAGTCGGTGCCCGACCGCGCCGATCTCTACTCGGACATCAACGAGAGCCTGATCGTCGAGTTGTACTCGCGTTAATTGAAGGGACCCCTCCATGCAGACCGCCATGCTGAAGCCGCGAATCGTCGAGGTCGAGCAACTCGGGCCCTCTCATTCCCGCGTCGTGATGGAGCCGTTCGAGCGCGGCTACGGGCACACGCTGGGCAATGCGCTGCGCCGGGTGCTGCTGTCCTCGATGGTCGGCTATGCGCCCACCGAGGTCCAGATCTCGGGCGTCGTCCATGAATACTCCACGCTCGACGGCGTGCGCGAAGATGTCGTCGACCTGCTGCTCAACCTCAAGGGCATCGTCTTCAAGCTGCACAACCGGGACGAAGTCTTTCTCACGCTGCGCAAGGAAGGCGCCGGCCCCGTCACCGCGGCCGACATCGACTGCCCGCATGACGTCGAGGTGATCAACCCCGAGCACGCGATCGCCAGCCTCACTCAGGGTGGCCGCATCGACATGCAGATCAAGGTCGAGCGGGGACGTGGCTATGTGCCGGGCACCATGCGCAACCTCGGCGAGACCAAGTCGATCGGCCGCATCGTGCTCGATGCCTCGTTCTCGCCGGTGCGCCGGGTGAGCTATCTGGTCGAGAGCGCTCGCGTCGAGCAGCGCACCGACCTCGATCGCCTGATCATTGATGTCGAGACCAATGGCGTCATCGCGCCCGAGGAGGCGGTCCGCCAGTCGGCCCGCATCCTGGTAGAGCAGCTCTCGGTGTTCGCCGCCCTCGAGGGCGGTGCCGAGCCGATGACCGAGATGGGCTCGGCGCGCGCGCCGCAGATCGACCCGATCCTGATGCGCCCGGTCGATGACCTGGAACTCACGGTGCGCTCGGCCAACTGCCTGAAGGCCGAGAACATCTACTACATCGGTGATCTGATCCAGCGCACCGAGAACGAGCTGCTCAAGACCCCGAATCTGGGCCGCAAGTCGCTCAACGAGATCAAGGAAGTGCTCGCCTCGCGCGGCCTGACCCTGGGCATGAAGCTCGAGAACTGGCCGCCGGCCGGGCTCGAGCGCCCCTGAGTCGCTTCGCGCTGCCTGCACCTCACGAGGACTGAACCATGCGTCACCGCCACGGACTCCGCAAACTCAACCGCACCAGCAGCCATCGCGAGGCCATGCTTCGCAACATGTGCAATTCGCTGCTGCGCCATGAGGTCATCAAGACCACCCTGCCCAAGGCCAAGGAACTGCGCCGGGTGGTCGAGCCCCTCATCACCCTCGGCAAGAAGCCGTCGCTGGCCAATCGCCGTCTCGCCTTCGATCGTCTTCGCGATCGCGAGATGGTGGTCAAGATCTTCAATGATCTGGGCCCGCGCTACGCCAATCGCAACGGCGGCTACCTGCGCATCCTGAAGTACGGCTTTCGCGTGGGCGACAACGCGCCCATGGCCTACATCGAACTGATGGATCGTCCCGAGCAGGCGCCGGCCGAGCAGCCGGCCGCTCAGGCCTGACCAGCACCGAGCCTTCCGGTCGCCACGAGCGGCCGGTCGATCACGGGCGTCCGGGCGCGACAGCGCGCGCGGACGCCCGTGTCGTTTGCGGCCAGGAGCCCGATGCCGCGTCGGTCATCCGGGTGGATGGGCTGGTCAAGACCTTCGGCAGCGATCGGGCGGTTGACGGCCTGGGTTTCACCGTGCGCGCCGGCGAGTGCTTCGGGCTGCTCGGCCCCAACGGCGCCGGCAAGAGCACCACGCTGCGGCTGCTGATCGGCCTGTCGCGCGCCGACGCCGGGCGCATAGACCTGCTTGGGCTTTCCATTCCGGCGCGTGCCCGTGAGGCCCGTGCCCTGATCGGGGTAGTGCCGCAGGCCGATGCGCTCGATCCCGATTTCACCGTCGCCGAGAACCTGATGGTCTTTGGCCGCTATTTCGGCCTGCCCGCCGCGCTGATCGCCTCGCGCATCCCGGATCTGCTCGAGTTCGCGGGCCTCTCGGGCAAGCGCGATGCGCGCATCGGCGAGCTCTCCGGCGGCATGAAGCGACGCCTCACCCTGGCCCGCGCCCTGGTCAACGATCCGCAGGTGCTGTTCCTCGACGAACCCACCACCGGGCTCGATCCGCAGGCAAGACACTTGATCTGGGACCGCCTGAAGCAGCTGCTGCGCCGGGGCAAGACCATCCTGCTCACCACCCATTTCATGGAGGAGGCGCAGCGCCTGTGCGATCGCCTGGCGATCGTCGACCACGGCCGGCTGATCGCGCAGGCCGCGCCCCAGGCGCTGATCGACGAGCAGATCGAGCCGGAGGTGATCGAGATCGTCGCCGAGGACCCGGCCCGCTGGGCCGCCCTGGCACAGGCGACTCCTGGCTGCGCGCGCGTGGAGTCGGTGGGCGAGACGGTGTTCGCCTACTGTGCTGATCCGCGGGCGCTCTCGGCCGCGCTCGCCGGGCAGGGCGGCCTGCGCTGGCTGCTGCGCCCGGCGAGCCTCGAGGATGTCTTCCTGAAGCTCACCGGCCGCGATCTGCGCGACTGACGCCGCGCCCACGCGATGACCGATCCGACCAGCCCCCAGACGCCGGGCACGCCGCCTCGCCACGAGGCCCCGTCGCTGCTGCGTCTGCCCCGACCCAGCCTGCGCTTTCTGCCGATCTACCGGCGCAACCTGCTCGTCTGGCGCAAGCTCGCCGTGGCCTCGGTGCTGGGCAACATCGCCGATCCCCTGATCACGCTGGTGGCCTTCGGCTATGGCCTGGGCCGCCTGCTCAATGATGTCGAGGGCGTGCCCTACATCGTGTTCCTGGCGGCGGGCTCGGCCTGCATGAGCACCGCGATGGCGGCGAGCTTCGAGTCCCTCTACTCGGCCTACTCGCGCATGCAGGTCCAGCAGACCTGGGCCTCGATCATGAACGCGCCGGTCGACCTTGACGACGTGCTGATCGCCGAGTGGCTGTGGGCCGCCACCAAGGGCCTGTTCTCGGGCCTGGCCATCACCGCGGTCATCCTGGCGCTGGGCCTCTCGCGCGAGCCCACCCTGCTCGCCTTGCCGCTGGTGGTGATGCTCACCGGGCTTGCCTTCTCCGGCATCGGGCTGTGCTTCAACGCCCTGGCCCGCGGCTACGACTTCTTCACCTACTACTTCACCCTGGTGATCACGCCGATGGTGTTCCTCTCGGGGGTCTACTACCCGCGCGACACCCTGCCCGACTGGCTGGCGGCGATCGCCTCGGTGCTGCCCCTGGCGGCGGCGGTTGATCTGGCCAGACCGCTGGTGCTGGGTCAGTGGCCGGCACAGGCGGCCTGGCGGATCAGCCTGCTGCTTGCCTTCGCGCTGATCTCATTCTGGATCGCGCTCGTGCTCACCCGTCGTCGCTTTCGGGTGTGAGCGCCGCGCCAGGCGCTCGGGCGAGCTGAGGAAGCGACGCGCCCGGAAGTAGGCCAGCATGACGACGGCGATCAGCGCCATCGTTGCCACGGCCCACCAGAAGCCGGCCGGCGCCCGCGTGCCCGGAATCACCTCGAAGTTCATGCCGAAGATCCCGGTGATCAGGGTGAGCGGCATGAACACTGCCGTGAGCGTGGTCAGGGTGCGCATGATCTCGTTGGTGCGATGCGCGGTGGACGAGAAGTGCAGCTGCACCGCCGACTCCAGCGAGGCTTCCAGACGGCGGGTGTGGTTGAGCACCCGGTGCACATGCTCGATCAGGTCGCCGGTGCGTACCCGCAGCGGATCGGCGATGCCCACGAAGCCCGGCGGATGCGCGATGCCCGGGCGGCCGGGGTCGGCCCGGGTCTGGTCGAGCCGCTCGTCACGCCACTCCTGGATGGCGTCGAGCTGCTCCTCACAGAGGTGCTCGAGCTTGCGCAGCTCGCCGCGCGCCTCGAGCAGGGCGAGCCAGTCCTGGAAGGGGCGCCGCGGGTCGAGCAGCAGGCGCTGCCAGCGATCGAGCTGCCCGGTGAGCGGCTGGCGCAGCTCCAGGTAGCGGTCGACCATGCCGTTGAGCAGCCGCAGCATCAGTTCCTCGGGCGAGTCGGGCAGGCGCTGGCGCGGGCCGCGTTCGGCGAGCAGGCGCTCGCGCAAGGCGGGCACGGTGCGGCTGTCGGGGGCATGCAGGGTGACCAGGCACCCCGGGAACAGGAAGAAGACCGTGGGCCGGGTGCGGATGCGCAGCGGCGCGACGCCTTCATCGGCGCCGCTTGCCGAGGCCAGGCCCCGGAAGATGATCATCTCGTAGTCACGGGTGGCCACGAAATGCGAGGGATGCTGACGGTTGCCGGCATCGAGCAGGTGATCCTCGAACACCGTCACCCCGGTGAGCGCGCTCACCGGGGCCGGCCAGAGGCCCGCCTCATCATGCTCGCAGTCGATCCACAGCCAGCCCGCGCCGGCATCGTCCTGGGGGATGGCGGGCAGGGCCCGGACCTCGCCGGGCGCGAACTGCAACACCCGCATGGGCGTGCCCGGGCTGGCGCCGCTCAGCGCTCGGCCAGCCAGCCGGCGGCGTCGAGCGCGTAGTAGGTGAGGATGCCGTCGGCGCCGGCGCGGCGCATGGCGAGCAGGGCCTCGAGCGCCACCGTGCGTTCGTCGAGCCAGCCGTTGGCGCTGGCGGCCTTGATCATGGCGTACTCACCGCTCACCTGGTACACGAAGGTGGGCATCGAGAACGCATCCTTCACCCGGCGCACGATGTCGAGGTAGGGCAGGCCGGGCTTGACCATGACCATGTCGGCGCCCTCCTGGATGTCGAGGGCCACCTCGCGCAGCGCCTCGTCGGTGTTGGCCGGGTCCATCTGGTAGGTCTTCTTGTTGCTCTTGCCGAGGTTGCTGGCCGAGCCGACCGCGTCGCGGAAGGGCCCATAGAAGCCCGAGGCGTACTTGGCGCTGTAGGCCATGATCCGGGTGTGGATCAGGCGCGCGCTCTCGAGCGCGTGGCGCAGGGCGCCCACGCGGCCGTCCATCATGTCGGACGGCGCCACGATGTCGATGCCGGCCTGCGCCTGGGCCACCGCCTGGCGCACCAGGATCGCGGTGGTCTCGTCGTTGAGCACGTAGCCGGTGTCGTCGAGCACGCCATCCTGACCATGGCTGGTGAAGGGGTCGAGCGCCACGTCGGCCAGCAGGCCCAGCTCGGGAAACCGCTTCTTGAGCTCGCGCGCGGCGCGCGGGATCAGCCCGTCGGGGTCGGTGGCGACGATGCCGTCGGGGGTCTTGATCGACGGATCGATCACCGGGAAGAGCGCGAGCACCGGCACCCCGAGTTCGAGGCAGCGCTCGGCCACCGGGAAGAGCAGATCGATGCTGTGACGCTCCACCCCGGGCATCGACCCGACCGGATGGCGCTTGCCGCTGCCCTCGTGCACGAACACCGGATAGATGAAGTGGTCGGCCGCGAGCGAGGTCTCGCGCATCATCCGGCGGGAGAAGTCGTCGTGACGCATGCGTCGTGGCCGGATGGCGGGAAACTGGTGTTCGAGGGAGGGTCTGGCGGCGGTCACGGCGGTCGCTCCTAGGCGCGGAATGGGGGCTGCGGCCCGATCGCCGCAGTTATACCCGAAACCCGACTTAAACGAGGGGTCTTGTGCCGGCTTCCGGTGCGCTGTCCGGACTGAGCCAGGCCTCGATCTGCGCGCGCGTCTCGTCCAGCCCTAGCCGGGCGTTGGCCGAGAAGACGGTCACGGCAATGCCGCGACCGGGGAAGGCGGCGGCCAGCGCCGCGCTGACCGAGCGCCGGACCTTCTGCCGCTGCTCATGACCGAACTTGTCGCTCTTGGTGAGCAGCACCAGCAAGCCCACCCTGGGGTCGATCCAGTCGAGCATGGCGGCATCGGCCGGCGTGAGCTCGCGCCGGATGTCGAGCATGACCACCACGCCCTTGAGCGAGCGCCGGTTGCGCAGGTAGGGGCCGGCAAGCGAATCCCAGCCGGACTTCACCCCCAGCGGCACCTTGGCGTAGCCATAGCCCGGGGTGTCGACCAGCAGCGCCGACACGGTGTCGGCGGCCCCGAGCGCGAAGAAATTCAGTGCCTGGGTGCGCCCGGGGGTGCGACTGGCGAAGGCGAGCCGGCGCCGTTCGCACAGGGTGTTGATCGCGGTGGACTTGCCGGAATTGGAGCGACCCACGAAAGCCACCTCGGGCGGGCCTTCGGCGGGCATCTGCCGGGGCAGGGCGACGGTGGTGGCGAATCGGGCGGTGCTCAGGAGGCGCATGAGGCGTCGGATGACCTCCGACCTTTGGCTTGCGGTAGAATCGAGAGTTTACGTGACTCGCCTATCCCACCCTCTGCTCGTGAGCGTCGCATGATGTTCCTCTCCTCCTGTGGTCGTCCCGAGATCCGGTCCGGCAGTGGCCTGGGCCGCGCCGGCCTGCATGCCGCACGCCTGATGGCCGGTGTTGCCGTCGGCCTGATCTTCGTGGCAGGCGGCGCCCGCGCCCAGGCACCGGCCAAGGTCGATCTCGCCAAGGGTCAGCAGAAAGCGGCCGAGGTCTGCGCAGCCTGTCACGGGGCGGACGGCAACAGCGCCAGCCCGGCCAACCCCAAGCTGGCCGCACAGCACGCCGATTACCTCGCCAAGCAGCTGCGCAACTTCAAGGTGCAGCCGGGCGCCAAGGAAGCCGAGCGGGCCAATGCCGTGATGGCGGGTTTCGCGGCCACGCTGTCCGACGAGGACATGCGCAACGTGTCGGCCTGGTTTGCCTCGCAGAAGCTCAAGCCCTCGGCGGCCCGCAACAAGGACACCGTCGAGCTCGGCCAGAAGATCTACCGGGGCGGCATCGCGGCCAAGTCGGTGGCGGCCTGCGCGGGTTGCCACAGCCCCAACGGCGCCGGCATCCCGGCCCAGTATCCGCGTCTGGGCGGCCAGTTCGCCGAGTACACCGAGGCCCAGCTGGTGGCGTTCCGCCAGGGCGCGCGCAAGAACAGCGCCCAGATGTCGGCCATCGCCGCGCGGCTCTCTGACGTCGAGATCAAGGCGGTTTCCGACTACATCGCCGGCCTGCGCTGAGGCGCCGGCCCCTCGCGCAGCCTCAGGGCTGCGGCGGGCGGGCGTTCAGCGGGGGGCTGGTGCAGGCACGGCCTCCGGGGAGGGTGCCCGGGCCTTGTCTGCCTTGCTGGCGGGCGGCGGCTCTGGCGGCTTGGGCAGCACCAGCGGGCCCCGCTGGCCGCAGGCGCCAAGCAGGCTGGCTGCCAGCAGGCCCGCGCCCAGGAAGGCTGCCACGCGGCCGGTTTTCATGAAGGCACTCTAGCATGACCGAACCCGAGTTCCTGGCCGAGTGCGATCGCCTGCTCACCGCGATCGAGGACGCGCTCGATGCCTGCGGCGCCGACGTGCAGAGCGGCCGCAGCGGCCCTGTCCTGGAGATCGAGTTCGACGATGACTCGCGCCTGATCGTGAACGGCAACGCGCCGGTACGCGAGATCTGGGTAGCCGCGCGCTCCGGGGGTTTTCACTTCCGCCACGATGGCGCGGCGTGGCGCGACACGCGCAGCGGCGATGAGCTCTTCGCCAGCCTGTCGCGGCTCGTCAGCGCGCAGTCGGGGCAGGCGGTGCGGCTGAGCGATCCGGGCTGACTGCCGGTGCTGCCGAGGCCGGCGCGGGCTTGCCGGCCGGCGCCGACTCGGCGTAGTAGAACTCGCCGTTCACCTCAACCACCCCCTCCGGCGGGGTGGGCGTCTGCTCGGGCACACCGGCGAGCGCCTTGCCCATGTAGGTCATCCAGATGGGCAAGGCGAGCCCGCCGCCGGTCTCGCGGTCGCCGAGCTTGCGTGGCTGGTCATGGCCCACCCAGGTGATCGCCACCACGGCGGGCGAGTAACCCGCGAACCACGCGTCGTGGGAGTCGTTGGTGGTGCCGGTCTTGCCCGCCAGATCGGTGCGATTCAGTGACAGCGCGCGTCGCGCCGTGCCATTGCGCACCACGCCGCGCAGCATGCTGTCCATGATGAAGGCGTTGCGGGCGTCGATCGCCCGCGCGTTCTCGTCGCCGGCCTTCACGGGATTGGACTGGGCCAGCACCCGGCCTGCCGCGTCGGTGATGCGGGTGATGAGATAGGGCTCGACGCGGTAGCCGCCATTGGCGAACACCGAGTAGGCGCCGACCATCTGCCACGGGGTGACCGAACCGGCGCCCAGGGCCATGGTCAGGTAGGCGGGGTGCTTGTCCTCGTCGAAGCCGAAGCGGGCGACGTAGTCCTGCGCGTAGCGCGGGCCGATCGCCTGGAGGATGCGGATCGAGACCATGTTCTTCGACTGCGCGAGCGCCTGTCGCATGCGCATGGGCCCGTCGAACTTGCCGTCGTAGTTCTTCGGCTCCCAGACCTGGCCACCCGTGAGCGCGGGGTTGACGGTGAAGGGCGCGTCGTCGAACACCGAGGCCGGCGTGAAGCCCTTCTCGAGCGAGGCCGAATAGATGAAGGGCTTGAAGCTCGAGCCGGGCTGACGCCAGGCCTGCGTGACCCGGTTGAACTTGTTGCGGCTGAAGTCGAAGCCGCCGACCAGCGCGCGCACCGCGCCGTCCTCGGGGCTGCAGGCGACCAGCGCCGCCTGGACATCGGGCAGTTGCGTGATCTCCCAGTCTGATTTCAGCGGTGCTATGCGAACCACCGCGCCGCGGCGCAGCTTGCGCGCCACCGGCGCGCGCTCGGAGAGCGCCGAGGCGGCGAACTTCAGGCCGTCGCCGCTGAGGGTGATGACGGTGCCGCGGCCGCGCGATACCCGCACCGCGCGCGCGTCGGCCTCGAGCACCACGGCGGTCCGGAACTCCTCGACATCAGGGGTCTCGTCGAGGGCGGCCTCGACCAGCGCGTCGGCGGCGGTCTGGCTGGCGGGCAGGTCGATGAAGCGCTCCGGGCCGCGGTAGCCATAGCGGCGGTCGTAGTCGATGACGCCCTGGCGGACCGCGGCCGTGGCCACCCGCTGCTCGGCGGCGCGGATGGTGGTGTGCACGCTGATGCCGGCGGTGTAGATGTCTTCCTTGAACAGATCGTAGGCCAGCAGCCGCGCGAGCTCGGCCGCGTAGGGCGCCTGCTGGGCGAGTTCGCCCGCCGGCGAGGCGTAACGCAGGGTCTGCTTGAGCGCGGCCTGGTACTCGTCCTCGGTGAGCGAGCCGATCTCGTGCATGCGCGCGAGGATGTAGTGCTGGCGCTCGGTGGCCCGCTTGGGGTTGACCAGCGGGTTGTACAGCGAGGGCGCCTTGGGCAGCCCGGCGAGCATGGCGGCCTCGGCGGGCGTGAGCTGATCGAGTGTCTTGCCGAAGTAGATGCGCGCAGCCGCGGCGAAGCCGTAGGCCCGCTTGCCGAGGAAGATCTGGTTCATGTAGACCTCGAGGATCTGCTCCTTGGTCAGGCTCTCCTCGATGCGCAGGGCCAGCATGGCCTCGTAGATCTTGCGGGTGTAGGTCTTCTCGCTGGACAGGTAGAAGTTGCGCGCGACCTGCTGGGTGATGGTGCTCGCGCCCTGGTCGCGTCCCCCCGAGAACAGGTTCGACAGCGCGGCGCGCGCGATGCCCTTGAAGTCGATGCCGCCGTGCTCGAAGAAGCGGGAGTCCTCGGCGGCGAGGACCGCGTTCTTCATCAGCGCGGGGATCTGGCCGATGCGAACCACGCTGCGCCGTTCGTCGCCGAATTCGCCGAGCAGCTCGCCCTCCGCCGAGAAGATGCGCAGCGGCACCTTCGGCCGGTAGTCGGTGAGCTCGTCGAGTGCTGGCAGCCGGTCGCTGGCGAGCATGACCATCAGCGCCAGCGCCAGCGCGCCGGCGAGCGCGAGCGCCACCGGCGCGCCCAGCAGCAGCATGAGCGCGCGGACCCAGGTCGGCGAGGACTTGCGCGAGGACTTGCGCGAGGACGGGGATGCGTCGGAGATGGCGTGGCTTTCAGGTGGGTTGCGGTGCCGCGGAAAGCATCCTCGGGCGCGCCGATTATACGGGCCGGGTCCATGCCGGGACCGGCATCCGGGCTCCTGGCCACCCGG
This sequence comes from Burkholderiales bacterium, assembly GCA_037146935.1. Taxonomy (GTDB): domain Bacteria; phylum Pseudomonadota; class Gammaproteobacteria; order Burkholderiales; family Burkholderiaceae_E; genus Quisquiliibacterium. Next base: position 22,867 of record JBAWWD010000005.1, read on the forward strand.
CCGTGCGTTGCCGTCGATGCGCCGCGATCGACCGCCCGTGGCGTCCGAAAACGAGGAATAAGTCACAGGTCGCCGGATGGTCGGCTGCGTACGACGGAAGGGCGCCGGGGCGCATGGCGGCCTGCGCAAAAGCCACTAGAGTGTCCTGACCCGGCCCTGGGCTTGAGCCGTCGTCTCATGTTCGTGACGCAACTGCCTCGTCCAGAAGGACTTTTTCCGGGTCAGCACAGAGGGCAAATTGGGTCTGAAGCTTCCAGCACTGTTCACGCGCTCGTCGGCCGGTCTGCTCGGCATCGACATCAGCTCGTCCGGCATCAAGGCCGTCGAGCTGGTGCCCGGCAGCAAGGCCGCGATCCGGCTGCAGCGCTACGTGATCGAGCCGCTGGACGAGGGCGCGATCACCGACGGCAACATCGAGAACCCCGAGATGGTGGCCGAGGCGCTGGCGCGCGCGATCCGTCGCATGAACACCCGCACCCGCGATGTCGCGCTGGCCATGCCCGCCTCGGCGGTGATCACCAAGCGGATCAGCCTGCCCGCCGGCCTGAGCGACGAGGATTACGAGTTCCAGGTCGAGTCGGAAGCCAGCCAGTACGTCCCCTTCGCGATCGAGGAGGTGAGCCTCGACTTCCAGGTGATCGGGCCTTCGCCGAGCGACCCGTCCGAGGTCGACGTGATGCTCGCGGCCTCACGCCGCGAGAAGGTCGAGGATCGGGTGGCGGTGGCCGAGATGTGCGGCCTGCGCCCCATGATCGTCGACGTCGACTCGCTCGCCGCGCGGGCCGCGCTCGACCACGTCACCGCCTTCATGCCCGGCGCCGCTCAGGGGCTGGTCCTGGCGGTGTTCGACATCGGCCAGATGGTCACCCGCGTGTCCATGGTCTACAACGGCGAGACCGTGTTCGAGCGCGAGCAGGCCTTCGGCGGCCAGCAGCTCACCCTCGATCTCATGCGCCTCTATGGCCTGAGCCAGGAGGAGGCCGAGCTCAAGAAGAAGACCGGTGAGCTGCCGGACAACTATCAGGCCGATGTGCTCGCGCCCTTCCTGGAGCAGGGCGCGAGCGACCTCGCCCGCGCCCTGCAGTTCTTCTACACCTCCACGCCCTACACCCGGGTCGATCGCATCTTCCTCGCCGGCGGCGCCTGCGTGGTACCCGGCCTGTCGGAGGCGATTGCCGAGCGCGCGCAGGCGCCGGCGGAGATCCTCACGCCGTTCCAGGGCATGGAGATTGCCGAGTCCATCCGCGAGCGGCAGTTGCGCTTCGATGCGCCGGCCCTCGTCACCGCCTGCGGGCTCGCGTTGCGGAGGTTCGGCGAGTGATCCGCATCAACCTGCTGCCGCACCGAGAACGCCTGCGCGAGAAGCGCAAGAAGGAGTTCGTCACCCTGGCCCTCCTGGTGGCGCTGCTTGGCCTGGTGAGCGCTGCCGCGGTCTCGGTCGGCATCGCCGCTCTCGAGGAAGGGCAGCGTGGACGCAACGTGTTCATCGAGAATGCAAACCGCAAGCTCGATGCCGAGATCAAGGAGATCGGCCAGTTGCGCCAGGAGATCGAGGCGCTGACCGCGCGCCAGAACGCGGTGGAGAGCCTGGAGCGTGATCGCACCATCCCGGTCCACCTTTTCGACGAGCTGGTCCGGCGGGTGCCCAACGGCATGACCCTGCGCACCATGAAGCAGGATGGCTCGCGCCTGTTGATCACCGGCTTGGCGCAGTCCAACGCCCAGGTATCGGCGCTCTACAAGACCCTCGCCAACGACACCGTCTGGCTCGAGCGCCCCGAGCTCGTCGAGATCAGGGCCGGTCAGGTGATGCCTGGCCAGACGCCTGGCCAGACATCGGGCCGTGAGGCGCGGCGCGTGTTCGACTTCATGATGATTGCCGGGATCCGTTCGCGCACCGATGTCGAGCGGGCCGAGAAGAAGGCCGTTGCCGAGGCGACGGCCAAGGCGGCCGCGCCTGGTGCCGCGCAGCCAGCGCCGAAGAAGTGACGCCGCCATGCCCAGTCTGAAAATTCCATCGATCGATCTTGCCGCGGTCGGCCGCCAGTTCGAGGGCCTGCAGGGCCGTCATCCCGGTCTGTGGCCCACCCTGCCGCGGGCGATCCTGCTCGTCGCGGTGTTCCTCGTCGTGCAGGTGCTGGCTGCAGTCCTTTTCTGGAGCTCCCAGCTCGCCGATCTGAAGTCGGGCGAGGAGCGCGAGCTCGTCCTCAAGCAGCAGTACTCCGAGAAGCTCTCCAATGCGATCAATCTGGACGTGCTGCGCGGCCAGAAGCGGCAGGTTGCGCTGTACGTGACCCAGCTCGAGAAGCAACTGCCCAATCGCGCCGAGATGGACGCGCTGCTGTCCGACATCACGCAGGCCGGGCACGCCCGTGGGCTGGACTTCGAGCTCTTCAAGCCGGGGCAGCCCGCCGCGCGCGAGTTCTACGCCGAACTGCCGATCGGCATCCGCATGACGGGCGGCTTTCACGAGCTGGCCGGCTTTGCGAGCGACATCGCGAACCTGGCGCGGATCGTCACGCTGAACAACATCAGCGTGAGCGCCAGCGAGCGCAGCACCACCCTGACCATGGATGCCGTGGTCAAGACCTACCGCTATCTCGACCCCGACGAGATGAGCAGCGCGGCGCGCGCCAAGGCCAAGGCGGGGGGTGGCAAATGATCGGTGGTCGCGCGGGGCTCGTGCTGCTGGTGGCCGGACTGCTTGCCGGCTGCGCCGATGACCAGGCGGAACTGACCGCCTGGATGGCCGAGAAGCGCGAACAGACGGCAAGGCTCAAGCAGAAGCTCGATCCGCCGAAAAAGCCTGTGCCGTTCCGCTATGAGGCTGACGGTCTGGTCGAACCCTTCTCGATGGCCAGGATCGCCGTCTCGGCAGAGCCGATCGCGACCCGCGGCAGTGGCAACGGTCCGCGTCCGGATCAGAACCGTCGCCGCGAGGCGCTGGAGAGCTTTCCGCTGGACACCATCCGGCTGGTGGGACATCTGACCAATGGCGGCCAGCAGTTCGCGCTGTTGCAGGTGGGCACGGCCGTCCACCAGGTGAAGGTGGGGAATTACGTCGGCACCAGTTTCGGGAGGGTGATCAAGATCACCGAGACCGAGGTGCTGGTCCGGGAATGGGTGCAGGACGGTTCCGGCGACTGGTCCGAGAGGGACAACTCGCTGCGGCTCCAGGGGGTCAGGTGATGATCAGATCGAAGACAGTGCTTTCGCGATGGCGCACGGCGACGGCTTGCTGCCTCTGGCTGGCGGCCTCCGCCCATGCCCAGGTGAGTGCCCAGCAGCCGACCGCGCCGGCGACGGCTGCGCCCGTGCAGCCCGCTCAGGCTCAGGCTCAGGCGCCCGCCCAGATCCAGGTGCAGGTGCAGGTGAATGCGCCGGCACCCGCGCAGGTTCAGGTGCAGACGCCCGCCAGCGCTGACTCCCAGGCCCAGGCCGCGGCGCCCGCGCCTGCCCGGGTCCAGCCCAATGCCGTCGAGGCCGTGACCACCGCCGCGCAAGGCAGCGGCACCCTGCTGAAGATCCGGCTCAAGAACCCGCCGGCCGCCATGCCGGGGGGGTTCTCGATCAACACGCCGCCGCGGATCGCCCTGGATTTTCCCGACACCGAGAACAAGGCCGGCCAATCGAACCTCGAGTTCGCCCAGGGTGATGTGCGCAGCGTGGCGCTGGTCCAGGCCGGTGGCCGCATGCGCGTGGTCCTCAACCTCAGGCGGCCGATGGCCTACACCACGACCATCGAAGGCAGCACCGTGCTGGTCGCGCTCGCGCCGGCCGCAGCCGAGCCCGCAGCCGACGGCGCCACCCGCTTCAGCCCGCTGCCCACGCCCAGCGCCACCACCGCCGCCGCCGGGGCTGCGCCGGGCGCTGCCCGGCACGCGCTTCGCGACATCGACTTCCGGCGCGGTCGGGCCGGCGAAGGCCGCGTGGTGGTCGACCTGTCCAGCGCCGGTGTCGGTGTCGACATCCGTCAGCAGGGCCAGACGCTGGTCGTGGACTTCCTCAACAGCCGACTGCCCGAGAACCTGCGTCGCGTGCTCGACGTGAACGACTTCGGTACCCCGATCCGCGCGGTGCGCGCCTCGCAGCAGGGCGAGAACGCCCGCCTGGTCATCGAGCCGCAGGGCCTGTGGGAACACAACGCCTATCAGAGCGACAGCCAGTTCGTGGTCGAGGTGAAACCGGTCCGCGAGGATCCGACCCGGGTGGGCGGTCCGCAGGGCTACCGGGGTGAGCGCCTGTCACTGAACTTCCAGAACGTCGATGTGCGCGCCCTGCTCCAGGTGATCGCCGACTTCACCAACCTGAACATCGTCACCAGCGATTCGGTGACCGGCAATGTCACCCTGCGGCTGAAGGACGTGCCCTGGGACCAGGCGCTGGACATCGTGCTGCAGGCCAAGGGCCTGGACATGCGCAAGAGCGGCAACGTGGTCCTGATCGCCCCGCGCGAGGAACTGGCCGCCAAGGAGAGGCTCGAGCTCGAGGCCCGCCAGCAGATCGCCGACATCGAGCCGGTGCGCACCGAGATCTTCCAGCTCAACTACCAGAAGGCCGAGAACCTCGCCAAGCTGCTCTCCGACCCGCGTCAGCCCGTGCTGTCCAAGCGCGGCAGCGCGGTGTTCGACGCGCGCACCAACAAGCTGTTCATCCAGGACACGGCCCAGCGACTGGAGTCGGTGCGCAAGCTGATCTCGCAGGTCGACATCTCGGTGCGGCAGGTGCTGATCGAGGCGCGGATCGTCGAAGCCGACGACAAGTTCTCGCGCAACCTCGGGGTCAAGCTGGGGCTGAACGACATCTCGTCCACCCGCTATCGCACCGTGGGTGTGACCGACCCGGTGAGCGGCGCGCTCACCGCCTACAACGTGCCGATCTACGGGGCCGGGCAGAACCTCGGCGGAGGCGCCTTCGGCGCGCTGTCGGGCAACCTGCGCGGCGTCACCGACGTGTCCTCCCAGGCGGGGTCCGAGCTGTCGGGCCTGAACGCGCCCGGGCTGGGCCGGCTGACCGCCCTCGAGAACACCAACTTCGTGAACCTGCCGGCCACGCCGATCTCGGGATCGAGCCCGGCGAGCTTCGCGATCAGCCTCTTCGGCTCGAGCCTCACCCGGTTCCTGAACCTCGAGCTCTCGGCGCTGGAGTCCGACCAGCGCGGCAAGATCATCTCGAGTCCGCGGGTGCTCACCGCCGACCAGAGCAAGGCCTCGATCGAGCAGGGCACCGAACTGCCCTTCCAGCAGGCCACCGCCAGCGGCGCGACGGCGGTCTCCTTCCGCAAGGCCAGTCTGCGCCTGGAGGTCACGCCCCAGATCACCCCCGAGGGCAATGTCATCCTCGACGTGGCGGTCAACCGTGACCAGGTCGGCCAGCTCACCACCTCCGGCTTCGCGATCGATACCCGCGCGGTGCGCACCCAGGTGCTGGTGGAGAACGGCGGCACCGTGGTGATCGGCGGCATCTACGAGCAGATCGAGCGCAATCTCGTCAGCAAGGTGCCGTTGCTGGGTGACCTCCCGATCATCGGCAACGCCTTCAAGAACAGCCAGCGGCGCAACGACCGCACCGAACTGCTGGTCTTCCTCACCCCGCGCGTGGTCAATGACGTGGCCGCGGCGGCCCGCTGAGGCCCGTCTGCCATGACCCTGCAAGCCATCCCGACCCCACTCATTTCAGCCGAGAACCGACGCATGACACCCCGGATTGAATCCAGCCTGATGTCCCGGCTGATCGCGGCGATGCTGGCGCTGCTGCTGATGGTCTCGCTGGCCGCCTGCGGCGGCGGCGGCTCCGGCGCCGGCGCGCAAGCCTCCGGATCCTCGGGCGGCAGTTCGTCGGGCACCGATCCGGCCGCCGTGCAGGTGACCACCAGCGTGCCCTCCATCGGCTCCGACGGGCGCAGCACCGCCACCATCACCGCCATCGTCAAGGACGCCTCGAACCGCTCGATGGCCAACCAGGACGTCAAGTTCTCCACCACCGACACCGGCTCGGTGCTGCAGGTGGTCAATGCCCGCACCGACCTCAGCGGGACGGCCACCGCCACCCTGTCGATCTCGGATGCCGCCAACCGCACCATCACGGTCAGCGCGGCCACCGGGTCGCTGGTCAAGACCGTGCCGGTGGCGGTGACGGGCACGCAGCTTTCCCTGAGCGGCCCGGCCACGCTGGTGGCCCAGGCGGCCAACGAGTTCACCGTCAGCCTGCGCAACTCGGCCGGCACGGCGATTGCCGGCACGGTGGTGGCGATCAAGTCGGCGGCGGGCAACACGCTGTCGGCCGCCTCGGTCACCACCGACGCGGCGGGTCAGGCGCGATTCACCGTGATCGGCACGGTGTCGGGCAGCGACACCCTCGGCGCCACCGCCGCGGCGCTGAACGCCAGCGCTTCCTTGCCGGTGACGGTCTCGGGCACCCTGCTGTCATTCCTCGATCCGGCGGCCTCGCAGGAGGTGCCGGTGTCCACGCTGCAGTCGGTCACGGTGCGCTATCTCGTCGGCGGACTGCCGCAGGCCGGTCAGAGCGTCAGCTTCCTGGCCACCCGTGGCACGGTCACGCCGACCACGGCCACCACCGACGCCAGTGGCCTGGCCACGACCACCATCACGGCCACCACCGCGGGCATCTCCACCATCACCGCGGTCGCCGGCAGCCTCTCGAACCAGCAGCGGGTGGAGTTCGTCAGCCGCACGCCGGGCAAGATCACGCTCCAGGCCAGCCCCGCCAACATCGGGGTGAACCTGTCGAGCAGCGGCACCAGTTCCAGTCAGCTCATCGCGGTGGTGCGCGACAGCGCTGACAACCCCGTGAAGGGCGCGATCGTCAGCTTCTCGGCCCTGGCCGACCCGAGCAACGGCCGCATCGAGCCGGCGGTGGCCACCACCGACAGCTCCGGCGTGGCCTCGGTAGCCTTCTTCCCGGGCGCCAACTCCACCGGCAACAATCAGATCGTCATCAAGGCCGCGCTGCCCAACACCGCGATCAGCAGCCAGGCATCGCTCACCGCGTCCAAGCAGGAACTGGTGGTCCGCATCGGCACCGGCAACCAGCTCGAGGCCACCGAGAGCACCAAGTACGCGATGCCCTGGACTGCGCTGGTCACCGACAGCGCCGGCAATCCGGTGGAGGGCGCGCTGGTCCAGGCGCAGCTGGTGGGCGTCAATTTCTTCAAGGGCCAGTACTTCTGGAACGGCGTGGCCTGGCAGCCGAGCGGCGAGACCATCAGCAGCGCGCCGTTCCAGTGCGCGAGCGAGGACCTCAACGGCAACCTGCAGCTCGATCCGGGCGAGGACCTCAACGGCAACGGCCTGCTCGATCCGGCCAACGTGGCGGTCACCCGGGTGCTGGCTGCCGACAGTCGCACCGACAAGAGCGGCTTCGCCAACCTCCAGATCGAGTATCCGCGCGAGTACGCCAACTGGGCGACCGTCCGGCTGCGGGTGACCATCACCGCGATCGCCGGCACCGAGGTGTTCTCGCAGCGGCAGATCACCCTGCCGGTGCTGGCCTCGGACATCTCCGCGCAGACGGTCGCGCCGCCCGGACGGGTCTCGCCCTTCGGCGCCACGTCCAACTGCGCGAGCGCGAACTGAGCGCCGGCCGCGCGTGAGCCGGTCTGGCCGGCCGGCCGAGGGCTGCTAAGCTCTCGGCCCATGCAGCAAGAACAACGCAGCGAGGGCTCGGCGCCGCCATCTGATGGCCCGGCCCTGCCGCCGGGTGCCCCGCTCTGCCTGATCGGCATGATGGGCAGCGGCAAGTCCACGGTCGGCCGGCGGGTGGCCGCGCTGCTCGGCCGGCGATTCGTCGATGCCGATCGCGAGCTCGAGGCCCGCTGCGGCGTGCCGATCACCACCATCTTCGAACTTGAGGGCGAGGCCGGTTTCCGGCGCCGCGAGTCGCAACTGCTCGAAGACCTCACCACCCTGACCGGCATCGTGCTGGCCACCGGCGGCGGCGCGGTCACGGTGGCCGCCAACCGCGAACTGCTGCGCGAGCGCTGCTTCACCATCTACCTGCATGCCGCGCCGGGCGAGCTCTGGCAGCGGCTGCGCAACGACCGAGTCCGGCCGCTGCTGCGCACCGCCGACCCGCGGGCGCGCATCGCCGAGCTGGTCGAGGCCCGCGATCCGCTCTATCGCGAGACCGCGCACCGGGTGGTGCGCACCGGGCGCCATCCGGTGGAGCGCACTGCCCAGGACATCCTCGCGGCTCTGCCGCCTTCGCTCGCCTGCGCCGATCCCCAGCCATGAGAACCATCGATGTCTCGCTCGCCGAGCGAAGCTATCCCATCCTGATCGGCCCGGGCCTGATCGACGGCAGCGACGCCCTGCGGCAGCTGGCCAGCGGCCGGCAGGTGGCCATCGTCACCGACGATCAGGTCGGCCCGCTCTACGGCGACCGGCTGCGTGCCGGCCTGGGCGCGGCGCCGGCGGTGCTGGTCGAGGTGGTCCTGCCCGCCGGTGAGGCCAACAAGATCTGGGACAGCCTGAACCGGGTGTTCGACGCCCTGCTGCGCGCCCGCTTCGACCGCGGCTGCCTGATCATCGCCCTGGGCGGCGGCGTGGTCGGCGACATGGCGGGCTTCGCGGCCGCGGTCTATCAGCGCGGGGTGGACTTCGTCCAGGTGCCCACCACGCTGCTGGCGCAGGTGGACTCCTCGGTGGGCGGCAAGACCGCCATCAACCACCCCGAGGGCAAGAACATGATCGGCGCGTTCCACCAGCCAAGACTGGTGCTCGCTGACACCGACACGCTGCGCACCCTGCCGCCGCGCGAGCTCTCCGCCGGCCTGGCCGAGGTGATCAAGCACGGGGCGATCGCCGATCCGGCCTACCTGGACGTGATCGAGCGCGACATGGCCGCGCTGCGCGCCTGCGAGCCGGTGGCCATGGCGCAGGCGATCGCGCGCAGCTGCGAGATCAAGGCCGATGTGGTCGCGCGCGATGAACGCGAGGGGGGGCTGCGCGCCATCCTCAACTTCGGCCACACCTTCGGCCATGCCATCGAGGCCGGCACCGGCTACGGCACCTGGCTGCACGGCGAGGCGGTGGGCGCGGGCATGGTCCAGGCCGCCGATCTCTCCTGCCGGCTGGGCGGGCTTCTGCCCGAGCAGGTGGCGCGGCTCACCGCGGTCATCGCCAGCGCCGGCCTGCCGGTGCGCGCGCCGGTCTGGCCCTACGAGCGCTGGCTCGCGCTGATGAGCGTCGACAAGAAGGCCGAGCAGGGCGCGCCGCGCTTCGTGGTGCTGGAGGCCGTCGGCCGGGCGGCGCTGCGCAAGGTGCCCGAGGCCGTGCTGCGCCAGACGCTGGCCGGCTGAGCCGGCGGCGCGGCGGGGGCGGTCATCATCGTGTCGCGCGCTCCCTGGGCGTCCGATCCAGGCGCATCACGCGGGCGACGTCACCCCGAGGCGCCTGCCGCGCCGCGCAGCGAGTTCCAGCGCGATCGCGACCGGATCGTGCATTGCACCGCCTTCCGGCGCCTCGAGTACAAGACCCAGGTCTTCGTCAATCATGAAGGCGACCTGTTCCGCACCCGCCTCACCCATTCCATCGAGGTGGCGCAGATCGCGCGCTCGATCGCGCGCCGGCTGCGGCTCGACGAAGACCTGATCGAGGCGATCTCGCTCGCCCATGACCTCGGCCATACCCCCTTCGGCCATGCCGGGCAGGATGCCCTGGCGGCCTGCATGGCGCCCTGGGGCGGCTTCGAGCACAACCTGCAATCGCTGCGCGTGGTCGACGCGCTCGAGCAGCGCTACGGCGCGTTCGACGGCCTGAACCTGTGCTTCGAGACCCGCGAGGGCATCCTCAAGCACTGCTCGGCGGCCAATGCCCGGGGCCTGGGCGAGATCGGCGAGCGCTTTCTCACCGGCCGTCAGCCCAGTCTGGAGGCGCAGGTGGCCAACCTCGCCGACGAGATCGCCTATGACCACCATGACGTCGACGACGGCCTGCGGTCGGGGCTGCTGAGCGTGGCCGAGCTCGCCACCGTGCCCCTGTTCGCCACGCACGCCGATGCGGTGCGGACCCGTTTCCCGGGGCTGGCCGAGCGCCGCCTGATCCACGAGGTGCTGCGCGGGATGATCGACGAGCGGATCAGCGACCTGCTGGCCGAGACCGGCCGGCGTCTGGCGGCGGCCGTGCCGGCCGACGCCGAGGCGGTGCGCGGCGCGCCGGCGCTGGCGGGCTTCTCGGCCGGCATGCTCGCGCGGGTGCGGCCGCTGAAGCGGCTGCTGCGCAGCCGGCTGTATCGCCATGCCCAGGTGGTGGCGGTGATGGACGAGGCGCGCAAGGTGGTGAGCGGGCTCTTCGAGCGCTTCATGGCCGAGCCGGCCCTGATGCCGGCCGAGCACCGGATCCGGAATGAGGCGATTGGCCCGCGGGCGGTCGCCGACTATATTGCCGGCATGACCGATCGCTTCGCGATCCGGGAGTTCCTGCGGCTGGCCGGTGACGGGCCGGCGGCGCAGGCCCTGCTGAATTCTCCGCTGGCCGCCGGCGCGCTCGCCGCGCGCCGCGAGCCCGCGGCCTGACCCCGGAGGCATCGCATGATCCCCTCACGCGGCGTGGCGGCCCTGCTCAACCTGGGCCATGCCATCGATCACATGTTCCTGCTGATCTTCGCCACCGCGGTGACCACCATTGCGGCGGAGTTCGGCGTGCAGCGCTGGGAAGACCTCATGCCCTACAGCGCGGGGGCCTTCCTGCTGTTCGGGCTGGGCTCGCTGCCGGCCGGGCGCCTGGGCGATCTCTGGGGCCGGCGTGCCATGATGGTGCTGTTCTTCTTCGGCATGGGCGCCTCGGCCCTGCTGGTGGCCTGCACCCAGGGGCCCTGGTCGATGGCCGCGGCGCTCACCCTGCTCGGCGCGTTCTCGTCCATCTACCACCCGGTGGGCATTCCCATGCTGGTGCAGGGCGCCCGCAACCCGGGCATCACCATCGGTTTCAACGGGCTGGTCGGCAACCTCGGCATCGCGATCGCGGCGCTGGTCACCGGGCTGCTGGTCAAGCACTTCGGCTGGCGCATGGCCTTCGTGCTGCCCGGCCTGGCCTCGATCGCTGCCGGCGTGGCCTTCGCCATGGTCGCCCCGCGCGAGACCGAGCCGCCGGCGCGGCGCACCGCCAAGGTGGTGTCGCTGCCGCGCGCCGTCATGCTGCGCATCGTGCTCATCATGACCATCACCGCGATCACCGGGAGCCTGCTCTTCAACTTCACCACCAACGGCAACGGCCAGCTGCTGCGCGAGCGCTTCGCCGGCATCATCGACGACCCGGCCACGCTCGGGCTGCTGCTGGCCTCGGTGTATGCGGTGGCCTCCCTCGCGCAGATCGTGGTCGGCCGGCTCATCGACCGCTACCCGCTCAAGCGCATCTATGTCGGGGTGGTGATGCTGCAGGCGCCGCTGCTGCTGGCGGCGGCCAGCGCGCAGGGCTGGTGGCTGTTCATCCTGCAGGTGGCCATCATGGTGTCGATCTTCGGCGCCATCCCGTTCACCGATGCCATGGTGGTGCGCTACGTCGATGACCGCATGCGCTCGCGGGTCTCGGGCATCCGCATCGGCGTGTCCTTCGGAGTGAGCTCGCTCGCGGTCTGGGCGCTGGGGCCCATCGTCAAGGCATCGGGCTTCCAGTGGCTGCTGCTGCTGATGGCGGCCATTGCCGTGGTCACCCTGGCCTGTGCCTCGCTGCTGCCCGACGCCAGCCAGACCGAGCCGCGCCCGGCCGCGCCCGATCCCGCCTGAGCCCGCTGGCGCCCGGCCCCGGGCATCGCGCACCCGCACCCCCACCCCGCATCCCTCCAGGAGACTCTGCCATGGCGATCTACGAGCAACGCACCTACCAGGTGGTGGTGGGCAAGATGGCCGAGGTCATCGAGCTCTACCGCACCGAGGGCTATCCGGCCATCGCGCGTCATCCCGACCGGCTGGTGGGCTATTTCACCGGCGACATCGGGGCCCTCAACGAGCTCGTGCATCTCTGGAAGTTCCACGACGATGCCGACCGCCGGGCGTTCTGGGCCGGCCTGTTCGCCGACGAAGCCTTCATGGCCTTCGCGCGCAAGCTGCGCCCGCTGCTGCGCGAGCAGAGCAACAAGCTGCTGATGCCCGCGCCCTGGGGGCCTCACCCCTGAGGTCCGCGCCAGGCCGGCCGTAGCGCCGACGCCTGGCCGCGTGCGCTCGCGCCAGCCTTGCGGCGGCCTCGCGCCGCGCCGCGCCGCGCCGCCCGAGCGAGGCCGCGCTGTCCGACCCTGGCACTCGGATTGCTTCAAAACCGAGGGGCGCCCTTGTATAGTGCAAGGTTCGTCCGCGTTCGGTTCGCTGCACCGCCGCAATTGCCCGCCGTGCCGTGTTCCGGACGCCAGCGCAGGAAACGCCTGCCGGACGCCCCGGCAGGATGCCCCTGCACGGTTTCACCCAGCGACAGCGCGGAGCGCCGAGATGCACAGCCAGCACCTCCCCGACCCTCACCCGGTCGGCAGCCAGATTCCCACCGACGGTGAGCGGTTTGCCGGCGCTCCTGAAGCGCAGGGCCTCTATGACCCCGCCAACGAGCACGACGCCTGCGGCGTGGGCTTCGTGGCCCACATCAAGGGCAAGAAGAGCCACCGCATCATCGAGCAGGGCCTGCAGATCCTGTGCAACCTCGACCACCGCGGCGCGGTGGGTGCCGATCCGCTCATGGGCGACGGCGCCGGCATCCTCACCCAGATCCCCGACCAGTTCTTCCGCGAGGAGATGGCCGCGCAGGGCGTGAGCCTGCCGCCCGCCGGCGAGTATGGCGTGGGCATCGTCTTCCTGCCCAAGGAGCACGCCTCGCGGCTGGCCTGCGAGCAGGAGCTCGAGCGGGCGGTGCGCGCCGAGCGCCAGGTGCTGCTCGGCTGGCGTGACGTGCCGATCGACCGCGACATGGCGATGTCGCCCACGGTCAAGGCCAAGGAGCCGGTGATCCGCCAGATCTTCATCGGCCGCGGCCCTGATGTCATGGTCACCGATGCCCTCGAGCGCAAGCTCTACGTCATCCGCAAGATGGCCAGCCATGCCATCCAGGCGCTCAACCTGAAGTACGGCAAGGAGTATTTCGTGCCGTCGATGTCGGCGCGCACGATCGTCTACAAGGGACTGCTGCTGTGCGGCCAGGTGGGCCAGTACTACCGCGACCTGCAGGATCCGCGCTTCGTGTCGGCGCTGGCGCTGGTGCACCAGCGCTTCTCGACCAACACCTTCCCGGAGTGGCCGCTGGCCCACCCGTACCGGCTGATCGCGCACAACGGCGAGATCAACACCGTCAAGGGCAACTACAACTGGCTGCGCGCCCGCGAAGGCGTGATGCGCTCGCCGGTGCTGGCCGAAGACCTGCCCAAGCTCTACCCGATCGTCTACGCCGGGCAATCCGACACCGCCACCTTCGACAACTGCCTCGAGCTGCTGGTGATGGCCGGCTATCCCATCGCGCACGCGATGATGATGATGATCCCGGAGGCCTGGGAGCAGCACGCGCTCATGGACGAGAAGCGGCGCGCGTTCTACGAGTTCCACGCGGCCATGATGGAGCCCTGGGACGGGCCGGCCGCCATCGCGTTCACCGACGGCCGCCAGATCGGCGCCACGCTCGACCGCAACGGCCTGCGCCCGGCGCGCTACTGCGTGACCGACGACGACATGGTGATCATGGCCTCGGAGTCGGGCGTGCTGCCCATTCCCGAGAGCCGCATCGTGAAGAAGTGGCGCCTGCAGCCGGGCAAGATGTTCCTGATCGACCTCGAGCAGGGCCGCATCATCGATGACGCGGAGCTCAAGCACCAGCTCGCCAACAGCAAGCCCTACCGCGAGTGGATCGAGGCGATCCGCATCAAGCTCGACGAGCTCGACGCGCAGCGCCGCGACCTGCAGGTCGACGAGGCCGCCAATCGGCCGCTCGCGTCGCTGCTCGATCGCCAGCAGGCCTTCGGCTACACCCAGGAGGACATCAAGTTCCTGATGACCCCCATGGCGCAGGCCGGCGAGGAGGCGGTGGGCTCGATGGGCAACGACTCGCCGCTGGCGGTGCTCTCCGACAAGAACAAGCCGCTCTACAACTACTTCAAGCAGCTGTTCGCGCAGGTGACCAACCCGCCGATCGACCCGATCCGCGAGCAGCTCGTGATGTCGCTGGTGTCGTTCATCGGGCCCAAGCCCAACCTGCTCGACCTGAACAACATCAACCCGCCGATGCGCCTGGAGGTCGCGCAGCCCATCCTCGATGCCGAGGACATGGCCAAGATCCGCCACATCGAGCACTACACCGACAACAAGTTCAAGGCCTTCGAGCTCGACGTCTGCTACCCGCTCGCCTGGGGCGCCGAGGGCATCGAGGCGCGGTTGGCCTCACTCGCGGCGCAGGCCGAGGATGCGGTCCGCTCGGGCTACAACATCCTGATCGTCTCCGACCGCAAGGTGGCCGCCGAGAGCGTGGCCATTCCCGCCCTGCTGGCCATGAGCGCGGTGCACCAGCACCTGGTCGACAAGGGCCTGCGCACCAGCACCGGTCTGGTGGTCGAGACCGGCTCGGCGCGCGAGGTGCATCACTTCGCGCTGCTGGCCGGTTACGGCGCCGAGGCGATCCATCCCTACCTCGCGATCGAGACCCTGCGCCACCTGAACGCCGCCGCCGGCGAGGCGGCCGGCGACAAGGCGGTCAAGAACTACATCAAGGCGGTGGGCAAGGGCCTGAACAAGGTGATGTCCAAGATGGGCATCTCCACCTACATGAGCTACTGCGGCGCGCAGATCTTCGAGGCGATCGGGCTGTCGCGCCGCCTGGTCGAGCGCTACTTCACCGGCACCGCGTCCAACGTCGAGGGCATCGGCGTGTTCGAGGTGGCCGAGGAGGCGATCCGCCTGCATCGGGCCGCGTTCAGCGACGACCCGGTGATGGCCGGCGCGCTCGATGCCGGCGGCGAGTACGCCTTCCGGATCCGTGGCGAGGCCCACATGTGGACGCCCGACGCGATCGCCAAGCTGCAGCACAGCACGCGCTCGGGCAGCTTTTCCACGTACCAGGAGTACGCCAGGCTGATCAACGACCAGAGCGCCCGGCACATGACGCTGCGCGGCCTGTTCGACCTGCGCACCGACGCCTGCGCGCCGGTGCCCCTGGACGAGGTCGAGCCCGCGGCCGAGATCGTCAGGCGGTTTGCCACCGGCGCGATGTCGCTCGGCTCGATCTCCACCGAGGCGCACACCACGCTGGCCGTGGCCATGAACCGCATCGGCGGCAAGAGCAACACCGGCGAGGGCGGCGAGGACGCGATGCGCTATCGCGCCGAGCTGCGCGCCGGCCGCTCCACCATCGCCGACGGCGACACGGTGGGCAAGGTGATCGGCGCCTCGCGCATCGAGTCCGACATCGTGCTCAAGGCCGGCGATTCGCTGCGCTCGAAGATCAAGCAGGTGGCGTCGGGGCGCTTCGGCGTCACCGCCGAGTACCTGTCCAGCGCCGACCAGATCCAGATCAAGATGGCGCAGGGCGCCAAGCCCGGCGAGGGCGGCCAGCTGCCCGGCCACAAGGTGTCCGACTACATCGGCATGCTGCGCTACTCGGTGCCGGGCGTGGGTCTGATCTCGCCGCCGCCGCACCACGACATCTATTCCATCGAGGATCTCGCCCAGCTGATCCACGACCTCAAGAACGCCAACCACCGCGCCTCCATCTCGGTGAAGCTGGTGTCCGAGGTGGGCGTGGGCACGGTGGCCGCGGGCGTGGCCAAGGCCAAGGCCGACCATGTGGTGATCGCTGGCCATGACGGCGGCACCGGCGCCTCGCCGCTGTCGTCGATCAAGCATGCCGGCACGCCCTGGGAGCTCGGGCTGGCCGAGACCCAGCAGACCCTGGTCCTCAATGGCCTGCGCGGGCGGATCGTGGTCCAGGCCGATGGCCAGATGAAGACCGGCCGTGATGTGGTGATCGGCGCGCTGCTGGGCGCCGACGAGTTCGGCTTCGCCACCGCGCCGCTGGTGGTCGAGGGCTGCATCATGATGCGCAAGTGCCACCTGAACACCTGCCCGGTGGGCGTGGCCACGCAGGACCCGGTGCTGCGCAAGCGCTTCCAGGGCAAGCCCGAGCATGTCGTCAACTACTTCTTCTTCGTGGCCGAGGAGGTGCGCGGGCTGATGGCCAGTCTGGGCATCCGGCGCTTCCAGGATCTGATCGGCCGCGCCGACCTGCTCGACACCCGTCGCGGCGTGGCCCACTGGAAGGCGCGCGGGCTGGACTTCTCGCGGGTGTTCCAGCTGCCGCGTGTGCCGGCCGAGACGCCGCGTCGCCAGGTGGCCACGCAGGATCACGGCCTCGAGCATGCGCTCGACCGCAAGCTCATCGAGCTGGCGCGCCCGGCGCTCGAGCGCGGCGAGAAGGTCTCGTTCATCCTGCCCATTCGCAACGTCAACCGCACGGTGGGCACCATGCTCTCGGGCGAGGTCGCCCTCAAGCACGGCCACGAGGGCCTGCCCGAGGACACCATCCACGTGCAGTTCAGCGGCACCGCGGGCCAGAGCTTCGGCGCCTTCCTCTCGCGTGGCATCACGCTCGACCTGGTCGGCGAGGGCAACGACTACGTCGGCAAGGGCCTGTCGGGCGGGCGCATCGTGGTGCGGCCCACCAATGACTTCCGTGGCCAGTCCGACCAGAACATCATCGTGGGCAACACCGTGATGTACGGCGCGATCGAGGGCGAGGCCTTCATCAGCGGCGTGGCCGGCGAGCGCTTCTGCGTGCGCAACTCCGGCGGCACCGCGGTGGTCGAGGGCACCGGCGACCACGGCTGCGAGTACATGACCGGCGGCACGGTGGTGGTGCTCGGCGAGACCGGGCGCAACTTCGCGGCCGGCATGTCCGGCGGCATCGCCTACGTGTACGACCCCGATCGCGCCTTCGAGAAGCGCTGCAACCTCGCCATGGTCGCGCTCGAGCCGGTCCTGTCGACGGCCGAGCAGCTGGTCAGCACCGACCCGGCCACCTGGCACCGCGGCGAATGCGACGAGATCATCCTGAAGGGGCTGATCGAGCGGCACTTCACGCTCACCGGCAGCCGCAAGGCGCGGCAGATCCTCGACGAATGGGACGCCGCTCGCGGCCGCTTCGTCAAGGTCTTCCCGAGCGAGTACAAGCGCGCGCTCGGCGAGATGCACGCCGCCAGCCAGAAGGCACTGCAGCAGGAGAAGGCGACGGCCTGAACGGGCGGCGGGCCCGCGGGCCCGCCCTCGCCGCCGTCGCGCGTTCCCACCACCAGCACCAGACACACAGGCATCAGAGCATGGGCAAGGTCACCGGATTCATCGAGTTCCAGCGGCTGCAGGAGGCCGCCGAGGACAGCAGCTCGCGCGTCGGGCACTACCGCGAGTTCGTCATGCACCTGAGCGATCAGCAGGCGCAGCAGCAGGGCGCGCGCTGCATGGATTGCGGCATTCCGTTCTGCCAGAACGGTTGCCCGGTGAACAACATCATCCCCGACTTCAACGACCTGGTCTTCAACAACCAGTGGCGCGCGGCGCTCGACACCCTGCACTCCACCAACAACTTCCCGGAGTTCACCGGTCGCATCTGCCCGGCGCCCTGCGAAGCGGCCTGCACCCTGAACATCAACAACGATGCGGTGGGCATCAAGTCGATCGAGCACGCGATCATCGACAAGGGCTGGGAGATGGGCTGGGTGCTGCCGCAGCCGCCGGCCGCGCGCACCGGTCGCACGGTGGCGGTGGTGGGCTCGGGGCCGGCGGGTCTGGCCTGCGCTCAGCAGCTCGCGCGTGCCGGCCACACCGTGACGGTGTTCGAGAAGAACGACCGCGTCGGCGGGCTGCTGCGCTACGGCATCCCCGACTTCAAGATGGAGAAGTCGCATATCGATCGTCGCGTGGAGCAGATGCGCGCCGAGGGCGTGATCTTCCGCACCGGGGTGCTGGTGGGCGAGGCCGGGCTCGCGGCGGGCGTGACCGACTGGTCGGGTGAGCGCATCTCCCCGGCCGAGCTGCAGGCGAGCTTCGATGCGGTGGTGCTCACCGGCGGGGCCGAACTGCCGCGCGATCTGCCGGTGCCGGGCCGCGAGCTGGCCGGGGTGCACTTCGCGATGGAGTTCCTGCCGCAGCAGAACAAGGTGGTGGCCGGCGACACCGTGTCCGGCCAGATCATGGCCACGGGCAAGCATGTGGTGGTCATCGGCGGCGGTGACACCGGCTCCGACTGCGTGGGCACCAGCAACCGCCACGAGGCTGCCTCGGTGACCCAGTTCGAGCTCATGCCCCAGCCGCCCGAGTCCGAGAACAAGGCCCTCACCTGGCCCTACTGGCCCACCAAGATGCGCACCTCGTCCTCGCACGAGGAGGGCTGCGAGCGCGACTGGGCGATCACCACCAAGTCGTTCAAGGGTGACGCCCAGGGGCGCGTGACCGCGCTGGTCGGCGCGCGGGTCGAGTGGACCCGCGATGCAGCCTCCGGTCAGATGCGCATGACCGAGGTGCCGGGCTCCGAGTTCGAGATTCCCGCTGACCTGGTGCTCTTCGCCATGGGCTTCGTCTCGCCGGTGGGCTCGGTGCTCGAGGCCTTCGGGGTGGCCAAGGACGGTCGCGGCAACGCGCGCGCCGACACCGAAGGCGAGGCCAGCTACGTCACCAGCGTGCCCAAGGTCTTCGCCGCCGGCGACATGCGCCGGGGCCAGTCGCTGGTGGTATGGGCCATCCGCGAAGGGCGCCAGTGCGCCCGCTCGGTGGATGCCTTCCTGATGGGCTCGTCCTCGCTGCCGCGCTGAGGCAGCAAGCAGGCCCGCCGCTGGCGACGCGCAGCGGCATTTCGCGCCGCCGCGCGGGCCCCTGGTCGCAAGCCGGGGCGCGTGGCGGCCCGGCCGCGCAGGATGCGGTCATCGCATCCCACCGGGGTCCGCCATGGCCGATCACACCCTTACCCATCCCGCGCTCGTCGTCCAGGTCCACCTGGTCGCGGCGCTGATCTCGCTGGTGCTGGGCGCCTGGCAGCTCATCGCCGCCCGCGGCGGCGCGCGCCACCGGATCGTCGGCCGCGTGTGGGTGCTGGCCATGGCGGTGACCGCGATCTCCTCCTTCGGCATCACCGGCAAGCTCGGCTGGGCCTGGCTGGGCGGCTACAGCTGGATCCACGGCCTGTCGCTGTGGATCCTGGTATCGCTGACGATGGCGGTGCTGGCCGCGCGCCGGCGTGCCTTCCCTGCCCATCGTGGCTGGATGACGGGATCGTATGTCGGCCTGGTGACTGCCGGCGTGTTTGCCGCGATCGCGCCCGGCCGCGTGGTGGGCCACTGGCTGTTCGTGACGGTGCCGGCATGGCTCGCGGGCTGACCGTCGCCGACCGGTCACCCGAAGGCGCGCGACCGCACGGCTACACTGGCGCCATGACAGACGCGCCCGTGCTCAACGCGACCACCCGGCACCCTGTCCTGCGTTCTCTCCTCACCGCCTGGAAGCTGCCCCACGACGGCCCTGCCTGGGCGCCCTGGCTCTGGACGGCCCTGCTCAACCTCGGCATCGCGATCGTGCTCACGCTGGTGATGCCCGTGCGCGACGACGCACCGAGGCTGGGCGGCTTCCTGGGCCATCTGACCTTCAGCCAGGCGATCGGGCTGTCGATCCACAGCCTCTTCCACTGGAGCCATCGCTGGCTGCGCCTGGAGATGTTCTCGCTGCCCGGCCTGCTGCGCCTGGCCTATGTGTCGCTGGTGGTGGTTGCCGGCACATGGGTGGGCAAGACGGCTGCGATGCTGCTGCTCACCGGTGGCGATATCGCCCGCACGGCCGAGATTTTGGGCAGCGTGCGAGGCAGCCTCGTGCTGATTCCGCTGGTCTGGGGGCTGCTTGCGCTCGCGCTGTTCGCGGCCATCGGCCGGCTGATGCGGCGCCAGCTTGCGGCCGAGCGCGCGCGCGGCGATCTTGCCCGGGCCGAACGCGAGGCGATGGCCGCCCGCCTGGCGCTGCTCAGCGCGCAGATCGAACCGCACTTCCTCTACAACACCCTGGCCCATGTCAGAACCCTCGTGGGCTCTGACGCCGTCGCGGCGCAGCACATGCTCGACGCGCTGATCGCCCATCTGCGCGCGTCATCGCGCAACATGGCGCGCGGGCGCGTGCCGCTGGCCGATGAGCTGGACTCGGTGCGCGGCTACCTCGATGTCATGCAGCGGCGGATCGGCGGGCGGCTCGCGGTGCGCTGGGATGTCGCGCCGCAGGCGCTGAGCCTGGCCGTGCCGCCGGCGGCGCTGCAGACGCTGGTCGAGAACGCGATCAAGCACGGCATCGAGCCGGCGGTAGCCGGCGGCACGATCACGGTGCGGGCCGAGGTCGACGCCGACGCCTGGACGCTGGAAGTGCTCGACACCGGCGCCGGTTTCACCCCTCGGGTGAATGCTCGTCCCGAAGGCACCGGCCTGGCCAACCTGCGCGAGCGGCTGCGGCTGGCGCTCGGCGAGGGCGCCGGCCTCATCCTCGAGCGCGAGGGCGACCATACCCGCGCCCGCCTGCGACTGCCGATCGTCCCGGCCCACGGCGAGGGCGCCCTGCCATGAGGCCGTCCGCCCCGGGCGCGGCGCGCGCGCTCATCGCCGAGGATGAGCCCGTGCTCGCGCAGGCGCTGCGCGAGCAGCTCGCCACCGTCTGGCCCGCGCTCGAGGTGGTGGGCGTCGCAAGTGACGGCGATCAGGCGATCGCCGGGATCGAGCGCCTTGCGCCCGACGTCGTCTTCCTCGACATCCGCATGCCCGGTCGCAGCGGGCTTGAGGTCGCGCGCGCGCTGGCGTCCGGCGCCACCGCCGGCGCGCCGCTGGTGGTGTTCGTCACGGCCTACGACCAGCACGCGATCGAGGCCTTCGAGTCGGCGGCGGTCGACTACCTGCTCAAGCCCGTGTCGCTCGAGCGCTTGGCGCGTTGCGTCGAGCGGCTGCAGGCCCGCCTGGGCGCCGCACCGGCCGCGCTTGCGCCCGCGCCCGATCTGCAGGCGCTCGCACGGGCGCTGTCCGGGCTGCTGCCGGCGTCGGCGCCCGCCGCGCCGCTGCGCTTCATCCGCGCGAGCCTGGGCGATGTCATCCGGCAGATTCCGGTGGACGAGGTGCTCTACCTCGAGGCGCAGGACAAGTATGTGGCCGTGGTCACCCGCGACGCGACTGCGCTGGTGCGCACGCCGCTGGCCGAACTGCTCGCCGGCCTGGACCCGCAGCGCTTCGTGCAGATCCACCGCTCCACCGTGGTCCGTGTCGATGCGATCGACACCATCCGCCGCGACCTCACCGGCCGGCAGTTCGTGCACCTGCGGGAGACCTCGGGCGGGCGCGAGGTGAAGCTCGCGGTCAGCCGGCACTACGCCGCGCAGTTTCGCGGCCAGTAGCGCCGGGCCCGCTCAGACGATGTCGATCATCACCACCTTGCGGAAGGCCGGCCGCTGAGCGAGCCGGGCGTGCCACTCGGTGACGCGGGGCAGGCTGATCGGCGTGTGACCCACGGCCGACCAGGGCAGGTGCAGCCAGCGATAGACGTGCATGCCCAGCGCGATCTCGGCGAGCGTGAGCTGGTTGCCGCACAGCCAGGGCTGGTTGGCCAGGCGGGCCTCGATCACGCCCAGCACCGTGGCGGTCTTCTCGCCGCTGGCCCGGATCGCGGCCGCGTCCTGATCGGCGGGCGCGGTGCGGATCAGCCCCCAGAAGCCGGCATGCAGCGAGGGCGCGAGCAGGCTCTGGCCCCAGTCCATCCAGCGCTCGACATCGGCGCGCGCGCGCCAGTCGGTGGGATACAGCGTGTGCAGCCCGTGCCGGTTGGCGAGATAGCGGCAGATGGTGTTCGACTCCCAGAGCGTGAAGTCGTCCTCCTGCAGCGTGGGCACCAGGCTGTTGGGGTTCATGGCCAGGTACTCGGGCGTGCGGGTGCCGCCGAAGGGCCCGCCGACCACGACATGGCGGTGCGCGATGCCGGCTTCCTCGACCAGCCACAGCACCTTCTGGACATTGGACGAGGTGCCTCTTCCCCAGATCGTGAGCATGGTTGTGGCTCCGGCAGATGGCGAGGGCCCGGCAGGCGGGCAGGTGGAGGGCCGGTGGCGCGCGGGCTTGGCCGGACCGGCGATGAAGTATGCATAGAATGACCCACCATGCCGGACGCCGCCTACATCAAACGACACATCCGCACCGTGCCCGACTGGCCCGAGCCGGGCGTGATGTTCCGCGACATCACGCCGCTGCTCAGCCAGCCGCGCACGCTGCGCGTGCTCATCGACCTGTTCGTGCACCGCTACATGGATGCCCGGCTCGATCTGGTCGCCGGCATCGATGCCCGCGGCTTCATCCTGGGCGCGATCGTCGCCTACGAACTGAACCTCGGCTTCGTGCCCATCCGCAAGAAGGGCAAGCTGCCCTTCACCACGGTGGCCGAGGAGTACGAGCTCGAGTACGGCAGCGCCACGGTCGAGCTGCATGCCGATGCCTGCAAGCCCGGTGACCGCGTCCTGCTCATCGATGACCTGATCGCCACTGGCGGCACCATGATGGCCGGCAAGAGGCTGCTCGAGCGGCTGGGCGCGGTGGTGGTCGAGGGCGCGGCCATCGTCGACCTGCCCGAGCTCGGCGGCTCGCGCCGGCTGCACGAGGCCGGCCTGGCGCTGCACTGCCTGGTGCAGTTCGACGGCCACTGAGCGGGCGGGGCGCGCGTGGACGAGCTGCGCATCGACAAGTGGCTGTGGGCGGCCCGGTTCTTCAAGACCCGCAGCCTGGCCCAGGAGGCGATCGAGGCCGGGCGGGTGCAGGTCGGCGGGGCCGCGGTCAAGCCCTCGCGGGCGGTGCGCCTGGGCGAGCGCGTCACCCTGCGGGGCGGCGAGACCCCGCGCAGCGTGATCGTCATGGGCCTGTCCGGGCATCGCGGCCCGGCGCCAGTGGCCCAGGCGCTCTACCAGGAAACCGATGAGTCGGTCCGCGATCGCGTGGCCGCCCAGGCGCGACGCGCGCTCGCGCCCGAGCCGGCGCTGAGCATCGATGGTGGCCGGCCTACCAAGCGCGAGCGCCGCGTGCTCGATCGGTGGCGTGATGGCGACTGAGTCGGGCCAGCGCGTCGACCGGGACGAGCGCCGCGCCGTGCTGGCCGGGCTTGCCGCGCTCGCTGCGGTCACTGGAGGGCTGCTCGCGCCGGTCCGGGCCTGCGCCCAGCCCGGACCGTCCCTGCTCGCGGCCGCGCGCCGGCTGGCGAGCGGGCCGCACGTGCTGATGATCCGCCACGCCGAGACCGAGCCCGGCGTGGGCGACCCGCCCGGCTATCGGCTGGATGACTGCGCCACCCAGCGCAATCTGTCTGCGGGCGGCCGGCTGCAGTCGCGCCGCCTGGGCGAGGCGATGCGCGCGGCCGGGCTGCAGATCGGCGAGGTCCGCGCCAGCGTCTGGTGCCGCTGCCGTGACACCGCCGATCTCGCCTTCGGCCGTCACGAGGTCTGGCCGGCGCTCAATTCCTTCTTCGATGACCGCGAGCATCAGGCCGCGCAGACCGCGGCGGTGCGCGCCTTCATCGCGGCCCACCGCGGCCCGGCGCTGCCGGTGCTGGTCACGCACCAGGTGAACATCAGCGCGCTGAGCGGCACCGGCGTGGCCATGGGCCATGTGATGGCCTTCGCGGCCGGGGGCGGCCCGGTGTTCGGCTTCGACCCGCTGGGCTGATCCGGCCGCCTCAGCGCCAGGCGAAGTCGGGCTGCTCGAAGTGCGCCACGCGGGTGGCCAGGCCGCGCAGGCACACCTCCCGGAACTGGTACAGGATGGCCGCGGTGGGTGCGGCGATCCAGTTGTCGCCCACCGGCATGCGCAGCACCGGCGCGCCGCCGCCGGCCACCGGCTCGAGCATCGGCGCGTCCTCGCGCAGGAATTCGCTCACCGGGATGCGGTGGATGGAGTCGACCTCGTCGGGGTTGGGCGCGAGCTCGCGCTGCGAGCCGGCCCAGATCACCACCGGGGTCATCACGAAGCCCGAGCGCGTGACGAAGTCATCGAGCCGACCGATGACATCGGCGGCGTCCAGGCCCAGCCCCACCTCCTCGCGCAGTTCGCGCAGCGCGGTCTGCTCGGGGGTCTCGCCGGGATCGATGCGACCGCCCGGCAGGGCCCACTGGCCGGGATGGTTGCGCAGCTTCATCGAGCGGCGGGTGAGGATCAGCGCCGCGCTGGCCTGCCAGTGCTCGTGCTGCGGCATGCCGGAGAGGCCTGCGCCATGGCCGGTGTCGGTGACCGTGACCGCGACCGCCGCCGCGCGCGCGCCGGGCGCCGCTGCCCGGACGTCGAAGGCCGCGAGGTGGCGGGCGAGGGTGACGCGCAGGTTGGGGTCGCAGTGCATCGGCCGATCATAAATCGGCGGCCGGGTTTGGCCGTGGCCTTGGCCTGTGAGAGTGTTCCGGGTCTGCCCTCCGACGGGGGGCATGGAGACACACCCATGCACGACATCCTGATCCGTGGCGCCACGCTCGTCGATGGCCTCGGCGGCCCGCCGCAGGTGGGCGATCTCGCGGTGGCCGACGGGCGCATCGTCGCGGTCGGCGGCCGCATCGACGGCAGCGCGCGCGAGACCATTGACGCCGGGGGCGCCCTGCTGACGCCGGCCTGGGTGGACATCCACACCCACTACGACGGACAGGTCACCTGGGATGGCGCCATGGATCCCTCGGCCAGCCATGGCGTGGGCACGGTGGTGATGGGCAACTGCGGGGTGGGCTTCGCGCCGGTGGCGCCGGGCGACGAGAACGCGCTCATCGAACTGATGGAGGGCGTGGAGGACATCCCCGGCACCGCGCTGCACGAGGGCATGCCCTGGGGCCGCTGGCAGTCCTATCCCGACTACCTCGACCTGCTGGCCGGGCGCGAGTACGCGCTCGATGTCGGCTCGCTGATGGCCCACGGCCCGGTCCGCCATCACGTGATGGGCGAGCGGGGCCGGCGCAACCTGCCGGCCACCGACGATGACATCCGCGCCATGGCCCGGCTGGTGGTCGAGGGCGCGCGCGCGGGCGCGCTGGGCTTTTCCACCTCACGCATCGCCGGGCATCGGGCGATCGACGGCGCGGCGGTGCCCGGCACCTTCGCCGAGGATGCCGAGGTGCTCGCGCTGGGCCGGGCCCTGGGCGCGGCCGGCCATGGCGTGTTCCAGATGATCCCGGCCAGCACGCTGGGCAGCGCGCCGCAGTTCGGCGGCGAGCGCCATGCGCTGATGGCCGAGGTCGAGCTCATGGCCCGCATCTCGCGCGAGAGCGGCCGCCCGCTCACCTTCACGCTGATGCAGGTCGACGAGTTCCCCGATCAATGGCGCGAGGTGCTGGCGCGCGTGGGCGCGCTCAATCGCGAGGGCGCGCAACTGCATCCGCAGGTGGGCGCGCGGCCCACGGGCATCGTGATGAGCCTGGACACCTACCACCCCTTCATGCGCCGGCCAGGCTGCCTCGCGCTGCGCGACCTGCCGGTGGCCCGGCGCGCCGCGGTCATGCGCCAGCCCGCGGTGCGCGCGGCCATCCTGGCCGAGACCAGCGTGCCGCACGCGCAGCCCGGGCGCATGGAGAACGTGGTGGCCTTCGCGCGCGCCAACTATCCGCAGACCTGGGCGCTGGCCGACGTCGAGGCGGCCGAGCCGCTGCCCGAGCGCTCCTTCGCGGCGCGCGCCGCCGCCGCCGGGCAGGACGAGGAATCCTTCCTCTATGACTGGCTGACCGCCGGCGAGGGCCGCGACTTCGTCGTGCGCTTCTTCACCAACTACAGCGGCCACAGCCACGAGGCGCTGCGCGAGATGCAGCTCAGCGATCTCACCGTCAGCGGCCTGAGCGATGCCGGCGCGCATGTGAGCGTGATCTTCGATGCCGTGGCGCCCACCTTCCAGCTCACCCACTGGGTGCGGGATCGCTATCGCGGGCCGCGTCTGCCGCTGGCGCATGTGGTGCATCGTCAGACCTGGCGCAATGCCCGGCTGTTCGGCCTGGCCGATCGCGGCGCGCTGCGCCCCGGCTTGCGCGCGGACCTCAACCTCATCGACTTCGAGCGCCTGGCGCTGGGCCCGCTGGCGCTGCATCGCGATCTGCCGGCGGGCGGCGCGCGGCTGCTGCAGCCGGCGCGGGGCTATGTGGGCACCTGGGTGAATGGCGTGCGCACCCGACGCGACGATCGCGACACCGGGGCCCGGCCGGGCCGGCTGGTGCGGGGCGCGCGCGCGGGTGCAGGGGCCTGAGCCTGCATGAACGCGCGGGCCTGCTGCGTGCCGGCCGGGTCTGGCGCTGTTGCCGGCACCGGCACTGTCACCGGCACCGCCACTGCCACTGCCGAGGGCGAGGCCGCGGGGGCGGGCGCCGGCGCTGCCGCGTGGCCCGCGGGTGTGCCCCCGGTGCCCGGCGATCCCGGGCTGGTCTGGCTGCCCGGTGGCGACTTCCTCATGGGCAGCGATGCCGACGAGGGCGAGCCGGGCGACGGCGAAGGGCCGGCGCGCAGGGTCCGGCTGGCGCCCTTCGGCATCGCCCGCACCGCGGTCACCAACCGCCAGTTCGCCGCCTTCGTGCAGGCCACCGGGCATGTCACCTATGCCGAGGAAGTCGGCGCGAGCTTCGTGTTCGCTGGCCTGCTGCCCGACGACTTCCCGCCCACGCGCGGACTGGCCGATGCGCCGTGGTGGCGCGAGGTGCCGCAGGCCTGCTGGTTGCGCCCGGAAGGCGCGGGCTCGTCGTGGCTGGGCCGCGAGGACCATCCGGTGGTGCATGTGAGCTGGCATGACGCGCTCGCCTACTGCGACTGGTCGGGCCTGCGCCTGCCTACCGAGGCGCAGTGGGAGTACGCGGCGCGCGGCGGCCTCGCGGGGCGGCGCTTTGCGTGGGGCGACGAACTCACGCCGGACGGCGAGCACCGCTGCAATGTCTGGCAGGGCGCATTCCCCGCCCGCAACGACTGCCTGGATGGCCATGCCGGCACCGCCCCGGCCGATGCCTTCGCCGCCAATGGCTTCGGCCTGCACAACGTGTGCGGCAATGTCTGGGAGTGGTGCGCCGACTGGTTCAGCGCCACCCACCCCGAGGGGCTGCTGCGCGATCCGCGCGGCCCGGCGCGCGGATCGCGCCGGGTGATCCGCGGTGGCAGCTACCTGTGCCACGAGAGCTACTGCTTCCGCTTCCGGGTGGCGGCGCGCAGCGCCACCCTGCCCGAGGCCACGACCGGCCACATGGGCTTTCGCTGCGCGGCTGACGCACCGGCCGCCGCGCCATCGACCGATCATTTCTCCCAGGAGATGCCATGAGTTCCGCCCCCAACCGAAACGGCCTGGGCCTGACCGCCAGCGAGTCGCGGCCGCACTGGCCCGAGCCCGCGCGTGCCCCGCAGGGCGCGCCCAACGTGGTGTGCATCGTGTTCGATGACCTCGGCTTTGCCGATCTCGGCTGCTATGGCTCCGAGATCGCCACGCCGCACATCGACGCGCTCGCCGCGGGCGGCCTGCGCTACACCAACTTCCACACCACCGCGCTGTGCTCGCCCACCCGCGCCGCGCTGCTCACCGGCCGCAACCATCACTCGGTGGGCATGGGCGGGCTGGCCGACTGGGACCTCGGCTTTCCGGGCATGCGCGGGCGCATCGCGCGCAGCGCCGGCACGCTGGCCGAGATGCTGCGGCTGGGCGGCTACAACACCTTCGCCACCGGCAAGTGGCATCTCACGCCCACCTTCGAGACCTCCCAGGCCGGCCCCTTCGACCAGTGGCCGCTGCAGCGCGGCTTCGACCGCTATTTCGGCTTTCTCGAGGGCGAGACCAACCAGTGGCACCCGGAACTGGTGCTCGACAACCACCACATCGAGGCGCCCGATCGCGAGGGCTATCACCTCTCCGAGGACATCGTCGACCAGTCGATCGGGTTCATCCGCGCGCAGCGCACCATCACCCCCGAGAAGCCCTTCTTCCTGTACATGTGCCTGGGCGCGCAGCATGCGCCGCACCATGCGCCGCGCGAGTTCATCGACCGCTACGAGTCGGTCTTCGCCAAGGGCTGGGATGCCACCCGCGAGGAGCGTCTGGCCCGGCAGAAGGCGCTGGGCATCGTGCCGCCTGACACCGTGCTGCCCGATCGCAACCCGGGGGTGAAGGCCTGGGCCGAGCTGAGCGATGATGAACGCCGGCTGGCGGTGCGGCTGCAGGCGGCCTTCGCGGGCATGCTCGAGCACGCCGACCTGCAGGTGGGCCGGCTGGTGGCCTGGCTGCGCGAGCAGGGTTGCCTGGAGAACACCCTGATCACCCTGATCTCCGACAACGGCGCGAGCCAGGAGGGCTCGCCCTTCGGCACCGTGAACGCGTTGCGCTACTTCAATGGCGTGCGCGACACGCTGGCCGAGAACCTCGAGCACATCGATGCCATCGGGCAGGCCCACCTCAACAACAACTATCCGCTGGGCTGGGCGATGGCCGGCAACACTCCGCTCAAGCGCTACAAGCAGAACACCCACGGCGGTGGGGTGCGCGACCCGCTGATCGTGCACTGGCCGGCGGGCATCGGGCAGGGCGGCGGCATCCGGCACCAGTTCCACCATGTCAGCGACATCACGCCCACCGTGCTCGAGCTCACCGGCGTGCCGGTGCCCGCGGCGATCAACGGCGTGACCCAGCAGCCGATCGAGGGCACCAGCTTTGCCTACTCCTTCGGCGAGGCCGCCGAGCCCACGCGCAAGCGCACCCAGTACTTCGAGATGCTGGGCCATCGCGGCATCTGGCACGAGGGCTGGAAGGCGGTCACCTGGCACCGCCCGGGCACCGCCTTCGATGCCGATCGCTGGGAGCTCTACCACCTGGAGCGCGACTTCAACGAGATGCACGACCTGGCCGAGCAGGAGCCCGCCCGCCTGCAGGCGATGATCGCGCGCTGGTTCTCCGAGGCCGGGGCCTGCAACGTGCTGCCGCTGGACGACACCCTCAACCGCTTCGTGAGCTCCAACCCGCACAGCGTGGCGGCGCGTCGCCACTGGGTGCTGCAGCCGGGTGGCGGGCGCATCCCGCAGGCAGCCGCGCCCGACATCCGCAACCGCTCGTATCGCATCACGGCCCATGTCGAGATCCCGCAGCAGGGCGCGCAGGGGGTGCTGATCGCGCAGGGCGACTGGTGCGGGGGCTATGCCTTCTTCCTGCAGGACGGTCACCTGGTGCACGACTACAACTTCGTCAACCGCCATTACATCGCGCGCTCGGCCGCGCCGGTGCCGCCAGGGTCGCGGGTGCTGAGCTGGGTGGTGCGCAAGACCGGCGAGTACCGCGCCGAAGGCACGCTGCTCATCGACGGCGAGCCCTGCGCGTCGGTGGCGCTGCCGCAGACCTATCGCGCGCAGTCCTCGTTCATCGGCATGGAGGTCGGGCGGGCTCCGAAGCCGGCCGTGGCCGACTTCGAGGCGCCGTTCCCCTTCACCGGCACGCTGCACCGGGTCGAGGTGGAGCTCGGTGACGATCAGCAGACCGATCCGGCGCGCAGCCTCGAGGCGGCGCTGCGGCGCCAGTAGGGCAGCCACCGGCCGGATGCATGAACGAGGTCCCCGAGATCGTCGTCAATCCGCTGGCCATCGCCGATTACCGGCGCTACTGGCTGGCCCGCCTGTGTTCGCACGTGGCCACCCAGGTGCAGGTGGTGGCGGTGGGCTGGCAGATGTACGAGCTCACCGGCAGCGCGCTGTCCCTCGGCCTGGTGGGGCTGGTGCAGTTCCTGCCGGCGCTGGTGCTGGCGGTGGCCGTGGGGCCGGTGGTCGATCGGCATGATCGCCGCGCCATCCTGATCGCCGGCCGGGTGGTGCAGGCGGGGGCCGCGCTGGCGCTCGCGGCGGCCAGCCTGAGCGGGCGCCTGGACAGCAGCCTGCTCTACGCGCTGGTGTTCGCCCTCGGCCTGGTCGGCGCCTTCGAGATGCCGGCCTCGCAGGCGCTGGTGCCCTCGCTGGTGCCGGCGCGGCTGCTGTCGCGTGCGGTGGCGCTTGGCTCCAGCGGCCATCAGGCCGCCACCATCGGCGGGCCGGCGCTCGGCGGGCTGCTCTATCTCGCCGGCGCGCACACCGTGTACGCGGTGGCCGGCGGCCTGTTCCTGGCCTCGCTCGCGCTGCTCACGCGGGTGCGGCCGCGTGGCCGTCCGGCGTCGCGGCCGCGGGTCACGCTGGCCTATCTGGCGGCCGGCGTGGTCTACATCCGCCGCCATCCGGTGCTGCTGGGCGCGGTCTCGCTCGACCTGTTCGCGGTGCTGCTCGGCGGGGCCACTGCGCTGCTGCCGATCTACGCCCGCGACATCCTGCACACCGGTCCCGGGGGCCTGGGCCTGCTGCGCGCGGCGCCTGCGGTGGGCGCGCTGGCGGTGGCGCTCTGGCTGGCGCGCCACCCGCTGCAGCGGCGCGTGGGCCGGCGCCTGATGGCGGCAGTGGCGCTGTTCGGCGTGGCCACGGTGGTGTTCGGGCTGTCTGCCTGGCTGCCGCTGTCGCTGGCGGCGCTGGTCGTGATGGGCGGCGCCGACATGGTGAGCGTGGTGATCCGCAGCTCGCTGGTGCAGCTCGAGACGCCCGACGAGATGCGCGGTCGGGTCGGCGCGGTCAACTCGCTGTTCGTGGGCGCCTCCAATCAGATCGGCGAATTCGAATCGGGCCTGCTCGCGGCCTGGCTGGGCGCGGTGCCCGCGGTGGTGCTGGGCGGCGTGGGCACGCTGGCGGTCGTGGCCCTCTGGTGGCGCTGGTTCCCGGCGATGGTGCAACGCAACAAGCTGCACGAGGCCGACTGAACCGGATCGGGTGCCGCTGAGGCGCTTGATGATTGTCAATGCACTGCTGCACTGCGGCAGATAGGGTGCTTCCCGTGACGACGCGACGGCGTCGCCCACACCACACACGGGGAGATTCACCATGGGGCAATCGCCTCTCGGCGGCGCTGCCGAGACCTACAACTACCGGGTGGTCAGGCAGTTCGCGCTGATGACCGTGGTCTGGGGGGTGGTGGGCATGCTGGTCGGCGTGATCATCGCCGCCCAGCTCGCCTGGCCAGCCCTCAATTTCGATGTGCCCTGGCTCAGCTATGGCCGCCTGCGCCCCCTGCACACCAACGCGGTCATCTTCGCCTTCGGCGGTTCGGCGCTGTTCGCCACCTCGTACTACGTGGTGCAGCGCACCTGCCAGACCCGGCTGTTTGCCGGGCCGCTGGCCGGCTTCACCTTCTGGGGCTGGCAACTGGTGATCGTGGCGGCGGCCATCACGCTGCCCCTGGGCATCACCTCGGGCAAGGAATACGCCGAGCTGGAATGGCCGATCGACCTGCTCATCGCGGTGGTCTGGGTGAGCTACGCGATCGTGTTCTTCGGGACCATCCTGAAGCGGCGCACGCCCCACATCTACGTGGCCAACTGGTTCTTCGGCGCGTTCATCCTGACCGTGGCGCTGCTGCACATCGTGAACAGCGCGGCGATCCCGGTGAGCCTGACCAAGAGCTACTCGGCCTACGCCGGCGTGCAGGACGCGATGGTGCAGTGGTGGTACGGGCACAACGCGGTGGGATTCTTCCTGACCGCGGGCTTCCTGGGGATGATGTACTACTTCATCCCCAAGCAGGCCGAGCGCCCGGTGTACTCGTACCGGCTGTCGATCGTGCACTTCTGGGCGCTGATCTTCACCTACATGTGGGCGGGCCCGCACCACCTGCACTACACCGCGCTGCCCGACTGGGCCCAGAGCCTGGGCATGGTGTTCTCGCTGGTGCTGCTGGCGCCCTCGTGGGGCGGCATGATCAACGGGATCATGACCCTCTCGGGTGCCTGGCACAAGCTGCGCGACGACCCGATCCTGAAGTTCCTGGTGGTGTCGCTGTCGTTCTACGGCATGTCGACCTTCGAGGGGCCGATGATGTCGATCAAGACCGTCAACGCGCTGTCGCACTTCACCGACTGGACGGTGGGCCATGTGCACTCCGGCGCGCTGGGCTGGGTGGGCCTGGTGTCGATGGGTTCGATCTACTACCTGCTGCCGCGCCTGTATGGCCGCGAGCAGATGTACAGCCGCCGACTCATCGAGCTGCATTTCTGGGTGGCCACCATCGGCATCGTGCTCTACATCGCCGCGATGTGGATCGCCGGGGTCATGCAGGGCCTCATGTGGCGGGCCACCAATCCCGACGGCACGCTCACCTATGCCTTCGTGGAGTCGGTGAAGGCCACCTTCCCGTACTACGTGATCCGGCTGCTCGGCGGCGCGCTCTATCTCGGCGGGATGCTGATCATGTTCTGGAACTGCCTGCAGACCGTGCGCGCAGGTCGACCCGAGGACGCGCGCGTGCCGGCCGTCCTGGCCCACGCCTGAGCGGCAAGGAGACTTCCCGATGGCCTTTTCCCATGCCCGCATCGAGCGCAACATCGGCCTGATGATGCTGCTGATCGTGCTGCTGGTCAGCGTCGGCGGCAGCGTCGAGATCATCCCGCTGTTCTTCCAGAAGTCCACCACCGAGCCGGTGGCCGGGCTCAAGCCCTACAGCGCGCTGGCGCTCACCGGCCGCGACATCTACGTGCGCGAGGGCTGCTACAACTGCCACTCGCAGATGATCCGGCCGTTCCGCGCCGAGACCGAGCGCTACGGCCACTACTCGGTGGCGGGCGAGTTCGTCTACGACCGCCCCTTCCAGTGGGGCAGCAAGCGCACCGGACCCGACCTGGCCCGCGTCGGCGGCCGGTACACCGACGAGTGGCATCGCATCCATCTGATCAACCCGCGCGATGTCGTGCCGGAGTCGAACATGCCGGGCTATCCCTGGCTGGCCACCAGCGCGGCCGATGCCGACGGGGTGGCCGCCAAGATGCGCGCGCTGCGCACGCTGGGCCATCCGTACAGCGATGCCGAGATCGCCGCCGCGCCCGAGGCGGTGCGGGGGCGCACCGAGATGGACGCGCTGATCGCCTATCTGCAGGTGCTGGGCACGGCGCTGAAGACCGCGCGCTAGGAGAGTCGACATGGACATCAACCTGCTGCGCGCGGTGATCACCGTGCTCTCGCTTCTGGCCTTCATCGGCATCGTCTGGTGGGCCTGGGGCCGCTCGCGCCAGGCGCGCTTTGCCGAAGCCGCCCGCCTGCCCTTTGCCGACGACGACATCGCGCGGCGTTCCTGAACGGAGGCCCTCTCATGGCAGATTTCACCGGCGCCGGCTGGAGCGCCTTCATCATCATCAGCACCCTGGTCGGCCTCGCGCTGTGCCTGTGGATCACCATCACGCTCTCGCGCCGGCCGCCGCCGCGTGACGCGGTGGGCACCACCGGCCACAGCTGGGACGGCGATCTGCAGGAGCTCAACAATCCGCTGCCGCGGTGGTGGGCGTGGCTGTTCTATCTCACCATCGCGTTCGCGCTGGTCTACCTCGTGCTCTACCCCGGCCTGGGCGCAATGCGCGGCTCGCTGGGCTGGACCCAGGCCGAGCAGTACCAGGCCGAGGTGGCCCGCATGGACGAGACGACCCGGCCGCTGTTCGAGCGCTACCTGAAGCAGGAGGTGGCGCAGGTGGCCGCCGATCCGCAGGCCCGCGCCATGGGCGAGCGCATGTACCTCACCTACTGCGTGCAGTGCCACGGCTCCGACGGTCGCGGCAGCAAGGGCTTCCCCAACCTCACCGACGGCGACTGGCTGCACGGGGGCGAAGGCCCGGTGCTGGTCAGGACCATCGGCGAGGGGCGCCACGGCGTGATGCCGCCGATGGCCGCGGCGGTGGGCGGCGCGGCCGATGTCGAGAATCTGGCCAACTACGTGCTCTCGCTCTCGGGCGGCGCCCACGACGCGGTCAAGGCCGAGCTGGGCAAGCCGAAGTTCGCCGCCTGCGCCGGTTGCCACGGCGCCGACGGCAAGGGCAACACCGCGCTGGGCGCGCCCAATCTCACCGACACCGTCTGGCTGTACGGCGGCTCGCTCGCCTCGGTCACCGAGACCATCACCAAGGGACGCAGCAACCGCATGCCGGCCTTCGGCGAACTGCTCGGCCCGGGCAAGGTGCAGGTGCTGGCCGCCTATGTCTGGAGCCTGTCGCACGGCGCGGGCGCCGCCGGCAGCGCGCCGGCCCGGCCCTGAGCCGCGCGTTGGCCGGTGCGTGCACGCCCCTGATCGCGCCGGCTCCGGACTGCCCGTCATGAATGCCCGCATCCCGCCCGTGGTCGCGGCGCCGCCCGAGCGCGACGACCTCTTCGAGGTCCGGCGCAAGATCTACCCGCGCGCGGTCAGCGGGCTGTTCGCGCGCTGGCGGTGGGCGATGGTGTGGATCACGCAGCTGGTGTTCTACGGCCTGCCCTGGCTCACCTGGAACGACCGGCCGGCGGTGCTCTTCGACCTGCTCTCGCGCCGCTTCTATCTCTTCGGCGTGGTGCTCTACCCGCAGGACTTCATCTATCTCACGGGCCTGCTGGTCATCTCGGCGCTGTCGCTGTTCCTGTTCACCGCGGTGGCCGGGCGGCTGTGGTGCGGATACGCCTGTCCGCAGACCGTCTACACCGAGATCTTCCTGTGGATCGAGCGCCGGGTGGAAGGCGACCGGCATGCCCGCATGCGCCTGGATCAGGGCGCGCGCGACGCGCGCTGGCTGGGCCTGAAGACCCTCAAGCACGCGCTGTGGCTGGCGGTGGCGCTGTGGACCGGCATCAGCTTCGTGGGCTACTTCACGCCGATCCGCACCCTGCTCGGCGAAGTGGGCGCGCTGGCGCTCGGACCCTGGGAGGCCTTCTGGGTGCTCTTCTACGGCCTTGCCACCTACGGCAACGCGGGCTGGATGCGCGAGCAGGTGTGCAAGTACATGTGCCCCTATGCGCGCTTCCAGAGCTCGATGTTCGACCGCGACACCATGATCATCACCTACGACCAGGCTCGCGGCGAGCCGCGCGGGTCGCGCTCGCGCAAGGCCGATCCGGCGGCGATCGGCCTGGGGTCATGCATCGACTGCGGCCTGTGCGTGGAGGTGTGCCCCACCGGCATCGACATCCGCAACGGCCTGCAGTACGAGTGCATCGGCTGCGCGGCCTGCATCGACACCTGCGACCAGATCATGGACCGCATGGGCTACCCGCGCGGCCTCGTGCGCTACACCACCCAGAACGCGCTGGCCCGCGGATGGCGCGGCAGCCAGCTGCTGCGCCGCGCGCTGCGCCCGCGGGTGCTGGTCTACGGCGCGATCCTGCTGGCGGTGACCCTGGCGCTGTTCGGGCATCTGGCGCTGCGCACGCCGCTGAAGGTCGACGTGATGCGCGATCGCGGTTCGCTGGGGCGCGAGGTCGAGGGGGGGATGATCGAGAACGTCTACCAGCTGCAGCTCATCAACACCACCGAGAGCCCGCGCCGCCTGCGCATCCGCGTCGACGGCATCGCCTCGGCGATGGTGGCCTCCGAGCCCGAGGTCGAGGTGCCGCCGGTGCAGCCGCGGCTGGTGCCGGTGCGGGTACGGGTGCCCGCGGGTGCGGCGGCGCCGGGCAGCAGCCGGATCGAATTCCTGGTCGATGCGCTCGATGACCCCGCCGTGGCGGTGCGCGAGAAATCCACCTTCTACATGCCGCGATGAAACTGCATCCTCATGGGCTGCGCACCACTCGCCTCACGCGGGCGCGCGCGCCCTGCCACCGGAGCCGATCATGAGCCATGCCGTCCTGACCCCTGTCGCCTGGTACCGCCAGCCCTGGCCCTGGCTGCTCATGCTGATGCCGGCGCTGGCCCTGATCGGCGGGCTGTTCACGCTGTGGCTGGCGATCTCCAGCAACCACGCCATGGTGGTCGACGACTACTACCGCGAGGGCAAGGCCATCAACCGCACCCTGGCGCGCGATGCCGCGGCCGCGCGGCTGGGCCTGGCGGCGCAGGTGCTGCGCGACGACGACGGCAGCCCGGTGGTGCTGATGCGCAGCAGCGCCGGCGCGGCCCTGCCGGCCTCGCTCACGCTGCGGGTGATTCACGCCACGCGCGCCGAGCTCGACCAGACCCACAGCCTGCGACCGGTGGCGCCCGGCCGCTATGCCGGATCGCCTCTGGCGCTGCCCGGCGAGGGCCGGTGGCACCTGGTCATCGAGGGCCCCGAGGCTACCTGGCGGCTCACCACCTCGACCGCCGGCTTCGGCCAGCCGGTGGTCGTGAGCGCCCAACCCTGAGCGCCGGGAGCACCGCCATGTCCAGACCGATCGGAGACCGTCGTGTCGGACGCGTGATCATGGTCGTGCTCTGGCCGGCCTTCCTCATGGCCACGGTGGCCGAGGGCGTGTTCTTCTCGATGATCGACCCGCACGAGCTCATCGTGGTCGGCGTGCACCTGGCCGACAGCCGCGAGGCGGCCTACACCGTGGGCTTCTTCGTGTTCTGGCTGCTGTTCTCGATGGGCAGCGGGCTCACCTGGCTGCTGATGCGAACCACTGGCTCGCCGCCGCCCAGCCTGCTGGACACCCCTGAAGCCGGCGCCCATCAGGACAAGGCGCTGATCGGTCGCTGACCGGGCGCCGATCAGGCCGGGGCTGCGCTGCGGCGCGCGCCATGCAGCGCGGGTCAGCGCGCGTCAGCGCGGCGGCGCCGCGCCCGGGGGCCGGGTGTTCGGGGCAGGGGTGTCGTCATCCATGAGCACGCTGTGGGCGGGGCCCACCGGGTCGTCGAACTGGCCACTGTCGGACATCCGGAAGAAGATCCAGACCGCCACCGCGACGATGACCAGACTGAGCGGGATCAGGAGGTAGAGGACTTCCACGACGGCATCCGCAGGCGCAGCGCGTTGCCCACCACCAGCAGCGAGCTGGCCGACATGCCGAGCGCGGCGGCCCAGGGCGGCACCAGCCCGAGCGCCGCGGCCGGGATGGCCACGGCATTGTAGGCGCTGGCCCAGGCCAGGTTCTGCATCACCACCTGCCGGGTGCGCGCGGCCATGGTCCGCAGCAGCGTCACCCGGCCGAGGTCGTCGGCCAGCAGCACGCAGTCGGCGGCGGTGCGGGCAAGCGCGGTGGCCTGGCCCACGGCCACCGAGGCATCGGCCGCGGCCAGCACCGGCGCATCGTTCACGCCATCGCCCACCATCAGCACCCGGCGACCGGCCTGCTGCAGTTCGCGCACGCGGGCGAGCTTGTCGGCCGGGCCGGCCTGCGCGCCGAGCAGGTCCAGGCCGAGCTGCTCGGCCACCCGCTGCGCGGGCGCGGTGTGATCGCCGCTCAGCAGATGCGCGCGCAGCCCGGCGGCCTGCAGCGCCTTGACGCTGGCCAGCGCCTCGGGCCGCAGCGGGTCGCTCAGGCGGATGCAGGCGAGCGCGGCCTGCCGGTCGACCAGCCAGACCTCGGTGTCGGCATGCTCGCCGCGCGGGCAGGCGCTCCACTGGCCGCACCAGGCGGCCGAGCCCAGGCGCAGGGCCCGGCCCTCGATCTCGCCCTGCACCCCGCTGCCGGGTTCGGCGTGCACCGCGACCACCGCGGGCAGGGGCAGCGCGAGCTCGCTGGCGCGCTCGCGCAGCGCCTGCGCGAGCGGGTGGGCAGACCCGGTCTCCAGCGCCGCGGCCATGGCCAGGGCCTGCGACGGGTCGATCGCGCCGAAGGTGCGCACCGACACCACCGCCGGCTGGCCGCGAGTGAGCGTGCCGGTCTTGTCGAAGACCACATCGGTGCAGCCGGCCAGCGCCTCCAGCGCGCGGCCGCTGCTCACCAGCACGCCCTGGCGGCTGAGTTCGCCGGTGGCCGCGGCCAGCGCCGCCGGCGTGGCCAGCGACAGCGCGCAGGGGCACGAGACCACCAGCACCGCGATGGCCACCGGCAGGGCGCGCGCCGGATCGATCTGCCACCACGCCAGCGCCACGCCCGCGGCCAGCAGCAGCAGCGCGCCGATGAACCAGCGCGCCACCCGGTCGGCGGCGCGGGCCACTGGCGGGCGGTCATGGCCGGCCCGCTCGATCAGCCGCTCGATGCCCGACAGGGTGCTGTCGCCCACGGCGTGAAGCACCTGCGCCAGCACCGGGCTGCCGGCATTGACCGCGCCGCCGGCCACCGGCTGGCCAGGCCCCCGCGCCACCGGCAGCGACTCGCCGGTGAGCAGCGACTGGTCGACCTCGGTGCGGCCGGCCAGCAGCGTCACGTCCACCGGGAAGCGGCTGCCGGCATCCACGCGGATGGCGTCGCCCGGGCGCAGGCGCAGCGCCGGCACGGTCTCGGTGGGCGCCTGCAGGAAGGCCTCGGCATCCGCGGGGGGCGGGCCGGTGAGCCGCAGCGCGCGCTCCGGCATGGCCGCGGCCAGCGCGTCGAGGGCGCGGCCGGCGCGGCGGCGGGCCAGCCATTCGAGGTGCCGGGCCGCGAGCAGCAGGAACACGAACATGGTCACGGAGTCGAACCAGACCTCGCCCTCGCCCCGCCAGGTGGCCCAGGCGCTCGCCGCGAAGGCCGCGGCGATGCCCAGCGCGACCGGCAGGTCCATGCCCGGGCTGCGGTGGCGCAGGCTGCGCCAGGCGCCCTCGAAGAAGGGACGCGCCGAGTAGAGCACCACCGGCAGGGTGAGCAGCAGGCTGGCCCAGCGCATCAGCGCGGCGTGGTCTGACTCGATCTCGCCGGCCTGCGCGGTGTAGGCCGGCCACGCGTACATCATCACCTGCATCATGCCCAGCCCGGCCACGAACAGCCGTCGCGACAGCGAGCGGCGGGCCGCCGCCTCCTGGGCCTGGCGCTGCCGCAGGTCGCTGGGCAGCGCCCGGTAGCCCACCGCCGCGACGCTGGCCAGCAGTCGCGACAGCGATGCTCGCGCCGGGTCCCAGCGCAGCAGGGCGCGCTCGGTGGCCTGGTTGACCGAGACCGACACCACGCCGGGCTGTCGCGCCAGCGTGCGCTCGACCAGCCAGCCGCAGGCGCCGCAGCGCAGCCCCTCGATCATCAGCGAGGCCTCGCTGCAGGCCGCGCCGGTGGCCGGGTCGGGCGGGCCGCTGCGCACCAGGGTGGCGTTGAGGTCGGGCTCGTCGTAGAGGGCGAGATCGGCGGCCAGGTGCTCGGGCAGGGCCTGCGCGCCGGCGGCCGGCGCGCTGCGGTGGCGGTAGTAGTCGGTCAGGCCGGCGGCGGCGATGGCCTGCGCCACCGCCTGGCAGCCGGCGCAGCACATCGCGCGCAGCTGGCCATCGACCTGGGCGAGCCACCGGCCGGGTGCGGTGACGGGTTGACCGCAGTGGAAGCAGTCGGTGGCCCTGCCCGGTGTCTGCCGATCGGCGGGATCGATGAACATGGCCACTCAGAACACGCTCAGGCAGGCATCGACCACCCGATGCAGGTGCGCGCCAGGATCGAGCCGCGCGAGGCCGGCCAGGCCGAAGCCCGCCACCATCAGGCCGGCGAGGCGGCGGGGCGCGGGTCTTGCCAGCCAGCACTGGCCGGCGGCCGCACCCGCGCCGATCAGCAGCAGGTTGGGCAGCGTGCCCGCGCCGAAGG
This sequence comes from Burkholderiales bacterium, assembly GCA_037146935.1. Classification (GTDB taxonomy): domain Bacteria; phylum Pseudomonadota; class Gammaproteobacteria; order Burkholderiales; family Burkholderiaceae_E; genus Quisquiliibacterium. The sequence continues at coordinate 62,272 of JBAWWD010000005.1, forward strand.
CGAGCATCAGCAGCGCGCCCTGCAGGGGCGAGCCCGAGACCAGCGCCGCGATCAGCACCCCGTACACCATGCCGCAGGGCACCCAGCCCCAGACCAGGCCGGCCTGCCAGGCCTGCCACGGCGTGCGCGCGAGCAGCAGGCGCGAGGCGAGCGGCTGCAGGCGGCGCCACAGCGCGGCGCCTGCCGGCTCGAGCGCGACCAGGCGCAGCACGCCGGTGAGGTGCAGGCCGATGGCGATCAGCAGCAGGTTGGTGGCGATGAAGGCCACCTGCTGCAGCGGCAGCACGCGCGAGACCAGCGCCGCCGACGAACCCAGGCCGCCGGCGAGCGCGCCCGCCAGCGTGTAGCTGGTGAGCCGGCCGAGGTTGTGGCCGAGCAGCAGCCCCGCGGGCCGGCGCAGTGCCTCGGCGCGCACCGGGATGACGGCGCGCGGCCGCGCGGCGCTGCCGGCCATGACCGACACCAGGCCGCCGCACATGCTGGCGCAGTGCACGCCGCCGAACAGGCCGACCAGGAACACCGACAGCAGGGTGACGCCGATCATGGGCGCGGACCCGGCCGCGTTCGGGCGAGGGGCAGGCAGGGGGGCGAGGGCGGGCGGGCAGGAGGCTTGGGCATAGAATCGGGCGGATGCGGCGGGCTGCCGCCCGCGGGCGGGCGCGTGCAACGGACGCGAACAGGCCTGCGGGGCGGCACCTCAAGCGTAGGCCGGCCCGGCCGCGGCTTCCAGGACAATTCTCAATGGCCCGAACCCTCTGGATCGACGACGCCGGCCTGCCGGTCACCTGGGATCAGACCCGCCTGCCCTTCGAGCAGGTGCGCATCCCGCTGCATGACGCCGAGGCCTGCGCCCGGGCGATCGCCACCATGCAGGTGCGCGGCGCGCCGCTGATCGGCGCCGTGGGTGCCTGGGGGCTGGCGCTGGCGCTGCGCGAGGCGGCTGACGACGCCGCCCTGGATGCGGCCCTCGCGCGGCTGGCCGCCACCCGGCCCACGGCGGTCAACCTGCGCTGGGCGCTGGCCCGTGTGCGCGAGGCGGTGCTGCCCCTGCCGGTGGCCGAGCGCGCGGCGCGCGCCCGCGTCGAGGCGCTGCGGGTGTGCGACGAGGACGTGGCCTGCAATGCCGCCATCGGGCTTCATGGCCGCACCCTGCTCGAGCCGCTGCGCCGCGCTGACCGGCCGCTGCAGCTGCTCACCCACTGCAATGCCGGTCGGCTGGCCACCATCGACCACGGCACCGCGCTCGCGCCCATCTACGCGCTGCACGAGGCTGGCGCGGCGCTGCATGTCTGGGTCGACGAGACCCGGCCACGCAACCAGGGCGCGAGCCTCACCGCCTGGGAGCTCGGCGAGCGCGGCGTGCCGCACACGGTGATCGCCGACAACGCCGGCGGGCAGCTGATGCGCGAAGGCAGGGTCGACGCGGTGATCGTCGGCTGCGACCGCGTGGCCATCAACGGCGACGTGGCCAACAAGATCGGCACCTACCTCAAGGCGCTGGCCGCCCACGACAACCGCATCCCCTTCCTGGTGGCCTGCCCGGTCTCGACCATCGACCCGCAGGCCGCCGACGGCGAGGCCATCCCCATCGAGACCCGCGATCCGGCCGAGCTCACCCGCATCAGCGGCCGCGATGACCAGGGCCGCGTGGTCTCGGTGCAGCTCACCCCCGATGGCTCGCCGGGCCTGAACCCGGCCTTCGACGTCACCCCGGCGCGGCTCGTGAGCTGGCTCATCACCGAGCACGGCCCCTGCCGGCCCGAGGCCGCGGCGCTGCGCCGCCTGCCGGGCCTGGCCGCGCCGACGGAAGGGGCGGCATGAGCGCCCCCGCCACCCCCGCCGCGGGCGCCGGCGGCCCAGCCGCGAGCACGCCTGCCCATGATCCGGCCATGCGCCACGAGCAGGCGGCCCGCGCCGCGCTGATCGAGGCCTGTCGCGCGCTCAACGCGCGCGGCGTCAACCAGGGCAAGGCCGGCAATGCCTCGCTGCGCTGGGACCGCGGCGCGCGCGCCGGCCTGCTGGTCACGCCCTCGGCGCTGCCCTACGAGCGCATGCGGCCCGACGACATCGTCTGGCTGTCACTCGAGACCGTGCCCGGCGCCACGCCCGACGACGAGCGCCCCGCGGTCATCGACGCCGACGGCCAGCGGCCGAGCTCCGAGTGGCGCATCCACCGGGACCTCTACGCGGCCCTGCCGGCGGCCGCCGCGGTGGTGCACGCCCATCCGCCGCATGCCACCGCGCTTGCCTGCCTGCCCGAGATCCAGGCCGCCGGCATTCCGGCCTTCCACTACATGGTGGCGATGGCCGGTGGCGCCGACATCCGCTGTGCGGGCTACGCCACCTTCGGCTCCCAGGCGCTGAGCGATCACGTGCTGGCTGCGCTGGCCGGCCGTCGCGCCTGCCTGATGGCGCACCATGGCGTGGTGGCCTGGGGCGCGGGCCTGGCCGCGGCGCTGGCGCTGGCCGAAGAGGTGGAGACCCTCTCGCGCATGTACCACCTGGCGCGCCAGCTCGGGCAGCCGGCGGTGCTGCCGGCCGACGAGATGGCCCGCGTGCTCGCGAAGTTTGCCGACTACCGGCCCGGCGGGGCCTGAGCGGCCGCCCGCTGCAGCACCCGGCCGAGGTAGCGGCCGGTGTGGCTGTCGGCGCAGGTGGCGATCGCCTCGGGCGTGCCCTCGGCCACCACCTGGCCGCCGCCGGCGCCCCCCTCGGGGCCCATGTCGATCACCCAGTCGGCGGTCTTGATCACGTCGAGGTTGTGCTCGATCACCACCAGCGTGTTGCCGGCGTCGCGCAGCGCGTGCAGCACCCGCAGCAGCAGGCCGATGTCATGGAAGTGCAGGCCGGTGGTCGGCTCGTCGAGGATGTAGAGCGTGCGGCCGGTGTCGCGCTTGGAGAGCTCCTGCGAGAGCTTCACCCGCTGCGCCTCGCCCCCCGACAGGGTGGTGGCACTCTGGCCCAGGCGCAGGTAGCCCAGGCCCACGTCGAGCAGGGTCTGCAGGCGGCGCTGCACCAGCGGCACCGCCGCGAAGAACGCGTGCGCCTGCTCGACGGTCATGGCCAGCACCTCGGCGATGCTGCGGCCCTTGTACTGCACCTCGAGGGTCTCGCGGTTGTAGCGGCTGCCACGGCAGCGCTCGCAGGGCACGTAGAGATCGGGCAGGAAGTGCATCTCCACCCGGATCACGCCGTCGCCCTCGCAGGTCTCGCAGCGCCCGCCCTTCACGTTGAACGAGAAGCGCCCGGCGCCGTAGCCGCGCTCGCGCGCCATGGGGGTCTCGGCAAAGAGCTCGCGGATCGGCGTGAACAGCCCGGTGTAGGTGGCCGGGTTGCTGCGCGGCGTGCGCCCGATCGGGCTCTGGTCCACCGCGATCACCTTGTCGAAGAGCTCCAGACCGTCGATGCGATCGTGCGCCGCGGGCTCGGCCGCCGAGCCGTAGAGGTGGCGCGCCGCCGCCAGGTGCAGGGTGTCGTTGACCAGCGTGGACTTGCCCGAGCCCGACACGCCGGTGACGCACACCATGAGCCCGACCGGGAAGGCGACATCGATGCCGCGCAGGTTGTGGCCGCGCGCGCCGCGCACCACGACGGCCGGCCCGCTGCGGGCCGCGCGCGCGCGCGGCACCGGGATGGCCAGCGCGCCCGACAGGTAGCGCCCGGTGAGCGAGGCCGGGTCGGCCTCGATCTGCGCCGGCGTGCCCTGCGCGATCACCTGCCCGCCGTGCTCGCCCGCGCCGGGGCCGAGGTCGACCACATGGTCGGCGGCGCGGATCGCGTCCTCGTCGTGCTCGACCACCAGCACCGAGTTGCCCAGGTCTCGCAGGTGGCGCAGCGTGCCGATCAGCCGGTCGTTGTCGCGCTGGTGCAGGCCGATCGAGGGCTCGTCGAGCACGTACATCACGCCGGTGAGGCCCGAACCGATCTGCGAGGCCAGCCGGATGCGCTGCGACTCGCCGCCCGAGAGCGTGTCGGCGGCGCGGTCCAGCGACAGGTACTCCAGGCCGACATCGTTCAGGAAGCGCAGCCGCGAGAGGATCTCGCGCGCGATGCGCTCGCCGATGGCCGCGCGGTGGCCGGGCAGCGCCAGGCCCTCGAACCAGGCCTGGGCCTGGCGCAGCGTCCAGCGCGAGATCGTCCAGATCGGCTGGTCGGCCCCGGGCGCGCCCACCCGCACATGGCGCGCGTCGCTGCGCAGCCGCGTGCCTTCGCAGGCCGGGCAGGGCCGGGCCTGGCGCAGCTTGGCGAGCTCCTCGCGCACCGGCGGCGAGTCTGTCTCGCGCCAGCGGCGCTCGAGATTGGGGATCACGCCCTCGAAGGGCTGGGCCCGCCCGCCGGCCTCGGCGCCGCCCACGCCCGGCACCGGCTGCGAGCCCGAGCCATGCAGCACCAGACCGCGCACCGCCTCGGGCAGCGACTCGAAGGGCGCGTCGAGGTCGAAGTCATGGCAGGCGGCCAGCGCGCCGAGCTGCGCGAAGTGCGCCTGGTTGCGCCGGTCCCAGCCGCGGATCGCGCCGGCGGCCAGTGACAGGTTGGGGAAGGCCACCACCCGGCGCGGGTCGAAGTATTCGACCGTGCCCAGGCCCTCGCAGGCCGGGCAGGCGCCCAGCGGGTTGTTGAACGAGAACAGCCGCGGCTCGAGCTCGCGCAGCGAGTGCCTGCAGGTGGGGCAGGCGAAGCGGTTGGAGAACACCCGCTCGGCACCGCCGTCGATGTCGGCCACGATCGCGCGGCCGTCGGCCAGGCGCAGCGCGGTCTCGAAGGACTCGGCCAGCCGCTGGCCGATGCCCGGCGCCACCTTCACCCGGTCGACCACCACGTCGATGCTGTGCTTGTGCTGGCGCGACAGGCCCGGATCGCCGTCATCGAGGCTGATCACCCGCGGCGGCCCGCTGCGGCCCTCGGTGGCCACGCGGATGCGCACGAAGCCCTGGGCACGCAGATCCTGCATCAGCTCGGCGTGTTCGCCGCGCCGGGCGGCCAGCACCGGCGCGAGCACCATCAGCCGGGTGTCCGGCGGCATGGCCAGCGCGGCATCGACCATCTGCGACACCGACTGCGCCTCCAGCGGATGGTCGGGATGCTGCGGGCAGTAGGGCGTGCCGGCGCGGGCGAACAGCAGCCGCAGGTAATCGTGGATCTCGGTGACCGTGCCCACGGTGGAGCGCGGGTTGTGGCTGGTGGCCTTCTGCTCGATGGCGATGGCCGGCGACAGGCCCTCGATCAGGTCGACATCGGGCTTGTCCATGAGCTGCAGGAACTGCCGCGCGTAGGCCGAGAGCGACTCCACGTAGCGGCGCTGGCCCTCGGCATAGAGCGTGTCGAAGGCAAGCGAGGACTTGCCCGACCCCGACAGCCCGGTGAGCACCACCAGCCGGTCGCGCGGCAGGTCGAGGCTCAGGTTCTTCAGGTTGTGGGTGCGCGCACCCCGGATGCGGATCTGGTCCATCGACGGCGTCAGGGCAATCGGCAACTATACCTGCGCGGGGCCGCCCGACCGGGGTGCCGGGATGGGCTTGGATTATGATGAGCGGCTTGTCCGGCCCTGCCTGCCGGCGCCCGCGCCCGGCCTCCCACCGGGCCCGCCCAGGCGCCGTCTGCCCTTTTCTCCATGCCCGCCTCGTCCAACGCCATGACCCCCACCGAGTTGCGGGCCAGCCTCGCGCTGTCGGCGGTGTTCGGGCTGCGCATGCTCGGCCTGTTCATGCTGCTGCCGGTGTTCGCGGTCGAGGCCCGCCGCCTGCCCGGTGGCGACGACCCCACCCTGATCGGCATCGCGCTGGGCGCCTACGGCCTGGTGCAGGCGCTGCTGCAGCTGCCGCTGGGCATGGCCTCCGATCGCATCGGGCGCAAGCCCGTCATCGTCGCCGGGCTGCTGGTGTTCGCGCTCGGCAGCGGTCTCGCGGCCATGGCCGACGACGTGCTGGGCATCATCCTCGGGCGCGCGCTGCAGGGCGCCGGCGCGGTGTCGGCCGCGGTCAGCGCGCTGGTGGCCGACAGCACCCGCGAGTCGCAGCGCACCAAGGCCATGGCCTTCATCGGGGTGTCGGTGGCCCTGAGCTTTGCGCTCACCCTGGTGGCCGCCCCGTGGCTGGTGGCGCGCGCCGGCCTGAGCGGCCTGTTCGAGCTCACCGTGCTCATGGCCCTGGCCGCCGCGGCGGTCACCCTCTGGGTGGTGCCGCCGGCGCCGCGCGTGCCGGCACCGGCCCGGGCCACGCCGCTGCGCGCGCTGCTGCTCACCCCGGACCTGCTGCGGCTCAACGTGGGCGTGTTCACGCTGCATGCCGTGCAGATCGCCTTCTTCATGATCGTGCCCGGCTGGCTGGTCGAGCGCGCCGGCGTGCCGCTCAGCGGCCACCCGCTGCTCTACCTGGTGGCGGTGGCCGCCTCGCTGGTGCTCATGGTCGGGCCGCTGGGCTGGGGCGAGCGCCGCGGCCGGATGCGGCCGGTGTTCGCCGGCGGGGTGGGGCTGCTGCTGGCGGTGCTGCTCGCCCTGATGGCCGAGCCGCGCGGCCTAGTCGCTCTGGTGGTCTTGATGACCCTGTACCTGACCGCGTTCAATGTGCTCGAGGCCTCGCTGCCCTCGCTGGTGTCCCGAATGGCTCCGGCCGACGCCCGTGGCGCGGCGCTGGGCATCTACAACACCGTCCAGTCGGTGGGCATGTTCGCCGGTGGGGCGGTGGGCGGCTGGGTCCAGGGGCGCTGGGGGGCCCCGGCAGTGATCGGTCTGTGCGCCGCCATGGTGGTGGTATGGTTGGTGGCGGCTCTTGGCCAGAAGCGCTGGCCGGTGCGTGGCGGCGTCATGGCCCCCGAGCGCGCCGCCGGCTGAGGCACGGGTGTCGCGGCGGCCGGGGGCTGTCGCGGGCAATACAACACAGGGCGCGACCCGGTCGCGCAGGAGAGGGCGAGATGGCTTCGGTGAACAAGGTGATCGTGGTCGGCAACCTCGGGCGGGATCCCGAAACCCGATACACCCCCAGCGGGTCGGCGGTGTGCAATGTCTCCATCGCCACCACCCGCAACTGGAAGGACAAGGCCTCCGGCGAGCGCAAGGAAGAAACCGAATGGCATCGCGTGGTCTTCTATGACCGCCTCGCCGAGATCGCCGGCGAGTACCTGCGCAAGGGCCGCTCGGTCTATGTCGAGGGTCGCCTCAAGACCCGCAAATGGACCGACAAGGACGGCCAGGAGAAGTTCACCACCGAGATCATCGCCGAGGAAATGCAACTGCTCGGCTCGCGCGAGGGCGGCGGCGGTGGCGGTGGTGGTGGCGGCTCCGACGACGGCGGCTACACCCGTGAGCCGGTGGCGGCCAGCGGTGGTGGCGGGGGCGGTGGCGCCCGGCCCGCGCCGCGCGGCAAGCCGGCCGCGCCGTCCTTCGGTGACATGGATGACGACATCCCCTTCTGATCGCGTCGGGCGGCGCGCGCCGCCCGCTGCCTGATGCCCTGGCCGCTCCCCGCGCTGCTCGCCTGGGCGCTGACCTGGGCGGTGTTCTTCGGGCTGCGGGCCTGGGGCCTGCCGATGCTGCTCTCGCTGCCGCTGGCCACCCTCGTCGGGCTGCTGTGCGCCTGGCCGGCGGCCAGCCGCTGGCGCCAGATCTTCATCGCCGGCGGATTCCCGCTCTCGGCCATGCTGCTGGTCGGGCCGGCAGGGCTGCCGGCGGCCACCTGGCTGCTGCCGCTCGGGCTGCTGCTGCTGCTCTACCCCATGCGCTCCTGGCGCGACGCGCCGCTCTTTCCGACGCCACCGGGCGCCCTGGCGGGCCTGGCGGCGGCCGTGCCGCTGCCGCCCGGCGCCGCGGTGCTCGAGGCCGGCTGCGGCCTGGGCCACGGCCTGCGGGCGTTGCGCGAGCAGTACCCGCAGGCGCGCCTGCACGGGCTGGAGCTCAGCCGGCCGCTGGCGGTCGCCTGCCGCTGGCGCTGCCGCTTTGCCAGCGTGCGCCGCGGCAGTCTCTGGAAGGCCGACTGGTCGGCCTTCCAGATGGTCTATCTGTTCCAGCGGCCCGAAACCATGGCCCGGGCCGCGGCCAAGGCGGCTGCCGAACTGCCCGCCGGGGGCTGGCTGGTGAGCCTGGAGTTCCCGGTGCCGGGCTGGCAGCCGCAGGCGCGCCTGGAGCCGGTGGCCGGCAAGCCCGTCTGGGCGTACGCCATGCCGCCACAGCCCATTCGGCGCTGACGGCCGGCCATCGCCTATAATGGCGGGCTACCTGAGGCTCGGTTCCGAGTCTGCCTGAGGCCGTCCGCGGCCGATCGCGGAGCATTCACGGGCCGGGCCCCCCGCGCGTCACGCGGTCGCCCCTTCATCCTAGCCACGCCATGCCCATCTTCGCCTATCGCTGCGAGCGCTGCGGTTTCGAGAAAGACGTCCTGCAGAAGCGCTCCGACCCCCCGCTGGACACCTGCCCGTCCTGCGGCGAGAAGTCCTTCGCCAAGCGCCTGACCGCCCCGGCCTTCCAGCTCAAGGGCTCGGGCTGGTACGTCACCGACTTCCGCGACAACGGCAAGGGCAAGGGCGGCACCGACGGCGCTGACAAGGCCCCCGACAAGCCGGCCGGCGAGTCGTCGGTGTCGGTGCCGTCCCCGGCGCCTGCCCCGGCGGCCGCGCCTGCCGCTTCTCCTGCGCCCGCCGCGTCGCCCGCGCCGTCGCCTGCGCCTGCGCCCGCCAAGGGCGCCTGAACCCCGCATCACCCGCCGTACCCCAGGAGAACCCCGTGCCCGGCACCCATCCGCCCAAGTCAAAGCTGCGGGCGTACTTCGTCACCGGTCTGTTGATCTGGGTGCCGCTGGTGATCACCCTGTGGGTGCTCAATCTCATCGTGAGCACCATGGACCAGAGCCTGCAGCTGCTGCCCGCCGAGATGCAGCCCGAGGTGCTGTGGGGTCGGCGCATCCCGGGCGTGGGGGTGGTGCTCACGGTGGTGGTCATCTTCATCACCGGCCTGCTCACCCGCAACATCCTGGGCCAGGGCCTGGTCAAGGTCTGGGAGAAGCTGCTCTCGCGCATCCCGATCGTGCGCTCCATCTACTCCAGCGTGAAGCAGGTGTCCGACACCGTGCTCTCGCCCACCGGCCAGGCCTTTCGCAAGGCCATCCTGGTGCAGTACCCGCGCAGCGGCGTCTGGACCATCGGCTTCCAGACCGGCACGCCTGCCCATGAGGTGCGCCAGGCGGTGTCGGTCGAGATGGTGTCGGTCTACGTGCCCACCACGCCCAACCCCACCTCGGGCTTCTTCCTGATGTTCCCGCGGCACGAGACCATCGAGCTCGAGATGAGCGTCGATGAAGCCCTCAAGTACGTGGTCTCGATGGGCGTGGTCGCCCCCGATCCCACCACCGGCCGCGCGGCGCGCAATGCCCGTGCCGCCGGCCAGCTGCCGCCGGGCTGAAGCGGCATGAGGCCCGCACAACCCTTTCCGGCCTGCGCCTGACCCGGCGCTGCCGCCCATTTCCTGGAGCTCGATTCCATGCGCACCTGCTATGCCGGCGAAGTGGCCGCCGACCGTCTCGACCAGGAGGTCACGCTGTTCGGATGGGTGCATCGGCGCCGCGATCACGGCGGCGTGATCTTCATCGACCTGCGTGACCGCGAGGGGCTGGCGCAGGTGGTCTGCGACCCCGACCGCGCGGCCATGTTCGCCACTGCCGAGCGGGTGCGCAACGAGTTCTGCGTGCGGGTCACCGGCAAGGTGCGGCGCCGCCCCGCCGGCACCGAGAACCCCAACCTGCGCAGCGGCGAGATCGAGGTGCTCTGCCACGATCTGCAGATCCTGAACGCGTCGGTCACGCCGCCCTTCCAGCTCGATGACGAGAACCTCTCCGAGACCACTCGTCTCACCCATCGGGTGCTCGACCTGCGCCGGCCGGCCATGCAGAAGAACCTCATGCTGCGCTATCGCGTGGCCATGGAGGTGCGTCGCTATCTCGACTCGCTGGGGTTCATCGACATCGAGACCCCCATGCTCACCAAGAGCACACCCGAGGGCGCGCGCGACTACCTCGTGCCCTCGCGGGTCAATTCCGGCCAGTTCTTCGCGCTGCCGCAGTCGCCCCAGCTCTTCAAGCAGCTGCTGATGGTCTCGGGCTTCGACCGCTACTACCAGATCACCAAGTGCTTCCGCGACGAAGACCTGCGCGCCGACCGCCAGCCCGAGTTCACCCAGATCGACTGCGAGACCTCCTTCCTCGACGAGGTCGAGATCCGCGCCATCTTCGAGGAGATGATTCGCACGGTCTTTCGCAATGCCATCGGCGTGGAGCTGCCCAATCAGTTCCCCACCATGACCTACGGCGAGGCCATGCGCCTGTATGGCTCCGACAAGCCCGACCTGCGCGTGAAGCTGCAGTTCACCGACCTCACCGAGGTCATGAAGACCGTCGACTTCAAGGTCTTCTCGGGCGCGGCCAACGAGGAGGGCGGCCGGGTGGTGGGCCTGCGCGTGCCGGGCGGCGCCGAACTCACTCGCGGCGAGATCGACGCCTACACCCAGTTCGTGGCCATCTACGGCGCCCGCGGCCTGGCCTACATCAAGGTCAATGACGCGGCCAAGGGCCGCGAGGGCCTGCAGTCGCCCATCGTCAAGAACCTGCACGACAACGCGCTCGATGCCGTGCTCTCGCGCACCGGCGCGCGCAACGGCGACATCATCTTCTTCGGCGCCGACAAGGCCAAGGTGGTCAACGACGCGATCGGCGCGCTGCGCAACCGCATCGGCCACTCCGAGTTCGGCCGCAAGGCCGGGCTGGTCGAGGGCCAGTGGCGCCCGCTCTGGGTGATCGACTTCCCGATGTTCGAGCACGACGAGGAGAACGCCCGCTGGGCGGCGGTGCACCACCCCTTCACCTCGCCCAAGGACGGCCACGAGGACTACATGGCCACCGACCCGGGGCGCTGCCTGGCCAAGGCCTATGACCTGGTGCTCAATGGCTGGGAGCTCGGCGGCGGCTCGGTGCGGATCCACCGCGAGGAGGTGCAGAGCAAGGTGTTCCGCGCCCTGAAGATCGGGCCCGAGGAGGCCCGCGCCAAGTTCGGCTTCCTGCTCGATGCCCTGCAGTACGGCGCGCCGCCGCATGGCGGCATCGCCTTCGGCCTGGACCGCATCGTCACCATGATGACCGGCGCCGAGTCCATCCGCGACGTCATCGCCTTCCCCAAGACCCAGCGCGCGCAGTGCCTGCTCACCCAGGCTCCGTCGTCGGTCGACGAGAAGCAGTTGCGCGAGCTGCACATCCGCCTGCGCTCGGCCGAGCCGGCCAAGGCCTGACGCACCCCGGTCCGGAGCGCCAGCATGGGCAGCAAGATCCCGGAGTCGGTGCTGGTGGTGATCCACACCCCCGACCTGCGGGTGCTGCTGCTCGAGCGCGCCGACCATCCCGGCTTCTGGCAGTCGGTCACCGGCAGCAAGGACAGCGCCGACGAGCCGCTGTCGCTCACCTGCGCCCGCGAGGTGCTCGAGGAGACCGGCATCCGCGTGGCCGAGCACCGCCTGAGCGACTGGTCGCTGACCAATCGCTACGAGATCTTCCCGCACTGGCGGCACCGCTATCCGGAGGGCGTCACGCACAACACCGAGCATGTGTTCGCGCTGCAGGTGCCGCAGGCCGTGCCGGTGCAGTTGTCGCCGCGCGAGCATCTCGGTCATGCCTGGCTCCCCTGGGAGCAGGCGGCCGAGCGCTGCTTCTCATGGTCGAACGCGCAGGCCATCCGTGAGCTGCCCGCGCGCGCGGGCGGCGGTGCCGCGCCGGACAGGCCGCCGGCATGAGCCCGCGCCCCGCGTCCGCGCCCCGAAAGCCGGCCGGGTCGCGGCGGGCCGCGCCCGCGCCATTGCAGTTGCGCGTGGCCACCTACAACATCCACAAGGGCGTGAGCCGCGAGCTCTTCGGCCTGCGTCATGTCAGCCGCATCCATGAGCTGCGCGCCCGCCTTCATGAGCTCGACGCCGATCTGGTCTTCCTGCAGGAGGTGCAGGGGCGCCACGAGCGGCATGCCACGCGCTTTCCGCACTGGCCCAAGGAATCGCAGCACGAGTTCCTGGCCGGCGAGGGCGGCCGGCGCAATCCCTTCGAGACCGCGTACGGGCGCAATGCCTCGTACATGCATGGGCACCACGGCAACGCGCTGCTCTCGCGCTTTCCGATCCTGCGGCGCGAGAACCGCGATGTCTCCGATCACGCCCTCGAGAAGCGCGGCATCCTGCACTGCGTGGTGCGCATGCCGGGGCAGGATCTCCATTGCTTCGTGGTGCATCTCGGACTGCTGGCCGCCAGTCGCACCCGTCAGACCGCGCTGCTGGTCGACTGGATCGAGCGCGAGATCCCGCGCGAGGCGCCGGTGATCATCGCCGGCGACTTCAACGACTGGCGCAATCGCCTCTCCGACACGCTCTACCAGCGGCTGGGTGTGCGCGAGGTCTTCGACGCGCGCCCGCCCTCGGGCATGCGCCAGCAGGTGGTGCACTTCGTGCGCGATCGCCTGTTCGAGGCTGCCTCGCCCGAGGGGCCGCGCGCCCGGCGCGGCGCGGTGCCGGCCAGCCCGCCACGGCGGGTGCGCACGGCCCGCACCTTCCCGGCGCTCGTGCCTTGGCTGCGCATGGACCGCATCTACCTGCGCGGCTTCGAGGTGCGCGACGCGCAGGTGCTGCGCGGGCCCGAGTGGGCGCGGCTGTCGGACCACAGCCCGCTGGTGGCCGACCTGCGCGCGTCGGGCTGATGGCGGGCGCGGCGCGGCTCGGCACGGCGCCACGGGTCCGGCCGGCCCTGCGCCCCGGGCACGAGGTCTGGTTGCTGGAGGGCGGCGCGGCGTTCTTTCCCGCGCTGGTGGCGGCGATCGATGCCGCGCGCGAGGAGATCCACCTCGAGACCTACATCGTGCATGACGACGACTCCGCCCGGCCGGTCTTCGAGGCCCTGGCCCGGGCGGCCGCGCGTGGCGTGTCGGTGCAGGTGGCGGTCGACGGGTTCGGCACGCCGCGGGTGCCGCCGCGCCTGGCGGCGCTGCTGGCCGCCGGCCCGGCGCAGCTGCGGGTGTTCCGGCCGGAGCATGCCCCGTATGCGCTCGACCGGCGGCGGCTGCGGCGCCTGCACCGCAAGATCGCCGTGATCGATCGGGAACTCGCCTTCATCGGGGGCATCAACCTGCTCGATGATCATGTCGACCCGGTTCACGGCACGCTCGATCGTCCGCGGCTGGATTTCGCGGTGCGGGTGCGCGGGCCGCTGGTGGACGATGCCCTGCTCACCGCCCGCCAGCTCTGGGTGTCGCTGCTGCCGGTGCGCGAGCGCGCCGCGGCGCGCTGGCCGTGCGCGGGCGGCCGCCGCGCGCGCGGAGCGGCGGCCAGGCATGGTGCCTCGCCCGTCGCGTCCGTCGCGTCCACGTCGCACGCGGCGCACAATCCGCACACGTCGCACACGTCGCACACGTCTCACGCGTCGCACGCCACCCCGGTGTCACCCGCGTCGCCGGGCGCAGTCTCCGCGCAGGACGCGCTCGCCGACGCTCCCGTCTTCGCGCCGGTGCGCGCGATGCTGCTGCTGCGCGACAACTTCCGCTTTAGGCGCGCCATCGAGCGCGAGTACCTCCAGGCGATCGGCGCGGCTCGCCAGCGGGTGCTGCTCGCCAACGCCTATTTCTTCCCCGGCGCGCGGATGCGGCGGGCGCTCATCCTGGCGGCGGGGCGTGGCGTGCCGGTCACCCTGCTGCTGCAGGGGCGGGTGGAATACGCGCTGCAGCACTACGCCTCGCAGGCGCTCTACGACGAACTGCTCGGCGCCGGCGTGCGCATCGTCGAGTATGCGAGCAGCTTCATGCATGCCAAGGTGGCGGTCGCCGATGACTGGGCCACCGTGGGCTCCTCCAACATCGATCCCTTCTCGCTGCTGCTGGCCCGCGAGGCCAACGTGGTCGTGCGCGATGCCGGCTTCGCGGCCCACCTGTCGGCGCGCATCCACGCCGCCATCGCCCAGGGCGGTCGCGAGGTCCATCCCGCGCGTCACGCCCGCGGGCCGCTGCGACTGCGCGCGGTGCGCTGGGCGGCATTCGCGCTGCTGCGCGCCGGCGTCGCCCTCAGCGGTCGCGCCGGGCGCTGGTGAGCGTGCGGGGCGCAGGCATGCCGTCGGCCGACGATCTGGTGGTGCTCAGGCCCGAGGGCATGTACTGCCCGGCCGGCGACTTCCACATCGATCCCTGGCGACCGGTGCCGCGCGCGGTGATCACGCACGCCCATGCCGACCACGCCCGGCCGGGGCACGGCCACTGCCTGGCCGCCGCCGAGGGCGAGACCGTGCTGCGCGCCCGCCTGGGCGGCGTCAGCCTGCAGCTGCTCGGCTGGGGCCAGACCGTGGTGCACCGGGGCGTGAGCGTGTCGCTGCACCCGGCCGGGCACATCCTGGGTTCGGCGCAGGTGCGCATCGCGCATCGCGGCCGGGTCTGGGTGGTGTCGGGCGACTACCGGGTGGAGCCGGACCGCACCTGCAGCGCCTTCGAGCCGGTGCGCTGCGACACCTTCATCACCGAGTCCACCTTCGGTCTGCCGGTCTACCGCTGGCAGCCGCAGCACGCGCTCATGGCCGAGATCAGCCGCTGGTGGGCCGACAACGCCGCCGCCGGGCGCACGAGCGTGCTCTACGGCTACTCGCTGGGCAAGGCGCAGCGCATCCTCGCCGGGGTCGATGCCGCGATCGGCCCGATCGTCTGCCACGCCGCGGTGGAGTCGCTCAATCGCGCCTACCGGGAGGCCGGCGTCGCGCTGCCGCCCACCCGCCTGGTCAGCGAAGTGACCGATCGTGCGGATTTTTCGCGCGCGCTGGTCATCGCGCCGCCCTCGGCCGGCACGGCGGGCTGGCTGCGTCGCTTCAGCGACCCCGTCGACGCCTTCGCCTCGGGCTGGATGGCGCTGCGCGGCGCGCGTCGCCGGCGCGGCGTGGACCGCGGCTTCGTGCTCTCGGACCATGCCGACTGGCCCGGCCTGCAGCAGGCGATCGCCGCCACCGGCGCCACGCGGGTGATCGTCACCCACGGCCAGGTGCCGGTGATGGTGCGCTGGCTCGGCGAGCAAGGCCTGCAGGCAGAGGCCTTCCAGACCGAGTTCGGTTCCGAGGAGGCGCAGTCGGCATGAAGGCCTTCGCCGCCCTCTACGCCGCGCTCGACGCCTCGTCATCCACCCGCCACAAGGTGGCGGTGATGAGCGATTACCTGCGCACCGCGCCACCGGCCGATGCGGCCTGGGCGGTCTATTTCCTCGCCGGCGGCAAGCCGCGCCAGACCGTGCCCTCACGGGTGTTGCGCGAGGCCGCCTGCGAGGCCGCCGGTCTGGCGCCCTGGCTGTTCGAGGAGAGCTATGCCGCGGTCGGTGATCTCGCCGAGACCATCGCCCACCTGCTGCCCGAGGGTGCCGCCACCGACGACACCGGGCTGGCGCAGTGGCTGCAGACCCGGCTGCTGCCGCTGCGCGGCGCGGCGCCCGCCGACGCGGCGCGCGGCCTGCGCGAGGCCTGGGCCGGGCTGGACTGGAACGGCCGATTCCTGCTCAACAAGCTGATCACCGGCGGGCTGCGGGTGGGGGTGTCGCGCCAGCTCGTGGTGCGGGCCCTGGCCGCGGTGTCGGGCCTGGACGCGGCGCTGATCGCCCAGCGCATGATCGGCTTCACCGACGCTCGCCGCTCGCCCGAGGCGCAGCACCTCGCCGCGCTGCTCGCGCCGCCGCAGGCCGGCATGGCGGTCCGCGACGGTCGGCCCTATCCGTTCTTCCTGGCCCATCCGCTGGCCGGCGAGCCGGACACCCTGGGTGACATCGCGCGCTGGCAGGCCGAGTGGAAGTGGGATGGCGTGCGCGGCCAGCTGGTGCTGCGTGATGGCCAGGTCTGGCTGTGGTCGCGTGGCGAAGAGCTGGTCACCGAGCGGTTCCCGGAGGTGGTCCGGGCCGCGCAGGCATGGGCCGCGCGTCATCCTGCGCATGCGGTCGCGGGCACGGTGTTCGATGGCGAGCTGCTCGCCTGGGACGCGGCTGCGGCGCGGCCCATGCCCTTCGCGGCCCTGCAGCGGCGCATTGCCCGACTCAAGCCCGGCGCGGTCCTGCTGCGCGAGGTGCCGGTGCGATTTCTCGCCTACGACCTGCTCGAGCACGAGGGCCGTGACTGGCGTGAACGGCCCCTGTCCGAGCGGCGCACGCAGCTCGAGGGGCTGCTGGGGGAAGCGGTTGAGGCGGGTGCGGCGGTTGAGTCGAGAGAGCAGGGAGAGCCGAGAGAGCAGGGAGAACAGGGAGGGCAAGGAGAGCAGGGAGAGCCAGTCGAGCCAGTCGACCCGCCCGGCGCCCTCCCGCGCCTGCACTGCTCTCCGCGCCTGTCGGCGCCCGACTGGCCGAGCCTGGCGGCGCTGCGCGCCAGCGCGCGCGGGCGCGGCGTGGAGGGTCTGATGCTCAAGCACCGCGACGGCGCCTACGGCGTGGGTCGCGTGCGCGTGGCCGGCGGCGGCTGGTGGAAGTGGAAGCTCGATCCGCTGAGCATCGACGCGGTGCTGCTCTACGCCCAGCGCGGCCACGGCCGTCGGGCCAGTCTCTACACCGACTACACCTTCGCGGTGTGGGCCGAGCCGCCGGGCGAGGGCGAGCCGCCCGCCCTGGTGCCCTTCGCCAAGGCCTACTCCGGCCTCACCGACGAGGAGATCCGCCAGGTGGACGCGGTGATCCGCCGCACCACCGTCGAGCGCTTCGGCCCGGTGCGCAGCCTGCAGCCCACCCTCGTGTTCGAGCTCGGCTTCGAGGGCATCGCGCCCTCGCCGCGCCATCGCAGCGGCGTGGCGGTGCGCTTTCCGCGGATGCTGCGCTGGCGCATCGACAAGCCCATCCGCGAGGCCGATACCCTGGACAGCCTGCGCGCGTTGCTGGCCGGCGCTCGGGCCGACCCGGACCCTCGGGGTCCCCACCGATGACACCGACCACCCCCTCCCCCGACAGCGCCGCGCCGATGGCCGATCCCCTGCTGATCGGCGTCGACTTCACGAGCACGCCACGCGCCGGCAAGCCGATCACGGTGGCGATCGGCCGCGCGGAGCCCGGCGCCACGCCGCGGGTGCGCCTGGCGCGGATCGCGCGCTTTCGCAGCCTCGACGACTGGCTGGGCTGGCTGTGCCTGCCGCAGGCCTGGGTGGGCGCCTTCGACTTTCCCTTCGGTCTGCCGCGCGACTTCGCCGCGGGTCTGGGCTGGCCGCTGGACGGCCTCGAGCCCTGGGTGCCGGTCACGCAGCGGCTGGCCGCGCTCAGCCGCGCCGAACTGGTCGGGCACTGCCGGGCCTGGTGCGATGCCCGTCCGCCGGGCAGCAAGTTCGCCCATCGCGCCACCGATCGCCCGGCGGGCAGCAGCCCGTCGATGAAGTGGGTCAACCCGCCGGTGGCGCTCATGCTGCACGAGGGCGCGCCGCGCCTGCTGCAGGCCGGCGTGACGCTGCCCGGGCTGCGCCACCTCGGCGCCGACCCGACGCGGGTGGCCCTCGAGGGCTATCCGGCGCTGCTCGCGCGCGGCGTGCTCGGTCGCGAGTCGTACAAGAGCGACGATCCGGCGCGCCGCCACTGCCCGGCGCGCCGGGCCGCGCGCGAGCGGCTGGTGGCCGCGCTGCAGGCCGGCGAGCATCCCTTCGAGACCCGCATCGCGATGGCCGATGCGCGCGACGAACTCGTTGCGCAGGCGCAGGCCGACGAGCTCGATGCCGTGCTGTGCCTGGCCATGGCGGCCTGGGCCTGGCGACGCCAGGACAGCGGGTGGGGCCTGCCCCCGGATATCGATCCGGTGGAGGGCTGGATCCTCGGGGCACCGGCCTGATCGCTGGCATGATCGACGCCCTGCCGGGCGCGCATCCGTCGCGCCCGGCCCATCTCCGGAGCCCGACCATGCAGGATGCCGATCCCGTCACCAGCCCCAGCGGGGCCGTCGCCCATCCCGCCCTGGTCGCGCACAGCGCGATGTTCCAGCCGCGTGTGCACGCGGTGAGCGACCGGGTGTGGTGCGCGGTGGGGTTCGGCATCAGCAACGTCACCCTGGTGCGCGGCGACGAAGGCCTCATCCTCATCGATGCCGGCGAGTGCCGCGAGGAGATGGCCGAGGTGCTGGCCGCCTTCGGTCCGCTGCTCGACCGGCCGGTGGTGGCGCTGATCTACACCCACTCGCACTATGTGGGCGGGGCGGCCGAGGTGATCGAGCGCTGGGGGCCTTCGGTGGCGGTGTGGGCGCACGAGGATCTCGGCGCGGTCATGGCCGAGGTCGGCGCCGAGTTCGGCCCGGCGTATCGCCGCCGGGTGCGCATCCAGTTCGGCCATGACCTGCCGCTCACGGGCCCCGATGCCATGCCCAACTACGGCATCGGCCCGATCTTCTTCCGGCCCGGGCCCAGCACCCAGGGTTTCGTGCCGCCCACCCGGCATGTGCCGCGCGCGCTCAGCCAGGCCCGCATCGCCGGTCTCGACGTGCACTTCGACGGCCGCTTCGCCAGTGACTCGCGCGACACCATCATCATCGGCTTTCCGCAGTTGCGCACCGTGGTCAACAACCATGTCTGGCCGGTGCTCTTCAACGTCTATCCGCTGCGCGGCGAGGCCTACCGCGATCCGCTCGTCATGGTCGCGGCCATCGACGCCATCCGCGAGGCCGGGCCCGAGCATCTGGTGGGCGCGCACGGTGCGCCCATCCTCGGGCGCGCCGACGTCCAGGCCTGCCTGGACGATCATCGCGACAGCCTGCAGTACCTCTGGGACCAGACCGTGCGCGGCATCAATGCCGGCCTCGGTCCCGATGACCTGGCCGCGTGCATCAGCCTGCCGCCGCGTCTGGCGGACAGCCGCTGGGTGCCCACCTTCTACGGCGAGCCGGCGTATCACGCCCGGGCCATCCACAACGGCCTGTTCGGCTGGTTCGGCGGCGATTGCGCCACCCTGCACCCGGTGGCGCCGGCGCGGCGCGCCGAACTGCTGGTGGCCGGGCTGGGCGGGCGCGCGGCGGTGCTCGCGCAGGCCGGCCAGGCCCTCGAGCGGGGCGAGCCGGGCTGGGCGGCCGAGCTGTGCAGCCACCTGCTGCGCCTGGATACCGACGACGCGCCGGCCGCGCAGTGCAAGGCACTGGCGCTGCGCGAGATGGCCCGCCGCACGCCGGCCACCAACACCCGCGCCTTCATGCTCGACGAGGCCCGGCGCCTGGAGGCCGGTCGCGCCGGCAGCCCGCCGCCCGCGGTTCGCCCTGCCCGCGCGCTCATTCTGAACTCCCCGCCGGAGCGCTTCGTGCGCGCGCTCGGCGCCCGGCTCGATCCGCTCGCCAGCGCCGGCATCGACCAGGTGTTCCGCCTGCGCCAGACCGACGCCGACCATGTCTGCGGGCTGCAGGTCTATCGCGGCGTAGCCCGCTTCCTGCCGCCCTCGGCCTTCGAGACGCCGTCGGCCCGCGCCGATGTCGGCCTGGCCTGCGACCGCGCCACCTGGGCGATGCTGCTGTCGGGCCGGCAGTCGCTGCCGGCAGCGCTCGCCGCCGGCAAGGCCGTGATCGACGCCGGCGACGAGACGGCGCTGCACGCGTTCTTCGGCTTCTTCGACGACCTCTCGCTGCGCGGCTGAGCCGCAACCCAGGCTGGCTTGACAGCCGGTCCGGTCTGCGCGATCCTGAAAAAGCACGATCGTGCAAAAAACGGTTTCCGGATGCCGCGCATGAAGAAGGGCGAACTCACCCGCAATGCCATCGTTGCCTCGGCGCTCGAGCTCGCCGGGCTCGAGGGCCTGGAGGGCATCACGCTGGGCAAGCTGGCCGAGCGCATGGCCATGTCCAAGAGCGGCGTGTTCGCGCATTTCGGCTCCCGGGAAGAGCTCCAGATTGCCGTGCTCAAGGCGCACGAGCGTCGCTTCGCCGATGATGTGCTGCTGCCGGCGCTGTCGCGGCCGCGTGGTCTGCCTCGGGTGCGTGCGATCGTCGAGCGCTGGATCGAGCACACCGGCACGGCGGGCGGCAGCGGCTGTCTGTGGATTGCTGGCGCCAGCGAGCTCGATGACCGGCCCGGTCCGGTGCGCGATGTGCTGGTCGGCATGGTGCGCGGCTGGCAGCGCGAGCTGATGCGGGCGATCGCCCAGGCGGTCGAGGCCGGTGAGCTGCGCGCCGACCTGCCGCCCGGCGATCTGCTCGCCGAGCTGTTCGGCGTGGTGCTGGTGCTGCACCACGACCGGCGGCTGCTGCGCAGCCCCGACGCGCTGGAGCGGGCGCGTCGTGTCGCCGATCGCCTGCTCGCCGCGGCGGCCACGCCATCGCGGCGGCCTCGGGCGGCGCCGTCGCGCTGAGCGCAGGTCGTGGCCGCATCGCTCGCCTGAAAAAAGCACAGTCGTCCTGAAAACCCAAGGAGATTCTCATGCCCTACTACACCCCGCCCCTGCGCGAACTGCGCTTCGTGCTGCACGAGCTCCTCGATGTCGGGTCCGAGCTCGCCCGCTTGCCGGCGCACCAGCAGACCGGCGCCGATCTCATCGACGCCGTGATCGAGCAGGCCGGCCGCTTCTGCGCCGAGGTGCTGCACCCGCTGAACCGCAGCGGCGACGAGGAAGGCTGCCAGCTGCTGCCCGATGGCACGGTGCGCACCCCGGCGGGCTTTCGCGAGGCCTGGCAGCGCTTCTGCGAGGCGGGCTGGCCCACGCTCACCTGCGATCCGGCCTGGGGCGGGCAGGGCATGCCGGCGGTGGTGGGCATCGCCATGCAGGAGATGATGAATGCCGCCAACCAGGCGTTCTCGATGTACCCCGGCCTCACCCACGGCGCCTACGACTGCCTGCTTGCCCACGGCACGCAGGCGCAGAAGGCGCTCTACCTGCCGCGCCTGGTGTCGGGGGAATGGACCGGCACCATGTGCCTCACCGAGCCGCACTGCGGCACCGACCTTGGCCTGCTGCGCACCCGCGCCGAGCCGCAGGCCGACGGCAGCCACCGCATCACCGGCACCAAGATCTTCATCTCCTCGGGCGAGCACGACCTGGCCGCGAACATCGTCCACCTGGTGCTGGCCCGGCTGCCCGACGCGCCGGCCGGCACGCGCGGCGTCTCGCTCTTCATCGTGCCCAAGTTCCTGCCCGCGGCCGACGGCAGCCTGGGCGCGCGCAACGGGGTGCGTGCCGCGCGGCTCGAGCAGAAGATGGGGATCCACGCCAACGCCACCTGCGTGATGGACTTCGACGGCGCCACCGGCCACCTGGTGGGCGAGCCGAACAAGGGCCTGAACGCGATGTTCGTGATGATGAACGCGGCCCGCATCGGCGTGGGCATGCAGTCGCTGGGCCTGTCGGAGGTGGCCTATCAGAACGCGCTCTTCTATGCCCGCGAGCGGCTGCAGAGCCGATCGCTGTCTGGCGCCAAGGCGCCCGGCAGCGCCGCCGATCCGATCATCGTGCACCCGGACGTGCGTCGCATGCTGCTCACGCAGCGCGCCTACACCGAGGGCGGCCGTGCCTTCGCGTGCTGGCTGGCGCTGCAGGCCGACCGCGCCGACCACCATCCCAACCCGGCGCAGCGCGAGGCCAGCCGCGAGCTGCTCGCGCTGCTCACTCCGGTGGTCAAGGCATTCCTCACCGACAACGGCTTCCTGTGCACCAACCTCGCCCTGCAGGTGCTCGGCGGCCACGGCTATGTGCGCGACAACGGCATGGAGCAGTTCGTGCGCGATGCCCGCATCAACATGATCTACGAGGGCACCAACACCATCCAGTCGCTCGACCTGCTCGCCCGCAAGGTGCTCGGCGACGGCGGCGCCCGTCTGCGGGCCTTCGGCGCGCTGATCGCCGAGCTGGTGCGCCGCGAATCGGGCCGTGCCGACATGGCCGAGTTCATCAAGCCGCTGGCCGAGCTCGGCGCGCGGGTCGAGACGCTCACGATGGAGATCGGCGCCCGCGCCCTGCGCGATCCCGAGGAGGCCGGCGCCGCCGCGGTCGACTACCTGCGGGTGATCGGTCATCTGGTCTTCGCCTACTTCTGGGCCCGGATCGCGCGTGTGGCGCTCGACCACCCCGATGACGACTTCCATCGCGGCAAGCTCGCGGTCGCGCGCTTCTACTTCGCGCGGCTGCTGCCCGAGACCGAGACGGCCATCCGCGGGGCCCGCGCCGGCGCGGCCAGCCTGATGGCGCTGGACGCGGCGCTGTTCTAGAGTTGCGCGGGCAAGCCGCCCATCCTTTTCATCCGGAGCCGCCCGCCCATGACCCTCCGCCCGCCGCGTCCGGCAGCCCCCGGTCTCATCCCGGCGCTCGCGCGCCCGCCGCGCCGCGCCCGCGCCCGCGCCCGCGCGCTCATGCTCGCCGGCCTGCTCCTGCCTGCCGTGGCATCGGCCCAGTCCGCCGCGCCTGGCGTCGGCGCGTCATCGTCAGCCGGCGCGGGCGCCCACGCCTCGGCCAGCCACGCGATCGCATCGAGCCCCGCCGGCCTGTGGAAGAGCATCGACGATGTCACCGGCAAGCCGCGGGCGCTCATCCGCCTGCTCGAGCACGAGGGCGCGATCGTCGGTCGCATCGAGCGCATCCTGGTGGGGCAGGCCGACGCGCGCTGCGAGCGCTGCACCGACGAGCGCAAGGATCAGCCGGTGCAGGGCATGACCATCCTCACCGGCCTGCGCCGGGAGGGCGACCGATGGTCGGGCGGGCGCATTCTCGATCCCGAGAACGGCAAGACCTACAGCAGCCAGCTGCGTCTGCTCGACGAGGGCCGGCGCCTGGAGATGCGCGGCTACATCGGCACGCCGATGATCGGGCGCACCCAGGTCTGGCACCGGGAACACTGAGCGCGCAACCATGCCGGCGCCGTCCTTGTCGCGCGCCTGGCGCGAGCCCGGCCGCCTCGGCTGGCTGCTGTCGGCGGCCTATCCGTTGCTGCCGCTCACCGGCGTGGCGGCCCATGCATTCAGCGGCAGCGAGTGGGGCCTGGGACTGCCGCTGCTGATCGCCTATGGCCTGATGCCGATCATCGACTGGCTGGTGGGCGAGGATGCCGCCAATCCGCCGGAGTCTGCGCTGCCCACGCTCCAGGAAGACCGCTTCTACCGTTGGCTCACCTGGCTGGCGGTGCCCATGCATGGCCTGAGCCTGCTGGGCTGCGCCGTCTGGGCCGGCACGCAGGCGTTGTCGCCCGGCGGGCTGCTGCTGCTCGCGGCGGTGGCCGGGTTGGGCTCGGGCCTGGCGCTGAACACCGGCCACGAGCTCGGGCATCGCCGCGAGCGTCTGGAGCAGTGGCTGGCCCGTCTGGTGCTGGCGCTGCCCGCCTACGGGCACTTCACGGTCGAGCATGGCCAGGGCCACCACCGCTGGGTGGCCACGCCGCACGATCCGGCCAGCGCCCGCATGGGCGAGAGCCTCTACCGCTTCGCGCTGCGCGAGATGCCGGGCGGGGTGCGGCGGGCCTGGCAGCTCGAATCGCACCGCCTGCGCGCGCTCGGCCGCTCGCCCCTGAGCCCCGCGAACACCGTGCTGCAGTCCTGGGCGATGACCCTGGCGCTGCAGGGCGGGCTGGTGCTGGGCTTCGGCTGGGTGATGCTGCCCTTCCTGCTCGTGCACAACGTCGTGGCCTGGTGGCAGCTCACCTGCGCCAACTATGTCGAGCACTACGGGCTGCTGCGCGAGCGCCGCCCTGACGGCACCTGGGAGCCGCCGCGGCCGCACCATTCCTGGAATGCCAACCACCGGGTCAGCAACCGCGTGCTCTTCAACCTGCAGCGGCACTCCGACCACCACGCGCATCCCTCGCGCCGCTATCAGGCGCTGCGCAGCCTCGCGGGCCTGCCCACACTGCCCAGCGGCTACTTCGGCATGTTCGTGCTGGCGATGGTGCCGCCGCTCTGGTTCCGGGTGATGGATGCGCGCCTGCTCGCGTTGCCGCAGGTGCGCGGTGACCTGAGCCGGGTCAACCGGCTGCCCGATACGCGGCGCCCGGCCTGAACCGGCGCCCGGCGTCAATCGGCGCCCGGCCGGGGCGAGGCCCGCCGGCCTGAATCACCCCCTGCGAGCTGCCGCCTGAGCGCCCTGCGGGTCGGGCCGGCCGCCCCTGCTACGATCGGCCGATGCGACACGCGCCCAGCCTGCCCCTGCCCGCTCCTGCCGATGCCCGTCCTCGCGGCGACTGGCGCACCATCCGATCGCTGCTGCCCTACCTCTGGGAGTACCGGGGCCGCGTGCTGTTCGCCCTGCTGTGCCTGATCGGCGCCAAGGCGGCCAATGTCGGCGTGCCGGTGCTGCTCAAGGGCATCGTCGATCAGCTCACGCCCACCACCGGCGCGCAGGCCGCGCTGGCGGTGCCCATCGCCCTGGTGCTCGCCTACGGCGCGCTGCGGCTGTCCACCACGGTGTTCACCGAGCTGCGCGAGCTGGTCTTCGCCAAGGTCACCGAGCACGCGGTGCGGCGGGTGGCACTGCAGGTCTTCGGCCACCTGCACGCGCTGTCGCTGCGCTTTCACCTCGAGCGCCAGACCGGCGGGCTCACCCGCGACATCGAGCGCGGCACACGCGCCATCTCCTCGCTGGTCAGCTACACGCTCTACAGCATCCTGCCCACGCTGGTCGAGATCGCGCTGGTGCTGGGCTACCTGTTCCTGCACTACGACATCTGGTTCACCGCCATCACTGTCGGCGCGCTGGTGATCTACGTGGTGTTCACCGTCACGGTCACCGAGTGGCGCACCCAGTTTCGCCGGACCATGAACGAGCTCGACTCGCGGGCCAACACCCGCGCGATCGACTCGCTGCTCAACTACGAGACCGTCAAGTACTTCGGCAACGAGGCCTTCGAGACCCGCCGCTATGACGAGACCCTGCAGCGCTACGAGCATGCCAAGCTCAAGAGCCAGACCACGCTGTCGCTGCTGAACACCGGGCAGTCGATGATCATCGCGGTGGCGGTCACGCTCATGGTCTGGCGCGCCACGGTGGGCGTCGCGCAGGGCACCATGACCCTGGGCGACCTGGTGCTGGTCAACGGCTTCATGATCCAGCTCTACGTGCCGCTGAACTTCCTGGGCGTGCTGTACCGCGAGATCAAGCAGGGGCTGACCGACCTCGATCGCATGTTCTCGCTGCTGCAGGCCAACCGCGAGATCGAGGACGCGCCGGGCGCACCGGCCCTGGTGGCGGGCGCGGGCCCGCGGGTGGTGTTCGATGCGGTGTCCTTCGGCTATGACCCGCGCAGGCCCATCCTGCAGGGGGTGAGCTTCACGATCGAGCCCGGCACCACCACCGCGGTGGTGGGCGCGAGCGGCGCCGGCAAGTCAACCCTGGCCCGGCTGCTCTTCCGGTTCTACGACGTGTCGGCCGGCGGCATCCTGATCGATGGTCAGGACATCCGCTCGGTGACCCAGGCCAGCCTGCGCGCGGCGGTGGGCATCGTGCCGCAGGACACCGTGCTCTTCAACGACAGCCTGCGCTACAACGTGGCCTACGGCCGCCCAGATGCCGATGACGCGGCGGTGGAGGCGGCAGCGCGCGCCGCGCAGCTCGACGCCTTCATCGCGGCCCTGCCCGAGGGCTGGCGCACCTCGGTGGGCGAGCGTGGCCTGAAGCTCTCCGGGGGCGAGAAGCAGCGCGTGGCGATCGCTCGCATGCTGCTCAAGAACCCGCCGGTGCTGATCCTGGACGAGGCCACCTCGGCGCTGGACTCGCGCAACGAGCAGGCCATCCAGGAAGCGCTGCGCCGCGTGGCCGCGGGCCGGACCACCCTGGTGATCGCGCACCGGCTCTCCACCGTGGTGGATGCCGAGCAGATCCTGGTGATGCAGCAGGGCCGCATCGTGGAGCGCGGCACCCATGACAGCCTGCTGGCGCAGGGCGGCGCCTATGCGGCGATGTGGGCGCTCCAGCAGGCGCAGCGCGATGAGGCGGTGGACTGAGGCGGTGGACTGAGGCGGTGGACTGAGGCGGTGGACTGAGGCAGCGCGGGCGCGCGGCTGTGGTCGGGCCGCACGCCTGGCGCGAGTGGGCGCAGCGCCGCCCCGGCGACTCAGCGGCGGTAGCGGTGGTAGTAGTAGGGATGCGGCCGGTACCAGCCCGGACCCCCCCAGGTGAAGCCCCAGGAGGGGCCGTACCAGTAGGCCCGCGGCGGGTAGGGCGGGCCCCAGACCCAGGGCTGCGTGTAGACCACCACCGGGGGCTCGCGCACCACCACGCCCTGCGGGACGCCGCCATTGGCCACCAGCGCGCCGCTCTGGGCGGGCGCGCTGCGCAGGGCCTGCAGCAGTTCGGGGCCGGCGCCAGCGGCGGTGAGCACATCGATGTCGGCCGGGGCCAGGGCGGCGCGCAGACCGCGCGACTGGGTGTCGGCGGCGATCTCGGCCTGCGGCCGGCCGGCCTTGAGCATCTGGAGCAGTTCGCCCACCGAGACCCCCGCGGGCGCGATCGCCGCGGCCGCCGGCGCGCCCGGGGGCGGCATGGCGATGCCGGGCTGCGGCATGACCTGATAGGTGGTGCAGCCCTGGGCCGAGCTCAGGAGTGCGCCCAGCAGCAACAGCAGGGACAGGCGACGGGGCATGGGGAAGATCTCCAGGACGGATGCGCCGGGGGCGCGCAGGGTGACGGGGACACCGTTCCGGTGAACGGTCAGGCTGCGCCACGAGTTGACCCGCGGCACCGGGCGTTACACTTGTTTACCCTGGCGCCCTTTTCCCTTTCGGAGACCTCATGAGCACCCACCGGATCGCGGTGATCGCCGGCGACGGCATCGGCAAGGAAGTCATGCCCGAGGGCCTGCGCGTGCTGCGCGCGGCCGCGCGGCGCTTCGGCATCGGCCTGAGCTTCGACGAGTTCGACTTCGCCAGTTGCGACTACTACGCCCGCCACGGCGAGATGATGCCCGCCGACTGGAAGGCGCGCATCGGCGGCCACGACGCCATCTACTTCGGCGCCGTGGGCTGGCCGGCCAGCGTGCCCGACCATGTCTCGCTGTGGGGGTCGCTGCTGCTGTTTCGCCGCGAGTTCGACCAGTACATCAACCTGCGCCCGGTGCGCCTGATGCCCGGCGTGCCCAGTCCGCTCGCCAACCGCAAGCCCGGCGACATCGACTTCTACGTGGTGCGCGAGAACACCGAGGGCGAGTACTCCTCGGTGGGCGGCAAGATGTTCCCCGGCACCGATCGCGAGTTCGTGCTGCAGGAATCGGTGTTCACGCGGGTGGGCGTCGACCGGGTGCTGCGCTATGCCTTCGAACTGGCGCGCTCGCGGCCCAAGAAGCACCTCACCTCGGCCACCAAGTCGAACGGCATCTTCATCTCGATGCCCTACTGGGACGAGCGCGTGGCCGAGATGGCCGCCGGCTACCCCGACGTGAAGCTCGACAAGTTCCACATCGACATCCTCACCGCGCACTTCGTGCGCAACCCGCACTGGTTCGACGTGGTGGTGGCGTCCAACCTCTTCGGCGACATCCTGTCCGACCTCGGGCCGGCCTGCACCGGCACCATCGGCATCGCGCCCTCGGCCAACATCAACCCCGAGGGGCGCTTCCCCTCGCTGTTCGAGCCGGTGCACGGCTCGGCGCCCGACATCTACGGTCGCGGCATCGCCAACCCGATCGGCCAGATCTGGTGCGGCGCGATGATGCTGCAGCACCTCGGCTACCCGGCGGCGCACGATGCCATCCTGGCCGCGATCGAGCAGGTGACCGAGAAGGGCCCGCGCACCCCCGACATGGGCGGCACGGCCAGCACCACCCAGGTGGGCGAGGCCGTGGAGCAGGCCCTCGGCTGACCCGGCCCGACGCCATCGCCATGACCCTCTCCCCGCACCTCACGGAGTCTTCGCGCATGCCTCATGTCCTCCTGCGTGGCCTGCTGGCCACCGCGCTGTCGGTCGCCGCTGCCTGCGTCGGCGCCCAGACCTACCCCACCAAGCCCATCGCCATCACCGTGCCCTTCGCGGCCGGCGGCCCCACCGACGTGGTGGCGCGCACCCTCGCCGAGGCCATGACCCGGTCGCTGCCCGGCGCCAACGTCATCGTCGAGAACGTGGCCGGTGCCGGCGGCACCATCGGCGTCACCAAGGTGGCCAAGGCGACCCCCGACGGCTATTCGCTGCTGGTGCACCACATCGGCATGGCCACCGCGCCCGCGCTCTACCGCAAGCTCGCCTTCGATCCGCTCAAGGACTTCGAGTACATCGGCCTCATCAACGACGTGCCCATGACCCTGCTGGTCAAGAGCGGGTTTCCGGCGGGCAGCGTCAAGGAGCTCATCCCCTACCTGAAGGCCAACGCCGCCAAGGTGTCGTTCGCCAATGCCGGCCTGGGCTCGGCCTCGCACCTGTGCGGGCTGATGTTCATGAGCACCATCGAGACCGACCTCACCACCGTGCCCTACAAGGGCACGGCGCCGGCCATGACCGACCTGATCGGCGGTCAGGTCGACATGCTCTGCGACCAGACCACCAACACCACCCAGCAGATCAAGGCCGGCAAGGTGAAGGCGCTGGCGGTCACCTCGCCGCGCCGCCTCGAGACCCTGAAGGAGCTGCCCACCCTGAGCGAGTCGGGCCTGCCCGGCTTCTCGGTCAGCGTCTGGCATGCGCTCTACGCGCCCAAGGGCACGCCCAAGCCGGTGGTCGACAAGCTGGTGGCCGCGCTGCAGGGCGCGATCAAGGACCCGGCGGTGATCAAGCGCCATGCCGATCTCGGGGCCGAGCTGGTGAGCGTCGACCGGGCCACGCCCGAGGCGCTGGGCAAGCACCTCGCCGCCGAGGTGACGCGCTGGGGTCCGATCATCCGCAAGGCCGGCGTGTACGCCGACTGAGCATGACGCCGGCCATCCGTCCGCTGCTGCACGAGGCGTTTCGCGCTGCGGTGGCCGCCGCCGATCCGCTGCAGGTGCTCGCGGCGCATCTGCCCACGCCGGCCGAGATCGCCGCCCGCGCCGCGGCCGGTGGCCGCACGGTGGCCGTGGGTGCGGGCAAGGCGGCCGCGTCGATGGCCCTGGCGCTCGAGCATCACTGGCCGCAGGCCGCGCCGCTCTCGGGCCTGGTGGTCACCCGCTATGCCCACGGGCTGCCCTGCCAGCGCATCACCGTGCTGGAGGCCGGGCATCCCATGCCCGACGCCGCCGGCGAACAGGCCGCCGAGAAGATCGCGGCGCTGGCCGCCGGGCTCGGGCCGCAGGATCTGCTGGTGGCGCTGGTGTCGGGCGGGGGGTCGAGCCTGCTCAGCCTGCCGGCCGAGGGCGTGACCATGGCCGAGCTGCGCCAGGTCACCGGCGCGCTGCTGGCCAGCGGCGCGCCCATCCAGGAGATGAACATCGTGCGCAAGCACCTCTCGCGCATCCAGGGCGGGCGGCTCGCGCAGCTCACCGCGGCGCAGGTGCTGGCGCTGGTGGTGTCCGATGTGGCCGGCGATGATCTCTCGGCCATCGCCTCGGGGCCGTGCGCGCCCGATCCCAGCCGCTATGCCGATGCCCTCGACGTGCTGCGGCGCTGGGATGTCACGCCGCCCGCGGCGGTGGCCGCGCACCTGCAGCGCGGGCTGGCCGGCGAGATCGCCGAGACCCCCAAGCCCGGCGATCCGGTGTTCGCGCGGGTGACGCACCGCATGGTGGCCACCGCCCGCGGGTCGCTGCTGGCGGCCGCTAAGGTGTTCGAGTCTGCCGGCATCCGGCCGGTGGTGCTCGGTGACACCATCACCGGCGAGGCCCGCGATGTTGCCCAGGTGATGGGCGCCATCGCCCGCGAGATCGCCGCCCATGACGCGCCCTTCGCGCGGCCGGTGGCGCTGCTTTCCGGCGGCGAGTGCACGGTCACCGTGCGCGGCAAGGGCCGCGGCGGCCGTTGCACCGAGTTCCTGCTGGCGCTCGCCCGCGAGCTGCAGGGCGTGCCCGGCGCATGGGCGCTGGCCGCCGACACCGACGGCATCGACGGGGTCGAGGACAACGCCGGCGCGCTGCTCGCGCCCGACACCCTGACGCGCGCCGCGGCCCTTGGCCTCGACGCCCGCCGCCGGCTCGACGACAACGACGGCCACGGCTTCTTCGCGGCGCTGGGCGACCTGGTGATCACCGGCCCCACCCGCACCAACGTCAACGACTTCCGGGCCATCGTGCTCCTGCCATGACCACCACCCTCACCCTGCGTCGTCCCGACGACTGGCACCTGCACCTGCGCGACGGCGATGCCCTGCGCGCGGTGGTTGCCGCGAGCGCGCGCCAGTTCGCCCGCGCCATCGTGATGCCCAACCTGAAGCCGCCGGTGACCACGCCCGCGGCCGCGCTCGCGTATCACGGCCGCATCCTGCAGGCCCTGGCCGCGGCGCGTGATGCCGGCGAGATCGACGCGACGGCAGCCGCCGAGTTCCAGCCGCTCATGACCCTCTACCTCACCGACAACACGCCGGCCGCCGACATCGCGCAGGCGCACGCGCAGGGGCTGGTGAAGGCGGTCAAGCTCTACCCGGCGGGGGCCACCACCAACTCCGACGCCGGGGTCACCGACATCGCCCGGGTGCGCGGCGCCCTCGAGGCCATGCAGCGCTGCGGCATGCCCCTGCTGGTGCACGGCGAGGTCACCGATGCCGACATCGACCTGTTCGACCGCGAGCGGGTGTTCATCGACCGGGTGATGCTGCCGCTGCGGCGCGACTTCCCGGCGCTGAAGGTGGTGTTCGAGCACATCACCACCCGCGAAGCCGCGCAGTACGTGGCGCAGGCCGATGCGCTCACCGCCGCCACCATCACCGCCCACCACCTGCTCTACAACCGCAACGCGCTGTTCATCGGCGGGGTGCGGCCGCACTGGTACTGCCTGCCGGTGCTCAAGCGCGAGCAGCATCGCCAGGCGCTGATGGCCGCGGCCACCGGCGGTCATCCCCGCTTCTTCCTGGGCACCGATAGCGCGCCGCATGCCCGTCATCTCAAGGAGCATGCCTGCGGCTGCGCCGGCTGCTATACCGCGCCGCATGCGCTCGAGCTCTACGCCAGCGCCTTCGAGGCGGCCGGCGCGCTCGATCGCCTCGAGGCCTTTGCCAGCCTCAACGGACCGCGCTTCTACGGGCTGCCGGTCAATGAGCGCACCATCACCCTGCGGCGCGAGACCTGGACCATCCCCGAGAGCCTGCCCTTCGGGGCCGATGCCATCGTGCCGCTGGCCGGTGGCGAATCGATCGGCTGGCGGCTGAGCCACTGACACGGGCGGGCAGTCGGCCCGTCAGCGATGGCCCGCACCCCCGTGAGCGAACTCACCGCCCCCTGGTACGCGCCCTACGCCGCGGCGCTCGCCGAACTCGGGCCGCTCGCGCAGGCCGGTCGCTGGGCCGACTGCCTGGTGGCGCTCAACCGCCGCGCGGCCCAGGCCGATCTGCGCAACGCGCGCGGCCTGCCGGTGCGCTTCACCGCCGACGCGCCGGCCGAGGGCACGGCCTACGAGGCCCGCATCCACCGCGATGGCCTGGTGCATACCCGCGCGGGGGAGGGCGGCTGGCACGACCTCTTCAACGCTCTGGTCTGGCTCGCCTGGCCGCGCACCAAGGCGGCGCTGAACGCGTTGCAGGCCGCGGAGATTGCCCGGCATGGCGTGGGCGGGCGGCGCGGCGGCCTGCGCGACGCGGCCACGCTCTTCGATGAGAACGGGGTGCTGGTGATCCTGCCGCCGGGCGCCTGGCGCGAGGCCTGGGCGCGCCATGACTGGCCGGCGCTGTTCATCGAGGCGCGCGAGGGCTGGCTGACTGCGCCACCGCTCATCATCGGGCATGCGCTGCTCGACAAGCTGCGCGCGCCCTACAAGGCGATCTGCGGCCACGCCTGGGTGCTCGAGGCGGCGCCCGACCACTCAGGCGCGGTGGCCAGCCTCGATGCCCGGCTTGCGGCGGCACTCTCGGCGGGCGCCCTCGCCTCCGGCCGTTTCCGCCCGCTGCCGGTGCTCGGTGTGCCGGGCTGGTGGCCGGCCAACCACGAGCCGGGTTTCTACGCCGATGCGTCGGTGTTCCGGCCCGCGCCTCAGCGGAATTCCATCACGCCGTCGTCGAGCCGGCCGAAGCGCAGCGCGAGCAGGTCGAGCGTGTAGTTCTGGTTCAGCCGCCAGGGCTTGCGGTCGCCCTGGTGCGGCAGTCGCGCGAGCGCCCGCTGCACGTAACCGGAGCTGAAGTCGAGGAAGGGCGCGGGCTTCACGGCGGGATCGGGGCGCGGCATGAACACCGACTGGCCGTGCTCGCGCAGGTGGCGCAGCAGCCGGCAGGCGTATTCCGCGGTCAGGTCAGCCTTCAGCGTCCAGCTCGCATTGGTGTAGCCGAAGGTGGTGGTGAAGTTGGGAATCCCGCCGTACATCATGCCCTTGTAGACCATGAGCGAGGCCGGCTCCACCGGCACGCCGTCCAGGCTCAGGCGCATGCCGCCGAGCACCGAGAGCTCCAGCCCGGTGGCGCTGACCACCACGTCGGCCGGCAGCTCGCGGCCACCGGCCAGGCGGATGCCGTGCTCGGTGAAGGTCTCGATGGTGTCGGTGACCACCTCGGCGCGATCGCGCCGGATGGCCTCGAAGAGGTCGGCATCGGGCACGAGGCACACCCGCTGGTCCCAGGGCTGGTAGCGCGGCGTGAAGTGGCGCGTGACGTCGTAGCCGCCCGGCAGCAGCGCGCGGACCATGGCGATCAGGCGCCGCTTCACGGCCTGCGGATGACGACGCGCGACGCGATAGAAGTACTGCTGCATCGCGATGTTCTTCAGCCGCACCAGGCGATAGGCCCAGGTCGCCGGCAGCCAGCGCTTGAGCGCCTCGGCGACGCCGTCCACCGAGGGGCGCGAGAACAGATAGCTCGGCGATCGCTGCAGCAGCGTCACCCGCGCGGCGGTGCGCGCGAGCTCGGGCACCAGCGTGACCGCGGTGGCCCCGCTGCCGATCACCACCACGTGCTTGCCGGTGCAGTCGAGGTCGGCGGGCCAGAACTGCGGATGCACCATGCGCCCGGCAAAGCGCTCCTCGCCCGGCCAGCGTGGCCGGTAGCCGCGGTCATAGGCGTAGTAGCCGCCGCAGAAGAACACCACGCGCGCGCGCAGCGTGCGCGGCGCTGACTCGCCGTCACGGCGCACCTGCACGTGCCAGCGCCCTTCGGCGGCGCGCCAGTCGGCGGCGATCACCTGATGGCCATGGCGGATGAAGGGCCGGATGCCGTTCTCGTCGGCGGTCTCCGAGATGTAGTCGCGGATCGCCTGGCCGCCGGCGATCGCCTCGGCCGCGCGCCAGGGCTTGAAGCGGTAGCCCAGCGTGTACATGTCGGAGTCGGAACGCACGCCGGGGTAGCGAAACAGATCCCAGGTGCCGCCGATCGCCGGGCGCGACTCGAGCAGGGCCACGCTCAGCGCGGGCAGCTCGCGGCGCAGGTGCACCGCCGCGCCCACGCCCGAGAGCCCGGCGCCGACGATCAGAACATCGAGCTGCTCGTCACCCGTCCGGGGGCGGGCCTCGCGCAGGAACCCGGCGGCCTGGCGCACCGAGCGGCGCGCCTCGGGCAGCAGGTGCAGCAGCTGCCAGACATGCGGCACATCGGAGAAGACCTCGAGCTGCACGGTGACGCCGGCGGCCTGGGCCTTCGCGGCCAGCCGCAGGGCATCGTCGCGCAGCGCCTCGTCGGCGCCCACATGCAGCAGGATCGGGGGCAGGCCCTCGAGCGCGCCGAGCAGCGGCGAGGCCAGCGGCTGCGCCGGGTCGGCCCCCTGCAGATAGGCCTGCACGAGATGCGCGAGCTCGCCGGCCGGGAACATCGCATCGCGCTCGGCGTTGAGCACCAGCGAGGCGCTCGACCCGGTGAGGTCGGTCGCGGGCGAAAAGAGCGCGGCGGCGTCGGGCAGCGCTTCGCCGGCCTGCCGCAGGGCGAGCATCAGGCCCAGGGCGAGATTGCCGCCGGCGCTGTCGCCGGCGACCACCAGCCGTCCGCCGCGGTGGTCTGCCCGCAGCCCGCGCCAGGCCGCGAGCGCGTCGTCCGGGGCGGCCGGAAAGGGATGCTCCGGCGCGAGCCGGTAGTCGGCCGCGAACACCCGAAATCCCTGGCGGGCCAGCGCCGCGGTGAGCGGGCGATGGGTGCGCGGGCTGCAGCCCACGAAGCCGCCGCCGTGTAGGTAGAGCAGCGTGTCGGACGCCTCGCCGGTGGCCGGTTCCACCCACTCGCCGGCCACGCCGCCGACGCGGGCCGGGGTGACCCGTACCCCGCCGGGCGCCGGCAGGGGATGGCCGAAGGCCCGCCGCACCCGCGCGATGTCGCGCATGTCGGCCAGGGCCGGCCGCACCCGCAGGCGCACCAGCCGGGCGGCGATCCGGGCCCGCCAGCTCGCGCGCATCAGGACGATCGGGCGCGCCGCGGCGGATCGCGGTGGCGCAGGGACGGGCAGGTCGGTGGCAGGGCGTTCATGCCGGCATATTGCCTGCTGAAACGCACCCGTCCAAGCAAGGCCCGATCGGGTTATCGTCCGCCTGCGCGGCCGACCGGCCACACCGGCCCTCGTGTCGCAGGCCAAGACTCACCCCACAGGACCCTCAGCCATGAACATCCTGATCACCGGCGGTGCCGGCTTTCTCGGGCAGCAACTGCTGCGCGCCCTGCTCGATCGCGGCACGCTCGATGCCGGGCAGGGCCCGAAGACCATCGAGCGCATCGTCTGCTTCGACCAGACCGAGGGCGCGATCACCGACCCGCGGGTGCGCAACGTCGCCGGCAGCATCGCCGATCCGTCGGCGGTGGCCGCGCTGGTCGATGCCGGCACTGCCGTGGTCGTGCACCTCGCGGCGGTGGTCAGCGGCACCGCCGAGGCCGACTTTGACCTCGGCATGCGGGTCAACCTCGATGGCACGCGCAACCTGCTGGAAACCTGCCGCGCGCTCGGGCACCGGCCGCGGGTGCTGTTCTCCAGTTCCATCGCGGTGTTCGGCGGTGACCTCCCCTCGGTGGTCACCGATGCCACCACGCCCACGCCGCAGGGCTCCTACGGCGTGCAGAAGCTGATCGGCGAGCTGCTGGTGCAGGACTACACTCGCAAGGGCTTCATCGACGGCCGCGCGGTGCGCGTGCCAACCGTGGTGGTGCGCCCGGGCCGGCCCAACGGGGCGGCCTCGGGCTTTGCCTCGGGCATCATCCGCGAGCCGCTCGCCGGGCAGCCCTGCCTGCTGCCGGTGGACCTCGCCACCGAGATGTGGATGGCCTCGCCGCGCGCGGTGGTCGGGATGTTCCTGCGCGCCCTCGAGCTGCCGGAGTCGGCCTGGGGCTGGAACCGGGTGCTCAACCTGCCCGGTCTGGTCGCGTCCATGCACGACGCCCTGTCGGCGCTGCGCGAGGTCGGCGGCGAGGCCGCGGCGGCGCTGGTCAAGCGCCAGCCTGACCCGGCGGTGATCGCGCTGGTCAAGACCTGGGCGGCGCGCTTCGAGACCCGGCGGGCGCGCGAGATGGGCTTCACCGCCGACGCCGACGTGATGGCGATCGTGCGCGCCTATGTTGAAGACAACCCGGCCGCGGTGACGATCCGCCGCTGAGCGCCCGCGTACAATCCGCGGGCGGAGTGGGGCGGGCGATCGCCGGGGCAACCCGGAGGAAGGTCCGGACTCCACAGGACAGGGTGCTGGCTAACGGCCAGGCGCAGCAAGCCGAAAGGCCCAAGGCGACGGAAAGTGGAACAGAAAGATACCGCCCAAGCCCCTCGGGGCCGGCAAGGGTGAAATGGCGAGGTAAGAGCTCACCGCGGTGATGGCGACATCACCGGCACGCCAAACCCCACCCGGAGCAACACCGAATAGGCACGCGATCCGGCTTTCGCCGGGCAGGGTGGTCCGCCCGAGCGTGCGGGTAGGTGGCCAGAGCGGTCGGGTAACCGGCCGCCCAGAGGAATGATCGTCACGCCGGGCAACCGGCGCACAGAATCCGGCCTACAGCCCCGCTCCGCCCCCGTTTTCGACAATCCCCACCAATTCCCACCGCCACGGTCGGAATCGCCCGCCGCTGGCCGGCCACGGCCGTGGCATCCGGCCGTCTGGCCCCCGCAAGCCGCCATTCGCCCGGCCGAACGGCCGGGTTAAGTCATTGTCCTGACTGGAAAAACAGGGGTCTCGGCTTGACCCGTTCCGGTTTCGTCTCTACAGTGGGGTATCGTGTTTTTTTGTGGTGAGTAGTGGGTCGCCGTGCCATGACGGCGGAAGCCCACGCCAGTGGCCATGCTCCAGGGACGCTTCGCGTTGACGCTCGATTCGAAGGGCCGGCTCACCGTGCCCGCGCGTCAGCGCGACATCCTGCAGGTGCTCCACGAAGGTCGCCTCACCCTCACGCGCCACCCTGACGGCTGTCTGATGCTGCTGCCGCGCGCCACCTGGGAGCGCAAGCGCCAGGAGATCGCGGCCTGGCCGTTCTCGGCACGGGCCTGGCAGCGCATCTTCCTGGGCAGCGCCAGCGACATCGAGATGGACTCCGCCGGCCGCATCCTCGTGGCGCCCGAACTGCGCGAGGCCGCCGGCCTGCGCACCGAGCAGAAGGTCATGCTGGTGGGGCTGCAGCACTACTTCGAGATCTGGGATCCCAAGGTCCTCGAGGACCAGGAGAACAAGGCGATCGAGGGCGGTCTGCCCGAGGCGCTGGCGAACTTTTCCTTCCAGGGCGAGCAGGGGTGATGGCGGATGCCGCCAAGCCGGGGCATGTACCGGTCCTGCTCGACGCCGCGGTCGAGGCGCTCTCGATCCGCGCCGACGGCATCTACATCGACGGCACCTATGGCCGTGGCGGGCACAGCGCCGCCATCCTCGCGCGGCTCGGCGAGAAGGGCCGGCTGGTGGCCATCGACCGCGACCCGCAAGCGGTCGCGTCGGGCCGGCGCTTCGCCGACGAGACCGGCGACGCCCGCTTCTCGATCGACCACGGACGCTTCGCCGAGATGGCCGGCCTGGCGGCCGCCCACGGCCATGACCTGGTCGATGGCGTGCTGCTCGACCTGGGCGTGTCCTCGCCCCAGCTCGATGACCCGGCGCGCGGGTTCAGCTTCCGTGAAGACGGCCCGCTGGACATGCGCATGGACCCGACCACGGGCCTCTCGGCCCGGCAATGGCTGCTGACGGCCCCTGAATCGCAGATCGCGGAGGTGGTGAAAGACTATGGGGAAGAACGGTTTGCTGTTCCCATTGCAAAGGCGATTGCTGCTCGCCGCCGGCAGGCTGGCGATGCCGCGTTTGCCCGCACCGGCGAGCTTGCCGGTCTCGTGGCGGGCGTCGTCCGCAGCCGTCGCCCGAAGCCGGAGGCGGGCAAGGATCCGGCCACACGCACCTTTCAGGCTGTACGGATTTTCATCAACCATGAGCTCGAGGAGCTCACGGACGGCCTGAACGCGGCGCTGGGCTGCCTGCGGCCGGGCGGTCGCCTGGCGGTGATCAGCTTCCATTCCCTGGAAGACCGGATCGTCAAGCGCTTCATCGCCCGCGAGAGCGGCCGCGACGCGCCCCGCGACCCGGTGCGGGGCGGCATCGCGGCCGGCGTGCGCATCCGGCTGCGGCCGGTCGCGCGGGTGCTGCCCTCGGAAGCCGAATGCGCGGCCAACCCGCGCGCGCGCTCGGCGGTGCTGCGGGTGGCCGAGCGGGTGGCCGAGGAGGCGCGGCCATGACCAAGGTCTGCCTCTGGCTCGCGGTGGTGCTGATCGGCTGCTCGCTGTCGCTGGTGACCTCGCAGCAGCGGGCGCGCCGCCTTTTCATCGACCTCGAGCGCGCGCAGGCACGCGCGCAGCAGCTCGAGGTGCAGTGGGACCAGCTGCAGCTGGAGCAGACCGGCCTGTCGAAGGTCTCGCTGATCGACTCGCGCGCCCGCAAGACGATGGCCATGCAGCCGGTGGCCGCCGAGCGCACCCTGCACCTGAGCATCGACGTGGTCGCCGAGGCCCGCGCCCGGGAGGCATCGCGGTGAGCCGCAGCCTGCCCTACTCGGCCAACCCGCTGCTGCGGATCAAGCTGCCCGCGATCCGCTCGCGGGTGGTTATGATGCTGATCGCGCTCGCCTTCCTGGCCCTCATCGGCCGGGCGATCTGGCTGCAGCTCTTCACCAACGATTTCCTTCAGCGCCAGGGCGAGTCGCGCTACGGCCGCACCATGGAGCTGCCGGCCTCGCGCGGCAAGATCCTCGATCGCAACGGCATGGTGCTGGCCTCCAGCCTGCCGGCGCGCGCTGTCTGCGCCACGCCCGAGGAGGTCAAGGCCAGCCCCGAGCAGTTCGCCGAACTGGCGCGGCTGCTGCAGATGTCGACCGCCGAGATCCACCAGCGGCTCGGCGCCGAGGGCAAGACCTTCGTGTACCTCAAGCGCCAGGTCGAGGCCGATGTCGCCGAGAAGATCCGCGCGCTGGGCATTCCCGGGCTGCACCAGCGGCCGGAGTACAAGCGCTTCTATCCCGAGGGCGAGGCGCTGGCCCACGTCGTGGGCTTCACCAATGTCGAGGACATCGGCCAGGAGGGCATGGAGCTCGCCCGGCAGAAGGAACTGGCCGGCCGCCCGGGCAGCCGGCGCGTGCTGCGCGACAACCTGCATCGGGTGTTCGAGGACGTGGGCACCCTGCGCGAGCCGCTCGATGGCCGCGATCTGCAGCTCTCGATCGACGCCAAGATCCAGTTCCATGCCGTCAGCGCCCTGCGCGACGCGCTGCGCGAGCACCGTGCCCGCGCGGGCGCGGCGGTGGTGCTCGATGCCCGCACCGGCGAGGTGCTGGCGCTGGCCAACCTGCCCACCTACAACCCCAACGAGCGCGGCCAGCTCTCGGGCGCCCAGCTGCGCAACCGGGTGATCACCGACACCTTCGAGCCCGGCTCGACCATGAAGCCCTTCACCAGCGCGCTGGCGATCGAGTCGGGCCGCTACGCGCCGCACACCGTGATCCAGACCGCGCCGGGCCGCATGACCATCGGCTCGGCCACCATCGGCGACTCGCATCCGCACGGCGCGCTCACGGTCGAGGAGGTGCTGCAGAAGTCCTCCAACGTGGGCACCGCCAAGATCGCGCTCAGCTTTCCGCCCGAGACCATGTGGAACATGCTCACCGCGGTGGGCTTCGGCCAGCCGCCGGAGCTGGGCTTTCCGGGCGCGGTGGCCGGCCGGGTGATGCCGCCGCGCTCCTGGCGGCCGATCAACCAGGCCACCATCTCCTACGGCCATGGCATCTCGGTGTCGCTGATTCAGCTGGCCCGCGCCTACACCGTGTTCGCGCGAGATGGCGA
This sequence comes from Burkholderiales bacterium, assembly GCA_037146935.1. GTDB lineage: Bacteria > Pseudomonadota > Gammaproteobacteria > Burkholderiales > Burkholderiaceae_E > Quisquiliibacterium. The sequence continues at coordinate 101,431 of JBAWWD010000005.1, forward strand.
CATGGTGCCGCTGTCGATGCTGCGCCTGAGCGAGCCGGCGGCTGGCGTGAAGGTGATGGAGCCCGCCACCGCGCAGGCGGTGCGCCGCATGCTCGAGATGGCCGCCGGGCCCGGCGGCACCGCGCCCAAGGCGCAGATCCCCGGCTACCGGGTGGCCGGCAAGACCGGCACCGCGCACAAGCTCGAGGGCGGTCGCTACGTCAACAAGTACATCGCCTCCTTCGTCGGCTTCGCGCCGGTGTCCGACCCGCGGATCGTGGTCGCGGTCATGGTTGACGAGCCCTCGGCGGGCCGACATTACGGCGGCGAGGTGGCGGCGCCGGTCTTCGCCCAGATCACCGGCGACGTGATGCGCACGCTGCGCATCACGCCCGATTCGCCTCAGGTCCGTCAGGTGATTCCGGCCGACCCGGTCAAGGAGACCCAGTGAACGCAGTTCCCTCGGCGCTGACGCCCGCCGGGCTGTCCCCGCGTGAGCGCGAGGCCGCCGCCATCGGCCGCTGGTTGCGCGCCCGGCTCGGACACGGCGCGCGGCTGATCGCCGACAGCCGTGAGGTGCGCCCCGGTGACGCCTTCTTCGCCTGCCCTGGTCGCACCGAGGACGGCCGTCGCCACATCGGTGACGCGCTCGCCCGCGGCGCCGCGGTGGTGCTCTACGAGGCTGACGGCGGCGATGCTCGCGCCGTGGGCGAGGCCGCGTCCACGCTCGGCGTGTTCGGCCTGCGAGCCCTGGCCGGACCGATCGCCGCCGAGTTCCACGGCCGCTCGGCCGATCGGCTGCGGGTGGTGGCGATCACCGGCACCAACGGCAAGACCAGCGTCTCGCAATGGGTGGCGCGCGGGCTCGCCGAGCCGAACCGGCCCTCGGCCGTGGTCGGCACGCTGGGCACTGCCCTGGTCACCGATGACATCCCGGCTCCCCTGGGCGGCGCCGATCTCACCACCCCCGATGCCCTGTCGCTGCAGCGCGCCCTGGCCGGCTTTGCCGATCGCGGCGCGCGCACCGTGGCCCTGGAGGCCTCGTCGATCGGGCTGGACCAGCTGCGCCTGACCGGCACCCGGGTGGAGGTGGCCGCGTTCACCAATCTCACTCGCGATCATCTCGACTATCACGGCTCGATGGCCGCCTACGCCGAGGCCAAGGCCCGGCTATTTGCCTGGCCCTCGCTGCGTGCCGCGGTCCTGAACGGCGACGATCCGGCCAGCCTGACCATGCTGCAGGCGCTCGATGCCGTCGAGCGCGAGGCGCCGGTGCTGCGCGTCCTGTACGGTCAGGCCCCGGGCCAGCACGGCGCCCGCGGCGACCGACTGCTGCTGGCCGAGCGCATCGTCGAGGATGCCACCGGCATCCTGCTGATCCTGGGCGGCGACTTCGGCCGCGCCGAGGTGCGACTGGACCTGCTCGGCCGCTTCAATGTCGCCAACGCGCTCGCGGCGGCCGGCTGCTGGCTCGCGCTGGGCTGCTCGCTCGACGAGGCCGCGGCCCGCCTCGCCCGCATCCGCTCGGTGGCCGGCCGCATGCAGCGGCTGGGCGTGCCCGGCGGACCGCTGGCAGTGGTCGACTACGCCCACACGCCCGATGCGCTCGCCCGCACCCTCGAGGCGGTGCGCCCGGTGGCGATGTCGCGCGGCGGCGCCCTGTGGTGCGTGTTCGGCGCGGGCGGCAATCGCGATCCCGGCAAGCGTCCGATGATGGGACACGTGGCCCAGCGCGGCGCCGACCGGCTGGTGATCACCTCGGACAATCCGCGCGAAGAGGAACCCTTCCGCATCGTCTCCGACCTGCGCGCCGGGCTCACCCGCGAGCCCTTCGCGACCGAGCTCGACCGTGCCCGCGCGATCGCGATCGCGGTCGAGTCGGCGGGGCGTGACGACGTCATCCTGATCGCCGGCAAGGGTCACGAGACGTACCAGGAAATTCGCGGCCAGCGCCTGCCCTTTTCCGATGCCGAGCAGGTGATGCTCGGCCTCGAGGCGCGCGCCCGCATCGAGACCGGCCTGCGTTCGGCCGAAGTGGCTGCCAGCATCCCCGATGTTTGAGCTGCGCGAGGCCCAGGGCTGGATCGCCGGCGCGCGCCTCTCGGGCGAGGGCGCCACGCGCATCACCGCGGTATGCACCGACTCGCGGCGCATCGCGCCGGGCTCGCTCTTCGTGGCCCTGCGCGGCGAGCGCTTCGACGCCCATGACTTTCTCGCCGAGGCCTTCCGGGCCGGTGCCGCGGCGGTGCTGGCCGAGCGCCTGCCGCCCGGCGTCGAGGGGCCGGCGCTGCTGGTGGCCGACACCCGGCGTGCCTATGGCGAACTCGGCGCGGCCTGGCGGGGGCGCTTTCGCCTGCCGCTGATCGCGGTCACCGGCAGCAACGGCAAGACCACGGTCAAGGAGATGATCGCCGCCATCCTGGCCGCCCGCTTCGGCGCCGAGCGCCGTCTGGCCACCCGCGGCAACCTCAACAACGAGGTCGGCGTGCCGGCCACGCTGCTCGAACTCGGCCCGCAGCACCAGGCCGCGGTGGTCGAGCTCGGCATGAACCATCCCGGCGAGATCGCCTGGATCGCCGGTCTGGCCGCGCCCACCGTGGCGCTGGTCAACAACGCCCAGCGCGAGCACCAGGAGTTCCTGGGCACGGTGCGCGCCACCGCGATCGAGAATGGCGCGGCGATCGCCGCCCTGCCGCCCGAGGGCGTGGCGGTGTTCCCGGGCGATGACGAGCACACCGCGCTGTGGGCCGGCATTGCCGGCGCGCGGCCCTGCCTGCGCTTCGGCCTGAGCCCGCAGTGCGAGGTGCGCGCCGATCCGGCGGCGCAGCCCGAGGGCTTCGAGATGCACATCGGCGCGGCCGTGGTGCCGGTGAGCCTGGCAATTGCCGGCGCCCACAACGTGCGCAATGCCCTGGCCGCCGCCGCCTGCGCCAGCGCGATCGGCATCGACCCGGCCGGCATCGCCGCCGGCCTGGCCGCCTTTCGGCCGGTGAGCGGCCGGCTGGCCCGCATCGCCTGCCCGGGCGGCGCCAGCCTGATCGACGACAGCTACAACGCCAACCCCGACTCGGTGCGCGCCGCGATCGATGTCCTCGCCGCCGCCGCCCGCCCGCGGGTGCTGGTGCTGGGCGACATGGGCGAGGTCGGCTCGCAGGGCGAGCAGTTCCACCGCGAGGTGGTGGCCTATGCCGCGAGCCGTGGCGTCGACCACCTGCTCGGGCTGGGCGAGGCGACCGGCCGCGCGGTGCGCGAGGCCGGTGTGCGCGGCTTCGAGGCCTTCGCCGGGCTCGAGGCACTGCTGGCAAGGCTCGCCCCGCTGGCGGTGCCGCCGGCCACGGTGCTGGTCAAGGGCTCGCGCTCGATGCGCATGGAGCGGGTGGTCGCCGCGCTGTCGGGCGCGCCCGAGACGGCAGGAGCGCACTAGGTGCTGCTCGAACTCGCCCAGTGGCTGGCCCGCGACATCCGCGGCTTCTCGGTCTTCAACTACATCACGCTGCGCGCGGTGCTGGCCACGCTCACGGCGCTGCTGATCGGCCTGCTCGCCGGCCCGGCGCTGATCCGCCGGCTCACTGCCATGAAGATCGGCCAGGCGGTGCGCACCGACGGGCCGCAGACCCACCTGGCCAAGTCGGGCACGCCCACCATGGGCGGGGCGCTGATCCTGGTGGCGGTGGGCGCCGCCACCCTGCTGTGGGCCGACCTCTCCAACCGCTTCGTGTGGGTGGTGCTGATCGTGACCCTGGGTTTCGGCGCCATCGGCTGGGTCGACGACTACCGCAAGGTGGTGCACCGCGACCCCAGGGGCATGGCCTCGCGCGAGAAGTTCTTCTGGCAGTCGCTGATCGGTCTGGCGGCCGCGGTGTGGCTGGCCTTCGCGGTGCCGGCGCAGTCCAATGCGCAGGCCTTCGACCTGTTCGGCCAGTGGCTCTCGGCCGGCCTGGCCATGGACCTGCCGCCCAAGGCCGACCTGATCGTGCCCTTCTTCAAGAACGTGGCCTATCCCCTGGGCGTGTTCGGCTTCATCGTGCTCAGCTTCCTGGTGATCGTGGGCACGAGCAACGCGGTCAACCTCACCGATGGCGCCGACGGCCTGGCGATCATGCCGGCCGTGCTGGTCGGCTCGGCGCTGGGCCTGTTCGCCTACGTGACCGGCAACTCGGTGTTCGCGAAGTACCTGCTGATCCCGCATATCCCGGGGGCCGGCGAACTCACCGTGTTCTGCGGCGCGATCGCCGGCGCGGGCCTGGCCTTCCTCTGGTACAACGCCTACCCCGCGCAGGTCTTCATGGGTGACGTCGGCGCGCTCGCCCTGGGCGGCGCGCTGGGCACCGTGGCGGTGGTCGTTCGCCAGGAGATCGTGCTGTTCATCATGGGCGGCGTGTTCGTCGCCGAGACCCTGTCGGTGATGCTGCAGGTGGGCTGGTTCAAGTACACCCGCTACCGCTACGGCGAGGGCCGGCGCATCTTCCGCATGGCGCCGCTGCACCACCACTTCGAGGTGGGCGGAGTCAAGGAAAGCCAGGTGGTGGTCCGGTTCTGGATCGTGACCATGATGCTGGTGCTGTTCGGCCTGTCCTCGCTGAAGATCCGGTGAGCGCCGTGAACGCCCAGTTGCCGCTCTTCGACCTCGCCGGCCGCCGCGTGCTGGTGCTCGGTCTGGGCGACTCCGGCCTCGCGATGGCGCGCTGGGCGGCCTTTCGCGGCGCGCTGCTGTCGGTGGCCGATACCCGCGAGGCGCCGCCGCGGCTGGCCGAGCTGCGCCACGACCTGCCCGGCGCGGGCTTCGCTGGCGGCCCGCTCACCGCCGCGCTGCTGGAGGGGGTCGACCTCGTGGCCTGGAGCCCCGGCCTGTCGATCGAGATCGGCGAGGGCGCGGCCTTCCACGCCCTGGCCCGCGAGCGCGGCGTGCCGGTGGTGGGCGAGATCGAGCTCTTCGCGCAAGCGCTCGCCCTGCTCGGCGAGCAGGGCTACCGGCCGCGCGTGGCCGCGATCACCGGCACCAACGGCAAGACCACCACCACACGGCTGGTCGGCCACCTCTGCAGCCATGGTGGGCTGCGGGTGGCGGTGGCCGGCAACATCGCGCCGGCGGTGCTCGATGCCCTGCGGGAAGCGCTGGTGGCCTGCGGCGAGGTGCCCGACCCGGCGCGCCTGCCCGAGGTCTGGGTGCTGGAGCTCTCCAGCTTCCAGCTGGCGCTGACCGACAGCCTCGTGCCGGACGTGGCCGCGATCCTGAACATCACCCAGGACCATCTCGACTGGCATGCCGACATGGCCAGCTACACCGCGGCCAAGCAGCGCCTGTGGCGCGGCGCGCGCGCCTGCGTGTGGAACCGCGACGATCCGCTCACCGCGCCGCCCGCCGGGGCGCGTCAGGCCTCCTTCGGCGCCTCGGCGCCGGCTCAGGCCGGCGACTTCGGCATCGTCCACGAGGGCGGTCTGTGCTGGCTCGCGGCAGCCGTGCCTGGCGAGGAAGCGCCCGGCTCGCCGCGGCGCCGTCGCGAGATTCCGCCGCCGCTGCTGCGCCGGCTGATGCCGGCTGACGCCTTGCGCATCCGCGGCACCCACAACCATGGCAATGCCCTGGCCGCGCTGGCGATCGCCGGCGCGCTGGGGCTGTCCACCGCGGCGCTGCTGCATGGGCTGCGGGGCTTCGAGGGTGAGCCGCACCGCTGCGAGCTGGTCGCGGTGATCGACGATGTCGAGTACTACGACGACAGCAAGGGCACCAACGTGGGCGCCACGGTGGCCGCGCTCTCGGGCCTGGGCAAGCGCTGCCTGCTGATCGCCGGCGGCGAGGGCAAGGGCCAGGACTTCAGCCCCCTGGCGGCGGCGGTCGCTGTCCATGCGCGCGCGGTGTTCCTTATCGGCCAGGATGCGCCGCGGCTGCGCGCCGCGCTCGCGGGCACCCCGGCGCTGCTGGTCGACTGCGCCAGCCTCGAGGAGGCGGTGAGCCGCGCCCGCGAGATCGCGGTGCTCGGCGACGCGGTGCTGCTGTCGCCGGCCTGCGCCAGCTTCGACATGTTCCGCAACTACGCCCACCGGGCCGAGGTCTTCGTGGCCGCGGTCAGGGCGCTGGCCCTCGATGCGGGGGTGCCGTGCTGAGCCAGATGCTCTCGTGGCGACGCGGCGAGCGCGCCGGGGAACGCCCGGTCGGCATCGCGCAGGCCCAGATCGTCGACACCTCGCTGCTGTGGGTCGCCGGCGCGCTGCTGGCGCTGGGCCTGGTGATGGTCTACTCCGCCTCCATCGCGCTGCCCGACTCGCCCAAGTTCGCGGCCTACAAGCCGCATCACTTCCTGGCGCGGCACGCCTTCGCGATCGGCCTGGGCACGCTGCTCGGCCTGGTCGCCTTCGGCATCCCCATGCGGGTGTGGGAGGCGCTCTCGCCCAAGCTCTTCCTGCTGGCCATGGTGCTGCTGGTGCTGGTGCTCATCCCCGGCATCGGCAAGGTGGTCTACGGCGCCCGCCGCTGGCTCTCGCTCGGCCCGCTCAGCCTGCAGCCTTCCGAGCTGATGAAGCTGTTCGTGATCCTCTACGCGGCCAGCTACATCGTGCGCAAGCAGGAGCACATCAAGCGCTTCTCCAAGGGCTTCCTGCCGATGGGCACGGCGGTGGCCATGATCGGCCTGCTGCTGCTGCTCGAGCCCGATCTCGGCGCATTCGTGGTGATCTGCGCGATCTCCATGGGCATGCTGTTCCTGGGCGGGGTGAGCACCCGCCTGTTCGTCGGCCTGATCGGCATCCTGGGCAGCACCTTCGGCCTGCTGATCTGGCTCTCGCCCTGGCGGCGCGAGCGCATCTTCGCCTACCTCGATCCCTTCGCCGATCCGCTCGGCAAGGGCTACCAGCTCACCCACTCGCTGATCGCCTTCGGGCGCGGCGAGCTCACCGGCGTGGGCCTGGGCGGATCGGTCGAGAAGCTGCACTACCTGCCCGAGGCCCACACCGACTTCCTGCTCGCCGTGATCGGCGAGGAGCTCGGCCTGATCGGCGTGCTGGTGGTGGTGTCGCTCTTCTACTGGCTCACGCGCCGCGCCTTCGAGATCGGTCGCCAGGCGATCACGCTTGACCGCGTGTTCAACGGACTGGTGGCCAAGGGCGTGGCGATCTGGCTGGGCTTCCAGACCTTCGTGAACATGGGCGTGAACCTCGGCCTGCTGCCCACCAAGGGCCTCACGCTGCCGCTGATGAGCTACGGCGGCTCGGGCGTGCTGGTCAACTGCATCGCGCTGGCCCTGCTGCTGCGCATCGACTTCGAGACGCGTCATCTGATGCGCAGCGCCCGATGAGCCGCACCATCCTGATCATGGCGGGCGGCACCGGTGGCCACGTGATGCCCGGCCTGGCGGTCGCCGGCGAGATGCGCCGTCGCCGCTGGAACGTGGTCTGGCTGGGCAACCCCGCCGGCATGGAGGCCGATCTGGTGCCCCGGCACGGCATCCCGATGCGCGCGGTGCGCTTCGGCGGGCTGCGGGGCAAGGGCCTGCGCACCCGCCTCATGCTGCCCTGGAACCTGCTGCGGGCCTGCTGGCAGAGCGGGCAGGCGCTGCGCGCCGAGCGGCCGGCGGTGGTGCTCGGCCTGGGCGGCTATGTCAGCTTCCCGGGGGGGCTCATGACCCGCCTGAGCGGCCGTGCCCTGGTGCTGCATGAACAGAACTCGGTCGCGGGGCTGGCCAACCGCGTGCTGGCCCGCATCGCCGACACCGTGCTGGAGGCCTTCCCCGGCACGCTGCCCGGCGCGGCCTGGACCGGCAACCCGGTGCGCGCCGACATCGCGGCGTTGCCGGCGCCCGCCGAGCGCTGGGCCGGCCGCCAGGGCCCGTTGCGCCTGCTGGTGGTGGGCGGCAGCCTGGGGGCGCAGGCGCTCAACCAGACGCTGCCGGCCGCGCTCGCCCTGATCGCGCCGGCAAGCCGGCCCGTGGTCATGCACCAGTGCGGCCGCGGTCAGGCCGCGGTGGTGGCGCAGGCCTACCGCGAGGCCGGGGTCGAGGCCGACGTGCGCGAGTTCATCGATGACATGGCTGCCGAGTTCGCCGCGGCCGATCTTGCCGTGTGTCGCGCCGGCGCCATGACCGTGGCCGAACTCGCTGCCGCCGGCGTACCGGCGGTGCTGGTGCCCTATCCCCATGCGGTCGATGATCACCAGACCGGCAATGCGCGCTTCCTGTCCGAGCGCGGCGCGGCCTGGCTGCTGCCGCAGGCGCAGGCCGATGCCACCGCCCTGGCCGCGCTGATCGGCGGCACCGATCGCGCAGTCCTGCTGCGCATGGCCGAGCAGGCCCGCGCCGCGGCCCGGCCCGATGCCACCGGCGCGGTGGCCGACGCCTGCGAGGCCGCGGCCGGCCGCCGGGGGGCGCTGGCATGAAGCACAAGGTCCGCCAGATCCACTTCGTGGGCATCGGGGGCTCGGGCATGAGCGGCATCGCCGAGGTGCTGCTCAACCTCGGCTACCGGATCAGCGGCTCCGACGCCGCCGACAGCGCCACCACCCGGCGCCTGGCCGGCCTGGGCGCGCGGGTCTCGCTCGGCCACGACGCCGCCCATATCGACGGCGCCGACTGCGTGGTGGTGTCCACCGCGGTCCGCGGCGACAACCCCGAGGTGATCGCCGCCCGCGCGCGGCGGCTGCCGGTGGTGCCGCGCGCGCTGATGCTCGCCGAGCTGATGAAACTCAAGCAGGGCGTGGCGATCGCCGGCACCCACGGCAAGACCACCACCACCAGCCTGGTGGCTTCGGTGCTGGCCGCCGGCGGGCTCGATCCCACCTTCGTGATCGGCGGCCGCCTGAACAGCGCCGGCGCCAACGCCCGCCTGGGCAGCGGCGACTACATCGTGGTCGAGGCCGATGAGTCGGACGCGTCGTTCCTGAACCTCACGCCGACGATCGCGGTGATCACGAACATCGACGCCGACCACATGGAGACCTACGGGCATGACCTCGCCCGCCTGAAGCACGCCTTCGTCGAATTCACCCAGCGCCTGCCCTTCTACGGCGCCGCGGTGGTGTGCATCGACGACGCCAACCTGCGCGAGATCCTGCCCTTCGTGTCCAAGCCGGTGCTCAGCTACGGCCTGTCGCCCGAGGCCCAGTTCCGCGCCACCGACGTGCGGGCCGACGGCGCGCAGATGCGCTTCACCCTGCAGCGGGTCAACGGTGTACGCCGCGAGCCGGTGCCGGTGCTGCTCAACGCCCCCGGCGAGCACAACGTGCGCAACGCGCTGGCGGCGATCGCGGTGGCCGACGAGCTCGGCGTGCCCGACGAGGCCATCCTGGGCGCGCTGGCCGAGTTCAAGGGCGTGGGCCGGCGCTTCCAGCGCTATGGCGAGATCCCGGCCACCGGCGGCGGCAGCTTCACCCTCATCGATGACTACGGCCACCATCCGGCCGAGATGGCGGCCACGCTGGCGGCGGCGCGCGGCGCCTTCCCGGGCCGACGCCTGATCCTCGCCTTCCAGCCGCACCGTTTCACCCGCACCCGCGACCTGTTCGAGGACTTCGTGCGCGTGATGGGCGGCGCCGACGCGGTGCTGCTGGCCGAGGTCTACGCCGCCGGCGAGCCGCCGATCGTGGCCGCCGACGGCCGCGCGCTGGCGCGCGCGCTGCGGGTGGCCGGCCGGGTGGAGCCGGTGTTCGTGGAAGACATCGCGCAGATGCCGCGCGCCATCCTGGAGGCCGCGCGCGACGGTGACGTGGTGCTCGCCATGGGCGCGGGCTCGATCGGCGCGGTGCCCGCGCAGGTGCGCGATCTGGCCGCCGCGGGAGGCGCCGATGGCCGCTGATCCGCGCGCGATGGGCCGGGTGGCGGTGCTGATGGGCGGGCGCTCGGCCGAGCGCGAGGTGTCGCTGCGATCCGGCGCCGGGGTGCTGGCCGCGCTGCGCGCCCAGGGCGTCGATGCCCATGCCTTCGATCCCGCCGAGCGCGCGATGGACGAGTTGCGCCGCGACGGCACGAGCCGCGCCTTCATCGCGCTGCACGGCCGCTACGGCGAGGACGGCACGGTCCAGGGCGCGCTCGAGCTGCTCGGCATCCCCTACACCGGCTCGGGCGTGATGGCCTCGGCGATCGCGATGGACAAGGTGCGCACCAAGGAGATCTGGGTGGCGCGCGGCCTGTCCACGCCCCGCTCGGTGGTGCTCTCGCGCGGCGACTCGCTGCGCGAGGTGCCCGAGCGGCTCGGCCTGCCGCTGATCGTCAAGCCGCCGCACGAGGGCTCCACCCTGGGCGTCACGCGGGTGCTCGAGCAGTCGCAGATGGAAGAGGCCTTAGAGGCCGCCGCCCGCTATGACACGGTGGTGCTCGCCGAGGAGTTCATCGTCGGCCCGGAGCTGACGGTGGCGATCCTGGGCAGCGGCGCGCAGGCGCGCGCGCTGCCGGTGATCGAGATCCGCGCGCCCGACGGCAACTATGACTTCGCCAACAAGTACTTCGGCGACCAGACCCGCTACCTGTGCCCGGCGCCGCTGCCCGAGGCGCTCGCCGCGCGGGTGCGTCGCCTCGCGCTCGACGCCTTCCTCGCGATCGGCTGCGAGGGCTGGGGCCGTGTCGACCTGATGCTGCGCGCGGCCGACCAGACGCCCTTCCTGCTCGAGGTGAACACCTCGCCGGGCATGACCGACCACTCGCTGGTGCCGATGGCCGCGCGCGCCGAGGGCATGAGCTACGAGGCGCTCGCCCTCGAGCTGCTCGCCGGCGCGAGCCTGAAGATCGGGGGCGCGCGGTGAAGCGGCTCTGGCACACCCCGCGGCTGCTCAATGCGCTGGCCAGCGCGCTGATCGTGCTCTCGCTGATCGGCCTGCTGGCGGCCGCGGGCAGCTGGCTGGCCCAGCGTCCCGGTCTGGCGCTGCGGGTGGTTCGCATCGACGCCGCCCCGGGCACCGACCTGCGCCATGTGTCGGCGGTGCTGCTCGACCAGGCGGTGCGCCAGCGGCTGCGCGGCAATTTCTTCACCGTCGATCTCGACGCGGTGCGCGCCGGCTTCGAGCAGGTGCCCTGGGTGCGGCGCGCGATGGTGCGCCGCGTCTGGCCCGACCGCCTGGAAGTGGCGATCGAGGAGCATCGCCCGCTCGCCACCTGGGGCGAGAACCAGCTGATGAACACCTTCGGCGAGCTCTACACCGCCAACGCGGCCGAGGCCGAGGAGGATGGGCCGCTGCCGCATTTCTCCGGGCCGCCCGGCAGCGAGCAGAAGCTGCTCGGGCGCTACGAGGAGCTGCGCCGCTGGCTCGCGCCGCTGGGCCTCGCGCCCCGCTCGGTGCTGCTCTCGCCGCGGCTGGCCTGGTGGGTGCAGCTCGATGACGGCACCCGCCTGGTGCTCGGCCGCGAGCAGGGCGTGCCGATCGAGGAGCGCGTGGCCCGCTGGGTGGATGCATATCCGCGGGTGCGTCCGCGCCTGGGCGAGCGCGCCCAGGTGATCGACCTGCGCTATCCCAACGGTTTCGCGGCGCGCGCGGTCGGGGCCGAACCCGCGCCGGCCGACCACGCCCCGCCGGCGGCGCCTGCCGGCGACAGCAACCAACATGACAGCCGCCCGGCGCTGTCGGAGTCGGCCGGTCCGACCCGCCTCGCCGCGCTGCAGCTCACCGGCGTGCCCCGGGCGCGGGGCGCCGACCGCACCGACCAGCGAACGGACTAGCAAGATGGCCAGGGAAGCGAATGACTTGATCGTCGGGCTCGACATCGGCACCTCCAAGATCGTGGCGATCGTGGCGCAGATGCTGCCCGACGGGCGCTACGAGATCGTCGGCTTCGGCCAGCACGAGTCGCGGGGCCTGAAAAAGGGCGTGGTGGTCAACATCGAGACCACCGTGGCGTCGATCCAGCGCGCGCTCGAGGAAGCCGAGCTGATGGCCGACTGCAAGATCCGCACGGTCTACACCGGGATCGCCGGCAGCCACATCCGCAGCTTCAACTCCAGCGGCATGGTGGCGATCAAGGACAAGGAGGTCAGCGAGGCCGACATGGCTCGCGTGATCGAGACCGCCAAGGCGGTGAACATCCCCACCGACCAGCAGATCCTGCACGTGCTGCCGCAGGAGTTCATCATCGACGGCCAGGAAGACATCCGCGAGCCGATCGGCATGAGCGGCGTGCGCCTGGAGGTGAAGGTGCACATCGTCACCGGCGCGGTCTCGGCGGCGCAGAACATCGTGAAGTGCGTGCGCCGCTGCGGTCTCGAGGTGTCCGACCTCATCCTGCAGCCGCTGGCCTCGAGCACCGCCGTGCTCAGCCAGGACGAGAAGGAACTGGGCGTGGCGCTGGTCGACATCGGCGGGGGCACCACCGACATCGCGATCTTCACCGGCGGGTCCATCCGTCACACCGCGGTGATCCCGATCGCCGGCGACCAGATCACCAACGACATCGCGATGGCGCTGCGCACGCCCACGCCCGAGGCCGAGGAGATCAAGCTCACCCACGGCCTGGCCAAGCAGGTGCTGGCCGATCCCAACGAGCGCATCGAGGTGCCCGGCCTGGGCGATCGCGGGCCGCGACAGCTCACCCGCCAGACCCTGGCGGCGGTGATCGAGCCGCGGGTCGAGGAACTGTGCGGGCTGGTCCACCAGGCCATCCGCGAGTCCGGCTACGAGGAGCTGCTCTCCTCGGGCATCGTGGTCACCGGCGGCACCGCGCTGATGCCCGGCATGGTCGAGCTCGCCGAGGACATCTTCCTGAAGCCGGTGCGCCTGGGCCTGCCCGGCTACGCCGGCGGTCTCTCGGACGTGGTCAGCAACCCGCGCTTTGCCACCGCCGTGGGCCTGCTCGAGGAGGCCCGCATGCAGCGGCTGCGCGGGCGCAAGGCGGCCGAGCAGTCGGGCAATTTCAAGGAAACCATGCGCCGCATGAAGGACTGGTTCGTGGGCAACTTCTAGCCGCGAGCCCGCTGCCATCGATCACCCCAGCACGCCCATTCACCATTCGAACCCCGATCCCACCGAAACCACCCGAGGAGGCCCAGCCATGTCGACTTTCAAACTCATCGAATCCGCACCCGATGGTGCCGTCATCAAGGTGGTGGGCATCGGTGGCGCCGGCGGCAATGCCGTCAACCACATGATCTCGCGCGGCGTGACCGGGGTGGAGTTCATCGCCCTGAACACCGACCGCCAGGCGCTCTCGCGCTCGCAGGCCGGCCGCATCATCCAGCTCGGTGACCAGGGCCTGGGCGCAGGCGCGAACCCCGCTGCCGGCCGGGTCTCGGCCGAGGCCGCCGAGGCGCAGATCCGCGAGGCGCTCGCCGGCGCGAACATGGTCTTCCTCACCGCCGGCATGGGCAAGGGCACCGGCACCGGCGCCTCCCCGGTGGTGGCGCAGATCGCCAAGGAGCTCGGCGTGCTGACCGTGGGCGTGGTCACCAAGCCCTTCCAGTTCGAGGGCGCGCGCAAGATGCAGATCGCCGAGGCCGGCATCGAGCAGCTCGTCGATCATGTCGACTCGCTGATCGTGGTGCTCAACGAGGCGCTGTTCGAGGTGATGGACGAGGACGCCAGCCTCGAGGACGCGTTCAAGCGCGCCGACGACGTGCTGCACAACGCGGTCGCCGGCATTGCCGAGATCATCAACGTGCCGGGCCTGGTCAACGTCGACTTCGCCGACGTGCGCACGGTGATGGGCGAACAGGGCAAGGCCATGATGGGCATCGGCGAGTCCGCCGGCATCGACCGCGCCCGCCTGGCCGCCGAGCAGGCGGTGGCCTCGCCGCTGCTCGACGGGGTCGACCTCTCGGGCGCGCGCGGCGTGATCGTCAACATCACCGCCACCCGCGGGCTGAAGCTGCGCGAGACCAACGACGTCATCAACACCATCAAGGCCTTCTGCGCCGATGACGCCACCATCATCCACGGCACCGTGTTCGACGACTCGATGGCCGACACCCTGCGCGTGACCGTGGTGGCCACCGGCATCGGCGGGCGTCGCGCTCCCACCGCGCAGCGTCCGGTGCTGGTGCAGCCCACCCTGCAGCGCACCGGCACCGATGACGGCCAGCCGGCGCGCGCCACCACCAACTTCGCCGACCTCGACCAGCCCGCGGTCTGGCGCAGCCCGCGCGCCTCGGCCGCGGCGCAGGTGCAGGCGCTCGAGGAGAGCGGCGTCGAGCGCTTCGACATCCCGGCCTTCCTGCGCAAGCAGGCCGACTGATCCGGCGTCGCCGGTGGTGTTGCCCGCTTCGCGCAACGCCGCCGGCAGGGTTTTGCCGATGCCACTAGAATCCGGGGTCTGACCCGGCCCGCGCCGGGCCTTCCCCCAGAACCCCCCCCGGAGAGACAAATGACCATCAAAGTCGGCGACACCCTGCCCGAAGCCACCCTCACCGAATTCGTCGAAGTCGAGGGCAACGGCTGCTCGGTCGGCCCCAACGCGTTCAAGGTGTCCGATCTGGTCAAGGGCAAGCGGGTGGCGCTGTTCGCGCTGCCGGGCGCCTTCACCCCCACCTGCTCGGCGCAGCACGTGCCCAGCTACCTCAAGCAGTTCGACGCGCTGCGCGCCAAGGGCATCGACGAGATCTGGTGCGTGTCGGTCAATGACGCCTTCGTGATGGGCGCCTGGGGCCGCGACCAGCAGTCCGGCGGCAAGGTGCGCATGCTGGCCGACGGCAGCGGCGACTTCACCCGCAAGGTGGGCCTCGAGCTCGACCTCACCGCGCGCGGCATGGGCGTGCGCTCGCAGCGCTACGCCATGGTGGTCGACAACGGCGTGGTCAAGCACCTGTTCGTCGAGGCCCCCGGCAAGTTCGAGGTCTCCAGCGCCGACCACGTGCTGGCGAGCCTCTGATTCCGGCCCGCGCCTGAACCCCCGCTGCCCGGCCCCCTCGCCAGACCCTCGACCCCATGCTGCGCCAGCGCACCATCCGTCAGCGGGTCAGCACCACCGGCGTGGGGCTGCACTCCGGTCAGCGGGTCGAGCTCACCCTGCGGCCGGCCGCGGCGGGCACCGGCATCGTGTTCCGGCGCACCGATCTCGACCCGGCCATCGATATCCCGGTGCGCGCCGTGCAGGTCACCGATACCCGCATGGCGTCCACCCTGTCGGCGCCTGATGATCCGTCGGTGCGGGTGGCCACGGTCGAGCATCTGATGTCGGCCCTGGCCGGCCTGGGGATCGACAACCTCTACATCGATGTCACCGCCGCCGAGATCCCCATCCTCGACGGCTCGGCGGCCTCGTTCGTGTTCCTGGTCCAGTCGGCCGGCGTGGCCGAGCAGTCCGTGGCCAAGCGCTTCATCCGGGTCAAGCGCCTGGTCGAGGTGCGCGAGGGCGACAAGTGGGCGCGCCTGGAGCCGCACGAGGGCTTCCTGCTCGACTTCTCCATCGACTTCGGCCACCCGGCCATCGATGCCACCGGCCAGCACGTGCTGGTCGACTTCGCCGAGACCTCCTTCGTGCGCGACATCGCCCGCGCGCGCACCTTCGGCTTCGTCCAGGATGTGGAGATGCTGCGCGCCGCCGGTCTGGCGCAGGGCGGCAGCTTCGAGAACGCCATCGTGATGGACGAGTACCGCATCCTGAACGGTGATGGCCTGCGCTATGGCGACGAGTTCGCGCGTCACAAGGTGCTCGACGCCATCGGCGACCTCTACTGCGTGGGTCATCCCATGCTGGCCGCCTACCGCGCCCACAAGTCGGGCCATGCGCTGAACAACCGGCTGCTGCGCAGCCTGCTCGCCCAGGCCGATGCCTGGGAGTACACCCGCTTCGCGCAGCCGCGCGAGGCGCCCGCGGTCTTTGCCCGGGACTGGCGCCTCGCCTGAGGGCGCGCCGCTGCCTCGCCCATGCTCGCGCTGCGCGTGCTGGTCATCTTCACCGCGGCCGCGGTGGCGATCTGCGTGGCGGGTTACCTGATCGGCGGTGACCGGGTCTGGCTGGGCCGCGCGCTGCGCACCCTGAAGTTCTCGGCCGCCGCAGCCCTGGTGTTCTTCGCGGTGCTGCTGCTCGAGCGGCTGGCCTGAGCCTCTCGCGCGCCGCTGCGCGCGCTGCGCCGGGTGCGTCAGGCGCCTTGCGGCGCGCGTGCCGCCTTCAGCGGGCGCGCCGCAGCAGCGCCGTCAGCGCGGTCTTCAGCGGGCCTTCGGGAGTCTGATCGGCAAGCTCGGCCAGGCCCGACAGGGCCGCGGGCGGAATCGGCCCGCGGGGCGGCGACAGGGGCACGGGGGGCAGATCGCCCACCGGCTGGGTGCGGGCCCGCAGGCGGGTCACTGCCCAGCCTTTCGCCGCCAGCCCGGCCACCAGCCGCGGCTCGAACTGGCGCAGCTTGGCCGCGGCCGCCGCCGAGGGCGTGGCCACCCGCAGCACGCCGTCGGCGTCTAGCCCGAGCACGGTCAGGCCGGGCACCGGCGAGATGCGCGCGAGCTCGCCCTGCAGGGCGATGGTGCGGGCCGCGCGCTGGGCGAGTTCGCGCGCCACCGGGCTGTCGGTCAGGCAGGCATAGACCTGTCGGCTGGGGGCTGGAGGCATGGTCAGGGCAGGATGGACGGGGCGCCGGGGCGGTCGGGCGGCCGTGACCCCCGTGCTACCATGACAGGTTAACTTAACGCGGCAGGCCGCGAGGCCGGCACGAGGCTTTCTGCAATGATCCAGGGTTTGCTCACCAAGATCTTTGGCAGCCGCAACGAGCGGGTGCTGAAGCAGTATCGCAAGGCCGTGGCCGAGATCAATGCCCTCGAGCCCGCCATCTCGGCACTGTCCGACGAGGCCCTGCGCGGTCGCACCGTCGAGTTGCGCGATCGCGTGGCCGCCGGCGCCACCCTCGACTCCCTGCTGCCCGAGGCCTTCGCGGTGTGCCGCGAGGCCGCGCGGCGGGCGCTGGGCATGCGCCACTTCGATGTCCAGCTCATCGGCGGCATGGTGCTGCATACCGGCCGCATCGCCGAGATGCGCACCGGCGAGGGCAAGACCCTCACCGCCACGCTGCCGGTGTACCTCAATGCGCTGGCCGGCAAGGGCGTGCATGTGGTCACCGTGAACGACTACCTCGCCGCGCGCGATGCCGAGTGGATGGGCAAGGTCTACCGCTTCCTGGGCATGAGCGTGGGGGTGATCCTCTCGCAGCAGTCCACCGAGGACAAGAAGCTCGCCTACGCCGCCGACATCACCTACGGCACCAACAACGAGTTCGGCTTCGACTACCTGCGCGACAACATGGAGTACGCCAGCGGCGATCGTCGCCAGCGCGGGCTCTCTTACGCCATCGTCGACGAGGTCGATTCCATCCTGATCGACGAGGCCCGCACCCCGCTGATCATCTCGGGTCAGGCCGAAGACCACACCGAGATGTACCTGCGCATGAACGCGGTGCCGCCGCTGCTCGACGAGATGGCCGCCGAGCCCAAGGCCAACGAGCCCGACCCGCCCGGCGACTACTGGGTGGACCGCAAGAGCCATCAGGTGCATCTCTCGGAGGCCGGCCACGAGAAGGCCGAGCGCATCCTGTCGCAGCAGGGCATCCTCGCCGAGGGCGCCAGCCTGTATGACGCGGCCAACATCAGCCTCATGCACCACCTCATGGCCGCGCTGCGCGCCCACACGCTGTTCCTGAAGGACCAGCAGTACGTGGTGCAGGACGGCGAGGTCATCATCGTCGACGAGTTCACCGGCCGCCTCATGGCGGGCCGGCGCTGGAGCGACGGGCTGCACCAGGCGGTCGAGGCCAAGGAGGGGGTGCAGATCAACGCCGAGAACCAGACCATGGCGTCGATCACCTTCCAGAACTACTTCCGCATGTACGGCAAGCTCGCCGGCATGACCGGCACGGCCGACACCGAGGCCTACGAGTTCCAGGAGATCTACGGTCTCGAGACCGTGGTGGTGCCCACGCACCGCCCCATGGTTCGCCAGGACCGTCAGGACCAGGTCTTTCGCACCGCCCAGGAGAAGTACGGCGCCATCCTGGCCGACATCCGCGACTGCCAGCAGCGCGGCCAGCCGGTGCTGGTGGGCACCACCAGCATCGAGAGCTCCGAACTGCTCTCGGCCATGCTCACGCGCGAGAAGCTGCCGCACCAGGTGCTCAACGCCAAGCAGCATGCGCGCGAGGCCGAGATCGTCGCGCAGGCCGGCCGGCCGAAGATGATCACCATCGCCACCAACATGGCGGGTCGCGGCACCGACATCGTGCTTGGCGGCAACGTCGACAAGCAGATCGACTTCCTCTCCAACGACTCCTCGCTCGACGAGGCCGGTCGGGCCGCCCGCGCCACGCAGCTGCGTGGCGAGTGGCAGTCGCTGCACGACCAGGTCATCGCCGCCGGCGGCCTGCACATCATCGGCACCGAGCGCCACGAGTCGCGCCGCATCGACAACCAGCTGCGCGGGCGCTCCGGGCGTCAGGGCGATCCGGGCTCGTCGCGCTTCTACCTGTCGATGGACGATCCGCTGCTCAAGATCTTCGCCGGCGACCGTCTCAAGTCCATCATGGACCGGCTCAAGCTGCCCGAGGGCGAGCCGATCGAGGCCGGCATGGTCACCCGCTCCATCGAGAGCGCGCAGCGCAAGGTCGAGGCCCGCAACTTCGACATCCGCAAGCAGCTGCTCGAGTACGACGACGTGGCCAACGACCAGCGCAAGGTGGTCTATGCCGATCGCAATGCGCTGCTCGACAGCACCGAGTTCGCCGAGCGCATCACCGAGCTGCGCCACCGGGTGTTCACCGACCTGTTCCGCCAGCACGTGCCCGAGGGTTCCATCGAGGAGCAATGGGACCTGCCCGGCCTTCAGGCGCTGCTGCAAGGCGAGTGGCAGCTCGAGCTGCCGCTGACGGCCATGGCTGGCGAGTCTTCCGACGAGGAGCTGCTGGCCGCGGTGCTCAAGTCCGCCGATGCGCTCTATCAGGGAAAGGTCGACGCGGTGGGCGCCGAGACCTTCGCCGGCTTCGAGCGCTCCATGCTGCTGCAGACCATCGACCAGCACTGGCGCGAGCATCTCTCCGCGCTCGACTACCTGCGCCAGGGCATCCACCTGCGCGGTTACGCGCAGAAGAACCCCAAGCAGGAGTACAAGCGCGAGGCCTTCGAGCTCTTCAGCCTGATGCAGGAGCGCATCCGCAACGATGTCACGCGGGTGCTCATGACGGTGCGCATCCAGAGCCCCGAGGAGGCGCAGCAGGCCGAGCAGAGCATCGAGCAGGAGCAGGCGCGCAACCTGGAGCGGGTGAACACCACCCACGCCGACTTCGCCGAGGCCGCGAGCGCCGCCCAGGACGCCGATCCCGAGTCGATCGCGCTGGCGCTGCAGCAGGCGCCGGCGGCCGACGAGCGCGACGTGCCGCAGCCCATGCGCCGCTTCGGCGCGAAGATCGGCCGCAACGATCCCTGCCCCTGCGGCTCGGGCCGGAAGTACAAGGCCTGTCACGGTCGGCTGGCCTGAGCGCGCCGGGCCGGCTGGCCTGAACCCGCCCGGCCGCGCGCCCGGGCTCAGCCGGGCAGCGGCTCCACCGGAATCCGGTCCGGTTGTTCGACCCACGCCGCGAAGGCCTCGGCCATCGCCTCGCATTCGGCCATGGCGCGGCGCCAGTCGCGCAGCCGGCCATCGTGGTCGGTGTCGTAGCGGAAGAAGTCCTGCCGGTCGGGCAGCTTGCGGTTGGGCAGCCGCGCGAGCAGGGCCGGCGACGGTGCCACCAGCAGCAGGTTGTCCAGCCAGCCGCGGCCGTCGCGGCCCAGGCCGTGCCGTCGCCAGGGCAGGAACTTGTCGAGCCAGCCGGCGGTGACCGTGGGCAGGAAGTGCGGCATCAGCACCAGCCCCGGCAGGGCCTGCCAGCGCCAGTGCAGGTGATAGTCGATCAGGCCGCCGTCCCAGTAGCGGCCATGGGGCGCGCCGGCCACGCCAGCCACCGGGTCGGCCACCAGCGGAATGCTGCCCGAGGCGAGCAGCGCATCCTCGAGGTTGCCGGCCTGCAGGGGCACGCGGCGGCTGTCGAAGGCGTCGTCGGGCAGCGCCGGGCAGCCGGTGGCATCGATGTCGGCGTCGGTGTTGCTGGCGGCGGCATCGGCGGCATCGGCGGCGGGCCCGAACACCACCCGCTGCAGATGACGACCCAGCCGCGCCCGCGCCACGGCGTTGTCGAGCGCCGCGCGGCCGAAGGCGAGCCGCGCCGGGGCGGTGGCCGGCGCGAGGCTGCGCGCGGTGACCACCTGCAGCTGCCGGCCCGGGGCGATCCCGGCCAGGAACGCGGCGGCATCGTGGCCGATCAGCTCGCGGGCCATGTCGCGGCACACCTGCGAGACCAGGGCGGGCGAGGGCTTGCGCGGGTAGCGCTGGCCCTCGAGGTAGGCGTGGGCCAGCCGGTCGATGGCCGGCAGCGGGTTGCGCTGCGCGCCGGCCGCCATGCGCCAGGCGCCGATCGAGGCGCCCACCAGCCAGCGCTGTCGCGGGCAGTCGGCCAGCCAGTGGCCGAACAGCCAGCGGTCCAGCGGTAGCAGGGCGAGCCCCTTGGGGCCGCCGGCAGCCGCGGCCACGGCCGCGATGTCGTGCGTCTGCAGCCCGCGGGCGGCGATGTGGCGCGCGGCCGCCGGCCCGGCCAGCAGGCGGATCGGGGCGGGCGCCGCCACCGCGGGTCTCAGCCCGCGGCCGGCCGCGGCCGGGTGTGCAGGGCGTGCATGGCCGCTTCGGTGCGGCCGGCGGCGCAGTCGAGGGCGATGCCCAGCGAGCGCTCGAGCTCGGCCTCGATCACCGAGCGCTCGTCGCGGCGCGGCGGATGCAGCACGAAGTCGGCCACGTCCTGTTGCAGGTTCAGGGTGCGGGGATGGCCGATGCCCAGGCGCAGCCGCCAGAAGCCGGGCGCGCCCAGCGCCGCGGCGATGTCGCGCAGGCCGTTGTGGCCGGCATGGCCGCCGCCGAGCTTGAGCTTGCTCTGGCCGGGCGGCAGATCGAGCTCGTCGTGCACCACCAGGATCTCCTCGGGGGGGATGCGGTAGAACCCGGCCATGGCCGACACGGCGCGACCCGACCGGTTCATGAAGGTGCCCGGCTTGAGCAGCCATACCGACGCGCCGCCCAGACTGACGCGGGCGGTGTCGCCATGGAACTTGGCTTCACGGGAGAAGCGCGCGCCGTTGCGGCGGGCGAGCTCGTCCACCCACCAGAACCCGGCGTTGTGGCGGGTGTCTTCGTATTCGGGGCCGATGTTGCCCAGGCCGACGATGAGGCGTATGGCGGACATGGGAGCGGGGCTCCCGCGCCCGCGGCGCGGGCGGGGTGCGCGCCGCCCGCCACCCGCGGGTGGCAGACGGCGGATGCGGCCTTACTTCTTGGCCGGAGCCTTCTTCTCGGCGCCCTTCTTGGCGGGCGCGGCAGCGGCAGGCGCGGCCTCTTCGGCGGCAGCCGGCACGGTCACGGTGATGACCGCCGGGTTCTCGCGGCCGCCGAGCACCACCGACACGCCCGAGGGCAGGGCGATGTCACGCACGTGCACGGTCTGACCCACCTGCAGGTTGATCAGGTCGACGGTGACGAACTCGGGCAGATCGGCCGGCAGGCAGGACACGGTGATCTCGGTGATCACGTGGCTGATGATCGCCGCGGAGAGCTTCACCGCCGGCGAGTTCTCCTGGTTGCTGAAGTGCAGCGGCACCTTCAGCACGATCTTCTGGTCGGCGGCCACGCGCTGGAAGTCGATGTGCTGGACCACCGGCTTGTACGGGTGCCATTGCACCGCGCGCAGCAGCACCTGCTCGGGCTTGCCGTCGAGCTCCATGTCGAGGATGGAGGCGTGGAAGGCCTCGACCCGCAGGGCATGGTAGAGCGGGTTGTGATCGAGTTCGATCATGGTGGGCGTGGCGTTGCCGCCGTACAGAATGCCCGGGACCTTGGCGGCACGGCGCAGGCGGCGGCTCGCACCGGAACCCTGCGTCTGACGCGTAGTGGCGACGACTTTCATCGCGTTCTCCTGAAGATGCCCCGGGTCCGCGACCAGAACGACGGGGCGTTGCGAATGCCCGCCCGGAAAGCCCGGGGCGGGCGCCTGAAAAACCGTGCCGGCACCGCCGGCGGGGTACCGATGTTCAGTCGACGAACAGCGACGACACGGAGTCGGCGCGGTTGATGCGCAGGATGGTCTCGGCCAGCAGTTGCGCGCAGCTGAGCACGCGGATCTTGCTGGACGAGCGCGCGTCCTTGGGCAGGGAGATGGTGTCGGTGACCACCAGCTCGTCGAGAGGGGAGTTGGCGATGCGGTCGACCGCGCCGCCCGAGAGCACCGGGTGCGTGCAATAGGCCAGCACCTGCTGCGCGCCCTGCTGCTTGAGCGCGGCGGCGGCCTTCACCAGCGTGTTGGCGGTGTCGACCATGTCGTCCATGATGACGCAGGTTCGGCCGCTGACATCGCCGATGATGTTCATCACCTCGGCTACGTTGGCCTTGGGGCGGCGCTTGTCGATGATGGCCAGGTCGCAGTCGAGCCGCTTGGCCAGCGCCCGGGCGCGCACCACGCCGCCCACGTCGGGCGACACCACCATGACGTTCTCGAACTGCTGCTTGTGGACATCGGCCAGGAGCAGCGGCGCGGCGTAGATGTTGTCGACCGGGATGTCGAAGAAGCCCTGGATCTGGTCGGCGTGCAGGTCCATGGTGAGCACGCGCTCGACGCCGGCGATCTGCAGCATGTTGGCCACCACCTTGGCGCTGATCGCCACCCGCATGGAGCGCACGCGGCGATCCTGGCGGGCGTAGCCGAAGTAGGGCAGGGCGGCGGTGATGCGGCCGGCCGAGGCGCGCTTGAGCGCGTCGACCATGATCATGACCTCCATCAGGTGGTCATTGGTGGGCGCGCAGGTGGACTGCAGCACGAAGACGTCCTTGCCGCGGACGTTCTCGAGGATCTCGACCATGACTTCGCCATCGGAGAAGCGGCCGACGGTGGCCTTGCCCAGCGGCAGGTGCAGGTGCGAGGCGACATCGGCGGCCAGCTTGGGGTTGGCATTGCCGGTGAAGATCATCAGCCCTTCGGGCGACAAGGCTTCAGCATTGCGGCGCGTGGCCTGCTGCATGGCGGATCCGGTGGTCTGTGGCGGAACGGCGAGGCGGAGGGGTTTGGCTGGGGAGGAAGGACTCGAACCCTCGCATGCCGGAATCAAAATCCGGTGCCTTAACCAACTTGGCGACTCCCCAACGGTTCTTTGGGGCGGCTGCCGCCGGCTGACGCCGGTTTCAACCACCCGCGCGGGAACCACCGCGCGATCGACTGCTCACTGCTGACGGAAGGCCCATTCGCACAGCGGATGCTTGCCCAGCGACCCGGTGAGCCAGGCCTGAACGCCTGGCGCCGATTCACTCAGGGCCTGCACCACCCCCCGACCTGACACTGCGCTGGGCACGGGCACGAACACACAGGCACCCGAACCGCTCATGCGCACCGCTGCCGGATTGGCGCCTGCCTGTGCCACCGCCTGCCGCAACTGCCCGAGTGCCTGCGCCACCCGGGGGTAGCGCGCCTCGACCACCGGCTGCAGGTCATTGCGGCCTTCAAGGCCAGACCACTCGCACGAAAGACTGTCGAGTTTAAGGGGTAGGGTATTCCGAGTCAATTCAGGGGCCGAGAACACCCCCGCGGTGGGCACCGCCTGGGGCGGGGCCACCACCACGAAGTGGCGCGCCGGCAGGGCGATGGGCTGCAGCGCCTCGCCGATGCCGGTGGCATAGGCGTTGTGGCCGCGCACGAACACCGGCACATCGGCGCCCAGGCCCAGTGCGAGTTCGGCCAGCGCGTCGACCGGCCAGTGCAGGCCCCAGAGCCGGTTCAGGCCGAGCAGCACCGTGGCCGCGTCGGAGCTGCCGCCGCCCAGGCCGCCGCCCATGGGAATGCGCTTGTCCAGGCCGATGCGAACGCCGAGCCGGCAGCCGCTCGCCTGCGCGAGCCGGCGCGCGGCGCGCACGGTGAGGTCGTCCTCGGCGGGCACCCCGGGGATCTCGCGGTCGCGCTCGATGCGGCCTTCGCGCAGGCATTCCAGGTGGACGGTGTCGGCCAGGTCGATCAGCTGGAAGACCGTCTCGAGCAGGTGGTAGCCATCGGCGCGTCGGCCGGTCACATGCAGGAACAGGTTGAGCTTGGCCGGCGCCGGCAGGTGGCGCAGCACGCGCATCATGGCCGGCTCCCGCCGCGCCGTTCGGCGGAGTCGACCAGCAGGCGCAGCTCGACCTGGCTGACCCGTCCGGCCAAGGGCGCCGCGCCGCTGCCCTCGGGCCAGCGCAGGACGAGCCGCTGCGGCCAGCCGTCGCGCCAGGCCTCGATGCTGACCCGCCAGCCGGCGTCGGTGAAGCTGACCGGGTCGGAGCCCGGGCCCGCGCGGGCGGCGGCAGGCGCGGCGGGCGCGCCCTGGGGCCCGGCCATCCAGCGCGAGAGCTCGCCGATCGGCGCCGGCCAGCCGAAGGCCCGCTCGGTGAGCTGGCCGGCGTCGGGCGCGGAAAGCTGCTGGCCGTCGGCGGTGACCAGGCGCGCGCCTTGCGCATCGAGGGTGGCCACCGCCACGGTCTGCCCCAGCGGGGTGGCGATGGTGAGTTCGCTGCCCGCGGCGGCCACGCGCAGGCTGAAGCTGCCGCTGGCGCGCTGCGGGGTGTCGGCATCGGCGGGGCCGCGCCAGCTGGCCGAGAACCGGCCCGCGTAGCGGGTTTCCGGGGCGGGCGGCTCGGCCACCGACGGGGCGGGCGTGGCGCAGGCGCCCAGCAGGGCTGCCATGCCGGTGGCGGCCAGCAGCCTGGCCAGGCTAGAGCGCGACATTCAGCCGGGCCAGCGTGTCTTTCAGGGTGGCGTTGTCGGGCTCGCGCCGGCGGGCCTCGGCCCACAGCGCGCGGGCCTCGTCGGCGCGCCCAAGCTTCCAGAGCACCTCGCCAAGGTGCGCGGCGATCTCGGCCTCGGGGCTCAGGGCGTAGGCGCGGCGCAGGTACTCGGCGGCGCGCTCGTTCTGGCCGCGGCGAAACAGCACCCAGCCCATGCTGTCGAGGATGTGCGGGTCATCAGGCAGCAACTGCAGCGCGCGCTCGATCAGGGCCTGCGCCTCCTCGAGCCGCAGGCCGCGATCGGCCAGGCTGTAGCCCAGCGCATTGTGGGCATGGGCGTGGTCGGGCCGCGCGCTGATCAGCTTGCGCAGGCTGGCCTCCATGACGTCGATGCGGTCGAGCCGCTCGGCCGCCATGGCGTGGTCATAGAGCAGATCGGGGTTGTCGGGCTGCGCGCCGAGGGCCTGGTCGAGCGCCGCGAAGGCCTCGGCGCTGCGGCCGGCCTCGCGCAGCACCTGGGCCTGGGTGGCCACCCGTTGCGCCCGGTCGCGCGGCGACACCGGGTTGGCCTCGGCGAGCAGCGCCAGGGCGGCATCGATGCGACCGACGCGCGCGGTGAGCAGGGCGCGCCGCAGCAGCGCCTGCCAGGCAGCCTCGCCCTCGGTGATGCGGCCCAGCCAGTCGATGGCCTCGTCGAACTGCTTGCGCTCCTCGGCCACCTGGGCCAGGAACACGTAGGCGCCGGCCTTGTCGGCCTCGGGTACGCCGGGCTGGGCCACCAGACGGCGCAGGTGGCCGGCGGCCACCTCGGGCTGACCGGCCTGCTGCGCGAACTGGGCGAGCGAGAACAGGATGGCCGGGTTGTCGGGACTCTGGCGCAGGGCGGCGTCCATCTCGCGCCGGGCGTCGTCGGCGCGGCCGGCGGCGGCCAGCAGGCGCGCGTACTGGAAGCGCACCTCGAGCGAGGCAGGCTGCCGCTCGAGGAAGCCGGCCAGCAGGCGCAGCGAGGCGGTGCTGTTGCCGCTGCTCTCCTGCAGCAGCCGCGCCGCGGTGAGCGCCAGGCGTTCGTCGTCGGGGCGCAGGGCATGGGCCTTGCCCGCCTCCTGGGCGGCGCGCTCGGCCAGGCCGGCGGCCTGCGCCAGGCCGGCGATGGCCAGCCGGGCCTCGGGCAGCTGCGCGTCGGTGGCGGCGAGTTCATCGAGCAGGGCGAGCGCAGCGGTCTTGTCGGGGCTGCGCGCCAGCGCGCGCTGCAACTGCGCGTAGGCCTCGGGCAGATCGCCGCTGCCGCGCGCGCGCACGAGCCGGGCGCTGATGAGGGGCCTGGCCTCGGCGAGCCGGCCGGTGGAGATCAGCAGGGTCTCGAGGGTCTGGGTGGCCGTCGGCGAGGCCGGGGCGAGTTCGCGCCACAGCCGCGCCGACTGCAGAGCACGGTCGATGGAGCGCTCGGTGAGCGCGAACTCGGTGGCCCGCTGGGCCAGCCGCGGATCGCGGGTCTTGCGGGCGAGCGCGAGGTAGGTGGCGGTGGCGCTGCCGATCTGGCCGCGCTGGGCGGCGATCTCGGAGGCAAGCAGCTGGAAGACGATGTCGGCGGTGAGGTCCACGCCGGGCAGTGCGGGCTCCGCGGCCGCGACCGGCAGGGCGGTGAACAGCAGCAGGAGGGGGGTGGCGGCCAGTCGGGCGATCGGCCGCGGCACGCGGCGGCGGGGACCACGGCCCTGGACGCCGCGCGTCAGTGAGAGCGGCTTCATGAATCGATCTTAGGTTCAATTACACTCGCCGGCAACCAAGCCCATGCCTGAACTCCCCGAAGTCGAAGTCGTCGCCCGCGGCCTGCGTGCCCGCGTTGTCGGGCACACCGTGCGTGGCGCCGAGCTGCGCGCCAGCGCGCTGCGCTGGCCAATGCCGCCGGACCTGTCTTCCCTGCTGGCCGGGCGTCGCGTCGAGCGCATCGACCGGCGCGGCAAGTACCTGCTGCTGCACTTCGACCATGGCGCGCTGATCCTGCACCTGGGCATGTCGGGCAGCCTGCGATTCCTCGAGCACTGGGAGCCCCCGCAGCGCCATGACCACGTCGACATCGGCTTCGGGCACGGCTGGCTGCGCCTGCACGACCCGCGCCGCTTCGGCGCGCTGCTCTGGCACGACGCGGCGCAAGGGCCGCTCGCCGCGCACCCGCTGCTCGCCCGGCTGGGCGTGGAGCCGCTGGAGGGCGGCTTCGACGGCGCGCTGCTGCATCGGGGCTGCCGCGGGCGCCGCGTGGCCATCAAGCAGCTGCTGCTGGCCGGGCAGGTGGTGGTCGGGGTCGGCAACATCTACGCCTCCGAAAGCCTGTTCCGGGCCGGCATCCGGCCCACCACCCGGGCCGCGCGCCTGTCGGCCGCGCGCTGCGAGCTGCTGGCGCAGGCCATCCGCGCCACCCTGGCGCTGGCCATCGAGCGCGGCGGCAGCACCCTGCGCGACTTCACCGGCGCCGATGGCCAGAGCGGCTACTTCCAGCTCGAGTGCCTGGTCTATGGCCGCGAAGGCGAGCCCTGCCGGCGCTGCGCCACGCCCATCCGCATGGCGCATCACCAGCAGCGGGCCACCTACTGGTGCCCCACCTGCCAGCGCTGAGGCGCGCCGCGCCGTGAGCGCCTTCGCCCGCCGGGTGATCGCATGGCAGCGCGCGCACGGCCGCCACGACCTGCCCTGGCAGGCCAGCCGCGACCCCTACCGCATCTGGCTGTCCGAGGTCATGCTGCAGCAGACCCAGGTGGCCACGGTGATCCCGTACTACCAGCGCTTCCTGGCCACCTTCCCCGACGTGGCCAGCCTGGCCGCGGCGCCGTCCGAGCAGGTGCTCGCGCTCTGGAGCGGGCTGGGCTACTACAGCCGCGCCCGGCACCTGCATCGGGCCGCGGTCGAGGTCATGACCCGCTTCGGCGGCGCGATGCCCACCGATCCGGCGCTCCTCGAGACCCTGCCCGGCATCGGCCGATCCACCGCGGCCGCGATCGCGGTCTTCTCGGTGGGCGCCCGCGCCGCCATCCTCGATGGCAACGTCAAGCGGGTGTTCCTGCGCCACGGGGCGATCGATGGCGATCCCGCCTCGGGCGCGGTGCTCGAGCAGCTCTGGGCGCTCGCGCAGGCCCGTCTGCCGGCCAGCGCGCTGCCCGCCTACACCCAGGGGCTGATGGACCTCGGCGCCACGGTGTGCACGCGCAGCCGCCCGGCCTGTGATCGCTGCCCGCTGGCCCATGATTGCCAGGCGCTGGCCAGCGGCCAGCCCACCGCCTGGCCGCAGCCGCGCGCGCGACGGGTGGTGCCCCGGCGCGAGCTGCCGCTGCTGCTGATCGTGCGCGGTGACACCGTGCTGCTGCAGCGCCGCCCCGAGCAGGGCATCTGGGGCGGGCTGTGGTGCCTGCCGGTGTGCCCGCAGGCGCCGGCCTCGCCCGCCGAGGCGCGGGCGGCGGCCCTCGCGCTGCTGACCGGCGCGCCGCCTGCCGATGCCGGCATGGCGTCGGCCGCCGCGGCCGGCATCGCGCCCACCGCAGAGGCCGGCGTCGCGCCGGGTGCCGGGGACGGCACCGCGCCAGGTGCCGAGGCTTCGGCCCGGGCGCTGCCGGTCTTCGAGCATGCGCTGACCCATTTCCGACTGGTGATCGCGCCCTGGCGGGTGGACCTGCCGGCGCTCGGCAGCGACGCGCTGCCCACCGAGGGGATGGCGGCCGCAGGCGAGGCGGCCGCGGCCCCGGGCAGGGCGGCCACGCCGTCGGCCGCGCCCGCGGACTGCCGGTGGTGGCCGCTGAGCACCTGCGCCGAGGCGGCCCTGCCGGTGCCGGCCCGGCGTCTGCTTGCCTCGCTGGGGGCTCAGATCACCTGACGCTGGGCCAGGAACTGGTGCACCAGCGAGAGCCGCATCAGCGGATCAGGCAGGGCCATGAGCCGATGCCGCGTGCCCGGCGGGATCGGCAGGAATTCGCACAGCCGGTTGGCCACCCAGCCGGCATCGTCGTAGCGCAGCGGCTCGGCCACCATCTGGCGCATCGGGTCGGTCTCGCGGGCCACCAGGTCATCGACGATGCGGCGCACCAGCTGGGGCAGCACCGCGAACTCCGCCGGCACCGGCGCGGCCGCGTCGGGCTCGATCAGCCGCACCCGGGCGCGCGCCAGGCCGTCCTTCTGGATGCGGCGCTCGAGCACCTCGAAGCGCTGCCCGCCCACGCAGCGGATGCCCAGCACGCCGAGCTGCGCCATGTCCCACTCGCGGATCCGGGCCAGGCAGCCGATGGCCTCGTGCTCGGCGGGCTCGCCGACCTCGCCGCCGCGGGTGATCAGGCACACGCCGAAGGCGCTCCCGGTCTTCAGGCAGGCCTTGGCCATGTCCATGTAGCGGGCCTCGAAGACGCGCAGCGGCAGCACGCCCTCGGGGAACAGCACGCTGCCCAGCGGAAACAGGGGCAGGTCGGCGATGAGCCCCTCGTCGGCAGGCTCGCTCATGCCGCCAGCCGGCGCTGGGCCAGCGATCGGTGCCGCACCAGCACGTGCTCGGTGCGCTGGAACCGGTGGGCAAGCTCCTTCACGCACCACACCGAGCGGTGCTGGCCGCCGGTGCAGCCCACCGCCACCGTGAGGTAGCTGCGATGCTCCTGGATGTAGAAGGGCAGCCAGGTGCGCAGGAAGCCCTCGATGTGCTCGACGAAGCGCAGCACCGAGGGGATCTCCCGCAGATAGGCGTCCACCGGCGCGTCGAGCCCGGTGAGCGGACGCAGTTCGGTGTCGTAGTAGGGGTTGGGCAGGCAGCGTGCGTCGAAGGCGATGTCGGCGTCGAGCGGCACGCCCTGCTTGTAGGCGAATGACTCGAACAGCAGCGTGAGCGGCGCGCGCCCCGCGCCGACGGCCTCGCGCACCCACTGGCGCAGCACGTTCGGGTGCAGGTCGGTGGTGTCGATGGCCAGGCCGACATCCTCGAGCACCGCCATCACCTCGCGCTCGCGATCGATGGCCTCCACCAGGGTGCCGCGCTCCGAGGGCTCGGCGGCCTGCATGGTCATGGGATGGCGCCGGCGGGTCTCGGCGTAGCGCTGCACCAGCGTGGCCGTGCCGGCGTTCAGGAACAGGGTCTTCACGTCGTGGCCGAGGCTGGCGAGCCGGGGCACGTTGGCGCGCAGCTCGCTCACCGATTCGCCGCTGCGGGCGTCGATCGCCACCGCCACGCGCTCGTGGCCGGCGTCGGCGAGCGACGCGATCACGTCCTGCAGGAAACGCACCGGCAGGTTGTCGACGCAGAAGAAGCCGTCGTCCTCGAGCACGTTGAGCGCGATCGACTTGCCGGAGCCGGAGATGCCGGTGATCAGGACGACACGCATCGCGGGATTCAGGGCTGGCCGCCCTGCTCGATCATCTGGTGCTGGCGCTCGACAAATTCGCGGGTGGTGTCGATGCCGCGCAGCGACAGCACCGTGCTGCGCACGGCGGCCTCGGTGAGCACGGCCATGTTGCGGCCGGCCGCCACCGGGATGACCACCTTGCGCACCGCCAGGCCGAGGATGTCCTGGGTGAGCGCCTCGAGGGGGAGCCGCTCGTATTCGTTTTCCATGGTGCTGCGCCGGACCAGGTGCACGATGAGCTTGAGCCGCATCTTCCGGCGCACGGAGGTCTCGCCGAAGATGGTGCGGATGTCGAGCAGGCCCAGGCCGCGCACCTCGAGCATGTTGCGCAAGAGGGGCGGGCAGCTGCCCTCCACCGCGTTGTGCGCGATGCGCTTGAAGTCGACCACGTCGTCGGCGATCAGGCCGTGGCCGCGGCTGATGAGCTCGAGCGCGAGCTCGCTCTTGCCCAGGCCCGATTCGCCCGAGATGAGCACGCCCAGGCCGAGCACATCCATGAACACGCCGTGCAGCGAGGTGCTGTCGCCGGTGGCCTTGCCCAGCCAGCTGCGCAGGGTGTCGATGATGCGCGCGCCCGGCAGCCCCGAGGCCAGCAGCGGCAGCTGGGCGGCGCGGCAGCGGCTGACCAGGCCCGGGTCGGGCTCGATGCCCTCGCTCACGATCACCGCCGGCGGGTTGCCGCTGACCACGTCATCGAGGATGGCCTGGCGTCGGGCCTCGTCGAGGTGAAGGTAGTACGCCGTCTCGGCCTGCCCGAAGACATGCATGCGCGAGGGGTGGATCAGGTTGAGGTAGCCGAGCAGGTCGGCCGGCGCGGCGCGGGTGGGCGCGATGTCGCGGCTGCCGCCGGCCTCGCCGGTGATCCAGCGCAGCTGCAGCGCACCACGGTTGGCCTCGAACATCTGCCGGACCGTGACGGTCATGGTCGGGTGCTCAGGCCGCGGGCCGGTAGGGCGCCCAGCCAGCCAGGGTGCGGTGCACCTGGGCGGGATCGTCGCAGGCCACCAGGCTGTCGCGCACCGAGCGGTCGGACAGCAGTTCGGCGAGTTCGGAGAGCAGCTCGAGGTGCTCCTCGGTGGCATGCTCGGGCACCAGCAGGAACACGAGCAGCCGCACCGGCTGGCCATCGGGCGCATCGAAGGGAATGGGCTCGGCCAGGCGCACCACCGCGGCCACCGCCTCCTTCAGGCCCTTGATGCGGCCATGCGGGATGGCCACGCCCTCGCCCAGGCCGGTGGAGCCCAGGCGCTCGCGGGCGAAGAGGGAGTCGAAGACCTTGCCGCGCTCGATGGCCTGATTGTTCTCGAACAGCAGCCCGGCCTGCTCGAACAGACGCTTCTTGCTGGTGACCGAGAGGTTGGTCACGACGTTGGTGGGCGGCAGCAGGCGGGCGAGTCGGCTCATCGGACGCGGCAACCGGAGACGGCGGCCTGCGGACCGCCCGGGAGCCCCGGAATTCGGTGATGGAGCGGCCGATTATAGGGAGGGCATCGGCGCTTGGGCGATATTTTTGCGCGCCGCACAAGAAAAAGCCCGGCAAGCCGGGCTGGGGTTTCGCAATGCAGGAAGATCAGGCGACCGGGGCGTACTTCATGGCCTCGTGGCCATGGCCGTTGGTCTTGCCCTTGTGCTTGAGGATCTGACGGTCGAGCTTGTCGGCCAGGCTGTCGATGGCCGCGTAGAGGTCGGCGTCGGTGGACTCCGCGAAGATCTCGCGGCCCGGAACATGGATGTTCACCTCGGCCTTCTGGGCCAGCTTGTCCACGCTGAGAAACACCTTCACGTCGATCACCCGATCGAAGTGGCGGGTGATCCGCTCGAGCTTCAGGAGCAGGTAGTCGCGGATGGCGGGGGTGACTTCGAGGTGGTGACCGCTGATCGACAGGTTCATGGCGCCTCCAGAGGTGGCCCGACGATGCACGGGCCGGGTTGACAACCAATGGGACGCAGGGCGGCGCGTTGCCGCGGGGCGCTGCGAGCGGCCTGCCGCTCAGAGCACCTTGCGCTGGGCCACCGGCGCGATCTGCAGGGACTCGCGGTACTTGGCCACCGTGCGTCTTGCCACCACGATACCCTGCTCGCCGAGCATTTCGGCCAACCGGCTGTCGGAAAGAGGCTGCTGCGGATCCTCGGCCGCGACCAGCTGGCGGATGAGCGCGCGGATGGCGGTGCTCGAGGCCGCGCCCCCGGCCTCGGTGGCCACATGGCTGCCGAAGAAGTACTTCAGCTCGAAGGTTCCCGAGGGCGTGAGCATGAACTTCTGGGTGGTGACCCGCGAGACGGTGGACTCGTGCAGGCCGAGCTCCTCGGCGATCTCGCGCAGCACCAGCGGGCGCATCGCCACCTCGCCGTGCGAGAAGAAGGCCTTCTGGCGCTCGACGATCGCCTGCGACACCCGCAGGATGGTCTCGAAGCGCTGCTGCACGTTCTTGATCAGCCAGCGCGCCTCCTGGAGCTGGGCGCCCAGGCCGCCGGCGCCGGCGCCGCGGTTGCGGCGCAGGATCTGCGCGTACATGTCGTTGATGCGCAGCTTGGGCAGCACGTCGGGGTTGAGCTGGGCGGTCCAGCCGGCGCGGGTGCGGCGCACCACCACGTCGGGGATCACGTAGGTGGGCTCGTCGATCGAGAAGGCCGCGCCGGGCCGCGGGTTGAGGCTGCGGATCAGGGCCTGGGCCTCGCGCAGCGCCGCGTCGTCACAGTGCAGCAGCCGCTTGATGCGGGCGAAATCCTTGGCCGCCAGCAGCGCGAGGTGGTGGTCGATCAGGGCGCGGGCGAGCGCGAAGGCCTCGGGGGCGGCCCGGTCGGGCTGCTCGGCGCGCACGGCCGCGAGCTGCAGGCGCAGGCTCTCGGCGAGATCGCGCGCGCCTACCCCGGCCGGGTCGAAGCTATGAAGCAGGGTGAGCGCCGCGTGCAGCTGGTCGGGGTCGATGTCGAGCTCGGCCGGCAGCATCGCCGCGATCTCCTCGAGGCTCCCGTCGAGCAGGCCGTCGTCGGTGAGGTTGTCGATCAGCAGCTCCACCAGCGCCCGGTCGAGCCGGCTGCACTGAGTGGCGGCGAGCTGGCCGGCGAGGTGGTCGCGCAGGGTGCGGCCGGTGGCGGTGAGCTGCGGCATGGCCCGGTCGTCGTTCTCGTCATCGCCGGCGCCGCCGCCGCTGCCCGACCAGTCGCCGCCGCGCTCGGCGTCATCGAAGCCGTTGGCGTCGCCGCCGTCAGCGCCGCCCCGTTCGGAGTCGCCGTCGGCCGCCTCGCGGCGTTCGCCGTCGGGGCCGGGCTCGCCCTGGCCGACGCCGTCGCCCCGCGAGGCCGCCAGGCTGCCGCCCGCGTCGAGCCGGATGGCGCCCACCAGCGGGTCGTCCAGGCGCTCGAGCAGCGGGTTGTCGGACAGGATCTGGTCGAGCTCCTGATTGAGTTCGAGCGTGGACAACTGCAGCAGCCGGATCGACTGCTGCAGCTGGGGCGTCAGCGCGAGATGCTGGCTGAGCTTGAGCTGGAGCGAGGTCTTCAAGGAAAGGATGGCGCTCGAACAGGGCCGCCGGCGGGTCCGGCGGAGCCGGACCTCACATCCGGAAGTGTTCGCCCAGATAAACGCGGCGGACGCTCTCGTCGGCGATGATTTCGTCGGGCCGGCCGGAAGCAAGAACAGTACCCGCGTTGATGATATACGCCCGGTCGCAAATGCCAAGCGTCTCGCGCACGTTGTGATCGGTGATCAGCACCCCAATGCCGCGCTCCTTGAGGAAGCGCACGATCCGCTGGATCTCGATCACCGCGATCGGATCGACCCCCGCGAAGGGTTCGTCGAGCAGGATGAAGCGCGGGGAGTTGGCCAGCGCCCGGGCGATCTCGACCCGCCGCCGCTCGCCGCCCGACAGCGACACCGCCGGATTGGCGCGCAGGTGGGCGATCTGCAAGTCGGCAAGCAGCGCCTCCAGGCGGCTGGCGATCTCGGCGGCCGGCAGCGGCCCGCCCTGGGCGCCCGGCTGCAGCTCGAGCACGGCCCGGATGTTCTCCTCGACCGACATCTTGCGGAACACCGAGGCTTCCTGCGGCAGGTAGGACAGCCCGATGCGGGCGCGGCGGTGGATGGGCAGCCGGCCGATCGGGCGGGCGTCGAGCTCGATGACGCCGGCGTCCGACGGTACCAGGCCCACGATCATGTAGAAGCAGGTGGTCTTGCCGGCGCCGTTGGGGCCGAGCAGGCCGACCACCTCGCCGCTGCGCACCTCCAGGGACACATCGCGCACCACCTGCCGGCCGTGATAGGCCTTCATGAGGTGGCTGACGCTCAGCCGGCTGGCGGGCGCCCCCTCGGGCGGCAGTGCCGCGCCGGGATCGCGGGCCGGGCTGTCGGCGAGCGTGGTCATCAGGGGCGGACCGGAGCCGGCCCCGTGGCCGGCTTCAGGGGCACCGACGGACCGGCCGGCGTGCCGGCCGCGCCGGTCTCGCTGCGGGGCTGGATGACCAGACGCACCCGGCCGCCCGGGTTCTCGGCGGTGGTCCCGCGGCTGCCGCCATCGACCGAGAACTGCTCGCTGCGACCGTCGTAGACGATCAGGCTGCCGTGGACCTCGTCGGTGACGCGGTCGTTCTCCAGGCGCTTGAGCTGGGCCCGCTCGATCAGCCTGACCACCTCGGCCTTGCCGTCGTAGTCGATCTGCTGGGCGCGGCCATGCACGAACTGGTCGAGGCCGTCGCGCTTCTGGCGGAAGCTGGCCGGGTTGCCGAAGGCGCTGCCGTGCTGGTAGCCCTCGGGGTCCTGGCGCATCACCAGGCGATCGGCGCGGATGACCAGCGTGCCGCGGGTGAGCACCACGTTGCCGGTGAACACCGTGGTCTGGCGGACGTCATCGTGGCGCAGGGTGTCGGCCTCGACCTGGGTGGGGCGCTCGCGGTCGGCCCGCTCGGCGCCGGCCGGGGCGCCCAGGAGCAGGCCGCAGGCCAGAGCCAGCACGCGCCAGCCGGCTGAAAAGAGGGGAGCGGGGATCATGGGGAGGACGCCTGCCGGGGAGACTGGCCGGCGCCCGTGCCGGGCGGCCAGTGGACCTGCACCCGTTCGCGAAGCTGCAGGGTGCCCTGCCGATTATCGAATTCCATGCCGACACCGGTCAACACGGCGCCGCCGCGCTCGATGCGCACCGGCAGGTCGGTGCGCGCCGTCTCGGTCTCGGAGAACACCAGCAGGGCCTCGGTGCTCAGCCGCAGCGCGGGCGCCTCGGGGCCGGCCTCGCGCACCACGCGCACCTCGTCCTTCAGCAGGGTCTGCTCGCCGCGACCGGTGGTGCGGCCCTCGCGGGCGGTGAGCGTGACCCGCGGCCGGGTCGGGTCGAGGCTGACCAGGCGGGGTTGCGTGAATTCGCTGCTGTCGTCGTCGGGGAAGTGCACCGCGCGCTCGGCCCACAACCGGAAGGTCGGCTCACCCTGGCGGTCGGTGCGGGTGAGCGAGAAGCGCTCGACGAAGTAGTCGGGCTCGTGGGCCGGCGGCCGCGCGCCGGCGGCCGGGTCATCGCGGCGGGCGAGCTCGGTGAGGTAGTAGCTGTAGGCGGTGAGCGCGGCGAGCAGCGCGATCGACACCACGGCTGCGATCCGGTCCTGGCGCTGGGCGGGCATGCGGCAGGGCTCAGCCCGGGGTGCCGGCGGACTGGCCGGGCGCGCCCGCCGGGTCGGCGCGGCCTGCATCGCGGGCCGGGTCGCGGGCGCCCGGCGCATCGGCCTGATCCAGCCAGCGCTGGAGCTGCGCCTGGCGCAGGCCGCGCCGTGCAAGCCACCAGTCGGCGAATTCACGCACCGCGCCGTGGCCGCCCGGCCGGCTGGCCACCCAGTCGGCGCGCGCGCGCACCTCGGGGTCGGCGTCGGCCGGCGCCAGCGCGAGGCCGGCCAGCCGCATGGCCGGCAGGTCGGGCCAGTCATCGCCCATGAACGCCGCCTGGGCGGGGTCGATGCCGAGCTCGGCGCACAGCGCGCGCAGGGCCTGCGCCTTGTCGGACACCGACTGCCGCACATGGGCGATGCCGAGCTCGGCGGCGCGGCGCTCGACGATCGCCGAACGCCGGCCGGTGATGATCGCGATGTGCAGACCGGCCTCGCGCAGCAGGGCCAGGCCGAAGCCGTCACGCACCGAGAAGGCCTTCATGGCCTCGCCCTGCGGGCCGATCAGGATCGCGCCATCGGTGAGCGTGCCGTCGACGTCCAGCGCCAGCAGGCGCAGGCCGGGCGCGGTCTCGCGCGCGGGCCGGCGCGCGCCGGCAGCCGGGGCGCTCGGGCGCATCAGACGATCTTGGCGGCGAGCAGATCGTGGATCTGCAGCGCCCCCACCAGCCGGCGGTCGTCTTCCAGCACCAGCAGCTGGGTGATGCGACGCGACTCCATGAGGCGCACCGCCTCGGCAGCCAGGGCCCGCGGCCCGATGCCGGCCGGCTGCCGGGTCATGACCTCGTCGACCTGCAGCGCGCGGATGTCGCCGCCGCGCTCGAGCAGGCGGCGCAGGTCGCCGTCGGTGAACACGCCCAGCGCAATGCCGCGCTCATCGACCACCGCGACCATGCCCATGCGCTTGCGCGAGATCTCCAGGATGGCGTCGCCCAGCCGCGCGCCGCTGGGCACCGTGGGCAGGGCCTCGCCCTGGCGCATGACGTCGGACACCAGCGTGAGCAGCCGGCGCCCGAGCGTGCCGCCCGGGTGCGAGGAGGCGAAGTCATCGGCGTCGAAGCCGCGGGCCTCGAGCAGGGCCACCGCCAGCGCGTCGCCCAGCGCCATGGCGGCCGTGGTGCTGGCCGTGGGCGCGAGGTTCAGCGGACAGGCCTCGCGCGCCACGCCGGCGTCGAGGTGGGCGTCGGCCAGCGCCGCCAGCCGCGAGCCGGGGTCGCCGGTCATGGCGATCAGGCGCGCGCCCCGGCGCTTGACCAGCGGCACGATCGCCAGCAGCTCCTCGGTGCTGCCCGAGTTGGACAGCGCGAGCACCACGTCTTCGGCGATGACCATGCCGAGGTCGCCGTGGCTGGCCTCGGCCGGGTGCATGAAGAAGGCCGGCGTGCCGGTGGAGGCCAGGGTGGCGGCGATCTTGCGGCCGACATGGCCCGACTTGCCGATGCCGCTCACCACCACCCGGCCGGTGCAGGCGAGGATGATCGTGCAGGCCCGGGCGAAGTCCTGGCCCAGTCGCGCCGGCAGCGCGGCCACCGCCTCGGCCTCGATCTGCAGCACGGCGCGGGCGCGTTCCACCAGCGCCGCGCCGTCGGCCGCGCCATGGCCTGCCGATAGAATGGGGCGATTCATGCGGACGAGTATATCGGCATCGTCCTGCCCGCCCCGCGCGTTCCCGGAGCCTCCCGCGTGCTGTCCTCGCTCGAACTCGCCCTGGTGCTGCTGGCCGCCTCCGTGCTCGCGGTGGTGCTGCTGCGCCGGCTGCGCCTGCCCCCGCTGGTGGCCTACCTCGCGGTGGGCACGCTGCTCGGGCCGCATGCCGCCGGCCTCACCGGCGACCCGCAGGCGGTGGCCCACGCCGGCGAGCTCGGCGTGGTGTTCCTCATGTTCACGCTGGGTCTGGAGTTCAACCTGGCCAAGCTCGGCGCCATGCGCCGGCTGGTGTTCGGCCTGGGCGCGGCGCAGGTGGGTGGCACCATGGCCCTGGCCATGCTGCTGGTGCTGGCCGCCCCGGCGGCGCTGGTCGGCTGGCTGCTGGGCGAGGGCGTCGACTGGCGGGCCGCGCTCGCCCTGGCCGGCGCGGCTGCCATGTCGTCCACCGCCATGGTGGTGAAGCTGCTCGCCGACAAGCGCGAGCTCGAGACCGACCACGGCCGGCGGGTGTTCAGCGTGCTGCTGTTCCAGGACCTCGCCGTCATCCCGCTGCTGATCATCATCCCCGCGCTGGCCGCCGGTGGCGATGGCTGGATGTACTCGGTGGGCAAGGCCGCGCTGATCGCCTCGGTGCTGCTGGTGCTGATGTTCCGCTTCGGGCCGCGGCTGATGCGGCGCTGGTTCAACCTGGTGGCGCGCCAGCGCTCGCACGAGCTGTTCACGCTCAACGTGCTGCTGGCCACGCTGCTCTTCGCCTGGCTGGCACGCAAGGCCGGCCTGTCGATGGAGCTGGGCGCCTTCGTGGCCGGCATGCTGATCGCCGAGACCGAGTTCCGCTACCAGGTCGAGGAGGACATCAAGCCCTTCCGCGACGTGCTGCTCGGGCTGTTCTTCGTGGCGATCGGCTCGCAGCTCGACCTGCGGGTGCTGGTGCAGGCCTGGCCGCAGGTGCTGGTGCTCACCGCGGTGCCGGTGCTGCTCAAGTTCGCGGTCACCGCGGCGCTCACCCGGGCGCTGGGCGCCAACGCCGGCGTGTCGGTGCGCACCGGCATCTGGCTGGCGCAGGCCGGCGAGTTCGGCTTCGTGCTGCTGGCGCTGGCCGGTTCGGTGGGGCTGCTGGCCGGCGAATCGCTGCAGCCCATCCTCGCCGCCATGCTGCTGTCGCTGCTCGTCAGCCCCCTGCTGATCGAGCAGGCCAATCGGATCGCGCTGCGGGTCTCGGCCCAGGAGTGGCTGCAGCGCTCGCTGCAGCTGCAGACCATCGCCAGCCGCAGCCTCGCGCGCGACCGCCACGTCATCGTCTGCGGCTTCGGCCGTTGCGGCCAGGCGCTGGCCCATGTGCTCGAGGCCGAGTCGGTGGCCTATGTGGCGCTCGACCTCGACCCCGACCGGGTCCGCCAGGCCGCCGGCAGTGGCGAGTCGGTGGTCTTCGGTGACGGCTCGCGGCGCGAGACTCTGCTGGCGGCCGGCCTGCACCGGGCCCGCGCGCTGGCGATCACCTTCGACGACACCGCGGCCGCGCTGCGCATCCTGCATCTGGCCCGCGCGCTCGCGCCGCAGATCCCCATCCTGGTGCGCACCTCCCATGAGGCCGACATCGAACGCCTGCGCGCGGCCGGGGCCACCGAGGTGGTGCCCGAGATCGTCGAGGGCAGCCTGATGCTGGCCTCCCATGCCCTGGCGCTGGCCGGGGTGCCGATGGGACGGGTGCTGCGCCGGG
Source organism: Burkholderiales bacterium (assembly GCA_037146935.1). Lineage (GTDB taxonomy): Bacteria > Pseudomonadota > Gammaproteobacteria > Burkholderiales > Burkholderiaceae_E > Quisquiliibacterium. The sequence continues at coordinate 140,493 of JBAWWD010000005.1, forward strand.
TGCGCGATGTGCGGGCGCACCGCTACTCGCTGCTGCAAGGATTCTTCCACGGCGCCGACGACTCCGGTGAGGATGCCATCGAAGATGCCCAGATCCACCTGCGTGCCATCGTGCTCGCCCCTGACAGCCCGGCCTGCGCGTGCGCGCTGGGCGAGTTCGCGCTCGGCGGCGCCCGGGTCAGCGCGGTGGTGCGCGACGGCCGGCGCATCGTCGACCCGGCCGCCGAGCTCAGCCTGGCCGCCGGCGACACCGTGGTCATCGCCGGCACGCTCGAGCAGATCGGCGAGGCCCAGGGCTGGTTCGATGGCCGCTAGATGGGCGCAGGCCCGGGCCTTTGCGGCGTTCCATGGCCCGCAGGTCTAGAATGCTGGGTTTCGTCCAGCGTAACCGGCACCGCCTTGGCCCAGGATTTCCTCACCCTCGATGACGTCAGGTTCGGGTATCGCGACCGCACCATCCTTGACGGCGTCTCGCTGCGTTTCGAGCGCGGCCGGGTGGTTGCGCTCATCGGCGGCTCGGGCTCTGGCAAGACCACCATCCTGCGGCTGATCGGCGGGCTGCTCAAGCCCCGCTCCGGCACCGTCACCTTCGAGGGCCAGGTGCTGCACACCCTGCCGCGTGATGGCCTGTATGCCGCCCGTCGCCGCATGGGCCTGCTCTACCAGTTCGGCGCGCTGTTCACCGACCTCTCGGTGTTCGAGAACGTGGCCTTCCCGCTGCGCGAGCATACCCAGCTGCCCGAGCACCTCATTCGCGATCTGGTGCTGCTCAAGCTCAATGCAGTGGGGCTGCGCGGCGTGGCCCACTACCAGACCTCGCAGCTCTCGGGCGGCATGGCGCGCCGCGTGGCGCTGGCGCGGGCCATCGCGCTCGATCCGCCGCTCATCATGTACGACGAGCCCTTCGCCGGTCTCGACCCCATCTCGCTCGCCACCGTCGCCCAGCTCATCCGCCAGCTCAACGACGCGCTGCATGTCGCCTCCATCCTGGTGTCGCACGACATCAAGGACGCCTTCGCCATCGCCGACTACGTCTACCTGCTGGCCGCCGGGCGCATCGCCGCCCAGGGCACGCCCGACGAGATGCGGGCCTCCACCGATCCCACCGTGCGCCAGTTCCTCGATGGCGACATCGACGGCCCGGTGGCCTTCCACCATGCCAGCCGCCGCAGCCTGGCCCAGGATCTCGGGATCGACCCATGAGCGCCGGCTTCAATCCCGCGCGCCGGATGCTCGATGCCTTCGCCTCGGTGGGCTATGGCACGCGCTTCTTCCTGCGGCTTTGCGGCCTGGGCCTGCTGGCCCTGCGCCGCCCGCGCCTGGTCATCGACCAGATCCACTTCATCGGCAACTACTCGCTGTCCATCATTCTGGTCTCGGGCCTGCTGATCGGCTTCGTGCTCGGGCTGCAGGGCTACTACACGCTGCGCCGCTATGGCTCCGAGGAGGCGCTCGGCCTGCTGGTCACGCTCTCGCTGGTGCGCGAGCTCGGGCCGGTGGTCACGGCGCTGCTGTTCGCCGGGCGCGCCGGCACCTCGCTCACCGCCGAGGTCGGCCTCATGAAGGCCGGAGAGCAGATCGATGCCATGCAGATGATGGCGGTCGACCCGGTGGCCCGGGTGCTGGCGCCGCGCTTCCTGGCCGCGGTGATCTGCATGCCGCTGCTGGCGGCCCTGTTCTCGTCCATGGGCGTGCTCGGCGGCTATCTGGTCGGGGTCGAGATGATCGGTGTCGATGCCGGCTCGTTCTGGTCGCAGATGCAGGGTGGCGTCGACTGGCTGCTCGATGTCGGCAACGGCGTCGTCAAGAGCATCGTGTTCGGCTTCACGGTGGCCTTCGTGGCGCTTTTCGTCGGCTACGAGGCCGATCCCACCCCCGAGGGCGTCTCGCGCGCCACCACCACCACCGTGGTGGTCGCCTCGCTGGCCATCCTCGGCCTGGACTTCATCCTCACCGCGCTGATGTTCAGCACCACCTAGAGCGCAGGGAGCACCCGCACATGAATCGCAACTTCTCGGTCGACATCATGGTCGGCCTGTTCGTGGTCCTGGGCTTCTGCGCCCTGGTGTTCCTCGCCATGCGGGCGGGCAACATGAACGCGGCCATCGGCCTGTCCGACACCTACCAGGTCAAGGCGCGTTTCGACAACATCGGCGGCCTCAAGCCGCGCGCCGCGGTGCGCAGCGCCGGGGTGGTGGTCGGCCGGGTCACCGCCATCCGCTTCAACGACAAGACCTACCAGGCCGAGGTGCTCATGGCGCTCGACGGCCGCTACCGCTTCCCCAAGGACAGCTCGGCCAAGATCATGACCTCCGGCCTGCTCGGCGAGCAGTACATCGGCCTGGAGCCCGGCGGGGACGCCGCCATGGTCGAGCCCGATGGCCAGATCAGCATGACCCAGTCGGCGGTGGTGCTCGAGAACCTGATCGGCCAGTTCCTCTACGGCAAGGCCGCCGAAGGAGACCGCAAGTGAGCGCCCTGCAACGCCTCGCCCGCGGCCTGGCCGCGGCTGCCCTGCTCGCGCTGACCGTCGGTTGCGCCGCGCCTGGCGGCCCGGCCGCCGCCCGCGACCCGCTCGAGCCCATGAACCGCGTGATCTGGGGCTTCAACGATCAGGCCGACCAGCTGGTGGTCAAGCCGGTGGCGCGCGCCTATGACGCGGCGGTGCCCGAGGTGCTGCGCCAGTCGCTCTCCGGGGTGCTGTCCAACCTGGTCGACCCCTGGATCGCCGTCAATCAGCTGCTGCAGGGCAAGCCGGTGCTGGCGCTCTCCGACCTCACCCGCTTCGTGATCAACACCGTGTTCGGCTTCGGCGGCATGGCCGACGTGGCCGGCGCGCTGGGTCTCGAGAAGCACCATGAAGACTTCGGCCAGACCCTGGGGCGCTGGGGTGTGCCGCCCGGGCCCTATCTGGTGCTGCCGCTGCTGGGGCCCTCGTCGGTGCGCGAGACCGCCGGCGTGGTCGTCGGCCTCAAGGGCGATCCCGTCTGGGAGCACGCCTCCAGGACCTACAAGGAGGTCTTCACCGGTGGCCTCATCATCGAGACCCGGGCCCGCCTGCTCGGCTCGGAGCGACTGCTGCAGGGCGCCTCGCTCGATGCCTACAGCTTCGTGCGCGACAGCTACCTGCAGCGCCGCCGCAACCTCGTGTATGACGGTGACCCGCCGCCGCCGCGCGAAGAAGACTGACCCACTCCCGAGGGACACCATGAGACGCCCCCTGCTGCGCGCCATCGCGGCGCTCCTGGCGCTGGCTGCCGCCGCGCTGATCATGCCCGCCGCCGCGCAGGCCGCCGAGGCGCCCGACGCGCTGATCCGCCGGGTGTCGGCCGAGGTGCTCGAGCGCATCCGCGCCGACAAGGACATCCAGGCCGGCGAGTTCCGCAAGCTCTCCGAGTTCGTCGACGCCACCGTCATGCCGCATGTGAACTTCCAGCGCATGACCGCGCTGGCGGTGGGCCGCGGCTGGCGCAGCGCCACGCCCGAGCAGCAGAAGCAGCTCATGGCCGAGTTCCGCGTCCTGCTGCTGCGCACCTACTCGGGCGCCCTCGGCTCGGTGAAGGACCAGCAGATCCGCATGAAGCCGCTGCGCGCCGATCCGGCAGACACCGAGGTGATCGTGCGCAGCGAGGTCGTGCCCTCGCGGGGCGAGCCGGTGCAGCTCGACTACCGCCTCGAGAAATCGGGCGACGCCTGGAAGATCTACGACGTCAACGTGCTCGGCGTGTGGCTGGTGGAAACCTACCGCAACCAGTTCGCCCAGGAGATCTCCGCCCGCGGGGTCGACGGCCTGATCAAGTCGCTGGTCGACAAGAACCGCTCGTTCGAGCAGCCGCGCAAGTCCTGAGCCTGCCCGTGTCCGCCTCCGTCTCCGCCCCCATCCACCGCCTGCCCGCCCGCGTGCTGTTCGGCAACGCCAGCGCTGAACTGGCCGCCGGCAGCCGCGCCCTGGGCGAGGGCGCCCAGGGCGTCGATCTCGCCGCCTGCGCCGACTTCGATTCCTCGCTGATCGGCATCCTTCTGGAGCTGCGCCGCCAGGCCGCCAGCCGCGGCCAGACGCTGGGCCTGATCGGCCCGCCGCCCAACCTGCGCAAGCTGGCCCAGCTCTACGGGGTCGATGCCCTGCTCTTCGGTCCGCATGAGCCCGCCTGAGACCGCGGTTCCCGCGATCGAGATCCGCGAGGTCACCAAGCGCTACGGCAAGCTGCAGGCCTTGCGCGGGGTCTCGCTGAGCATCGCGCAGGGCGAGTTCTTCGGCCTGCTCGGCCCCAATGGCGCGGGCAAGACCACGCTGATCTCCTGCATCGCCGGGCTGGCCCGCCCGGGCTCGGGGCAGATCCGGGTCATGGGCCACGACGTGGTCGCCCAGGACCAGGCCGCGCGCCGCGCGCTCGGCGTGGTGCCCCAGGAACTGGTGTTCGACCCGTTCTTCACGGTGCGCGAGACCCTGCGCATCACCTCGGGCTACTACGGCCTGCACCGCAACGACGCCTGGATCGACGAGATCCTCGCCAACCTCGACCTCACCGGCAAGGCCGATGCCAACATGCGCTCGCTCTCGGGCGGCATGAAGCGGCGGGTGCTGGTGGCGCAGGCCCTGGTGCACCGCCCGCCGGTGATCGTGCTCGACGAGCCCACCGCCGGTGTCGATGTCGAGCTGCGCCAGTCGCTCTGGAGCTTCGTGCGCCGGCTCAACCGCGAAGGCCACACCATCGTGCTCACCACCCACTACCTCGAGGAGGCGCAGGAGCTGTGCGGGCGCATCGCCATGCTCAAGCTCGGCCAGGTGGTGGCGCTCGATGACACCGCGCGCCTGATCGGCCGCTTCAAGGGCGGCACCCTGGTGCTGCGGCTGGCGGGTGCCCCCCTGCCGCCGTCGCTCGCCGAGCGGGCCGCGGCCGCCGAGGGCAATGACGGCCGGGTGCGTCTGCCGGTGGCCTCCTGGGACGAGGTCGAGCCGCTGCTTGCCGAGCTGCGCCAGGCCGGCTGCACGCTCCTCGACATGGAGATGACCCACACCGATCTCGAGCAGGTGTTCCTGCGCATCATGCGCGAGGAGACGGCGTGAGCGCCGGCTTCGTCACCCTGCTGCGCAAGGAGGTGCTGCGCTTCTGGAAGGTGGTCTACCAGACGGTGGCCGGGCCGGTGGTGTCCACCGTGCTCTACCTGCTGGTCTTCGCCAACGCGCTCCAGGGCCGCGTGGAGGCCTTCCCCGGCATCGGCTACACCGAGTTCCTGGTGCCCGGTCTGGTCATGATGGGCATGCTGCAGAACGCCTTCGCCAATGCCTCGTCCTCGCTGATCCAGTCCAAGGTCACCGGCAACATCGTGTTCGTGCTGCTGCCGCCGCTGTCGGTGCGCGACCTGTTCGCGGCCTATGTGGGTGCCGCCATGGTGCGGGGCCTGGCGGTGGGCATCGGGGTGTTCGCGGTCACGCTGTTCTTCTCGGTGCCGCGCTTTGCCGCGCCGCTGTGGGCGCTGCTCTTCGGCCTGCTGGGCTGCGCCATCCTCGGTACAATGGGGCTGATCGCGGGCATCTGGTCCGAGAAGTTCGACCAGATGGCGGCGGTTCAGAGCTTCGTGATCGCGCCGGCCACCTTCCTGGCCGGGGTGTTCTACTCGGTGCACTCGCTGCCGGCCTTCTGGCAGGCGGTCTCGCACCTGAACCCCTTCTTCTACATCGTCGACGGCTTCCGTTACGGGTTCTTCGGCCAGTCCGACGTGCCCCCGCTGGTGAGCCTCGGCGTGGTCGCCGCCACGCTGGCGGTGGTCTCGGCCGTGGCGCTGCGCATGCTGCACTCCGGCTACAAGCTTCGGCACTGAGAACGGTATCCCCATGGTCACACCCGACACGCTGCGCGGCTACATCGCTGCCGGTCTGCCCTGCGAGCACCTCGAGGTCGACGGCGATGGCCGGCACTTCGACGCGGTGATCGTCGCCGCCGCCTTCGAGGGCAAGCGCCCGGTGCAGCGCCACCAGATGGTCTACGCCGTGCTCGGCGACCGCATGCGCGAGGAGATCCACGCGCTGTCCATGAAGACGCTCACCCCGGCCGAGTGGGCCGCCCGCCAGGCCTGAGCCGTGGATCGCCTCTGCGTGCGCGGCGGTCAGCGCCTGAGCGGCGAGGTGCCGGTGTCGGGCGCCAAGAACGCCGCGCTGCCCATCCTGTTCGCCAGCCTGCTCACCGCCGACCCGCTGGTGGTGGGCAACGTGCCGCGCCTGCAGGACGTGGCCACCGCGCTGCGCCTGCTCGGGCAGATGGGCGTGAGCAGCCGGCGCGAGGGCGACCAGGTCACCCTCGAGGCCGCCACGGTCGGCTCGGTGGACGCGCCCTATGACCTGGTGCGCACCATGCGCGCCTCGGTGCTGGTGCTCGGCCCGCTGGTGGCCCGGTTCGGGCGCGCCCGCGTCTCGCTGCCCGGGGGCTGCGCGATCGGCCAGCGTCCGGTCGACCAGCACATCAAGGGCCTGCAGGCGATGGGCGCCGAGATCCACATCGAGCATGGCTACATGGTGGCCAGCGCGCCGCGTCTGAAGGGCGCGCGCATCGTCACCGACATGGTCACGGTCACCGGCACCGAGAACCTCATGATGGCCGCCACCCTCGCCGAGGGCGAGACCGTCATCGAGAATGCCGCGCGCGAGCCCGAGGTGGTCGACCTCGCCCAGGCGCTGACGGCCATGGGCGCGCGCATCCGCGGCGCCGGCACCGACCGGGTGGTGGTCGAGGGCGTGGCCAGCCTGCACGGCGCCAGCCATCGCGTGATGCCCGATCGCATCGAGGCCGGCACCTTCCTGTGCGCGGCCGCCGCCACCGGCGGCAACATCACCCTCACCGGCGCGCAGCCCGCCGGCATGGACGCCACGCTCGAGAAGCTGCGCGAGGCCGGCGCGACCATCGACTGCGGCCCCGACTGGATCCGCCTCACCATGCACGGGCGGCCGCGCTCGCTCAATCTGCGCACCGCGCCCTATCCCGGCCTGGCCACCGACATGCAGGCCCAGTTCATGGCCCTGAACTGCATCGCGCAGGGCGCGGGCGTGATCACCGAGACCATCTTCGAGAACCGCTTCATGCACGCGCTGGAGCTGCAGCGCCTGGGCGCCGACATCACCATCGAGGGCAACACCGCGGTGGTGCGCGGCGTGCCGGCGCTCTCGGGCGCGGCGGTCATGGCCACCGACCTGCGGGCCTCGGCCGGGCTGGTGGTGGCCGGGCTGGTGGCCGAGGGCGAGACCCTGGTCAACCGCATCTACCACCTCGATCGCGGCTACGAGCGCATGGAAGCCAAGCTCGCCGCCCTGGGCGCGCGCATCGAGCGCCAGCCCGGCTGACCCCGGAGCCGTCCCCCATGTCCGACGCGCCGATCACCCTGGCCCTGTCCAAGGGCCGCATCTTCGACGACACCGTGCCGCTGCTGGCGGCCGCCGGCATTCCGGTCGACCCCGATGCCACCCGCTCGCGCAAGCTCATCCTGCCCACCGGCGATCCCGGCCTGCGACTGATCATCGTGCGTGCGAGCGACGTGCCCACCTACGTGCAGTACGGCGCCGCCGACCTCGGCGTGGCCGGCAAGGACGTGCTGCTCGAGCATGGTGGTGACGGCCTGTACCAGCCCATCGACCTCGGCATCGGGGTGTGTCGGCTGTGCGTGGCCGCGCCGCTGGGCTTCGACTACGCTCAGGCGGTGCGCCGCGGCTCGCGGCTGCGGGTGGCCACCAAGTATGTCGAGACCGCCCGCCAGCACTTCGCCCGCAAGGGCGTGCACGTGGATCTCATCAAGCTCTACGGCTCCATGGAGCTCGCGCCACTGGTGGGCCTGGCCGATGCCATCGTCGACGTGGTGAGCACCGGCAGCACGCTCAAGGCCAACCAGCTGGTCGAGGTCGAGGAGATCATGCCCATCTCCGCGCGTCTGGTGGTCAACCAGGCCTCGCTCAAGACCCGCTCGGCGCGGCTCGAGCCGCTGCTCGCCCGGCTGGCCGCGGCGGTGGCGGGGCCCGAGGCCGGGGGCGCGGTGGCTGGCGGTGCGCTGACGTCCGGCGGCCCGGGAGCGCGCGCATGATCGCCCGCCTGGATACCCGTGACGCCGGCTTCGAGCCGCGCCTGGCGGCGCTGCTCGCCTACGAGCCTGGCCAGGACCGCGACATCGAGGCCGCGGTGGCCGCCATCATCACCGACGTGCGCGCCCGCGGTGACGCCGCCGTGCTCGAGTACACCCGCCGTTTTGACCGCCTCTCGCTCACCGACGCCGCGCAGCTCGAGCTGCCGCGCGCCGAGCTGCAGGCGGCCGCCCAGACCCTGCCGGCCGCGCAGCGCGCCGCGCTCGAGACCGCGGCCGCGCGCATCCGCGCCTATCACCAGCATCAGGTGGCCCAGTCGTGGTCGTACACCGAGCCCGACGGCACGCGCCTGGGCCAGCAGGTGAGCGCCATCGATCGGGTGGGTCTGTACGTGCCCGGCGGCAAGGCCGCCTACCCGTCCTCGGTGCTCATGAATGCCATCCCGGCCAAGGTGGCGGGCGTGGGCGAGCTGATCATGGTGGTGCCCACCCCCGATGGCGTGCGCAATGCCATGGTCCTGGCGGCGGCCTGCATCGCCGGTGTCGACCGGGTGTTCACCATCGGCGGCGCGCAGGCCGTCGCCGCGCTAGCCTGGGGCACCGCCACCGTGCCGGCGGTCGACAAGATCGTCGGCCCGGGCAATGCCTACGTGGCCGAGGCCAAGCGCCGGGTGTTCGGCCAGGTGGGCATCGACATGATCGCCGGGCCCAGCGAGATCCTGGTGCTGTGCGACGGCTCGGTCGATCCCGACTGGATCGCCATGGACCTCTTCTCGCAGGCCGAGCACGACGAGATGGCGCAGGCCATCCTGCTGTGCCCCGACGAGGCCTTCATCGAGCGGGTCGCCCAGGCCATCGAGCGGCTGCTGCCCACGCTGCCGCGGGCGGCGGTGGTGCGCCAGTCGCTCGCCGACCGCGGCGCCCTGATCCGCGTGCGCAGCCTCGAGGAGGCCTGCGCGCTCATCGACCGCATCGCGCCCGAGCACCTCGAGATCGCCACCCGCGAGCCGCAGCAGTGGGCCGCGCGCATCCGCCATGCCGGGGCCATGTTCCTGGGCGCCTGGTCGTCGGAGTCGCTGGGCGACTACTGCGCCGGCCCCAACCATGTGCTGCCCACCATGCGCACCGCGCGCTTCTCCTCGCCACTGGGCGTCTACGACTTCCAGAAGCGCAGCAGCCTGATCCACATCTCGGCGGCCGGTGCGGCCACGCTCGGGCCGGTGGCCTCGGTGCTGGCGCGTGGCGAGGGCCTGCAGGCCCATGCCCTGAGCGCCGAATACCGCGCGGCCCCGGGCGCGGCGCCCGCTGCGCCAGTGCCGGGCGCTGAGCCTGCGCGCCCCGCCGGCGATGCCCGCGGTTAGAATGCGGCGGTCATGAACCCCAGAACCGCCGAAGTCGTCCGCAACACGGCCGAGACCCGCGTGCGGGTGCGCGTCAACCTCGACGGCACCGGTGAGCGGCGCCTCGCCAGCGGCGTGCCCTTCCTTGACCACATGCTCGACCAGATCGCGCGCCACGGCCTCATCGACCTCGAGGTCGAGGCCAGCGGCGATCTGCACATCGATGCCCACCACACCGTCGAGGACATCGGCATCACCCTGGGCATGGCCATCGCCCGGGCGCTGCCCGACAAGACCGGCATCCGCCGCTATGGCCATGCCTACGTGCCGCTCGACGAGGCCCTCTCGCGCGTGGTCATCGATTTCTCCGGCCGCCCCGGCCTGGTCTGGCAGGTGCCCTTCACGCGGGCCATGATCGGCACCTTCGATGTCGATCTCGCCCATGAGTTCTTCCAGGGCTTCGTCAACCACGCCCTGGTCACGCTGCACATCGACAATCTTCGCGGCGACAACGCCCATCACCAGTGCGAGACGGTCTTCAAGGCCTTCGCCCGCGCGATGCGCGCCGCCCTCGAACCCGATCCGCGCATGGCGGGCCGCCTGCCGTCCACCAAGGAAGCCCTCTAGCGCCTTCCCGACGGGCCGCGTGCCCGTCACCGTGTCGCCGAACCCCGCTGATCATGACCGTCAACACCATCGCCGTCGTCGACTACGGAATGGGCAACCTGCGCTCGGTGGCCAAGGCCCTCGAGCACGTCGCGCCGCAGGCCCGGGTGGTGGTCACCGACCAGCCTGCCGAGATCACCGCGGCCAGCCGGGTGGTGTTCCCGGGGCAGGGCGCCATGCCCGACTGCATGCGTTTCCTGCGCGAGCGGGGCCTTCACGAGGCGGTGCTGCGCGCCGCCGAGACCCGGCCGCTGTTCGGCGTGTGCATCGGCGAGCAGATGCTGTTCGAGCACAGCGCCGAGGGAAACTGCGCCGGCCTGGGCCTGTTCCCCGGCGAGGTGGTGCGCTTCGATCCGGCGCGCATGCACGGCCCCGACGGGCAGCCCCTGAAGGTGCCGCACATGGGCTGGAACCGGGTCAGCCAGCGCCAGGCCCATCCGCTCTGGGACGGCGTGGCCGACGGCGAGTACTTCTACTTCGTGCACAGCTACCACGTCGTGCCGGCGCAGGCTGCGCTGGTGGCCGGCGTCAGCGAGCATGGCCTTTCCTTTACCTGCGCCGTGGCGCGGGATAATATTTTTGCCACCCAGTTCCACCCCGAAAAGAGCGCCGCAGCCGGGCTGCGCCTGTACCGCAATTTCGTGAGCTGGAACCCCTAGCCGATCGGCCTCCCCGGCTTTCTCTTCCCCCACACACCATGCTCCTGATCCCCGCGATCGACCTCAAGGACGGCCGCTGCGTGCGCCTGCGCCAGGGCGACATGAACGACGAGACCGTCTTCTCCGAAGACCCGGCCGCGGTGGCCCGCCACTGGATGGAGCAGGGCGCGCGCCGCCTGCACCTGGTCGATCTCAACGGCGCGATCGCCGGCAAGCCGCGCAACCAGGCGGCGGTCAAGGCCATAGTCAACGCGGTGGGCGATCGCATCCCGGTGCAGCTCGGCGGCGGCATCCGTGACCTCGACACCATCGAGCGCTACCTCGACGGCGGCATCAGCTACGTGATCATCGGCACCGCCGCGGTCAAGAACCCTGGCTTCCTGCAGGATGCCTGCACCGCCTTCCCCGGGCAGATCATGGTTGGGCTCGATGCCCGCGACGGCAAGGTCGCCACCGACGGCTGGAGCAAGCTCACCGGCCACGACGTGCTCGATCTCGCCCGCAAGTTCGAAGGCTACGGCGTCGAGGCGGTGGTCTACACCGACATCGGCCGCGACGGCATGCTCTCGGGGGTCAACATCGAGGCCACGGTGCGGCTGGCCCGCGAGCTGCGGGTGCCGGTCTATGCCTCGGGTGGCGTCGCCGGCCTCGAAGACGTCGATCGCCTGTGCGCCATCGAGCCCGAGGGTATCGAAGGCGCCATCCTCGGTCGCGCGCTCTACGAAGGCCGGCTCGAGTTCCGCGCCGCGCAGGCGCGCGCCGACGAGCTCAACGGCGAGCGCTGAGTGCTCACCAAGCGCATCATCCCCTGCCTGGATGTCACCGCCGGCCGGGTGGTCAAGGGCGTCAACTTCCTGCAGCTGCGTGATGCCGGCGACCCGGTCGAGATCGCCCGCCGCTATGACGAGCAGGGCGCCGACGAACTCACCTTCCTCGACATCACCGCCTCGTCCGACCAGCGCGACATCATCCTGCACGTCATCGAGGCGGTGGCCGAGCAGGTCTTCATCCCGCTCACCGTGGGCGGCGGCGTGCGCGCGGTCGAAGACGTGCGCCGCCTGCTCAATGCCGGCGCCGACAAGATCTCCATGAACAGCGCCGCGGTGCAGTCGCCGGCGCTGGTGGCGCAGGCCAGTGCCCGGTACGGCGCGCAGTGCATCGTGGTGGCCATCGACGCCAAGCAGGTCGCGCCCGGCCGCTGGGAGGTGTTCACCCACGGCGGGCGCCGCGCCACCGGCCTCGATGCCGTGGCCTGGGCCCGCGAGGTGCAGCGCCTGGGCGCCGGCGAGATCCTGCTCACCAGCATGGACCGCGACGGCACCCGCGAGGGCTTCGACCTCGCCCTCACCCGCGCGGTATCCGAGGCGGTGAGCATCCCGGTCATCGCGTCGGGCGGCGTGGGCAACCTGCAGCATCTGGCCGACGGCGTCACCCTCGGCCGCGCCGACGCGGTGCTGGCCGCCAGCATCTTCCACTTCGGCGAGCACACCGTGGGCGAGGCCAAGCGCCATCTCGCCGCGCAGGGCATCCCGGTGAGGCTGTCATGAGCGCGCCCGCATCCGGTCCCGCGCCCGCTCCTGCAGCCGACGCCTCGCCGTCCCCCGAGTCCGACCCGGCCGGCCTGCTGCGCAGCGACTGGCTCGACCAGGTGCGCTTCGATGCCGCCGGCCTGGTGCCCGCCATCGCCCAGGACGCGCTCTCGCAGCGCATCCTGATGGTGGCCTGGATGAACCGCGAGTCGCTGCTCGAGACCGCGCTCACCGGCCGCGCGGTGTACTTCTCGCGCTCGCGCGGCCGGCTCTGGCGCAAGGGCGAGGAGTCCGGGCATTTCCAGCGGGTGAAGGAACTGCGCCTCGACTGTGACGCCGACGTGGTGCTGCTCAAGGTCGAGCAGCACGGCGGCATCGCCTGCCATACCGGCCGCGAATCCTGCTTCTTCCTGCGCCTCACCGATGGCCGCTGGGAGAGCATCGATCCGGTCATCCGCCCGCCCGAGGACATCTACCGGTGAACCCTGCCGACCTCCTGTCGCGCCTGGCCGACGTCATCGAGAGCCGGCGCGGCGCCGATCCCGAGCGCTCCTACGTGGCCCGCCTGCTCGCCCGCGCCCCTGATGCCATCCTGAAGAAGATCGGCGAGGAGGCCACCGAGACCGTCATGGCGGCCAAGGACGGTGACCCCGCGCGCATCGTGGCCGAGACCGCCGACCTCTGGTTCCACTGCCTGGTGATGCTGGCCCACTACGGCCTGCGGCCCGAGGACGTGGCTGCCGAACTCGCCCGCCGCGAAGGCCTTTCGGGTCTGGCCGAGAAGGCCGCGCGCGGCACCGCCCAAGCTCCAACCCGGTCCGACTGATGCACAAGCCCGACTGCCTCTTCTGCCGCATCGCCCGCGGCGAGATCCCCGCCCGCAAGGTCTACGAAGACGACGAGATCCTCGCCTTCCATGACATCCATCCGCAGGCGCCGGTGCACTTCCTGATCATCCCGAAGATCCACGTCGAGAACCTGTATGACGCCGACCTGAAGCATCAGCAGGTGCTCGGCCGCATGCTCGGCATGACCGGGCAACTCGCCCGCGAGCAGGGCGCCACCGATGGCTTCAGGGTGGTGGTCAACAATGGCCGGGTGGGCAGACAGGAGGTGTATCATCTCCACATACATGTGCTTGGCGGCCCGCAGCCGCTCGGTTCGGGCATGAACCGGCAGCCGTGAGCCCTCTCCCCGGAGGGCCGGCCGTCCGCCCGGCGCCTCGCGCACGCCTCAGGAGTCACCCATGGGAAGCTTGAGCATCTGGCACTGGCTCATCGTGCTGGTCATCATCATGCTGGTCTTCGGCACCAAGAAACTGCGCAACATCGGCTCCGATCTCGGTGGCGCGGTGCGTGGCTTCAAGGAAGGCGTGAAGGAAGGCACCGAGAAGGCCGCCACCGACACCGCTGCGGCCAAGACCATCGACGTCGACGCCAAGCCCAAGAGCTGAGTCCGCGCCCGCTCACGCAGCGCCTGCCGCCACGGCTCTCGTCCGTCGCGGGTGCGCCTGCGCGGCGCCCCCGGCCCTTTCCCACCGCGCCCGACCATGTTCGACATCGGCTTCTCCGAGATGGTGATCATCGCCGTGGTGGCGCTGGTCGTGCTCGGGCCCGACCGCCTGCCGCGGGTGGCCCGCCAGGCCGGGCAATGGATGGGCAAGCTCCAGCGCTATGTCAGCGACGTCAAGTCGGACATCAATCGGCAGATGGAGCTCGATGAGCTCCGGCGCCTGAAGACCGAGGTCACCGACGCGGCCAGCAATCTGCAGAGCTCGGTGCAGTCGGTGGTCTCCGACGCCCAGACCAGCCTCGACACCCTGTCTGACGCCGCCTCCGCGCCCGCCCAGCCTGCCACCGACTGGGACAAGATCTACGCCAACCGCCGCACCCGCGATCGCTTCAAGGATCGCCGCACTGAACGCGCCCGTCTGCTCGGCAAGAAGCTGCCGCCCAAGCGCCGCTGACCGGAGCCCCCCTTGCGTCTGCCCCGCCTGCTGCGTTCCGAGAGCAAGTCCGACGATCCCGCCCAGGAAGAGAGTTTCGTCTCGCATCTGGTCGAGCTGCGCGACCGGCTGGTGAAGTCCCTGATCGTGGTGCTGGTGCTCTTCGGCGTGTGCTTCTACTTCAGCGGCGACATCATGAAGCTGCTCTCGCAGCCGCTCTACCAGTCGCTGCCGGCGGGACAGCGGCCCATCTTCACCGACCAGGCCGGCGCCTTCTTCACCCTCACCAAGGTCGCCTTCCTGGCCGCGCTGCTGCTGTCGCTGCCCTGGGTGCTCTACCAGGCCTGGGCCTTCGTGGCGCCGGGCCTCTACGAGCACGAGAAGAAGTTCGCCCTGCCGCTGATCGTCTCCAGCGTCTTCTTCCTCGTGGTGGGCATCAGCTTCGCCTACTTCTTCGTGCTGCCGGCCGCCTACAAGTTCTTCTATGCCTTCGCGGCGGACACCGGCGCCGACGTGATGCAGGACCTGCAGAAGTACTGGGACTTCACCCTGGCGATCTTCTTCGGCTTCGGCCTCACCTTCGAGGTGCCGGTGGTCGAGATGCTGCTGGTCAAGCTCGGCATGGTCACCACCCAGCAGCTGCGCGATGCGCGCCGCTACGTGGTGGTGGGCGCCTTCGTGGTGGCCGCGGTGCTCACGCCGCCCGACGTGCTCTCGCAGTTCATGCTCGCGGTGCCGCTGTGCCTGCTCTACGAGCTGGGCATCGTGCTGGCCGGGTTCATCAGCGTGCGCAGCCGCGCACCCGAGGCCCCGGCCGAGGGCAGCGCCGACGCGGCTTCGGGCGGATCGCCCGGCGGTTCGTCGGGCGGCAGCGCCTGAGCCTGCCGCCGGCCGGGCGCAGCCCGCACTGATGCGCGGCCCGCAGGCTGGCCGGGGGCTGCCGGCCTACTCGCCCTTCTGACCCGGCCGCGGGCGCGTGCCCACCGTGACCGGCAAGTCGATTTCCTTGCCCTCGCGCACGAACCGGAAGCGGCTCACGCTGCCGGGCCTGAGTTGCGAGATGGTCTGCAGCATGGCCGCGGTGCCGCTGATGGCCGCGCCGTCCACCGACACCAGGATGTCGCCCACCTTCACGCCGGCCTTGTCGGCCGGCCCGCCGCGCATCACGCCGGCGATGATCGCGCCCTGCTGGCGCGGCAGCTTGAAGGCCTCGGCCAGCTCCGGGGTGATGTCCTGCGGCTCGACGCCGATGTAGCCGCGGGTGACGCTGCCACTGGCCACGAGCTGCTCGGTCACCTGCCGCACGGTGCTCACCGGAATGGCGAAACCGATGCCCAGCGAGCCGCCGCTGCGCGAGTAGATGGCGGTGTTGATGCCGAGCAGCCGG
This sequence comes from Burkholderiales bacterium, assembly GCA_037146935.1. Taxonomy (GTDB): domain Bacteria; phylum Pseudomonadota; class Gammaproteobacteria; order Burkholderiales; family Burkholderiaceae_E; genus Quisquiliibacterium. The sequence continues at coordinate 156,082 of JBAWWD010000005.1, forward strand.
CCGGCGGTATCGACCAGCGCGCCACCCGAGTTGCCGGGGTTGATCGCGGCATCGGTCTGGATGAAGTTCTCGAAGGTGTTGATGCCGAGCTGGCTGCGGCCCAGGGCACTGACGATGCCCATGGTCACGGTCTGACCCACGCCGAAGGGATTGCCCACGGCGAGCACCACGTCGCCCACCCGCGCGGCGTCGGCCTGACCGAACTCGATGGCGGGCAGCTTGTCGAGCGCGATGCGCAGCACGGCGAGATCGGTCTCGGGGTCGCTGCCCACGGCCCTGGCCTTGGCGCGGCGGCCGTCGGAGAGCAGCACCTCGATCTCGTCGGCCGATTCGACCACATGGTGGTTGGTGACCACCAGGCCGTCGGCCGAGATGATCACGCCCGAGCCCAGGCTGGAGGTCTGCTGGCGCTGGGCGAACTGCTCGCCGAAGAAGCGTCGGAACAGCGGGTCGTTGAGCAGCGGGTGGTCCTTGGGCACGCGCACCTGCTTGGTGGTGAAGATGTTCACCACCGAGGCGGTGGCCCGGCGGGCGCCCTCGCTGTATGAAAGAATCGCGGCATCACGGCGGGGTTCGCCGCGGGCGCCGGCGCCCGTGCTGCCGGTGGCCGGGCTTTGCCCCGTGGCCGGTTCGGCGCTGGGCCCCAGGCGGCCGGGCAGCCACTGCGGCTGGAAGCTGGCCACCACGAACACGGCAGCCAGCAGCACCGTGACCGCCTGCGCGAACACCAGCCAGAAACGATGGAGCATGCGTATGGCCAGAGAGCGTGAGAGAGGCGGGGATCGGGCGGGGGTTTCCCGGCAGCGCGTGGCGGCGTATCTGTCGCAGTACCTTGCCCCGGAACGGTTCGCCGATTATTGCCCAAACGGACTGCAGGTGGAAGGTTCGCCCCGAGTGGCAGTGGTGGCCAGCGGCGTGACGGCCAGCGTCGCCTTCGTGCGGGCCGCGCTGCGCGCCGGTGCCGATACCCTGCTGGTTCACCATGGCTGGTTCTGGCGCGGCGATGACCCGCGGGTGCTCGGGCCGCACCGCGAGCGGCTGGCGCTGGTGCTGGGCGGTGGCCTGAACCTGTTCGCGTATCACCTGCCGCTGGATGTCCACCCCGAGGTCGGCAACAACGCCCAGCTCGGCCTGCGGCTGGGCTGGACGGTGGACGGGCGGTTCGGCGAGGAAGGGCTGGGTTGCTGGCACCGGCTGCCCGCGCCCCTGGCCGTGCCCGATCTGGCCGCGCGGCTGGCGCAGGCCCTGGGCCGCGAGCCGCTCGTGCTGGGCCCGACGCGCCGGCGGCTGCGGCGGGTGGCCTGGTGCACCGGCGCCGCCCAGGGCATGCTGGCCCAGGCGGCTGCGGCCGGCGCCGACGCGTTCATCAGCGGCGAGGTGTCAGAGCGCACCACCCATCTGGCGCGCGAACTGGGCATCACCTATCTGGCAGCCGGCCACCATGCCACCGAGCGATTCGGCGTGCAGGCACTGGGCGAGCGGCTGGCCGCCGACCTCGGCGTGCGGCACCGCTTCATCGACGACCCCAACCCGGTGTGACGGCGGCGCGGGGCGCGCGCCGCCGGGGGCTGCCTAGCCGCGCTGCTTGAGCAGGTCGCGGATCTCGGCGAGCAGCACTTCGCTGGCCGGCGGCGGCGGCGGCTCGGCAGGTGCGGCCGGCGCCTGGGCCTCGGCCTGTTTCCAGCGGTTCATCGCCTTGACCATCATGAAGATGATGAACGCGAGGATCAGGAAGTTGACCGCGATGGTGATGAAATTGCCGTAGGCGAAGACCGGCACGCCGGCCTTCTTCAGGGCATCGAGGCTCATGACGGTGCCGGGGGGGATCTGGCCGAGCGGCACGAGCAGGCTGGAGAAGTCGAGCTTGCCGCCGATGATCGCGGCCACCACCGGCATGATCAGGTCGCCCACCACCGAGTCGACGATCTTGCCGAAGGCGGCGCCGATGATCACCCCCACGGCGAGGTCCATCACGTTGCCCTTGATGGCAAATGCCTTGAATTCGGCGACGATCGACATCTGCGTTCCTCCTGGATTGTTGGTTTATTGGCGGTGATCCTGCCCGACGCGGGGCCGATCCGCTGGCTCAGGAACTTATCACAGGGCATCCGTGCCGCTGAACCCCTCTCGAAGCGGCCCTCGGACGGCAGTGCGGTTTTTCCATTGCGCTGCACAATCGGCTAAACTCGCGTGTTGCCTGACTGCGGCGCTGACTGCGCCGCCGCTTTCCAGGCCCGGGTCCGCGCCGCCTCGGTGACGCGCCCGCCCGGGCCGCCGCGCATCCGCATTCTTTCCAGAGCGATCAGCCATCAGGATCCCCGTCATGAGCGATTCCTCCCTGTTGCCCGAAGACCCCTCGCGTCGTGCCGCGCTGCTCACCACCTGTTCGGTGGGCGCGGTGGGCGGCGCCGCCGTGGCCTGGCCCTTCCTGAAGAGCCTGAAGCCCTCGGAGCGCGCCCTTGCGGCCGGCGCCCCGGTCGAGGTCGATATCGCCGGCATGGCGCCGGGCGAACTGAAGCGGGTGGAGTGGCGCGGCAAGCCGGTCTGGGTGGTGCGCCGCACCCCCGAGATGCTCGAGACCCTCAAGAAGACCGAGCCCAGCGTGGCCGATCCCGGCTCGGCGCGCACCGCCTATCCCACGCCCGAGTACGCCAAGAACCCGCACCGCTCAATCAAGCCCGAGTACCTGGTGGTGGTGGGCATCTGCTCGCACCTGGGCTGCTCGCCCTCCGAGAAGTTCACGCCCGGCGCCCAGCCCTCGCTGCCCGATGACTGGACCGGTGGTTTCCTGTGCCCCTGCCACGGTTCCACCTTCGACCTGGCCGGCCGCGTGTTCAAGAACAAGCCCGCGCCCGACAACCTCGAGGTTCCGCCGCACACCTACCTGAGCGACACCCGGATCCTGATCGGCGAAGACAAGAAGGCCTGAGCGAAGGAACGCACATCATGGCAGCTGAGAAGCAACTCCCCCCCAACGCCCCGGTGCTCGACAAGACGCTCGCCTGGGTCGACGCGCGGTTTCCGCTGACCGCCACCTGGAAGGCGCACCTCTCCGAGTACTACGCGCCCAAGAACTTCAACTTCTGGTACTTCTTCGGCTCGCTGGCCATCCTGGTGCTGGTCATCCAGATCCTCACCGGCATCTTCCTGGTCATGCACTACAAGCCTGACGCCTCGCTCAACTCGTCGGGCGTGCCGGTGGCCTTCGCCAGCGTCGAGTACATCATGCGCGACGTGCCCTACGGCTGGCTGGTGCGCTACATGCACTCCACCGGCGCCTCGGCGTTCTTCGTGGTGGTGTACATGCACATGTTCCGCGGGCTGCTGTACGGCTCGTACCGCAAGCCGCGTGAACTCGTCTGGATCTTCGGCTGCGCGATCTTCCTGTGCCTGATGGCCGAGGCCTTCATGGGCTATCTGCTGCCCTGGGGCCAGATGTCGTACTGGGGCGCGCAGGTGATCGTGAACCTGTTCGCGGCCATCCCGTTCATCGGCCCCGACCTCTCGGTCTGGATCCGTGGCGACTACGTCGTGAGCGATGCCACGCTGAACCGCTTCTTCTCGTTCCACGTCATCGCGGTGCCGCTGGTGCTGCTCGGCCTGGTGGCGGCCCACGTGGTGGCGCTGCACGAGGTGGGCTCGAACAACCCCGACGGCGTCGACATCAAGGCCCGCAAGGACGCCAGCGGCAAGCCGCTGGACGGCATCCCCTTCCACCCCTACTACACCGTGCATGACATCCTGGGGGTGTCGGTCTTCCTGATCTTCTTCTCGGCGGTGGTGTTCTTCTCGCCCGAGCTCGGCGGCTACTTCCTGGAGTTCAACAACTTCATCCCGGCCGACCCGCTCAAGACCCCGCCGCACATCGCGCCGGTCTGGTACTTCACGCCGTTCTATTCCATCCTGCGTGCCACCACCGACGAGTTCCTGCTCTACTGGATGACTCCGTTCCTCATCCTCTACTCGCTCATGGTGGTGGTGAGCGCGCGCCGCGCGGTGTTCAAGCTGATCGCCCCGGCGGTGAGCGCGGTGCTGATCATCGGGTTCTTCCTGGCCGACGCCAAGTTCTGGGGCGTGGTCGCCATGGGTGCCTCGGTGGTGATCTTCTTCGCGCTGCCCTGGCTCGACAACAGCCCGGTGCGCTCCATCCGCTACCGCCCCGGCTGGCATGGCTACGTCTACGCGGTCTTCGTGGTGGTGTTCATCGTGCTGGGGTACTTCGGCGTGCTGGCGCCGTCGGCGGCCGGTCAGATCTTCTCGATGATCGGCACGCTGCTGTACTTCAGCTTCTTCCTGCTGATGCCCTGGTGGAGCGCCATGGGCGAGTTCAAGACGGTGCCCGACCGGGTCACCTTCGAGGCCCACTGAGCGTCGCCGGGATCCGACCATGAAAACTCTCCGCACCCTGCTCGCTGCCCTCCCGCTGGCGCTCGGCCTGTCGATGGCCCAGGCCTCCGAGGGCGGCTTCCCGCTCGACCGCTTCCCGGTCGAGAAGCTCACCGACATCCCGTCGCTGCAGAACGGCGCCAAGCTGTTCGTGAACTACTGCCTGAACTGCCACGGCGCATCGTCCATGCGCTACAACCGGCTGCAGGACCTCGACCTCACCGAAGACCAGATCCGCAAGAACCTGCTGTTCACCGCGGAGAAGGTTGGCGAGCCCATGAAGGTGGCCATCGCCCCGGCTGACGCCAAGGCCTGGTTCGGCGCGCTGCCGCCCGACCTCTCGGTGATCGCGCGGGCGCGTGCCTCGGGCGCCGGCAGCGGCGCCGATTGGCTCTACACCTACCTGCGGTCCTACTACCGCGACGGCACCCGTGCCACCGGCTGGAACAACGCCCTGTTCGAGAACGTCGGCATGCCGCACGTGCTCTGGGAAATGCAGGGCCCGCGCGGCGTCACCATCCAGGACACCAAGGCGGTCAAGGATGAAAAGACCGGCGCGCTCGCGGGTTTCCAGAAGGTGACGGTCAGCTTCGACACCGCCGGTGTGCGCACCGAGAAGGTCGAGAAGCTCGAGGGCAAGCACCATCACGACAAGCGCGAGATCGTGCTCGGCAAGCCAGAGAGCGGCACGCTGCCCCAGCCCCAGTACGACGCCGCCGTGGCCGACCTGGTCGGCTACATCACCTACATGTCCGACCCGTCGGCGCGCAGCCGCACGCAGCTCGGGGTGTGGGTGCTGCTGTTCCTGTCGGTCTTCACGGTCTTCGCCTGGTGGCTCAACCGCGAATACTGGAAGGACATCAAGTAGGTCCTTCGCTGCAACCCACCGGGGTGAGCCGGGATCCGGCTCACCCCTGATTTTTTTCAAGCACACCGTTCACAAGGGAGCCGCTCGCCATGATGGTTCTGTATTCGGGCACCACCTGCCCGTTCAGCCAGCGCTGCCGCTTCGTGCTGTTCGAAAAGGGCATGGACTTCGAGATCCGCGATGTCGATCTCTACAACAAGCCCGAGGACATCTCGATCATGAATCCGTACGGCCAGGTGCCCATCCTGGTCGAGCGTGACCTGATCCTGTATGAATCGAACATCATCAACGAGTACATCGACGAGCGCTTCCCGCATCCGCAGCTCATGCCGGCTGATCCGGTGATGCGGGCGCGCGCCCGGCTGTTCCTGTTCAACTTCGAGCGCGAGCTCTTCGTGCATGTGCAGCAGCTCGAGCGGCGGGACCACCACAAGGATGCGTCCAAGCAGATGGAGAAGGCGCGCCTGCAGATCCGGGACCGCCTCACGCAGCTCACGCCGATCTTCATCAAGAACAAGTTCATCCTGGGCGAAGATTTCTCCATGCTCGACGTGGCCCTGGCGCCGCTGCTCTGGCGCCTGGACCACTATGGCATCGAGATGCCCAAGACCACCGCGCCGCTGCTGCGGTATGCCGAGCGCATCTTCTCGCGTCCGGCCTACATCGAGGCGCTGACGCCCTCCGAGAAGGTGATGCGGCGCTGAGCGCCCGCCTGCTGCCGGTCTGGAATGCGGTGAGCGAACTCTCCACCAAGCCCTACCTGATCCGCGCCATCCACGAGTGGTGTGCCGACAGCGGGTATCGTGCGCACATTGCCGTGGCGGTTGACGAGAACACCCGGGTGCCGATGGAGTTCGTGCGCAACGGCGAGATCGTGCTGAACATCTCGGCCGATGCCACCAACCGGCTGCAGATCGGCAATGAGTTGATCGAGTTCGAGGCGCGCTTCAACCGCATCGCCCGTCAGATCTCGGTGCCCATCGCCAATGTCTCGGCCGTCTATGCCGCCGAGACCGGCCACGGCATGGCCTTCGATGTCGCCAAGCCGCTCGCGCTGGCCCCGTCGCCGCAGCCCGCCACCCGTGGCCCGGACGAGGCGTCTGCACCGGCCGATGCCGGCAGCGGCGCGCCGGGGGAGCCTGCCTCGCCGGTGTCGCTGGTCTCGATCCCGTCTGCGGGCAGCGGCTCCGGCAGTGCCGACGCATCCGGCAAGCCCGGCGCCCCCGACACCGATCCGCCGCCGCCCGGCGCGCCCGCTGGCGGGCGGCCGCGGCTGACCCGCGTCAAGTAGGGCCCCTGCGCGGGCGGGTCGCCCCCCATCGCCGGCTTAGCTCAGTTGGTAGAGCAACCGCCTTGTAAGCGGTAGGTCACCTGTTCGAGTCAGGTAGCCGGCACCAGTTTCCGGCCGATCGGGCCTCGGGGCATCGGGTGCCGCACAGGCTCGGTATTCTGTATACAATGCCGGGCTCATGCCCGCCGCCCTCACCCGACTTGCTGCCGCGCCCGATCTCGTCGAACAGGCGCACCGCGCCCTGCTCGACGCCATCTGCGACGGCTCCCTGCCGCCTGGCGCGCGCATCACCCAGGAAGACCTCGCCGAGCGGCTCGCGGTGTCGCGTCAGCCGGTGCTGCAGGCCTTGCGCCTGCTCAAGGCCGAAGGCTTCCTGCACGATGCGCCGGGTCGCGGCCTGCAGGTCGCCCCGCTCGATGTGCGCCGGGTGCGTGAGGTCTACCAGGTGCGCGAGGCGCTCGATGCGCTGGCCGCGCGTCTGGCGGCGCAGGCCGGTTGCCGCATCGATCCGGCCCTCCTCGCGCGCGGTCGCGCGGCCGCTGCCGGCAACGACATTCCCGCGATGATCGATGCCGATTTCGCCTTCCATCAGGCCATCAGCCAGGCCAGCGGCAACCCGCTGCTCGCCCGCATCACCGACCAGCACTGGCAGCACCTGCGGCGCGTGATGGGCGCGGTGCTGCAGACCGCCCGCCGCGCCAGCGTCTGGGACGAGCACCAGGCCATCGCCGAGGCGATCGCCACCGGGCGCGCCGACGAGGCCGCCGCGCTTTCTGCCCGACACAACCAGCACGCCGCCGACGGTCTGGCGCGCGGGCTCAGCCAGGTCCTGAATCTTTCCCCTTCCGGAGACACGCCATGAGACTCACCCCCGAGCAGCTCGCGCAGTTCGACCGCGACGGCTACCTGTTCTTCCCCGGCCTGTTCACCCCGCCGGAAACCGCCGCGCTCAATCGCGCGGTGCCCGAGCTCTACAGCCGGCGCGAGGCCTACAACGTGCGCGAGAAGGGCAGCGACGCCGTGCGCACCAACTTCGCCGCGCACATGTACAGCGAGCCCTTCGCGCGACTGGCGCGCCATCCGCGCATGATCGAGCCGGTGACCGACCTCTTCCAGGAGCAGGTCTACATGCACCAGTTCAAGATCAACGGCAAGATGGCCTTCGAGGGCGACGTCTGGCAGTGGCACCAGGACTACGGCACCTGGAAGAACGACGACCTCATGCCCACCGAGCGGGCCATGAACGTGGCCATCTTCCTCGACGACGTCAACGCCTACAACGGGCCGCTGATGTTCATCCCGGGCAGCCACAAGCGCGGCGTCATCGACGCGAAGCACGACCTCACCACCACCAGCTATCCGCTGTGGACGGTCGACAACGAGCTGATCGCCAGGCTGGTCGAGCGCGCCGGTGGCAAGCAGGGCGGCATCGTCAGCCCGCAGGGCCCGGCGGGCTCGATGATCCTGTTCCACAGCTGCCTGGTCCACGCCTCGGCAAGCAATCTCTCGCCCTGGAACCGGGTGAGCGTGTACCTCAGCCTGTGCGCGGTCTCCAATCACATCCGCCGCGCTCGCCGGCCGGAATACATCGCGCACCGCGACTTCACCCCCATCAGCTGCCTGCCCGACGACTGCCTGCTGCGCGACTATCCGGTTGACCTTCCCTGGAAGGATGGCGTCCCGGCCAGCGCGCTGCAGACCAGCGATCAGCCCTTCGACGACCGGAAGCTCGCGGCATGAACCTGCACGCCAAGCTGCGGCAGCGTGCCGCCGAGGGCCGACCGGTGCGGGTCGGCCTCATCGGTGCCGGCAAGTTCGGCTCGATGTACCTCGCGCAGATCCCGCGTACCCCGGGCGTGCATCTGGCCGCCATCGCCGATCTCTCGCCGGTCGCGGCCCGCGCCAACCTCGCCCGCGTGGGCTGGTCGGCCGAGCGCACCGTGGCATCGAGCATCGACGCCGCGATCGCGGCCGGCACCACCCATGTCGGCGATGACTGGCAGGCGCTGGTGCGCCATCCGGCGATCGACGTGGTGGTGGAATGCACCGGGCACCCGGTGGCGGCCGTCGACCACTGCCTGGAGGCCTTCGCCCATGGCAAGTCGGTGGTCAATGTCACCGTCGAGGCCGACGCCTTCTGCGGGCCGCTGCTCGCCCTGCGCGCGCAGCAGGCCGGCGTGGTGTACTCGCTCGCCTTCGGCGATCAGCCCGCGCTCATCTGCGACCTGGTCGACTGGGCGCGCACCTGCGGCTTCCCGGTCGTGGCTGCCGGCAGGGGCCACAAGTGGCTGCCGCACTTCGCGCAGTCCACCCCCGAGACGGTCTGGGGACACTATGGGCTCACGCCCGAGCAGGCGCAGCGCGGCGGCCTCAACCCCAAGATGTTCAACAGCTTTCTCGACGGCTCCAAGCCCGCGATCGAGAGCAGCGCGGTCAGCAACGCCACCGGCCTGGGCGTGCCCTCCAACGGCCTGCTCTATCCGCCGGCCAGCGTCGAGGACATCCCCTTCGTGACCCGGCCCGTGGCCGAGGGCGGGGTGCTCGAGCGCAAGGGCATGGTCGAGGTGATCTCCTCGCTCGAGCCCGATGGCCGGCGCATTCCCTACGACATCCGCATGGGCGTGTGGGTCACGGTCGAAGGCGAGACCGAGTACATCCGCAACTGCTTCGAGGAATACAACGCCCACACCGACCCGAGCGGCCGCTACTTCACCCTCTACAAGCGCTGGCACCTGATCGGGCTGGAGGTGGGGGTGAGCGTGGCCAGCGTGGCGCTGCGTGGCGAGCCGACCGGTATGGCCACTGCATGGAACGCCGATGTGGTGGCCACCGCCAAGCGTGACCTGGCGGTGGGCGAGGTGCTCGACGGGGAGGGCGGCTACACGGTGTGGGGCAAGCTGCTGCCCGCCGCGACCTCGGCCGCGATGGGCGGGCTGCCGCTGGGCCTCGCCCACGATGTGCGGGTGATCCGTCCGGTGCGCCAGGGCCAGAGCCTGAGCTGGGACGATGTCGCCATCGACACCGGCACCCGCGCTTATCGGCTGCGGCGCGAGATGGAGTCGCTGCTCGGCGGCAGTGGCGCGGCGAGCCTGGCCGCCTGAGGGCTGGCCGGCCGGGTACTGCCTGACTGGATGGGGCCTGACTGGATGGAGCCTGACTGGGCGCGGCCCGATCGGGCCTCGCCCGCCTGAGCATGGCCCAGCGGGTGCCGGGCCCGGGCCCGGGCCAGGTCTAGCGTCACCGCCCGATCGAGCTCGGTGCCCAGCCGCAGCAGGTCGCTGGCGGCGCGACCGAGGTCCAGCATGGCCTCGGCCAGGGCGAGGGTGGCGGTCTGAAGTCGCGCCTGCGCGTCCTGCCCGGGCAGCCGCCGTTCCAGCCGCTCCAGCGCCCGGCGAGCCCGGGCGTTGGGCGGTGGCCCGATGCGGGTGAGTTCCAGCAGCAGCACCGCGCGGCGGCGCGCGTCGAATCCGGAGGGGTGTCGGCGCGACAGGCGCCGCCACTGGTCCGGGCGAAAGTGATCCATGCGATCCCCGAGTCACCGGCCGTGAGCGGCCGATCATCGGAGCATAACTGCCGCCCGTCGGCGACTGGCGTGACTGGCGTCACGCCAGCCAGGAACGCGGTGCCTGCGCGGCCTACTTCACCAGCAGCACCGGCACCTTGCTGAGCTCGGTCACCCGCTGGGCCACCGACCCCATCAGCAGATCCTTCAGGCCGGAGCGGCCCTTGCCGCCCAGCACCAGCAGATCGAAGCCACCCTCGGTGGCCGCCGCGGCAATCTCGGCAGCGACGTGGCCGGTGCGGATCACCATGTCGTGGCGGACGCCGGCCTTGTCGAGGACCTTGCGGGCAGCAGCCAGATCCTGATCGGAGAGGTCACGCAGGTAGTCGTTGACCGCCTTGCGGCCCACGAAACGCTCGGCGTGGCGCAGGGCGGTGTCGTCGTGGACGCTGATCAGGGTGACCGTGCTGGGCGACTTCAGCTCGGCCACCAGCTTGACGGCATGACGGACCGCCCGCAGTGCGTTCTTGGAGCCGTCGGTGGCGAGAAGGATCTTCATGGCTGGGATTCCTGGGGTTGGCAGGGGGGAGGGCTGGCGTCGGGCGGGCCCGCCCCGGGCAGCCGCTCAGGCGGCCGGCGGCTCGGGCAGCAGCTTCTGCAGCTCGCCCGACTGATACATCTCGGACACGATGTCCGAGCCGCCGACGAACTCGCCGTTGACGTAGAGCTGCGGGATGGTCGGCCAGTTGGCGAAATCCTTGATGGCCTGGCGCACCTCGTCGTCTTCGAGGACGTTGACGGTGACCAGGTTGCGGATGCCGCAGGCCTTCAGGATCTGCACGGCGCGCCCCGAGAAGCCGCACTGCGGGAATTGCGCCGTGCCCTTCATGAACAGCACGACCGGGTTTTCGGTGACGGTTTTCTGGATGAATTCCTTGGCGTCCATCGCGTGTCTCCGTGAGTGGAGACGCTATTCTAGGCCAGGACGCGGCCGGCGCCGGCCATGACCCGTCAGGCGCGCGCCCCGGGCGCGGCCACCTGATCCGGATCATCGGCCATGGCGTCGGTGGCGGCATTGAGCCTGCCCAGCGTCACGCGCTCGCGGTTCTCGGCATCGCGCTCGGTTCGCACCCCCACCAGACCGGCCTGCGCCAATAGCGCGCGCACCGCCTCGCCCTGCGCCATGCCGTGTTCGAGCAGCAGCCAGCCGCCGGGCGCGAGATGCCCAGGCGCAGCCAGCGCGAGGCGGCGCAGGTCGGCCAGGCCGTCCTCGGCGGCCACCAGCGCCTCGCGCGGCTCGAAGCGCAGGCCGCCGGCAAGGTGCGGATCGTCATCGGCGAGATAGGGCGGGTTGGCCACCACCAGCTCGAAGCGGGCCGTGGCGTCGAGCGCCTGCCACCAGTCGCCCTGCCGGAATTCGACGCGCTCGGCGCCCGTCGGGCCGAGCAGCGCCTCGGCATTGCGCCGCGCCACGGCCAGGGCGGCCGCGCTGCGGTCGGTGGCGCACAGGCGCAGGTCGCCGCGGGCGCAGGCCAGGCTGAGCGCGATCGCGCCGCTGCCGGTGCCCAGGTCGAGCACCTGCGCGCCGGGCGGGGCAAGCGCCAGGGCCAGATCGACCAGCACTTCGGTGTCGGGGCGCGGCACGAGCACGGCGGCGTCGACCAGGAACATCCGCCCGTGGAATTCGCGCTGGCCGATGAGATAGGCCATCGGCTCGCCGGCCAGGCGACGCTGCGCGAGCGTCTGGAAGCGCGTGACGAGTTCGGCCTCGACCGGCTCGGGGCCGTGGGCGATCAGCCACTCGCGGGGCCGGCCGCTCAGGGCCTCGAGCAGCATGCGGGCCTCCAGCCGGGGCAGGCCGGCGCCGGCGATGAGCTGGTCGTGGCTGGGGCGGGTCATGCGGCGGGCAGCGGCGGCGCGGACCGCTCAGCCGGCCTCGGCCAGCGCCGCGAGCTGCTCGGCCTGATGGGCGCTGCCCAGCGCCGCGAGCACCTCCTCGATGTCGCCGTCCATCACCCGGTCGAGCTTGTAGAGGGTGAGGTTGATGCGGTGATCGGTGAGCCGGCCCTGCGGGAAGTTGTAGGTGCGGATGCGCTCGGAGCGGTCGCCCGAGCCAACCAGCGACTTGCGGTGCGCCGCCTCGCGGGCCTGCGCCTCGCGCATCTGGCGATCGCGCAGCCGGGTGGCCAGCACCTTCATGGCCTTGTCGCGATTGCGGTGCTGAGAGCGGTCATCCTGGCACTCGACCACGATGCCGGTGGGCAGGTGGGTGATCCGCACCGCCGACTCGGTCTTGTTGACGTGCTGGCCGCCGGCGCCCGAGGCGCGAAAGACATCGATGCGCAGGCTCTCGGGGTCGATCTGCACCTCGCTGGCGTCATCGGCCTCGGCCATGACCGCCACCGTGCAGGCCGAGGTGTGGATGCGGCCCTGGGCCTCGGTCTCGGGCACGCGCTGCACGCGGTGCCCGCCCGACTCGAACTTCAGGCGCGAGTAGACCCCGTCGCCGGCGATGCGCACGATCACCTCGCGGTAGCCGCCGAGCTCGGAGGCGCTCTCGGACATCAGCTCGGTCTGCCAGCCCTGGCGCTCGGCGTAGCGCAGGTACATGCGCAGCAGGTCACCGGCGAATAGCGCGGATTCGTCGCCGCCGGTGCCGGCGCGGATCTCGAGCATGACGTCGCGCTCGTCGTTGGGGTCGCGCGGCAGCAGCAGGCGCTGCAGGGTGTCTTCCTCGGTGCGCAGGCATTGCTGCGCGACGGCGATCTCCTCGTCGGCGAAGGCGCGCAGATCGGGGTCGGCACGCATGGCCTCGGCCGCGTCGCGGTCGGCCTGGGCCTGCTTCCAGGCCTGCAGATGGCCCACCACCTGGGTGAGTTCGACCTGCTCGCGGTTGAGCCGGCGCAGGGTGTTCAGGTCGCGCGCCGCCTCTGGCTCCGAGAGCAGCAGATTGACTTCAGCCAGGCGCTGCTCGAGGCTTTCGAGCCGCGCCAGCATCGACGGTGTCATGTTGGAACGGGCAGCGGAAAACCCGGCGCGGGCCTGGCGGGCAGGGCGCCCTCAGGCCTGACCGGGAAAGAGGCGGTCGATCAGGCGGACGAGCGCCTCGTGGTCATCGCCCGGCCGCTGCAGCATGGCCGTGGGCGCGTGCAGGAACTTGCCGGTGAGGCCGCGGGCCAGCGATTCGAGCACCTCGGCGGGGTCATCGCCACGGGCGAGCAGCCGCCGGGCACGCTCGAGCTCGGCCTGACGCAAGGCCTCGCCGCGGGCATGCAGCTCACGGATGACCGGCACCGCCTGGCGCGCGCTCATCCACTGCATGAAGGCATCGACCCGGTTCTCGATGATGGCCTCGGCCTGCGCCACCGCGGCGCGCCGGTTCTCGGCCCCGCTCTGCACCACCTTGCCGAGATCGTCGACGGTGTAGAGGAAGACGTCGTCCAGGCGCGCCACCTCGGGCTCGATGTCGCGGGGCACGGCCAGATCGACCATGAACATCGGCCGGCGACGCCGCGCGCGCGTGGCCCGCTCGACCATGCCCAGCCCGATGATCGGCAGGGTGCTGGCGGTGCACGAGACCACGATGTCGAATTTCTCGAGCGAGTCTGGCAGCTCGTTGAGGCGCAGCGTGCCGCCATTGAACTGCCGCGCGAGCTTCTCGCCGCGCTCTTCGGTGCGGTTGGCCACCACGATGGCCTTGGGGTGCTGGGCCGCGAAATGGGTGGCGCACAGCTCGATCATCTCGCCCGCGCCCACGAACAGCACCCGCGTCTCGCGCAGGTCTTCGAAGATGCGCCGGGCCAGCCGCACCGCAGCCGCGGCCATGGAGACCGAGTGGGCGCCGATCTCGGTGGTGGAGCGCACTTCCTTGGCCACCGCGAAGGAGCGCTGGAAGAGCTGGTGCAGGTGGGTGCCGAGCGACCCGGTGTCCTGGGCCACCCGCACCGCCTCCTTGAGCTGGCCGAGGATCTGCGGCTCGCCCAGCACCATGGAATCGAGGCCGGCCGCCACCCGGAAGGCATGGCGCACGGCCTGGCTGTTGGGCAGCACGTACAGGTGCGACTGCAGCTGCCCGGCGGCCAGGCCCTGGCGCTGCGCCAGCCAGCCCGAGACCGCCGGCGGCACCTCACCGGGCTGCTCGCTGGCGCAGTAGATCTCGGTGCGGTTGCAGGTGGACAGGATGGCGCCCTCGGGCACCAGGCTGCGCAGGCTGGCGCGCAGGTCGGCCAAGGCGTCGCGCAGGCCGTCGCCCGGAAAGGACACGCGCTCGCGCACGGCGACCGGCGCGGTGGTGTGATTGAGGCCGAGGGCGATGAGATTCATGGACACCGGAATTGTAACGCCAGGTTGACGCTTTCGGAACTCCCGTCGCGCGTCAGGCGCTGTGGGCCCCCAGGAACAGCCGGTAGGCCGGGTGCCCGGTCACGTCTTCATGGGCGTAACCCAGCCCGGCGAGGAACTCGCGCAGGGCGCGCTTCTCGCCGGCCGGCACCTGCAGGCCGACCAGGATGCGCCCGTAGTCGGCGCCATGATTGCGATAGTGGAACAGCGAGATGTTCCAGTTGGGGCTCATGCTGGACAGGAAGCGCATCAGCGCGCCGGGCCGCTCGGGGAACTCGAAGCGGTAGAGGATCTCGTCGCGGGCCAGCGGCGAATGGCCGCCCACCAGGTGGCGGATGTGCAGCTTGGCGAGTTCGTCATCGGTGAGGTCGAGGGTCTCGAAGCCGGCGGCGCGCAGGCCCTCGGCGATGGTGACCGCCTCGGCGCGGCGCTGGATCTGCACGCCCACGAACACATGCGCCTGCCGGGAATCGGCGATCCGGTAGTTGAACTCGGTGACGTTGCGCGGGCCCACGGCCTCGCAGAAGCGCCGGAAGCTGCCGCGCTCCTCGGGGATGGTCACGGCGAACACCGCCTCGCGCTGCTCCCCGATCTCGGCGCGCTCGGACACGAAGCGCAGCCGGTCGAAGTTCATGTTGGCCCCGCAGGCCATGGCCACCAGGGTCTGGTCGCGCAGCCCCTCGCGCTCGACGTAGGCCTTGGCGCCGGCCACCGCCATGGCGCCCGCGGGCTCCAGGATGGAGCGGGTGTCCTGGAACACGTCCTTGATGGCGGCGCAGAGTTGGTCAGTGTCGACCAGCACGATCTCGTCGACATGCTCGCGGCACAGCCGGAAGGTCTCCTCGCCCACCTTCTTCACCGCGGTGCCGTCGGAGAACAGGCCGACATCGGCGAGCTCCACCCGCCGGCCGGCCTTCAGCGAACGCGCCATGGCATCGGAATCGGTGGCCTGCACGCCGATGATCCGGATCTCGGGCCGCACCTGCTTCACGTAGGCCGCGATGCCGGCGATGAGGCCGCCGCCGCCGATGGCCGCGAAGATGGCGTGGATGGGCCCCTGGTGCTGGCGCAGGATCTCCATGCCGATGGTGCCGTTGCCGGCGATGACGTCGGGATCGTCGAAGGGATGGACGAAGGTCAGGCCCTCGGACTGCTGCAGCTCGAGGGAATGGGCGTAGGCGTCGCTGTAGCTGTCGCCGTGCAGCACCACCTCGGCGCCGCGGGCGCGCACCGCATCGACCTTGACCTGCGGAGTGGTGACCGGCATGACGATCACGGCGCGGCAGCCCAGGCGGCTGGCGGCCAGCGCCACGCCCTGGGCGTGGTTGCCGGCCGAGGCGGCGATCACGCCCCGCGCGAGCTGCTCGGCGGGCAGGTGGGCCATCTTGTTGTACGAGCCGCGCAGCTTGAACGAGAACACGTCCTGCATGTCCTCGCGCTTGAACAGCACCCGGTTGCCCAGCCGCGCCGACAGCAGCGGCGCCGGCTCCAGGGGAGTTTCGCGGGCCACGTCGTAGACGCGGGCGGTGAGAATGCGCTTGAGGTACTGGGCGGACATCCCATCATTTTAGTCCCCCCAGCCGGCGTGCCCTCAGCGGGAGGCGCCAGGCCCGCTGCTAGACTCGCCGGCGATGGAAGCCGCCCTCGCCGCCCTCATCGACTGGTTCGCGCTGCCCACGAACGGCCTGTCCTCGGTGTTCGTGATCGCCTTCGTGTCGGCCACCCTGCTGCCCATGGGCTCGGAGCCGGCGGTGTTCGCCTATGCCAAGCTCAATCCCGACCAGTTCTGGCTGGTGGTGGCGGTGGCCACCGCGGGCAACACCCTGGGCGGAGCGGTCGACTACTGGATGGGCCGAGGCGCCAGCGCGGCCGTGGCCAGCGGCCGCAACCACCGCTTCCTGGGCTGGTTCGAGCGGCTCGGGCCCAAGGCCCTGCTGGTGTCCTTCCTGCCGGCGATCGGCGACCCGATGTGCGTGGTGGCGGGCTGGCTGCGCCTGCCCTTCTGGCCCTGCATCGGCTGGATCGCGGTCGGCCGGGTGGTGCGCTACTCGCTGGCCACCGGGGCGCTCCTCTGGGTGCCCAACGAGTGGTGGCGGGCGCTCGGCCGGCCCTTCGGGCTCTGAGGCGACGCTAATCCCTGCCGGACGGGCTGCCATGGCCGGTCGGGCGCCGACCCCGCGATAGAATGCCGTTTTAAGGGACGCACTATGAATGCGCCGCTGCCTCTGAGCGCGCTGCGGGCCGACGCCGAGAGCCCGGTCCGCCTGCGCGAGATCCCCTACAACTACACCTCCTTCAGCGACCGCGAGATCGTCGGCCGGCTGCTGGGCGATGACGCCTGGCAACTGCTCGACGAGCTGCGCGGCGAGCGCCGCACCGGCCGCTCCGCGCGCATGCTCTTCGAGGTGCTGGGCGACATCTGGGTGGTGCGGCGCAACCCCTACCTGCAGGACGACCTCATCGACAACCCCGGCCGGCGCCGGGCGCTGGTGTCGGCCCTGCGCCACCGGCTGCACGAGATCGAGCGTCGCCGCACCCGTGACCGCGATGCCGCCGAAGACCCCATCGCCGCGGCGCGCGCCGAGCGGGTCGGGCGCCTGGTGGCCATGGCCTCCGAGGCGGTCGGCGCCTTCGAGGCCGAGTTCGTGGCCACCGCGCGCCTGCGCCGCGCCGCGGTGCGCCTGCTCAGCCGCCACACCCACCGGGACAACATCCGCTTCGACGGCATGTCGCGGGTCTCGCACGTCACCGACGCCACCGACTGGCGGGTGGAGTATCCCTTCGTGGTGCTCACCCCAGACACCGAGGCCGAGATGGCGCCGCTGGTGTCGGCCTGCATCGCGCTGGGGCTCACCATCATTCCGCGCGGCGGCGGCACCGGCTACACCGGAGGCGCGGTGCCGCTCACCGCCCTCTCGGCGGTCATCAACACCGAGAAGCTCGAGCGCCTGGGCGCGGTCGAGCCCCTGGCCCTGCCCGGCGTGGCCGCGCCGGTGCCCACGGTGTTCGCCGAGGCCGGCGTGGTCACCCGCCGCGTGACTGAGGCCGCCGAGCGCGCCGGGCTGGTGTTCGCGGTCGACCCAACGTCGCTCGATGCGTCCTGCGTCGGCGGCAACATCGCCATGAACGCGGGCGGCAAGAAGGCGGTGCTCTGGGGCACCGCGCTCGACAACCTCGCCTGGTGGCGCATGGTCGATCCGCAGGGGCAGTGGCTGGAGGTCACCCGCCTCGACCACAACCTGGGCAAGATCCATGACGTGGCGCTCGTCCGCTTCGACCTTCGCTGGTACGGGCCCGACCAGCTCGGCGCCGACGGCCTCATGCGTGGCGAGCCGCTGCGCACCGAGCGCCTGGAGATTGCGGGCCGGACGTTCCGCAAGCAGGGCCTGGGCAAGGACGTCACCGACAAGTTCCTCGCCGGCCTGCCCGGCATCCAGAAGGAAGGCTGCGACGGCCTGATCACCGCCGCGCGCTGGGTGCTGCACCGCATGCCCGCCCACATCCGCACGGTGTGTCTCGAGTTCTTCGGCCAGCCGCGCCAGGCGGTGCCATCCATCGTCGAGATCAAGCGCTACCTCGATGGCCTGTCGGTCGGCGCCGGTGACGGCCCCAGGGTGCTGCTCGCCGGCCTGGAGCACCTCGATGAGCGCTACCTGCGCGCGGTGGGCTACACCACCAAGTCGCGCCGCGGCGGCCTGCCCAAGATGGTCCTGATCGGCGACATCGTCGGCGACGACGACGCGGCCGTCGCGCGCGCCGCCTCCGAGGTGGTGCGCATCGCCAACAGCCGCGCCGGCGAGGGCTTCACCGCCGTCTCGGCCGAGGCCCGCAAGACCTTCTGGGCCGACCGCTCCCGCACCGCCGCCATCGCCCGCCACACCAACGCCTTCAAGATCAACGAGGACGTGGTGATCCCGCTGGAGCGCATGGGCGAGTACACCGACGGCATCGAGCGCATCAACATCGAGCTGTCCACCGGCAACAAGCTGCGCCTGGTCGACGAGCTCGAGACGCTGCTGCGCGACACCCCCTTGCCGGCCGCCGCCGAAGACGCCGGGGCCGACGACGAGCTCTTCGCCGAGCGCCTGCGCCAGGCGCGCGAGCTGCTCGCGCTCACCCGCGCCCGCTGGCGCTTCCTGCTCGATCGCATCGATGCCCCGCTGGCCGGCCTGCGCGAGGTGCTGCCCGGTTTTGGCCTGGGTGCGCATCAGGCCGCGCTCGATGCCCGCCTGGCCAGCGAGCCCGAGGCCACGCTGTTCTCGCTGCTGCAGGACCGCACCATCCGCGTGTCCTGGAAGACCGAGCTGCGCGAGCCGCTGTCGCGCATCCTGCAGGGGCAGGCGCTGCAGGCGCTGCTGCGCCGCTGCGAGGAAACCCATCGCCGCGTGCTGCGCAGCCGGGTGTTCGTGGCGCTGCACATGCACGCCGGTGACGGCAACGTGCACACCAACCTGCCGGTCAACTCCGACGACTACGGCATGCTCAAGGAGGCCGAGGCCGCGGTCGCCCGCATCATGGCCCTGGCCCGCCGCCTCGATGGCGTGATCTCGGGCGAGCACGGCATCGGCATCACCAAGCTCGAGTTCCTCACCGAGGACGAGCTCGCCGGCTTTCGCGAGTACAAGCAGCGCATCGATCCCGAAGGCCGCTTCAACCGCGGCAAGCTGATGCCCGGCGCCGATCTGCGCAATGCCTACACGCCGAGCTTCGGCCTGATGGGCGCCGAGTCGCTCATCCTGCAGGCCTCCGACATCGGCGCCATCGCTGATTCGGTCAAGAACTGCCTGCGCTGCGGCAAGTGCAAGCCGGTGTGCGCCACCCACGTGCCCGGCGCCAACCTGCTCTATTCGCCGCGCAACAAGATCCTGGCCACCTCGCTGCTGGTCGAGGCCTTCCTCTACGAGGAACAGACCCGCCGCGGCGTGTCGATCCGCCACTGGGATGAATTCTCCGATGTGGCCGACCACTGCACGGTCTGCCACAAGTGCGAGTCGCCCTGCCCGGTGGACATCGACTTCGGCGATGTCTCCATGAACATGCGCAACCTGCTGCGCAAGATGGGCCGCAAGAAGTTCAATCCCGGCAATGCCGCGGCCATGTTCTTCCTGAACGCCCGCGACCCCGACACCATCAACGCCACCCGCGCGGCCATGGTCGGCGTGGGCTACCGCGTGCAGCGGCTGGCCAATCAGGTGCTGGGCAAGTTCGCCCGTCGCCAGACCGCGCGGCCGCCGGCCACCGTGGGCAAGCCCCCGCTCAAGGCGCAGGTGATCCACTTCGTGAACAAGAAGATGCCGGGCAAGCTGCCGCTGCGCACCGCGCGCGCGCTCCTCGACATCGAGGATTCGCGCTACGTGCCCATCATCCGCGACCCGCGCGCCACCAGCGCCGACGCCGAGGCGGTGTTCTACTTCCCGGGCTGCGGCTCGGAGCGGCTGTTCTCGCAGGTGGGCCTGGCCACCCAGGCCATGCTCTGGCACGTGGGCGTGCAGACCGTGCTGCCGCCGGGCTACCTGTGCTGCGGCTACCCGCAGCGCGGCTCGGGCCAGTTCGACAAGGCCGAGCAGATCATCACCGACAACCGGGTGCTGTTCCACCGCGTGGCCAACACCCTCAACTACCTCGACATCAAGACCGTGGTGGTGAGCTGCGGCACCTGCTACGACCAGCTCCAGGGCTACCAGTTCGACAAGGTGTTCCCGGGCTGCCGCATCATCGACATCCATGAGTACCTCATGGAGAAGGGCGTGCGGCTCGAGGGCGTGACCGGCACGCGGTACATGTACCACGAGCCCTGCCACACCCCCATGAAGACGCACGCCTCGGGCAAGGTGGTCAACGCGCTCATGAACGAGCAGCTCAACGGCCGCATCGAGCGCAACGAGCGCTGCTGCGGCGAGAGCGGCACGCTCGCGGTCTCGCGGCCCGACATCGCCACCCAGGTGCGCTTCCGCAAGGAGCAGGAGATGCAGCGCGGCGCGCAGGCGCTGCGCGCGCTGCCGGTGCTCTCGGCGCCGCCGGGCGCCGCCGCGCAGGCGTCGCTCAAGGTGCTCACCTCGTGCCCGTCGTGCCTGCAGGGGCTGTCGCGCTACGAGGACGACACCGGCGTGCAGGCCGACTACATCGTGGTCGAGATCGCCCGCCATCTGCTCGGCCCCGACTGGATGTCCGATTACGTCGCCCGCGCCAATGACGGCGGCATCGAGCGGGTGCTGGTCTAGCGCGCGAAACGGGCTCCCGGAGGGCCTGGACTAGAATCGTCCAACCCACCAGGAGACCCGCATGTACAAACCCTTCGATCTCACCGGCCGCTGCGCGGTCATCACCGGCGGCAACGGCGGCATCGGCTTCGGCATGGCGCGCGCCCTGCTCGACAGCGGCGCCCGCGTCATGATCTGGGGCTCCAATCCCGCCAAGACCGACGCCGCGCGGCAGCGTCTCGCCGAGGGCGGCGGGCAGGTCGACTCCCTGGTCTGCGACGTCGGCGAGGAGGCTGCGGTAGAGGCCGCGTTCGCCGAGTCGCTCTCGCGCATGGGCCGGGTCGATGCCTGCTTCGCCAACGCCGGCGTCTCGGGCAAGGGCAACCTGCTGGTCGACATGACCCACGAGGAATTCCGCCGGGTGCTGCGCATCAACCTCGATGGCGTGTTCTTCACTTTTCGGGCGGCCGCCCGCCACATGATCGAGCGCGGCGGCGGCGGCTCGCTGGTGGCCACGGCCAGCACCGCCGCGGTCGAGGGCGCGGCGCGCAACAGCCACTATGGCGCCTCCAAGGGCGCGGTCACGGCGTACTGCCGGGCGCTCGCCGTGGAGCTCGCCCGCTACAAGGTGCGCGTCAACTCCATCCTGCCGGGCTGGATCGAGACCGAGATGACCGAGCCCTCGTTCAGCAACCCGCGCTTTCGCGACAACGTCATGCCGCGCATCCCGGCGCGGCGCTGGGGCCACATCGACGACTTCGGCGGCGTGGCGGTCTGGCTGATGAGCGACGCCTCGTCGTATCTCACCGGCGAGCAGATGCTCATCGACGGCGGCTACACCAAGTTCTAGACCGGCCCGCGGGCCGGCGCGATCTTCGCCGGTTCGTGCACTTGGTCAAGGTGCCCGGGTGGCGGGTGCGGCACAGTCAGGGCCTTCGTTCGCGAGTGCCCCGAGCCCGTCCATGCACGCCAAGACCGCTGCCGCCCCCTCCGTGCCGTCCGTCCTCGACGGCCCGGCCTGCCGCCAGTGGCTGGCCGCGCAGGACCCTGCCGACCCCCGGCTGCTGCCCACGATCGAGGCGCTGCTCGCGGACATCGGCGACTCTCCCCGGTCGCCCGACCTGCGGCTGGAGATCGCCGAGCAGGCCCGGCCGGTGCACCTGCGCGCGATCGAGCGGGTGGCCACGGGGCTGCGGGCCAGCCCCTTCCCGATGCCGCAACCGCAACGCCGGATGGCCGCGCGCGTGCTCGCCGGGCTGCAGCTCGGCCGTGAGGTCTTCGAGCGCCTGCATGCCGAACTGCGCGAGCACACCGATGCCGAGGTGCGCACCGTCATCCCCGGCACCACGCTGTCGCTGCGGGCCATCCTGCCGCTCATCCGCGCGCTGGACTACCAGTCACGGCTGATCGTCGCCCAGCAGCAGGCCCGGCTGCGGGTGAGCCACCAGGACTGGGACCGCCTGTGCCTGCTGGCGGCCGATGTGCGCGCCAGCACCTTCCAGGACGTGGTGCTGCCCGACCTCGCCGCGTTCGGGCGTTCACCCACCGCGCGCGCCCTCTTCATCTATCCCCTGCTGATGGCGCTGATCAGCCCCGGGGCGCGCACCGAGGCCGAACTCGCGCTCGCGGCGCGGCTGGCCCGTCGCTGGGCGCCGCGGGTGGGCTTCCTGATCGCGCCGGGCAGCCGCGTCGCGCCTTGCGCCAGCGGCCCGGTGCTCGGGCTGGGTCCGCGCCAGATGGTGCGTCTGGACAGTCATCAGCTGCTGCCCCGGCTGGCCATCCAGCGCGATCAGGTCGACCGGCTCGCCCCGGGCAGCCGCGCGCGCCTGCCGCGCGGGCTGAGCCTGGGCGCCACCCGCGAGCTGCTCGCGCTGCTGGCCGAGCGCTGGTCGCCGGGCTACGTGGCCCTCTCGCTGCCCGATGCGCCGCTGGGCCGGCTGCGGGCGAGCATCGGCTTTCCCGGGCCGGGCCTGCCGATGCCGGGCGACGACCGCCGCGCCGGTCCCTCGACGGCCCTGCGCGACTGGGCGCTGGCCGGCGAGCGCGTCGACTGGGTGGCGCAGGAGCACGGCCACTGGTTCATCGAGCGCGAGTTCGCCGCCGCGCTCAACCTGGGGGATCTGCTCACGCTGGCGCTGGTCGCCGGCGAGGGGCGCGGCAAGTCGGGCGCGCGCGAGGCGGCCGGCCCGCTCGTGCGGCTGGCCCGCGTGGTGTCGCTGTCGCAGCGCCTGGGCGATGACCTCGCCCTGCCGCCGGTCCAGCGGGTGGGCCTGGCGGTCTGGCCGGGGGAGCCCCGGCCGCTCCTGGTGCACCCCGAAGGCACGAGCCGCCCGATCGATGCCGTGTTGCTTGCTGCCGATCCGGTGAGCCGGGAGCCCGAGTCGCTCATCCTGCCGCCGCACGATCGCGCCCAGCGCGGCGCCCAGTGGCAACTGGGCGAGGCGGGGCGCGAGGGGTGGGTCGAACTGGTGGCGCCGGTGCAGGGCTCGCCGGTCTTTCGCCAGTGGCTGTTCCGGCGCCTGCCGGACTGAGCGGCACGCCCCGGGAAGGGTCGGCGCGAGGTCGCGCCGGGAATCCGCTACCATCGACCGGATCGGTCGCCGCGGCGGCCGGCGTTCGCGGCATCTGCCGCCCCTGATGATCCTGGTAGCCCATGGCCGGTCTAGACAAGCAAACCCCGACACCCACCCGCATCGTCGTGCACCAGCAGTCCCGCGTGCTCGAGATCGAGTTCGATGACGGCCGGCACTTCCGGCTGCCCTTCGAATACCTGCGCGTGCATTCGCCGTCGGCCGAGGTCCGCGGACACGGCCCGGGTCAGGAAACCCTCCAGGTGGGCAAGCGCGAGGTGGGCATCGACCGCATCGAGCCGGTCGGGCATTACGCGATCCAGCCGTATTTCAATGACGGCCACTCCAGCGGCCTTTTCTCCTGGGACTACCTCCACTGGCTCGGCACCCAGGAAACCCGGCTCTGGCAGGAGTACCTGCGCAAGCTCGCCGAGGCCGGCGCCAGCCGCGATCCGGCCGGTGGGGCCGCCCCTGCCGATGCCGCGCCGCTGCAGGCCACCGAGGTGCGCCGGGGCGGCGCATGAGCACGCCGTCGCCCTCGCCGGGCCAGGACGCGGCCTCGCCCGGCGCCGAGCCGGCCACGCATTTCGGCTTCGAAACCGTCGACCCGGCCCGCAAGGCCGAGCGGGTGCGCGGCGTGTTCGACTCCGTGGCCGCCCGCTATGACGCCATGAACGACCTGATGTCGGTCGGGCTGCATCGGGTCTGGAAGGCGGCCACCGTGGCCCATGCCGCGGTGCGCCCCGGCATGCGGGTGCTCGATGTCGCCGGCGGCACCGCCGATCTCTCGCGGCAGTTCGCCCGTCGCGTGGGCCCCACCGGCGAGGTCTGGCTCACCGACATCAACCAGTCGATGCTCGGCATCGGGCGCGATCGCCTGCTCGATGACGGCCGGCCCGGCCCGGTGGTGTGCTGCGACGCCGAGCGGCTGCCCTTCCCTGACGCCTATTTCGACCGCTGCGTGGTCGCCTTCGGGCTGCGCAACATGACCCACAAGGACCGTGCCCTGGCCGAGATGACCCGGGTGCTGCGTCCGGGGGGGCGCCTGCTGGTGCTGGAGTTCTCGCGGGTCTGGAAGCCGCTCGAGCCGATCTACGACGCCTACTCCTTCCGCGTGCTGCCCTTCATGGGGCGTGCCGTGGCCGGCGACGCGCACAGCTACCGGTATCTCGCCGAATCCATCCGCATGCATCCAGACCAGGAGACCCTTGCGGGCATGTTGCGCGAGGCCGGGCTGGCCGGGGTACGCTACTTCAACATGGCCGCTGGCGTGGTGGCCCTGCACGAGGGTGTGCGCGTCTGAAACCCGCGCCGCCATCGCGCTGAAAGCCTCACGCCACATCCACCGACCCATCGGCAGTCCGTCTCATCCAGAGTCAGCAACACCCAGGAGCACCTGTTCATGCGCAATCGTCTTTTCGGCCTGATGGCCGTTGCCCTCATCGGCACTGCAGTGGTCGTGGCCGACGCCGAGGCCGCGCGTGTCGGCGGTGGCCGCAATGTCGGCCGCCAGTCGAACACCGTCCAGCGCGACGCGGCCCCGCAGCAGGCGCCCCAGCAGGGCGTGCCGGCCCAGCAGCAGGCGCCGGCCCAGGCCGCGGCCGCCCGCCCGGCCACCCCGCCGGCGGCAGCCCCCCAGCCTGCCCGCAACCGCTGGCTCGGCCCCATCGCCGGTCTGGCCGCGGGCCTGGGTCTGGCCGCCCTGTTCAGCCACCTCGGGCTTGGCGCCGAGTTCGCCAATGCGGTCATGAGCGGTCTGCTGCTGGTGGCGCTGCTCGCGGTCGGTCTGGTGGTGTTCCGGATGATCATGGCCCGTCGCCAGGGTGCCGGCGCCCGGCCGGCCATGGCCGCGCCCGGCTATGGCAACACCGCCATCGGGCCCGAGGCCTCGGTGAGCTATCCGCCGGCCAGCGCGCGCAGTGCTGATGCGGTCTTCGGCGGGGCGGCCAGCACCGCGGCGGCCACGGCCGCGCCGGTCACCGGCCTGCCGCCGGGGGTGCCCGCCGACTTCGATGTCGAGGGCTTCCTCAAGGGCGCCCGCCAGCAGTTCGTGCGCCTGCAGGCCGCGTTCGATGCCGCCGATCAGGGCGTGCTGCGCGAGTTCGTGTCCGATGACCTGCTGCCCGAGCTCACCCGCCAGATCGCCGAGCGGGGCGCGGCCGCGCAGCGCACCGACGTGGTCAGCCTCGAGGCCGAGCTGCTCGGCATCCACCCGCAGGGCCTCGACCACGTGGCCAGCGTTCGCTTCCATGGCCTCATCCGTGAGGTCGAGTCCGCCGCTGCCGAGCCCTTCGACGAGGTCTGGAACCTGGTCAAGCCCATCGCCGGTGGCTCGGGCTGGATGCTCGCGGGCATCCAGCAACTCGCGTGAACCGGCTGCCCCGGGCGGCGATCAACCCCTGTCTGCCCGCAAGCCCGGGGGCGCGTCAATCCGTGAACACGGGGTCGGCATGACCCCTGATCCCGCGGCACCTGACGCCTTCGAGCGGCCGCAAAGTCCGTGGCAGGCGCTGGCGGCGGACGCTGCCCTGGCCGCCCACCGCGGCGCGGTGCAGGCGGTGGCGCTGGCCCTGGGCCATGTGTTGCGCCAGCAGGCCTGGGCGCGCGATCGGCTTCGCATGCATGCCGGGGCGGTGGTGCGCGTGGGCCTCGTCCTGCCCGAGCGGCCGGGCCTGCCCGCGCCCGAAGCCCGCCTCATGATCACGCCCGAGGGCCTGCTCGAACCCGCGGCCAACGGCACCGCGCCGCGGGCCACCCTGCTGCTGCAGCCCTCCTCAGAGGCGCTCAAGGCCTTCGCCAGTCAGGGTGTGAGCGGCCTCACCCGGCATCTGCGGGTTGATGGCGATGTGATGCTTGCCGCTGCGCTGGGCGAGCTCGCGCGTGACCTGCGCTGGGATGCCGAGGAAGATCTCAGCCGGCTGGTGGGCGATGTGGCCGCGCATCGGGCGGCCGGCCTGCTTGGCGGGCTCGCGCGCCGCCTGAAAGAACTGCCCGCCTCGCTGGCCGGTGCGGCCGCCGCCGGCGACTCACCCGGCGCCGGCCCGGCGGTGTCGCGCACCGCCATGCGCGGGCTGGGTGAGGTGCTCGGCGCGCTCGACGATCGGCTGCGTCGGCTCGAGGCCCGCACCGATCGCCTGTCCTAGGGAGCGCGCTCGGGCTTGCGCTCGGCGGGCGGGAAGACAAAGCCGCCCGGATCGGCGCGCCACTGGCGCAGCAGCGCGCCCAGGAACTCCCGCCGTCGGCTCAGCCGCAGCTGGCGCGCCTTGAGCGCGGTGCTGAAGGCCAGGCCGAAACTCACCGTCAGATTGGTCACCCCCACCAGAGCCACGCCGATCGTGGCCAGGGCGATCTCGGGCCAGGGCACGGCAAAGCCCAGACCGGTCCAGCCATAGGCGACATTGGCCGCCGCGAAGGTCACATGGCGGATGTCCAGGGGCAGCCCCAGGATGTGGCCGATGAATCCCACGTAGCCGAGCATCAGCCCGAAGGCGATGTTGCCCACGATGGCGCCCAGGTTCTCCTCCACGTAGCGCGCCAGGCCCGCGGCGCCGGCGTCGCCGAGCAGCCGCCGCAGCCAGCCCAGCCGCGCGATTCGGGCCGGGATGCGCGCGAACACGCAGCGGTTGTCGTAATAGCCCGACAGCACACCGGCCAGGAACAGGCACACGCCGGCGATGGCGGCGTGCGGCACCGCGGCCGAGAGCGGGTGCAGGTCGGCCAGCAGGTGCGCGGACTTCTCGGCGCCGGTGAGCGGCTGACCGGCCCCGCGCAGCCACAGCCATGCGATCAGCAGCGACACCGGAAACGCGAGCAGCACGTTGCCGGCGATGGCCACGAGCTGGGTGCGCGAGATCTGCGCGGTGAGCAGCGCGAGCCGGTCCAGCGAGCGGGTGCGGTCGCGGCTCTCGTCGATCTCCTGGGCGATGCGCGAGGCGGTCATCGCCGGCTGCTTGGTCGCGATCGTGAAATGCAGCAGGTGCACCAGCACGAAGCCCGCGGCGTAGTTCAGGCCGAAGCCCAGCGCCTCCCAGAAGGGCGGCAGGTGCAGGCCGGCGATCAGGATCTTGAACAGCGCCATGAAGCCGACGATGACGCCCGCGCCCATCGCCGAGCGGGCCATCGCCCACCAGCCGGCGCGGTCGGTGGTCACGTAGTGCTCGCCGGTCCGGCTGGCGTTCTCGGTGACCTGCAGGGCGAGCAGATCGGTGCTGCGGGCCATCAGCTCGCGCAGGCTGTCGCGGCCGCACTCGCCGCGGATCAGGGCCTCGAGCAGGCGGGCGCCGGCGAGCGAGCGCTCGGCGTCGCCCTGCGGTGCCGCCGCCATCGACAGCAGACTGCGGATGCGCGCCACGCTCTGCGCGCACTGCTGCAGCAGCAGGGTGAGGGCGACGCTGGTGCCCTGGCTGCGGGCAAGCTGGCGCACCGCGAGCACGACGCCCTCGCAGCGCTCGAGCTGCGCGGCCAGCCGGGTGAGCCGTGGCGGATCGATTGCCGACAGGGGCTGGTCGGAGCCGGCCGCCTGGGCGCACCAGGCCAGCAGCTCGGCGGCCTGGCCCAGGAAGGGGCAGTCATGATCGGGGGGCGGCGTCTGATAGCGCAGCAGCAGCGGATCCACGCCCAGGGTGGCCAGCCGGTGGGCGAGCAGCCGCAAGGCCTCCAGGCACTCGCTGCGCAGCCGGGCCCGCCCGCCAGCGGCCAGCGGCCGGCGCATCGAGGCGGCGTCGATCAGGTGGATGAGCCTGGCCCAGCGGGTTTCGCCCACCGCCTGCACCCAGTCGAGGTCGTCACGGCGGTGGAAGAGTTCGCCCAGCACGTCCACCCACAGCCCGTTGTCGGGAATCTGCGGCAGCCACCGGCGTGAGAGGCGATCGGTCAGGCCACGCAGGAAGCCCGGTTCGAGCACCACGCCGGTCTCTGCCAGCAGGTGGCGTTCACGGCGATGCTCGAAGAGCAGGAAGAGGTGCGCGGCAAGGTCCTCGGCCAGGCCCGGTTCGGCTTCCAGCCGCAGGCACAGGCGCTCGACGGTCTCGGCCGCCGCCGCCGGCGCGCGACCGGGGGGCGGGCGCAGCGCGTGCACGAACTGGCCCAGCCAGGCGGTGTCATCGGCGGGCGCCCGCCGGCCGAGGTCTGCGAGCAGGGTGTCGAGCTCGGTCATTGCGCGCAAAGGCGATGCGGCTTGATCAGGCTCACGATCTGAGCCTCGGACATGGCATACTGTTCATGCATACAGGAGATCATCATGCCTCAGTCCCGTGTCCAGCCTCGCGTCCGCTTCAGCAACCTGCCGGTCCAGCCGCCGGTCCGTCGCATCATGCGGCCCTCCCGGCCCCGGCTCGATCCCGATCGCCTCGTCGGTCTGGCCTGCGTGGCCTCCATGGCCCTGGTGGTGCTGGTCCTCTGAGCCCCACTGCCCCTCTGGTGGGCCGCTGGCCGGGGCCGCTGCCCGCGCCTTCAGGCGCCGGTATACCGGGGCGGGCGGCCTTCCAGGAATGACCGGGTCCCTTCCTCGAAGTCGCCAGACAGCGCCGCCAGCGCAAACTGGTCGAAGTCGGCATGGCTGGTGGCGCGGTCCAGCGCGAAGGCGCTGGCATTGATGGCCTGCTTGATCATCCGCAACTGCACCGGCGGCAGGCTGGCCGCCCGTTGCGCCAGCTTCAGGGCCTCGGCCAGCGCATCGCCGGGCTCGCAAAGCTGATCCACCAGGCCCCAGTCCTGGGCGGTGGCGGCCGGAATCTTCTCGCTCAGGATGATGATTCGCTTGGCCTTGGCCGGCCCCACCAGGTGCGTGATGCGCGGCACCGCCCCCCAGGACAGGTTCATGCCGCGTTCTATCTCGGGCACGTAGAAGTTGGCGGTGCGCGAGGACACCCGCAGGTCGCAGGCCACCGAGATGGCGGTGCCGCCGCCCACGCACCAGCCCTCAATGGCGGCGATGGTGAGCGGCTCGAGTTCCTCCCAGGCACGGCACATCTTGCCCCCGGCCTGCATGGCCAGGCGCCGGCGCGACATCGGCCAGCTGCGCGAGACCTCGCGCTCCGGGTCCTTGAGGTCTGCGCCCATCGAGAAGTTCTCGGCGGTGCCGGTGAGCACCACCGCGGCCAGGGTGTCGTCGTCCTCGAAGCCACGCGCGGCGCGGGTGAGCTCGCGCAGCAGCGCGGCCGACATCGGGTTGGCCCGGGTCCCGCGATCGAAACGCACGATCGCGATCCGGTCCTGGCGTTCAATGGTGACCATCGCGGCCTCCGGCAGCAGGGGCTCAGGGGGTGATGATGACCTTGCCCATCACCTTGCGGTTCATCATGTCGTTGATGGCCTGGGCGCCCTGGGCGAGCGGGTAGCGGGCCGAGATGTGCGGCCGCAGCTTGCCCTGCTGCACCAGCTCGAACATCTCCTGCACGTCCTGCCGATAGGCCTGCGGCTCCTTGCTGCAGAACTGGCCCCAGAACACGCCCACCACCGAGGCGCCCTTGAGCAGCATCAGGTTCAGCGGCAGCCGCGGGATCTCGCCGTTGGCAAAGCCCACCACCAGGAAGCGGCCGCGCCAGCCAATGGAGCGGAACGCCGGCTCGGCGAACTTGCCGCCCACCGGGTCGTAGATCACGTCCGGGCCCTTGCCGTCGGTGAGCTCCTTCAGGCGCTCACGCAGGTCTTCGGTCTCGTAGTTGATGGTCATGTCGGCGCCGTGCTCGCGGCACACCGCCAGCTTCTCCTCGGTGGAGGCGGCGGCGATCACCTTCGCGCCGAAGGCCTTGCCGATCTCCACCGCGGCCAGACCCACGCCACCGGCCGCGCCCAGCACCAGCAGGGTCTCGCCGGCCTTGAGCGAGCCGCGGTCCTTGAGGGCGTGGTACGAGGTGCCGTAGGTAAGGATGAAGGCGGCCGCGGTATCGAAGGGCAGGGTGCGCGGGATGGGAATCGCGCGCGCCGCCGACATCTTCACCTTCTCGCAGAAGGCGCCGTAGGTGGTGGAGCCGATGATGTGGTCGCCGACCTTCAGGTGCGTGACGCCCGCGCCCACCGCCGAGACGATGCCGGCGAATTCAGCGCCCGGCGAGAACGGCAGCTCGGCCTTGAACTGGTACTTGTTCTGGATGATCAGCACGTCGGGGAAGTTGACCCCCGCGGCTTTCATGTCCACCACGATCTCGCCGGCACCGGGCACGGGATCGGGCACTTCCTCGACCACCAGCGTGTCGGGCAGGCCGTATTGCTTGCAGAGCAGGGCTCTCATCGGGATCTCCTGGAATGGGCGCGAAGGCGTGCCGGCGGCGGGCGCTGGCGTTCGGGCGATTATGCCCGCCCGCCTGCGCGCCCGCGGTCCGTTCGCGGCGGCGCGTCTCGCTTCCGGGTGCCGATTCACGCCCCTGGCGCCGCCGGCCGCCGCGCCCCCGGCTCAGCCCGCCTCGGCCAGTCGCACCAGCGTGCTCAGCGCCCGGTTGACCGCCACCGGCACCCCGGCGGCTTCGCCCAGGCGCACCACCAGGCCGTTGAGCGCGTCGATCTCGGTCGGTCGGCCCGCGGCCAGGTCCTGCGCCATCGACGAGGTGGCATCGGCCATGGCGGCGCCCAGACGCAGCGCGTCGGCTACCAGGCGCTCGGTGGGGGGCAGCGGCACGCCCTCGCTGCCGGCCACGGCCACGCACTCGGCCACCACCTCGGCCATGAGCGCGCGCGCGCCCGCGTCGGCCACCAGCCGGGCATAGCGCGCCCGTCCCAGGGCCGAGATGGCATTGAACACGCAGTTCATCACCAGCTTTTCCCAGAGGGCCGGTCGCGCATCGGGCACCACCGGGCAGGGCACCCCGGCCCGCTCGAAGAGCGCGGCTACGCGCTGCGCCTGCGCGAGGCCCGAGGCGCCGCTCGCGCCCGGCACCGGCCCGAGGATGAGATCGCCCCGACCGGCATGGCGCACCTCGCCCGGGCCCGACATGGAGCAGGCCACGTACACCGCCGCCGCGAGCGTGTCGCGACCGCTGGCTGCGCGCAGCCGCACGGGGTTGTCCACCCCGTTCTGCAGGCTCACCAGCACGGCGTCGGGCCGCAGCAGCGGGGCAAGCGCCCGCCCGCCGGTGTCGGTGTCGCGGCTCTTCACGCAGAAGAGCACCACCTCGGCGCCAGCCAGCGCCGCCGGATCGGTGTCGGCAGTCACCGCGGCCACCTGTCGCTGGCCGCCGGCATGCAGCACCAGGCCCTGCGCGCGCAGGGCCTGCACGTGCGGTCCGCGGCCCACCAGGGTCACCGGCGCGCCGGCCAGCGCCAGCCGGGCACCGTAGTAGCAGCCGACCGCGCCGGCCCCGAAGACGCCGATGCGGGGCCAGGCGGCGGCATCGGCAGTAGGGTGTGAAGGGCTCGTCGATTGCGTCGACGCGCCATGCATGGGGGCACTCACCTAGGGTCTCCTCGCCCGTGCGGCACGAGGTGACAGGGTAGCTCAGCCGCTCAGGGCCCGGCGTCGCTCAGGGCCCGGCGTCGCTCAGGGCCCGGCGTCGCTCAGGGCCCGGCGTTCGGGAAGAACAGCGCCTCGCCGCCGATGGTGTAGCCGGCGATCGCGCGCTGGCCGGCCGGCGACACCACCCAGTCGGCGAACTGCTGCGCCAGCGCGGCCTTCACATGGGGATGGCGGGCCGGGTTCACCACCATGACGCCGTACTGGTTGAAGAGGTTGCGATCGCCCTCGACCAGCACCGCGAGCTCGCCCCGGTTGCGAAAGCTCAGCCAGGTGCCGCGATCGGTGAGCACATGGCCGTTCAGTGACGAGGCCATGTTGAGCGCCGGCCCCATGCCGCAGCCGCACTCCCGGTAGCCTGCCGGCCGGGCGGCGGCCACATCGATGCCCGCCGCCTTCCAGAGCCGCAGCTCGGCCGCATGCGTGCCGCTGCGGTCACCGCGCGAGATGACCGGCTGGCTGCCTGCGCCCAGGCGTCGCAGCGCCGCGGCGATGTCGTTGCCCTTCACGCCGGCCGGGTCGCCACGCGGCCCCACCAGGACGAAGTCGTTGTACATGACGTTGCGGCGACGCGTGGCGAAGCCCTCGGCCACGAAGCGTTCCTCGGCGGCGGTGTCGTGCACGAAGACCAGATCGGCGTCGCCGCGGCGGCCGATGTCCAGCGCCTGACCGGTGCCCACGGCCACCACCCGCACCTCGATGCCGGTGGCCTGACGAAACGCCGGCAGCAGGTGCCCGAACAGGCCCGACTGCTCGGTGGACGTGGTGGAGGCCATCACGATGAAGCGCTCCTGCGCGCGGGCCTCGCCACCAGCCGCCGTCAGCGCGCCCGCCACCGCCAGCAGCACCATGGCCGCTGCCGCCCTGAACCTGCTCGTCCGTCCTGCCATGTCTGCTCCGCCCGGGTTGAATGCGAGGCGGATTGTTCCCGAGCAGCCCGGCCCTGACGATATGTCGGGCCGAGCATAGGTGGCGCTCAGCGCGGCGTCTGGCCGCGATCACCGCCAAGGGCGGCCAGCACCTCGGCCGCGGCGGCGGTGTCGTGCTCGCCCAGGCCCAGCGCCATGGCCGAGGTGTAGACCGCGGCGCAGGCATTGAACAGCGGGGTGGGGCAGTCCACCGACCGGGCCATGTCGCCGATCACCTGCATGTCCTTCTGCCAGACCGAGACCTTCATGGTCGCGGGCAGGTACTCCCGGTTGATCATCATCGGCATGCGGATGCCCATCAGCCCGGTGCCGATGTAGGGGCTGCCGCCCATGTGGGCGAGCGCCACGGCCGGGTCCAGGCCCATGCGCCGACACAGTCCGACCATCTCGGCATAGGCCACGTTGTAGATCGCGACCAGGTGATTGGCGGCGATCTTCAGCTGGGTGCCGGCGCCGAAGCCGCCCACCCGCGGCGCCTTCAGCGTGAACGCGCCGACCACCGCCGCGGCCTGCCGGCAGGCGGCTGCCGGCCCGCTCAGGTACATGATCCATGTGGCCTGGGGCGTGGGCGTGGCCGTGCCGCTGATCGGCGCGTCCAGCATCAGGCGGCCCTGGCGGCGCAGCGCCGCGGCAGCGCGCTGCTTGTCGGCCAGCGGCAGGGTGCTGGTCTCGATCACCAGCTGGCGCGGCCCGGCGCCAGGCACGGTCTGCAACTCGGCCACCACCGAGTCCAGCGCCGCCGCGCTGGGCAGCGACAGCAGCAGCACCTCGGCGTCGCGGGCCACCGCGGCATTGCTGCCCGGGGTGAGCACGCCGGCCCGTCGGCAGCGCTGGCGCGCTGACGCGAGCGGATCATGCCCGCTCACCGCATGACCTGCGCGGGCCAGCGCCCGTGCCATCGTGCCGCCCATGATGCCCAGGCCGATCACGCCGATGCGATGCGCGCCCTTGCTCATGACCAGGCCTCCTCGACGTGCCGGCAGATCGCGCCGGGTGTGGTCAGCCAGAGCTGGCCGCCGTCGCGGGCCCGCGCGATGTGCTGCAGCGCGTGGCGCAGGTGGCGCAGCCGGTAGGGCTGGCCGACGATGTACGGGTGCAGCGCGATGCCCATCACCAGGGCCTGCTGCCGCGACTGCAGCAGCATCTCGTCGAACTGGTCGATGATCATCCCGGTGAAGTCCTTTGCGTCCATCTGCCGCGCCATGATCATCGGGATGTCGTTGAGCTCCTGCGGATAGGGAATCGACCAGAGCCGGCGACCGCTGCGGGTGCGCATCGCCACCGGCTGGTCGTCATGACACCAGTTGAGCGTGTAGTCGTAGCCGGTCTCGGCCAGCAGATCGGGCGTGAGCCGGCTCTCGCTGATCCATGGCGAGAGCCAACCGGTGGGGGCGGCGCCGCTGCCCTCGCGGATGCGGTCGCGGCAGTGCGCGAGCAGGTCGCGCTCGGCGGCCTCGGCCCACTGGCCCTGGCGCTCGGCGTTGGTGTGGCCGTGCCCCACCAGCTCGTCGCCGCGGTCGACGCAGGCCCGGATCAGCTCGGGGCAGTGGTCGTAGAGCGCGGTGTTGATCAGGGCCGCGGCCGGCATGCCGAGCTGGTCGAAGAGTTCCAGGCAGCGCCAGGCGCCCACCCGGTTGCCGTACTCGCGCCAGCTGAAATTGAGCACGTCAGGCTGCGGCGAGGCCGGGCCGAGCATCGCGCCCAGGCCTTCGCCAAACGCGAAGTGCTCGATGTTGAAGCCCAGGTACACCGCCAGGCCGGCGCCGCCTGGCCAGCGCTGCGCCGGGCGTCGGGTGATCGGCTGGTAGTCGAAGCGCCCGTGGTCGGGCAGGGCACCCGGGTAGGTGGGGGCGGTCATGGTGCGGATCTCCGGAAGGTGCGCGACGGCCAGGCCGCCATGCACCGAGTTTGCCGCCGGCGCACCGAAGTCGGGCATCAGGCGGGCTGTCCGGGGCGGGCAGCAAGTCCTGTTCCAGGCGCTTGCGGGCGATTTTCGGGGACGAGGGGGCGGCAGCCGCGTGGCACGGATCGTGCACTCCATGGCCGCGTTCGGGACCCATGCCCCGCCAACACCCATTACCCATTGTCGCCCGCTGGCAAGGCGGGCTCTAGGAGCCGTGATGAAGCGTCGTGATTTCCTGGCGGCCAGCGCTGCGCTGGCCAGCACCCCTGCCTGGGTCGGAGCCCAGCAAGCTGCGTGGCCCACCCGCGGCCCGGTCAAGCTGGTGGCGCAGTTTCCGCCAGGCGGGCTGGTCGATACCGTGTCGCGGCTGATGGCGCCGCACCTCTCGCAGGCCCTCGGCCAGAGCGTGGTGGTGGAGAACCGCGCCGGCGCCGGCGGCCTGATCGGCACCGAGTACGTCTCCAAGCAGCCGGCCGATGGCTACACCCTGCTGGTGAGCCATGCCTCGGTGCACATCTACGCCACCGCCACGCGCAAGGTGATGCCCTTCGATGCAGTGGCCGACTTCACCCACATGGCCATGCTGGTCGAGGCGCCGATGGTGCTGCTGGTGCGCGCGCAGTCGCCGTTCCAGACCCTGGGCCAGTACGTGGCCGCCGCCAAGACCCGGCCGGTGCGTTACGGCACCTCGGGAATCGGGTCGGCCAATCACCTGTTCGGTGAGCTGCTCAAGATCGAGGGCCAGGCGCCCCAGCACGACCACGTGCCCTACCAGGGCAGCGCGCCCGCCATGCAGGACCTGCTCGGCGGCTCGATCGACGGCCTGTTCGACCCGGTGACCACCAATGTGGCCCAGCTCAAGGGCGGATCCCTGCGTGCGCTCGCGGTGTCCACCCCGCAACGGCTGCCGGCGCTGCCGGGCATTCCCACCTTCGCCGAGTCGGGCTTCCCCTCGCTCACCGGGTCGCAGTGGCTGGGCCTGTCGGCGCCGCGCAGCATGCCGGCCCCGATCGTTCAGCGGCTCACCGCCCTGGTGCCCGAGATCCTGCGCAAGCCCGACATCGCCTCGCGCCTCGACGAACTGCAGACGCTGGCGCCGAAGAGCCCCATCGTCGGCGACGAGTTCGTCAAGGTGATCCGCTCGCAGATCGACACCTGGACCCAGGTGGCGCGACGCGCGAAGGTCGAGGTCATCGTCTGACCCGCACGCCGGGGCCGACAGGCCCTGGCGCCGCTTCTTCCCTGAGCAGCTGCCGGAACGCGCCGAACAGCCAGCCGCGCATGCCGAACACCAGGGTGTAGGCGCGGCGCTCCGACTGCGGCAGCTTCTGGTCGGCGAGGTGCTGCTGCGCGAAGTCCTGCGCCAGACGGCGCAGGCGCTCGTTGAAGAGCAGTGCCTGGGCCGGGCTGATCTGGCCGTGGACCAGCATCAGCAGCTCGCCGGGGTCGCCGAAGTCGCCGCTGAAGTAGTCATTCATGGCGTGCGCTCGGAAGTACTGCATCACCGGGCCGCCCGGCCGCCAGCGGAAGGTCTTGTCCACCTTGAGCCGGTAGCGGTTGTTGGCGCGCAGCTCCAGGAAACCGAGCCGGTCGAGCCTGACCAGGCAGGCCACCGCCTGCGCCTCGGTGATGGCATAGGTGCTCACGATCTGCGCCACCGTCCACTGGCTGAGCGTCGAGATCGCGGTGAGCAGCAGGCGCGGGTCACGCACCACCGCCTTCTCCTGCTCGAGCGTGAGTTCCTGCTGCGGCGGGCTGGCATTGGCCACCAGACGCGCGAGCTCGGCGAAGTCCATGCGCAGCACCGCCAGCACCTCGTCGATGCGTGAGAGCGGCATGTCGCCGCGCGAGAAGATGCGCTTGACGCTGCTCTCGGCCAGGCCAAGCTCCCGGGCGAGCTGCGCGTAGGTGATGCCGGCGCGCCGCAGCTCCGCCTTCAGGGTGGTGACCAGATCGCGGGTGCTGCTCATCGCCGTCTCCAGAAGTATCGTCTAACGATACCGATCGTCACCGGGGAGTCAACTCTCCCGGTAACGATGGATACCTTGGTCGGATTCGATGAGATTGGCGCCGTGTTCAACCCGAACCGGACCATCATGAAGGCACCCCCCGGTCCGATACCCACCCCTGGCCCGATAGGACCACCGCCCATGAGCTCCGATCCCAACGCCCATCCGAACCAGTTTGCGCTGCTGGGCCAGCGCCGCTTCGCGCCCTTCTTCTGGACCCAGTTCGCCGGCGCGGGCAACGACAACCTCTTCAAGTTCGCCTTCACGGTGATGATCACCTACCAGCTCCAGGTGAGCTGGCTGCCGCCCACGATGGCCGGCCTGGTGATCGGCGCGCTCTTCATCGCCCCCTTCGTGCTGCTCTCGGCCACCAGCGGTCAGCTGGCCGACAAGCTCGAGAAGGGCCGGCTGATGCGCTGGGTGAAGAACCTCGAGATCGCGGTCATGCTGCTGGCCGGCTATGGCTTCATGGCCAGCGATGTGCCGGTGCTGCTCGCCTGCGTGTTCCTCATGGGCGTGCACAGCACGATCTTCGGCCCGGTCAAGTTCGCCTACCTGCCGCAGCACCTGGGCGAGCGCGAGATCACCGGGGGCAACGGCATGGTCGAGATGGGCACCTTCGTGGCCATTCTGCTGGGCCAGCTCGCCGGCGGCCTGCTCATCGCCATCCCGGGCGAGGGGCCGCGCATGGCGGCCGGCGCGTGTGTGGCGCTGGCGGTGATCGGGCGCTTGACCGCGGCGGCGGTGCCGCATTCGCCGGCGAGCGACCCCGGCCTGCGCATCAACTGGAACCCCATCAGCGAGACCTGGCGCAACCTCAGGCTGGGCAGCGAGAACATCGTGGTGTTCCGCTCGATGCTGGGCATCTCCTGGATGTGGTTCTTCGGCGCGGTGTTCCTGTCGCTCTTTCCGGCCTTCGCCCGCGATGTGCTGCATGGCGACCAGCAGGCGGCCAGCCTGCTGCTGGTGCTGTTCTCGATCGGCGTGGGCAGCGGCGCGCTGCTGTGCGAGATGCTGTCTCGCCGTCACGTCGATATCGGTCTGGTGCCCCTGGGCGCGATCGGCATGACGGTGTTCGCCGTTGACCTGTACTTCGCCTCGCGCGGCATGAGGCCATCGGCGCTGCAGGGTCTGACCGCTTTCGTCACCGACCCCTCGCACTGGCGGGTGATGGCCGACCTGTTCCTGCTGTCGCTGTGCGTGGGCCTGTTCAGCGTGCCGATGTACGCCCTCATCCAGACCCGCTGCCAACCCACGCACCGCGCCCGCATCATCGCCGCCAACAACATCCTCAATGCCGTCTTCATGATCGCGAGCAGCCTGGGCGCGGGCCTGCTCCTGAGCGCGGGCCTGAGCATCCCCGAGGTGTTCCTGGTGGTCGGGCTGGTCAACGCGGTGGTGGCCTTCTACATCTTCCTGCTGGTGCCCGAGTACCTGCTGCGCTTCATGGCCTTCCTGCTCACCCACTGCGTCTATCGATTCCGGGTCAGCGGTGAGGAGCACATCCCGGTCTCGGGTGCGGCCATCCTGGTCTGCAACCATGTGAGCTATGTCGACGCGGTGCTGATGATGGCCGCCAGCCCGCGCCCGGTCCGCTTCATCATGGACCACCGCATCTTTGCCATCCCGGTGCTGGGCTGGCTGTTCCGGCTCTGCAAGGCGATCCCGGTGGCGCCGCAGAAGGAAGACCCCGCGGCCTACGAGCGCGCGTTCATCGAGGCCAACCGGGTGCTGGCCGAGGGCGACCTGCTGGCCATCTTTCCCGAGGGCGGCATCACCCGCGATGGGCGCCTCGCGCCGTTCAAGGGCGGGGTCATGAAGCTGCTGCAGGCGCATCCGGTGCCGGTGGTGCCGATGGCGCTCGTCAACCTGTGGGGCAGCTTCTTCTCGCGCGTGGCCGATGGCAAGGCCATGGTGCGACCGTTTCGGCGCGGCGTCTTCAGCCAGGTGGGGCTGCGGGTGGGCTCGCCGCTCGCGGTGGAAGTGGTCTCGCCGCAGGCGCTGCAGCTGCGCGTGGCCGAACTGCTCGCGCATCGCGAACCCTGAGCCCGGCGGTCGCGACCCTCAGCGCAGCGACCGCCCCAGGTAGCGTGTGCCGGCGATCGGGCTCGCAGCATGGGGCGCGATCGGCCGGAACCCCAGGCCGTGGTAGAGCGCGTGCGCTGCGTGCATCGAGGGCAGGGTGTCCAGGCAGATCCGCGCGTAGCCGGCCGCCAGCGCCTCGGCGCAAAGACGCTCCACCAGGTGTCGACCCGTCCGCATGCCGCGCGCCATCGGGCGCACGTAGAGCCGCTTCATCTCGCAGGTGTCATGCGTGAATGGCCGCATCGCCACGCAGCCGATCACCTGCAGGCCTTGCCGGGCCAGCAGCACGATGCCGCCGGGGCGGGCGTAGGCGCCCGGCAGATCGTCGAGTTCGGCCTGGAAGCCCTGGAAGGCGAGATCGATTCCCAGGCCCTCGGCGTATTCCTGGAACACCGTGCGCACGGTGTTCTCGTCGGCGGGGAAGCAGGCCGGGCGGATGTCGATCACGGCGCTCCTGGGTGTTCGGGGACTGGTCGCGAGCATACCGGCAATCATCGGACGCGCGCGCCGCTCATCGCGCGACCTTCGCCTTGCCGGCGCGCATGCCCAGGTCTTCCCGGTAATGCCAGACGACCGCGAGTGCGAGGAGCAGCGTGATCGCGTTGAACGGCAGCACCCTCAGGAAATAGGCCGGTCCATCGACCCAGTAGTTCGTGAACATGGAAGCCACCATGTTCAAGGCTGCAGCGAGGCTCGCGACCGCGCGGGTGCGCGGCAGCAGCACCAGGAGTCCGATGACCACGCAGAGCAGATTCGCGCCGATGTTGACCCAGTCCGGCAGCGGCTCCAGTGTCTCCGGATTGCCGGAGCCGGATGCCGCCACGAACATGGCGATGGCCACCATCAACGCGACCAGCGACATCAACACATGGGTTCGGGGGCCGTCGCGCCCCATGGCCGGGCTGGGTTCGAAGCGTTTGCGCATGGCGGTCCAGGCAGAGGGTTGCGGGATGAATTAGCCGATCGGCCAGCGCGTCAGTCGCGCATGACTTCCAGCTGTCCGCGGATGTCGCCGTAATAGTTCTGGCCCGTGGTGTGCAGGTTGAAGTACAGATCGCCTTCGCGCGCCAGCGCGGCCATGCCGGCGATGGTCTTCACGCGGTCCAGCGGGTTGCCGATCAGGATCGGGCAGCCGCCGGTGAAAAAGCCGATCGGCCCGTGGCTGTGCTTGACCACTGCCACCAGGTCTTCGTTGCGGATCTCCGCGGTGAGCAGGTTCCCGGCGAAGGCCTGCCTGATGTCGCGCTTCATGCCCAGGTCCACCAGGATCGGCCCCAGCATTCCGGGCTTGCCGCAGTGGATGTGGAACATCGTGATGCTTGCGGGATCGATGCCCGCGATGCGCACATCCACGTAGGCGCGGCTGAGGTCCCTGGTGAATCGCAGCACACCGTGCCCGGCCGACTTGCGCTCGTCCCGGTTCAGCGACGCGGTCGTGGCGCGGAACTGCGGTCGCGTCCCGAGGCGTGGTGTAGAAACTGAGCGGTGAAGGCGGGCCCTTGCGG
>JBAWWD010000006.1:0-190467 GCA_037146935.1 Burkholderiales bacterium
TCGATGCCCTCGGGCACGCCCTTGAGCAGGCTCTGGAACAGGTGGTGGTGGGTGTTCACCCAGCCCGGCTGGACGACGCAGCCGCGCGCATCGATGACCTGCTCGCCGGGTTCGGGGCTGAGGTGCCCGATGGCCTCGATGCGGCCGGCACGCACCCGCAGATCACCGCCCAGGCGCGTGACGTCGTGGCGCATGGCTGCCCCGGGCAGGCCGGTGAGCAGGGCGCTGGCGCCGCGGATGAGCAGGCTGGGTGCGGGATGGGAGGGGATCATGGCGGGCGCGATGGGTGGCTATGGACACCCATGATGGCAGCAAGCGCCGTGCCAGGCCCGTTCGGGTCATTGCCGGTGGCAAGATGCGCGGCATGAACACGCCCTGCCTGCCGCATGCCGACCCGGTCCTGCGCTTCTGGTTCGAGGAACTCACGCCCGCGCAGTGGTGGTCCGGCGGATCGGCACTCGATGCCGATATCCGCCAGCGCTTCGGCGCGGTGCTGATGGCGGCCGCGCGCTGCGAGCTGGCCCACTGGCGTGACGAACCGGCGGGCCGCCTGGCCGAGATCCTGGTGCTCGACCAGTTTTCGCGCCATGTCCATCGGGGTGGGGCCCGGGCCTTCGCCCAGGATGCGCTGGCGCTCGGACTGGCCCAGACCGCGGTGGCGCTCGGCGCCGACCAGGCCCTGCCGCTGGCGCAGCGCGCCTTCCTCTACATGCCCTACATGCACAGCGAGTCGCCGCTCATTCACCGCGAGGCGCTGCGGCTGTTCGGCGCGCCGGGCCTTGAGCGGCAACTGGAGGCCGAGCACCGGCACTGGGCCGTGATCGAGCGCTTCGGACGCTACCCGCACCGCAATGCGGCGCTCGGGCGCGAGTCGACCCCCGAGGAACAGGCGTTCATCGCCACCCCGGGCACCGCCTTCTGAGGCGATTGATCGCGCAGCTCAGCGCAGCAGCGCTTCCAGTCCTGGATCCTCGGGCCGCTGGGCGCGGATCTCGCGCCACAGCCCGCAGGCGCGCTGGCGGGCGCCGGCTTCCTGCCATTGCGCCGCCTGCAGCACGCGATGCGCGATCGGCGCGCCGGGGCCTGGCACCAGTTGCGCCAGGCGGGCCGATGTCTCGGGCGCCATCACGCTGAAGGTGCCCACGCGGGTGCTGATCGGCAGGGTGCCCCGGAACGCCTGGACCCGCCACTCGTAGAGCTTGCCGCTCTCGAGGGCGATGCTCGGCGGCAGAGGCCAGCTGCGCGCGGCGCCGACCTGCACCGCGAGATTGGCGCCGCCCGGCGGGCCGAGTGACACCCAGTAGGTGTCGGCGCCGGCCGTGGCCGTCCAGCGCAGCGTGCGCTCATCGGGGGCGATGACCGTGTCGGTGGGGTCGAGGCCCGCGGACTGCGGATCGGCGTCGGTGTCGCAGCCGGTGAGGCTGCGCATGCGGGTGGCCGCCATGGCGATGCGCGAGGTGCGTGCTACCGCAGGCAGGCCGGCGCCGCCGGGCAGCGCGGCCGGGCTGATCGGCGTGCCGGCGGGCCCGGTGACCGCGTCAGCGTCGAGACGGAACTCGCCGGGCCCGGCAAGCGGGAACTCGCGCCCGCTGGCCAGGTGAGCGAGCACCGCCCGGCCCTGGGGCCCGAGGCTGAGCACGCTGCCTGCCGGCAGCGTGGCGAGGATGGCGACGCGCCCGCCGCCGGCGAGCGTGGCCGGACCGGCCAGGTCGGTGACCAGCAGCTGGGCCTGCGCGCTGGCGGCGAGCAGAAGGCTCGTCAGGACGATCAGCAGTCTCATGTTCACTCCGTGGGATGCTGGTAACCGAAGACCCGCATGGCGGCGCGCCCGCGCACCGCCATCGGGCCGAGATCGACGAGCCCCTGCGGCTGGCTCAGGCGCGCCCTGGCCGCCTCGGAGACCAGCAGCGGATAGCCGGCCTCCTTGGTCAGCGACTCGATGCGCGAGGCGGTGTTGACGGTGTCGCCCACCGCCGAGAACTCGAAGCGGGTGGCCGATCCGACGAAACCGGTCACGGCCGGCCCGGCATGCAGGCCGATGCCGATCTGCAGCACCGGCCCGCCCAGCCCGACCTGTTGCGCGTTGAAGGTGCGCAGCGCGGCCAGCATGTCGCGGGCGGCGGCCCAGGCGCGATCGGCGTCATCGGTGCCGGTGGCTGGCGATCCGAACACGGCCATGATCCCGTCACCGATGAACTTGTCGAGCGTGCCGCCGTGGCGATGGATGACCGACACCATCAGGCCGAAGTAGCGGTTGAGCAGCTCGACCACCTGTTCGGGCGCCATGGTCTCGCTCAGGGTGGTGAAGCCGCGGATGTCGGAGAAGAGCACGGCGATCTCGCGCCGTCCGCCGCCGGCCTGCGGATCGAGCCGGCCGGCGATGATCTCGCGCAGCACCGCCGGGCTGACCAGGCCCGAGAAGTGCTGGCGCAGGCGGTTGCGCTCCTGCGCTGCGTCCCAGGCCTCGTGCCCGGTGCGCACGCCCATGCCGATCAGCGGCGCGAGCGCCCAGGCGATGGCCGGCACGGCCCACGACTGGCGCAGCAGGAACACGCTGGCGATCAGCACCGTGAGCGCCAGACCCAGCGCGCTTGCCCAGCCAAGGCCTCCGGCCCGCCAGCCGCCCAGCAGGGTGAGCAGCGCGAGCCCGAGCCACGCGAGCGGCCAGGGCAGTTCGCGCACCAGGGTGTCGTCGAGCAGGTTGCGGATCTGCTGGGCGTGGATCAGCACGCCATGCGAGGTGCCGGTGAAGGCGCCGGCCGCGGCCAGGGGCACCGGGGTCTGCAGCTGATCGTCGAAGGGCAGCAGGTTGCCGAGCAGCACCACCTTGCCCCCGAGCGCAGCCTGCAGGGCTGCCTGATCCTGGGCCTGCACCCAGGTGACCACCTGCCGCCAGGCAATGAAAGGCACCGGATCGCCATGGGCGTAGTGGATAAGCCCGTTGCGCGCCTGCGCGCCGGCGGCCCGCGCCACTTCGCCGCCCAGAGTCGGCAGCCGCTCGCCCTGGGCGCCCAGCGTCTCGTCAAAGCCGCGGACCATGCCGTCGGCATCGGGGTTGACCACCAGATAGGCACGAGGCAGGCCCCGGCTGACCGCCTCGAGCAGCGGCTGCATGGCCTCGGGCTGGCCGTCGGCGCGCACGCCGATGCCCAGCACCACCGGCGGGCCTCCCCGTGCCGCGACCAGGGCCTGCGCGAGCGCCTGGTCGAGCCCAGGGCTGAGCGCATCGAAGGAGCGCTCCGGCAGCGTGAAGTCGAGGCCGGCGGCGCGCGCGCCGCCGATCACAAGGCCTTGGAGGAACGCGGCGATCTGGCGATGCATCAGCGCGATCGGCACCTGGAAGGCATCCAGGTCTTCGGTGTGCAGGCCGACCACCACCACCTCGGTCTTCGCCGGCACCGGCGCGTGCTGCGCCAGCCAGCCGAACGCGCGGTCGCGCCAACGCGCCTCGAGCAGCCCGGCGCTGGCGATCGCCATCAGCAGGCTGGACAGCGCGAGCGCCACCATCAGGCCGGGCAGGGCCTGACGACGAAACCGGCTCAGATGCGTGGGGGACCCGGAGTGGCTGGGGTTCATGGCGGTGTCTGGCGCAGAGCGAACCTTACCGCGCCGCGCCGCGAGCGCCATCGCATCCTTGTGTGATACGCATCCCGGTCCGGCGGCTGCCAGGCATCGGGTATGCTCGGCGCGCGCGCCGTGCCGAGCGCCTGCCGATCGGTTCCGTGCGCGCCTTCCGCCCCGCACCCCGTTTCCCGGAGAAACCCGCCGTGAGCACGCCCACCAAGTACCTGCTGGACGAGTCCCGCATTCCGAAGTCCTGGTACAACATCCAGGCCGATCTGCCCAAGCCGCTGCCGCCGGTGCTGCACCCCGGCACCCGCCAGCCCATCGGCCCGGCCGACCTCGCTCCGCTGTTCCCGATGGAGCTGATCCTGCAGGAGGTCAGCACTGAGCGCGAGATCGAGATTCCCGAGCCGGTGCGCGAGATCTACCGGCTGTGGCGGCCGGCGCCGCTGTACCGCGCGCATCGCCTCGAGAAGGCGCTGGGCACGCCGGCCAAGATCTTCTACAAGTACGAGGGCGTGAGCCCGGCTGGCAGCCACAAGCCCAATACCGCCGTGCCTCAGGCCTTCTTCAATGCGCAGGCCGGCGTCAAGCGCCTGACCACCGAGACCGGCGCAGGCCAGTGGGGCACCTCGCTGTCGTTTGCCGGCTCGCTCTTCGGGCTCGAGGTGCTGGTGTTCCAGGTGCGGGTCTCCTATGACCAGAAGCCCTATCGCCGAGCGGTCATGGAAACCTACGGCGCGCGCTGCCTGCCCTCGCCGTCCACCGAGACTGCCTTCGGCCGTCAGGTGCTCGCGCAGCGCCCGGACCACCCGGGCAGCCTGGGCATCGCGATCTCCGAGGCGGTGGAACTGGCCGCCCAGCGTGAGGACACCAAGTACGCGCTCGGCTCGGTGCTCAATCATGTGCTCATGCACCAGACCATCATCGGCCTGGAAGCCATGGAGCAGATGCAGATGGCCGATGCCTGGCCGGATGTGGTGGTGGGCTGCACCGGCGGCGGCTCCAATTTCGCCGGCATCGCCTTCCCCTTCAT
The DNA here is from genome assembly GCA_037146935.1 of Burkholderiales bacterium. GTDB lineage: Bacteria > Pseudomonadota > Gammaproteobacteria > Burkholderiales > Burkholderiaceae_E > Quisquiliibacterium. Next base: position 4,601 of record JBAWWD010000006.1, read on the forward strand.
CGGCCATGGGCTGCGTGGTGGTGCCCGGCCGCGCATCGTGGCGGTGGAGCCGGCGGCGTGTCCCTCGCTCACGCGCGGCCGCTACGCCTACGACTTCGGCGACACCGGCCACATGACGCCGCTGGCCAAGATGCACACCCTGGGCTCGAGCTTCACGCCGCCCGCCTTCCACGCCGGTGGCCTGCGCTACCACGGCATGGCGCCGCTGGTGTCGCACCTCAAGGAGCTCGATCTGATCGAGGCCACCGCCCACACCCAGAACGACTGCTTCGCGGCGGGGGTGCTGTTCGCGCGCGCCGAGGGCATCGTGCCCGCGCCCGAGGCCAATCACGCGGTCAAGGGTGCCATCGAGGAGGCGCTGCGCTGCAAGCGCGAGGGCCGCGCCGAGACCATCCTGTTCAATCTCTGCGGCCATGGCCACTTCGACATGAGCGCCTACCAGAAGTACTTCGCCGGCGAACTCACCGACGAGAGCTACGACGAGGCCGAGCTCGCCATGGCGCTGGCCGGTCTGCCGAGCGTGTCCGAGGCCGCCTGAGCCGGGGTACGCGGATCGGCGCCGCGGCGGCATCGCGCGGCGCCGGTTCGCCGGTTCGCTGCCCGTGCCGGCTCAGCGTGGCCGGGCGCGCTGCTGGCGGATCATGAACATCCCCGCGCCGATCAGCAGCGCGATGCCCGCCCAGGCGAGCGGGTTGGGGATGTCGCCCCACACCAGGTAGCCGAGCACCAGCGCCCACAGCAGACCCACGTAGCGAAAAGGCGCCACCACCGAGAGGTCGGCCCGGCGCATGGCTGCGATCACCGCGTAGTAGCCGGTGGACAGGAACACCGACGCCACCCCCAGCAGGCCGACATCGCGCCAGCCCATCGCCACCCAGCCCTGCACGGCGAGCACGCCGCCGGCCATCAGCCACACCACGGTGGCGGTGCAAAGCGTGACCAGGATGGAGGGCGCGCTGGGCGGGATGCGCCGGGTGAGCAGATCGCGGAACGCGTAGATCAGGGTGGCGAGCAGGCACAGCCAGGCATAGCCGTTGAAGTCGCCCGGCCGCGGCTGCACCACCATCAGCACCCCCAGGAAGCCGGCGCCGATCGCCAGCCAGCGGGTGCGGTCGACCCGCTCGCCCAGGAGGATGACGGCCAGCACCGCGATCATCAGCGGCGAGGAGAGGTTGATCGCGGTGATGTTGGCCAGCGGCAGGTGGAAGAGCGCCGCGAGGTAGATGAAGGTGCCCAGGCCCTCGCAGCCTGCCCGCAGCAGCACCCATCGGTCCAGCACCTGGCGCAGGCTGCCCAGCGCGCCCATGCGCCAGGCCACCAGCGTGATCAGGGTGATGGCCATGACGCCACGCACCACCAGCATCTGCGCAGCCGGCAGGCGCTCGCCCAGCGCCTTGATCATCGCGTCGTTGCCGATGAAGGCGCTCATGCCCAGGACCATCCAGGCGATGCCCACCCGGTTGTGGCGGGCACGCTCGTGAGGGTCGCTGGGGGCTGATGGCGTCATGCGGGGGCGTCGGCGGCGGGGTGGGGCAGTGTGGTGGCGGGGGCTCGGGCCCGTCAATGCGCGGCGGGCGCGGGCGTTCCGCGGGCGCTGTGCCATCATCGACGCCACCCTTCCGGAAACCGTGATGAGCCAGCCCGCATCGGACCCCGCCCTGCTCCTCGAGCCGCCTGCGCTGCAGGCGCACCTCGTGGCGGACGACAGCTTCGCGGCGCGATTCCTGCGCGCGCTGGCCGCGATTGCCGCCAGCGACCGGGTGGTGAATCTGGCGGAATACGAGGCGCTGAGTGCGGTGGTCGAGCGGCTGCAGCATTCGGCGCTGGCCGCGCGACTGGTCCTGCACAGCCTGACCCAGGCGCTCGAGCCGGCGGCAGCCCTGCGCGAACTTCAGCGCGCGTCGGCCGCGGTGGAAGAGTCGCTGCGGCTGGACGCCTTCGAGGCCGCCGCGCCGCTGCTCGCCCTGCAGGGCGAGCGCAGCCAGGATTTCGCCCGCTCGCTCGCCGATGCGCTCGGCCTGCGTCTCGACGAAGGCCGCCTGTCGGCCTTCGAGGCTGGCCCCCAGTCACCCTTCTGGCGCGACATCGCCGGGCGCTCGGCGCGCCGGCTGCGCGGCCGTGATCTGCTGCCGCTGGCCAGCGAATGCCTGCGCCTGAGCGGCGACCCGGAACTGGCCCGGGCTCGGGCGGACTATCTCGATGGCGCAGTCGACCGCGCGCAGCTGCAGTCGGCGCTGGCGGCGGCGGGCCAGGCGCTCGATGCGCGGTTGCTCGCCTTCGAGACCGGCCTCGGGGTGGCGGCGCAGGCCGGCGCCATCGCCCGCCAGTATCTGGCGGTGTCGGAACGGCTGATCGGGCAGGTCCGGCAGAAGCTCGCGATGCTGCTTGCGCGGATCGACCACGAGAAGCAGGTCTTCGACGAGGACTTCGACGAGATGATCCACGACGCGGGCAATGCCTTCGAGCTGGCGGTGGCCAGTCGGCTGCGCACCGATGACTGGAAGGACCGCCGGGCCTGGCAGGACATCGGCCGCTCGGCCTTCGGGCGCGAACTCGAGCGCCGGGTCGATCGCATCGCCCGCCGCCACGAGCGCCAGCTGCACCTGCTCAAGGAGGAGCTGCGCCTCTTCCAGGAAGACCTCCGGCTGGTCAACGCCTCGGTGCTCGAGCGCCAGCACCACAGCCGGCTGGCGCGGCTCGCGCCGGGGCTCAGGCCCTCCACGCAACTGGTCAATGCCGTCGAGGGGGTGGCCAACTTCACGCTGGCGGCGGGCGGGGCCTCGGCGCTGGGCGCGGGCGCGGCTGCCTACCTGCTGGGCGGCGCGGTGGTGCTGCCGCTGGTGGCGCCGATCGCGCCCTACGTGGGGGGCGCGGTGCTGCTGGCGGGCGTGTTCCGGTGGCTCACCGATCAGGCCGGACGCCGTGACGGCGAGATCAGCCACCAGCGCGAGGCCTTCGAGAAGGCGCTGCGCGAGCGTCTCGGCGAGGCCCGCGCCTCCTACTTCGCGCAACTGGAGCAGGCCCGTGGAGAGTTCATCGCCACCGCGCGGGCGCTGATCGCGCCGCTGGGTCTGGAGGCCGAAGCCGCCCGTGACCTCGCCGAGGTGCGCCACGAGGTGGCGCGGCGCATCCTGGCCGATACTCGCCGCTCGCTGGGCGAGCTGAACCAGGCCATGGCCCGCCTGCCGGCTGACTGATCTGCGGCCCTACAGCCCCACCCGGTAGACCGCCGCGTTGACCGTGAAGATCATGGCGCCGCCGGTGACGAACACCGCGCCCGGCGTGGTCTCCAGGCGCAGGGTGCGCAGGCCGGTGACGCTGTTCCAGCTGTACACCCAGCCGCCCTCGCCGTAGATGACCTTGCCCTCCCCGCTGGCGTAGAGCACCCCGCTGCTCAGCGGCGACAGCACGGTGGCGGCCGACGCGGTGGCCGCCTTCACCGACGGGCTGTTCGGGTAGGGTTCGCGCCAGGCGAGCACGCCGCCGCGCAGCGAGAAGCTGGTGGATGCCGCGGTGGCAAGCGTGGTGGACGCGCCGCCGGCGAGCGGCTGGGTGAGCAGCGAGACGGTGCCATCGACGCTGCCGCCCACCTGGGAGCGCTGCCAGGCGATGCGCGTCCCGTCGGTCTGGGGATAGATGTTGCGCACCCCGTCGCTGGTGACCCGGGTGGAGATGCCGGTGTCCGATTGCCAGCGGTAGATGTCGAAGCTGGACGAGGTGCCGCTCCCGCCGGTCTGGCCCCAGTAGACGACGTGCACCACACTGCCGACCACCGCGAGGTCGTAGTCGGTGTTGCCTACGTAGTTGATCGATGCGGGCGCCGTGATGCGGGTGAACTTGCCGGTGGCGATCTCGTAGAGCGTGTAGCTGCCGGCATTGGGCCCGTTCCAGTTGGTCCAGACCACGAACCCGCCGCGCGCCACGGGGTTCTCCTGGTAGGCCGATCCGGCGGTGTAGGGGCTGGCCGTGGAGAGGTTGGTGCGCGTGCCGGCGCCATCCCAGGTGTAGATGCAGTTGAAGGTGGGCGTGCAGTCGCTGTCCTTGGCCTGCGCGTAGACCCTGCCGGCGCTGATCTGCCAGTCGGTGGCGTACTGGATGCCCGCGACGCCGCGCAGCACGATCTCGCCGCCGGAGACCAGGTCACGCAGATAGGCGCCGCCATCGCTGGTGGCGTACAGCACCTGGGTGCCTTCGGCGGCGAGCAGGCTGGCGCCGGCGGGCAGCGTGAACACCGGCGTGTAGCTCAGGGCGGGGCTGGAGGTGATGACCACTTTGCGGGTGACGACGCTGGACAGGCCGTCCTTGTCGGTGGCGGTGACCGTGAGCGTGTACTCGCGGGCCGAGATGCCGGTGATGTCATACATGGCATCGAAGCTGCCGAGCGTGGTGCCCAGCACCTGGACGTCGCCGAGCCGTGCCGTGGTGGTGACGGTGCCGCCCTTGTCGGTGACCGCGGTGCCGCTGATGCGCAACGCGCCGTTGACGAAGGCGCCGTCGGCCGGGCCATCGAGCGAGAGCACCGGCGCGTTGGAGACCGGCACCGGCACGGTGAGCGTGCGCCGGCTGCCGTTATTGTCGGTGGCCACGATCACCATGGAATGGCTGCCCGAACCCGCGACGGCCGCGCTGACGATGAAACGGTAGACATCGTTGCTGCCGCTGCAGTAGCGGGAGCAGGCGTTGGGCGCGGTCAGGGTGGTGGCCGCGGCGCCATCGAGGCTGGCGCTGACCGAGGCGATGCCGTAGCTGGAAGCGGCCCGGGCGTCGACGCTGATGGTGCCGGCGGTGCCCGACGGGGAGGCGGTGAGCAGCGTGACCGAGGAGTTGGTCACCGTGACCGTTCGGCGCACCTCCTGGTAGCTGTTGGCGCCCACCTGGATGCGGGCGATGATCGAATGCGTTCCGTTGGCGTAGGACGCGGTGTTCCAGGTGATGGGCGCCCCCGTGGCGCTGGAACCGGTGCCCAGCAGCAGGAGGTCCACGTACCAGGTGACGCTGCCCGCGACCGTGCCGGACAGCGACAGCTGGGTGCTGCCGGCGAGCGGCTCGGCGCTGCCGAGCACGATGGCCGGATCGACTACCTGCACCACCGTGAAGGTGAGGGTGTCGACCGCGGATTGCCCGGCGCCATTGGTGACCGTGAGCACCACGGTGTAGTTGCCGCCGATGTCGGGCGTGATGACCGGCGTGGCGCTGGTGGCGTTGCTCAGGGTGGCGCCGCTGCCCGCCGGTTTGCTGGCCAGGGCCCACTGGTACCGAAGGCCGGCGGTGGACGCGCTGGCGCTGCCGTCGAGCGTGACCGTGGTGTTCGAGTTGACCGACGTGAACCGGGCGATGCTGGCCGACGGCGCGTCGGTGGCGGGCACCTCGGTGCCCGGTGCGCCGCTGCTGCCGCCCGATGACCCGCCGCCGCAGCCGCCGAGCGCGGCCAGCACCGGCAGGCAGATCGCGAACGCGCAGGCAAGGACGACTCTGACCGGAACGGTGCGGTATGACATGACTTCCTCGGCGCATGGATCGCCCGACAAGGATGGGCGGCGGCGGAAACGCCCCAGCATAAGCGAATCCGACAGCCATTCTCGTGCACCGAAGGCTCAGCGGGTGAGCCTGATCGCCGCGCCGATCGATCGGCGCGGCGCGGGCATGGCCAGGGTCGCCGGACAGCGGTGATACCCTCGACGCAACACCCACTTCACTGCTGCCATGACACCCGATTCCCCTTCCCGCGGCGGCCTGCTCTCGCGCTGGCTGGACCGCGTCGTGTTCTCGCTGGGCCGGGAGATGCGCTGGTCCTATCTGCCGCCGCTGATGGTCTACGTGGCCGCCGGCGTGTCCGGTCTCACCGGCATCGTGGGCACCTTCTTCGTCAAGGACTATCTCGGGCTGTCGGCGGCCTTCCTCGCCTCGCTCGGGTTCTGGGCCGGCATTCCCTGGGCGCTCAAGATGCCCCTGGGCCATCTGGTCGACCTGATCTGGCGCTGGAAGGCCTGGCTGGTCTGGCTGGGCGCGGCCATCATCGCGGCCAGCCTGCTGATCATGGTCGGTCTGATCTCGCACACCGCGACCATGACCGCGATCGCCCCGAAGGAGACCTGGTACGTGATCTCGGCGCTGCTCGCGCCGCTGGGTTACGTGCTGCAGGACTGCGTGGCTGACGCGATGACGGTCGAGGCGGTGCCGGCGGTCGATGACCAGGGCCGGCCGATCGACCCCCAGACCCGCAAGGCTATGCACACCACCATGCAGATGCTCGGCCGGGTGGCGATCATCGGCGGCACCGTGCTGGTGGGGCTGATCAACGTCTGGGTCTTCCAGGGCTCCTCGGGCCTGCCCGAGGCGCAAAAGGTGGCGCTCTACGCCAACGTCTACGCGATGGCGCTGGTGATTCCGGCGCTCTCGGTGCTGGGCGTGATGCTCGCGGTGGTGATCCGCTGGCGCGCCGCCGCGCGCCTGGCCCGCGCGGGCCGCAGCCGCGAGGAGATCACCGCGCTGCTGCGCGAGCCCCACGAGAAGACCGAGCCCAATCGCTGGATCATCGGTGGCAGCCTGGTCTTCGTGGCCATCACCCTCAGCGTGGGGCTGGGTGGCGTGTCCATGGCCCAGGAGATCGTGTTCGGCGGCTCGATGGTGGTCATCCTCTTCCTCATGGCCCGGCTCACCCGTGAGCTCGATGCCGAGGCCCGCCGCGTGCTGATCGGCACGGCACTGGTGGTGTTCATGTTCCGCGCCATGCCGGGCCCCGGACCGGGGGCGAGCTGGTGGATGATCGACGAGCTCGGCTTCGACCAGTCATTCCTGGCCCGGCTCTCGCTGCTGGGCAGCGTGCTGTCGCTGGCCGGCCTGTTCCTGTTCCGGCGCTTCATCGCCGAGCACAGCATCGGCAAGATCGTGGTGGTGCTCACGCTGCTCGGCACGCTGCTCTCGCTGCCCACTCTGGGCATGTACCACGGCCTGCACGAGTGGACGGCGGCGCGCACCGGCGGGGTAGTCGATGCCCGTTTCATCGCGCTGGTGGACACCGCGCTGGAGTCGCCGCTCGGGCAGATCTCGATGATCCCGATGCTGGCCTGGATCGCCAACTCGGCGCCGTCGCACCTGAAGGCCACCTTCTTTGCCGTGATGGCCTCGTTCACCAACCTGGCGCTGTCGGCCTCGCAGCTGGGCACCAAGTACCTGAACGAGGTCTACACCATCACCCGGCAGGTGAAGGGCCCCGGCGGCGCGGTGCAGACGCCGGCCAACTACGGCGAGCTGGGCGCGCTGCTGCTCACGGTGCTGCTGATCGGGCTGGTGCTGCCGCTCGCCTCGGTGCTGGTGGTGCGGCTGGCGCGCTGGCGAACCGCCTGACGCCAGCGCTGGCGCAGGCTGGCCAGCGCCACGTCGTAGGCATCGGCCACTTCCTCGGGGGCCGATGCCGTGATGGCCATGTCGCGCAGCAGGCCGTCATGCAGGCCATAGACCCAGCCGTGCACCGCCACCGACTGCCCGCGCTGCCAGGCGTCTCTCACGACGGTGGTGCGACACACGTTGCGCGCCTGCTCGAGCACGTTGAGTTCCACCAGCGCGTCCAGGCGCAGCTCGTGCGGCAGTCCGGCGAGGAAGGCCTCATGCGTGTCGCGCACGTCCTGCACGTGGCGCAGCCAGTTGTCGACCAGCCCGGCCCGCTGGTTGTCGAGCGCCGCGCGCACTCCGCCACACTTGCTGTGCCCCACCACGATGATGTGCTGCACGCCGAGCACGTCGACCGCGTACTGGACCACCGACAGCGCGTTCAGGTCGGAGTGCACCAGCAGGTTGGCGACGTTGCGGTGGACGAAGAGCTCGCCTGGCAGCAGGTCGACGAGCTCGTTGGCGGGCACCCGGCTGTCGGCGCAGCCCAGCCACATGTAGCGCGGTGACTGCTGCGCCAGCAGGCCGGTGAAGAAGCCCGGCGTGCGCGCCTCGGTGCTGGCGGCCCACTGCCGGTTGCGATCGAAGAGTTCGGAGAGTTCCCGGGTCATGTCGGCATTGTAGGGCTGCGCTCTCGGCCCGCCTTGCTGCTCAGTCGGGCGCCCCGGGCAGGGTCTGGCCTTGCACCAGCGAGGAGGGCACGCCGAACAGGCCCGCGCCGAGGTGGTGCAGGGTATGGAGCTCGGTGTTGTCGGGCCGCAGCGACCAGCGTCCCTGCGTGAACACCCGGCTGTCGGCCAGCGCCGACACCGCCTCGACGAAGAAGGTGTCGTAGGCGTCCTCGGTGTGGGGTTCGCGGATCAGCCGGCACTCCAGCCAGCCGGCGCAGCCCTCGACCAGCGGCAGACCCAGCAGCGGCCCGTCGAAGACGCTGATGCCGTACTGCGCGAACTTGTCGCGTGCCGGCAGGCTGTCGCGCCCGCTGACGCTGCCGACGGTCCAGGTGAGATCGGCCTGGGCGCGGGTGGCGATGTTCAGCGCCAGGGTGCCTGTCTCGAGGATGAGCTCGCGGGTGAGGGTGCGCTTGTCGATGACCACCGCGATGCGCGGCGGGGTGAACTCCACCGGCATGGACCAGGCGGCGGCCATGAGGTTGCGGATGCCGCGGGCCGCGCAGCTCACCAGCACGGTGGGGCCATGATTGACGAGCCGGCTGGCGTGGGCGAGGTCGACGGGGGCGCGCATGATGGTGCCGATGATAGGCCGTGGCGGCTCGCCCGCCGGCCGATTCCTTGCGAGAATCGGCCCTCCCGATTCGTGTCGACCCTCCGGAGTTCCGATGGCAACCAATCTTCTGCGCCCGCTGCTCGCCCTGCTGCTGGTCCTGTTCTGCAACCTCGCGCTCGCCCAGGCGCCGCGCCCGGTGCGCATCCTGGTGGGCTTTCCGCCGGGCGGCGGCACCGACGCCATCGCCCGCGCGGTCGCCGATCGGCTCAAGGACGAGCTCGGCGTGCCGGTGGTGGTCGAGAACCGTCCTGGCGCTGGCGGCCAGATCGCCGCGCAGACGCTCAAGGCCTCGCCCCCTGATGGCACCACCTTCTTCATCTCGCACGACCACACCATCTCGATCCTGCCGCTGGTGCTCAAGAACCCCGGCTTCGATCCGGCCCAGGATTTCGTCCCGGTGGCAGGCTTTGCCACCTTCGTGAACGGTCTCGCGGTCTCGGGCGGCACGCCGGCCCGCAGCTATGCCGAGTTCCTCGCCTGGGTGAAGGGCCGCGGCGGCAAGGCCACCATCGGCATTCCGGCGCCGGCCTCTGTGCCGGAATTCCTGGTCAAGGTGATCGGCGAGCGCAACAAGCTCGACATCGTCGCCGCGGCGTATCGGGGCGGCGCCCCCATGATGGCCGACATGCTCGGCAACCAGATCCCGGCGGGCGTGGGGTCGGTGCCCGACTTCATCGAGTACCACCGGGCCGGCAAGCTGCGCATGGTGGCGGTGATCGGCACCGCGCGCCAGGCCACGCTGCCCGATGTGCCCACCTTCGCCGAGCTGGGCCTCAGCGGCTTCGAGGATCTGCCGTTCTACGGCTTCTTCGCGCCGGCGGGCACCTCGCCGCAGGTGATCGAGCAGTTCTCGGCCGCGCTCTCGCGCGCCATCGCCCAGCCCGAGCTGCGTGAGCGGCTCACCAACTGGGGCCTGACCGTGGGCTTCATGAACCAGGCCCAGCTCACCGCGCGTGAGCGGGCCTACAGCCAGTCGTGGGCGCGCATCATCCGCGCCAGCGGCTTCCAGCCGCAGTAGGTTGCGTTGCGCGCCGGCCGGTCAGGCCGGCAGCGCGGCAAAGCGCCGGGAGTGCAGGACAGCGTTGCCCATGGCCGCCTCCAGGCTGAACAGGCGCTTGTAGAAGCGACCGGCCAGGCAGGCTTCGGTCATGCCCATGCCGCCGTGCAGCTGTACGGTCTGGTTGGCGATGAACATGGCCGCGCGGCCCACCCGCGCCTTGCAGGCCGCGGCGAGGCGGGCGCGCTCGGCAGGGGCCTCCCCGGCGAGCGCAGGGGCCGCGCGCGCCACCACGGCGCGCGCCATGGTGAGCTCGGCATGCATCTCGGCCACCCGGTGGCGCAGCGCCTGGAACTCGGCCAGCGGCTGGCCGAACTGACGCCGGGTGAGCAGGTAGTCACGGGTGAGTGCCAGCGCGGCGGCCATCGCCCCGATCGCGTCGGCGCAGGCCGCCACCAGGGCATGGTCGCGGGCCGCGGCCACGGCCGCGGTGGTGGCGGCGTCCGGGCCGGCCAGGCACTGCGCGGTGTCGAGCGCCACGCCATCGAGCGCCACCTCGGCGAGGTCGCTGCCATCGATGGCGCGGCCGGGGCGCAGCCGCAGGCCGGGGTGGTCGGCCGGCAGACAGTAGACCGCGGTGTGCCCGCCCTGCTCGGCGCAGACCAGCAGCTGATCGGCCAGCCCGGCGCCCGGCACGATCTGCGCCGGACCGCGCAGCCGCAAGCCCTCGGGGCGCGCCTCCACCTGCGGCATGGGCTGGTCGGGCAGCGCGCCCGCCACCGCGAACAGCGTGTCGCCACAGGCCAGCGCGTCGAGCAGCGGGGTGATGCGGCCGGCCTCGGCCGGCAGGGCCGCGAGCAGCTGACCAGGCAGCACCGACAAGGCCGCAAAGGGGTAGGGCAGCAGGGCCGCCCCGAAGGCTTCCTGCACGGCGGCGAGCGCGTCACCGCCGCCGCCGGCGCCGCCGAGGGACTCGGGCAGCCCCAGGGCGCCGAAGCCCTGCGCGGCGAGCGCCTGCCAGGCCTGGCGATGCGCGGCGCGATCGAGCTGCGGCCAGCGCTCGCGCCACGCCGCGCCGAGCTCGCCGCTGGCATAGCGGCCGGCGCTGTCGGCGAGCAGCGCGGTCTCGCCCGCGCGCGCCGCGCCGCCCTGACCATCGCCCTGGAAGAGCAGCCGCGCCATGATGTTCTTCTGGATCTCGCTGGAGCCGCCGTAGATGGTCGCGGCCCGCCGGAACAGGAATTCGGCCACCACGCCTGCGGCGTGCAGGGCGTGCGCCCCGTGCGCGGCGGGTTCCTCGGGCGGGTGGAACACCAGCGCGCGCGTGCCGAGCGCCTCCACCTGCAGCCCGAGCTGGCGCTGCATGAGCTCGCAGCCCACCACCTTGAGGGCCGAGGGCGTGAGCGCCGAGACATCGTCGTCGGTGAGGGCCTGCGCCACGGCCGATTCCAGCGCGATCAGGTCGATCTCGGCCTGCGCCACCCGCTCGGCGAAGACCGGGTCCTCGATGAGCGGCCGCCCGTCGCGCTGCTCGATGCCGGCGATGGCGCGCAGTCGCGACAGGTACAGCTTGTTGCGCGGCACCTCGGCGGTCTGCACCCGCTCGCGGGCGAGCAGGTACTTGGCGCAGTCCCAGCCGCGGTGCAGCTGGCCCACGAGCGCGTCGGCCGGCACCCGCACCGCGTCGAAGAAGACCTCGCACAGGCTCTCACCCTCGTCGATGGAGCGGATCGGGCGCACGGTGATGCCCGGCAGGGTCATGGGGATCAGCAGGAACGAGATGCCCAGCTGCGGCTTGGCGCTCGGGTCGGTGCGCACCAGGCAGAACAGCATGTCGGCCATCATCGCCTGGGAGGTCCAGATCTTCTGGCCGTCGACCACCCAGTGGTCGCCGTCGAGCACCGCCCGCGTGCGCAGCGAGGCGAGGTCGGAGCCGGCGTTGGGCTCGGAGAAGCCCTGCGACCAGAACTCACGGCCCTCGCGGATGGCCGGCAGGTAGCGGGCCTGTTGCGCGGGCGTGCCGAACTCGGCGATCACCGGGCCGGCCAGCGACACCCCCTGGATGTTGTTGGCCGAGCCCCCGGCCAGCACCAGCTCCTCCTCGAGCCACTGGCAGCGCATCGCCGACCAGCCGGTGCCGCCATGGGCCACCGGCCAGGTGGGCACCGACCAGCCGCGGCGGGCGAGCACCGCGCTCACGCCGAGCATGTCCTCGCGGGTGGGATGCACCGCGGTGCGGCTGCGCTCGACCATGCCGGGCGGCAGGTTCTCGCGCAGCCAGCCGCGCACATGGGCGCGGAAGTCGGCGTCGGGCAGGGCGGCGAGTTCGGCGACGGAGAGGTCGGCGCGCATGGCGGGCGGCTCGGCGGGGCTCAGGCGACGGGCACGCCGGCGGCGGCGAGCGCCAGGCGCTTGGCGCGGGCGATGTCGTAGGTGCGGTTCATCATGGTGCGCTGCGCCGGCAGCCCGCCGCCGGCCTGCAGCGCGACCACGAACTGCCAGCCGCCATAGGCGTCGGCGGTGAGGTCGCGGATCATGTTGTAGACGCGCATGCGGGCCTCGACATCGACGCCCTTCTTGGTGTGCAGGTACTTTCGGATGTACTTGCCCGACTCCGGGTTGCGCAGGTCGGCCTCCAGCGGCAGGGTGAGCACCAGACCGCCGCCGAGGTCGTGCAGGTAGCGCACGGTCTGGTGGTAGTTGGCCGCGTAGTAGTACTTGGCGGCATTGATGGCCAGGGTGTTGGGAAACACCATGCCCGAGTCGGTGCTCTCGTAGTGCCGGCAGGCATAGTCGAGCGACATGCGCAGCATCTCGGCGTAGGTGATCAGCTCGGCGATGGAGTTCTGCGCCACCGCGTCGCTCTCCTTGCCCTGCATCTCGGTGACCAGCTGCGCCAGGCCCACGAAGAGCTCGCTCATGCGCACGGCCTCCACCACGCCACCGGTGCGCTCCCACAGCCCGAGCGAGCGCGCCAGCGTGCTGGCCAGGTGCGCCTCGCCGGCCAGGAACACCCGGTCCCAGGGCACGAACACGTCGTCGAACACCACGAAGCCTTCCGGGCAGCTGTGATGCGAGCTGGCCGGGTAGTCGAAGCCGTTGAGCTCGGCCGGCGCGAAGCTGCGGTTGATGATCTTCACGCCCGGGGTGTTCACCGGGATGGAGAACGAGACCGCGTAGTCGGCCTCCTCCTGGCGCATGCCCTTGGTGGGCATGACCACCAGCTCGTGCACCAGCGAGGCGGCGGTGATGTGCAGCTTGGCGCCGCGCACCACGATGCCGTCGGCGCGGCGCTCGACGATGCGCAGGTAGAGGTCGGGGTCGTCCTGCTCGTGGGCGCGCCGCTTGCGGTCGCCCTTGGGATCGGTGATCACCTCGGCGCCGCGCAGGTCGTTGTCGCGGCAGTAGCGGTAGAGGCGCTCGATGTTGGCGGCGTACATCGGGTTCACCCGCGCCACCTCGTCTCGCACGCTCATCAGCGCCATGAACACGCCGGTGACCAGCGTGCCGATCGAGGTGTGCCGCATCATCTCCACCCGGGTGCCGAGGTCGTCAGCGGTGCGCGGGATCTGGTAGATGCGATGCGCCTCGTCGCCGTCCTCGGTCTGGTAGCGGCGCAGCTCGCCATGCTCGGCATCGCGGTAGGCATAGTCATTGGCCACCAGCGACACCGGCACCTTGAACAGCGGGTGGGTGGTGATGTCGTCGATGCGCTCGCCCTCCCAGTAGATGACGCGGCCGTCGCGAAGGCTGTCGATGTACTGCTGCGGGGTCTTGAGTGCCATGAGGGTCTCCGTGGGTGTCAGACGATTCGGCTGCCGCGGTCCTGCCAGAAGGGCGCGCGCAGGCGGGGCTTGTCGATCTTGTTGGCGCCGCTCAGGGGCAGCGGTTCGGTGCGCACCTCGACCGTGCGCGGGCACTTGTAGCCGGCGATGAGCCGACGGCAGTGGGCGATGATGGCCGCGGGTTCGAGCGTGGCGCCGGGCGAGGCCGAGACGATGGCATGCACCGCCTCGCCCCAGTCGGGGTGCGGAATGCCGATGACCGCGCACTGCGCCACGCCCGGGCAGGCGTAGATCGCGGCCTCCACCTCGGCGGAATAGACGTTCTCGCCGCCGGTGATGATCATGTCCTTGAGCCGGTCGACGATGGTCACGAAGCCCTCGGCGTCGATGCTGCCGAGGTCGCCGGTGTGCAGCCAGCCGTGACGCAAGGTGGTGCGCGTGAGCTCGGGCTGGTTCCAGTAGCCGAGCATCACCAGCGGGCCGCGCACCACGATCTCGCCCACCTGGCCGGGCGGCACCACGCGGTCATTGGCATCGACGCAGGCGAGGTCGATGCCCGGCAGCGCGCGGCCCACCGAGCGCCACTTGTCCAGATGCCGGTGCGAGGGCATCACGTAGCGCGAGGGCAGGGCGGTGACGCTGGCGGTTGACTCGGTCATGCCGTAGCAGTGCGTGAACGCGGCGTTGCCGAACAGCGGCACGGCCTGCGCGACGAGCTGCTCCGGCATGGGCGCGGCGCCGTAGAGCAGGGTGCGCAGGCTGGAGAGGTCGCGCTGCCCGGCCTCGGGGTGATCGACCAGCATGCGCAGCATGGTGGGCACCATGCTGGTGACGGTGGCCCGCTCCTGCTCGATCAGGCGCAGCACCTGGCCCGGCTCGAAGCGCGAGAGCAGCGCGATGCGGCCGCCGGCGACCATCGCCGGCACGCACAGGCCGGCCGCACCGACATGGAACAGTGGCCCGGAGATCAGCGCCACGGTGTGCTCGTCCAGGCCGATGGTGGCAGCATAGGCCACCGCGCTGAACACCAGGTTGGTGTGGCTGTGCATCACGCCCTTGGGCCGCCCGGTGCTGCCGCTGGTGTAGAAGAGCGCGGCGACATCATCGCCGCGGCGCCCGGCATCGGGCACTGGCGCGTGCCCTTCGATGAGAGCCTCGTAGGAGAGCATGCCCACCGGCGTGGGGCCGTCACCGGCGTGGATGAGGTGGCGCACCGGCTGGGCCGCAACGAGCGCCCGCGCGGTCTCGAGGTGGGTGTCGTCGACGATCAGGATGTCGGCCGCGCAGTCGGCCATGATGGCGGCGAGCTCGGGCACGGCCAGGCGGAAGTTCAACGGCGCGAAGATGCCGCCGGCCCAGGGCACCGCGTGGTAGTACTCGAGGTAGCGGTGGCTGTTGTCGGCCAGCATGGCCACGCGATCGCCAACGCCCAGCCCGAGCGCCTGCAGCGCGCCGGCCAGGCGCGCCACCCGGTTCGCGTACCGGGCCCAGGTGTAGCGGCGATCGCGGTCGACCACCGCGATCGCATCGGCGTGCAGCGCGGCGGCGCGCCAGAGGGTCTGGCCGAGGCTGGCGTCGCGGCCCGGCCCGGGCTGCAGCAGTGCTCCTGCCTGCATGGTCTGTGGTCTCCGCGGCGCCAGGGCCGACTGGTCTGCTCAGTGTCGGTCGACCCTAGCACGCAGCCGGCCACGGTCAGTGCGCGCGCGCGGCCGGGATGGACCCTGGGCCGCCTGTGCCGTTCCATCCTTGCCTTGCTTGGCCGCTCGCCGCGCAGGCCTTAGCCTGCGGGGTCATCCTCAACAGGCACCCGGAGCGCTCATGGAACACCCCTCTCTGGCCGGCGCGGTCATCGCGATCACCGGCGCCGGCCGCGGCATCGGCCTGGGCATGGCGCAGGCTTTCGCGCGGCATGGCGCCCGACTGATGCTCGGCGATCTGGACGAGGCCGGGGTGCAGGCCGCGGCCCAGGCGCTGCGCGAAACCGGGGCGCAGGCCCAGGCGCTGCGGGTGGATGTGCGCAGCGCCGCCGACAATGCCGCGCTGGTCGCCGCGGCAGTGGCCGCGTGGGGACGCCTGGACGTGATGGTCTGCAACGCCGGCATCATGCAGGTCAAGCCCATGCTCGAGCTCGAGGCCGCCGACTGGGACCGCATGCTCGGCGTGAATGTCACCGGGGTGTTCCTGTCGCTGCAGGCCGCGGCGCGGCAGATGCTCGATCAGGCGCCGCTCGCCCCCGGCAGGCCGCAGGGCAAGATCCTGACCGTGGCCTCGGTGGCCGGCCGTTACGGCGCGCCGCCGCTGGCCGGGGTGATGCCGCACTACCGCGCGAGCAAGGCCGCGGTGATCAGCCTGACGCAATCAGCGTCCATCAGCTTCGCGCCGCAGCTCACGGTGAATGCGATCTGTCCGGGCATCGTCGACACAGCGATGTGGGACGGCATCGACCGTGATCTGACCGCGCTGCAGGGCCGGCCGCGCGGCGAGGCCTGGCGGCAGCGGGTGGCCGGTGTGCCGATGGGCCGGGCCCAGACCGCCGAGGATGTCGCCCAGCTGGCGCTCTTTCTGGCCTCGTCGGCCTCCGACTACATGAGCGGGCAGTCGCTGAACATCGACGGCGGGCTGGTGCAGAGCTGAGCGCAGCGGGCCGCCTGTGGCGGCCCTTGCCGCGGTGTTCAGCGCAGCAGGCGGAAGAAGGTCCGCAGGTTGTCCACGAACAGGTCGGGCTGCTCGAAGGCCGCGAAGTGGCCGCCGCGCGGCATGTGCACGAAGTGCCGGATGTCCGGGTACTCGGCCTGCATCCAGGCGCGCACCGGCGCGACGATCTCGCGCGGGTACACCGCCACGCCCACCGGCACGCCCACCGTGCCGGGCTTGCCGCGGCCGAAGCTCTCCCAGTACAGGCGCGCCGACGAGGCCGCGCTGTTGGTCACCCAGTAGAACATCAGGTTGTCGATGAGCTCGTCGCGGCTCAGGATGTTCTCGGGGTGGCCGTCACAGTCGGTCCAGGCCCAGAACTTCTCGAGGATCCACGCCGCCTGCCCCGCCGGCGAGTCGGCCAGGCCATAGGCCAGGGTCTGCGGGCGGGTGGACTGCTGCTTGGAGTAGCCCGAGTCCCATTGCCGGTAGTGCTTCGCGCCGGCCAGCGCGCGTTGTTCTTCCGGCCCCGGTTCGCCCTGCGTGACCGGCCGCGTGCCCATGGCCAGCGTCACATGGATGCCCTCGCAGTGCGCCGTGTCGGCGATGCCGATGGCGCGGGTGACCGCCGAGCCCCAGTCGCCGCCCTGCGCGAAGTAGCGGGCATAGCCCAGCCGCTCCATCAGCGCGGCCCAGGTCTGGGCGATGCGCTCCACCCCCCAGCCGGTGGTGGCGGGCTTGCCCGAGAAGCCGAAGCCGGGCAACGAGGGGCAGATCACATTAAAGGCATCGTCGGCGCTGCCGCCATGCGCCACCGGATCGGTGAGCGGGCCGATCACCTTGTGGAACTCCACCACCGAACCCGGCCAGCCATGGGTGATCAGCAGCGGGCGGGCCTGCGGGTGCGGCGAGCGCTGGTGGATGAAGTGGATGTCCAGCCCGTCAAGGTTCGTGGTGAACTGGTCGAAGCGGTTTAGCGCCGCCTCGCGCGCGCGCCAGTCGTACCCCGTGGCCCAGTAGTCGCAGACCTCGCGGATCCAGGCCAGCGGCGCGCCCTGGCTCCAGTCGGGCACCAGCTCGGCATCGGGCCAGCGGGTGGCGCGCAGGCGGGCGCGCAGATCCTCGAGCACCGGCTCGGCGACGGCAATGCGAAAGGGGCGGACGAGCGAGTCGGTCATGGCGGGTGTTCCGGGAGGGTCAGGCAGCGGACTGCAGGAAGGCGGTGATCTCGTCGGCCGCGGCCTGCGCCGCCTCCTGCGGGATCATGTGTCCAGCCTCGAGGCTGACCGCGCGCGCCTGCGCGATGCGCGACGCAAAGTCGGCGATGTAGGCCGCGTCCATCAGGCGGTCATGGCGGCCGCCGATCAGCAGCGTGGGTGTGATGACGCGGTAGAGCCGGTGGCGCAGGCCCTTGTCGGGGATGGGCCACAGCAGCTTGGCCGCGGCGATGAGCGCCTGGCGCCGGCGAAGCACGGCGGCGTCCTGCTGCGCCTTGTCGGGCAGGGGCGCATTGAAGGCCTCGGCGTGCGCGCCGGCGGGGTCGGCGTAGAGCAGGCGGGTGAGCGCGCTCGGCGTGAGCCCGAAGATGTCGGGCAAGGGCTCCCCGGCCGGCCACAGGCCGTAGGGCGCGATCAGCACCAGCCGCTCCACGCGGCGACGGAACAGGGCCGCGTACTCGGCCGCCGCCGCGCCGCCGAAGTCGTGACCGACCACGGCTACTGACGCAAGATCGAGCGCGTCGAGCAGTTCATCGAGCCACACCGACAGGTCATTGAAGGTGTTTATGCCCTCGAGACCGTCGCTCTCGCCGTAGCCGGGCAGGTGGGGCGCGATCACGCGGTGGCTGCGCGCAAGCTGCTCGATGAGCGCGTGGGACCACTCCAGCCCGAAGGCGCCGTGCAGGTAGAGCAGGGCAGGGCCGCTGCCGCGCTGCACGCACTGCGCGTGCCGGCGGCCGGCCAGCGCGATCAGCTCGCTCATGGCCGGGCCTCGGCGGTGGCGGCCGGCTGCATCGAGGGCAGGTCTTGCGGCAGGCGCGGCGAGCGCATCGGCCGCGGCCACCAGTGGTCTTCCCACTGGTCATCGAAGAGATGGCGCAGCCTGGGCGTGACCTCGGTGGCGATGCGCCGCAGGTTGGTCATCACGCGCTCGTGCGGCATGTCGCCGAACTGCGCCAGCACGCCGAGATGGCCCACGTTGAGCGTGCGGGCGAGATCCTCGATCTGCTCGGTGACGCGCCTGGGGGTGCCGGCGATGACCGTGCCGCGCTCGATCATCTCCTTCCAGGTGGTGTCGATGATGCGCGGCCCCTTCTGCTGGCTCTCCATGCCCATCTTGATGGTGGTGAGGGTGCGATAGCCCGGCGCCTCGGCGAAGCCGCCGTACACATGCTGGGTCTTGTTGAAGAACCACTCCGCGTGCGGCCCGTAGCGCTCGGCGGCCTCGTCGTCGGAATCGGCCACCGCCACGAACTGCACGAAGCCGGCCTGGTAGGGGTTCAGCGGCAGGCCCTTGCGCTGCAGAGTGTCCCAGAAGCCGTCCATGAACACCTTGGCGCGCTTGTAGCCCGAGAACGAGAGGTAGCTGTAGAGGAAGTTGTTGTCGGCGCAGTAGTCCCAGGTCTCGACCGAGCCGCCGCCCGGGATCCACACCGGCGGATGCGGGCGCTGCAGGGGGCGGGGCCAGCAGTTGACGTAGCGCAGCTGGGTGTATTCGCCGTTGAAGGCGAAGACCTCCTTGCGCTGCCAGGCCTCCATGATGAGGCGCACGCCCTCGTAGTACTTGTCGCGCAGGGTGGTGGGCACCTGGCCGTAGGCATAGTTGGTGTCCATGCTGGTGCCCACCGGAAAGCCGGCCACCAGCCGCCCGCCCGAGATGCAGTCGAGCATGGCGAATTCCTCGGCCACGCGCAGTGGCGGGTTGTAGAGGGCCACCGAGTTGCCCAGCACCACGATGGCCACATCCTTCGTGCGCCGCGCGAGCGAGGCCGCGATGATGTTCGGCGAGGGCATGATGCCGTAGCCGTTGGCGTGGTGCTCGTTGACGCAGACCCCGTCGAAGCCGATCTGCGCGGCGTACTCGAGCTGGTCCATGTACTCGTTGTAGAGCTGGTTGCCCTTCTCGGGGTCGAAGAGCTCGCCCGGGATGTCCACCCACACCGAGCGGTGCTTCTCGGGGAAGTCCATCGGCAGGAACCGGTAGGGCATGAGGTTGAAGGACATGAACTTCATCGGCGGATTCCTGGTGGCAGGCGTTATGCAGGGCTGGCGGGAGGGCCGCGGCCGGTGGCGACAGCGCTGTCCGGCGGCTGCGCCGACCGGTCCCGGCTGATTCTATCGGCCGCTTCGACGGCAGCCGTGTCGGTGGACGCAAAGTGAACCTGCCACGGGCGCGTGTGCCGACCAGCGCCAGCGCATTGCGTGCTAAGTTGCGCCGCGTTTGGCCGGGCGTGGCACGGCACGGGTGTGCCCTGACACCCGCCGCCGAGCGCGTCCGCACGCTACCCCTGCCTCTCGAGGAGCCTCGCCCCATGTCGCTGCCCGATCTCGCTTCACCCCCTGCGCTGCCCGACCACGCCGCCACGCCACGCCGCCGCGCCCTGATCGCGCTCGGCGGCCTGGGCGCCGCGCTGCTCACCGCCTGTGGTGGCGGCGGTGGCGGCAGTTCGGCCCCGGCGCCCACTCCCATCGTGCCCACGCTGGTCATGGAGAGCGATGCAGTGGGCACGGTCAGCGAGCCGATCACCATCAACTTCCTGTTCAGCGATGCGGTCAGCGCTTTCGGAGCCGACCGATTCCTGCTGAACGGGGCCAGGGTGGTGGAGGGCAGCTTCACGCAGATCACGCCGCGTGAGTACACGGTGCAGGTCGCGCCCTTTGCCAACAGCTCGGGCACCATCCGGCTCGACGTCTTCCCCACCGCCTACAAGGACGCTAGCGGCACGGTCAGCAACACCGTGACCTACCGTTTCTCGCAGCCCTACGACACCTCCGTGCTCGTGCCCTACGCCACCTTCCGCGATTCGCTCGGTGACCTGCTCTGGACAGTCGGGCCGGTGCTGCTGACCATGACCTTCAACACCGAGATCAGCACGGCCTTCACCGAGGAGGCCCTCTACACCACCGGCGCCACCCTGAGCGAATTCACCCGGGTGTCGGGCACGGTCTACACGGTGAAGGTCACGCCGCTGAGCGGCGCGCGCAGCATGTTCGTGAAGCTCCCGCCGGGTGCGGTGAGCGCCGTGATGGGCGGCGCGACCAACCCGCGAAGCTGGTCGTGGACGAAGTTCGTGGCGCCCTGACCGGCTTCGGCGCGCCCGGCGCGCGCCGCCGGGCGCTGCCCTGGCTGTGGTGTCAGGGCACGCCCACGAACAGATACAGCTTCGATCCCGCATCGGGCGCGTAGCCGTAGCCCACGAAGACCGGGCCGAGCGGCGTCTCGCCACCCAGGTAGAGCAGGGCGGAATTGAGCGTGCCGGTGCGCTGACGCTCAGTGTACAGGCGGCCGAAGTGCGCCGCCTCGAGGCTCACGCCGGCGCGGATGTCGCCGCGCACGCCCAGCGGCAGACGCCCGAGGATGCGTTCCAGCCCCAGGCGGCCGTAGGTGACATCGTCACCGATGAGTTGCGCGCGCGCATAGCCCGAGAGCTTGAAGAAGCCGCCGAGCTGCACGGCGTCGGTCGCTGGCAGTTCGCCGCGCAGGGAGCCGCTGTAGCTGAGCGTCCCCAGCATCACGAAATCGCCGGCCGGCCAAGCAATGCGGGCCTCGGCCGACACCTTGTCGTAGGGCCTGCCGAACTGGCTGCTGGTGGACGAGAAGTAGCGCAGCCGGGTGGACCAGCCCCGGGTGGGCGCATAGAGCTGGTCGAGCCGATCGAGATCGAGGCTGGCGAACCAGCCGGCCGCGCGCCCGCGCTGCTCCACCAGCAGGGGCGAGCCGGTCTCGAGCTCGACCTTGCTGATGCTGGTGACCATGCCCAGCCGCGCCTGCCCGATCAGGCCCAGGTTGGCGCCCAGCGCGAGTTCGGTGGTGAGCGCGCTGCTGAGATACTCGGCCAGCTTGCGATTGTCCTGGTACACCGGCAGCGGCTGCGAGCTGTACCAGACCCGTGGCTCGATGAACCAGTGTCCGCCAGCGGCGAGCGGCTGGTAGTAGTCGACCGACAGTCCCTTGGCCGTGCCGGCCTCGGCACCCAGGATGAGCTCGCCCCCCGCGCTGTTCAGGGCGGTCTTGTGGTACGCCGCGCGCAGGCTGTAGGTGGCGCTGGTGCCCAGGCTGGTGTCCATGTTCAGCGCAAAGCGCAGGTAGTCCGGACCCCAGCTCTTCTCGATGGGCGCCAGGCGCAGGATGGTGCGCTCGCGCTCGCGCAGCAGGGTGTAGTCGACGCTCTGGTAGAGGCCTTCGCCATAGGCGCGCAGCAGATCGCGGTTGAGCGTGCCGGTATCGAGCGGGGTGCCTGCCTGCTGGCTGATGTGGCGGTTGAGCACGCGCTGATCGGTGCGCCGCAGCCCGGTGATCTCGATCTCGTCGATATGCGGCGGGCGCCGTTCGGCATCGGCGATCATGCCCTGCCAGGTGGCATAGGCTGCCTCGCTCACCGACAGCGCGCGCAGCCGATCGAACTGCAGCTCGGCGGCCTGCCGCCCGCGGTCGGCGGCGCTGGCGTGCTTGTCGAAATCACCGGAAGTAATGCCGTCCAGGGGCGGACGGATGTAGATGTCGTCGGGCGTGAGCAGGGCCATCGACTGGGTGACGTTCTGCTCGGTGAGGATGTTCACCATCTGCGCCGACACGCTCAGCAGCGACCCCACCTCGGCCGGCGCGAGCAGCGGCGAGCCGACATTGACGGCGATGACGACATCGGGCCGGCACAGCTTGCGCACCTCGGCGATGGGCAGGTTGTCGACCAGTCCGCCGTCGACCAGCTTGCGGCCCTGGTGCTCCACCGGCGCCATCAGCCCCGGCACCGACATGCTCGCCCGCATGGCCTGCGTGAGGCTGCCGGTGCGCAGCACCACCCGGTCACCGGTGCCGATGTCGGTGGCGAGGATGGCCAGCGGCAGCGGCAGGGACTGGATCTCGCGCTCGACCCGGTCGGCGCGCACCAGGCGGTTGAAGAACAGCTTGATCTTCTGCCCGGTGAGCACGCCCGGCGGCGCGCTGGGGCCGCCGGCGCCGACGCCGAGTTCCGAGCCAGGCAGGTAGCGTTGCGCCAGCCGCTTGTTGCGGAACGGAGTCTCGCTGTAGCCCGGGCTGTCCTGGAAGAGGTCGAACCAGTCGACGCTGGCGAGCTCCTCGCGCATCTGGGCGCTGGTCAGGCCGGAGGCGAACGCGCCGGACACGAGCGCGCCCATGCTGGTGCCGGCCACGCAGTCGATGGGCACCCGAAGGCGCTCCAGCACCTCGAGCACACCGACGTGGGCCGCGCCGCGGGCGCCACCGCCACCCAGCACCAGCCCGATCCGCGGCCGAGGGGTGGTGGCGGCCGCCACTGCGCTCTGGGCGTCCGTGGCGGCGTGCAGCGTCTGCGGCACGATCGCCGCAGCGGCCAGCGCCAGCGTCAGCGCCGCGCGCCGGGCCATTGCCTGCGCGTGGCGGGCCAGCGCGTGGCGGGCCTGCGCCATCACGCGGCGGCTCACGGGGTGGCGACCACGCGGTCAGCGATCAGCGCGTCGATGCGGGCGGCGTCGTAGCCAAGCACCTCGGTGAGCACCTCGCGGGTGTGCTGGCCGATCCGCCAGGGCGGCGCCCCGGCCGGGCGCAGCGGGCCGCCGTCGAGGTGGAAGGGCGGCGCGGTCACCCGCACCGGCTCGCGCTGCGGGTGCTCGAGCGTGGGGAAGGCTTCGCGCGCGGCGAGGTGCGGATGCGCGATCACTTCCTCGGGGCTGAGCATCGGCACGCTGGGCATCCGGGCGCCAGCGAGCGCCGCCACCGCGGCCTCGCCCGAGGGGAAGGTCTCGAGCCAGCCGTGCAGGATGTCGCGCAGGGCCGGCCAGTTGGTGCGGCGGCCGGCGGGCGTGCTGAAGCGCTCGTCATCGACCAGGTCGGGGCGCCCGATCAGCGTGGTGAGCCGCGGCCACATGTGCGGCGCGCCGCCCACCTGCATGGCCACGTGCCGATCGCCCACCGCGTGCACCACCATGCCGGCGCGCGGCGCGCGGTCGATGGTTCCGCCGTTGAGCAGGGTGGGGAAGTTGACGTCGTCGGCGCAGACCAGGCACTCGAGCATGGAGACATCGAGCACCGCGCCCTGACCGGTGCGGCCCTGGCGCAGCAGCGCCGCGCAGATGGCGCCGAAGGCATGCGCCCCGGCCAGCACGTCGGCGGCCTGCAGGTTGGAGGCCTTGGGCGCGAGGTAGCCGGCGCGCTCGAGGTCCATCATGCCCGAGAAGGCATTGATGAGATGGGCGTAGGCCTGCATGGAACTGAGCGGGCCGCTCTGCCCGAAGCCCGAGATCGAGCAGTACACCAGTTGCGGCCGCAGGGTGCGCAGCGTGGCTGAATCGAGCCCGTACTTGGCCATCACGCCGGGCGAGAAGTTCTCCACCACCACATCGGCGCGCTGCACGAGCGAGAGCACCATCTCGCGCGAGCCCGGGTTGGCGAGGTCGATGGCGATGCTGCGCTTGCCGGCATTCATGCGGGCGAAGTACGCGCTCTGGTCGGTGCGATCGGGCATGAGCTGCAGGCCGGCATAGCGCACCTCGTCGCCCTCGCCGGGGCGCTCGACCTTGATGACGGTGGCCCCCAGGTCGGCCAGCAGCCGCGTGCAGTAGGGGCCGGCGAGCACCCGGGTGAAGTCCAGGATGGTGAATCCGGCAAGGAGCGGCTCGCGGCTGGCGGGAGTGGTCATGACGGCGTCTCGCTGAGGGGGCGCGGCTGTGGCGGTGGCCGCTCGCGCCCGCGGGTGGCATGCCCGGTGGGATGGGACCTCGGTCGAGGCTAGCACAGGCCCCGCTCGCCGGCGTTCCACGGTCGTGGTGGCGGCGAGCCGCGGTGGCATCGCGTCGCGGGCGTCGGGCGGCGCCCGCCGGGCAGGGCATGCTTGAGCGGGTGCGCGCCGATGGATAGAGTGGCGGGTTTGTTCCGGAGCACCCGCACCATGTCCCGAATCCGCATCTCCGCCGGTGGCCACGTCTTCGTGGCCGAGACCCATCCCGACGCCCCCCAGACCGTCGCTGCCTTCAGCAAGCTGCTGCCCTACACCCAGAAGCTCATCCACGTGCGCTGGAGCGGCGAGGGCTGCTGGGTGCCGCTGGGCGACTTCCAGCTCGGCGTGGGCTTCGAGAACCACACCAGCCATCCTTCGGTGGGCGACATCCTGTTCTACCCTGGCGGCTACAGCGAGACCGAGATCATCATGGCCTACGGCTCGTGCTGCTTCGCCAGCAAGATGGGCCAGCTCGCCGGCAACCATTTCCTCACCATCGTCGAGGGCCGCGAGAACCTGCGCGCCCTGGGCACCAAGGTGCTCTGGGAAGGCGCGCAGACCATCCTCTTCGAGGCGATCTGAGCCCGCTGCCTGCTGATCGCCGATGAGCGTTCCGTACCCCAGCTGGCGCATCGAGCCGGTGGGCGATCGCTGCCTGATGGTGGCCTTCCCCGACCGCGTCGAGGCCGACATCAACCAGGCGGTGCATGCCCTGGCCGCCCGGCTGCTGGCCCGGCTGCCCGAGGGCGTCACCGATCTGGTGCCGGCCTTCTCCACGCTGGGTGTGCATTACCGGCCTGATGTCCGTCCTGGCGCGCAGCCGGTGCACCAGCGGCTGCAGTCCGTGCTCGAGTCGCTGCTGGCCGAGGGGCGGCCGCCCGCGCTCGGCCCGTCCCGCCAGATCGAGATCCCGGTGTGCTACGGCGGCGAGTTCGGGCCCGACCTCGACGAGGTCGCCAGCGCCTGCGGCCTGAGCCCCGACGAGGTGGTGCGTCGCCATGGCGCCTCCGACCACGTGGTCTGCATGCTCGGCTTCGCGCCGGGCTTTCCCTACCTGGGCGGGCTCGATCCGAGCCTGGCCATGCCGCGACGCGCCTCGCCCCGGGTGCGCATTGCGCCGGGCACCGTGGCCATCGCCCGCGAGCAGAGCGCGATCTACACCCTTGAAACGCCTGGTGGCTGGAACCTGATCGGCCGCACCGCGGTGGCGCTGTTCACGCCGCAATCCGATCCGCCCACGCTGCTGCAGCCCGGTGATCGGGTGCGCTTCCGAGCGGTCTCGGCCGAGGCGCTCGCGCAGGCGCAGGCCCGGGTGCTCGCATGATCGAGGTCCTCAAGCCGGGGCCCCTGAGCTCGCTGCAGGACCTGGGCCGGGTGGGGCACCAGCGCTTCGGCGTGATCGCCAGCGGCGTGATGGATGAGTGGGCCCACCGCAGCGCCAACCTGCTGGTCGGCAATGACGCCGATGAGGCCACGCTCGAGATCACCCTGATGGGGCCGGTGCTGCGCTTCGAGGTCACCACCCTGATCGCCCTGGCCGGGGCCGATCTCTCGCCCAGGCTCGACGAGCATCCGCTGCCCATGGGCACCCCGGTGCTGGTGCGGGCGGGCGCCCGGCTGGCCTTCGGGCGCCGGGCGTTCGGGTGTCGGGCCTACCTCGCGGTGCACGGCGGATTCCCCGTGGCCCCGGTGATGGGCAGCCGCAGCACCTATCTTCGCGCGGGCTTCGGTGGCCTGGCCGGCCGCGCGCTGCGCGCCGGTGATCGGCTGCCGCTGGCGCCTCATGCGGTTGGCCCGGCCTTCGGCGCGCTGCAGCGCGCGCTGGCCGCGAGCGAGGCGCCGCTGGCCACGCCCGCCGGCTTCGAGGCCCTGACGCATCCCGCGCAGTCGCCGGCGGCGCTGCGGGTGGTGGCCGGGCAGCAGTGGGACCGCTTCACCGCGCAGGCCCGCGACACGCTGGTCTTGGCCGAATACACCGTCAACCGCAACTCCGACCGCATGGGCTATCGCCTGGACGGCCCGGCGCTGGCGCTCAGCGCGCCGCTGGAGATGATCTCCGAGGCGGTCACCTTCGGCACGGTGCAGGTGCCGCCCGATGGGCAGCCGATCGTGCTGATGGCCGATCGCCAGACCACCGGGGGCTACCCCAAGATCGCCACGGTGGCCAGCGTCGACCTGCCCCTGATGGCCCAGAAGCTGCCCGGCGACAGCCTGCGTTTCACCCGCATCGAACTCGACGTCGCGCGCGCGCTCGATGCCGCGCGCGAGACGCAGTTCGCGCAGCTGCGCGCCCGCATCGCATCCCTGATGGAGAACTGAGCATGGCGGTCATCGACCTGAACTGCGACATGGGCGAGAGCTTCGGCGCCTGGCGCATGGGCAACGACGAGGCGGTGCTCGACCACGTCACCTCGGCCAACATCGCCTGCGGCTTCCATGGCGGCGATCCGCGCACCATGCGACGCACCGTGGCCATGGCGCTGGCCCGCGGCGTGGCGGTGGGTGCGCATCCCGGCCTGCCCGACCTGCAGGGCTTCGGCCGACGCAACATCGCCATCACGCCCGACGAGGCCTATGAGATGGTGGTCTATCAGGTGGGCGCGCTGGCCGCCTTCGCGCAGGCCCAGGGCGGGCGGCTGCGATTCGTGAAGGCGCATGGCGCGCTCTACAACATGGCCGCGCGCGACGCCGCGCTGGCCGGCGCGATCGCCGCGGCGGTTGCCGACTACGACCGCTCGCTCGCCTTCGTGGGTCTGGCCGGCAGCGAGCTGATGCGGGCCGCCGAGAAGCTCGGCCTACGCGCGCTGGGCGAGGTCTTCGCCGACCGCAGCTACCAGGACGACGGCACGCTCACCCCGCGCAGCCAGCCGGGCGCAATGATCGAGTCGGTGGAAGCGTCGGTGAGCCAGGTGCTCTCGATGGTGCTCGAGGGCCGGGTGCGCGCGGTGAGCGGCCGCGAGGTGCCGGTGCGGGCCGACACCCTGTGCATCCATGGTGACCAGCCCGGGGCGCTCGCCTTCGTGCAGCGCATCCGCCAGGCCCTGGCCGAGGCCGGGGTGACGGTGCGCGCGGCGGCCTGATGCCCCGGCCATCCTCGGCAGCCGGGCACCCCTGACAGCGCCCTCAGCCGGGCAACTGCAGCACCTGTCGCGCCAGGATGTTGCGCTGGATCTCGCTGCTGCCCCCGTAGATGGTGGGCACGCGCGCCTTGTAGAACGGCGCGAGCAGGTTCACCGAGTCATCGCCGATCTGCACGTCGCCGCTCAGGCCGCCGAGCGGCCCGGCCGTCTCCACGATCAGGTCGGCGATGCGCTGGAAGGTTTCCGAGGCCCAGATCTTGAGCAGCGACACGTCCGGGCCGAGCGGCTCGCCGCGGGCCACGGTGGCGGCGTAGCTGCCGTAGATGTCGGCGAGGTGGGCGACATCCATGCGCAGCGTGAGCAGCCGCTCGCGGAACACCGGGTCAGCGTGCACGCCCCGGGCGCGGGCCACCGACTCGAGCACCAGCAGCCCGTATTCCGGCATCTTGGGGCTGCCCAGGAAGATGCGCTCGAAACCCAGCAGCGACTTGGCCACTGTCCAGCCGGCATTCAGGCCGCCGACCAGGTTGTCGCGGTGGGTGCGCGCGCCGTCGAGGAACACCTCGCAGAACTCCTCGGTGCCGGCGATGTCGCGGATGGGCCGCACCCGCACGCCCGGCGAGCGGATGTCCAGCAGCAGGAAGCTGATGCCTTCCTGCTTCTTGACCTTGGGGTCGGTGCGCACCAGCGCGAACATGTGGGTGGCGTCATGCGCGAGCGTGGTCCAGATCTTCTGGCCGGTGATCACGAACTCGTCGCCGTCGAGTTCGGCGCGGGTGCTGAGGCTGGCCAGATCCGACCCGGCATTGGGCTCGGAGTAGCCCTGGCACCAGATGGTCTCGCACGACAGGATGCCGGGCAGGTAGCGGCGCTGCTGCTCGGGCGTGCCGTAGCGCATCAGCACCGGGCCGACCATCTGCACGCCGTGATCCTGGAAGCGGGCGATGCCGCAGCGCTCCTGCTCCTCGAAGAAGATCAGCAGCTTGGCAGGCGACAGGCCCATGCCGCCGAATTCCACCGGCCAGGCCGGCGCGAGCCAGCCTTTGGCGGCCATGCGCAGGTACCAGTCGCGGTTCTCGTGCCAGCGCAGGCGCCGCGGCGGGAACCGCCAGGCCTGCGGGTAGTGGGTCTCGAAGTCCTCGCGCACCAGGGCGCGGAAGGCCTCGTCGTCGAGCGCGTTCCAGTCGCGCTCCTGGGGCACGCCGTAGCGCGCGGTGTCGGTGGTGGTGCTCATGCGGTTCCCGCGCCGGCGGCGTCGGCCAGTGCGCCCCAGCGGCGGCGATGCTCGGCGGCATTGCCGAGCCAGGCCGAGAGGCTGAGCGCGCGGTTGAGGTAGATGCCGAGTTCGTACTCGTCGGTGAAGCCGATCGCGCCGTGCAGCTGGACCGACTGGTTGCACAGCAGCAGCGCGGCATGCGCGGCCCGCGCCTTGGCGCTGCTGGCGGCCTGGGTGCGGGCGCGGGCGTCGGCAGCGGGGGAGTCGAGCACCGCCACGGCGGCATCGACCGCGGCGCGCGCGAGCTGGCGCTGGATCCAGATGTCGACCGCCCGGTGCTGCAGGGCCTGGAAGCTGCCGATCGGCTTGCCGAACTGCTGGCGGGTGCGCAGGTAGTCGAGCGTGGTGTCGAGGGCGTGGTCCATCAGCCCGACCAGCTCGGCGGCGCTGGCCACCAGGGCGAGGTCGAGCGCGTCGCGCAGCAGGCCGACCGCCTGCGGGCCCTGCGCCAGCAGCTCATCGGCCGCCAGCGGCACATCGGTGAGGCGCAGCAGCGCGCTGGCGGAGCCGTCTGCCGTGGGCTCGTCGGTGCGGACCAGGCCTTCGCGCTCGCGAGGCAGCAGCCCCAGCGCCAGCCCCTCGGGCAGGCGCGCGGCCACCAGGAAGCGGTCGGCGCTGGCCGGCGACACGAAGCGTGCCGCGCCTGACAGGCGAAGGCTGCCATCGGGCTGCCGCGCGGCCTGCAGGCCGGTCTCGAGGGGCTCCAGGCAGCCCTGTTCGGGCTGCCAGGCCAGCGCGATCACCTGCTCGCCGGCGAGCACGGCCGCCAGCGCCGATGCCGCGCCCGACCCGCTGGCGCGCGACAGGCACCAGGGAGCGATGAGACCCGAGGCGACGAAGGGCTCGGGGGCGGCGGCGCGGCCCAGCGCGGTGGCGATGGTGGCCGCCGCGGCGGCGCCCAGCCCCAGGCCGCCGGCGGCTTCGGGCACCACCACCGAGAACCAGCCGAGTTCGGCCATGGCGCGCCAGCGGGCGCGGTCGAAGCCGTCGGCGGTGCCGCGCAGGGCGCGCACGCGCGCGGCATCGGGCCGGGCGAAGCTGGCCGCGGCGTCGGCCAGCATGTCGAGCATGTCCTGACTCATGGGCGGCGGCTCACAGCATGCGTCCCGGCACCGAGCGCGGGTCTCGTGGCCGGTAGCGGCCGCTCTCCACCTGGTGGAAGAAGCGTTCGCAGGCGGCGTTGAAGAGGTCGGGCTCCTCGAGGTTGCAGGCGTGCCCGGTCTGCGGCATGAAGTACAGGCCGGCCGCGGGCATGGCGCGCTTGAGCATCAGCGAGGCGTCCAGGCAGGGCTCGTCCTCGTCGCCGCAGATGATCAGCGTGGGCACGGTGCAGGCGGCCATCTCGGCGCCGAAGTCGGCGAGCGAGGGGCGCATCGCCTGATAGCCCTGCAGCGTGAGCGCCGAGCCTTCGGCCGAGTGGCTGGCGAGGTGGCCGATGAATTCCTCGAAGGCGCGCGGGCTCTTGTTGAGCAGCTGCACGCGGGTGCCGGTGGAGGCGCGCACGCGGGCGCTGTCGGGCCAGCCATCACGAAGCAGCGCCTGCGCCGACTCGCTCGCCTCGCGGGCGAACTGCTCGCGCGAGCCGGCCGGCGAGCCCGATCCGATGCCAGCCAGGGTGATCGACAGCGCGCGCTGCGGCCAGCGCATGGCGAAGTAGAAGGTGGCGAACGCGCCCATCGACAGGCCCACGAGATGGGCCCGCTCGATGCCGAGCCCGTCGAGCACGGCCAGGATGCCGGCGCGCTGGTGCTCGAAGGAATAGTCCTCGACACGCGAGGGCACGTCGGAGGGCGGATAGCCGCGGGCGTTGAAGGCGATGCAGCGATAGCGGCGCGAGAAGTGCCGCATCTGGGCTTCCCAGCTGCGGTACTCGCCGAGGAACTCGTGCACGAAGACGATCGGCGTGCCGCTGCCGGTCTCCTCGTAGTAGAGCTTCACGCCGTCGGGGGTGGTCACGTGGGGCATGGGGATGTTCCTTGAAGGGGTCTGGCGCCTGGGGCCGTGCGGTCTCAGCGGCTCTCGTCGGAGGGCTTGCGCGGCGGGCGTGGCCCGGTGCCGGGCGGGCGGTCGTTGCGTCGCGGCGGGCCGCCCTCGCGTCGGCCCGGACCGCGGCCGCCGTCGGGGCGGGGGCCGGCGCGTTCGGCGCCCGGCCCGCTGCGGTCGCCGCGCGGACCGGCACGGTCAGGGCGCGGGCCCGAACGATCGGGGCGAGGGCCGTCGCGCTCCGGGCGGCGATCGCCGCGATCGGGTCGATCAGGGCGATCAGGGCGCGGGCGGCCATCCCCGGGGCCGCGCTCGGCGCGCGCCGCGGCGGCCCGCTGGCTCGCCTCCTGGCGCGCCTGCGCGAGGAGGGTGTCGAGCTGGGCGGGGTCGATGCCCTTGAGCACGCAGAAGTTGGCCGCCGACAGCCGGGTGTTCTCGTAGTCGTGCAACAGGCTGGCCCGCCGCCGCATCGCCTGCTCCTGCTCGCGGTGGAGCGCATCCTGCTCACGGCGCAGGGCCTCGCGTTCCTGGCGCACCGCCTCGCGCTGCTGACGCAGGGCTTCGCGCTCCTGCTCGATGCGGGCCTGCTGATTGGCGCGGCGCCGTTGCACCTCGGTGGCCGCGGCTTCGCGGTGCTCGGCCGCGATCTCGCCGGCCGGCGCGCCATCGAGGTCGATGCGCTGCCCGCCGCGCGCCATGGCGCTGAGGTAGGCGGTCTGGCCGGTGTGCCGGCGCAGGAAGGCCGAAAGCTGCTCGCGCGTGAACACGCCCGGCACGCGCTGCTGGATGTCGGCCTGGATGCGCAGCTTCAGCGGGCGCACCGGTCCGTCGAAGAGCGCCGGGAAGTGCGTGGCCAGCAACTGCCCCACGGCGCGCACCGAGAGCGCGGCCGGCGCGTCGGCCGCCGGCGCGGCCGCGGCCGGCGCCGCAGCCGGGGTGGCATCGGTGTCGGTGGCTTCGGCCACCGCTGCCGCCGTGTCGGCAATGGCCGCGTCGGGCGAGGCGACGGCGCCGGTCTCGGCGGGCAATGTGGGAGCCGCCTCGGCAGGCTCGGCAGACACGGGGGGCTCGCAAGCCGTCGCCGGTGCGGGCGGCGGGGCGCCCGTGGCGCTGTCGTCTTCGGGGGAATCAGGCATGGGTCTGGGGCGTGGTCGCGCGCGTCGGGCGCGGTCCGAGAGGATCGCACCGATCGGTGCGCTGCTCAAATCGGCGCGACGCCCATCGGGCATCGCGCCGGGTGGTGTGCGGCGCGGGGTGAGGTTTCAGCCCCGGCTCATCGCCTGCACCTTGCGCTGCGCGGGCCGCTCCAGGCACGCCGCCAGCCAGCCGGCGACCCGCGGATGCGCCGCGATCAGCGCGGGCGCGGCCTTGGCCCAGGCCAGCACCGAGGCGAGGTTGATGTCGGCCACGGTGAAGCGCGACCCCGCCACCCAGGGCTGCTGCGCGAGGTGCGCATCGAGCACCCGCAACGGACCGACCAGCGAGCGCTCGGCCTGCTCGGCGAGCGCGGGGTTGCGCCGCTCGGCCGGCATGATCAGC
Organism: Burkholderiales bacterium; assembly: GCA_037146935.1. Taxonomy (GTDB): domain Bacteria; phylum Pseudomonadota; class Gammaproteobacteria; order Burkholderiales; family Burkholderiaceae_E; genus Quisquiliibacterium. The sequence continues at coordinate 36,501 of JBAWWD010000006.1, forward strand.
CGATGGAAGAGAATGGTCAGCGCGTCCTTCTCGCATTCGGTCATCACCCAGAAGCTCCATCGCAGCACCTGGGCTTCCTCGGCGAGGTCGGCCGGCGCCAGGCTGCCGCCGAAACGGCGGGCCAGGTACAGGTTGATGGCCATCGACTCCCACACCACGATCGCGCCATCCTCGAGCACCGGGATGTGGCCGTTGGGGTTCAGGCGCAGGAACTCCGGGGTGCGGGTGGCGCCGCCCTGGTAGGTCTGCGGCACATGCTCGTAGGGCACGCCGAGTTCCTCGAGCATCCAGAGGGCGCGGGCGGCGCGCGAGCTGGCGATGCCGTGAATCCGCAGGGTCATGATCGGCTCCGTGTCGTGATGGGTCGCGCGGGATTGTGCCCTTGCCGGCGGTCGCTCCCGCGGTCGACGGCGCCCCAGCGGAACGGGGCGCCGCGCGGCCTGCCCGGAAAAGTCACAGCTGCTTGAACAACCCCCGGCTTCCATCGACAGCCCTCTGGCACTATGCTGCGCCTCCGCCGGGTGGGCCGCAGGGCCGCCCGATGCGCGTTCGCCGCGCCGCGCGGCTGCCGTCACCCCCAAGGACACCCAAGATGACCACCCGGATCGACAAGCACGGCCTCAAAGTGGCCGATTCGCTGTGCAGGATGATCGAGGACGAGGCCCTGCCGGGCACCGGCGTGAGCGCCGACCAGTTCTGGCGCGGCCTGTCCGAACTCATCCACACCCTGGGTCCGAAGAACCGCGCGCTGCTGGCCCGCCGCGACGAACTCCAGACCGCGATCGACGCCTGGCATGCCGAACGGGCCGGGCAGCCGCACGACCCGGCGGCCTACCGCGCCTTCCTCGAGCGCATCGGCTACCTGGTGCCCGAAGGCCCCGATTTCCAGGCCGAGACCGCCAATGTCGATCCCGAGATCGCCACCATCCCCGGACCGCAGCTCGTGGTGCCGGTGATGAACGCGCGCTACGCGCTCAATGCCGCCAATGCCCGCTGGGGCAGCCTCTACGACGCGCTCTACGGCACCGACGCCATGGGCGATCTGCCCGGCCCGGGCGGCTATGACGAGGTTCGCGGCGCCCGGGTGATCGCCTGGGCCAAGGGCTTCCTCGATTCGGTCGCGCCGCTGGCTGGTGCCCGCCATGCCGACGTCACCGCCTACCGGGTGGCGGGCGGCGCGCTGCAGGCGGTCACCGCCACCGGCAGCGTCGGGCTGGTCGATCCGGCGCTGTTCGCCGGCTTCCGCGGCGATGCCGCGGCCCCGTCGGCGGTGCTGCTGCGCCACCACGCCCTGCATGCCGAGGTGCTGATCGATCGCCGCCATTCCATCGGCGCCACCGATGCCGCCGGCGTGGCCGACGTGCTGCTCGAGGCCGCAGTCACCACCATCATGGACTGCGAGGACTCGGTGGCCGCGGTCGATGCCGATGACAAGGCCCTGGCCTACCGCAACTGGCTGGGCCTCATGAAGGGCGACCTGGTCGAGAGCGTGAGCAAGGGCGCCTCGCGCTTCGATCGCAAGCTGAACCCGGATCGCGAGTACACCGGCGCCGACGGTCGCCCGCTCACCCTCAAGGGCCGCTCGCTGATGCTGGTGCGCAATGTCGGTCACCTGATGACCAACCCCGCGGTGCTCGATCGCGACGGCCGCGAGGCCCCCGAGGGCCTGCTCGATGCGATGTGCACCGTGCTGATCGCCATGCACGACCTGAGCAAGCAGTCGGGCCTGCGCAACTCCACGCGTGGCTCGGTCTACGTGGTCAAGCCCAAGATGCACGGCCCCGACGAGGTGGCCTTTGCCGACGAGACCTTCACGCTGGTGGAGAAGGCCCTGGGGCTGCCGGCCGACACCGTGAAGATCGGCATCATGGACGAGGAGCGCCGCACCACCGTCAACCTGAAGGCCTGCATCCGCGCGGCCAGCCGGCGGGTGGCCTTCATCAACACCGGCTTCCTCGATCGCACCGGCGACGAGATCCACACCTCCATGCTCGCCGGCCCGATGGTGCGCAAGGCCGACATGAAGGCGCAGGCCTGGATCGCCGCCTACGAGCTCTGGAACGTCGATGTCGGCCTCGCCTGCGGGCTGGCCGGTCGCGCCCAGATCGGCAAGGGCATGTGGGCCATGCCCGACCTCATGGCCGCCATGCTCGAGCAGAAGATCGGCCACCCCAAGGCCGGCGCCAATTGCGCCTGGGTGCCCAGCCCCACCGCAGCCACCCTGCACGCCACCCACTATCACCAGGTGGATGTGCTGGCGCGCCAGGCCGAGATCGCCCGTGGCGGGCGGCGCGCCTCGCTGGACGACATCCTGCGCATCCCGGTCGCCGCGAGCCCGGCCTGGAGCGCGCAGGACAAGACCGCCGAGCTCGAGAACAACGCCCAGGGCATCCTCGGCTATGTGGTGCGCTGGGTCGACCAGGGCGTGGGCTGCTCCAAGGTGCCCGACATCAACAACGTGGGCCTGATGGAAGACCGCGCCACCTGCCGCATCTCCTCGCAGCACATGGCCAACTGGCTGCGCCATGGCGTGGTCGGCGCCGACGAGGTGATGGCGGTGATGAAGCGCATGGCGTCGGTGGTCGATCGCCAGAACGCCGCGGATCCGGCCTACCAGCCGATGGCGCCGGGCTTCGATGGCCCGGCCTTCCTGGCCGCCTGCGACCTGGTCTTCAAGGGTGTGGAACAGCCCTCCGGCTACACCGAGCCGGTGCTGCATGCCCGTCGGCTCGAGCTCAAGGCGCGGGCGGCCTGAGCCGTGTCCGCGCGGCGCGGCATGAGCGCGCGGGACGCGCGGCCATGAGCAGGCCGCGCGGCGCCGCATGAGCCTGTCGGTTCGTCTGCAGTTCCTGCTGCCGCGCCTGACGCTCACCCGCGCGGCGGGCTGGCTGGCCTCGCGCCAGTGGGGCGCGGCCACCACCTGGGCCATCGGCCGCTTCATCGCCCGTTACCGGGTCGACATGAGCGAGGCGGCCGCGCCTGACCCGCGCGCCTACCCGAGCTTCAACGCCTTCTTCACCCGCGCCCTGCGCGAGGGCGCGCGTCCCCTTGCGCCCGAAGGCCTGCTGTGCCCGGTGGACGGCGCGATCAGCCAGTTCGGGCCGATCGAGGCGGGCCGCATCTTCCAGGCCAAGGGTCATCAGTACGACGCCACCGCGCTGCTCGGCGGCGATGCCGCGCTGGCGGCGCGCTTTCATGATGGCCACTTCGCCACGCTCTACCTGAGCCCGCGCGACTACCACCGCATCCACATGCCCTGCGAGGGCCGGCTGCGCCGCATGGTGCATGTGCCGGGCGAGCTCTTCTCGGTGAATCCGGCCACGGCGCAGGCGGTGCCCGGCCTGTTCGCGCGCAACGAGCGGGTGGTGTGCCTGTTCGAGGGCGAGCACGGGCCCTTCGTGATGGTGCTGGTGGGCGCCACCATCGTGGGCAGCATGGCCACGGTCTGGCATGGGGTGGTCAACCCGCCGCGGCCGGGCGGGGTGCGGTCCTGGGACTACGACCCGGCCACGGCGCCGGTGCTGGCCCGCGGCGCCGAGATGGGCCGCTTCCTGCTGGGCTCTACAGTGGTGATGCTGCTGCCGCCCGGCCCCTGGCGCTTCAACCCGGCCTGGGCGCCCGTCGGTCCGATCAGGCTCGGCGAGCTGATGGCGCGGCGCGCGGACTGAACGCGCCGCGACCGGCCGAGCTTACTCGGCCTTCCAGTTGGGCTTGCGCTTCTCGGAGAAGGCCTTGGGCCCCTCGATGAAGTCCTGGCTGTTGCGCATGCGGATCACCGCGTCGTAGTCGACCTTGTACGCGGTGGCCAGATCGGCAATGGCCAGGCCCTGCATGGCCGACTGCTTGGTGGCGCGCAGCGACATGGGCGAGCACTCGAGGATCTGGGCCGCCCACTTGCGGGCCTCGGCGAGCGCGCCGCCCTCGGGCGCCAGCGCGGTGACGAAGCCGAGCTCGTAGCCCTCGCGAGCCGGGACGTGGCGGCCGGTGAGCATCATGCCCATGGCCCGTTTCAGGCCGATGGTGCGCGGCAGCCGGTGCACGCCGCCCGCGAGCGCGGCCAGGCCCACGCGCGGCTCGGGCAGCGCGAACTTCGCGTTCTCGGCGGCGATGATGATGTCGCAGGCCAGCGCGATCTCGAAGCCGCCGCCCATGGCCACGCCATTGACCGCGGCGATCACCGGCTTGAACAGATTGAAGCGCGAGGTGAGCCCGGCAAAGCCCGAGGCCACGAAGCCGCGCTTGCCGCCGGCGGCCTGGAACTTGAGGTCATTGCCGGCGCTGAAGGCGCGATCGCCGGCGCCGGTGACGATGGCCACCCACTGGTCGGGGTCGGCGTCGAAATCGTTCCAGACCTGCTCGAGCTCGAGGTGCGCCGGGTAGTGCAGCGCATTCATGACCTCGGGCCGGTTCAGGGTGACGATGGTGAGATGGCCTTCGCGTTCGACCTTGCAGAATTCGGGCATGGAGCTCTCCTGGGGCGGGTGAGGCCGCAGTGTATGCCCGGATGCGCGGGCGCTCAGCCCGGCGCGGCGAAGAATCGGCACAGGTCGATGCGCCGCTCGATCTCGGCGGTCATCTCGGCCCAGGCCTGGTTGTCGCGCGCCTGGAAGCGGCGCAGGAAGGCCGGCTCCTGCAGCTTCTCGGGCAGCGCGTCGATCGGCGGCAGGATGTCGGCCTCGCTGGCGATGCGGGCCACCCGCGCCTGCCAGCGGCGCGGGTCGGCGATGGCGGCCTGCGCGAAGCGCACCCCGCTGCGGTCTGCGGACAGGTCTGCGAACGAGAAACCCGAACCGCCACGAGAATCCAGCATTTCCTTGAACACCCCGATCGCGTTGGCCGCGCCCGAGCCGGCCTCGAGGGTGAGGGCGGCCGAGATCAGCCAGTGCTGCGCCAGATCCTGACGGCCGCGGGCCACCGGCACCACCGGGCGTCCGGGCGGCACCGCGGTGCCCAGCAGCCGGGCGGCGAGGTCGGGCTTCTCGGAGGCATGGATGGCCAGCGCGAGCATGGCCGCCCGGTTCTCGGCGCGGGCATCGCCGCCGCGCGCCGCCGCCTCGGCCACCACGGCCCGCAGCAGCGTGGCCAGGCCCACGCCCGTGCCGGCGCCGGCACTGCGGCTGACATGCGCCAGATAGTGATCGACGCGGGCGCGGTCTTCCGCGGCGAGCATGCCGCGCTGGCCCGCCTGCAGCCCGCCCAGCAGATCGGCCTGCGGCTGCACGCGCAGGCTGACCAGGTCGCGGCCGATCTCCCAGGCGCTGGTGGCGGCCAGGCCCGAGCGCAGCGCCGCCAGCATCGCCGGCGGCACGACGAAGCGCTGCCCCAGTGACCAGAGATGCTCGAGCGTCCAGTGGTTGATCGGCACCCGGCCGATGCTGCCGGCAACCGCATGCAGCTGGCCTTCGCGGGACTCGAGCCGCAGGCCCACCGTGGTGGCCTTGCCCAGCGGGCCGGCGGGCACCCGCAGCGACACCCGCACCCAGGCGGCGCCGTGCTCGAGGTGCACTCGTGCGCCGATGCCATGATCGGGCAGGGCGCGCTGCAGACCCTGCTGCAGCAGCAGGTCGAGGTCGCGCGCGCTCAGCTTCAGGGGAATGGCGGCGGCCGTGCCCTTTCGCAGGTCGGGCATGCCCACCTGGCGTCTCAGCCGCTCGAGATCGGCCACCGTGAGCGCGGGTGCCGCAGTGGGATGGGGATGCTCGTCGAGCACCATGACCGCGAGCACCAGCGTGGCCAGCACGAGCTGGGCGAGCAGCACCACCAGCACGATGGCCAGTCGCGACATCAGGGCCTCGCGCGGGCGCGCGCGGGCCTTGCCCGCCGCGGCGATTGACCCGCTCTGCCTGCCCACCGATACTCCAGCGCCATTTCCGTCTCCCGCGAGCCGCCTGCGATGTTCCCCTCCGATGCCCGCCGTGGCAAGCCTGCCGGTTCAGCGTCCGGAGAAGATGCCCCCGAGCAGGGCTGGCGCCTCACCGTCTACACCATCATCTTCGAGGCCGACACCCGCGCCGGGCGGCTGTTCGACATCGCGCTGATCTGGCTGATCCTGATCAGCATCGGCGTGGTCGTGCTCGACAGCGTGGCGCCGATCCGGGCGCGCTTCGGGCCGGCGCTGAATGTCGCCGAGTGGGTCTTCACCGGGCTGTTCACGCTGGAGTACCTGGCCCGCCTGGCCTGCGTGCGCCGGCCCATGCGCTACGCGCTCAGCGTGTTCGGGCTGATCGACCTGATCGCCCTGCTGCCCACCTGGCTGGCCATCCTGATGCCCGAGCTCAGCGCGCTGATCGATGTCCGGGTGCTGCGTCTGCTGCGGGTCTTCCGCATCATGAAGCTTGGCGCCTACGTGGCCGAATACGGCGCGCTCGGGCGGGCGCTGGCCGCCTCGCGCCGCAAGATCCTGGTGTTCCTGTCCTTCGTGCTGATGGTCACGCTGGTGATGGGCACGCTGATGTACGTGGTGGAGGGCCCGGCCCACGGCTTCACCAGCATCCCGGTGGGCGTCTACTGGGCGATCACCACGCTGACCACGGTGGGCTTCGGCGACATCACGCCCAGGACCGACCTGGGCCGGCTGATCGCCTCGGTGATGATGCTGCTGGGCTGGGGCACGCTGGCGGTGCCCACCGGCATCGTGAGCGCGGAGTTCACCGCGCTGCGAACGCTGCGCGAGCCCACCACCCGCACCTGCCACGAGTGCCTGAGCGAGGGCCATGCCGCCACCGCGAAGTTCTGCCGCGACTGCGGCGCCGCGCTGCCGGCCTATCGCAACGATCTCGCCGGCTGAACGTGCATTCGACCAGCTGAACGACTGCCCGCTGAACGACTGCCCGCCCGACGATGGCCGGGCGGCCGGCCGCCGGGACTCAGCTCTCTGCCTCGGGCGGTCCGCTCACCTCGAAGCGCCAGTGCTCGCCGCTGCGCCGGATCCAGCCCCCGGTGGGCGAGGCGAAGTGCGTGCCCAGCACCAGCACCGGCCGGTCGGCATGACGACCGAGGAAGGCGCGCCGGGTGAGCCGTGCGGCCTCGGGATCGGAGTCGAAGTTGTTGCGGATGTCGGGCTCGCTGCACTGGATGGGGTGGTGCATGAGATCGCCGGTGATCACCGCGTGGGCGCCCTGCGACTCGATGCGCACGCTGACATGGCCAGGCGTGTGGCCGGGCGTGGGTTCGAGCCAGACCTCGTCGGTGAGGCGGTGGTCCATCTCGACCAGGTCGGCGAGGCCGGCGTCGACGATCGGGCGCACCGAATCGCCCAGGATGTCGTCATCGTCGGGCCCGCGGGCCTCGGCTGACCAGTGGCCCCACTCGACGCGGCCGAACAGATAGCGCGCGTTCGGGAAGGTGGGCACCCAGCGGCCATCGACCAGACGGGTGTTCCAGCCGACATGGTCGACATGCAGGTGCGTGCACAGCACGGTGTCGATCGACTCGGCCGGCAGGCCGGCATCGATCAGGCGTTGCAGGAAGGGGGTCTGCAGGCGGTTCCAGCCGCGCACCCGGCGCGGCTTGTCGTTGCCCACGCAGGTGTCGACGATGATGCGCCGGCCCTGCGACTCGATGATGAAGGCGTGCACCGAGGCGAAGAGCTTGCCGTCCTCGGTGGCGAAGTGCGGCCGCAGCCAGGCGTGGCGGCGCACGAACTCGGGGTCGGCCGCCGGGAACAGGAACATGCCCGAGGTGGGCACGCCGTCGGACTCGACCACCTTGGTGATCTTCACGTCACCGATCTGCCAGGTCTTCATGCCGACCTCCGGGGCGCGCTCTGTCCGTCGCGCGGCAACTGGTTGAAGGGCACGCCCTTGTCGACGCGGACATCGCCCGGCAGGCCGAGCACCCGCTCGGCGATGATGTTGCGCAGGATCTCGTCGGTGCCGCCGGCGATGCGCATGCCGGGCGCGTACAGGAAGGCCTCCTGGAACCAGGCCTGCATCGGCGTGAGTTCGGCATCCATCACCGCGCCCGACATGCCGAGCAGGTCGGTGCCGAAGGTGGCGATCTCCTGCAGCTTGCCGGCGCTCACCACCTTGGCGATCGAGGCCTCGGGGCCCGGGGTCTGTCCGCGCGAGAGCGCGGTGATGCTGCGGAACCGGGTGTACTTCAGGCCCTGGGTGCGCACGTACCAGTCAGCCAGGCGCTCGCGCACCGCCGCGTTGGCCAGCGCTGGCTCGCCGTCGATCTCGAGGCCGCGCGCAAGCGCGAGGATGTCGGCGCTGTCGGGCCCTGGCGCTTCGCCCACCGCCAGGCGCTCGTTCATGAGCGTGGTGATCGAGACCTTCCAGCCGGCGCCCACCGCGCCCAGGCGCTGGGTGTCGGATACGCGGACATTGGTGAAGAAGACCTCGTTGAAGTTGGAGGTGCCGGAGATCTGGCGGATGCGCCGCACCTCCACGCCGGGTGACTTCATGTCGAGGAAGAACATGGTCAGGCCGTCGTGCTTGGCGGCGTTCGGGTCGGTGCGCACCAGCAGCAGGCCCCAGTCGGCGTAGTGCGCGCCCGAGGTCCAGATCTTCTGGCCGTTGATCACCCAGTCGTCACCGTCGCGCTCGGCGCGGGTGCGCAGGCCGGCCACGTCGGAGCCGCCGGCGGGCTCGGAGAAGAGCTGGCACCAGATCTCCTCGCCGCGCAGCGCCGGGCGCACATGGCGCTCGAGATGCGCCGGGCTGCCATAGGCGATGAGGGTGGGGATGCACATGCCCAGGCCGATCTCGAAATAGCCGCGCGGCACCGCGAAGCGGGCCTCCTCCTGGCTGTAGATCACCTGCTGGATGGGCGTGCCGCCGCGGCCGCCGAACTTCGGGTCCCAGGTGATGCCGGCGAAGCCGGCGTCGGCCTTGCGGGCCTGCCAGGCCTTGCCGCGCGCGAGCGCCTCGGGGCCCTCGGCATAGCGGGTGCGCTGCGCCGGCTCGTCATCGCGGCGCGGCGTGGCATTGGCCTGCAGGAAGGCGCGCGCCTCGGCGCGGAAGGCGGCTTCTTCAGGGGTGTCGTTGAAGTCCATGGGGTGTCCTCGGCTCAGGCGGCGGCCTGGCCGCTCCAGAGCGTGACCAGGCGGTTCTTCCAGTGGGGGTTGCTGCCCAGCTGCGCGGCGAGCAGGCGTGAGCGGCGATAGAACAGGTGGCAGTCCATGTCCCAGGTGAAGCCCATGCCGCCATGGGTCTGGATGTTCTCCTTGGCGGCGAGGTGGAAGGCGTCGGTGGCGGCTACCCGCGCGGTGGCCGCGGCCAGCGGCAGCTCTGGCGCGTCCTGCGCGAGCGCCCAGGCGCCGTAGTAGGCATTGGAGCGGGCGAGTTCGTTGGCGATGTAGACGTCGGCCAGCTTGTGCTTGATGGCCTGGAAGGAACCGATCGGCCGGCCGAAGGCGTGGCGGTCTTTCGCATAGGCGGTGGCGGCCTCCAGGCAGGCGCTGGCGCCGCCCACCTGCTCGAAGGCCAGCAGCACCGCCGCGCGATCGAGCAGGCGCTCGATGCCCGCCCAGCCGCCAGTGCCGCCGCCCAGTGGCTCGGCCGGCGCCGCGTCGAAGTGCAGGCGGGCCTGGTTGCGCGAGGGGTCGAGCCCGCGCAGCGTGCTGCGGGTCACGCCGGGCCCGGCAAGCTCCACCAGATGCAGCCCGGGCACGCCGTGTTCGTCGAGCGCGGCCACCACGGCGATGTCAGCGGCCTCGCCGTCAACGACAGGCCACTTCTCGCCGCTCAGCCGGCCGCCCTGCACCCGCGCCGTGATGGCGCCGGGCCGGGGGTTGCCGGCGCCCTCGGCGAGCGCGAAGCAGCCGATGCGCTTGCCCTCGGCCATGCCGGGCAGCCAGGCGCGCCGTTGCGCCTCGCTGCCGTGGCGCAGCAGTGCGTCGGCGGCCAGGCACACCGAGGACGAGAACGGCACCGGCGCCAGCACCCGGCCGACCTCCTCGGCCAGCACGCACAGCGCCTCGGCGCCGAGCCCCGCGCCGCCGTATTCCTCGGGCAGCGCGGCACCGAGCCAGCCCATCTCGGCCATGCCTTGCCACAGGCTGCGGTCGTGGGTGTCGGCGCCGTCGAGGATGCGGCGCACCGCGGCCGGCGGGCAGCGGTCGGTGAGGAAGCGGCGTGCCTGCTCGCGCAGCAGCTTCAGGTCGTCTGAGAAATCGAAGTTCATGGGGCGCGCGCCGCGGCCTCGGGGCCGCAGGTCCGGTCGATGCGGGTGCGATCGATGGTAGCGGAATCGGCCTGTGGTGCTGCCTGCTGAAACCGGGAGCCGGTCCGATCGGTGCCGGCCCGGTGAGCGGTTTTGATGGCAGAAACAGTCAGCCGGGCATCTGCCGCTCGAGACCGGCCCAGCACAGCGCGTAGTCGGCCTGTCGCCAGGGGGCGTGCAGCGCCTGGCCGGTGGTGAGCAGCGGCAGGCGGGTCTCGATCATGAAGGCCATGGTGTCGGTGATGCGTTGCGTCTGGCGGGTGTCGGCCTGCAGCGCCTTGCGCACGGTCTCGGCGTCGGGGCCGTGGGGCACCATGCAGTTGTGCAGCGAGGCCCCGCCGGGCAGGAAGCCCTCGGCCTTGGCATCGTAGGCGCCATGGATGAGGCCCATGAACTCGCTGGCGATGTTCCGATGGAACCAGGGCGGTCGGAAGGTGTCCTCCATGACCAGCAGCCGGGGCGGGAAGATCACGAAGTCGATCGCGTCCACGCCGGGGGTGTCCGACGGTGACTGCAGCACCAGGAAGATCGACGGGTCGGGGTGGTCGAAGCTGATCGAGCCGAGGGTGTTGAACCGGCGCAGGTCGTACTTGCTGGGCGCGTGGTTGCCGTGCCAGGCCACCACATCGAGCGGCGAGTGCGTGATGGCCGCCGACCACAGCCGGCCGAGCGACTTGGTCACCAGCTCAAGCTGGCCTTCGCGATCCTCCCAGGCGGCCACCGGCACCAGGAAGTCGCGCGCCGCGGCCAGGCCGTTGGCGCCGATCGGGCCGAGGTCGGGCAACTGGAAGGGCGCGCCGAAGTTCTCGCAGACATAGCCGCGGGCGCCGGGCTGCGGCCCGTCGGGCAGGTCGATGCGCAGGCGCAGGCCGCGCGGGATCAGCGCGATCTCCTGGGGCTCGAGCTCGAGCACGCCAAGCTCGGTGACCAGCCTCAGGCGGCCGAGTTGCGGAACGATCAGCATCTCGGCGTCGAGGTTGGTGAAGAAGCGCGCCGGCATCGAACGGTTGGCGCGGTAGGCGTGGATGGCGCAGCCCGCCTGCTGCACCGGGCTGCCGGTGCCGGCCATGGTGAACAGGCCCTCGATGAAGTCGGTGGCCTCGTCGGGGGCGGGCAGGGGCGGCGGGCTCCAGCGCAGCGGTTCGGGCGGCGCCTCGGTGTCGGTGAAGTGCGAGACGAGCCGGGGGGCCGGCAGCGCTTGCTGGCGCAGCGCGCCGGCCGAGGGCCGCAGCCGGTAGGTCCAGGTGCGCCGGTTGTGGGCGCGCGGCGCGGTGAAGGCCGAGCCGGAGATCTGCTCGGCGTACAGGCCGTAGGGGCAGTGCTGCGGCGAATTGCGCCCCACCGGCAGCGCGCCGGGCAGGGCCTCGGTGGCGAACTGGTTGCCGAAGCCGCTGAGATAGGCGAGGGGGCCGGGCTCGGCGCCCGGGGATGGCTGCGGGCCGCGATCGGTGGTCATGGACGGTCTCCGGTGAGCGCTTGGGCGTCATGGTAGCCCGGTCGCGCCGGTGGCCTTTGCTAGACTGGACCGATGATGCCGCTGACGCGCCTGCTGCGCTCCTGGCTGTCCCGGCGGCCGCCCGTGGCATTGCAGCCCGGGCCGGACTCCGCCGAGCGCGCGCTGGCGGCCGCCGAGGGCTTTCTCTTCGCACTCGACCTGGTCGCGGGCCGGCTCACGCGGGGCGAGCGCGCCACGCGCCTGGGCCTGCCGCGCGAGGAACTCGCGGCCGACATCACCGCGCTGTTTCGCGCGGTGCCCCTGCCGCAGCGCGAGGCGGCGCTGCATCTGGCCGCGCAGGCCGCTGCCGATGGCGCGGTGCTCGACCTGGAGGTGCCGGTGGCGGTGCCCGGCGAGGGCGAGGCGCTGCGCCACCTGCGCATCGTGGGGCATCTCGCGCGTGACGCTGGCGGCCGCCTCACCCGCATCGAAGGCCTGTGCCTCGAGGTCACCAGCGCCCGACGCGCGCGCCGGGCGCTCGAACGGGTGTCCACGCGCTTCCAGCTGGCCGCCGACGCGGGGCGCCTGGGCCTGTGGGAGCTCGACCTGCGCAACCAGACCGTGGTCCAGACCGACCTGGGCGCGAGCCTCTTCGGCATGACCTCGGGGGAGCCGGCCCCGGTGGCGGCCTATCTGGATCGCATGCACCCCGAAGACCGCGGGCGGGTGGAGCAGGCCTTTCTCGACACCATCGCGCATGGCCAGGATCTCGGCATCGTCTTCCGGGTGACCGCCGGGCCGCGCCTGCGCTGGGTGCGCACCGCCGGCCGCCTCGAGCGCAACGACAGCGGGCGCGCGGTGCGGGTGGCCGGCGTGAACTGGGAGATCACCGACGACATCGAGGCGCGCGAGCGCATCCGCGAAGCCGGCGAACGGCTGGGGCTGGCGCTGGCCGCGGCCAATGCGTCGGTGTGGGAGTACTTCCGGGACCGCGCCCGGGTGGTCTGGGACGAGCGCGGCGCCGATCTCTACGGCACCGATCCCAATCTCGCCGGCAGCCGCATCGGCCTCGTGCACCCCGAGGACCGCACCCGCATCGCCACCCTGATCGCCGACAGCGTGCTCGACAGCAGCGCCCGCGACTTCGTGTTCGAGTACCGCATCCTGCATCCGGTGCGCGGCCTGCGCTGGCTGCGCTGCATCGGCCGGCGCGAGGTCACGCCCGACGGCGCGCGGCGTTCCATTGGCATCGACATCGATGTCACCGCCGAGCACACTGCCACCGAGGCCATCGAGGAGGCGCGACGCGCGGCCGAGGCGGCCAGCCGGGCCAAGAGCGCCTTCCTCGCGAACATGAGCCACGAGATCCGCACGCCGATGAACGCGATCATCGGCATGACCGGCCTGGCCCATCAGGCCGGCTCGCTGGCGCAGTCGAGTTCCTACGCCGCGCAGGCGCACTCGGCCGCGCGCAGCCTGCTCACGGTGCTCAACGACGTGCTCGACTTCTCTCGCATCGAGGCCGGACGGCTCGAGCCCGAGCGCATCGAGTACGGGCTCGAGGAGATGCTCTCGCCCGTGCTCGACGTGGCCGGATTCGGCGCGGGCGAGAAACGGGTCGCGTTGCTGGTCGAGTTCGGCCCTGAGGTGCCGGCTCGCTGCATCGGCGATCCCTCGCGGATCGCGCAGATCCTGTTCAACCTGGCCGGCAATGCCGTCAAGTTCACCGAGCGCGGCTTCGTCGCGATCAGCGTGAGCGCGACCGGCGCTCGCCTGCGTTTCGAGGTGACCGATTCGGGCATCGGCCTGACCCCGGCGCAGCAGCGCGAGGTCTTCGAGCCCTTCATCCAGGGCGACATCAGCACCAGCCGGCGCTTCGGCGGCACCGGCCTGGGCCTGAGCATCTGCCGGCGCCTGGCCGAACTCATGGGCGGCGAACTGGGCGTGCGCTCGCGCGCCGAGGGCGGTTCGGTGTTCTGGCTCGACCTGCCGCTGCAGCCGGTGTCCGGCGCGGGCCCGGTCTGGGGCACGCGCCGCGCCGGGCGCGACGTGCTGGTGCTGCATCACGACCCGGTGGTGGCCCGCAGCCTGAGCGCCCAGGTTGCGCGGCTGTGCGCCCGGGCGAGTTCGCTCACCGACCTGGAGGCGCTGGCCGGCTGGCTGCGGCTGCAGGCGCCCGGGGCGGCGCCGCTGCTGTGCGTGGACGCGCGACTGCTGCCGGCCGATGCCGGCGCCTGGCTCGCCGGCCTGCGTGCCCATCCCAGCCGGCCGACGGTGGCCCTGATCGCGCGCCGCCTCTCGGCGCTGCCCACCGCCGACACCGTGCTGCTCGAGCCGGTGCTGCCGATCGCGTGGCAGCGCAGCCTGGGGCTGGACTCCTCGGCGCGAGGGCCTGCGCCGGTCGAGGCCGCCGCCGCGCCGCGCCCCTTGCGCGCCGGCATGTTCGCCGGCAAGGACATCCTGCTGGTCGAGGACAACGACCTCAACCGCGCGCTGGTGCTGGCCATCCTGGCCGATGCCGGGGCGCACATCCGCATCGCCGGCAACGGCCTGGAGGCGATCGCTGCCGTGCGCGAGCGCCGGCCTGATGTCGTCCTCATGGACATCCACATGCCGGAGATGGACGGCTACGGCGCCACCGCTGCCATCCGCGCGCTCGGCGCCCAGGGGCGTGACCTGCCGATCATCGCCACCACCGCCGACGCGCTCGAGAGCGATCGTGATCGCGCCCTGCGCGCGGGCATGAACGATTACCTCACCAAGCCGCTCGAGCCTTCGCGCCTGGTGGAGGTGCTGCTGCGCTGGATCGGCGCGTCGTCTGCCGCCGAGGCGCCGGCGCCGGGGCCGGCCGCGGCCGGGGCGGCCCTGGCGCCGCCGGCCCCCGTGGCGGCGGGATCAGAGACGTCTGCGCTCGCGGTGACGCTCCCGCCCGTGCTCGATCTTGCCGAGGGCTTGCGCGGCTGCCTGGGCCGCGAAGCGCTGCTCGCCCAGACGCTGGGCATCTTTCTCGATGTCTACGGACCGGTGCCCGAGCGTCTGGCCGAGGCCGACACGGCGGCGCAGGCCGATGCCGGCCCCGACCTGCGCCGGCTGGCCCATACCCTGAAGGGCAGCGTGCGCACGCTCGGCATGGTCCGGCTGGCCGATGTGGCCGCTGCCCTCGATGCCGAACTGCGCACCGGTGTGCCGCCCAGCGCCGCCCACCGGGCGACGCTCGCGACGGCGCTTCGGCTGACCCTCGATCAGGCCGCCAGGGCCCTGGCCAGGCTCAGGGCGTCATCCGGATGACCACCCGGCCGATCGCCTCGCGGCGGGCCAGCAGCTCGAAGCCTGCCAGCGCATCGGCCAGGTCGATCTGGTGGCCCACATGCGGCACCAGCACGCCCTGCGCGGCCAGCCGGTCGACCTGAACCTGGTTGTCGGCCCCCAGGGCCGGGAAGCGCCGGCCGTATTCGCCGGCCCGCACGCCCAGCACCGAGATGCCGCGGATGAGGATCTGGTTGGCCGCGATGGTGGGTATCCGGCCGTCGGCAAAGCCCACCACCAGCAGGCGTCCGCCCCAGGCCAGGCAGCGCACCGAGGCGTCGAACAGATCGCCGCCCACAGGGTCGTAGACCACGTCGACACCCCGGTCAGCGGTGAGCTCGCGCACCCGGTCGCGCAGTCCGGCGATGCCCACCTGGGAGAGGTCGATGGTCTCGTGCGCGCCATGGGCACGGGCCACCGCGATCTTGGCCGCGCTGGAGGCGGTGGCGATCACCCGCGCGCCCAGGTGCACACCCAGCCGCACCGCCGCCACGCCCACGCCGCCGCCCGCGCCGTGCACGAGCAGGGTCTCGCCGCGGGCGAGCTGGCCGCGGCACACCAGCGACACATAGGCGGTGATGCCCTGCGAACTCATCGCCGCGGCATGGGCGTCGTCCAGGCCCTCGGGCACCGGGCGCAGCGCGCGCGCCGGCAGGACCCGCTCCTGCGACAGCGCGCCCTCCTTGGCCGAGCCGATCACCCGCAAGCCCGGCTGGATCCAGGCATCGACGCCGGGGCCGGTCTCGAGCACGCGGGCGCAGCACTCCATGCCCGGCACGAAGGGCAGCGCCGGCTTGTGCTGGTAGCCGCCGCGGGTCATGAGCAGGTCGGGAAAGCCGATGGCGGCAGCGAGCACCTGCAGCCGCACCTCGCCGGGCCCCAGCGGCTGGCGTTCGCGCTGCTCGAAGGCCAGCCCGGAGAGGTCGTTGCTCAGCCGCTGGCAGACCAGGGCGGTGTGCGTGGCTTGACTCATGGCGCGCGCCGCGTCACTTGCCGTCGAGCTCGGCGAACACCTTGCGGGCGATCCGGAAGCTGTCGAGCGCGGCCGGCGCGCCGCAGTAGACGGCGGTCTGCAGCAGCACCTCCTTGATCTCGTCGCGGGTCACGCCGTTGCGGATCGCGCCGCGCAGGTGGATCTCGAGCTCGTGCGGGCGGTTGAGCGCGGTGATCATCGCGAGGTTGAGCATGCTGCGGGTGCGGAAGTCCAGGCCCGGGCGCACCCAGGAGGCGCCCCAGGCATGCTCGGTGAGGTAGTCCTGCAGGTCGCGGCTGAAGTCGTCGGCCTCGCGGTAGGCCTTCTCGACATAGGCTTCGCCCAGCACCTTCGCGCGGGCAGCGTAGCCGGCCTTCCAGGTGTCGGATTTCTGGTCATTGCTCATCGGGTGTCTCCGGTGGTGTGGGGCCGGCGGGCTGCCGACCCCGGGGGGGTCATTCCTCGGCGCGCGAAAAGCCGGCGAGGCGGCCGCCATCGATCACGATGGTCTGGCCGGTCATGAAGCGGCCCGCGGGGCCGGCCAGCATCACCGCCGCGCCGGCGATCTCGTCGGGCTCGCCGATCCGCTTGAGCGGCGTGTGCTTCACGGTGCGCTCCAGCAGCCAGGGCGTCTCCCAGAGCTGGCGGGCGAAGTCGGTCTTGATCAGGCCCGGCGCGATGCAGTTGGCGCGCACGTTGCCACCGCCCCATTCCACGGCCAGGTTGCGGGCGAGCTGCATGTCGGCGGCCTTGGAGAGCGCGTACACGCCCAGGCGGTCGGAGCCCTGGTAGCCGCCGATCGAGGAGATGATGATGATCGCGCCGTCGCCGCGCGCGGCCATCTGCGGGGCGACCATGTTGCACAGCCAGAAGTTGCTGCGCACGTTGCTGTTCATCACCCGGTCGTAGGCCTCGTCGCTCATCTCGGTGGACGGGCCGTAGTACGGGTTCACCGCGGCATTGCACACCAGGATGTCGATGCCGCCCCAGGTCCGGGTGGTGGTCTCGACCATGGCCGCGAGGTCTTCCTTGCGGCCGATGTGGCAGGCCATGGCCATGGCCTGCCCGCCGCGCTCCCGGATGCCCGCGACCACCGTCTCGCAGGCATCGAGCTTGCGGCTGGACACCACCACCCGCGCGCCGTGCTCGGCCATGCGCTCGGCGATGGCGCGGCCGATGCCGCGGCTGGCGCCGGTGATCACCGCCACCTTGCCGCTGAGGTCGAAGAGGGAACCCGCGCGACTGGCGGACGAGGCGGTCTGGCTCATGGATGCCTTTCAGGGAGGGGCACGAAAATGGCCGGCGAACTCGGCCGGACGGTCGCGCCGATGATAGCCGCGGGGGCTCTCCGGCGCCGTCGATGGCCTGCCGGCGTGTTCCGCTCGACGCGCGCGGCGGCCCATGGTGATCGGGCCGCGGGGCCCCCCCACCCGGTCGCTATACTGCGCGCGAGCGGCCGCGCAGCCTGCGCAGCCCCCTGCCGAGTCCGTCATGTCCAACCCGCGCCCCCGCGGGGGGCCGGGGTGATCGCCCCCTCCCGCGCGCCGTCCGTCTGCCTGCCCGAGGGCGGCGCCATCACCGAGGTGGCCGGCATCCGCGTCGGCCATCACACCGATCCGCGCCGGCCCACCGGCTGCACCGTCATCCTCGCCGAGGGCGGGGCGGTGGCCGGTGTCGATGTGCGCGGCGCCGCTCCCGGCACCCGCGAGACAGACCTGCTCGCGCCCACCAATCTCGTCGAGCAGGTGCATGCCGTGCTGCTCGCCGGCGGCAGCGCCTTCGGGCTGGACGCGGCCGGCGGCGTGATGCGCTGGCTGGAGGCGCGCGGCATCGGCCACCCGGCCGGCCCCGCGCGGGTGCCGATCGTGCCCGCTGCCATCCTGTTCGATCTCGGCGTGGGCGATCACCGCATCCGCCCCGATGCCGCTGCCGGCCACGCCGCGGCGCAGGCCGCCAGCACGCAGGCCCCGGCGCAGGGCTCGGTGGGCGCGGGCGCCGGCGCCACGGTGGGCAAGCTGCATGGCATGCAGCGCGCCATGAAGGGCGGCATCGGCACTGCCTCGGTCCGGGTGGGCGGCATCACCGTTGGCGCCATCATCGCGGTGAATGCCGTGGGCGATGTCATCGACCCCACCACCGGCCGGCTGGTGGCTGGCCTGCGCAGCGCCGATGGCCGCCGCCTCGAGGGCACCACGCCGGCGCTGCTACGCGGCGAGTTCCCGGCGGCGCTGCAGGCCGGCATGGCCACCACCATCGGCTGCGTGGCCACCGACGCGGTGCTCACCAAGGCGCAGGCGCAGAAGATCGCGCAGATGGCCCACGACGGTCTTGCCCGCACCATCGATCCGGTGCACACCCTGTTCGATGGCGATACCCTGTTCGCGCTGGGCACCGGTCGCAGCGGCCTGAGCGGCAACCCCTCGGCCCTCGGCGCGCTGGCCGCCGCGGTCACCGCCGCGGCAGTGCTGCAGGCGGTGCGTCATGCTGTCCCGCTGCGCGGCCCCGGCCTGCCCGATCTGCCCTGCGCGGCCGATTTCCTCTCCCCCTGATCGCCCCACCGTCCGGAGTCCCGATGACCCATCCCGCCGATCTGTCCGCCGCCGAGCTCTCGGCTGGCTACGCCCGCGCCGCGCTCTCGCCGGTGGAGGTCACCCAGGCGGTTCTCGCGCGGATCGCCGCCTGCGAGCCGGTGCTCAATGCCATGTACCTGGTGCATCGCGAGTCGGCCCTGGCCGACGCCCGGGCCGCCGAGGCGCGCTGGCGCGCGGGCACGCCGCTGTCGCCGCTCGACGGCGTGCCGGTGACGGTGAAGGAGAACATCCACACCCGCGGCGACCCGGCGCCGATCGGCACCGCCGCCGCCGACGCCGTGCCCATGCCGCGCGACGCCCCGCCGGCGGCGCGCCTGCGCGAGGCCGGCTGCGTGCTGCTGGGCAAGACCACCATGCCCGACCTCGGCATGCTCTCGGCCGGGGTCTCGTCGGTGCACGGCATCACCCGCAACCCCTGGAACACCGCCTGCAACACCTCGGGCTCGTCCTCGGGGGCGGGCGCGGCTGCGGCCGCGGGTTACGGCCCCCTGCATGTGGGCACCGACATCGGCGGGTCCATCCGGCTGCCGGCCGCCCATGGCGGCATCTTCGGCCTGAAGCCCAGCCTCGGGCGGGTGCCCATCGACCCGCCGTTCCTCGGCCGGGTGGCCGGGCCCATGACCCGCAGCGTGCGCGATGCGGCCATGCTGCTGTCGGTGCTCGCGGGCCCTGATGTCCGCGATCACATGAGCCTGCCGCCGCAGCCCACCGACTACGCGGCGGGCCTGGAAGGCCTGCCGGTGCGCGGCCTGCGCATCGGCTGGCTGGCCGACATGGGCGTGGGGCTGCCGCTCGATCCGCAGGTGCGTCAGGCCAGTGCCGATGCCGCCGCAGCGCTGGCCGCGGCCGGCGCGCAGGTCAGCCCGATCGCGCCCTGGCTGAGCGCCGAGATGCTCGATGGCATCTGCACCTTCCTGGAGGCCCGCTCGTACAACGACATCGCCGACATGTCTGCCGAGCGCCGCGCCCTCGTGCTGCCCTTCGTGATGCGCTGGTGCACCTGGCGCGCCGCGGGCTTCTCGGGGCGCGATGTCATGACCGGCTTCGCGCGGCTCATGGCCATGCGCGAGGCCGCGGTGCGGGCAGTGTCGGCCTTCGACTTCGTGATCTCGCCGGTCTCGCCGGTGGTGTCGTACCCGGCCGAGCAGCCCAGCCCCGGCAACGATCCCACCAATGCGCTCTCGCACATCGCCTACACCGTGGCCTTCAACTTCAGCGAGCAGCCCGCCGCCTCGGTGAACTGGTCAGCGTCGGCCGAGGGCATGCCCCTGGGCGTGCAGGTGGTGGGCCAGCGCTTCGACGACCTCGGCGTGCTGCGCCTGTCGCGGGTGCTGGAGCAGCTGCGCCCGGCGCAGCGACCCTGGCCGGTGCCGGCCGTCTAGAACAGGTGCACGGCGTTGGGCGCGAACAGGCCGATCAGGCTGAACACCACGCCAAGCACGCCCAGGCCGCCCGAGATCCAGGCCAGTGCCGCGATGCCGGTGATGATCGTGGCCGATGCCAGCACGATCGCGATCTGCACCGAGCCGCTGGCGATCTCGTACTGGTGGTAGGCCGCCATCGAGCGGTCGCGGCGGGCCTCGGCCTGCTTGGCGCGGGCCATCAGCTCCTTGCGGCCCTCGCCGGTCTCGGGCTCGGAGTCATAGCGGGCGGCCGTCTTGCGCCAGGCCTCGGCCTGCTTGCCCACGGCCGCGGGGGCGGCCGCGCCCGCCTGCAGCTCGGCGGCTTCGGCCGCGGTGCGCAGCGTGGTCATGCGCACGGTCTTGGCCTGATAGAAGTTCCAGAGGTTGGCCGCCTCGATGTTGGCGCTGAGGGCAGCGGTCTGGGCAGCCTTGCCGAGGGTCTCGGAGAAGGCCAGCACCAGCGCCAGCATCGCGATCAGCAGCGCGATGCCCTTGTGGGAAGTATCGACGTGACCGGCTCCGGACATGGCAGTCTCCTGGGCAAGTCCTCGCCGGGCGCGCGTGCCGGCGACGGGACGCGCGATTCTAGCGTGGCGCCCCAGGCGCGCCACGCGCGATGGCCGGGTTCAGTGAACCAGGCTGGCCGGGTCGCAGACCGACTGCACGGTCCAGTCGAACACCCGCCTCGACTTGGCCTGCGCGCTCAGCTCCTCGGCCTGCTCCTCCAGGCGCTCGAAGCGCTCGGCCGGGCCGTGTGCGTTGCACTCGCTCTCGAGCAGGACGTCTTCGATCAGCATGTCGGTCATGATGGGTGCCTCCTGTCGAGCGATGGTGCGACGGGTATTCGTGGCCTGAAGCACACCTGCCGACGGCGCGGCGCGTGATGCCGATGAGCGGTGCGTGTCGCCGTTCATGTCCGCCGAACGGTCAGCCAGCGTCAGATATACCCGGGCGCCGGCGGGCCGGCGATGAGGCTGCGCAGGCGGAGGCGTGCCGGATCGTTGCCCCCGGCGTTAGGTTGCCCCGGAGGCATCCCTTACCATCCATGGCTTGCCCGGGCCCGGCCCGGACGCCCTGCCGCGCGGGGCGCGGCCCGTCACCTGTCCGTTCCCCCTTCTTGAGGAGTCCCCATGTCGCAAGCCTATATCGTGTCCGCCGTCCGCACCGCGGGTGGTCGCAAGGGTGGCCGGATGTCCGGCTGGCACCCCGCCGATCTCGCTGCCGAGGTGCTCAATGAACTCGTGGCCCGCACCGGCGCCGACCCCGCGCTGGTCGAGGACGTGATCATGGGCTGCGTCGGTCAGGTGGGCGAGCAGGCCACCAACATCGCCCGCGGCGCGGTCCTCGCCTCCAAGCTGCCCGAGAGCGTGCCCGGCACCTCGGTCGACCGCCAGTGCGGCTCCTCGCAGCAGGCGCTGCACTTCGCCGCCCAGGCGGTCATGTCCGGCAGCATGGACGTGGTCATCGCCGCCGGCGTCGAGAGCATGACCCGCGTGCCCATGGGCCTGTCGGTGGCGCTGCCGGCCAAGAACGGTTTCGGCAACTACATGAGCCCGGCGCAGCAGGCCCGCTACCCGGGCGTGCAGTTCAGCCAGTTCACCGGCGCCGAGATGCTCGCCAAGAAATACGGCCTGACCAAGGACGAGCTCGACGAGTACTCCTTCCGCAGCCACCAGCGGGCGGCTGCCGCCACCCACGGCGGCGCCTTCCAGGCCGAGATCGTGCCGGTGCGCGTGCGGCTGGCCGATGGCAGCCTCACCGACGAGCTGCACACCGTCGACGAGGGCATCCGCTTCGAGGCCTCGCTCGAGGGGATCCGCGGCGTGAAGCTGATCGCCGAGGGCGGCGTGCTCACCGCGGCCAGCGCCAGCCAGATCTGCGATGGCGCCTCCGGCGTCATGGTGGTCAACGAGCGCGGCCTGAAGGCGCTGGGCGTGGAGCCCCTGGCCCGCATCCACCACATGACCGTCATCGGCCATGATCCGGTGGTCATGCTCGAGGCGCCGCTGCCGGCCACCCAGCACGCGCTGCGCAAGGCCGGCATGAGCGTCGATGACATCGATCTGTTCGAGGTCAACGAGGCCTTCGCCTCGGTGCCGGTGTCGTGGCTCAAGGCCACTGGCGCCGATCCCGAGCGGCTCAACGTGAACGGCGGCGCGATCGCGCTGGGTCATCCGCTGGGCGGCTCGGGCACCAAGCTCATGACCACCCTGGTCCATGCGCTGCGCCAACGCGGCAAGCGGTATGGCCTGCAGACCATGTGCGAGGGCGGTGGTCTGGCCAACGTGACCATCATCGAGCGGCTTTGAGCCGCGGTTCATGAGCGCGTGGCGTGGCGGCCGCGTGAGCGGCCTGCGTGATCGCCTGCGGGCCGCCCGGCCATGGCTGCGTGGCGCGGTGCTGCCGCTGGCGCTGGCCACCGGCCTGACGGCGGGTGCCCTGGCCCAGTCCGGCGCGCCCGATGGCGCGCAGCCCGGTGGCGCGGCCGAGCGCGCCGGCGCCGGCGCGGCCGACGCGCAGCGCCTCGAGGCGGTGGTGGTGCGCGCCGAGCGCAGCCTCGAGGAGCGCTTCGCCGCCACCGGCTCGCGGGTCACGGTCACCCGCAACGACATCGAGCAGATGGGCGCCGACACCATCGCCGATGTCCTGCAGAAGCTGCCCGGGGTGCAGGCCGCGCCCAACGCCTCCGGCTCGGTCGACATCCGCATGCGGGGCATGGACCGCAGCGCCACCCAGATCCTGGTCGATGGCCAGCGGGTGAGCGGCGGGCGGGCCAGCGCGCAACTGCCCTTCGATCAGCTGCCCGCCGACATGATCGAGCGCATCGAGGTGCTGCGCGCGCCTTCGGCCGAGTACAGCGGCGCCACCGGCGGCACCATCAACATCGTGCTGCGCGAATCGGCGCCGCGGCCCGAGACCAGCCTGCGGCTGAGCGGCCAGCAGGCCTTCGGCGAGCAGGCGCCGCGCCTGTTCTACAGCCGCAATGCCGGCGTGCCGGGTGACAGCCGCTGGACCTATCTGGTCTCGGTGTCCGCGGGCGAACGGCTCTGGGGCAGTGACCTCCACCGCGACGTGCTCGGCGCCGATGGCACCCGCACCAGCGGCGACGACCACCTGCGCGGGCGCACCCGCGAGCTCACCGTGCTGCCGCGGCTGAACGGCCGCCTCTCGGCCACCGACAGCGTGGTGTTGCGTGCCACCCTGCTCGCCACCGAGACCGACAGCCGCTCCGAGGGCAGCTTCGGCGGGGCGCGCGCCGACGGATCGCCGGTGACGGGCGGTTCGCGCGAGACCGGCGACATCCACCGCCAGCTGATGCAGCTGCGCGCCGACTGGACCCGCCGGCTGTCTGCCGCGCGCCTCGAGACCCGCGCTTCGGTGGAGCGCTCCGGCGAGCGCATCGGCCGCGAGCGTCTCGAGTGGCTCGAGACCCAGGGCGCGAGCGGCGCGGTCAATCGCAGCACGCTGGCCTCCGACTTCGGCGATCGCCGCAGCGAGCAGGCCGCCCAGGCCGCGATCAAGCTCACCGGCACCGGCAGCGAGCATGTCTGGATGGCCGGGCTCGAATACGAGCAGCGGCGCCTGAACATCGACAGCCATCTGCAGACCGGCGCCGCCCCGCCGCTCGATCGCACGCTCTCCTCGTGGTTCAGCCGTCGCGTGCTGTGGGGCCAGAACGAATGGGCGCTGCCCGGCCGCGGCACGCTCACCGCCGGCCTGCGCGCCGAGGCGCTTAGCCGTGGCACCGAGGTCGACGGTACGCGCCAGCAGGACGCGCCCGAGCAATGGCAGCCCTCGCTGCACTGGCGCCAGCCGATGGCCGATGGCTGGCAGGCACGCGCCAATCTCGCCCGCACCCGCAAGCTGCCGGCGCTCACCGACACCATCGACCGGGTGATCCCGGGCTGGGGCAGCAACTCGCCCTCCCGCCCCGATCTCATCGGCAACCCGGCCTTGCGCCCGGAGTCCACCCTGAGCCTGGACACCGGTCTGGAGCGTCGCCTCGAGGGCGGCGGGCAGGCGGGGCTCAATGTGTTCGTGCGCAGCATCGATGACCTGATCGTGCGTCGCACCACCGAGGTGGCCGGGCGCTGGCAGCAGCGGCCCGAGAACCTGGGCAATGCGATCGTCTGGGGCATCGAGGCCGATCTGCGCCAGCACCTCGGGGCGATCGGCGCGCGCGGCTGGAACCTCAGCGCGAATGCCAGTCTGCTGCAGTCGCGGGTCGATGACGGCATGGGCTGGCAGGGGCGCATCCCGGGCCAGGCCCACTACCTCGCCAATGTCTCGGTGGCACGGCCGATGCCGCGCTCGGGGGGCGGGTTCGGCGGCGTGTCGCTCTCGCTGAAGGGCGCCTCTGACCTGGGCAGCGGCCCGAGCATGAGCGGTCGCGAGCGCGCCCGCCTGGGGGTCGATGCCCACGCCGGGCAGCTCATCGCCGGCATGGGCTTCTGGCGCCTGGACGTGTTCAACCTGGGCAACACCCGCATCCGCCGCGAACGGGTCGATGCCGCCGCCGCGGGCAGCCGCTACGAGCAGTCGGCCGAGACCTGGGGTACCCGGCTGCTGCTCACCGTGGGCACCCGCTGGTAGGGCGGCGCGCTCAGCCGGGCTGCCAGGCCTTCTTCAGGCGCTTGGCGATCGACCAGCGGTGCACTTCAGACGGGCCGTCATAGATCCGGAAGGCCCGGATGTCCCGGAAGATCTGCTGCACCGGCGTGTCCTCGGTCACGCCCAGCCCGCCCAGCACCTGCACGCAGCGGTCGGCCACGCGGTAGAGCGCCTCCGAGACCGCCACCTTGGCGACGCTCGACTCGTGCGTGCCCGGCTCGCCCTGGTCGAGCACCCACGCGCACCAGTCGATGGTGAGCAGCGACTGCTGCAGGTCGATCTCGTTGTCGGCCAGCATGAAGCCCACGCCTTCATGGTCGATCAGCGGCTTGCCGAAGGCCTTGCGGCGGCAGGCGTAGTCGAGCGCGATGTCATGGGCGCGCCGCGCCGCGCCCCACCAGCGCATGCAGTGGGTGAGCCGCGCCGGCGCGAGCCGGATCTGCGCGTAGCGAAAGCCCTGGTCGACCTCGCCGAGCACCTGATCGGCCGGCACGCGGACATCGTCGAGCGTGACCACCGCGTGCCCGCCGGGCATGGAGCGATCGATGGTGCCCAGGGTGCGCTCGATGATGATGCCCGGGGTGTCCATGTCGGTGAGGAACATGGTGGCGCCATGCTCGGTGCGGGCCATGATGATCGCCACGCCCGCGCCCTCGGCGCCGGTGATCAGCCACTTGCGGCCCCGGATCACCCAGCTGTCGCCATCCTTGCGCGCGCTGGTGGCCATCATCGACGGATCGGAGCCGGCACCCTGGTCGGGTTCGGTCATCATGAAGGCCGACCGGATCTCGCCGGCGGCCAGCGGCCGCAGCCAGCGCTCCTGCTGCGCCGGGGTCATCACCTTCTGGAAGAGATGCATGTTGCCCTCGTCGGGCGCCATGCAGTTCATGGCCACCGGACCGAGCATCGAGTAGCCGCAGGCCCGCAGCACGGTGGCGGTCTCGCGGTGGTTCAGCCCGCAGCCCCCCCAATCCTCGCCCACCTGGGGCGCGAGCAGGCCGGCCTCGCGGGCCTTGGCCTGCAGTTCGCGGCGCAGTGCGTCGCTGGGCCCGTGGTGCTCGATGCGCGGATCGGCCTCGTAGGGGATCACCACCTCGCGGATGAAACGCTCGGTGCGCGCCTGCAGTTCGAGTTCGCGCGGGCTGCGGTTGAGTTCGATCATGGTCTGACCCTGATGTGACGCGTGATGAAAGGGAACGCCAGGCCGCGAGGGCGGCCGGTGGCTCAGGCGGGTTCGGGGCCGGCGTGCATGGGCAGCTCTGGCCGGGTGGACCACTCGAGCAGCGAGTTGTCGTAGAGCGCCCAGTCGGGGTGACCGAGCATCTCGAGCACGAAGGCCGTGGTGCTGGCCGCGATGCCCCCGCCGCAGTAGGCGATTGCGCGACGGGCCTGCCACGCGCCGGCCTGGGCGAGCTGCTCGCGCAGGGCCTCGTCGGGCAACAGGCGGCCGGTGGCTGCGTCGAGCATGTCGCGCGCCGGCACGCTGCCGCTGCCGGGGATGCGGCCCGGCCTGCCGTAGTGCGTGCCGCCGCTGCCGGCGAACTGCTCGCGGCTGAGCGCGTTCAGCCGACAGGTGCCGGTGTCATCGAGGCTGGCCAGCACCTCGGCGGCGTCGGCGATGAGCCGCGGGCGGCGCTGCACGGTGTAGGTCTCGGGCTGGATGGCCGGCAGCTCGGCCGTGAGCGGCAGGCCCAGCGCCCGCCAGCCTTCAAGGCCGCCGTCGAGCACCGACAGGTGTTCATGCCCGGCGGCATGCAGCACGTACCAGGCCCGGGTGACCGAGCCGAAATAGCCGTGACCGTAGAGCACCACCCGGTGACGCTTGCCGATGCCCAGGCCGCCGAGCAGCGCGGCGATGCGCGCGTCGCTGGGGAATGTGTAGGGGTAGCGGCCCTGCGGATCGGAAAGATCGGTGGCCATGTTCAGGTAGCGCGCCCCGGGGATGTGGGCCTGCCGGTAGGCCGGCAGGCCGCTTTCCACGCGCGAGGCGCCCACCGGCTGCACGATCAGCTGCGCGCTGCAGTCGATGATCCGCAGGTCAGGGTCGGTCAGGTGCTGGTGCAGCCACTGGGGGCTGACCAGCATCCGGTCGCGCCGCGAGGGCACGTTGACGCTCATGGCGGGGAGGGCGCCCGGGCTCAGACCGGGGTGAACAGGGGCACCGGCGGCCCGCCCTCGGTGGGCTTGAACACCACCCGGACGCGATCGCCGATGCGCAGCGCATCGAGATCGCAGTCGGCGAAGTTGGTGAGCATGGTCACGCCCTCGTCGAGGGTGACGTAGCCGATCGCGAACGCGATGGGGCCGGCGCGACGGGTGACGCTCACGGTGTAGATGGTGCCGGTGCCGGCCGCCGGCTTCCACTCGGTGCGGTCGCTGCCGCAGTGCGGGCAGAGCGGACGCGGATACCAGTGATGCTCGCCGCAGTCGGCGCACCGCTTGATGAGCAGCCGGCCTTCGGCGGCTGCCTGCCAGAACGGTTCGCTGTCAGGGTAGAGAACCGGTGCGCTGAGCTTGCGATCCTGATAAGGGGTGGGCATGGTGTTCACTCCCGTTCCATGATGAGGGTGCCGCTGCCGTGGCGGTTGCCGAGCAGGCCGCCGGTGCCGTGCGCGAGGGCGAGCTGGCAGTTGGGCACCTGCACCTTGGGGTGGGCTTCGCCGCGCAGCTGGCGCACCGCTTCGATCACCTTGGTGATGCCGCCGCGATTGGCCGGGTGGTTGTTGCACAGCCCGCCACCGTCGGTATTGAAGGGCAGCTTGCCCACGCCGGAGATGAGATTGCCATCGGCCACGAAGCGCCCGCCCTGGCCCTTGGCGCAGAAGCCGAGATCTTCGAGCTGAACCAGCACGGTGATGGTGAAGCTGTCGTAGATGGAGGCGTACTGGATGTCGGCCGGCTTGACGCCGGCTTCGGCGAAGGCGATGGCGCCGGAGCGCACCGCGCCCGAATAGGTGAGGTCTACCTTGCCGCCATCCTGGCCCTTGATGGACTCGCCGGCGCCGATGATCTTGACCAGCGGGCGCTTGAGCGAGCGCGCGATCTCGGGCTTGACGATCACCAGCGCGCCACCGCCGTCGCTCACCACGCAGCAGTCCATGCGGTGCAGGGGATCGGAGATCACCGGCGAGTTGAGCACGTCTTCCACCGTGACCACGTCACGCAGCATGGCGTGGGGATTGTGCTGGGCGTGGTGGGAGGCGGCCACCTTGATCCAGGCGAGCTGCTCGCTGGTGGTGCCGTATTCGTACATGTGGCGCGCGGCCACCATGGCATAGCTGTTGACCGTGACCTGGTAGTACGGTGCCTCGAAGGGCGCGTCGGGCACGTTGGGCATGATCACCCGCGGCAGGGTGCCGCTGTGCGATTCGCTGCGCGGCCGGCCGGCCAGGGTGACCAGCGCGACATCGCACTTGCCGGCGGCGATGGCCTGCGCGGCGTGCGAGACGTGCAGCAGGTAGGACGAGCCACCGACGTCGGTGGAGTCGACATGCCGGACCTTCAGCCCGAGGTAGTCGACCATGCTCAGGCCGCCCATGCCGGGGGCGTCGCCGGCGCAGAAGTAGCCGTCGACATCGCGCAGGCTCAGCCCGGCGTCCAGCAGCGCACCACGTGCGCACTCGGCGTGCAGCTGCGCCACCGTCTTGTTTTCGGCCTTGCGGGTGGGGTGCTCGAAGGCACCGGCGATGTAGGCCTTGGCCCGGATGCTCATGCTGGGGGGTCTCCTGGGTTGACCGGCGTGCGCCGCCGGCAGCGCCACCGCGGGCTGCGCGGTCACGCCGGTGAAACTGGCCGGTCGATGCTATCACCGGCCAGGGGAGAGCCGGTTTCAGGGATGGAAACCCCGCGCGGACGGTGTGCTGCCGCGGTGTCGAAAGCCGCGGCGGGGCGCGGCATCGGTCTCGAAAGCCGGGCCCTCAGCCCGCCCGGCCGATGATCTGGGCGGTGTCGATGAGTTCCTCGAGCAGGGCCATCGAGGCGGCGCCGGGCACCGAGAAGGGATCGAGCTGCGGCCGCTCGGAGTACTTCAGCAGCACCGAGGGATTGATCTTCTCGAGCCGCACGTGACCCATGGTCCAGCCGGCGAAGCGGCGCTGCGCCACCTCCTGGTAGTGCAGCAGCATGACCTGCTGGTGCCGGGGGTCGCGGGCGATCAGGTTGTAGAGCTCGTTGACCGCGGAGCGCCCGCCCTCGAGCGCCTGCATGAAGACATCGCCGCCCTGGCAGAGCACGCCGGTGATGCCCAGCCGCGGGTTGCGGGCCCGCGACTGCTGCAGGATGGAGTCGGTGATCTCGCCGCCCGCCCCATGGGCAACCCGGCTGGCATAGAGAAGGTTCACGAGCATGGCCGGAGTCCTCAGGCGTGGGTGCGGTTCATCAGCGCCAGGAATTCACGGCGCAGGTTCGGGTCTTTGAGGAAGGCGCCGCGCATCAGGCTGTTCGTCATCTTCGACTCGCTGTCGCGCACGCCGCGCCAGTGCATGCAGAAGTGGTCGGCCTCCATCACCAGCGCGAGCCCGTCGGGCTGGACGCGTTCCTGGAGCAGGTCGGCCAGCCGCGCCACCGCCTCTTCCTGGATCTGGGGCCGGCTCATCACCCATTCCGCCAGCCGCGCGTACTTCGACAGTCCGATCAGGTTGGAGTGCTCGTTGGGCAGCACGCCGATCCAGACCCGTCCCATGATCGGACAGAAATGGTGCGAGCAGGCGCTGCGCACGGTGATCGGCCCGACGATCATCAGCTCGTTGAGCCGCTCCACGTTCGGGAACTCGGTGACCGAGGGCATGGGCTGGTAGCGCCCGCCGAACACCTCGCGGACGTACATCTTGGCCACCCGGGCCGCGGTCTCGCGGGTGTTGTGGTCGCTGTCGGTGTCGATCACCAGGCTCTCGAGCACCGCCAGCATGCGCGACTCGACCTCCGCCTGCAGCAGCGGCAGTTCGTGCGGCTCGATGAAGCCGGCGATGTTGTCGTTGGCGTGGAAGCGCTCGCGCGCGGCCTTCAGGCGCTCGCGGATCTTCTGGGAGACCGGCACGCCGAGGTCGGCGTCAGGGGAGGGGGTTGGCGTGTCCATGGGTCGGGTGGATGCGACAGGGCCGTCACGTTACCGCGCTTCGGCGTCGCACGCCCCGATGTCCCTCGCCGGGGGCAGCGCTGGCGCAATCCGCCGCCCGATCGATACCGGCCAGACGGTATCCTCCCGCGGGTGTTCACCGCCCCCATCGCGATCATGGCGCGTCCGGCCCGAGGCCGCCGCGCGGTGGCCCTGCTGGCCGCTGCCTGGCTGGCCTTGCCGCTGGCCGCTCGGGCGGCGCCCGGCGAGGCTGCTCGCCCGGCCCAGCCGGCGCGCGGTGGCGCCGAGGTCTTTCGTGATTGCCCGGTCTGCCCCGAGATGATCACCGTGCCCGGCGGCCGTTTCCAGATGGGCAGTCCGGCCGAGGAGGAAGGGCGCCAGGAGAGCGAGGATCCGCCGCACCGGGTGACGGTGCGGGCCTTCGCGATCGGCCGCACCGAGGTCACCCGCGGCCAGTACGCGGCCTTCGTGAAGGACACCGGGCACCCGCCCGCCGAGCGGTGCTGGACCAACGAGGCCGGCAAGTACGAGGAACGCGCCGGCCGTGACTGGCGCAATCCCGGCTTCACGCAGGACGACACCCACCCGGTGGTCTGCGTGAGCTGGAACGACGCCCAGGCCTACGTGCGCTGGCTGTCGCGCAAGACCGGACGGGCCTATCGCCTGCCCTCCGAGGCGCAATGGGAATACGCCGCCCGGGCCGGCAGCAGCACGGCCCGGTACTGGGGCGAGTCGGCTGACCGGGCCTGCGAGCATGCCAACGTGGCTGACGAGTCCTTGCGGCCCACCCGCGCCCTGCCGCCGAACTGGCCCCTGCATGCATGCGACGACGGCCACGCCCGCACCGCACCGGCAGGGCGTTACGTGCCGAATGCCTTCGGCCTGCACGACATGATCGGCAACGCCCGCGAGTGGACCGAGGACTGCTGGCACGACAACCATGCCGGCGCGCCCGTCGACGGCTCGGCGCGCGCGGCGCCGGGCTGCGTCACCCGGGTGCTCAAGGGCGGCGCCTGGATCAGCATTCCCGCGCTGGCCCGCTCGGGCACGCGCATCAAGAACGCGGCGAACCGGCGCTACGACGTGTTTGGTTTTCGGGTGGTGCGGTAGCCGGGCTCACCAAGGTAGCCGGGCCCACAAAGCAAAACGGGCACCGCTTTCACGGTGCCCGTTCTTTCAGACTCTGGCGCGCCCGGCAGGATTCGAACCCACGACCCCCTGGTTCGTAGCCAGGTACTCTATCCAACTGAGCTACGGGCGCACAGCCTCGGACTATAGCACGATCCGAAGCGCGTGTCCTGCATCGGGCGCATCAGCGCCCCGCCGCGGCCTCGGCGGCCTGCAGGGCGGTCTTCATCAGCTCGGCCATCGTGCGGGCCTCGAGCTTGTCCATGATGTTGGCGCGGTGCGCCTCCACGGTCTTGATGCTGATGCCCAGGTCATCGGCGATCTGCTTGTTCAGCCGGCCGGCGACGATCAGTTCCAGCACCTGGGATTCGCGCTGCGTGAGCCGCTCGACCCGTTCGCGCGACTGGCGGGCGGCCTCGCCGTCGCGCTGCACCGCCGCGCTGCGGGCGAGGCAGCGCCGCACCGCGGCGCACAGGTGGGCATCGTTGAAGGGTTTCTCCAGGAAGTCGACCGCGCCGCGCTTCATGCTGGCCACGGCCATCGGCACGTCACCGTGGCCGGTGATGAAGAGCAGCGGCATGGCCAGGCCGCGGCGCAGGATCTCCTCGTGCAGCTCGAGCCCGCTCATGCCGGGCATGCGCACATCCAGGATCAGGCAGGCGAAGGGCTCCCGATGCGGGTCGCTGGCGAGGAATGCCTCGGCGCTGTCGTGCACCCGGGCGCGAAAGCCGTTGGCCTCGAGCAGCCAGCGCAAGGAGTCGCGCACCGCCTCGTCGTCGTCGACCACATGCACCAGGCCCTCCACCATGCCGTCCTCGCGCAGGGCCGCCGCGTTCGTCATGCCGCCCTCGCGAGCTCGGCCTCGCCCGGCACCGGCAGGGTGAACCGGAAGACGCAGCCACCGTCGGCTGCCGGCTCGGTCCACAGCCGGCCCTGGTGGGATTCCACGATCGAGCGGCAGATGTTCAGGCCCATGCCCATGCCCTCCTGCTTGGTGGTGAAGAACGGTTCGAAGAGCTTGGCGGCGGCCTCGGCCGACAGGCCGGGCCCGGTGTCGCTCACCGAGAACTCGACCCAGTCGGCGCGCAGGCTCACGCCCACCCGCAGCTCGCGGCGGCGCTGGCCCTGCATCGCCTCGAGCGCGTTGCGGATCAGGTTGAGCAGCACCTGCTCGACGAGGATCGGATCGGCGAGCAGCGTGGGCAGGGCCGGCGCCAGGTCGACCGCGATGCGGATGCCGTGCTTGCGGGCTTCGATCTCGGCAAGCCCGAGGGTCTCGTCGATGATCGCGGCCGCCTCGCAGGGGCGCCGTTCGGGCTCGCTGCGCTTGACGAACTCGCGGATCCGCCGGATCACCATGCCGGCGCGCTCGGCCTGCGCCGCGGTCTTGCCCAGCGCCTCGAGGGTCTCGTCGGGCTCGGGAGGCTGGCCGCTGCGCTGACGGGTGCGGATGCGCGCCGACAGACCCATGCAGTAGTTGGCGATCGCGGTGAGCGGCTGGTTCAGCTCGTGGGCGAGCGAGGAGGCCATCTCGCCCATGGTCACCAGCCGGGAGGTCAGGCCGAGCTTCTCCTCCTGTTCGCGCTGGCGGTCTTCGGCGGCATGGCGGCGGGTGACATCGCTGGCCATCAGCATGCGGGCCTGGCGCCCGTCCACCCAGCGGATGCCGCGCGAGCGCACCTCGAACCAGCGGCCGGAGGCGGCATGGGCCAGTTCGCAGGGCAGTCCGTCGGGATGCCCGGCCGCGGCCCCGGCCAGCACGGCGGCCGCCTCGGCGTCGTCGCCGAGGATCGCGCGGAAGGCGTGGTTCGCGAACAGCGGTTCGACCCCGCCGGGCGCATCGGGCAGCACCCAGATCGCGGCATCGAGCTCGTCGAGCACGGTGGTGAAGCGCTCGTGCGCCGAGGCCAGCGCCTCGCGGATGCGCTTGGGCTCGGTGATGTCGGTGATCGAGCTCATCCAGCCGGTCTGGCGGCGGTCGCGATCGACCAGCGGCGAGACATACATGCGGGCATCGAAGCGGCTGCCGTCACGGCGCTGGATGCGCACCTCGACGCCGGAGGAGGGCGCGCGCCCGGCGAGGATCATGTCGAGATTGCTGTACTGGGCCTCGTGATCGTCGGCCGGCCAGTACGGATAGGGCGCGGTGCGCCCGACCAGCTCGTTGCTCGGATAGCCGGTCATCTCGCAGAAGGCGCGGTTCACGTAGATCACCCGACCTTCCATGTCGAAGGCGCGCATGCCGGTGAGCATGGAGTCTTCCATCGCCTGGCGGAACGAGGTCTCGGCCGCGAGCGCGGTCTCGGTGTTCTTGCGGCTGGTGACATCGTGGGCCACGCCGTAGACATGGCCGGTGCTGCCTTCCGGGTCGCCGCGCAGCGACCACTGCAGCCAGCGCCAGCCTTGCGGATGCTCGAAGCGGGCCTCCAGGTCGGCGCCATCGGGGCCGCGCTCGGCCGCCTTCAGCAGCGCCCGGGCCACCGCCTGCCGGTCGTGCGGATGGGCGAGGTCGGTGAGCGAGCGCCGCTCGGCCAGCGGCCCGAACAGCGCCGAGAAGGCGGGGTTGACGCGGCTGAAGCGGCCGGCGGCCTCGATCACGCACATCAGGTCGCCCGAGAGGCGGAACAGCCGGTCGCGCTCGGCCTCCGCGGTCAGCCGGCGACGGGCGTGGCGCCACAGCAGCGCCAGGCTGACGGCGCTGGCGAGGCTCAGCCCGATCACGGCGAGCATCAGGCTGCGCTCGAGCAGGCGCGGGCGCGCATCGAACACGAAGGCACGCAGGCGCACGCCGCGTCCGGGCGGATCGAGCGGCAGCTCGTAGCTGAGGTTGGCCTCGTGGATGCGCCGCGGCGACGAGCTCACCAGCTCGTTGCCGCCCTGGTCGGTGAGCGAGACCTGGTAACGCTCGCGCACTTCCGGTGACAGGTACACCGTGAGGATGCGCCGCAGCGAGTAGCCGGCCACCAGCATCCCCGCGAACACCCCCTCGCGCAGCACCGGGGTGTGCAGTTCCACCAGCACCTCGTTCTCGTCGCCCAGGAAGGGGGCGGTGTAGAGCGGGCGGCGCTCGTCGCGGGCCTCATGGAAGCTGCCGAAGCCGGCGGAATCCTCCAGATGGGAGCCGGGGGCGCGCATCGCCACGCCAGGCACGCCGCGGGCGGCGATCAGCCAGCGCACCTCGCGTTCCGGACCCACGAAGGCGAGGTAGGCGAGATCGGGGTGTCGCGCGAGGAAGTCGCGGGCCGGGGGCGGCGGCCCGCGTCGCGCGAGGGCCCATTCGACGGCGTTGCCGGCGATCTCGTCCTGGTGCTCGCGCAAGCCCAGTCTGATGGACTGCTGCGCCCATTCGATGTCACGGTACAGCGCCTGCCGCTGCTGGTCCTCCATCACGTGGTGCAGGTACCAGAAGAAGCCGCCCATGAGCAGGCCGAACGCCACCAGACCGGCTGCGTGGGTCAGCGTGAACCACTTGATCGCCCGGAGTTCGGCCGGGGGCGAGCTGTCCTGGGTGCGGGGCTGCATGGCGGCGCAGTGTAAGGGGGGCACTCCGCATGGCGCAATTGTAAATACCGCAATGCGAAAAGCATTTGCGTATTGTGCAAGTTTTCCTTGTGGGCATGATCGGGCCTCCCTAGAATCCGCCGGACAGGGCCGCCATCGAGGCCCGCCCACCACCGCCCATGACGGGGGAGACCATGTCCGCTGTACCCGAATCCCTGCCTGGCGCCGGCAACCCCGCCGACGCCGATCCCGCCGAAACCCAGGAGTGGCTCGACGCGCTCGAAGCGGTCATCGATCGCGAGGGCCCGCAGCGCGCCCACTTCCTGCTCGAGTCACTCACCGAGAAGGCGCGCCGCTCGGGGGCGTTCATCCCGTTCTCGGCCAACACCGCCTACATCAACACCATCCCGGTCCACCTCGAGGAGCGCTCGCCCGGCAATGCCGAGTTCGAGGAGCGCATCCGCAGCTACATCCGCTGGAACGCGATGGCGATGGTGGTCAAGGCCAACCGCCACAACCCGCCCGATGGCGGCGATCTCGGTGGTCACATCGCCTCGTTCGCCTCGCTGGCCACCATGATCGGCGCGGGCATGAACCACTTCTGGCACGCGCCGCACGAGGGCCACGGCGGTGACCTGGTCTACTTCCAGGGGCATTCCGCGCCGGGCATCTACGGCCGCGCCTACCTCGAAGGACGGCTCAACGAGGATCAGCTGCTCAACTTCCGCCAGGAGGTGCAGGGCAAGGGCCTGTCCTCGTACCCGCATCCCAAGCTGATGCCGGACTTCTGGCAGTTCCCCACGGTGTCGATGGGGCTGGGCCCGCTGATGGCCATCTACCAGGCCCGGTTCCTCAAGTACCTGCATGCCCGCGGCATTGCCGACACCGCCAACCGGAAGGTCTGGGTGTTCTGTGGCGACGGCGAGATGGACGAGCCCGAGTCGCTCGGCGCGATCGGCCTGGCCGCCCGCGAGAAGCTCGACAACCTCATCTTCGTGGTCAACTGCAACCTGCAGCGGCTCGATGGCCCGGTGCGCGGCAACGGCAAGATCATCCAGGAGCTCGAGGGCGAGTTCCGCGGCTCGGGCTGGAACGTCATCAAGCTGCTCTGGGGCTCGTACTGGGATCCGCTGCTCGCCCGCGACAAGGACGGCATCCTGCAGCGGGTGATGGAAGAGACCGTCGATGGCGAGTACCAGGCCTACAAGGCCAACGATGGCGCCTATGTGCGGCGGCACTTCTTCGGCAAGCATCCCAAGCTGCTCGAGATGGTCTCGCGCATGACCGACGACGACATCTGGCGCCTGAACCGGGGCGGCCATGACCCGCACAAGGTCTACGCGGCCTTCTCGGCGGCGGTCCGCCACCGCGGCCAGCCCACGGTGATCCTGGCCAAGACCGTCAAGGGCTATGGCATGGGCCGGGCCGGCGAGGCCAAGAACCCCACCCACCAGCTCAAGAAGCTCGACGCGCAGTCCATCCGCGAATTCCGCGACCGCTTCAACATCCCGGTGCCCGACGACCGCCTCGACGAGCTGCCGTTCTACAAGCCGGCCGAGGACTCGCCGGAGATGAAGTACATGCACGAGCGGCGGCGGGCGCTGGGCGGCTACCTGCCGCAGCGCCGCCGGCAGTGCGAGGAGGCGCTGGTGGTGCCCGAGCTCACGGCCCTGCAGTCGGTGCTCGATCCCACGCCCGAGGGCCGCGAGATCTCCACCACCCAGGCCTTCGTGCGGGTGCTCACCGCGCTGATCCGCGACAAGTCGCTGGGGCCGCGCATCGTCCCCATCGTGCCCGACGAGGCCCGCACCTTCGGCATGGAGGGCATGTTCCGGCAGCTCGGCATCTATGCCCCGGAGGGCCAGAAGTACACCCCGGTCGACAAGGACCAGGTCATGTACTACCGCGAGGACAAGTCCGGTCAGATCCTGGAGGAGGGCATCAACGAGGCGGGTGCGTTCAGCTCCTGGATCGCCGCGGCCACCTCGTACTCGACCAACAATCGCCAGATGTTGCCGTTCTACATCTACTACTCGATGTTCGGCTTCCAGCGCATCGGTGACCTCGCCTGGGCGGCGGGTGACATGCAGGCGCGCGGCTTCCTGCTCGGCGGCACCGCCGGTCGCACCACGCTGAACGGCGAGGGCCTGCAGCACGAGGACGGTCACAGCCACATCATGTCGGCGACCATCCCCAACTGCGTGTCATACGACCCGGCATTCGCCCACGAGCTCGCGGTCATCATCCACGACGGTCTGCGCCGCATGGTCACCCGCCAGGAGAACGTCTTCTACTACCTGACGGTGATGAACGAGAACTACGCCCACCCCGGCCTGCGGGCGGGCGACGAGGACGGCATCATCCGCGGCATCTATCAGCTGCGCCCCGGCCAGCCGGGCGCCACGCGGGTGCAGCTGCTCGGCTCGGGCACCATCCTGCGCGAGGTGATCGCGGCGGCCGAGCTGCTCGAATCCGACTGGCAGGTGGCCGCCGATGTCTGGAGCGTCACCAGCTTCACCGAGCTGCGCCGCGACGGCCTCGAGTGCGAGCGCTGGAACCTGCTGCATCCCACCGAGCCGCACCGGGTGCCGTTCGTGGGCCGGCAGCTCGCCGGCCACAGCGGTCCGGTGATCGCCTCCAGCGATTACATGAAGCTCTTCGCTGACCAGATCCGGCCCTTCCTGCCGCGTGGCCGTGACTACCGGGTGCTGGGCACCGATGGCTTCGGTCGCTCCGATTTCCGGGCCCGCCTGCGCGAGCACTTCGAGGTCAATCGTCACTTCGTGGTGCTGGCCGCGCTCAAGGCGCTGGCCGACGAGGGCAGCGTGCCCTCGAGTGTCGTGGCGCAGGCGATCGATCGCTATGGCATCGATCCCGACAAGGCCAACCCTCTCACCGCCTGAAAGCGCCCGCCATGAGCCAGACGATGGAAGTGCAGGTGCCCGACATCGGCGACTTCGCCGAGGTCGAGGTGATCGAGCTGCTGGTCAAGCCGGGTGACACCGTGACCACCGAGCAGTCGCTGATCACGGTGGAGTCCGACAAGGCCTCGATGGAGATCCCGTCCTCGGCCGCCGGGGTGGTGAAGGAACTGAGGGTCGCGCTCGGCGACAAGGTGTCCAAAGGCAGCGTGGTGCTGGTGCTGGAGCGGGCTGACGGGGCCGCGGCGGCGCCGGCATCCGCGAGCACCGCGGCCCCTGCGCCGGCGAGCATGGCGGTCCCCGCGCCGGCAGCCGCGCCGGCAGCTGCGCCCGCGCCGGTGCCCGTGCCCGCACCGGCGCCGACGCCGGTCGCTGCCCCGGCAGCCGCGTCCGCGCCCGAGTCGCGAATCCATCCGGTGCCGGCCGAGCTGCACGCGGCCGACCCGGTGGTCAAGCCGCATGCCTCGCCCTCGGTGCGCCAGTTCGCGCGCGAGCTGGGCGTAGACCTCACCCGGGTGCGCGGCAC
The DNA here is from genome assembly GCA_037146935.1 of Burkholderiales bacterium. Lineage (GTDB taxonomy): Bacteria > Pseudomonadota > Gammaproteobacteria > Burkholderiales > Burkholderiaceae_E > Quisquiliibacterium. The sequence goes on from JBAWWD010000006.1 coordinate 74,137, forward strand.
GGGGCCGAAGCAGCGCATCATGCATGAAGACGTGCGCGGCTTCGTGAAGGCGGCGGTGGCGCAGGCCGCGGCGCCAGCGCCGGCGGTGCCCGCCGCGAGTGCCGGTGCGGCCGTGGGCGGGCTGTCGGTGCTGCCTTGGCCGAAGGTGGACTTCGCCCGGTTCGGCCCGGTGGAGACCCGGCCGCTGTCGCGCATCCGCCGGATCTCGGGGGCGAACCTGCACCGCAACTGGGTGATGATCCCGCACGTCACCAACCACGAGGACGCCGACATCACCGAGCTCGAGGCCTTCCGCCTGCAGCTCAACCGCGAGAACGAGAAGGCCGGCGTCAAGATCACCATGCTCGCCTTCCTGATCAAGGCCTGCGTCTCGGCGCTGCAGCGCTTCCCCGAGTTCAACGCCTCGCTCGAGGGCGACAACCTCGTGCTCAAGCGCTACTTCCACATCGGCTTCGCGGCCGACACGCCCAACGGGCTGGTGGTGCCGGTGGTGCGCGATGCCGACACCAAGGGCGTGCTGCAGATCGCCCGCGAGACGTCCGAGCTGGCCGGTCGCGCTCGCGAGGGCAAGCTCGCGCCGACCGACATGCAGGGCGGCTGCTTCTCGATCTCCAGCCTGGGCGGCATCGGCGGCACCAGCTTCACGCCGATCATCAATGCGCCCGAGGTGGCCATCCTCGGGGTCAGCCGCTCGAGCACCCGCCCGGTCTGGGACGGCAAGCAGTTCGCGCCGCGGCTGATCGTGCCGCTGTCGCTGTCCTACGATCATCGCGTGATCGACGGCGCGGCGGCTGCCCGCTTCAACGCGCATCTCGCGCAGGTGCTCGCCGACTTCCGTCGGGTGATGCTGTGATCGGCGCCGCTGTCGCCGGGAGGGCCAGGCCATGAGCCAGACGATCGAGGTGCGCATTCCCGACATCGGCGACTTCGCCGAGGTCGAGGTGATCGAGCTGCTGGTCAAGCCGGGTGACACCGTGACCGCCGAGCAGTCGCTGATCACGGTGGAGTCCGACAAGGCGTCGATGGAGATCCCGTCGTCGGCCGCCGGGGTGGTGAAGGAACTGAAGGTCGCGCTCGGCGACAAGGTTGCCGAGGGCAGCCTGGTCCTGGTGCTCGAGGCCACCGACGCCGACGCCGACGCCGCCGCCGCGCCCGCGGCTGGCGCGGCCGCCAGCCCCGACCCCGTGGCCCACGCCAGTGCCATCGCCCCGCCGCCCACCGACTCCCTGCCGGCCGCGCCGCGCCCGCCCGCTGCAATCGGGGCGCCCGCTGCGCCGCGCTCCGGGCCCCAGCCCGCGCCGGCCCCCGACCGCGAACCCGACCAGCACTGCCAGCTGCTGGTCATCGGCGGTGGCCCGGGCGGCTACTCCGCCGCCTTTCGGGCGGCCGACCTCGGCCTGAGCACGGTCATCATCGAGCGCTATCCGGTCCTCGGCGGGGTCTGCCTGAATGTCGGCTGCATCCCGTCCAAGGCGCTGCTGCACGTGGCCTCGCTGATGGACGAGGCCCGCGCGCTCGCCGCCCATGGCATCGCCTTCGGTGAGCCACAGGTCGATCTTTCCGGTCTGCGCGGCTGGAAGGACCAGGTGGTGGGCAAGCTCACCGGCGGGCTCGCCGGCATGGCCCGTGCACGCAAGGTGGCGGTGGTGCGTGGCGTGGCCGCCTTTGTCGATGCGCACCATGTCGAGGTCGAGCTCACCGAGGGCGAGGGCCAGGCCCGCACCGGCACGCGCCGTCTCATCCGCTTCGAGCAGGCGATCATCGCGGTGGGCAGCCAGCCGGTGCGGCTGCCCTTCCTGCCCGAGGATCCGCGCATCGTCGACTCCACCGGCGCGCTCGCGCTGAGCACGCGCCCGCGGCGCATGCTGGTGATCGGTGGCGGCATCATCGGTCTGGAGATGGGCACGGTCTATTCCACGCTCGGCGCCCAGCTCGATGTGGTCGAGATGCAGGACGGGCTCATGACCGGCGCCGACCGCGACCTGGTGAAGGTCTGGCAGAAGTTCAACCAGCACCGCTTCGGCCGCCTCATGATGCGCACCCGCACCGTGCGGGCCGAGGCCGAGCCCGAGGGCATCCGCGTCTGGTTCGAAGGGGATAACGCCCCGCCCGAGCCCCAGTGCTACGACCTGGTGCTGAGCGCGGTCGGCCGCACCCCCAATGGCGGCCGGATTGCTGCCGAGCGCGCCGGGGTGGGCGTCGATGCCCGCGGCTTCATCGCCGTGGACAGCCAGATGCGCACCAGCGCGCCGCACATCTTCGCGATCGGCGATGTGGTCGGCCAGCCGATGCTCGCCCACAAGGCGGTGCACGAGGGGCACGTCGCGGCCGAGGCGGCCGCCGGGCGCAAGTCGCACTTCGACGCCAGCGTGATCCCCTCGGTGGCCTACACCGATCCCGAGGTGGCCTGGGTGGGCCTCACCGAAGACGAGGCGAAGAGCCGCGGCATCGAGATCACCCGGGGGCTCTTCCCCTGGGCAGCCTCGGGGCGGGCCATCGCCAACGGGCGCGACGAGGGCTTCACCAAGCTGCTCTTCGATGCCCAGACCCACCGCATCGTGGGCGGCGGCATCGTGGGCACCCATGCCGGCGACCTGATCGGCGAGATCGCGCTGGCCATCGAGATGGGTGCTGATGCGGTCGACATCGGTCGCACCATCCATCCCCATCCCACGCTGGGTGAATCCATCGGCCTGGCCGCCGAGGCCGCCGAAGGGGTGTGCACCGACCTGCCGCCGCCGCGCAAGCGCTGAATCCCGGTGCCCGGCCCGGCGCGCGTCTTGGCGAGCGCCGGCTTTTGCGCGAGACTGCGCGGTCCATTCCCAGGAGCAGGCAGTCATGTCCCGCAGCATCCGTGTGTTCATCGACGGCGAGGCCGGCACCACCGGCCTGGGCATCCGTGAGCGGCTTCAGGCCCAGTCGGGCTTCGAGCTGGTTTCCATCGCGCCCGAGCGCCGCAAGGACCCGCAGGCCAAGCGCGAGCTGATGGCCGGCGTCGATGTGGTGGTGCTGTGCCTGCACGACGATGCCGCCCGCGAGACCGTGGCCCTGGCCGACGCGATGGGCGCGAGCGCGCCCCGGCTGCTCGACGCGAGCAGCGCGCACCGGGTGTCGCCGGGCTGGGTCTACGGCTTCGCCGAGATGGCGCCCGGTCAGGCGCAGGCCATTCGCGCCGCGGCGCGGGTGTCCAACCCCGGCTGCTACCCCACCGGCGCGATCGCGCTGCTGCGGCCGCTGCGCGAGGCCGGACTGCTGCCGGCCGACTATCCAGTGGCGATTCCGGCCGTGAGCGGCTACAGCGGTGGCGGCCGCTCGATGATCGAGGCCCACGAGGCCGGCAAGGCCCCGGCGTTCGAGTATTACGGCCTCGGGCTCGAGCACAAGCACCTGCCCGAGATCCAGACCCATGCCGGGCTAAGCCGCCGCCCGATCTTCCTGCCCTCGGTGGGCAGCTACCGCCAGGGCATGCTGGTGATGGTGCCGCTGCACCTCGACCTGCTCGCGCCCGGCACCGACGGCGCCCGGCTGCATGCGGTGCTGGCCGAGCGCTACCGCGATGCGGCCGGCATCCGCGTGCTGCCGGCCGAGCCCGAGGGCCGCATCGAGCCCGAAGCCCTCAATGACACCGACGCGATGGAACTGCGGGTGTTCGCCAACCCGGCCCGCGGCCAGGCCGTGCTGGTGGCGCGCCTGGACAACCTCGGCAAGGGCGCCTCGGGCGCGGCGGTGGAGAACCTGCGCCTGATGACCGGAGCCTGAATCCCGGCGGCAGGCCGGCCTGCCATTACGCTTGCGGCGCACCCGCCGGGGATAACCCTAGGACTGCGCCTGCATCAAAACCTTTACAGTAGCGTGTTTGCCTACCCACCCGCCGCCTGCGAGATCGCCCATGAAGAGCCTGCTGCCGCTTGCGCATGCCATCGACCGGTTCAACACCCTCTTTGGCCGGATCGCCATCTGGGCCACCTTCATCTCCTGCATGGTCTCGGCGGGCAATGCCAGCATCCGCTACCTCTTCGACAAGAGCTCCAACGCCTGGCTCGAGCTGCAGTGGTACCTGTTCGCGGTCAACGTGATGCTCGGCGCGGCCATGGTGCTGCGCGTGAACGAGCATGTCCGGGTGGACGTCCTCTACGGTCGTGCCTCGGGCACCCGCAAGGCCGCCATCGACCTCTTCGGCATGATCTTCTTCCTGATGCCGGCGGCGGTGCTCATGGTCTGGATGTCCTGGCCCTGGTTCCTCGATTCCTTCATCCATGACGAGATGTCCAGCAACGCCGGCGGCCTGGTGCGCTGGCCGGTGAAGCTGATGGTGCCGCTGGGCTTCCTCATGCTGTCGCTCCAGGGCTGCTCGGAGATCATCAAGCGGGTGTGCTTCCTGCAGGGCACCTACGAGATGAACCTGCAGTACGAACGGCCGCTGCAGTGATCGTCGTCCGCCCAGTCCAATCCTTCGAGAGCATTTCCCGATGATCACGATGCAAAACATGGCGCCGCTGATGTTCGGCAGCCTGGTCATAGTCATGCTGATCGGTTTTCCGGTCGCATTCTCGCTGGCGGCGCTCGGCCTGTTTGCCGGCTTCATCTCCATCGAGCTCGGTTTCTTCCCGGCGCAGTACATGGCCAACCTGCCGCTGCGCATCTTCGGCATCCTGTCCAACGACCTGCTGCTGGCCATCCCCTTCTTCACCTTCATGGGCGCCATCCTCGAGCGCTGCGGTCTTGCCGAAGACCTGCTCGAGGGCACCGGGCAGCTCTTCGGCTCGGTGCCGGGGGGCCTGGCGTATGCGGTGATCATCGTGGGCGCCATCCTGGGCGCCATCACCGGCACGGTGGCCGCTTCGGTGATCGCCATGGGCGTGATCTCGCTGCCGATCATGATGCGCTACGGCTACAACATGCGGCTGGCCACCGGCGTGATCGCGGCCTCCGGGACCATCACGCAGGTGATTCCGCCTTCGCTGGTGCTGGTGGTGCTGGCCGACCAGCTCGGGAAATCGGTGGGCGACATGTACAAGGGCGCGATCGGCCCCTCGATTGCCCAGACCCTGATCTTCATCGGGTACATCGTCGTGCTGTCGATCATCAAGCCGCAGTACATGCCGCCGCTGCCCCCCGAGGCGCGCACCATCTCCGGCTGGGCGCTCTGGAAGAAGGTGCTCTGGGGCATGGTGCCCTCGGTGGTGCTCATCTTCCTGGTGCTGGGCACCATCTTCATGGGCCTGGCCACGCCCACCGAGGCGGGCGCCATGGGCGCGGTGGGCGCCATGGTGCTGGCGGCCATCAACCGGCGCCTGACCTGGAAGCTCGTCCGCGAGGGCATGGAGTCCACCGGCCGCATCACCGCCATGGTGATCTTCATCCTGGTCGGCTCCACGGTGTTCTCGCTGGTGTTCCAGGGCGTCGATGGCGCGATCTGGATCGAGCACATGCTCATCTCCATGACCGGCGGCACGGTGGTCGGCTTCCTGGTGGTGGTGAACCTGTTCGTGTTCTTCCTGGCCTTCTTCCTCGACTTCTTCGAGATCGCGTTCATCATCATCCCGCTGCTGGCGCCGGTGGCGGCCAAGCTCGGCATCGACCTGATCTGGTTCGGCGTGCTGCTGTGCGTGAACATGCAGACCTCGTTCATGCATCCGCCCTTCGGCTTCGCGCTGTTCTATCTGCGCGGCATCGCGCCCAAGGAGGTCAAGAGCTCCGACATCTACCTGGGCGCCATACCGTGGGTGTTCCTGCAGCTGCTGCTGGTGGCCATCCTGATCTTCTGGCCGGGCATGGTCACCATGTGGCTCGACAAGGAGGTGGCGGTCGATCTCGACAAGGTCAAGATCGAGGTCCAGTCCGACGATGACAGGCCTGGCGCCGACGGCAAGGGCGACGGCGCCAAGGGCGAGGACGGCAAGCCCGCCGAAGAGGAAGACCTCGGCAAGATGCTGCAGAAGCAGATGCTCGAAGATGCCGCCAAGGACGCGGCCAAGCCCGACGGCAAGTAGCGCGGTCGGGCGGGCCATGCGCAACGGGGGCTTCGGCCCCCGTTGTCGTTTCCGGGCGCGCCCGGTGTGGCCGCGACCCCAATGAAAACGGGGGCCGAAGCCCCCGTGTTGCTGCCAGCCCGGGGAGCGGCCATGCCGCCCCCGGTGCGCGCGCCGCTCAGCGGCGCACGGTGGCCATGAAGTCGTCGAAGGTGTTCTCGGTGACCCGGAACCAGAGGATCTGGTCGCGCTGGAAGCCGAAGTAGTGGTCGTGCAGCTTCTTGAACTCGGCGCTCTTGGCGGTGGTCTCGGCGTAGACCTCCTGGGCGGCCTTGAAGCAGGCTTCCATCACCGGGCGGGGGAAGGGCTTGAGCATGGTGCCGCTGGCGACCATTCGCTTGAGCGCCTGGGGATTGCCGGCGTCGTACTTCGACATCATGAAGGTGTTGCCTTCCTCGTTGGCGGCTTCCCAGGCAGCGCGGAAATCCGGCGGCAGGGCGTCGAGCGCCTTCTGGTTGACGATGCTGTGCAGCGCCGGGCCGCCTTCCCACCAGCCGGGGTAGTAGTAGAACTTGGCCACCTTGTTGAAGCCGAGCTTCTCGTCATCGTACGGGCCCACCCACTCGGCCGCGTCGATGGTGCCTTTCTCGAGGGCCGGGTAGATGTCGCCGCCGGCGATCTGCTGCGGCACCACGCCGAGCTTGGTCAGCACCTGGCCGGCAAAGCCGCCGACGCGGAACTTCAGGCCCTTGAGGTCTTCAACGGTGTTGATCTCCTTGCGGAACCAGCCACCCATCTGGGCGCCGGTGTTGCCGTTCAGGAAAGCCACCACGCCGCTCTTGCGGGCGAACTCGTTGAAGATCTTCTCGCCGCCGCCGTGGTGCCACCAGGCGTTGTACTGGCGGGCGTTCAGGCCGAAGGGAATGGCGGTGGCCACTGCCCAGCTCGGCTCCTTGCCGAAGTAGTAGTAGAGGGCGGTATGGCCGGCCTCGACGGTGCCGCTCTGCACCGCGTCGAGCACCTGAAGGCCCGGGACGATCTCGCCGGCGGCGTGCACGGTGATCTGGAACTTGTTGTTCGTGATCTGGGCGACGCGGCGCGCCACGACCTCGGCAGCGCCGTAGATGGTGTCGAGCGACTTGGGGAAGCTCGAGGCCAGACGCCAGCGCACGGTGGGCTGGGCGCGGACGATGGCCGGGGCGGCCAGCACGCCGGCGGCGGCGCCGACGCCGGCCTTGCCGAGGAAATTGCGACGTTGCATGAAGGGTGTCTCCGGACGGGTCGATGGGGCCGCCCTGCGGGGCGGCGGTTATTGGAACGCGCGACTATAGCGGCCGCCCTCGGGAGGGCCTATCGGGACTTTCCCTGCCCGCGATGGTCGTGTGGTTCAGCCCAGCCGGGCGCGGGCGCGGGCGATCGCGGCCCGCACCTGCGCGGGCGCCGTGCCGCCGATGTGATTGCGCGACCCCACCGAGCCTTCCAGGGTGAGGGAGGCAAAGACGTCGTCGGCGATCTCGGGGGCGAAGCGCTGCAGGCTGGCCAGCGGCAGTGCAGACAGGTCCACCCCTTGCTCGGCGGCGTGGCGCACCGCACGCGCCACCGCCTCATGGGCGTCGCGAAAGGGCAGGCCGCGGCGCACCAGGTAGTCGGCGAGGTCGGTGGCGGTGGAGAAGCCCTCGGCCGCGGCCTGGCGCATGCGCTCGGGGCGCACCTCGATGCCGGCGACCATCTCGGCGAAGATGCGCAGCGTCTGCTCCAGGGTGTCCACCGTGTCGAACAGCGGCTCCTTGTCCTCCTGGTTGTCCTTGTTGTAGGCCAGCGGCTGGCCCTTCATCAGGGTGAGCAGCGACACCAGGTGGCCGGTGACCCGGCCGGTCTTGCCGCGGGCGAGTTCGGGCACATCGGGGTTCTTCTTCTGCGGCATGATCGACGAGCCGGTGCAGAAGCGGTCGGGCAGGTCGATGAAGCCTACCCGGGGCGACATCCAGATCACCAGTTCTTCCGACAGGCGCGACACGTGGGTCATGACCAGTGCCGCGGCCGCGCAGAACTCGATCGCGAAGTCCCGGTCTGACACCGCGTCGAGCGAGTTCTCGCACACGCCGTCAAAACCCAGCGTGCGGGCCACCTGCTCTCGGTCGATCGGATAGCTGGTGCCGGCCAGCGCCGCCGCGCCCAGGGGCAGCCGGTTGACGCGGGCGCGGCAGTCGCTCAGGCGCTGCGCGTCGCGCGAGAACATCTCCACGTAGGCCATCAGGTGGTGGCCGAAGCTGATGGGCTGGGCGACCTGCAGGTGGGTGAAGCCCGGCATGATCGTGTCGGCGTGGCGCTCGGCCACCGAGAGCAGCGCGCGCTGCAGCTCGGCCAGCAGCACCACCAGCGCGTCGATCTGGTCGCGCAGCCACAGCCGGATGTCGGTGGCCACCTGGTCGTTGCGCGAGCGGGCGGTGTGCAGACGCTTGCCGGCATCACCGACCAGTTCGGTCAGGCGCTTCTCGATGTTGAGGTGCACGTCTTCGAGGTCGAGCTGCCACACGAAGCGGCCCTGCGCGATCTCCTCGCTGATCTGCGCCATGCCGCGTTCGATGGCGGCGAGGTCATCGGCGCTGATCAGGCCGCAGGACTGCAGCATGGCGGCGTGCGCCAGCGAGCCGCGGATGTCGTGCAGCGCCAGGCGCTGATCGAAGCCCACCGAGGCGGTGTACCGTTTCACGAGCTCCGACACCGGTTCGGAGAAGCGGCCCGACCAGGCCTCGGTTTTCTTGGCGAATTGATCTGTCATAATCGAAGGATTATATGCGTGGCCTCGCCGGCGGCTTGCGGGCTGGCCAGCGTGGCCAGCCGGCGCGGGCGCTGGTTTGTGCCCGGGCCGATGCGGCCAGACCAGAGGGAGTTGCATGCAGCCGGCCAGTCAGCTGCCCCCGGTTCTCGGTACCGTGGTTTCACGGCGCGTGTCCGACGGCGCCGACATCCCCGTCATCCCTGATTGCTGCAATGTGGGCATCACCGCCCGCATCCTGGTCGCGCTCAACATCGCGGCGCTGCTGCTCGCCGCGCTCACCGGGGATTCCCCGGCCGACATGCTCACCCGGGCCGCGGTGCTCTGCGGCGTGCTCGAGCCGGTGGCCATCGCCTCGCTGGTCGCCCTGTGCGGCGTGCGCCGGGTGGTCAGCGGCCGGTCGCTGCGGGTTCAGTGGGTGGTCGGGCTTGCCGTGCCGGCGGTGCTGGTCATGGTCGCCGGCCTCATCGCCTCGCCGTACTTCGTGCCCGAACTGCGCGGGGTCGGCCTGCTCGGCTGGGTGCTGCTGCGCGGCCTGGGCGCGGTGGCGGTGAGCGCGCTGGCCTTCGAGTATTTCCGTCTGCGTTCGCTGTCGTTCGCGCCCTCGCTCGCCGATGCGCGCCTGCAGGCGCTGCAGGCGCGCATCCGGCCGCACTTCCTCTTCAACAGCCTGAACACCGTGCTCGGCCTGATGCGCAGCGATCCGCGGCGCGCCGAATACACGCTCGAGAATCTCGGCGACCTGTTCCGGGTGTTCATGCGCGATACCCGCGAACTGGTGCCGCTCGACGAGGAGGCGGTCACCTGCCAGCAGTACATCGCCATCGAGGAGCTGCGGCTGGGCGAGCGCCTGCAGGTCAACTGGCACCTCGAGGACATGCCCGGTGATGCGCTGCTGCCCTCGCTGCTGCTGCAGCCGCTGATCGAGAACGCCGTCCACCATGGCATCGAGCCGAGTTCCGAGCCCGGCCTGATCTCGGTCAGCATCGCCCGCGTGGGTGAGCGCATCCGGGTCGAAATCCTCAATCCCATCCCTGACCGTCCTCCCACCCGATCCGGAAATCAGATGGCGCTCTCCAACATCAGGGAGCGTCTGATGCTGCTGTACGATATGGAGGCCGAGCTCAAGACCGGCGCAGTCGACGGTCAGTTCCGCGTGCTGCTTGAATTCCCCTACCGAAAAGAGAGGCGACGCCGCGATGTCCGACGCCATTTCAGTCCTTATCGTTGATGACGAACCAGTGGCTCGCGCCAGGCTGCGTGAGCTGTTGGCAGACCTCGCCCCCGAATTTCCCCACCGGATCGTGGCCGAGGCGGCCAACGCGCCCGAGGCGCTGTCGCAGATCGATCTCTACAAACCGCAAGTGGTGCTGCTCGACGTGCAGATGCCCGGCATGACCGGCATCGAGCTCGCCCGCCACGTGTCGGCCCGGGCTGCTGCCTCCGAGACGCCCAAGCCCATGCCGCTGGTGATCTTCGTGACGGCCTTCGAGGAGTTCGCGGTCGATGCCTTCGAGGTGCGGGCCATCGATTACCTGCTCAAGCCGGTGCGCGCGCAGCGCCTCCTCGAGGCGCTCAAGCGGGCCATGACCCGTCTGCCGTCCGACCAGATCCAGGCCATCGATCAGCTTGCGCGCGCCGCGAACATCCGTCGCCGGCACCTGAGCGTGCACGAGCGCGGCCGGGTGATCCTGGTGCCGCTCGATCAGGTGGTCTACCTCAAGGCAGAACTCAAGTACATCACCGTGCGCACCCGCGAGCGCGAGTTCCTCATCGAGGAGTCGCTCACCTCGCTCGAAGAGGAATTCATCGACCGCTTCGTGCGCATCCACCGCAATGCCCTGGTGGCCCGACCCGCCATCGCCGGCTTCGAGCGGGTCACGCCCACCGGCGATGAAGAGGGCGGCGATCCCTACTGGCAGGTGGTGCTGCGCGACATCCCCGAGCGGCTGCCGGTCAGCAGGCGCCAGTGGTCCACCGTCAAGAATCTGGTCACCTGAGCCCCCCGGGGCGCCTTGGTCCTTCCCTGGTCTTCCATGTCATCTGCCACTTCCTCCGTTGCCGCGCCCGCCCGACTCGTCATCGCATCCCGGGAGAGCCGGCTCGCGATGTGGCAGGCTCGCCATGTGCAGTCGCTTCTGCAGGCGCGCTATCCCGGCGCGCAGGTGGACATCCATGGCCTCACCACCGAGGGTGACCGCATCCTCGATCGCGCGCTCTCCGAGATCGGTGGCAAGGGGCTGTTCACGAAGGAGCTCGAGGTGGCGCTGGCCGAGGGCACGGCAGACCTCGCCGTGCACTCGCTCAAGGACGTGCCCATGGAACTGCCGCCGGGCTTCATGCTGGCGGCGGTGCTCGAGCGCGAGGATCCGCGCGATGCGTTCGTGTCCTCGCAATACCCCGGCCTCGAGGCCATGCCCGCCGGCGCGCGGGTGGGCACCTCCAGCCTGCGGCGGGCGGCGCTGATCCGGCGCCGCTTCCCGGCCCTCGATGTCCAGCCCTTGCGCGGCAACCTCGACACCCGCCTGGCCAAGCTCGACCGCGGCGAGTACGGCGCCATCGTGCTGGCGGCTGCGGGCCTCAAGCGGCTCGGCCTGGCCGATCGCATCCGCGCCATCGTGCCCGAGTCGGCCAGCCTGCCGGCGGCCGGGCAGGGCGCGCTGGGCATCGAATGCCTGAGTTCCCGCACCGATGTCGCGGGCTGGGTGCGGGCCCTGGCGCACACGCCCACCTGGGCGCAGGTCAGCGCCGAACGCATGCTCTCGCGCCTGCTCGGCGGCAGCTGCCGAGTGCCGCTGGCGGCCTACTGCGTGGCCGGCCCCGAGGGCGGCCTGAAGCTTCGTGCCTGCGTGGCCAGCACCGACGGCACCCAGCTCGTCGAGGCGGAGCGCAGCTGCACGGGCGATGACATCGACAGCGCCGAGACGCTCGGCCGCGAGGTGGCCGACCTGCTCACCGCGCAGGGCGCCCGCGCCCTGCTGCCCACGCTCGCCTGAGCCTGGCCGCGCGCGGGCCCGGGTCGTGCGGGTCGCGCTCACCCAGCCGCAGCCGCGCTGCGCGAGCCTCGCCCAGTCGCTGCGCGCGCGGGGCCACGAGGTCCTCGAACTGGCGGTCCGGCATCTCACGCCGATCGCGTCACAGTCGCCTGCGCGCGAGGTGCTGGCCACCAGCGGCGCGGTCGACTGGCTGATCTTCGTGAGTCCGGGCGCGGTCGAGGCCGCGATGCCGGTGCTGCTCGCCCAGCCGGGTGGCTGGCTGCCGCGGGCCGGTCTGGCGATGATCGGGCCGGGCACGGCCGCTGCGCTGCGCGATCACGGGCTCGCGCCCGAGGCGCTGCCCATCTCATGGTGCCTGCCCGAGCGAGCGCCCTTTGATGCCGGCGCCCTCATCGCCCAGCCACCCTTCGACCGTCCCGCGGGCCTGCGGCTGATGGTGCTGCGCGGCGAACGTGGGCGCGAGGACTGGATCGACACGCTGCGCGCGCGCGGCGCGCAGATGAGCCTGGTGGCGGTGCATCAGGCCACCGCGCTGCAACTGCCGGATGCCGCGCTGAGCCGGGCCGCTGACTGGCTGAGGGCGCCGGCAGGCGGCCCGCCGCCGGTGTTCGTGTTCACCGCGCGTGATGCCATCGAACAGATCGCCGAGGCCTTGCCCGAGGCGGGGCGGGCCTCGGCGCTCGCGCTCACGGTGCATCCGCGGCTGGCCGAGGCGCTCGAGCGGTGCGGCTGGGCTCACGTGCGGCTGATCGAGCCCGGCGAGGCCGGCCTGCGCGTCGCGTTAGAATCGGCCGCTCTGGAAGGCATCGACGCCGGCGGTTCGGCCCGGTCTTCCTGACCCTGCGGTTTCCTGCCTTGTCGCAATCACCCGAGTCATCCCCCCCACCCACCGATCCGGTCGCCGCTCAGGCTGCGCCCGTCGGGAGCCGGCCCGAGCCGGCGCCGGGTGGCGCGGCCGCGCCCGCGCCCGCGCTCTCGCGGGGTCTCGACAGCCTGCGCGTTGCCCTGGCGCAGGCCCGGGCCCGGCCCCAGTGGATCGCCCTGGGGCTGGCGGTGCTGGCGCTGCTGCTGGTGCTCGTCCAGTGGCAGCGCACCGGCAGCATCGCCCAGGAGGCCGCGCGGCGGCTGCAGGGCGCTGATGCGCGGGCGGCGCAGCTTGACACCCAGCTGCGGCTCACTCAGGACCAGGCCCGCGACCTGCAGGCGCGCGCCGCCGTGCTCGAGGGCAAGCTCACCGAGGCGCTGGGCCGGCAGGCGCAGCTCGAGAGCCTCTATCGCAGCATCTCCCATGACTCGCTCGACTCGGTGCTGTCCGAGGTCGAGAACGCGCTGGCGATCGCCTCGCAGCAGCTGGTGGTGAGCGGCAACGTGCAGGGCGCGCTGGTGGCGCTCTCCGATGCCGATGGCCGGCTGGCGCGCATCCGGCAGCCCCAGGCCATCGGGCTGCGCCGCCTGCTGCAGCGTGACATCGATCGCCTGAAGGCCTTGCCTGCGGTCGATCTGGTGGGCCTGGCCCTGCGCCTGGACACCGTCACCGCGGTGGTCGACCAGTTGCCGTTGATGGCGAGTGCCGCGACGCCGGCGGCGCGCGTCGCCGAGCCGGCACCCGCGCAGGCCGAGCGCCGCTTCAGCCTCGAGGGCCTGGCCTCCACCGGCCGGCGCGGTCTCGATGCGCTGCTGGCCGAGCTCTCGCAGCTGTTCCGCGTCAACCGCGCCGACACGCCCGACACCCTGCTGCTGGCGCCGGATCAGCAGTACTTCCTGCGCCAGAACCTGCGCCTGCTGCTGCTTTCGGCGCGGGTGTCGCTGCTGTCGCGCCTCGAGCCGGTCTATCGCAGCGACCTCGATCGCGCCGTGGCCTGGCTCGGCGCCCACTACGACCGCGATCAGCGCTCGGTGGCCAATGCCATCGCCGCGCTGCGGCAACTGCAGTCGGCGCGCATCGCGCCCGACATCCCCTCGCTGGGCGATACGCTGGCGGCGGTTCGCGCCGCGCGCACCGCCCTCGAGACCAATCCCTGACCGCGGACCGGTCGGGCTGCCTCACGGAACGCCGGCGTGCGCGCGATCATCTGGTCCCTGCTGCTGGTCAGCGCCGCGGTCGGTCTGGCGCTGCTGATGCGGGTCAACCACGGCAACGTCGCCATCTTCTGGCCACCGTACCGGCTGGACGTCTCGGTCAACCTCGCGCTGGTGGTGCTGGTGGCCGGCTTCGTGGCCCTGCACCTGCTGCTGGTGGCCCTGGCCAACGCGCTCGATCTGCCCACACGGGTGCGCGAGTACCGCGAGCGCCGTCTGCGCGATGCCGCGCTGGTGGCGCTGCGCGAATCGGTACTGGCGCTCTACGAAGGCCGCTTCGGCCGCGCCGAGCGGCTGGCCCAGCAGGCCCGAGACGATGAGCGGCTCGCCGGTCCGGCGGCGCTGGTGGCGGCGCGCGCCGCCCATCGCATGCGCGAGTTCGAGCGCCGTGACCGCTGGCTGGCGCTGGCCGAGACCGATCGCGGCAGCCTGCATGCCGGCCTCATGTCGGGCGCCGAGCTCGCCCTCGAGGAGCAGGATGCGGCCCGGGCCATCAATGGCATCGAGCGTCTGCACTCGCGGGGCATGCGGCACATCCATGCGCTGCGGGTGGCGCTGCGCGCCTACGAGCAGGCCGGCGACTGGCCGCGGGTGTTGCGGGTGCTGCGCCAGCTCGAGAAGCGCGATGTGCTCCACCCGGCGGCCATCCGCGGTCTGCGGGTGCGCGCCTGTCGCGCGCTGATCAGCGTGCGCGGCGACGATGTCGAGGGCGTGCGCGCCTTCTGGCAGGAGTTGCGCACGGAGGAGCGTGAACTGCCCGAGGTGGCCGAGGCCGCGGCGCAGGCCTTTGCCCGTGCCGGCGATGCCGCCCAGGCCCGGCGTCTGCTCGAGCTTGCGCTCTCGGCCGGCTTCTCGGCCCGGCTGCTGCACGCGCACGCCGCGCTCACCGAGGTGCCCGCGTTCGAGCGGCTGCAGCAGGCCGAGCGCTGGCGCGAGCAGCATGGCGACGATCCCGACATCACCCTTGCGCTGGGCCGCCTGTGCACCGCCGAGTCGCTGTGGGGCAAGGCGGCCGATTATCTCGGTCGCAGCCAGGCCGCGCGTGATGATCGGGCGGTGCGCCTGGCGCTGGCCGAGCTGGCCGAGCGCACCGGCCGCGCCGACGAGGCCGCCAGGCACTATCGGGCGGCGGCGCTCAGTCGGCCGCCGGCCGACTGAGCCGCGGCCCGCCTCACTCAGACGCAGCGGCCGCCGTCGACTTCCAGGCAGGCGCCGGTGATGAAGTCGGCCTCATCCGAGACCAGGAACAGCGCGGCGTTGGCGATGTCGCGCGGCTGCGAGAAGCGGCCCAGCGGGATGCTGCCGATGAAACGGGCCCGGACCTCCGGCGTGTCCTCGCCCATGAAGGTGGCCAGCAGCGGGGTCTCGCCCGCCACCGGGTTGATGACGTTGACCCGGATGCCGAAGGGCGCAAGCTCGACGGCCATGGCCTTGGAGGTGACGATCGCGGCGCCCTTGCTGCCGTTGTACCAGACCAGACCCGGGCGCGGCCGCACCCCTGCGGTGGAGGCGATGGTCAGGAACACGCCGCCGCCGCGCTCCTTGAAGTACGGGGTCATCACGCGCGCGCTCCAGTAGAGGCTCTTCACGTTGACGCGATAGACCCGGTCGAACTCGTCTTCCTCGACGGTGAGCAGCGACTGGTTGCGGTGCGACACACCGGCGTTGTTGACCATGATGTGCAGCTCGCCCCAGGCCTTCAGGGTGCCTTCGAGCAGGGCGCGCATGTCCTCGCCGCTGGCGACATCGGCCCGCACGAAGCAGGCCTGCCCGCCCTCGGCGCGGATGGCCGCGGCCACCCGCTCACCGTTGGTGACATCGACATCATTGACCACCACGCGCGCGCCCTCGCGGGCGAATGTCCGGGCGATGCCTTCACCGAAGCCGGAGCCGGCGCCGGTGACGATCGCGACCTTGCTGCTGAGTCTCATGGGCAATCCTTGAACGGAAGGGGAGCCGGCGCGGTGGCGCCGGCGGGTCAGTCGTGGCGGATGGCCACGGTCTTGAGCGCGGTGAAGCCGTAGAGCGCCTCGAAGCCTTTCTCGCGGCCGTGGCCGCTCGCGCCCACGCCACCGAAGGGCAGTTCGACGCCGCCCCCGGCGCCGTAGTTGTTGATGAAGACCTGACCGGCGCGCAGCGCGCGCGCGAGCCGCATCTGGCGCGCGCCATCGCGGGTCCAGACGCCGGCCACCAGCCCGTAGCGCGTGGCGTTGGCCAGCGCCAGCGCCTGTGCCTCGTCGGCAAAGGGCGTGACCACGAGCACCGGTCCGAAGATCTCCTCCTGGAACAGCCGGTTGTTGGCCGGCACCCGGTCGAGCAGCACCGGCGCCTGGTAGAACCCGCCGGTGGGCGCGCTGTCGACCACCGTGCCCTGCGCGGTCACGCTCAGGCCGCTGGTCTGCGCATCGGAAAGAAAGTCCCAGACCCGCTGCAACTGCCGGCGCGACACCAGCGGGCCGAGATCGAGGTCGGCGTGGGCCGGGCCGGCCCGCAGCGCGCTGAATCGCTGGGCGAGCCGCTCCACGAGAGTCTCGTGCAGCGACTGATGCACCAGCACCCGGCTGCCGGCCGAGCAGGTCTGGCCGGCGTTCTGGATGATCGCGGCCACCAGCACCGGCAAGGCGGCGTCGAGATCGGCATCCTCGAACACCAGCTGCGGCGACTTGCCGCCGAGCTCGAGCGTGACCGGGCAGTGGTGCTGGGCGGCGGCCTGGGCCACCTTGCGCCCGGTGGTGGTCGAGCCGGTGAACGACAGGTGATCGACGCCCGGATGCTCGGCCAGCGCCTGGCCGGCCTCGGCGCCCAAGCCGGTGACGATGTTCAGCGCGCCTGCCGGCAGGCCGGCCTCGGCGGCGAGCTCGGCCACCCGCAGCAAGGACAGGCAGGCATCCTCGGCAGGCTTGACCACGCAGGCGTTGCCGGTGGCCAGCGCCGCGCCCACCGAACGCCCGAAGATCTGCATCGGGTAGTTCCAGGGGATGATGTGGCCGGTGACGCCGTGCGGCTCGCGCACCGTGAGCACGGTGTAGCCCGGCTGGTAGGGGATGGTCTGGCCGTGCAGCTTGTCGGCAGCGCCCGCGTAGTACTCGAAGTAGCGGGCCAGGGCGAGGGCATCGGCGCGCGCCTGACCGATCGGCTTGCCGGTGTCCAGGGACTCGATCTGGGCGAGCGATTCGCGCTCCGATTCCACCGTGCTGGCCAGGCGCAGCAGCAGCCGCGAGCGCGTGGCGGCGGCCATCCGGCCCCACTCGCCGGCCGCTGCGCGTCGTGCCGCGGCCACCGCCAGGTCGATGTCGGCGGCCTGGCCGCGGGCGATGCTGCCGCAGGTCTGGCCGGTGGAGGGGTCGATCACCGGCAGGGTCTCGCCGCTTGCCGAGGCCCGACGCTGGTTGTCGATGACATGCTGGCCGTGGAGGGTGTCTGGGGTCATGTCGTGTCCGGAGGGTTGGGCGGCGGGCGGGTTATCATGCTCGGTTGAGCCAATCTGAGCGGAGCCCTGCCATGAATCTCGATCGGGTCGATTCCGGCCGCGACATCCCCAATGACTTCAACGTGATCATCGAGATCCCGATGGCGGCCGACCCGATCAAGTATGAGGTCGACAAGCAGACCGGCGCGCTGTTCGTGGACCGGTTCATGATGACCTCGATGCACTACCCCTGCAATTACGGCTACGTCCCGCACACCATCGCCGACGACGGCGATCCGGTGGACGTGCTGGTGATCACGCCCTTCCCGGTGGCGGTGGGCGCGGTCATCCGCTGCCGCGCCCTGGGGGTGCTGCGAATGGAGGACGAGGCGGGCGGTGACTCCAAGCTGCTGGCGGTGCCGATCGACAAGATCCTGCCCATCTACAAGCACTGGCGCAAGCACGACGATCTCGCGCCGGAGCGCCTGGCCACCATCCAGCACTTCTTCGAGCACTACAAGGACCTCGAGGCCGGCAAGTGGGTCAAGGTGCTGGGCTGGGGCGGGCCCGAGGAAGCCCACGCCGAGATCATGAACGGCGTGCGCACCTACCGCCGGGCCGACGAGAAGCCGCGCTTCTAGCGTCTAGTCTGTGCCGCCGGCCTGCGGGGGGTGGCGCAAGGGCGAGCGCTCGTTCAGCTCATCGAGATAGGCGCCCATCATCGAGCCCTCGCGGGCCAGGAAACGCTCCACCGCGTCGGCAAAGGCCGGCTCGCGCAGCCAGTGCGCCGAGCGCGTGGCCACCGGCAGGAAGCCCCGGGCCATCTTGTGTTCGCCCTGGGCGCCGCCCTCGATCACCGAGATGCCCAGTTCGATGGCGGCCTCGATCGCCTGGTAGTAGGCGCACTCGAAGTGCAGGAAGGGCGCAGGCGCCACCGCGCCCCAGTAGCGGCCGTACAGGCGGTCGCCCTTGCGCATCAGCAGGCTGGCGGCGATCGGCTCGCCGGCCCGCTCGGCCAGCACCATCACCAGCGCCTCGGGCATCACCCGGCCCAGGGTCTGGAAGAACGCCAGGCTCAGGTACGGCGAGGAGCCGTGCGCCTCATAGGTGGACTGGTAGCAGCGGTCGAAGAAGCGCCAGTGGGCCTCGGTGATGTCGGTGCCGGCCACCCGACGCAGGCTGATGCCCTGCTCGGCCACCTTGCGCCGCTCGGCGCGGATCTTCTTGCGCTTGGGCTGCGAGAGCGCCGCGAGGAAATCCTCGAAGCTGCGATATCCCTGGTTGTGCCAGTGGAACTGCACGCCCTGGCGCACCAGGCAGCCGGCCTGCGCGAGCAGCGCCGCCTCGGTCTCGTCGGGAAAGAGCACATGCAGCGACGACAGTCGTGAGCCGCGCGCCTGCGCCATGAGCGCGCCGGCCACCGCCTGCCGCGCGCGGGCATCCCGGCCGAGCAGGCGCGGCCCGGCCACCGGCGTGAAGGGGATGGCGCCGAGCAGCTTGGGGAAGTAGCGCAGGCCGTGCCGCTCGTAGGCGTCGGCCCAGGCCCAGTCGAACACGTACTCGCCCCAGGAGTGGGTCTTGCGGTAGAGCGGCGTGGCGCCGGCGAGCCGGCCGTCGGGGCCGAACAGGGCCAGGTGGCAGGGCGTCCAGCCGGTGCCGGGGCCCACGCAGCCGGTGGCCTCGAGCGCGCTCAGGAAGGCGTGCCGCACGAAGGGCGGCGGGTCGGGCGGCAGCAGCGCATCCCACTGCGCGGCATCGACTTCGTCAATGCCGGCCAGCATCCGCGTGCGATAATCGGGTAAGTGGGCGCTCATGGGGTGCTCCGCTCCCGGCCACTGATTTCCCGCTGTTCCTTGCGACCCGTTCCAGGCACACCCGCTCCATGACCGTTCTCATCGCGGCCGCGCAACTCAATCAGATCGTCGGTGATTTCAGCGGCAATGCCGGCCGCATCATCGAGGCCGCCCGTACCGCCGCGGCGCAGGGCGCGCGGGTGCTGCTCACGCCTGAACTCTCGCTGAGCGGCTACCCCCCGGAAGACCTGCTGCTGCGCGACTCATTCTATGCCAGCGCCAGTGCCGCGCTGGACCGAATCCTCACCGAGTGCCGCGACCTGAACCTTCATCTGGTGGTGGGCGCGCCGCTGCACCGGGATGGCCAACGGCGCAATGGCGCGCTGGTGCTGCACCGTGGCCAGATGGTGGGCGAGTATCACAAGCGCGAGTTGCCCAACTACGACGTGTTCGACGAGCAGCGCTATTTCCAGCCCGGCAGCCAGCCGCTGGTGTTCGCGGTCGACGGCGTGCGCCTGGGCGTGGTCATCTGCGAGGACTTCTGGTTCGAGGCCGCGCCCCGGGCGGCGCGCCAGGCCGGCGCCGAGGCCCTGCTGGTGCTCAATGCCTCGCCCTACCACCTCGAGAAGCAGCACCTGCGGCTCGACGTGGCCCGTGCGCACGTCAGCGCGCAGGGCATGCCCATGATCGCGGCCAATCTGGTGGGCGGTCAGGACGAACTCGTGTTCGATGGCTTCTCGTTTGCGCTCGGGCGCGCCGGCACGCTCGCCGGACAGGCCAAGGGCTTCGAGCCCGATCTCCTGCTGGTCAGCCTCACGGGCGGCGCGGGCGTGCCGGCCGACATCACGCCGGGCCGCTGCGAGCCGGTGGCCTCGCTCGAGGCGCAGGTCTACCAGGCGCTGGTGCTGGGCGTGCGTGACTACCTCGGCAAGAACGGCTTTCCGGGCGCCCTGATCGGGCTCTCGGGCGGCGTCGATTCCGCGCTGGTGCTCGCAATCGCGGTCGACGCGCTGGGCGCTGATCGGGTGCGCGCGGTGATGATGCCCTCGCGCTACACCGCCGACATCTCCTGGATCGATGCCCGTGACATGGCCGCCCGGCTGGGCGTGCGCTACGACGAGATCCCCATCGCCCCGGTGTTCGATGCCTTCCTGGGCACCCTGGCAACCGAGTTCGCCGGCCGCCAGCCCGATGCCACCGAGGAGAACATCCAGGCGCGCATCCGCGGCACCCTGCTCATGGCGCTCTCCAACAAGCATGGTTCCATCGTGCTCACCACCGGCAACAAGAGCGAGATGGCGGTGGGCTACTGCACCCTGTATGGCGACATGGCCGGCGGCTTCGCGGTCATCAAGGACATCGCCAAGACCCTGGTCTATCGGCTGTGTGCCTACCGCAACGGGCTCTCGCCCGTGATTCCGGAGCGCATCATCACCCGCCCGCCCAGCGCCGAATTGCGCCCGGATCAGAAAGACCAGGATTCGCTTCCCGAGTACGACGTCCTCGACGGCATCATGCGGATGTACATGGAGGAAGACCGCAGCAGCGAGGACATCCTCGCGGCAGGCTATCCGCGCGAGGCGGTCGAGCGGGTGGTGCGGCTGATCCGCGTCAATGAATACAAGCGGCGTCAGGCGCCGGTGGGCATACGGGTCACGCGGCGCGCGTTCGGTCGCGACTGGCGTTACCCGATCACCTCCCGGTTCCGCGACTGATCCGCGGGCAGGCAACCAAAGGCGGCCGCAGTCCGTCGGCTCAACAGGAGACAGGCATGAAACGAATCACCGCGATCATCAAGCCCTTCAAGCTCGACGAGGTCCGCGAGGCGCTGGCCGAGATCGGCGTGAGCGGCCTCACCGTCACCGAGTGCAAGGGCTTCGGCCGCCAGAAGGGCCACACCGAGCTCTATCGCGGCGCCGAGTACGTGGTCGACTTCCTGCCCAAGGTCAAGATCGAGGTCATCGTGGGCGATGGCTCGGTCGAGCCGGCCATCGACGCGGTCTGCAAGGCGGCGCGCACCGGGCGCATCGGCGACGGCAAGATCTTCGTTTCCAACGTCGAAGAGGTCATCCGCATCCGCACCGGCGAGACCGGCGAGGCCGCGGTCTGATCCATCCCGGCCCGGCGCAGCCGGCGCCCCTGGCAGCAGGCTGGGCTGCATCGCTGGCATGGCCGGTGCCCCCGGCCGCTGGCGGCTGGCCCCGCGTGGGCGATCAGCCCTTCCCGTTTCCGGTCAGCGCGCCCTTCCGGGTAGCGCCCGATCTGGTCCGCCTCGAGGGGCCGCTGCTGGTGGCCGATGACCAGTACCCGCGCGCGGCGCGGCTCAAGCTCGCCCACCTCGATGATCATGATCGGCCGCTGGCGGCGTGCTGGGAACGCGAAGGCATTGCCGATCGGGTGGTCACGGCGATCTGGCAGGCGGTCGGCCGATTGGCCGAAGCCCATCCCGATCTGCTCGCGCCGGCGCAGGCTCAGTGCGGCCACTTCCACGAACTGCATCTGCTGCGCGCCGGTCTCGCCCTGCGGCGTGCCGATCAGGCGGTGCGCGCGCTGCGCGCCGATGCCGAGCCGGTCGCGGCCCGCCTTGCCCGGCTCGATCCGGCGCGGCGCTGCCTCGCGACCGTCTCGCTGGGGCTGCAGGAAGACCTGGTGCTGATGGGCCGCGCTGCCGCCTCCGAGGACGATCTGCGGGCGCTCGCGGTGTCGGTGGTCTCGCCCAGCGGCTGGGATCCGCGCTCGCGCCTGGGGCTGGCCCTGCGCGCCATCCATGACCCGGTGGCCGATGGCGAGCGCCTGCGGCAGGCCTCCCCGGCGCTCTCGCAGGCCATGGCTGCCAAGGGGCCCTTCCTGCGATTCATCTGGACGCTCGCCCCCGATGACCGGCCCGCCCGCTGGCCGGGGGAGGGCGGTGCGGTCGCGCCCTCGGGCCCGGTGGACGGGCTGTGGCTGCGCTGCGAGCGGCAGGTCACGCTGCCGCTGCCGGGGCTCGACGCCAGCCTGTTCCTGATCCGCGTGATGCTCGCGCCGCTGGTGGCGGTGGCCCACGACGCGGCGCGGCGTGCCCGGCTGGTGGCCAGCCTGCGCTCGATGAGCGAGGCGGTGGTGGCCTACAAGGGCATCGGCGCGGCACGCGAGCGGGTGCTCGCGGCCTGGGGCTGAGGCCGTGTCCGCAGATCCGACGCCCATGCCGCGACTGGCGGCCGTGCTGCTGGCCGCCGGCGAATCGCGGCGCATGGGCGGGCCGAACAAGCTGCTGATCGAGGTCGACGGCGAGCCGCTGGTGCGCCGCACCGCGCGCACCCTGCTCGCGGCCGGGCTCGCGCCGGTGCTGGTGGTGCTCGGCCACGCACCCGAGCGCGTGCGCCCTCTGCTGCAGGGGCTGGCGCTCCAGATGGTGGAGAACCCCGCCTGGCGCGACGGGCAGCAGGGATCGGTGCAGACGGGCCTTGCCGCGCTCGCGCCGGTGCTGGCCGCAGGCGCCCATGCCGGTGTGGCGGTGGTGCTCTCCGACCTCCCGCTGCTGCAGCCCGCGCACCTGCGCGAGCTCGCGCAGGCCTTCGCGCGCCGGGGCGCGGCCCGCTGCCTGGTGCCGCGCCACGGCGGGCAACGCGGCAATCCGGTGCTGTTCGAGGCCGGCCTCGTGCCCGAGCTGCTCGCCGAACCGGGCGGGCCGCGTGACTGGATTGCCGCTCATCCCGAGGCCGTGGCGCGGCTGGAGGCCGGGCACGCCGGCTTCACCACCGACCTCGACACCCTCGCCGATGTCGCGGCCCTGCAGGCCCTGCCTGGCGGGCCGCGCATCCGCCTGCCCTGAGCGAGCCGCGTCGATCATGAGCGACATCGATCTGCTGGTGCTGGGCGCGGGGGCGGCCGGCCTGTTCTGTGCCGGCGTGGCGGCCCGTCGCGGCCTGCGGGTGATGGTGCTCGACCACAGCACTGACCCCGGCGAGAAGATCCGCATCTCCGGTGGCGGACGCTGCAACTTCACCAATGTCGATGCCGGCCTGCTCGAGCGCTATCAGAGCGCCGACCCCGGCTTCGCCCGCCACGCGCTGCGCGCCTATCCGCCCGCCGACTTCATCGCGCTGGTGCGCGCGAACCGCATCGCCTTCCATGAGAAGCATCGCGGCCAGCTCTTCTGCGACGGGCCGGCCACGCAGATCGTGACCATGCTGCGCGCGCAGGCCGATGCCGGCGGCGTGCGCTGGCGCCTGGGCTGCGCCGTCGGCGCCATCGAGCCGCTGGCCGACGATGCCGGCGGGGCGCGCTTTCGCGTCGAGACCGCCGCCGGCACGGTGCGCTGCGCCTCGCTGGTGGTGGCCACCGGCGGGCTGTCCATCCCGAAGATCGGTGCCACCGATCTGGGGCATCGCATCGCGCGCCGCTTCGGTCACCGGGTGGTCGAACCCCGGCCGGCGCTGGTGCCGCTCACCTTCGCGCCCGAGCAATGGGCGCCCTGGTCAGGCCTGGCCGGGGTCTCGCAGGCGGTGGGCATCCACTGCCCGGCCGCGCCCGACAGCCCGGCCTTCCTGGAGGATCTGCTCTTCACGCATCGCGGGCTGTCCGGGCCGGCGGTGCTGCAGGCCTCCACCTTCTGGCGACCGGGCGAGCCGCTCGAGATCGACCTCGCGCCCGATGACCAGGGGCTGGATCTGCTCGGCTGGCTGCGCGGCAATCGCGAGCACACCCGTGGTCAGCTCGCCACGGTGCTGGCGCAGCGCCTGCCGCGACGCGTGGTCGCGCAATGGCTGGGCGATCTTGCCCGGTCGCACCCGCGGCTCAATCCCCAGGCCCGCCTCGCCGAACTCGGCAACCGCGATCTGCTGGCGCTGGCCGACGCGCTGCGCCGCTGGACGCTGCTGCCGACCGGCTCGGAGGGCTGGCGCAAGGCCGAGGTGACCGTGGGGGGCGTGGCCACCGCCGAGCTCGACCCGCGCAGCCTCCAGTCGCGGCGCCAGCCGGGCCTGCATTTCATCGGCGAGGTGGTGGACGTGACCGGCTGGCTGGGCGGCTACAACTTCCAGTGGGCCTGGGCCTCGGGGCACGCCGCGGGCCGGGCCGCCAGCGGCCTTCAGCCGCCGCGCAGCAGCACCAGCAGCGCGCCGGCGCCGCCGTCGTTGGGGCGGGCCTGACAGAAGGCGAGCACCTCGTCGCGCTGTACCAGCCAGCGCAGCACCTTGCCCTTGAGAACCGGCTCGCGGGCGACCGATCCGAGCCCCTTGCCGTGGATCACCCGCAGGCAGCGCCGCTGCTCGCGCAACGCCTGGGCAAGGAATTCGACGAGCGCAACGCGCGCCTCGTCCACCCGCTTGCCGTGCAGGTCGATCTGGCCCTGCACGGTCCATTGGCCGCGCCGCAGGCGGCGGACCACGTCGGTGCCCACGCCCTCGCGGCGAAAGGAGAGGTTCTCGTCGGTGTCGAGCAGGCGCTCGATGTCGATCTCGTCGGACATCGACTGCGCGAGCGCGAGGCGCTCGTCGGCCTCGCGCTGCAGCGGGCGCGGCGCCACCGGTTCGCGCGCGGCCACCGCCCGCGGCGCCGGCTTGAGCGGCACGGCGTCGGCCATCGCGTCGCGAAAGACCGCGGCCTCGCGGGCGAGGCGGGCCTGTTCGCGGCGCTGCGCCTCGCGGGCCTCGGCCTCGGCGCGGGCCTGCTGCGCGAGCCGCTCGCGCAGGCTGGCCAGCTCGCTGAACTGCTTCATGGCGCCCCGCCGGCTCTGAGGTCTCAGTGGCCTTCCTGGGCCTCGAGGTAGCGCTGGGCGTCGAGCGCGGCCATGCAGCCGGTGGCCGCGCTGGTGATCGCCTGGCGATAGACATGGTCCTGCACGTCGCCCGCCGCGAACACGCCCGGCACGCTGGTGGCCGTGGCCTGGCCCTGCAGGCCGCTGCGGGTGACGATGTAGCCGTTGGCCATCTCGAGCTGGCCCGCGAAGATGCCGGTGTTCGGCGTGTGGCCGATCGCCACGAACACGCCCTGCAGGGCGATGTCGCTGAGGCTGCCGTCGCGCGCATCGCGCAGGCGCGCGCCGGTGACGCCGGTGGCGTCGCCCAGCACTTCGTGCAGCTCGCTGTGCCAGCGGATCTCGACGTTGCCGCCGCGGGTCTTCTCTATGAGCTTGTCGATCATGATCGGCTCGGCGCGGAAGCGGTCGCGACGGTGCACCACGGTGACCTTGCGGGCGATGTTCGAGAGGTACAGCGCCTCTTCGACGGCGGTGTTGCCGCCACCGATCACGCAGACATCCTGGCCGCGGTAGAAGAAGCCGTCGCAGGTGGCGCAGGCCGACACGCCCTTGCCCATGAAGGCCTCCTCGGAGGGCAGCCCGAGATAGCGTGCCGAGGCGCCGGTGGCGATGATCAGCGCATCGGCGGTGTATTCGCCGGAATCGCCCACCAGCCGCACCGGCCGCTCGTTCAGGTGCACGGTGTGGATCTGGTCGAAGATCATCTCGGTGCCGAAACGCTCGGCGTGGGCCTGGAAACGGGCCATGAGATCGGGGCCCTGCACGCCCTGGGCGTCGGCCGGCCAGTTGTCGACCTCGGTGGTGGTCATCAGCTGGCCGCCTTGCGCGATGCCGGTGATCAGCACCGGCTTGAGATTGGCCCGGGCCGCGTATACCGCGGCGGTGTAGCCGGCGGGGCCAGAGCCGAGAATGAGGAGACGGTGGTGGCTGGGCGCAGGCATGGGTTCTCGATTCGTTGTAAAAATTTCAACAAATCATCAACTTAGACGGATTTATTGAAGTAGGGGTTTCTGAATTGCTCGCAGATGGTGCAAAATTATAGGGTTTCTCAGGAACCGAGGTGGTCATGGCGCACGAAGAAAACAAGGCGTTCCTCAGACGGGTGCCGCTCTTCTCGAGCCTCACCGAGGCGCAACTCGAGGGCGTGGCTGCCGGCAGCGCCCGTCGCAGCTATCCCCGCGGCCGCACCATCGTGGCCGAGGGCGAGGCCTCGCAGTCGATGTACATCCTCCTCGCCGGCCGGGCCAAGGTGCAGCGCTCCGACTCCGAGGGCAAGGAGGTCATCCTGGCCGTCATCGGCTCGGGCGAGTTCTTCGGCGAGATGAGCCTCATCGATGACGCGCCGCGCTCGGCCAGCGTCATCACGCTCGAGACCTGCGAATTCATGGCGGTGGGCAAGGACACCTTCAAGACCATCCTCATGCAGAGCCCCGAGCTGTGCATGGCGGTGATGCGCGGGATGGTGCGGCGCCTGCGCGAGGCCGACATGAAGATCGAGACCCTCGCCCTGCTCGATGTCTATGGCCGGGTGGCGCGGGTGCTGCTCGACTTCTCCGAGCTGGTCAACGGCGAGCGCGTGGTGCGCAACAAGCTGCCGCGCCAGGAGATCGCCAAGATGATCGGCGCCTCGCGCGAGATGGTGTCGCGGGTCATGAAGGGCCTGGAGATCGACGGCTACATCGTGCCCATGGCGGGCGGGCAGCTGGTGCTGCGCGAGAAGCTGAGCACCTACATCAGCTGAGGCCCCTGCCGGCATGACCCGTCTCGCTGCAGCCGCCACGGCCGCGCGCCGTCCGCCGGCGCCGCTGCCTTCCATCGCGCTGGCGCTGCCCGAGCGCGCGCGCCGGCTGCTGCGCGAGGCCCGCTGGATTGCCACCGTGGCCGGCGCCGCCCTGCTGGCGCTCATCCTGTTCACCTATGACCGTGTCGATCCCGGCTGGTCGCACGCGGTGTCGGGGCAGGCGGTGGTCAATGCCGGCGGCCGTGTCGGCGCGTGGTGCGCCGACCTGCTGTTCTATCTGTTCGGCCTGTCCGCGTATCTGTTCGTGGCGCTGCTCGGCCTGCTGGTGTGGCGCGACTGGCACCGGCTGCGCGAGCCGCTGCCGCCCGCGCCGCCGCCGGCGCTCACCGCGGCGGGGCGGCGCAGCCTGCGCCTGTCGCCGCGCGCGTCCACGACGGCCGAGGGCGATCAGGCCGGCGAGACCCGCTTCCCCTGGGAGCGCTGGGGCGGCTTCGTGCTGCTGCTGCTGGGCTGCGCCGCCCTCGAGTCGGTGCGGCTGCATTCGCTCACCATGGCCTTGCCGCTGGCCCCGGGCGGGCTCTTCGGCCGCCTGCTCGGCGATCCGGCGATCACGCACCTTGGCGCGGTGGGCGGCACGCTGCTGCTGCTGGCCATGATCGCCACCGGCTTCAGCCTCTGGACCGGGCTGTCCTGGATCCAGCTTGCCGAGTCGGTGGGCACGGTGCTCGAGACCGTCTGGCTGCGCACGGCCCGTGCGATCGCGGCGCGCCGCGACCGGCGCATCGGCGAGGTGGCGGCCGAGGCGCGCGAGGAGCAGGTCGAGGAGCTGCGCCGCATCATCCAGGATGACCCCGAGCCGGTGCGCATCGAGCCGCCCGCGCCGCCCATCGAGCCCTCGGTGCGGGCCAGCGCCGAGCGCCAGGTGCCGCTCTTCTTCGATCTGCCTGCCGACACCCAGCTGCCGCCGCTGTCGCTGCTCGATCCGCCCCCGGTGCTGCAGGAGTCGGTGCCGGCCGACACGCTCGATTACACCTCCCGGCTCATCGAGAAGAAGCTCGCCGACTTCAACGTGGCCGCGCGCGTGGTGGCGGCCTATCCGGGCCCGGTGATCACCCGCTACGAGATCGAGCCGGCCACCGGGGTCAAGGGCAGCCAGGTGGTCAACCTGGCCAAGGACCTCGCCCGCGCGCTCTCGCTGGTGTCGCTGCGGGTGGTCGAGACCATCCCGGGCAAGAACCTCATGGGGCTCGAGCTGCCCAATCCGCGGCGCCAGCCGGTGCGGCTCTCCGAGATCCTGGGCTCGCAGGTCTACGCCGAGAGCAGTTCGCCGGTGACGCTGGCCCTGGGCAAGGACATCGCCGGGCATCCGGTGTGCGCCGACCTTGCCCGCATGCCGCACCTGCTGGTGGCGGGCACCACCGGCTCGGGCAAGTCGGTGGGCATCAACGCCATGCTGCTGTCGCTGCTCTACAAGAGCGACCCGACCGATGTGCGCATGATCCTCATCGACCCGAAGATGCTCGAGATGAGCTCCTACGAGGGCATCCCGCATCTGCTCGCGCCGGTGGTCACCGACATGAAGCATGCCGGCAACGCGCTCAACTGGTGCGTGGCCGAGATGGAGCGCCGCTACCGGCTGCTCAGCAAGCTCGGCGTGCGCAATCTCTCGGGCTACAACGCCCGCATCGCCGAGGCCGAGAAGCGCGAGACGCCCATCCCCAACCCCTTCTCGCTCACGCCCGATGCGCCCGAGCCGCTGGGCCGCCTGCCGCAGATCGTGGTGGTCATCGACGAGCTCGCCGACCTCATGATGGTGGTGGGCAAGAAGGTCGAGGAGCTGATCGCGCGGCTTGCGCAGAAGGCGCGCGCGGCGGGCATCCACCTAATCCTGGCCACGCAGCGGCCCTCGGTCGATGTGATCACCGGCCTCATCAAGGCCAACATCCCCACCCGCATCGCCTTCCAGGTGTCCTCCAAGATCGACTCGCGGACCATCCTCGACCAGATGGGGGCCGAGTCGCTGCTCGGTCAGGGCGACATGCTCTACCTGATGCCCGGTGGCGGCGTGCCGGTGCGGGTGCATGGCGCCTTCGTCAGCGACGAGGAGGTGCAGAAGGTGGTCGCGCACTGGAAGTCGCTCGGCGAGCCGCAGTATGTCGAGGGCGTGCTCGAGGGCGGCGTGCCGGCCGAGGCCGACACCGGCAGCGCGGTGGGCTTCGGCGGCCTGCAGCAGACCCTGTCGGAGGCCGGCGTCGATGGCGAGTCCGACGCCATGTACGACCAGGCGGTGGCGGTGGTGGTGCAGCACAAGCGGGCCTCCATCTCGCTGGTGCAGCGTCACCTGCGCATCGGCTACAACCGCGCCGCCCGTCTGCTCGAGCAGATGGAGAAGGCCGGCCTCGTCTCGGCCATGGCCACCAACGGCAACCGCGACATCCTCGTTCCCAAGCGCGACGAGCCCTGAGGCCATGGCCCGGCTCCTGCGCGCGCGGCGTCGGCTGCTGGCTGGCCTGCTGGCCGGCCTGAACGCCGGCCTCGGCGTCGGACTTGCGTTCGGCCCGGGCGCGCCGGCCCTGGCGGCCGACACCGCGCTCGCCCAGTTGCGCGCGTTCATTGCCGCCACCGCGTCCGCGCGGGGCGCCTTCACCCAGCGCACCGCGCGCAGCGGCGGCGGCGTCGAGACCGTGTCGGGTGTGTTCGCCTTCCAGCGACCGGGCCGCTTCCGCTGGGAGGTGCGCAAGCCCTACGACCAGCTGCTGGTGGCCGACGGCGAGAAGCTGCATTTCCTCGACCGAGACCTCAACCAGGTCACGGTGCGCCGTCTTGGCGATGCGGTGGGCGCGAGCCCGGCCGCGCTGCTCTTTGGCGGTCAGGAGCTCGATCGCGCCTTCACGCTCAGCGAGAGCGGCGCGCGCGAGGGACTCGACTGGGTGCTGGCGGTGCCGCGCAGCCGCGAGGCCGGCTTCGATCGCATCCTGATCGGCCTGCGTGCCGGCCAGCCCGAGCAGATGGAGGTGCGTGATGCGTTCGGGCGCACCACCGTCTTCGCGTTCTCGGCGCTGGAGCGCAATCCGCGGCTTGAGGCCGACCTCTTCCGATTCACCGCGCCGCGCGGCGCCGATGTCGTGGAGCAGTGAGATGCAGGCACCTGCCCGGGTCGGCGACCCGATCGCCGCGGTCGATACCCCCGCGCTGCTGCTCGACCTCGATGCCTTCGAGGCCAACCTGCGAGCGGTGCACGCCGCGGTGGCCGCCAGCGGGCTCGCGCTGCGCGCCCATGCCAAGGCCCACAAGTGCGTGGCCATCGCCCGCCGGCAGGTCGCGGCCGGCGCGGTGGGGGTGTGCTGCCAGAAGGTCGCCGAGGCCGAGGTCTTCGTCGACGGTGGCATCAGCGACGTGCTGGTCAGCAATCAGGTGATCGGCGCCTCCAAGCTGCGCCGGCTTGCGCGCCTGTCGCAGCGGGCGGTGATCGGCGTATGCGTGGATCACCCGCAGCAGGTGCGGGCCCTCGCCGAGGCGCTGGCGCAGGAGGGCGGCCGCATCGACGTGCTGATCGAGGTCGACGTCGGCGGCGGTCGTTGCGGCGTGATTGGCGAGGCCGCGGTGCTGGCGCTGGCCGAGCAGGTGGCGGCCTGCGGCCCGGCGCTGCGGCTGCGCGGCCTGCAGGCCTATCACGGACGGGCCCAGCACCGGCGCTCGCCCGAGGAGCGGCGCGAGGCGATCGCGGCGGCGGCGGCGGCCGCGGCGGCCGCTCGCGACGCGCTGCGCGCGGCCGGCCACGCGTGCGCGGTGGTCACCGGCGCGGGCACCGGCACCTATCCGCTGGAGGCTGCCACCGGCGTCTACACCGAGGTGCAGCCCGGCTCCTATGTGCTGATGGATGCCGACTACTTCGCCAACCAGCCCGACCCCCAGGCGCCCGCGCTGCGGCAGGCGCTCACCGTGCACTGCCAGGTGATCAGCGAGCGCCCCGGCCAGGTGGTGCTCGATGCCGGCCTGAAGGCCTTCTCGGTGGATTCCGGTCTGCCGGTGCCGCTGGCCGAGGGCTGGCGTGCGGTGTCGATCTCCGACGAGCACCTGGTGCTGCACCCGAGCGGGGAGGGCGCGCGCGCCACGCTCGCGCTGGGCGACACCCTGCAGGTGGTGCCCGGCCATTGCGACCCCACCGTCAATCTGCACGACCACCTGGTGGCGCATCGCGCAGGCCGGGTGGAGGCGGTGTGGCCGGTGGACGCGCGCGGCGCGCTCACCTGAGCGCCGGCATGTCGGCGCCCGCCCAGGCGGTGGTCGGCGCGTTGCCCGCGGGTGACGCCGGGCGCGAGCGCGCGACCATCGCGCTGGTGGGCCTGGCGCACGGCAGTTCGCATTTCTTTCATCTGAGCCTCGCGCCGCTCTTTCCCTGGCTGAAGACCGCGTTCGCGCTGAGCTATGCCGAGCTCGGGCTGCTGGTGACGGTGTTCTTCGTGGTCTCGGCGGTGGGCCAGGCGTTGTCGGGTTTCCTGGTCGACCGGATCGGCGCCTGGCCGGTGATGATGGCGGCGCTGTCCACCTTCGTGCTCGCCGCGCTGGTGCTGGCCGGGGCCTCGGGCTATGCCGGGCTGATGGCGGGCGCGGTGCTCTGCGGCGTGGGCAATGCGCCCTTCCATCCGGTGGACTACTCCATCCTCAACGCCCGGGTGGGGCCGGCCCGGCTGGGCAAGGCCTATGCGGTGCACGGGGTGAGCGGTTCGCTGGGCTGGGCCGCGGCGCCGGCGTTGCTGGCCGGCACCGCGCAGTGGCTGGGCTGGCGCGCGGCCTTCGTGTGCGCGGCGCTGGTCGCCTTGGCCGTGCTGGGCGCGGTATGGCGCTGGCGCGCGCTCATGCAGGGGGTGGGCGGGGTGCCGCGCTCGGCGGCGCCGCAACGTGCTGCGGCATCGGCTGACAGCACCTTCGGGTTTCTGCGTCTGCCCGCGGTCTGGATGAGCTTCGGCTTCTTCTTTGCCTGGGCGGCGGCGCTGGGCGGCGTGCTCACCTTCGGCCCCGAGGCCGCGCGTCAGCTGCATGCGCTGCCGGTGGGGTGGGTGGCCTCCTGCGTCACGGTGTTCATGCTGGGCAGCGCCGCGGGCATGCTGGCCGGCGGCCTGCTGCTCACCCGCCCCGAGCGCGCGCCGCAGGTGGTGGCGGTGTCGCTCGGTGTCTCGGCGGCGCTCGCGCTGCTGGTGGGCGTCACCGACTGGCCGGCCTGGACCGTGCCGGTGCTGTTCGCGCTGATGGGCCTGGGCATGGGGCTGGCCGGGCCTTCGCGCGATCTGCTGGTCAAGCGCGCCACGCCGGCGGGCGCCACCGGCCGGGTCTACGGCATGGTCTATTCCGGCCTGGACATCGGCATGTCGCTCAGTCCCTCGCTCTTCGGGCTGATGATGGACGCCGGCCGCTTCGGTCTGGTGTGGGCGGGCATCGCGGCCTTCCAGTTGCTGCTGATCGGCAGCGCCCTGAACATCGGTCACCTCACCGGGCGCGCCGCGCCGCGGGCGGCCTGAGATGCTGCCCGGCCCCGCCGCCCCACTGGCCGAGCGGCTGCGACCGCGCCATCTCGACGAGGTGGTCGGCCAGGCGCACCTGCTCGGGCCGGGCAAGCCGCTGCGGGTGGCCTTCGAGTCGCGGCGGCCGCACTCCATGATCCTCTGGGGGCCGCCGGGCGTGGGCAAGACGACCCTGGCCCGGCTGATGGCCGAGGGCTTCGAGGCGCAGTTCATCCCCATCTCGGCGGTGCTCGGCGGCGTGAAGGACATCCGCGAGGCGGTGGCCCAGGCCGAGGTGGCCGCCGGGCAGGGGCGTCGCAGCATCGTCTTCGTCGATGAGGTGCACCGCTTCAACAAGGCCCAGCAGGATGCCTTTCTGCCGCACGTGGAGAGCGGGCTGTTCGTGTTCGTGGGCGCCACCACCGAGAACCCGTCCTTCGAGGTGAACGGGGCGCTGCTCTCGCGCGCCCGGGTGCATGTGCTGCAACCCGTGGACGCGGCCGCGCTGACCCTGCTCTTCGGGCGGGCGCTCGCGCGCCTGGCCGCCGACGGTCAGCCTGCCCCGGCGGTGAGCGATGACGCTCGCGATCGCCTCGTGGCCTGGGCCGATGGCGATGCGCGCCGGCTGCTCAACGCCATCGAACTGGTGGCCGACACCGCAGCCACGCAGGGCATCACGCGCGTGGATGTGCCGGCGCTCGAGCAGATGCTCTCGCAGAGCCTGCGGCGCTTCGACAAGGGCGGCGACGCCTTCTACGACCAGATCTCGGCGCTGCACAAGTCGGTGCGCGGCTCGCATCCCGACGCGGCGCTCTACTGGCTCACCCGCATGCTCGACGGTGGCGCCGATCCGCGCTACCTGGCGCGCCGGCTGGTGCGCATGGCCATCGAGGACATCGGCCTGGCCGACCCGCGGGCGCTGCGCCTGGCGCTCGACGCGGCCGAGGTCTACGAGCGGCTGGGCTCGCCCGAGGGCGAGCTGGCGCTGGCGCAGGCGGTCATCTACCTGGCCTGCGCCGCGAAGTCGAATGCCGCCTACGTGGCCTACAACCAGGCCCGCGAGTTCGTCGGCCGCCACGGCTCGGACCCGGTGCCGCCGCACCTGCGCAACGCGCCCACGCGGCTCATGAAATCGCTCGGCCACGGTCGCGACTATCGCTACGCGCACGACGAGCCGCATGGCTATGCGGCCGGTGCGAGCTACATGCCCGAGGGGCTGGACGAGCCGGCGCTCTACCGGCCCACCGACCGCGGTCTCGAGGGACGCATCGGCGAGAAGCTGCGCTGGCTGCGCTCGCTGGACGAGCCGCCGGGCTGACGCCTCACGGCGGGCTGACGCCTCAATCGGCCGCCGCCCGGCCGCTGCGCCGATCGATCAGCCCGTGCCGGCTCGCGCTCAGGTGCGCGAGCCCCCGCTCGCCGTGGCGCATGCGCCAGCTGAGCAGGCGCTGCGCGCAGCGGGCCAGCACCGGGAGATGCGCGGGATCGTCGGCGAGGTTCACCCGCTGACCCGGGTCGGCGCGCAGGTCGAAGAGCACCGGCGGGTGCGACTGGAAGTGCACGTACTTGTAGTGGCGCTCGCGCAGCACCCACAGCCGACCGCTGTCGGCATCCTGGCTGCCCGGCGGCGGGCCGGGATCGGGCCAGCCCGCGCGCAGGTCGAACTCGAAGTGCGCCGCGTCGCGCCAGTCGGCGGGGGTGTCGCCCTCCAGCCAGGGCCGCAGCGAGCGGCCATCGCAGCCTGGCGGCACCGGCAGGCCCAGCAGGTCGAGCAACGTGGGCATCAGGTCCACACCCTCGGTGAAGGCATCGACCACCCGGCCGCGCGCGCCATCGGCCACTCGGCGCGGGTCGCGAATGATCAGCGGGATGTGGAAGCTCTCGTCGAAGTAGCCGAGCTTGCCGAAGAGATGATGGTCGCCGAGCTGCTCGCCGTGGTCGCTGGTGAACACGATCAGGGTGTGCTCGAGCTCGCCGCTGTGGCGCAGTTCGGCGATCACCTCGCCGATCGACTGATCGAGCTCGGCGATCAGGCCGTAGTAGGTGCGCCGCGCGATCCGGATCTGCGCGTCGCTCAGATCGGCCACCCGGCCGGCCATCCCGCGAAAGAACGGCCGGTTCTGCACCCGGCCGAGCGCCTCGGCCACCGTGGGGTGCTGCGCGGCTTCTGCCTGCAGGCTGGCGGCGCGCACCGGCGGATCGATCACGCTGTCGGGGATCAGGGTGTTGAAGGGCGAGGAGGCGATGAATGGCGGATGCGGGCGGAAGTAGCCCAGGTGCAGCAGCCATTGCGGCGCGAGCGCCCCGCCGCGCAGATAGGCCAGCGCGTGGGCGGTGGACCAGGCGGTGTCGCTCAGGCCGGCGGGCAGGGCGCTGGGCTGCAGCGTGGGGCCGGGCTCGCCCGCGGCCGGCAGCCAGAGGTCCTCGGGCACTGCCGGCAGGGCATGGCCTTGCGCCGCCACCCAGGAGAAGTAATGGCGGTGGCGGGTTTCGTCGAGATGGGCGATGACGCGCCAGCCGTCCATCACCTCGCCGATCTCGGCGTGACGCGGATCGCGCGGGCCGACGCGGCGCGGGTCATGGGTGGTGGTGGTGTAGCCGATCAGCGCCGGTTCGATGCCGCCGCGGCGAAGCTCGCGCGGCAGGGTGGGATGGCGGTCATCGAGCGGCGCGCCGTTGACCATCACGCCGTGGTTCATCACGTACTGGCCGGTGAGCAGCGAATGCCGCGCTGGCGCGCAGGGCGCCCCCGGGGTGTAGTGCTGGCGGAACAGCACGCCGTCGCGGGCCAGCGCATCGAGGTTCGGGGTGCGCGCCGCCCGGTGCCCGAGGCTCCCCAGGCTGTCGCCTCGCCACTGGTCGGCCACGATCAGCAGCACGTTGAGCGGTCGCGGGTTCTTCATGCGAGGAGGCCTTTGCGGGATGCTGCAGAGGGCGTTGCGATGATCAGCCGCCGATCTGCCGGCTGATCACCGGGTGGTAGCGATCGCCATCGCCCGCGGCGATCGCGCGCGCGAACCAGTCGTCCACCAGATGCGCGGCGCGGGCATCCACGCCCTGGGCGGCCGCCAGTTCGAGCGCGTAGCGCAGGTCCTTGCGCGCGTACTCAACCGAGAAGGCGCGCTCGGGGAAGTCGCCCGGCGCCATCGCCTTCATGCCGTGGTTGCGCAGCGCGAAGCTGTCGGCCGAGCCGCGGGCCAGCACCTCGAAGAGCCGATCGACCGGCACGCCGGCGCGCTCGCCGATCGCCTTGGCCTCGGACAGGGCGACCACGGTCTCGAACAGGATCATGTTGTTCAGGATCTTCACCACCTGGCCGCAGCCCACCGGCCCGCACAGCGAGATCTCGGTGGCGAAGGCGGCGATCAGCGGACGCAGCCGCTCGAAGTCGGCGGGCTCGGCGCCGACCATGACCGACAGCGTGCCGGCCTCGGCCGCGGCGCGGGTGCGGGCCACCGGCGCATCCACCAGCAGTGCGCCGCGCGCGGCGAACTCTGCCGCGAGCGCGCGGGTCATGGCCACCGAGGAGGTGCTCAGGTCGACCACCACCAGACCCGGGCGCGCCGCGGCCAGCAGCCCGCCCGGCTGCCGGGAGACCGCGTCGACCACCTCGCCCGAGGGCAGCGACAGGAAGATCAGGTCGGCGGCTGCGGCCACCTCGGCAACCGAGGTGGCGCCGGTCACGCGGTCAGCGGCCAGGCGGGCCAGCGGCGCGGGGTCGCGGTCGAAGCCGGTGACGGGCAGGCCGGTCTTGCGGGCGAGGTTGCGGCAGATGGGCTCGCCCATCACGCCCAGGCCGATGAAGCCGATGCGTTGAAAACGGTCGCTCATGAGACGGATTCCGGAGAGAGGTGTGTCGCGCATGGTGCACCGGCCGCGCCACGACTCGCAGCCTCGGTTCGGGGCGCGGCGCGGCCCGTGTCTCGTTCCGCCGGCCGATGACCTGCCGTGCGCGCCTCGGGTTTCAGCGACCGACACCATCGGCCTCGGGCATGCCACCGGCGCCGTCAAGCGCTCGCGCTGCGGCCCGCCTGGCGGCGTACCATCGGGCCATGAAATCCCTGCTCGTGCTGCGCCCGGTCGCCCCCATCCTGATCGGCGCCGCGCTGATGCTCACCCTCATCATGGGCCTGCGTCAGAGCATCGGCCTGTTCGTGCCGCCGGCGGTGCGCGATCTGTCCATCACGGTGGCCGACTTCACCCTGGCCATCGCCATCCAGAACCTCGCCTGGGGCGTGCTCCAGCCCTTCGCCGGGGCCTGGGCGGCGCGCATCGGCTTTCGGCCGGTGCTGCTGATCGGCGGCCTGTCCTTCGTGCTCGGTCTGGCCACGCTGGCCACCGCCACCGGCATCGGCGGGGTGGTGGTCGGCGCCGGTCTGCTGATCGGCCTGGCCCTGGCCTGCAGCGGCTCGGGCATGGCCAATGCCGTGGCCTCGCGGCCGGTGCCGGCGGCCATGCGCAGCACGGTGCTCGGCCTGGTCTCGGCGGTGGGCTCGCTGGGCGCCATGATCTCCGCGCCCATCGGCCAGTCGCTCTCGCTCGCCTTCGGCTGGCGGGCCGGCGTGTTCGGCTTCGTGCTGATCGCGCTGGCCATCCTGCCCATGGCCTGGCTGGCCGGCCGGGTCGATGCCCTGCCGCCCCCGGCAGCCGGTGGCGCCGCCGGGCGCGCCGGCAGCGCCCGCGAGGCGGCCCGCATCGCGCTGCGCTACCGGCCCTTCCTGGTGATGTCGCTCGCCTACTGCGTGTGCGGGCTGCAACTGGTCTTCCTCACCACGCACCTGCCCTCGTACATCGCCTTCTGCGGTCTCGATCCCATGCTCGGGGCGCAGGCGCTGGCCATGATCGGCGCCTTCAACATCGCCGGCAGCCTGTTCTTCGGCTGGGCCGGCGGGCGCTGGTCCAAGGGCGCGCTGCTGGGCGGCCTGTACATCGCGCGCTCGCTGGTGCTGGCCTGGTATTTCGGCTCCACGCCCACGGCGGGCGGCACCCTGGTCTTCGCCGGTCTGATGGGTTTCCTGTGGCTGGGCGTGAGTCCGCTGGTGTCTGGCCTGGTGGCCGAGATGTTCGGGCTGCGCTGGCAGGCCATGATCCAGGGGCTGGCCTTCACCAGCCATCAGCTGGGCAGCGCGGTCGGCGCCTTCGGCGGCGGCTGGCTGTTCGATGCCTTCGGCAACTACCAGCTCGCCTGGCAGATCGGCGTGGGCATGGGCCTCACCATGGGCACCATCCAGCTCATCTCGGGGCTGGGCCAACGGCCGCCGCCGGCGGTGCCTGCGCCAGCGGGATAGCCGCGTGGCCGGCCCTTCGGTCCGGGCCTTCGCGATCGTCGGCGGCTTCGAGGCGATCGTCCGCGGCACCACGCTGTCGGTGTTCCCGCTGCTGCTCTACCGCCTCTGGCAGGACGCGGTCGCGGTCTCGCAGGTCTATCTCGCGGTGGGGGCGTGTTCGCTGCTCACGGTGCTGGCCATGCCCCTGCTGGCGCGCCGCATCGCGCGGCGCTGGCTGCACAGCATCGCGGTGATCCTGCACCTGCTGGCGGCCCTGCTGGGCATGCTCGGCGGACGGCTGGTCATCGCAGCCCTGCTGTGCAGCGCGCTGGGCACGGCCATCGCCTATGTGTGCTACAGCCACAACCTGCTCGATCACGTCCACAAGGACGATCTCAGCCGGCTGGAGACCCTGCGCATGCTCTTCGCCGGGCCGGGCTGGGCGGCCGGGCCGCTGCTGGGGGTGTGGCTGCTCGGGCTGTGGCCGGGCGCGCCCTTCGCGCTGTCCGGGCTGGCCGCCTGCGGCATGCTCGCCGCGCTCTGGCTCACCGGCATGGGCAGCGCGCGGGTGGCGTCGGCGCGCGCGGCCGCGTCGGTCAATCCGCTGCACTACCTCGGCCGCTTCCTGGGGCGGCCGGCGCTGGTCGGTGGCTGGTTCCTGCTGGTGGTGCGCTCCTTCGGCTGGTCCATCTACATGGTCTATGTGGGCATCTATGCGATCCAGGCCGGCCTGGGCGAGACCGTGGGCGGGATCACCGCGTCGCTCGCGTCCTGCGGGCTCTTCGCCACGCCGCTGATGCTGCGCTGGATCCGGCGGCGCTCGCTGCGCACCGCGGTGCGCACCGGCTTTCTGGTGTCGGGCCTGTGCTTCCTGGGCGCCAGCCTGAGCGCGAGCCAGCCCTGGCCGACCATCGGGCT
Organism: Burkholderiales bacterium; assembly: GCA_037146935.1. Lineage (GTDB taxonomy): Bacteria > Pseudomonadota > Gammaproteobacteria > Burkholderiales > Burkholderiaceae_E > Quisquiliibacterium. Next base: position 112,335 of record JBAWWD010000006.1, read on the forward strand.
GCTGCTGGGTGGCGCGGCCTTCCTGCTGCTGCTCGACCTGTGCGGGGGCTTGCCCTTCCTGCTCTCGGTGCGGCCCTCCGAGCGCAGCGCGATGTCGGCGGTCAACGGCACGGTGCGCGATGTCTCCAACCTGGTCACCCCTGGCGTGGTCTGGCTGGTGCTGCTGGCGGGCCCGCTGCCGGCGGTGTTTGCCGCGGGGGGCGTGGGCCTGCTGGCGGCCTGGATGGTGGCCGGCCGGATGCATCCCAATCTTGGCGTGCCGGTGATCGAGCGCCGGCGGGCGCGGGGGGCGGAGTAGGTACAATCAGGGTGCCGGCGTCAGCACCTGCGGCACGGGTGCATCGCCGAGCCCATGACAACACGCCCAAGCGGAGACACCCCCATGCAAGCTCCCGTCGCCGACGCCGCCCGCGAGCGCGCCTTCTCGCTGCCGCTGTCCGAGATCAACGTCAGTGATCCGCGCCTGTTCCAGGACGACAGCATCGGTCACTACTTCGCCCGTCTGCGCCGCGACGATCCGGTGCACCACCACGTGGACGAGCGCTTCGGCCCGTTCTGGTCGGTGACGAAGTACAAGGACATCATGCAGGTGGAGGTCAACCACCAGACCTACTCGTCGGACATCCACCTCGGCGGCATCAACATCCGCGACGTGCCCGAGGGCCACCGCCGGCCGATGTTCATCGCCATGGACCCGCCGCGGCACGATGACCAGCGCCGCACCGTCAGCCCCATCGTGGCCCCCGGCAATCTCGCGCAGATGGAAGCCACCATCCGCCAGCGCACCCGCAACGTGCTCGACAGCCTGCCGCGCAACGAGACCTTCAACTGGGTGGAGAAGGTCTCCGTCGAGCTCACCACGCAGATGCTCGCCACGCTGTTCGACTTTCCGTTCGAGGACCGCCGCCTGCTCACCTGGTGGTCCGACGTGGCCACCGCCGACCTCACCGCGGGCGGCCCCATCGATTCCGACGAGAAGCGCACCGCCGAGCTCCTGAAGTGCCTGCAGTACTTCACCGGCCTCTGGAACGAGCGCGTCCAGCGCCCGCCCGGCAATGACCTCATCTCCATGATGGCGCACTCGCCGGCCACCCGGAACCTCTCGCCGGTGGAGTTCCTGGGCAATCTGGTGCTGCTGATCGTGGGCGGCAACGACACCACCCGCAATTCCATGTCGGGCGGGCTGCACGCGCTGCTCACCCACCCGGTCGAGTACGCCAAGCTGCGGGCCAATCCCGGCCTCATCGCCAGCCTGGTGCCCGAGATCATCCGCTGGCAGACCCCGCTGTCGCACATGCGGCGCACTGCCACGGCTGATGCCGAGCTCGGCGGCAAGCAGATCCGCAAGGGCGACAAGGTCATCATGTGGTACCTCTCGGGCAACCGCGATGCCGAGGCCATCGAGCACCCCGATGAATTCATCATCGACCGCGCGCGGCCGCGCCAGCACATCTCCTTCGGCTTCGGCATCCACCGCTGCGTGGGCAATCGCCTGGCCGAGCTGCAGCTGAAGATCCTCTGGGAGGAGATCCTGCCGCGCTTCCCGGTCATCGAGCTGGCCGGTCAGCCCGAGCGCACCTTCTCCAACTTCGTCCACGGCTTCACCGCGCTGCCGGTGCGGATCCCCGGCTGATGGGCGCCGGCGTCCTCATCGTCGGCGGTGGCCAGGCGGCCGGTGCGCTGGCCGCGGCCCTGCGCCAGGGCGGCTATGCCGATCCGGTCACCGTGGTCGGCGCCGAACCGCTGCCGCCCTATCAGCGGCCACCGCTCTCCAAGGCCCTGCTCAAGGGCGAGGCCGAGCCAGACAGCCTGCTGATGCGGCCTGCCGCCTTCTACGCCGACAAGAACGTCACGCTGCGGCTGGGCGTGCGGGTGCAGGCCATCGACCGCGCGGCCCGCACCGCGCGCCTCGATGACGGCAGCAGTCTCGCCTGGTCCACCCTGGTGTTCGCCACCGGGTCGCGGCTGCGCCGGCTGGCGGTGCCCGGCATCGACGCCGCCGGCGTGCGCGAGCTGCGCACCGTGGCCGATGCCCAGGCGATCCGCGCCGCGCTCGTGCCGGGTTGCCGCCTCGCGGTGGTGGGCGGCGGCTATGTGGGCCTCGAGGTTGCCGCCTCGGCGCGCGCGCTGGGGGCCAGCGTCACGGTCATCGAGCGCGAGCCCCGGCTGCTCGCGCGCGTGGCCTCGCAGACCCTCTCGGCCTTCTTTGCCGCCAGCCATCAGGCCCAGGGCGTGACCCTGCTGCTCGGCGCCACGGTCAGCGGCTTCGAGCAGGCCGATGGCGCGGTGCGTGGCGTGCGCCTGGCCGACGGCCGGCTCATCGACTGCGACCTGGCGGTGGTGGGCATCGGCGCGCTGGCCGAAGACGCGCTGGCCGCGGCCGCCGGTCTGGCCTGCGAGGACGGCATCCTGGTCGATGAATCGGCCCGCACCAGCGACCCCGACATCTACGCCATCGGCGACTGCACCCGTCGGCCGGTGCCGCGCTACGGCATCCGCATGCGCCTCGAGAGCGTGCCCAATGCACTCGAGCAGGCCAAGCAGGCGGCCGCCGGCATCCTGGGCCAGCCCGCGCCGCGCGCCGAGCTGCCCTGGTTCTGGTCCGACCAATACGACCTGCGTCTGCAGATCGCCGGCCTGCCCATCGGCGTGGCCCGCGAGGTGGTCCGCGGCGATCCGGCCAGCAAGCGCTTCGCGGTCTTCCATCTGGATGCCGGCAATCGCCTGCAGGCGGTCGAGGCGGTCAACTCGGTGGCCGAGTTCGCCGCCGCCCGCCAGTGGGCCGCTGCCGGCCAGGTGCTCGACCCCGCCCGCGTGGCCGACCCCGCGGTGCCGGTCAAGCAGATTCCCGAGACGCCCGCCGGCGCCTGAGGCCGGCCCGCGCCATTCACCCTTTCGTCCATCCCGCCACGCCTGGCGCCCCGACACAGGACCCCACCATGCCCTCCGTCACCTTCATCGAACACAACGGCACCGCCCACACCGTCGAGGCGGTGTCCGGTCAGTCGCTGATGCGCGCCGCCGTCGACAACGGCGTGCCCGGCATCGACGCCGACTGCGGCGGCGAGTGCGCCTGCGCCACCTGCCACGTCTATGTCGAGGCCGCCTGGCTGGCCCGCACCGGCGAGCGTTCCGAGATGGAGCAGAGCATGCTGAGCTTTGCCGCCGTCACGCAGGACAATTCCCGGCTGTCGTGCCAGGTGCAGATCACCCCTGAGCTCGATGGCCTGGTGGTGAGCCTGCCCGAAGGCCAGCACTGATCACCCGCCGTCACCGTCTTCACGCCCCAACGCCCGATCCCCCGGAGCCCATGCCATGAAAGCCGCCGTCTTCCACGCCCCCAACCAGCCGCTCACCATCGAGGATGTCGAGATCGACAACCCCGGCCCGCGCGAGGTGCTGGTGCGCACCTCGGTGGCCGGCCTGTGCCACAGCGACCTGCACTTCATCGAGGGCAAGTACCCCACCCCGATGCCGATCGTGCTCGGCCACGAGTCCTCGGGCATCGTCGAGAAGGTCGGCCGCGACGTCACCTACGTGAAGCCCGGTGACCATGTCATCACCTGCCTGTCGGTGTTCTGCGGCCACTGCGAGTTCTGCCTCACCGGCCACATGTCCATCTGCCAGAACACCGACGTGAAGATGCTGCCCGGCAAGGCCAAGCGCCTGCGCTGGAAGGGCGAACATCTCAACCAGTTCACCAACCTGTCGTCCTTCGCCGAGCAGATGCTCGTGCACGAGCACGCGATCGTGAAGATCACGCCCGACATGCCCATGGACCTGGCCGCGCTGATCGGCTGCGGCGTGATCACCGGCTATGGCGCGGCGGTGCACACCGCCAAGGTCGAGCCGGGCAGCACGGTGGCGGTGGTGGGCTGCGGCGGCATCGGCCTGGCCGCGGTGAACGGCGCCAAGATCGCTGGCGCGGCTCGCGTGATCGCCATCGACAAGGACCCGGCCAAGCTCGACCTGGCGCGCGCCTTCGGCGCCACCGAAGGCGTGATCGCCGCCGATGACACCGCCAAGAAGATCATGGAGATGACCCAGGGCGGGGTGCACTACTCCTTCGAGTGCATCGGCCTGAAGCAGACCACCGAGCTGTGCTTCCAGATGCTGCGTCCGGGCGGCACCGCCACCATCATCGGCATGATCCCGGTGGGCACCAAGATCGAGCTGCACGGCCCCGACTTCCTGCGCGAGCGCCGCATCCAGGGCTCCATGATGGGCTCCAACCGCTTCCGCATCGACATGCCGCGGCTCATCGAGTTCTTCCACCAGGGCCGGCTGCCGCTCTCGCAGCTGGTGTCGGGTCGCCTCAAGCTCAGCCAGATCAACGAGGGCTTCGCGGCGCTGCAAAAAGGCGGCGTGGCGCGCAACGTCATCGTCTTCGACCAGTAAGCCGGCATGGCGGTGTTCCAGCGGGTGGTGCTGGCCACCGGGGCCGACGGGCGGGCGCGCTTCCACGAGGAGGCCATCGCCCTCGACGAGGGCACGCCGCAGTCGCGCCTGTCTGCGCTCATGGCCAGTGGCGGCTACCAGCTGCGCGAAAGCCCGGTGGGCTTTCGCAGCGCCTTCCACTGCACCGGCAGCCCGCAGTGGTGCTTCATCCTGCGCGGGCGCATGGAGATCGGCCTGCAGGACGGCAGCGCCCGGGTCTTCGGCCCGGGCGAGCATTTCTACTCGGCCGACCTGCTGCCCGAGGGCGCGGTCTTCGATGCGGCGGTGCACGGCCATCGCAGCGCGCAGGTGGGCGAGGAGCCCCTCGTCACGCTGTTCGTGCGCGGCTGAATCGCGCCGGCGGCGCGGCTCGCGTACCCTGTCGGCATGCTCGCCTACCGACACGGCTTTCATGCCGGCAATCACGGCGATGTGCTCAAGCACCTGGTGCTCATCCAGACGCTCGATCACCTCGGCCTCAAGGACAGCCCGCTGCGCTATGTCGACACCCACGCGGGTGCCGGCATCTACCTGCTGGCCGACCGTTTCGCGCAGACCACCGGCGAGTACGCCGAGGGCATCGGGCGCCTCTGGTCGCGCGAGGATGCGCCACCGGCGGTGGCCCGCTACCTCGAGCTCATCCGCCGCTTCAACCCCGATGGCGGCCTCGCGCAGTATCCCGGCTCGCCGGCGATCGCCCAGGCCCTGCTGCACCCGCAGGACCAGATGCGGCTGTTCGAGCTGCATCGCAGTGACCATGAACTGCTCGTGGGCCATTTCGGCCGCACGCCGCGCACCCAGGTGACGCTGGGCGACGGCTTCGAGGCGCTGCGCGGGCAGGTCCCGCCCTCGTCGCGCCGGGCGCTGGTGCTGATCGATCCCTCGTACGAGCTGCCGGCCGACTACGGCAAGGTGGTGGCCTGCGTGCGCGAGGCCTTCGAACGCTTTGCGCAGGGGGTTTACGTGGTCTGGTACCCCATCGTGCGGCGCTCGGTCTCGGCCCAGCTGCCCGGCCGGTTGGCGCGCATCGCCCGTGGCGCCCCCAAGGGCTGGCTGCATGCCAGCCTGAGCGTGGCCGAGCCCGACGAGCAGGGTTTCGGCATGACCGGCAGCGGCGTGTTCGTGATCAATCCGCCGCACACCCTGCGCCCGGCCCTCGAGGCCGCGCTGCCCTGGCTGCGGGATGCGCTTGCGCGCACCCCGCGCGCCCGATTCCTGCTGGAGCATGACCAGCAGGCCCGCGACGAGGCCGGCCCGCGCGATGGCGTGGCCAGCGCCCGTCGGTCCACGCTTCCGAAAGGCCGCCATGTCCACACCCGCACCCCTCGATGAGCAGACCGTCGCCACGCTGGCCGGCATCTCCACCGCCACCCTGACCACGCTGCTGCTCAAGAAGGGCCTGCGCAATGTCTGGCTGCGCGGCACGCGCCCGCTGCGCGAGGGCCAGCCCCGGCTGGTGGGGCGCGCCTTCACGCTGCGTTTCGTGCCCGCGCGTGAAGACCTCGCCACGCCCGAGTCATGGGGCTCGTCGATCTCCACCCGGGCTGCCATCGAGGCCATGACGCCGGGCTGCATCGCGGTGGCCGATGCCATGGGCGTGACCGATGCCGGCATCTTCGGCGACATCCTTTGCGCGCGCATGCACAAGCGCGGCGTGGCCGCGCTGGTCACCGATGGCGTCATCCGTGACCGCGCCGGCGTGCTGGGCACCGGGCTGCCGGTGTGGTGCGCGGGCGCCGCCGCGCCGCCCTCGGTGGCCGGGCTCACCTTCGTGGCGTGGCAGCAGCCGATCGCCTGCGGCGGCGTGGCCGTGTTCCCCGATGACATCATCGTCGTCGATGACGACGGGGCGGTGCTCATCCCGGCCGCGCTGCTGCCCGAGGTGCTGGCCGCCGGGCCCGAGCAGGAGCGCTTCGAGGCCTGGGTGATGACGCAGGTGGAGGCCGGTGTGCCATTGCCCGGGCTGTACCCGCCCGACGCCGCCACCCGCGCGCGCTACGAGGCCGAGCGCAAGGCCTGATTGCGGCGCCGGCCCATCGGCCGGCGCGCGAGCTCGCGCGCCAGCGCTGCGATCGCATCGAATTCCGCCAGCCGGGCGCTGCTCTCGCGGGCCACCAGGGCCACCTCCCGGCGGGGCGCCGGGGCGGCCAGCGGCCGTGCCAGCAGCGGCCCGTCGGCAAGCAACCCGGCCTTCAGGGCCATCTCGGGCAGCAGGGCGATGCCCAGGCCTTCCTCCACCATCTGCACCAGCGTGGTCAGGCTGGTGGCTTCCAGGCCCTGGCCGGCGATGGCGGCGCCCAGGCCGCAACCCGCCAGGGTGTGATCGCGCAGGCAATGGCCTTCGGCCAGCAGCATGAGCCGCTGCGGATCGATGGCCTGCACCCGCAGGTTGGCGCGGCGCAACGCCACGTCACCCGGTGGCGCCACCAGCCAGAGTTCCTCGGCAAGCACCGGCGCCACCCGCAGGCCATGGGTATCCCAGGGCAGCGCGATCAGCGCGAAATCGAGTGCGCCATCGCGCAGGCGGGCCAGCAGCGGCTCGGTCTGGTCCTCGCGCAGGGCCAGCTGCAGACCGGCATGCCGCTCGCGCAGTCCGCGCAGCAGCGGCGGCAGCAGGAAGGGCGCGATGGTGGGGATGGCGCCCAGGCGCAGCAGGCCGGTCATGGGCTGGGCGCTGCGGCCGACCTCTTCGGCCAGGTCGTGCGCCATGGCGAGCAGGGCGCGACCGCGGCGCACCGCGATCTCGCCGGCCGGGGTGAGCGCCACGCGTTGGCGGCTGCGCTCGACCAGTTGCGCGCCCAGGCTGCGCTCGAGCTCCTGCAGTCCGCCCGAGAGGGTGGACTGGGTGACGAAGCAGGCCTGCGCCGCCTGCGTGAAATTGAGCGTGTCGGCCAGCGCGTTGAGATAGGCGAGCTGGCGCAGCGAGGGCAGGGCGGGCATGGGTGGGTGCTGGGGCGGGTGGTCTGGACGGCGGGCCGACGGTTTGTGATCGGAAAAAGCGATGGATATGATCGTAATTATCCGTTGGACCGATTTCAAGCCGATCATCAGACTCTCCCCATCGCCAGCCTTCAACCCCACCGGAGAGACACCATGACCCAGCGCGATTCCGTCACCATCCGCAACCTCGAGTCGGCCTTCGCCGGCGAGTCGATGGCCCACATCAAGTACCGCTACTTCGCCCGCATCGCCCGCGAGCACGGCGACGAGGAAACCGCCAGGGTCTTCGAGGCCACGGCCGAACAGGAGGTGGCGCACGCCTTCGGTCACCTCGATCTGCTCTATCCTCGGGCCGAGCTCAGCCCCGAGCGGGCGCTGGAGCTCGCCATCGAGGGCGAGACCCACGAGTACACCGAGATGTATCCGCAGTTCCGCCATCTGGCCGTGCAGGAAGGCAACCGCGCGGCGGTCGCCGAGTTCGACGAGCAGATCGTCGAGTCGCAGGTGCACGCCGCGCAGTTCCGCGCCGTGCTCGAGAAGGCGGCCAAGCGCTTCGCGGCGCTGGCCAAGGTGGAGGAGCGGCACGCCAACCATTACCGCGACAATCTCGCCCGGGTGAAGTCCGCCCGGCGTGCGGCCTGAACCAACCCGACTCAAGAGGAGATCACCATGAAGACCTGGACCTGCATCGTGTGCGGCTTCATCTATGACGAGGCCGCCGGCCTGCCCGCCGAGGGCATCGCCCCCGGCACCCGCTGGGCGGACGTGCCCGAGGACTGGAGCTGCCCGGAGTGCGGCGTGACCAAGTCCGACTTCGAGATGGTCGAGGTCTGAACGGGCAAGATCGCGGCGGTCCGACCCCCGGCGCCCCGGGGGCGGCGCGCAGCCGCGGCTACACTGCGGGTCCGTTCAGCCCGGATCCGACATGGAAGCCCTGCTCGTCTCCACCGGCATCGTCGCGCTCGCTGAAATCGGCGACAAGACGCAGCTGCTGTCCTTCGTCCTCGCGGCCAAGTTCCGGCGGCCGCTGCCGATCTGTCTGGGCATCCTGGTGGCCACGCTGGCCAACCACGCCCTGGCCGGGGCGGTGGGTGCCTGGCTGACCACGGTGCTCGGGCCCACCGCGCTGCGCTGGGGCCTGGGGGTGTCGTTCATCGCCATGGCGGCATGGATGCTGGTGCCCGACCGTTTCGACGAGAGCGAGGCCCGCTTCGCGCGACTGGGCGTGTTCGGCACCACGCTGATCGCGTTCTTCGTGGCCGAGATGGGCGACAAGACCCAGGTGGCCACCGTGGCGCTGGCCGCGCGGTATCACGAGTTCATCGCGGTGGTGGCGGGCACCACGCTGGGCATGATGCTGGCCAATGTGCCGGCGGTGGTGCTGGGTGATCGCATCGCCCACCGCCTGCCGGTGCGGCTGGTGCACGGCATCGCGGCGGCGGTGTTCGCCCTGCTGGGCGTGGCCACGCTCGCCGGGGCGGGCGAGCGCTTCGGGCTGTAGCGCGCCGGCATCCGCGGATGCCGGCGTGGGCGCGCGCTGCGCGGGCCGGCGCCCGCGGTCGCGCCGGCACCAACGGCCTACTGCCCCATTCGCAGCAGCCGACCCGGCAGCGGCTTGTGAACCGCGCCGCGCTCGTCGGCCACCCGTTGTCCGTTGACCCAGACCCCGTGCACGCCACGCGAGCGGGTGACCACCCGGGTGGCATTGGCCGGCAGATCGTTGGCGCGCGAGCGCGCCCCGCGACCCACCGTGGCCGGATCGAAGAGCAGCAGGTCGGCGGCCCAGCCCTCGCGCAGAGTGCCGCGCTCGCGGATGCCGAAGAACTCGGCCTGCGCGCTGGTGAGCCGGCGCACCGCCTCGGGCAGGGGCATCACGCCCTTGTCGCGTACCCAGTGCCCCATCAGGTGCAGGCCGAAGCCGGAGTCATCGAGGAAGGACAGATGCGCGCCGGCATCGGACAGCGACAGCAGGCTGTCCTCGTGGGTGAGCAGGCGAGCCACCGCCTGCTCGTCATGGTTGAGCGCGGTCAGCGAGAACAGCGTGCCGAGGTTCTCGGCGATGGCCAGGTCGAAGAGGCAGTCGAGCGGATCGACGCCACGCTCGGCGGCGATGTCGGCGATGCTGCGATCGACCAGATGCCGGTTCTCGGGCAGCACGGTCTCGAGCACCTGGATCAGGCGCCAGTTGCCCGAGAAGATGCGCCGGGCCGGCACGCTGAGCTCCGCGCGCAGGGCTGCGCGCAGCGCCGGGTCGCGCATGCGCGCGATGAGCGCGTCGCCCTTCAGGCCGAAGATGGGTTTCCAGGCGAGCAGCGGCTCGAGCGGGTAGGGCGACTCGAAGGAGAAATCGAACACCAGCGGCGTGGCCGCCACCGCACCGCGCATGCGGTTGCCGCGCGCGTTGGCGGCATGGATGCCCTCGAGGTCCTGGAAAACGCCCTCCGGGGCAAGGCTGGAGTGCAGCAGCGCCGCCACCAGCACCGGTCGGCCCGAGGCCGCGGCGAATTCCTCGAGCATCGGCACCGGGGTGGGCGGCCCCTTGGTGATCATGAACACGCCCTGGTCGCGCTGGCGCATCGGCTCGGCCAGCGCGATGAACTCCGACCATTCGGCCAGCCGCGAGGGCATGGGCCGGCCGTCGTAGGCGCTGTGCGAGGTGGTGGTGGTGGAGGCCAGGCCGATCGCGCCGGCCGCCAGGGCCTCGTCGATCAGGGCCTTCATGCGCGCGACTTCCTCGGGCGTGGCGGCGCGATCGGAGGCGGCCGAGCCCATCACGTAGGTGCGCACCGTGGAGTGACCCACGAAGGCGGCCAGATTCATGGCGCAACCGCCGCGCTCGATCTGGTCCATGTACTGCGCGAAGCTCTCGAAATCCCAGCGGATGCCGGCCTGCAGGCTGGCCAGCGACATGCCCTCCACCTGGGTGAGGTTCTTGGTGACCAGATCGCGCGAGGCGGCATCGGGCCGGCAGGGTGCGATGGTGAAGCCGCAGTTGCCGATGATGGCGGTGGTCACGCCCATGCCGATCGACTGGTCGAGGTACGGATCCCAGGTGATCTGCGCGTCGTAGTGGGTGTGGTTGTCGATGATGCCGGGCATCAGCGACAGGCCCTGGGCGTCGAGGTGCTCACGGGCCTCGCTGGCCGCAATGGGGTTGTCGGCGCGGCGCAATGCCGAGATGCGCCCGCCGGTGATGGCGAGCTGGCCGGGGAAGGGCGGATTGCCCAGGCCGTCATGGATGACGGCGTTCGAGATCAGCAGATCGTGCATGGTTTCCTCCTGCGGCGAGTATAGGCGTCGGCCCGGGCTGCCCGGCCGGCCGGCGCGGCGATAATGGGCCGGTGAGCGCCCCAGCCGATCCGTTGCCGCCAGCACCCTCCGCGCCGTCCGTGCGGCCCACATCAGCCTCAGCGTCCGTCCTGCCCGCGCCGCCCGCGCCGCCCGCACCGCCCGTGCTGCCCGCGCTTCCGGAGGCGGGCGCGGTCACGCCCTGGCCGGCCGTGGTCGCGGTCATCCTCGCCGGCATGGTGGCTGCCACCCACATCGGCAAGCTGCCGCCCTCGTTGCCGGCGCTGCGTGAAGCCTTCGGCCTGAGCCTGGTGCAGGCGAGCTGGCTGGTGTCGGCCTTTCAGCTGGCAGGCATGGTGCTGGGCCTGTTCGGCGGGCTGCTGGCCGATCGTTTCGGGCCGCGGCGTACGATGGCCCTGGGGCTTGCCATCCTGGCGCTGGCCAGCGCGGCGGGCGCGCTCGCCAGCCAGGCCACGGCGCTGCTGGCGTTGCGGGCCCTGGAGAGCGCGGGCTTTCTGCTCACCGTGCTGCCCGGGCCGGCGCTGCTGCGCCGGATGGTGGCGCCGCACGGGCTCTCGCGGGTGATGGGCGCCTGGTCGTGCTACATGCCCGTGGGCATGTCGGCCATGATGGTGAGCACGCCATGGCTCATCGCGCTGGGCGGCTGGTCGCTCGCATGGTGGCTGTGCGCCGGTCTGTCCCTGCTCGCGCTGGCCCTGCTGCATGGGCGCATTCCCGCCGACGCGCCACGCGCCGCCGACGCGCAAGGCATGGCCGCGCTGGCGCGCGCCACCCTGGCCACGCCCGGGGCATGGTGGCTGTCGCTCTGCTTCGGCCTCTATGCCGGCCAGTTCATCACCGTGTTCAGCTTCCTGCCCAGCGTGTACCAGGCGGCCGGGCTCGGGGCCGGGCTGGCGGCGAGCCTGTCGGCGCTCGGGGTGGCCGCCAATGTGACCGGCAACCTGCTGGCCGGCGTGATGCTGGGTCGGGGCGCTGCGCGCCAGTGGCTGCTCGGCTCGGCCTCGGTGGTGATGGCGCTCTCGGCCATCATGGCCTTCGCGCCCGAGCTGCCCTTCGCGCTGCGCTACGGCGCCGCGCTCGCGCTCTCGGCCGCGGGCGGCATGATCCCCGGCACCCTGTTCGCCACGGCGCCCCGGGTGGCGCCGCATCCGGGCGCGGTGGCAACCACCACCGGGCTGATGCAGCAGGGCTCGGCGCTCGGGCAGTTCATTTTGCCGCCCCTGGCGGCCAGCGCAGCCAGCGCCGCCGGCGGCTGGGGCGCCGCCGGCTGGCTGCTCGCCGCGGTGGCGGTGGTCAACCTCGGGGTTGCCCGGCAACTCGGGCGGGTGCGCGTGTCGCGCTGAGCCTGGCCGGCCACAGCGGTGGTATCTTTGCCGGATGAAACGCGTGGTCTTCAACCAGAAAGGCGGGGTCGGCAAGTCCACGATCGCCGTCAATCTCGCGGCGATTGCCGCGTCTCGAGGCCGGCGCACCTTGCTGGTCGACCTTGACACCCAGGGCAATGCCTCGCGCTATCTCCTGGGCGAGGCCGCCGCCAAGACCACACCCACCGTGGCCGACTTCTTCGAGCAGAGCCTGGCGCTGCGGCTCTCGTCCATGGCCATCGGCGACTATGTGCACGACACGCCGGTGGCCGGGCTGTCGCTCATGCCCTCGGGCCCGGCGCTGGCCGATCTGCATTCGCGGCTCGAGTCCCGCTCCAAGATCCTGAAGCTGCGCAAGGCGCTCGATGATCTCGAGGGCTTCGACGAGATCGTGATCGACACCCCGCCGGCGCTCAACTTCTACACCCGCTCGGCGCTGATCGCGGCTGACGGCTGCCTGATTCCCTTCGACTGCGACGACTTCTCGCGCCAGGCGCTCTACGGCCTGCTCGAGTCTGTGGAAGAGATCCGCGACGACCACAACCCGAAGCTGCGGGTGGAGGGCATTGTGGTCAATCAGTTCCAGGCCCGTGCCAGCCAGCCGCAACGCATCGTGCAGGCGCTCATCGACGAGAAGCTGCCGGTGCTGCCCACCCGGCTCTCGGCCTCGGTGAAGGTACGCGAGTCGCATGATGCCGGAGTGCCGCTGATCAGCTTCGCGCCCTCGCACAAGCTCACCGCGGAGTTCGTGGCGCTCTACGACGAGCTGGAGCGCCGGCGCAAGTCGCGGCGGCGCTGAGCCTCGGGCTCAGGGCTCGTCGAGCAGCCGCCGCCCGCGCTCGCTGGGTGTGGCGGCCACCGTGGCGGCCGCGGCCACCCGGCTGCGCCGCTGCACCAGCGCCCATACCGCACCGCCCACCGCCAGCAGCGCGAAGGGTCCGCCCCAGAGCAGCGCGGTATTGCCCTGCACCGGCGGCTTGTAGAGCACGAAGTCGCCGTAGCGTTCGACCATGTACTGGCGGATCTGCGCGTCGCTGCGGCCGGCGGCGATGAGTTCGTGCACCTGGTTGCGCAGGTCGATGGCGAGGTCGGCGTTCGAATCGGCCAGGGTCTGGTTCTGGCAGACCAGACAGCGCAGTTCTTCCGACAGCGCCTTCAGGCGGGCCTGACCGGCGGGATCGAGGGGCGCGAGTTCGGCCTCGCGTCGCAGCGGGCCCGACTGGCTCATGGTGCCTTCAGGCGCGCGATCAGCGGCACCAGCCGCTGCTCGATCACCTCGGCGGTGAGCGCGCCGACGTGCTTGTCGCGCACGATGCCCGCCTTGTCGATCACGAAGGTCTCGGGCGCGCCATACACCCCCCAGTCGATGGCGGCGCGGCCATCGCGGTCGGACACGCTCAGGGTGTAGGGATTGCCCAGCCTGGCGAGCCAGGCCTGCGAGGCCTCGGGCGCGTCCTTCCAGGCCAGCCCCACCACCGGCGCGAGTTGCCGCGCGGCAAGCTGGTTGAGCAGCGGGTGCTCCACCTGGCAGGCCGCACACCACGAGCCCCAGACATTGAGCAGCCACACCTGGCCGCGCATCTGCTCGGGTGACCAGGTCTGCGCGGCATTGCCCAGCACCGGCACGGCCGCGGCCGGCGCCGGCTTGCCGATCAGGGGCGAGGGCACATGGCGGGGGTCGCGATCGAGGCCCTTGAGCAGGAAGAAGGCAATGGCGGCGAAGACCGCCAGCGGCAGCACGAAGCGAAGGGCCTTCATGGCGTGAGCGGCCCGGGCGGCGTGGGAATGAGGTTCAGGCGCATGCTCAGGCGATGCCGGCCTGCGTGGCGGCGCTGCGGCGGGTGCTGGCCCGCCGGTAGCGGGCATCGAGCACCGCGCTGAATCCGCCCAGGGCCATCAGCACGCAGCCCAGCCAGATCCAGTTCACGAAGGGCTTGAGCTGGGCGCGGATGGCCCAGGCGCCGTCGGGCAGGGGCTCGCCCATGGAGAGGTAGACGTCACGGGTGAGGCTGCGATGGATGGCGGCCTCGGTCATGGGCTGGCGCGAGGCGCGATAGACCCGCTTCTCGGGGCTGAGCACCGCCACCGTGCGCTCATCGCGCAGCAGGGTGAAGCGGCCGCGCAGCGCGTCGTAGTTGGGCCCGGTCACCGGCTCGACGCTGTCGAAGCGCAGGCGGTAGTCGCCCATGACCAGCTCGGCGCCCACCGCGAGCTTGTGCTCCTTCTCGGTCTCGTAGCCCTTGACCAGCGTGACCCCGACCACGAACACCGCGATGCCCAGGTGCGCGAGATGCATGCCCCACTGGCTGCCCGAGAGCAGGCGCAGCCGCTGCCAGCGCAGCTGCCCGCCCGCGCGCGCGGTCTCGAGCAGGCCGACCACCACGCTGGCCGCGATCCAGAGGGCCAGTAGCAGACCCAGGCTCACCATGGGGCGCCAGCTGCCCAGGGTGAAGGGCAGCAGCAGCGCGGCCGCCACCGACACGCCCAGCGCCCAGCGCAGGCGCCGGGCGAGATCGGGCAACTCGGCCTGGCGCCAGCGCGCGAACGGCCCCACGCCCATGAGGAAGAGCGCAGGCGCCATCAGGGGGTAGAACACCGTGTCGAAGTAGGGCGGGCCCACCGAGATCTTGCCCATGCCGAGGGTGTCAAGGGCCAGCGGATAGAGCGTGCCGAGCAGCACCGCCGCCATGGCCACCACCAGCAGGATGTTGTTGGCCAGCAGGAAGGACTCGCGCGAGACCGCGCCGAAGCCCGGGCCCGCGCCGATCGCGGGGGCCCGCCAGGCGAACAGGGCGAGCGAGCCGCCGATCACCAGGGCCAGGAAGATCAGGATGAACACCCCGCGGGTGGGGTCGGTGGCGAAGGCGTGCACCGAGGTGAGCACGCCCGAGCGCACGAGGAAGGTGCCGAGCAGCGACAGGCTGAAGGCGAGGATGGCGAGCAGCACGGTCCAGCTGCGGAAGCTGCCGCGCTTTTCGGTGACCGCCAGGGAATGGATGAGCGCGGTGCCCACCAGCCAGGGCATGAAGGAGGCGTTCTCGACCGGGTCCCAGAACCACCAGCCGCCCCAGCCCAGCTCGTAGTAGGCCCAGAACGAACCCAGGCAGATGCCCAGGGTGAGGAAGCACCAGGCCACGGTGGTCCAGGGCCGCGCCCAGCGCGCCCAGGCCGCGTCGAACCGGCCCTCGAGCAGGCCGGCCACCGCGAACGCGAAGGCCACCGAGAAGCCCACGTAACCCATGTACAGCAGCGGCGGGTGGAACACCATGCCCGGGTCTTGCAGCAGGGGGTTGAGGTCGCGGCCGTCGCGCGGGGCCGGCACCATGCGGTCGAAGGGGTTGGAGGTGAAGATCAGGAACAGCAGCAGCCCCACCGAGATCAGGCCGAGCACCCCGAGCACCCGCGCCCGCAGGCTGCGCGGCAGCGAGCCCGAGAACAGCGCCACCGCCGCGCTCCAGCCGGTGAGCATCAGCAGCCACAGCAGCATGGAGCCTTCGTGCGAGCCCCACGAGGCCGCCACCCGGTAGGCGAGCGGCAGCGACTGGTTGGAGTGCTGGGCCACCAGCAGCACCGAGAAATCGTTGTTCACGAACAGCGAGACCAGCATCAGGCCCGCCAGCAGCACCAGCCCGAAGGCGGTCAGCGTGGCCGGCGTGGCCACGGCCATGAGGCGCTCGTGACCGCGCCAGGCGCCGCCCAGGGCGAGCAGGCTGGCCGCCAGCAGCAGGGGCAGCGCCAGGGCCAGGGCGAACTGGCCGATCTCGGCGGTCATGGGCGCACGCTCCGGTTGGTCTTCTCGATGAACTGCTCGGGCGCGCCCACCGGGTGGCCGGCGCGCTTGAGCGCTTCAGCGGCCTCGGGGGGCATGTAGTTCTCGTCGTGCTTGGCCAGCACCTCGCTGGCGGTGAACGAGCCGTCCGACTTCACCTGGCCCTGCGCCACCACACCGCGGCCCTCCTTGAAGAGGTCGGGCAGGATGCCGCGATAGGCGACATCGATGGTGCGGGCGTTGTCGGTGACCCGGAAGCGCACCGTGGTGCCATCACCCTCGCGGCGCACGCTGCCGGTCTCGACCAGACCGCCGACGCGGAAGGTGCGGCCCTGCGGCGCCTCGCCATTGGCGATCTGGGTGGGCGTGAAGAAGAACACCAGATTGCTGCTGAAGGCGTTGAGCACCAGCGCGGCGGCGATGCCCAGCGCCGCCACGCCAGCGGCGATCCAGGCCATGCGGCGATGGCGCGGCTTCATGGTGCGGCCTCGCGGGCCTGGCGCAGGGCGCGCACCCGGCGCTGGCGCAGCGACACCAGCTCGATGATGAGGGCGAGCGCGGTCACGCCGTACGAGCCCCAGACGAACCAGCCGTAGCCACCCATGTGCAGGAAGTCTTGCATTGCAGTGCCTGGAAAGGGAGACCGATCAGTCGCGTCCGGCGGCCAGTCTTTGCACCCAGTCGGCGCCGGCCTCGCGCTCGACGATGATGCTGCGTACCCGGTGCAGGGCCACCGCGATGGTGTAGCACCAGGCGGCGAGCGCCATGAGCAGCATGGCCAGCAGCATGGTCTGGGCCATCTTGGGGGCCGCGGTGAGTGACACGCTGGCGCCCTGGTGCAGCGTGTTCCACCAGCGCACCGAGAAATAGATGATGGGCACGTTGACCACGCCCACCAGGGCGAGCAGCGCGCTGGCCCGGTCGGCGCGGCGCGGGTCGTCGATGGCCGCGCGCAGCGCCATGTAGCCCAGGTACAGGAACAGCAGGATGAGCGTGGAGGTGAGCCGCGCATCCCACACCCAGTAGGCGCCCCAGGTTGGCCGGCCCCAGAGCGCGCCGGTCCAGAGCGCGATGAACGCGAACAGGGCGCCGGTGGGCGCAAGCGACTGCGCCATCATGGCCGACAGGCGGGTGTTCCAGATGAGCGAGGCGGCGCACCAGCCGGCCATCACCAGGTAGGTGAACATGGCCATCCAGGCCGCAGGCACATGGATGAAGATGATGCGGTAGGCCTCGCCCTGCTGGTAGTCGGTGGGCGCGATGCCGAAGCCCACCCACAGCCCGGCCACGGCCAGCAGCGCGGCCGCCCAGCCGAACACCGTGGCCAGTCGGCCGGCGAGCGGATGGAACGCAGCGGGTGAGGCGAACCTGAACCAGGAGGAAGCGGCCATGACTATTCGTGGGCGATTCTAACCGCGAGCGCGGTGGCGAAAGGACCGAGAACGCAGCTGCCGATCAGGCCCGCGCCCAGCAGCGAGAGATGCGCGCCTGCGCCGAGGCCACCCGCCACGGCCTCGGCCGCGCCGGCGCCGAAGATCAGCACCGGCACCGCCAGCGGCAGCACCAGCAGCGCCAGCAGCGCGCCGCCCGAGCGGGTGCCCAGGGTGAGCGCCGCACACACCGCGCCCAGCCACGAGAGGGTAGGGGTTCCCAGGGCCAGGCCCGCCACCAGCGCCGCCGCCGGCTCTGGCGCGAGGCCGAACTGCAGCGCGGCCAGGGGCGCGAGCAGCACCAGCGGCAGACCGGAGGTGAGCCAGTGCGCGAGCACCTTGCCGGCGATCAGGGCGGGCAGGCTGGCCGGGGCGAGCACCAGCTGCTCCAGGCTGCCATCAGCATGGTCGCCGGCGAAGAGCCGCGGCAGCGACAGCAGCGAGGCCAGCAGCGCGGCCACCCAGGCGATGCCCGGCGCGATGCGGGCGAGCAGCGCCGGCTCGGGCCCCACGCCCAGCGGGAACAGGGTCATCACCAGCAGGAAGAACACCAGTACCAGCGCGAGTTCGGCGCGTGAGCGCAAGGCCAGGCGCAGATCGCGTCGGCAGCCCAGGCTGAGGGCGCGCAGTGCCGGGAGTGCGTCGGCGGCGGGGATGGGGGGCATGACCGTCACCGCGCGGTGGTCTCGCTCGCGTCCTGGGCGGTGTTCAGACCACTGCCATGGCCGTCGCCATTGCCACGGCCACCGCTGCCAACGCCACCACCATTGCCGTCGAGCCGAAGCCCGATGCCGGCGTGACGGGCGGGCACCGGCAGGTGGCTGGCCACCACGGCGCAGCCGCCGGCGGCGAGGTGTTCATCGAGCAGCGCGGCAAACAGGGTCTGGCCATCGGCGTCGAGCGCGGTGTTGGGCTCATCGAGCAGCCAGAGCGGGCGCGGACCGAGCGCGAGGCGGGCCAGGGCCACCCGCCGCCGCTGCCCGGCCGACAGCCGCGCGAAGGGCAGGCGGCGCTGACGGGCGATGCCCGCGCGCGTGAGCGCGGCATCTACCCGGCGACGGCGCTCGGCGGCGTCGAGCGCGGCCAGATCGAGCTCGGCCTGCTGGGCCAGGTTCTCTTCGGCGCTGAGCAGTTCCTTCCAGCCGCTGGCATGGCCCTGGTAGAGCAGCTGGGCATGCCAGGCAGGGTCGCCCGCGCGCACCGGCGCACCCTGCCAGGTGAGCGTGCCGGCCACCGGGCGGAGCAGCCCGGCGAGGATGCGCAGCAGGGTGGACTTGCCGGCGCCGTTCTCGCCGGTGAGCGCCAGCCACTGCCCTGGGGCGGCGGCCAGATCCAGGCCCTGAAAGAGCGTGCGGTTGCCCAGGCTGCAGGCGAGCCCCGTGGCCGCGAGCCCGGTTGCGCTGGGCTCGGGGTGCGTCACGGCACGACCTGATCGATGCGGATGAGCAGGGCGCGGTCACCGGCCTTCACCGGCGGGCTCACCCCGAACAGGTCACCGCTTTCGCGCAGCGCCTGGCCGCTGCGGCTGATGCGCGCCTCGATCACCACTGGTCCGGCCGCCCAGGCGCGGGGCGTGCCGCCCATGGCGTCGGCCTCGGTGAGCTCGAAGGCCAGCGGGAAGCCGGCTGCCGCGAGACGGCGCGCGGCCAGCGGCATGCGCGGCCCGTCGGGCGCGCGCGCCGAGATGAACAGCGTGGCGCCGGCGGGCACGCGCGCGGCCAGGGCCGGCCCGATCTCGATGCGCCCGGCGACCACCGGGGCGGCTGCGTCCTGAGTGGCGCCCGAGCCGCCTGCCGCAGGCCCCGGCGCTGCGCCCGCCGGATTGGCGCCGCTCGCCCCGGGCCTGGCGGGGGCGGCCGCGGGCGCCTGGCCGAGCTCGGCCTGCAGCCGCTCGATCACTGGCGCGATGGCCGCTACCTGCGAGGACTCGGGCGGCAGCGAATCGCGCAGCCGGGTGAGCAGCGCCAGCGCATCGGCGGTGCGGCCGGCCCGGTAGCGGGCCGCGCCCATCATGGCCAGGGCCTTGGTGTCGTTGGGGTCGGTGGCGAGCGCCCGCTCGAGCAGGGCCAGGGGCTCGGGCCCGAAATCGCCGCCCGAGATGGCCACCAGCACATCGGCATGGTCGGCCAGCAGGCGCGCGCTGGGCGGCTTGAGCAGGCGATTGGCCTGCGCGAAGGCAGTGGCCGCGGCCGGCAGGTCGCCTTGCAGGCGACGGGCCTCGGCGAGCATGGCCCAGGCCTCGGCGTCATCGGGCTTGTCGCGGGTGCGGGCTTCAAGACTCGGAATGGCCTGGGCGATGCGCGCGGGGCTGGGTTCGCCGCGCAGCTCGTGTTCGTCCATGGCCACCGCACCCGGCGCGCCGGTGCGGTCGTAGATGACCGCGGCGAGCAGCGGCACGAAGAGCGCCGCGCCCACCACCAGCGCGACCGGCACGCGCGCGCTGGCGGTCGCGGCCGTTGGCTCGGCGAATTGCCGGTCGGCCTCGCTGGCGAGTTCGTCCAGCGCCTGCGCCGCTTCGGCCTCGGTCAGGCGGCCGGCGGCGCGATCGGCCTCGATCTCCCGGCGCCGGTCGCGGTAGACCGCCAGACGGCGCGCCTCATCGTCATCGGCTGCCGGGCGTGCCGGCGCGGCGCGCAGCATCGGCCACACCAGCGAGGCGGTGGCCAGGCACGCGAGCAAGGCGAGCACCGTCCAGAATGCGGTCATGCGGGAGAGGCCGGAACGGGGTGGAAAGGGCGCTGTGCAGCAGGGGGGCGGCAGGCGGTGGCGATTGTCGCACAGGCCTCAGGCGGGCCCGGGCGCGCGTCGTCGCCGCCAGGCGTACCAGGCCGAGCCGGCCCAGACCACCGCGGTGAACAGCGCCAGGCCCCCGGCGATCGGGCGCTCGACGAACACCAGCCAGTTGCCCTCGGCCTTGATCATCGAGCGGATGAAGTGCTCCTCGAGCATGGTGCCCAGCAGCATGCCCAGGATGGTGGGCGCCACCGGAAACCCGCGCGACTCCATGAACCAGCCGAGCAGCCCGAACAGGATGAGCAGCAGGACATCGAAGCGGGCGTTGTTGATCGCGAAGGCTCCCACCACGCAGAAGAGCAGGATGATGGGCATGAGGATGTTGCGCGGCACCTTGAGGATGCGCGCGCCGGCCTTGATGCACAGCCAGCCCAGCGGCAGCATGAGCAGATTGGCCAGCACGAACACGATGAACACCGCGTAGATGCTGGCCGCGTTGTTCATGAAGATGGTGGGGCCGGGGTTCATGTTCTTCATGTAGAGCACCCCGATCACGATGGCGGTGATCGAGTCTCCCGGAATGCCGAACACCAGCGCCGGAATCCAGGCCCCGGCTAGGGCGCTGTTGTTGGCCGCGCCGGCCTCCACCAGACCCTCGGGATGGCCGGTGCCGAACTTCTCCGGCTCACGCGAGAGCTTGCGGCTCATGGCATACGACATCCAGGCCGCGATGTCGGCGCCGGCCCCGGGCAGCGCGCCGATCACCGTGCCCAGCATGCTGCCGCGCAGGGTCTGCGCCGGGTAGCGCCGCATCAGCCCGCCCATGCCGCGAAACACCGAGCCCACCTGCCGATTCACCTCGGCGATGCTCACCGGATCGGCCGCGAAGCGCAGGATCTCCGACACCGCGAACAGGCCGATCATGGCCGGCACCAGCGACAGGCCCCCGGTGAGGTCGGCGTTGCCGAAGGTGAAGCGCGGATGCGCGGCCGGGTTCTCCAGGCCCACGCTGCCCAGCAGCAGCCCGAGCAGCAGCATGATGAAGCCCTTGAGCGGCCGGTCGGCGGTGATGAACACCGCGCAGGTGAGGCCCAGCACCACCAGCCAGAAATACTCGAAGGAACTGAACGAGAGCGCCGCTTCGGCCAGGGCTGGCGCCGCCACGATCAGCACCGCGGTGCCGAACAGGCCACCGATCACCGAGAACACCAGGCCGATGCCCAGGGCGGTTTCGGCCTGACCCTTGCGGGTCATCGCATAGGACTCGTCGGTGTAGGCCGCCGAGGCCGGCGTGCCCGGGATGCGCACCAGCGCGCCGGGAATGTCGCCGGCGAAGATGGCCATGGCCGTGGCGGTGACCATGGCAGCGATGGCGGCCACCGGCGGCAGGAAGAAGGTGATCGGCACCAGCAGCGCGGTGGCCATGGTGGCGGTGAGCCCGGGCACCGCGCCCACGAACAGGCCGAACAGCGCCGAGGCGAACATCACCCCCAGCACCTGAGGGTCGGCCACCATGCCCAGGGCGGTGATGAAGGCGTTCATGGCAGCCGCTTCATGGTGAGGGGATGGTGGCTACCACGCCACCGGTGCCAGCACGCCCCAGGGCAGAGGCACCTTGAGCAGCTTGAAGAACGCGGTGTGCACCAGCAGCGCGGCCACGAGCGAGATGGGCACGGCCAGCGCCAGGCGGACCCGATACGCGCTCATCAGCGCCACCAGCAGGGCGCTGGCGGCCACCAGGAAACCGATGCGATCGACCAGCAGCCAGTAGGCGAACAGTCCGACGATCGTGACCGCCACCGCGAGCCGGTTGGCCGGCGCGACCGCACCGCTGGCCTCGTCAAGGCCGGGCGCGGTGGCAGGCTGGCCGCCAGGGGGCGCCAGGCGCGCCTGGCGCCGGTGCTGGATGATCAGGAGCACCGAACTGACCGCCAGACCGAAGGCGGCGAGCCCCGGGAACAGGGCCGGACCATGCGCCTGACCGGGCATGTCGGGGAACCCCTGGATGTGCCACAGCACCAGCAGCGACAGCGCGAGCAGCACGCCGCCGATGTGGCCGTCATGGATGCGCATGGCGCGACGCCAGTTGCCCTTGCGCGATCTACTTGGCCAGACCCACTGCCTTCATGACCGCACCCTTGCTCGCGTTCTCGGCAGCCATGAACTGGCCGAACTCGGCGGCGCCCGCCCAGGTGGCGCCGAAGCCGCGCGAGGCGAGGAAGTCTGCGTAGGCCTTGCTGTCGTAGACCTTCTTGATGGCGCCCGACAGGCGCTCGGTGATGTCCTTGGGCAGACCCTTGGGGGCGGCCATGCCGCGCCAGGCGCCGTTGGTCCAGTTGCTGCCCGCCGATTTCAGCAGCGGCACCTTCGGGAACAGCGCGTCGGGCTTGTCGGACATGAGGACCAGCGGACGCACCTTGCCGGCATCGAGCAGCGAGCGCGCCTCGGGCAGCGAGCACGAGGCCACGTCGATGCCGCCGGCGACGAGGTCCTGCAGGCCGGGCGCGGCGCCTTGGCTGGGCACCCAGGTGATGGCATTTCCCGGCAGCTTGGCGTCGACCAGCATGCCGGCCAGCCCCAGGTGCCAGATGCCGCCCTGACCGGTGCCGCTGGCCTTGAGCTTGCCGGGCGCGGCGCGGGCAGCGTCGATCAGCGCCTTGACGTCCTTGATGGGCGAATCGGTGCGCACGAAGACCGCGTTGGGATCGAAGTTGACCAGCGCCAGCGGGGTGTAGTCGGCCGGGCCGAGCGGCGTGAGCCCGGCGTGATTCATCATGGTGATCTCGACCGTGATGAGGCCCAGGGTGTAGCCGTCGGGCGTGGCCGAGGCGATGGCCTGATGGCCCACCACGCCGCTGCCGCCGGTGCGGTTGACCACGTTCACCGGCTGCTTGAGTTCCTTCTCGAGTTCAACGCCGATGAAGCGGGCCACGGCGTCGGTGCCGCCGCCTGCGCCCCAGGGCACGATGATCTGGATGGGTCGGTCGGGGTAGGCAGCGCGGGCGGTGCCGGACAGCGGCAGGGTGGCGACGGCGGCAAGCCCGCCAAGCAGCGTGCGACGATCCATGGGTCTCCTCCTGGGGTTGCGCAGGCATGCGGCCGACGGCTCGTGCCTGCGTTCGGAGAAGCCATGCTAACCGATCCTTCAGCCGCAGGTGGCTGCCCTCCTTGGCGCGTCGAACATCATCAGCACGATGGCGAGCGCTCGAATCCTGCTCTATCATGAAGAATCAAGATAGATCATGATGGAGTTGACCATGACGGGTGCTGTCCGCGAGAAGTTCTCATCCCAAGCCTCACCCGACGTGCTGGCAGCACTGCGACAGATAGCAGAAAGCCAGGGGCGCCAGTTCCAGGCCGTGCTCGACGACGCCCTTCGAGACTACATCGACCGCCAGCAAAAGAACCGCCCTCGTCGCCACGTGATGGCATCGTTCGCGTCCAGCCTGGATGAGTTCGACAAGCTCTACCGCGAACTGGCCAAGTAAGCGGTGTCGCGCGACTACTTGACCGTGGCCGACGTGCTCGGCATGCACGCGGTGCTGATGCAGCGATATGGCGGCGCACCGGACGTGCGCGATCCCGGGGCGCTGGAGGCCGCCTTGTTCCGTCCGCAGACTGGCTACTACGACGACATCGTGGCTGAAGCGGCCGCACTGCTGGAAAGCCTGGCGATCAACCATCCATTTGTTGATGGCAACAAACGTATCGCCTTCGCCGCAGCCGACGTGTTCCTGCGCATCAATGGCTGGCGCCTGCATCGTGCCCCGATGCAGATTCACGCCGAGATGATCCAGATGTTCGCGACTGGAACATTCGACATCGCCCACCTCGATCCCTGGCTTCGGTCTTTCGCCACGCTTGCAGAGTGAGGCGATGATCAAGCAAACCCCCAGCGAACGTACAGGGTCGCTCTGGATCAAGACCACCTAGGGTTTGCCGCCGGCCCGAGTGTTGCTCGGGTTGGCGAACACATCGTACTGCGCCATCGGGCACTCACCACGGGCGCAGGTCGGCTCCTGGCACTGCTCGACCGACAGGATCACGGTGTCGAGTTGCCCGGCCTTTTCAACGAACACCGGCTCGCGCTTGGCCTGGGCGCAAAGGCTGCCAAATCGGTCCTTGGCTCTACCCAGCCACCAGCGCCCCGCGCTGCAGCCGCGCGCCCAGCGTGTCCAGGAAATCGAGGCAGGCCTGCAGCTGGCTGCCCTCCACGTACTCGTCGGGCTGATGGGCCACGCGGATCTCGCCGGGGCCGCACACCACGGTGGGCACGCCCGCCTCCTGCAGCATGCCGGCCTCGGTGCCGAAGCTCACCCGGCCGGGGGCATCGCAGCCGCACAGCGGCATGAGCGCCTCGGCCAGCGAGCGGTTGCCGCGCTCATCCAACCCCGGCGCATCGAGGATCTCCTCGATGCTGATGCCGCAGGACGGATCGATGCGGCGCATGCGCGGCACGAGCTCGGTGTCGCAGTGCTGGCGGATGCGGGCGAGCACCGCCGGCGCCGACACGCCGGGCAGGGCCCGGATCTCGAACAGGAACTCGCAGTCTTTCGCGGTGATGTTGTGCGCGGTGCCGCCCTGGATGAGGCCGGCGTGCACGCTGGTGTGCGGGAACTCGAAACCGTCGTGGCGCTCGGCGCGGGTGAGCTCCTCCTGCAGGCGGTTGAGGAACACGATCACCTCGGCGGCCATCTCCACGGCCGACACGCCCTGGTGGCGCAGCGAGGAATGCACCGAGAAGCCGCGCACCCGGCAGCGGTAGATGGCAGTGCCCTTGTTGGCCACCACCACCCGCATGCGGGTGGGCTCGCCGATGATGCAGGCGGCCGGGCGCACCGGCGCCGCGCCGATCTGCCGCGCCAGCAGGCGCATGCCGTGCATGTTGCTCTCCTCGTTGTACGAGAGCGCGATGTGCACCGGCGTGCGCAGCGCCGCGGCCTTGAAGCGCGGGATGGCATCGACGCAGCAGGCGATGAAGCCCTTCATGTCGGCGCTGCCGCGGCCGAGCCAGCGGTCATCGCGCGCGGTGAGGGTGAAGGGGTCGCTGGACCAGTCCTGGCCGGCCACCGGCACCACGTCGGAGTGCCCCGAGAGCATCACTCCGGGCTCGTCGGCCGGGCCGATGGTGGCAAAGAGGTTGGCCTTGCCGGGTTCGTCGCCGGCCTGGATGGTGGCCTGGATGCCGTGGTCATCGAGGCGGTTGGCCACCCAGTCGATCAGGGCCTGGTTGCTGCGGCTGCTGACCGTGTCGAAGGCGACCAGGGTGCGCAGGGTGTCGAGGGTGCTGTCCAGCGGCATGGCGTCGGCTCGGTCCGGAAGAGGGTGGGCCGAGTGTAGCCGAGCGGCTCAGTCCCCTCGCGGCGCAGGGTTGGCGCTCGCCCCGGGCAGGCCTTCGGGAAAGAGCACGTCGGTGAACCCGAAGCGGCTGAAGTCGCGCACCCGCATCGGAAAGAGCAGGCCGTCGAGGTGGTCGCACTCGTGCTGCACCACGCGCGCGTGGAAGTCCGACACCGTGCGGTCGATGCGCGCGCCGCCAGGATCGAAGCCGTGGTAGCGCAGGTGCCGGAAGCGCGGCACCACCGCGCGCAGGCCGGGCACGCTCAGGCAGCCCTCCCAGCCTTCCTGCTCCTCGGTGCCGATCGGTTCGAGCACCGGGTTGACCAGCACCGTCACCGGCACCGGCGGGGCATCGGGATAGCGCGCGATCGGCTGGCCGGTGCCGAACACCACCACCCGCAGGTTCACGCCGATCTGCGGCGCGGCCAGGCCGGCGCCGCCGGCGGCGCGCATGGTGTCGAAGAGGTCTTGCACCAGCGCGTGCAGCGCCGGCGTGTCGAAGGCCGGCACCGGCTCGGCGCGGCGCAGCAGCCGGGCATCGCCCATGCGCAGGATCTCGTGGACGGCCATGAGGGGCTCCTGGGTCAGCGAGGGTCGGTTGCGCGGATGGCCCAGCGCGCCATCGGCGCCTCGGCGTCATCCAGGCGCTGCACCGTGGCGGCGGGCAGGGCCTCGTGCGCCGCCAGGGCACCGTGCCAGAGCTCGCACCAGGCCTGCCAGAAGCCCTCGCGCTCGGCCGGGTCAGCGATGTCGCGCAGCACGCGCAGGCCGCGCTGCTCGAGCACCGCGTCCTGCGGGCTGGCCCCGGGCAGCACCCGGCAATCATCACCCATGCCGCGCAGCATCCGCGCGAGGTAGTCGGCGGCGCGGTCGGCGCCGCCATCGGCCGCGCCGACCAGGGCCGCGGTCTCGCGCCAGTACTGCAGGCCGGTGAGGCGAGCCGAGCGCGACGCGAGCTCGGCGGTGGCCTGCGGGCCGATCAGCCCGGCGAGCTCGGCGATGCCGTTGCGCAGGTACTCCATGGCGTAGTTGCGGGCGGCCTTGCGCAGGCGCTCGGCGTTCCACTGCGCCTCCGGGGGCTGCGGCTGTCGGGCCGGGTCCCAGCGCGGCGGGCGCTCGTCGCGCGCAAAGCGCAGGCGCTCGTCGGGGCCCAGCTCGTGGTCGTGCTCCAGGAAGTAGCCGCACAGGCCGAATTCCCCGGTCATGTCCTCGCTCACGCACACGAAGCCCAGGCGCGGATTGCCCAACGACACGCCGTTGTGCGCGTACCAACCTTCCAGGAAACCGCGGCTCGCCTCCTGAGGGATGCCGCACAGCGTGGGGCCGTCGAACATCCAGCGCGGATAGCGGAAACGCACCCAGGCCTTGCGCGGCGACTCTTCCATGTACTGCACCGCCACCCCGCCAATGCCGTTGGACAGCACGTGGTAGCGGGCACAGGCCACGGCGTGCGGCAGGCCGGTGAGGCCGAGCTTGTCGAAGCTGGACAGGAACTTGG
The DNA here is from genome assembly GCA_037146935.1 of Burkholderiales bacterium. Lineage (GTDB taxonomy): Bacteria > Pseudomonadota > Gammaproteobacteria > Burkholderiales > Burkholderiaceae_E > Quisquiliibacterium. Next base: position 139,155 of record JBAWWD010000006.1, read on the forward strand.
CCTCGTGCTGGCGGCGAAACAGCCGGAACATCCACTGGCCCACGAGCTCGGGCCCGCGGCGGGTGGCCACCATGAGCTGCAGGCCGAGGAACCAGGCATGGAGCAGCCGGGCCTGGGCCTGGGTGGCGTTGTCGGTGTCGGTCTCGGTGCCGGGGCGGGAGGCGGGTAGGGCGAGGGGGTTGGCGGTGGGGCTGGTGGTGGTGCGGGTATCGGTGTCGGCCATGCTCAGGCGCCGGGCGGGCGGTTTCCGAAGAGCTGCGTGATCGCACGGGCGATGCCCGGCGCGGTGCCGCAGCGGCAGAGGTTGCCGGCAGCAAGGGCCATGGCCTGCGCCGGGTTGCAGCCGGGTTGCTGCTGGTGCAGCCAGGCGAGGCTCATCACCTGGCCCGCGCTGCAGTAGCCGCACTGTACCGCGCCGCAGGCCGCCAGCGCCTCGCGCACCGGCGCGCTGGCCGGATCGGCGGCCACCGACTCGATGGTGCGCACCTGTCGACCGGCGAGCTGCCAGGCCATCACCAGGCAGGCATTGACCGGCTCCTCGTCGAGCCAGACCAGGCAGGCGCCACAGCGGCCGATCTCGCAGCCCGGCTTGGCGCCGGTCAGGCCGTGGTCTTCGCGCAGGATGTCGAGCAGTCGTCGGGCGGCCGGGCCGCGGGTGCTCACCGGCGCGCCATTGAGCATGAACTGCACCTCGGTCATGGCGCGTCCTCCAGAAGGTCGAGCACCTGGGCGGGATCGGCCGGCCAGCGCTCGGGTGCGCGGCCGATGGCCGCGGTGATCGCCGCGGCGCACACCACGGCGCCGATGTTCACGCCGATCTCGCCCGCGCCGCGCGGGCCGATGCGGTCATCGGCCGGCACGGTCTCGATCGGGAACACCGCCAGCTCGGGCGCATCGAGCAGGGTGGGCACGAGATAGTCGTCGAGGTTGCGCGCCGGATAGCGGCCCTGCACCGCGGGCAGGTCTTCCAGGGTGACCATGCCCTGGCCCATCAGCGCGCCGCCCTCCATCTGTCCAAGGTAGCCGGCCGGGGAGATCACCGGGCCGAGCGCCGGGAAGAGCACCATGCGGGTCACTCGCAGCTGTCCGCTCCAGGTGTCCACGCAGACCTCGGCCAGCGCGGCGCAGGCGCCGAACACCAGGTGGGCCGAGGCGATGTCGCTGGGTGTTTCTTCGCCGGGCAGGTCGATGAGCTGCACCGGGGGCGCGCCGGCGGCGCCCGCGGCGCGCCAGGCCGCCACCTGCTGCCGGAATGCGGGCGCGTGCTCGCGCAGCGCGCGGTGGATCATGGTGCTCGCGCGCGAGGCCGCCACTGCGCCGGTGTCGGGGGCGAGCGCCGAGTCGCCGAGCACCGGCCGCACCGCCTCGGGCGCGCAGCCGAAGGCCTCGGCAGCCATGGCCCGCACCGCCTCGCCCAGGCCCTGGCCCATCTCGGTGAAGCTCACCCGCACCTCGTGGCGGCCGTCGGGCCCCAGCGCGAACGCGAGCCGCCCGCCGTTGGGGCCGCCCCGGCCATAGCCGTCGCTGCGGTGGACGAGGGCGAGGCCCACGGCGCGGCGATAGCGCCGGTCGGCCTGCTGTCGCGGGCCCTGCCAGAGCGGGTGGGCAGCGGCCGCGGCCAACGCCAGGCGCGCGCCGTCGAAGGGCGCGATCTGCTGGCCGAGCGGGCCGGGGTCATCCGGGCCGGTGAGGTTGCGCGCGCGCAGGCTGAGCGGGTCGAGGCCAGCGGCGGCGGCGAGGCGATCAAGCTGCTGTTCCAGCGCGATCTGCACCTGCACGGCGCCGAAGCCGCGCATCGCGCCGGCGATGCCGTTGTTGGTGTAGGCCAGCCGCGCAGACACGTTCACCGCCTGCCAGCGGTACGGGCCCACCGCGTGCTCGCGCGCGGCATCGAGCACCTCGGGCCCATGGGTGGCGTAGGCGCCGGTGTCGGCGAGCACATCCACCTCGTGCAGCGTGAGCCGGCCCTCGGCGTCGCAGCCGCTGCGCATGCGGATGCGCATGGGGTGCCGCTTCACGCCCAGATCGACCGACTCGGGGCGGCTGAGCTGCAGGCGCACCGCTTGCCCGGAGCGCCAGGCCAGCAGGGCCGCGATCGGCTGCACGGTGAGCTCGTCCTTGCCGCCGAAGGAGCCGCCCACGGGGGTGGCGCTCACCCGCACCCGGGCGGGGTCCAGACCGAGCAGACGGGCGATCTCCTGCCGGTCGCGTTCGGGGTTCTGGCCGCCGAAGCGCACATGCAGGCCGCCCGCGCCGTCGGGCTCGACCGTGCCGCCCTCGGTCTCGAGGAAGGCGGGCATCTGGCGGGGCGTGTGGCAGACCGATTCCACCCAGTGGACGGTGGCCGCGCGCGCGGCGGCCGGGTCGCCACGATGCAGGGCGCAGGCATGCAGAAGGTTGCCGCCGGGGTGGATGGCCACCGCGTCCGGGGCGAGCGCGGCCTCGGGATCATCGAGCACCGGCAGGGTCTCGTAGCGCACCCGCACCGCCGCGGCCGCGGCGCGGGCCTGGGCGAGGGTGTCGGCGGCCACCGCGGCCACAGGGTCACCCACGCAGCGCACCCGGTCCTGGCACAGCGCCGGGCGGTCGACCACCCGCAGGCCGTAGCGCGGATCGGCCGCGAAGTCAGCCGCGGTGACCACCGCGCGCACCCCTGGCATGGCCGCGGCCTCGCGGGTGTCGATCGACACGATGCGGGCATGCGGGTGCGGGCTGCCCACCAGCGCGGCGTGCAGCAGGCCCGCCGGGAAGCGATCGGTGTGGTAGCCCGGGTTGCCGCCCAGGCGTTCGGCGCTGTCGGCCCGCGGGCGCAGGCGATCGACGAGCGGGCCGGCAGCAGCGCTGGGCTCGTGTGCGCCGGCAGTGATTCCATCGTCGCGGGCGCTGGCGCTGGTGGGCAGCCGGGCCGGGGGCGGGCCTTGCGGATGCGCCAGATGGCCCGCCAGCAGTCGGGCAGCCACGCGGGCGCGGGCGCTGTCGCCATCGAGATCGGCCAGGCAGGCTTCGCGCAGGCGGGTCGGATCCGGCAGGGCGCCCGGGCTGTCTGCCAGCAGCGACTCCACTCGCCAGAGTCGGCGCACCGGCAGGCCTGCGCCTCCGGCGGCCAGCCGCCAGCGTGGCCCATCGGCGCGGGGTGAGCCGCCCTTGGCGGGCCCGGGGGTGTCATCCAGGGACGCGGTCCCCATGCAGGCCATGGCGAGGCTCAGCCGCGTGGGGCTGAAGGCGAGCCGTCCGCCCAGCTTCTCGTAGCGCCAGTCGGCCGCGGCCTCGGACCGCACCCGCAGCGCCACCAGCAGCGGCAGGCGGGGCAGCGTGAGCAGCTCGCTCAGCGCGTGCCAGCGTTCCGCGGCGTCGAGCGCCTGCGCGTCGAGCGCGAGCAGCGCGCCCACGGCATCGCCGAAGCGCCAGCCGATATTGCCGCCGAGGGTGCCGAGCCGGCGCAGCGCCAGCGAACCGATGCGCTCGCAGGCCGCCGCCAGCAGCGGCGCGTGGGCGCGCACCAGCGCGTGGCTGCGCACGCGCTCGAGGCTGTCGGCCGCGCCCAGGCGCAGCCAGGGCCCTTCCAGCCGGATGCCCTGGCTGCCGGCGCACGCGGCCACCGGGATCAGCGTCTGCGGAGCCGGCGCGCTGCCTGCCGCCCAGGCCAGTTGCAGCGCGGTGGCGCCCCCGGCGAACACCGCGCTGTCGCCCCCCGCGTCGGCCGCGCGCTGAGCGGCGGCAGGCTGGGCATGCGGACTCAGGGCGAAGTCGGGCGGGGTAGGCGCGAGCAGGCTCATCAGGCGGGGCGGATCAGTCCTGGCCCGACGCGGCCGGCGGGGCCTCGCGCGGGCGGCTGCGCCAGAAGGCGCGTTGCAGGGCGAGCACCTCGTCGCGTACCTCGGCTACCGGGCCGATCAGCCGCACCGGCTTCTGGCCGCGGGCGAAGACCTCGTCGGCCGGCAGGTCGAGCGTGGGGTTCTCGGGGTGGTCGAGCGTGGCCGAGAGAAGATCGCGCTCGGTCATGCCGAACACCACCGTGCCGATATGCGCCCAGTAGGCGGTGCCGGCGCACATGCAGCAGGGCTCCACCGAGGTGTAGAGCGTGCACTGCCACAGGAAGTCGGGGCTGTACTGCTCGGCGGCGCGCCGCACCAGGGTGGATTCGGCGTGGTTGACGGTGTCGACATTGCCCTGCGTCATCAGCACCGTGCGGTGGTCTGGGCCGACCAGCAGCGCGCCGAAGGGGTGGTGGCCATCGGCCATGGCCGCCCGCCCGACCTCGTTGGCGGCGCGCAGGTGCGCGATGAGCAGATCGTGCGGGGGCGCGTCGGGCATGCCGGCGGCGGTGGAGCGGGAGGTGGCGTCAGGCATGGTCAGGCAGGCCGGTGGCGGCCGCGCTCCGGGGATCGGGCGCGCGCCGGTGCGGCTCAGGCATCGGGCGTGATGCTCCACGGGAACCAGCGCCGCTGCAACCACACGATCAGGCCGTAGAGGGTCAGGCTGCTGCCCACCAGCAGGGCCAGCGACGCGAAGGCGGTGGGGATCTTGAAGGTCGAGGTGGTGAACAGGATGAGATAGCCCAGGCCGCGCTCGGCAGCCACGAACTCGGCCACCACCGCGCCGATCACCGCCAGCGTGATCGCCACCTTCAGCGCCGAGAAGATGTAGGGCACCGCGAAGGGCATGCGCACCTGCAGGTACTCGCGCGATCGCGGCGCGCGCAGCGAGCGGGACAGCTCGAGCATCTCGGGCGGCACCGCGGCCAGGCCCGTGGCGATGCCGATCACCAGCGGGAAGAACGCGATCAGCGTGGTGATCACCACCCGTGGCAGGTTGCCTGCGCCCAGCGTGACCACGATGATCGGCGCCACTGCGATGATCGGCGTGGACTGGACCACGATCAGCCAGGGCAGCAGGATGCGCGAGAGCAGCCGCGAGCTGGTGATGGCCACCGCCAGCACGAAGGCCAGCACGATCGCCACCGCGTAGCCGGCCAGGGCCACGTTCAGCGTGGCCATCAGGTGCTCCAGCCAGCGCGCCGCGCCGATCTCGCCGACCGCGCCCAGCACGGCGCTGGGCGCCGGCAGCACGAACACCGGCACCTTGAACAGCCGGCAGCCCGCCTCCCAGAGCAGCAGCACGCCAAGGAAGGCCAGCAGCGAGGCGAAGCGCATGCCCAGCGACGCGAGCGCGCTCATGCCGCCACCTTCGCCGGCCGCGAGAACACCGAGCGGCGGATGTCGTCGACCAGCGCGTGCAGCACCGGATCGGCGAGGGTCTCCAGGCCGCGGGGCCGGCCGATCGGCACGTCGATGATGCGTTCCACGCGGCCCGGCCTGGGGCTCATCACCACGATGCGGTCCGAGAGCAGCACCGCCTCCTGGATGGAGTGGGTCACGAACACCACGGTCTTGGGCCGCTCGCTCCAGATGCGCAGCAGCTCGATGCTCATCTCGTCGCGGGTGAGCGCGTCCAGGGCCGAGAAGGGCTCGTCCATCAGCAGGATGTCCGGGTCGTGCAGCAGCGACCGGGCGATCGCCACCCGCTGCTGCATGCCGCCGGAGAGCTCGGCGGGCAATCGGCCGGCGAAGTCCTCCAGGCCCACCGTCCGGATCAGCGCGCGGGCACGCTCGCGGTCGCGCTCGTCCACCCGGCCGTGCTTGTGACGCATGGGAAACAGCACATTGGCGGTGACGTCCAGCCAGGGCAGCAGCGTGGGCCGCTGGAAGACCACGCCGATCTCGTCGCGCGGCTCGGTCACCGGCTGGCCGAAGATCGACACCTGCCCGCTGGCCGGCCGCAACAGCCCGGCCACCAGCCGCAGGATGGTGGACTTGCCGCAGCCCGAGGGGCCGATCACCGACACGAACTCATGCCGGCGCAGCGTCAGATCGACCGACTGCAGCGCGGTCACCTGCCCGCCGCCCCGGGTCTCGAACACATGGCCGACACCGGCCAGCTCGATGACCGGCGGTGCGGCGCGCGCGGCCTCGGCGCTGCCGCCCTGCGCCTGTGCGCCCTCGCTCATTTCGGCAGGAAGCGGCGATCGACCATCGCCTCGGGGTTGATCTTGGTCAGGGGGTAGTTCATGGCCCGCGCCACCCAGCTCCAGGTGGTGGCCAGCAGCTTGGGCTCGAAGGCGCCCATGCCGTCCTTGCGCGAGACCTCGTTCTGGATGAGCGGGATCGACGAGCGCATCTCGGCGGCGGCCATCTTCACATCCATCTCGGGAACCATCGACTTCAGGTCCGCCGCTGCCGCATCAGGATTGGCCACGGCGAAGGCCATGCCACGGGCCAGCGCCTTGAGGAAGCGGCGCAGCACCTCGGGGCGCTCGCGGATGGTCTTGTCCGACGCCATCACGCTCCAGCCGTAGCCATCCAGGCCATAGGCCGACCACGGCAGCACCTCGAGTTCCTTGCCGCCCTGGCGCAGCACGTTCTCGAACAGCGGGCCCACGGTCACCCAGTTGATGGTGGCGTCGACCTTGCCTTGCGCGAGCAGCGGCGCGAGCGTGCTCGGATCGACCTTGAGCAGCTTCACCTGAGACGGATCGATGCCCAGGGTCTGCAGCATCACCGGCCACAGCGCGTTCGAGGAGGAGAAGGTGGCCGTGGCCACCGTCTTGCCGGCGACATCCTTCAGGCTGCGGATCGCGCTGCCCTTGACCGTGAAGAGCGCATCGGGCTCCTTGCAGTAGATGGACATCACCGCCTTGACCGGCGCGTTGGACTCGGCCACCGCGGTCATGAGCGCGGGCAGGCCGCCCACGCCGATGTCGGCCGCGCCGGTGGCGAGCTTGGTCACCGCGTCGGAGGAGCCGCGGCCCGAGACCACGGTCACGTCCAGCCCTTCGGCGCTGAAGAAGCCCTGCTTGACGGCGGCATAGATGCCGGCCTTGTCGCCGCCCGGCACCCAGTCGAGCTGGAAGACCACCTTGTCGGGGGTCTGGGCCTGGACGGCGGTGGCGCCCAGGCCGAGGCAGGCGAGGGCGAGGGTGGCGAGCTGTCGGCGGGTGATCATGGAAGCGGCTCCGTGGAATCGGGGAACGGTCAGGGGCCAGGGATGGCCACACCAGCACCAAGCACGGCCCATGCCATGAGCCCTGGCGGGGCGCGCTGCCCGGGTGTCACGCGCTGGTGCACCGCCATCGGGCATCGGCGGCGCATGCTGGGGCGCAATCCGGATCGCTGGCGTGCCGCGCGATTCCAGGCTAGAATCATGGGTTGCCCTTAACTCGGGCAGCTTTTCCATCGCCCCCGACCTTTCCCCCGCAGCGCCATCCGGTGCCGCGGGCTGGCATTGCGGCTTTCCGGTTGGCGTCGATGTTCCACGCCAGCCCGTGCCCGAGCGCAAGTCTCATCGGCACGGCACCACCGCCCCGCTCGCAACGCCCGTGGCGTCCTGAAAGGTCTTTCTCATGAGTTTTTCCGATCTCGGCCTCGATGCCGGCCTGCTGACGGCGGTGTCTGCCGCCGGCTACACCGATCCCACGCCCGTGCAGCGCGAAGCCATTCCGGCGGCGCTGTCGGGGGCGGATCTGCTGGTGTCCTCGCACACCGGCAGCGGCAAGACCGCCGCCTTCATGCTGCCCGCGCTGCAGCGGCTGCTGCAGCCCGCGGCCACCCGCGGGCGTGGCCCGCGCGTGCTGGTGCTCACGCCCACCCGCGAGCTGGCCCTGCAGGTGAACAAGGCGGCGCTCGACTATGGCCGCGGCCTGCGCCAGGTGCGCACCGCGGCGCTGGTCGGTGGCAGCTCCTACGCGCTGCAGCTGCGCGCGCTGGAGCGGCCGCTGGACGTGGTGGTGGCCACGCCCGGCCGCCTGATCGACCATATTGAGCGCGGCCGCATCGACCTGTCGCGGGTCGAGGTGCTGATCCTCGACGAGGCCGATCGCATGCTCGACATGGGCTTCGTCGATGACGTCGAGACCATCGTTGGCCATACCCCGGCCAATCGCCAGACCATGCTGTTCTCGGCCACGCTCGAGGGCGTGGTCGGTGACCTGGCCCGGCGCCTCACGCGTGATGCCCGCCGCATCGAGGTGGCCACCTCGGGTGAGCAGCAGGCCAAGGTCGAGCAGATCGTGCTCTACGCCGATGACCTCGCCCACAAGTCCAAGCTGCTCGATGCGCTGCTGCGCGATCCGTCCATGACGCAGTGCGTGGTCTTCGCCGCCACCAAGATGGCGGCCGAGCAGATCTCGCTGCAGCTCGAAGAGAGCGGGTTCAGCGCCGCGCCCCTGCATGGCGACATGCACCAGGGTCAGCGCAACCGCACCCTGCGCGGCCTGCGCGAGGGCCGCACCCGGGTGCTGGTGGCCACCGACGTGGCCGCGCGCGGCATCGACGTGGCCGGCATCTCGCACGTCATCAACTTCGATTCGCCGCGCCAGGCCGAAGACTACGTGCACCGCATCGGCCGCACCGGCCGGGCCGGGCGCACCGGCACCGCGGTCACGCTCATGGGCCATCACGAGCGCCACCGCGCCCGCGACATCGAGCGCTACACCGGTCAGCCGCTGCGCATCGAGACCATCGCCGGCCTCGAACCGCGTCGCCGTCCGGCCAAGCCGGCCTGGGTGCCGGGCAAGCCCGGCCACGGCGGCGGCCGGGGTGAGGGCTACGGTCCGGGCCGCGGCGCTCAGGGCGCCGGACCGGGGGCGCGCGGTCCGGGTCGACCGGGCGGTTCCGGGCAAGGCCGGCCGCCGGCCCACGCCCGCTCGCGATGACGCTTGCCGCCACTGACCCGGCCGTCCCGCCACCGCGGGTGGCGGTGGTCGGCGGCGGTCCGGCCGGCCTGATGGCCGCCGAGGTGCTCGCCGGGGGCGGCTGCGCGGTCGAGCTCTTCGACGCCATGCCCTCGGTGGGCCGCAAGTTCCTGCTCGCGGGCCGTGGCGGCCTGAACATCACCCACGCCGAGGACGAGGCGCGGCTGCGCACGCGCTACGGCTCCGCCAGCGACTGGCTCGAGCCCGCGCTGCAGGGCTTTGGCGCGCGCCGCCTGCGGGAATGGGTGCATGCGCTGGGCATCGACACCTTCGTGGGCACCTCGGGCAGGGTCTTTCCCGAGGGCATGAAGTCGGCACCCCTGTTGCGCGCCTGGCTGCACCGGTTGCGCGGCCAGGGCGTGCGGCTGCGCATGCGCCATCGCTGGACCGGCTTCGCGAGCGCGCCCGCTGCGGGCGCGTCGATCCACCTCGGCTTCGACACGCCGGAGGGCCCGCGCGTCGATGCCTTCGATGCGGTGGTGCTCGCCCTGGGCGGCGCGAGCTGGGCGCGCCTGGGTTCCGACGGCCGCTGGTGGCCGCTGCTGGCCGAGCGCGCCGTGCCGCTGGCGCCGCTGCTGCCGGCCAACTGCGGTTTCGATGCCGCCTGGTCGACGCACTTCTCGCCGCGCTTTGCCGGCGCGCCGGTGAAGTCGGTGGCCGCGGCCCTCGCCGCCGACGCGCCGATGCGTCAGGGTGAATTCGTGGTCACCGCCTCCGGGGTCGAGGGCAGCCTGGTCTACGCGCTGGCTGCCGAGCTCCGCGACCGGATCCTGGCCGAGGGCTCGGCCACGCTCTGGCTGGACCTGCTGCCCGACCGCTCGCGTGAGCGGGTGCAGGCCGAGCTCAGCCGGCCGCGTGGCGCGCGCTCGCTGGCCAATCACTGGCGGGCGCGGCTGGGCCTCACCGGCGTCAAGGCCGGGCTGCTGCGCGAGTGCGCGGCGCCCGCGGCACTGGCCGATCCGGCCGCCTGCGCCGCGCTGATCAAGGCGCTGCCGGTGCGCCTGCTGGCCCCGCGCCCGATCGATGAAGCCATCAGCAGCGCCGGCGGTGTGCGCCGCGAGGCCTGCGACGCGCGCCTCATGCTCGGCGCCGTGCCCGGCGTGTTCTGCGCCGGCGAGATGCTCGACTGGGAGGCGCCCACCGGCGGCTACCTGCTCACCGCCTGCCTGGCCACCGGCCGCCTCGCCGGCGAGGGCGTGCTGCGCTGGCTGGCCGACCCGTCTCGCGCATAATCCCGCGATCGCCTCGCCCGGAGACCCCATGACCGCTTCCACCCGCGCCCTGTTCCAGCCGCTGTCGGCCGGCTCGCTGCAGCTTGCCAACCGCCTGGTCATGGCGCCGATGACCCGCTCCTTCGCGCCCGAGGGCGTGCCCACCGAGGCCACCGCCGCCTATTACGCGCGGCGCGCGGCGCACGACGTGGGCCTGATCATCACCGAGGGCACGCTGGTCGAACGCCCGGCCGCGGGCAACGACCCCGCGGTGCCGCGCTTCTATGGCGAGGACGCGCTGGCCGGCTGGGGACGGGTGGTGCAGGCCGTCAAGGCGCAGGGCGGGCGCATCTGGCCGCAGCTCTGGCACGTGGGCGCGCTGCGCAGCGCCAGCAACCCCTGGCGGCCGGCGGCGCCCTTCGAGAGCCCCTCCGGCCTGAGCAAGCCCGGCCGCGAGTCGGGCGTGGCCATGACCGAGTCCGACGTCGCCGACACCATCGATGCCTTCGCGCGCGCGGCCGGCCACGCCATGCGCCTGGGGTTCGACGGCATCGAGCTGCATGGCGCCCACGGCTACCTGATCGACCAGTTCTTCTGGGGCGGCACCAATCAGCGCAGCGACCGCTGGGGCGGCGCCACCCTGGCCGAGCGCAGCCGCTTCGCCGCCGAGGTGATCGCCGCGGCGCGCCGGGCCACGGCCGCCGATTTCCCGATCGCCATCCGGCTCTCGCAATGGAAGCAGCAGGACTTCCCGGCGCGGCTGGCGCTCACCCCCGCCGAGATGGAAGACTGGCTGCGTCCCCTGGTCGATGCCGGCGTCGACGTGCTGCACTGTTCGCAGCGCCGCTTCTGGGAGGCAGAGTTCGAGGGTAGCGACCTCAACTTCGCCGGCTGGGCAAGGAAGCTCACCGGGCTGCCTACCATCACCGTGGGCTCGGTCGGGCTGAGCGGCGAGTTCGTAGCGGCCTTCGGCGGCGAGGTCTCGCAACCCGCCTCGCTCGATGAACTGCTGCGACGGCTCGAGCGCGGCGACTTCGACCTGGTGGCCGTCGGCCGTGCCCTGATCTCAGACCCGGCCTGGGGCACCAAGGTGCGGGAAGGCCGCTTCGCCGAGATGGGGAATTACACTCGCGAGGCGCTGGCCACGCTCTACTGAGTGCCGCCCGGCGTACCTGCCTTCGGTCATACCCAACCGCCTACCCCTGACCCCAACCCCCCCGGATCCGGAGCCCCCCATGGACGAGCATTCCATTCGCGCCCTGGTCGAACAGGTCCGCGACGGCCACCTCGAGCGTCGCCAGTTCATCTCCCGCATGGTCGGGCTCGGCCTGAGCGCGCCCACCGCCGCGATGATCCTCATGCATCATGGCATCGCGCAGGCGCAGACCGCGCTGCCCTACAAGCCCACCCGGCGCGGTGGCGGCGGGCCGCTCAAGCTGCTCTGGTGGCAGGGGCCGGTCCACCTGAACCCGCACTGGGCCACCGGCACCAAGGAGCAGGAAGGTTCGCGCATCTTCTACGAGCCGCTCGCCTCCTGGGATCCCGACGGCAACCTGATGCCGGTGCTCGCCGCCGAGGTGCCCACCCGCGAGAATGGCGGATTGTCGGCCGACGGCCGCTCGGTCACCTGGAAGCTCAAGCGCGGCGTCACCTGGCATGACGGCCAGCCCTTCACCGCCGATGACGTGGTCTTCAACTGGGAGTTCTGCAAGGACCCGGCCACCGCGGCGAGCAACATCGCCACCTACCGCGACATCCAGGTCGTGAAGACCGATTCGCACACCGTGCGGGTCACCTTCCCCAAGGCCACGCCCTTCTGGGCCGAGCCCTTCGTGGGCAGTTCGGGCCTGATCCTGCCCAAGCATGTGTTCGGCCCGTTCATTGGCGCCAAGTCGCGCGAGGCGCCGGCCAATCTGCGCCCGGTGGGCACCGGCCCTTACCGCATCCGCGAGTTCCGGCCCGGCGACCTGATCCTGGCCGATGCCAACCCCAATTACCACATCGCCAACCGGCCGCACTTCGACACCCTGGAGATGAAGGGCGGCGGCGACGCCATCTCGGCCGCCCGCGCGGTGCTGCAGACCGGCGAGTACGACTACGCCTGGAACCTGCAGGTCGAGGACGAGATCCTCAAGCGGCTCGAGACCGCGGGCCGCGGCAAGGTGAACATCGTGGTCGGCGGCAACATCGAGTTCATCATGCTCAACACCACCGACCCCTTCAACGAGGTCGATGGCGAGCGCGGCAGCATCAAGAGCAAGCACCCGGCCTTCCAGGACAAGGCGGTGCGCGACGCCATGGCCCTGCTGGTCGACCGCAAGGGCGTGCAGGACTTCATCTACGGCCGCACCGGCGTGGCCACCGGCAACTTCCTGAACAACCCGGCGCGGGTCCGCAGCCCGAACATGAAGTTCGAGTTCAACGTGGACAAGGCCAACCAGATGCTCGACGCGGCCGGCTGGCGGCGTGGCGCCGACGGCATCCGCGCCAAGGGCGGCACGCGGCTGAAGTTCGTGTTCCAGACCTCGGTCAACCAGCCGCGCCAGAAGACCCAGGCCATCATCAAGGACGCCTGCGCCAAGGCCGGCATCGAGCTCGAGCTCAAGAGCGTGACTGCCTCGGTGTTCTTCGGGGGCGACTTCGCCAACCCGGACACCTACCAGAAGTTCTGGGCCGACATGCAGATGTTCACCACCACCATGACCCAGCCCGATCCGCAGGTCTTCATGGAGCAGTATTGCTCCTGGGAGGTGGCGCAGAAGGCCAACAAGTGGGCTGGCCGCAACATCTTGCGCTGGCGCAACGACGACTACGACAAGGCCCATCAGGCGGCGCAGACCGAGCTCGACCCGGCCAAGCGCGCGGCACTGTTCATCCGCATGAATGACCTGGTCTGCAACGACCACCACATCATCCCGGTGGTGTTCCGCCCGCGGACGGCCGCCTCGGGCGCGCGCCTTGCCGTGCATCTGTCGGGCTGGGACAACGACCTCTGGGCGCTCGCCCACTGGTACCGCGAAGCCTGAGTCCGGCCAACCGGGATCCCTCGCGTGGGCGCCTATCTGCTTCGCCGGCTGCTGGTCGCGCTGCCCAGCCTGCTGGGCATCAGCCTGGTGCTGTTCACCGTGCTGGCGCTCGCGCCGGGCGACCCCTTCGAGGAACTGGCCACCAACCCCAACGTGCCGCCCGAGGTGCGCCTGCGGCTGCGCGAGCAGCTCGGGCTCGATGACCCCGTCTGGCAGCGCTACCTGCACTGGCTGGGGGCCATGGTGCGCGGCGACTGGGGCTTCTCGTTCGTGAGCCGCATCGATGTCGACACCCTCATCCTGCAGCGGCTGCCGGTCACGGTGGCGGTGATCGGCGCTTCGCAGGTGCTGGCGCTGCTCGTGGCCGTGCCGGTGGGCGTGCTGGCGGCGGTGCGGCCCTACTCGTGGTTCGACCGCATCGCCAGCACGGTGGCCTTCATCGGGTTCTCGCTGCCCACCTTCTTCACCGGGGTGCTGTTCATCCTGCTCTTCTCCATCCACCTCGGCTGGCTGCCGTTCGTGTACCGCACCGACATCAGCGCCACCGGCTGGCAGTGGTGGTGGGAGCAGATCCGGCAGTCGATCATGCCGGTGACCGTGCTGGGCCTGTTCCAGGCGGCGAGCTGGATGCGCTATGTGCGCTCGGCGGTGCTCGATGTCATCCGCCTGGACTACGTCACCACCGCGCGCAGCAAGGGGCTGGGCGAGCAGGTGGTGGTGCTCAAGCATGTGGTGCGCAACGCGCTGATCCCGGTGGTCACGCTGGTGGCGCTGCAGATGCCGGCGGTGTTCGGCGGCGCGATCGTCACCGAGCAGATCTTCCGCATCCCGGGCATCGGCTCGCTGCTGATCGACGCCATCCTGCGCAACGACACCCCGGTGATCATGGCCGTGACCTTCGTGTTCAGCTGCCTGGTCATCTTCTTCAACATCCTCGCCGACATCCTCTATGGCTGGCTCGACCCCCGCATCAGCTACCGCTGAGGGGCGCGGGCCGGCGCCCGACTCGCCCTGGCGCGAAGCCTGGCGGCGCTTCCGCCGCCACCGGCTGGCCTACTGGAGCCTGTGGCTGCTGGGCCTGCTGGTGCTGGCGGTGCTGGTCGGCCCGCTCGCCTACACCGTCGGGATCGCCGACATCGACTTCAAGGCGCGCCTCGCGCCGCCCAGCGCCAGCCACCTGATGGGCACCGACGACCTCGGCCGCGACCTGCTCGCGCGCATGCTCTACGGCGGGCGCATCTCGCTGGCGGTGGGCCTGTCGGCCATGCTCATGGCGATCACCGTCGGGGTGCTGATCGGTGCGGTGGCGGGCATCTCGCGCGGGTGGGTCGATGCCGTGCTGATGTGGGTCACCGACCTCTTCCTGAGCCTGCCGCAACTGCCGCTGCTGCTGCTGCTGATCTTCCTGTTCCGCGAGAGCCTCAAGGCGATGTTCGGCCTGGAGGTGGGCATCTTCATCCTGATCGTGGCGGTGATCGGCGGCTTTCGCTGGATGCCGGTGGCGCGGCTGGTGCGGGCGCAGTTCTTCAGCCTGCGCGAGAAGGAGTTCGTCGAGGCGGCGCGCGCGCTGGGCGCCTCGGTGCCGCGGCAGGTGGTGCGCCACATCCTGCCCAACAGCCTGGGGCCGGTGATCGTGGCCGCCACCATCGATGTGGCCGCGGCGATCATCGCCGAGTCCACGCTCTCGTTCCTGGGCCTGGGCTTCCCGCCTGACATCCCCACCTGGGGGCGCATCCTGTACGACGGCCGCGACTACATGGACATTGCCATGCACTGGGCGCTGTTCCCGGGCCTGGCCATCTTCATCACGGTGCTCACCATCAACTTCATCGGCGACGGGCTGCGTGATGCGCTCGATCCGCGCCGGGTGCTCTGAGGGCCGGCCATGTCGCTGCTGCAGATCCGTGAGCTCAAGGTGCACTTCCGCACCGATCATGGCTGGCTGCATGCCGTCGACGGTGTCGACCTCGACATCGCCGCCGGCGAGACCCTGGGCATCGTCGGCGAGTCGGGTTGCGGCAAGAGCGTCACCGCCAAGACCGTGCTCAAGCTGATCGACATGCCGCCGGGGCGCATCGTGGCCGGCGAGGTACGCTGGCAGGGCCGCGATCTGGTGCCGCTGCGGGCCGACGAGATGGACCGCATCCGCGCCCGCGAGATCGCCATCGTCTTCCAGGAGCCCATGACCAGCCTGAACCCGGTGTTCACGGTGGGCGAGCAGATCGCCGAGTCGGTGCGCCGGCACGAGGGCCTGTCGCGCCGTGACGCGCGCGACCGCGCCATCGAGATGCTGCGTCGCGTGCGCATCCCCAACCCGGAGCGCCGGGTGGCCGACTATCCGCACCAGTTCTCGGGCGGCATGCGCCAGCGGGTGATGATCGCCATCGCGCTGGCCTGCAACCCGAAGCTGCTGATCGCCGACGAGCCCACCACCGCGCTCGACGTGACCATCCAGGCGCAGATCCTCGACCTGCTCGCCGAGCTCAAGGCCGAGCTCGGCATGGCCGTGATGCTCATCACCCACGCCATGGGCGTGGTGGCCGAGGTGGCGCAGCGGGTGGTGGTCATGTATGCCGGCAAGGTGGTCGAGGAGGCGCCGGTGGAGGCGCTGTTCGCCACGCCGCGCCATCCCTACACCCGCGGCCTGATCCGCTCCATCCCGCGCATCGACCTTGCCGCCGTGCACAAGACCCGGCTCGAGGCGATCCCCGGCACCGTGCCCCGATTGATCGAGCCCGCGCCGGGCTGCCGCTTTGCCGGCCGCTGCCGCCATGCGGTCGATGCCTGCGCCACGCAGACCCCGCCGCTGCGCGAGGTGGCGCCCGGGCATCGCGTGGCCTGCCTGCTCGATGAGGTGGTGCAGTGAGCAGCGACCCGCCCGTGATGCCCGGCACGCCCGCCGAACCGCTGCTGCGGGTGCGCGATCTGGTCAAGCACTTCCCGGTGCGCGGCGGCTTCTTCGGCCGCGCCCGAGAGACCGTGCATGCCGTGGACGGGGTGAGCTTCGAGCTGCAGGCCGGCGAGACGCTCGGTCTGGTCGGCGAGTCGGGCTGCGGCAAGAGCACCACCGGGCGCTGCATCCTGCGGCTGATCGAGCCCACCGCGGGCGAGGTCTGGTTCAAGGGCACGAATGTCACCGGGCTCGACGCGCGCGGCCTGCGCGCGCTCGCGCGCGACATGCAGATCATCTTCCAGGACCCGTATGCGTCGCTGAATCCGCGCATGAGCGTGGGCGCGATCATCGGCGAGGCGCTCACCATCCACCGGCTGGCGGCCAGCCGCCGCGAGCACGACGACCGCGTGGTCGAGCTGCTCGAGCTGGTCGGCCTGAATGCCGATCATGCCCGACGCTTCCCGCACGAGTTCTCGGGCGGCCAGCGCCAGCGCATCGGCATTGCCCGCGCGCTGGCGGTCAGCCCGCAGCTGGTGGTCTGCGACGAGGCGGTGTCGGCGCTGGACGTGTCCATCCAGGCGCAGGTGATCAACCTGCTGGAAGACCTCCAGCAGCGCTTCGGCCTGACCTACATCTTCATCGCCCACGACCTCTCGGTGGTGGAGCACACCAGCACGCGGGTGGCGGTGATGTACCTGGGGCGCATCGTGGAGCTGGCCTCGGCCCGCGACCTCTACACCAGCCCGCGCCATCCCTACACCGAGGCGCTGCTCTCGGCGGTGCCGATCCCCGATCCCACGCTCAAGCGCCGGCGCATCCCGCTGCAGGGCGACGTGCCCAGCCCCATCCACCCGCCGGCCGGGTGCCACTTCCACACCCGCTGCCCGATCGCCGATCGCAGCGTGTGCGCCACCCAGGCCCCGCCACTGAAGCAGACCGCGCCGGGCCACTGGGTGGCCTGCCACCTGCGCGGCTGAGCGGCGCTACAGCGGCCGGATCAGCACCCGGCGAAAGCGCAGCGTGCCGCTGCCGTACTGCAGGGCGACATGGCCTGCCGACAGCCGGCGATCGGAGACATCGACGCTGACCTGCCCGTTGAGCGTGACGGTGAGCCGCTCGCCGCGGGCGGTGATGCGCATGGTGCTCCAGCGGCCGCCGGCGGTGGGCATGGGCGAGACCTTGGCCACGTTCACGATCGCGCCGGTGCCGTAGCTGGGATCCGGGCGGGTGTCCCAGATGTTGACCTCATAGCAGCGCTCGGCATCGATCTTCGCCGGATCGACGCAGCGGATGAAGATGCCGGAATTGGTCTGGGCGTCGACCCAGAACTCGGCGTGGATCTCGAAGTCGCGGAAGGTCTTCTTCGAGACCAGATAGGCCGGCGCGGTGCCGCGCAGCAGGTCTGCGGCGAGCATGCGCCCCTGGATGCGCCAGTTGGCATCGCCGACCTGGGTCCAGTCGTTGAGATTGACGCCGTGGTCGTAGAGCGGTGTCCAGTCGTTGCCGGCGGGGGGCAGGGCGGCGCAGGCGCCCAGGGCAAGCGTGGCCGTGGCCAGGGCGGCGCGGCGCAGGGTGTGGCGGATCATGGCGGTCTCCTGGAAGGGCGCGCGGGTGGCGCCGGCGGGCGCGGGCGGCGAGGACCGCCCGCGGGCCGGGTCAGTCTATCGGATGCCCTGCCGCCCCGATCGGCGCCGCCGCGGCATCCGGACCCGCGGCCGCCTGCCGCGTCAGAAAGCCCGCCAGCGCCTGGCCGGTGAGGCTCTCGGCGTGGGCGGCCAGCGCGCGCGGCGGCGCGGCGGCCACGATCCGGCCACCGCCGGTGCCGCCACCCGGCCCCAGGTCGATGATCCAGTCGGCCTCGGCCCAGATGTCGAGGTTGTGCTCGACCACCACCAGCGTGTTGCCGGCCTCGACCAGCCGGTGCAGCACGCGGATCAGCTTTTCCACGTCGGCCATGTGCAGGCCCACCGTCGGCTCGTCGAGCACGTACAGGGTGTGGGGCGCGGGCGGCAGCACCCGGCCCTGGGCGATCGCCTTCTCGCGCGCCTTCAGCACCCGCGGATCGTCCTCGCCGCCTTCGCCACGCAGCCGCACCTTGGCGAGTTCGGTCACCAGCTTCAGGCGCTGGGCCTCGCCGCCCGACAGGGTGGGACTGGGCTGGCCCAGGGTGAGATAGCCCAGGCCGACATCCTGCAGCAGCCGCAGCGGGTGGTGGATGGCCGGGTGGGCCGCGAAGAACTCCACCGCCTCGTCCACGCTCATGGCCAGCACCTCGCCGATGCCCTTGCCGCGCAGCGGGACCTGCTCGGTCTCGCGGCTGAAACGGCGCCCGCCGCAGACATCGCAGAGCACCTTCACATCGGGCAGGAAGCTCATCTCGATGGTCTGCACGCCCTGGCCGTCGCAGGCGGTGCAGCGCCCGCCGGCGGTGTTGAAGCTGAAGCGGCCCGGGCCGTAGCCGCGCAGCCGGGCCTCGGCGGTGTCGGCGAACAGCCGCCGGATCGCGTCCCAGAAGCCCACATAGGTGGCCGGGCAGGAGCGCGGGGTCTTGCCGATCGGGGTCTGGTCCACCTCGAGCACCCGGGTGATCGGTTCCCAGCCGGTGATCGCGCGGGCGCCGGTCACGGCGGGCGCAGGCCGGCGCAGCTGGCGCGCGCGCACCTGCGCGGCCACGCCGGCCAGCAGCACGTCGCGCGCCAGCGTGGACTTGCCCGAGCCCGAGACCCCGGTGATCACGGTCAGTCGGCCCAGCGGCAGGGCCGCATCCACCGAGCGCAGGTTGTGCAGGTTGGCTGCCTCGACCCGCAGCCAGGGCGCGTCGGCGGCGGCCGGTGCGCGCGCGGCCACCAGCGGGTGGGCGAGCGGATGGGCCAGGAAGCGCCCGGTGAGGCTCTCGGGATGCCGCTGCAGCTCGTCGTGGCGCCCGCTGGCGATCACCCGGCCGCCCAGGCGCCCGGCGCCCGGGCCGATGTCGATCACATGGTCGGCGCGGCGGATGGTGTCCTCGTCGTGCTCCACCACCAGCAGGGTGTTGCCCTTGTCGCGCAGCGCCTCGAGCGTGCCGAGCAGCACCTGGTTGTCGTGCGGGTGCAGGCCGATGGTCGGTTCGTCGAGCACGTAGCACACGCCCTGCAGGTTGGAGCCGAGCTGGGCTGCCAGCCGGATGCGCTGCGCCTCGCCGCCCGAGAGCGTGGGCGCGGCGCGGTCCAGCGACAGGTAGCCCAGGCCCACCTCGCCCAGGAAGCGCAGCCGCGATCCGATCTCGGCCAGCAGGTCGCGGGCGATCTCGGCCTCGCGGCCGGTGAAGGCCACGCCGCGCAGCCACTCGGCGCACTGCTCGACCGACATCGCGGTGAGCTGGGCGATCGACAGCTCGCGCAGGCGCACCGCGAGCGCGGTGGGGTTCAGGCGCTGCCCGCCGCAGGGCCCGCAGGGCTCGGCCGGCGCAAGCGGCACCGGCTCGCCCTGCGCGTCGGTGGCGTTGGCGGCTTCGCGCGCCTGGGCGTCGGCCAGCCGCTCGGCCAGATGGCCGATGGCCTCGCTCGAGGCGTCCTCGTCGGCCCGGTTCTTCTCGTCGACGCGCGGCAGATAGGGCAGGGTCACGCCGGTGCCGATGCAGTGCGGGCACCAGCCCAGCCGCGAGTTGAACGAGAACAGCCGGGGGTCGAGCTCGGCGAAGCTGGTGCCGCACGAGGCGCAGGCCCGCTTGGTGGAGAACAGCCGCGTGCGCATCGCGGCGCTCGCCGCCTCGTAGGCGGGGACGTCACCCTGGTCGCAGGCGGCCTGCAGCGCATCGAGGGGCTCGGCCACCATCACGAGGCCCTTGCCGGCCTCCAGCGCCGCGGCCAGCGCGGCGCGCAGTGCGGGCTCGTCCTCGGCGCTGACCGTGAGCGCGGCCACCGGCAGCTCGATGTCGTGCTCCATGAAGCGGTCGATGCGCGGGAATCGCTCGGTGGGCAGGAAGCGCCCGTCCACCCGCAGATGGCTGTGGCCGCGGGCCTTGGCCCACTTGGCGAGGTCGGTGTAGACCCCCTTGCGGCTGACCACCAGCGGCGCCAGCAGCCCGATGCGTCGGCCGCGGTAGTCGGTGAGCAGGCGCGCGGCGATCGCATCGAAGGACTGCGGCTCGATCGGCAGCTGGCAGCGCGGGCAGTGCTGCGTGCCGAGCTTCACGTAGAGCAGGCGCAGGAAGTGGTAGGTCTCGGTGAGGGTGGCCACCGTGCTCTTGCGACCGCCCCGGCTGGTGCGCTGCTCGATGGCCACCGTGGGCGGAATGCCGAACACCCCGTCGACATCCGGCCGGCTGGCCGGCTGCACGAACTGGCGGGCATAGGCATTGAGCGACTCGAGGTATCGGCGCTGGCCCTCGCCGAACACCACGTCGAAGGCGAGGGTGGACTTGCCCGATCCCGAGACCCCGGTGATCACGGTGAGCCGGTCACGCGGGATGGTCACGTCGATGCCCTTGAGATTGTGCTCGCGGGCCTTGTGCACCAGGATGGCATGGCGGCCGCGCTCGCGCAGCGCCGAGGCCAGCGGCAGGCCTTCCGGCTCGGCAGCGATCAGGCCGGCGCCCTCCGGTGGCCGCGCCCGGGCGGCGAGTTCGCGGGCGTACTCGGCCAGCGCGCGGCCGGTGTGCGACTGCGGATGGCGGGCCAGGTCGGCCGGGGTGGCGGTGGCCACCACCAGGCC
Source organism: Burkholderiales bacterium (assembly GCA_037146935.1). GTDB lineage: Bacteria > Pseudomonadota > Gammaproteobacteria > Burkholderiales > Burkholderiaceae_E > Quisquiliibacterium. The sequence continues at coordinate 159,726 of JBAWWD010000006.1, forward strand.
GCCGCGCTCGCCGCCTTCCGGGCCCAGGTCGATCACCCAGTCGGCCGCGCCGATCACATCCAGGTTGTGTTCCACCACCAGCAGCGAATGGCCGGCAGCCAGCAGCTTGCGCAGGGCGCGCAGCAGGCGCGACACGTCCTCGAAGTGCAGCCCGGTGGTCGGCTCGTCGAACAGGAACAGCGTGCCCTTGCGGCCGGCGCGGGCGAAGCCGCCGCCGGTGTCGCGTGTGAGGCCCTGGCTGGCCGCCTCGGCCAGGAAGCCAGCGAGCTTGAGCCGCTGCGACTCGCCGCCCGAGAGCGTGGGCACCGGTTGGCCCAGGCGCAGGTAGTCGAGGCCGACATCGGCCAGCGGCTGCAGCTTGACCCGGATCTCCGGGTCGTCGGCGAAGCGGGCCAGCGCCTGGCTCACGGTGAGCGAGAGCACATCGGCGATCGACAGCGCCGCGCTGCCGTGGCGCTCGGGCAGGGTCACCTCGAGGGTCTCGGCGCGGTAGCGGCGGCCGTCGCAGTCGGGGCAGCGCAGGTACACGTCGGAGAGGAACTGCATCTCCACGTGCTCGAAGCCGTTGCCGCCGCAGCTCGCGCAGCGGCCGTCGCCCGAGTTGAAGCTGAAGGTGCCGGCGGTGTAGCCGCGCTCGCGCGCGAGCGGCGCGGCCGCGAAGCGCTTGCGGATCGCATCGAAGGCGCCGACATAGCTCACCGGATTGGAGCGCGCGGTCTTGCCGATGGGCGACTGGTCGACGAACACCACATCGGCCAGCCAGTCATCGCCGAGCAGGCGCTGATGGGCCCCGGGCGACTCGGTGGGCCGTCCCTTGGCCTTGAGCAGCGCCGGCAGCAGCACGTTCTGCACCAGCGTGGACTTGCCGCTGCCCGACACGCCGGTGACGCAGACCAGCCGCTGCAGCGGGATCTCCACCGAGATGTCGCGCAGGTTGTGCTCGCGCGCGCCCTCGAGCACCAGGCGCGGCGTGGCCGGCAGCACCGGCTGCGGCCGGGCGGCATCGACCTGACGGCGACCGGACAGGTAGTCGCCGGTGAGCGTGCCGGCCTCGCGCAGGCCCTGCGGCGGACCCCAGTAGACGATCTCGCCGCCGCGCTCGCCCGGCCCCGGACCGATGTCGAGCATGCGATCGGCGGCGAACATCACCTGCGGGTCGTGCTCGACCACCACCAGCGAGTTGCCGGCGTCGCGCAGCCGGCGCATCACGCCGATCACGCGGTTCATGTCGCGCGGGTGCAGGCCGATGCTGGGCTCGTCGAGCACGAACAGGGTGTTGACCAGCGAGGTGCCCAGCGCGGTGGTGAGGTTGATGCGCTGCACCTCGCCGCCCGACAGGGTGCGTGACTGCCGGTCGAGCGTGAGATAGCCCAGGCCCACCTCGCACAGGTAGCCCAGGCGGGCGCGGATCTCCACCAGGATCATCTCGAGCGCTTCCTGGCGGGCGCCGGTCTCGCCGGTGCTCAGCGCGCCGAAGAACTCGCGCACCGCGTCGATCGGCATCAGCATCAGGTCGTGGATGGAGCGGCCGGGCAGCGCCGCGCGCTGCGCCGGGGTCCAGCTCACCGCCTCGGGCAGGAAGGGTTCGGGCGTCATGGGGCGGTCACCGATCCGCCACAGCAGCGCGTCGGGCTTCAGGCGCGCGCCGCGGCACTGGCCGCAGGCCGAGTACGAGCGGTACTTCGAGAGCAGCACCCGGATGTGCATCTTGTAGGCCTTGCTCTCCAGCCAGGCGAAGAAGCGGTTGACGCCGTACCACTGACTCTGCCACTTGCCGGTCCAGTCGTCGCCGCCCTCGATCACCCAGCGCCGGTGCGCCGGGCTGAGCTGACGCCAGGGGACATCCATGGGCACGCCGACGCGCGCCGCGAACTTGCGCAGGTCCTGCTGGCACTCCTTGAAGCTGGCGGTCTGCCAGGGCTTCACCGCGCCCTCGGCGAGGGTGCGGCCCTCGTCGGGGATGACCAGGCCGAGGTCGATGCCGATCACCCGACCGAAGCCGCGGCAGGCCTCGCAGGCGCCCAGCGGCGAGTTGAACGAGAAGAGACTGGGCGTGAGCTCGGCGTAGGCGATGTCGCATTCGGCGCAATGCAGGCCCTGCGAGAAGCGCCACACCGATTGATCGAGCCCCTCGTCATCGAGCACATGCACCGCGAGCCGACCCTGGCCGTGGCGGAAGGCGGTCTCGATCGCCTCGGCCAGCCGGGCCGGATCGGCGCCGCCCGCGCGCAGGCGGTCCTGCACCACCGACAGCACCGGCGGGCTGCCCGCGCTGCGGGCATGCACCCGGGTGTAGCCCTGGGCCTGCAGGTGCTGCGCAACCTCCTCGTCGCTGAAATTGGCCGGCACCGGCACCGGGAAGCAGATGACCAGCCGCGGATCGCCGGCGGCCTGCGCCCGCGCGCGCAGGGCATCGAGCACCGAGCCGGTGTCGTCGCGGCGCACCGGCCGGGCGCAGCAGCGGCAGTGCAGCGTGGCCGCGCGCGCGAACATCAGCTTCAGGTGGTCGTTGAGCTCGGTCATGGTGCCGACCGTGGAGCGCGAGGTGCGCACCGGGTTGGTCTGGTCGATCGCGATCGCCGGGGGCACACCCTCGATGCGATCGACCTGCGGCTTGTCCATGCGGTCGAGGAACTGCCGGGCGTAGGCCGAGAAGGTCTCGACGTAGCGTCGCTGACCCTCCGCGTAGAGCGTGTCGAAGACCAGCGAGCTCTTGCCCGAACCCGACACCCCGGTGACCACCACCAGCTCGTGCGTGGGGATGTCGATGTCCAGGTTCTTGAGGTTGTTCTGGCGCGCGCCGCGGATGCGGATGCTGCCGCGGTCGGGGCCGGATGCAACGGGGGAGTCGGACATGGGGCTTGCCGATGCAGGGGAGGGTGGGCAGCGGTTCTATCACATCCCTACCCCTGAGCGGCGTCCATCCGATATGATCAGGGGCTCCCTCTCTCCGACCTGCGCTCCCATCATGCTTCGCGAAGCAATCTCCACGCCCGACGCGCCCGCGGCCCTCGGGCCCTACTCCCAGGCGGTCAAGGTCGGCAACACCGTCTATCTCTCCGGCCAGATCCCCCTTGACCCGGCCACCGGCCAGCTCGTCCAGGGCGGCTTCGAGGAACAGGTCGAGCAGGCCTTCCGCAACCTGCGCGCGGTGGCCCAGCGCGCCGGCGGCGGCCTGAGCAAGTGCGTGAAGATGACCCTGTTCCTCACCGACATCAGCCAGTTCGCGGTGGTCAATCAGGTCATGGAGCGCTACATCGCCCAGCCCTTCCCGGCCCGCTCCACCGTGGGTGTGGCCAGCCTGCCCCGGGGCGCCGCCTTCGAGGTCGAGGCGGTCATGGTCCTCGACTGACCCGCGGTCTGCCGCGCATGGCGGGTTCGCGCGGCGCCCGTCCCGTCGCCACCGAGCGCCTGGCGCGCCTGGCCCGCCTGGGCCTGCGCAGCGACGACGATCTCGCGCTGCACCTGCCGCTGCGCTATCTCGATCTCACCCGGGTGCTGCCCGTCGCCCAGGCCCGCACCGGCGACGAGGTCCAGGTGGAGGGCGTGATCCGGCGCCAGGAGGTCACCGGACGGGGCCGGCGGGTGCTCAACGCCGAGCTCGAGGATGACAGCGGGCGCATCGCCCTGCGGCTCTTCACCTTCTACCCGTCAACGCTTCGCCAGCTGGCGGTCGGCCAGCGGGTGCGCGCCTTCGGCCAGGTGCGTGCCGGGCTGTTCGGCGCCGAGATGACCCACCCGGTGCTCAAGCCCGCGGGCGGGCCGTCGGCGCTGCCGGTGCGGCTCACCCCGGTCTACCCCTCGGCCGCCGGCATCTCGCAGACGCTGCTGCGCACCGAGATCGCGGGCGCGCTCTCGCGCATCGACTGGCCCGAGCCGCTCGCCGAAGCGCAGCGGCAGCGCCTGGGCCTGATGCCGCTGCGCGAGGCCCTGCAGCTGCTGCACGAGCCCCCGCCCGAGGTGTCGCGCGTGAGCCTCGACGAGCGCAGCCACCCGGCCTGGCGCACGCTCATCTTCGACGAACTGCTGGCCCAGCAGCTCAGCCTGCGCGACGCGCGGGATCGGCGCGCCGCGCTGCGGGTCGAGCCGCTGGCTGACGCGCAACGGGCGCAGGCGCTGCTCGCCCGGCTGCCCTTCCGGCTGACCGGCGCGCAGCAGCGGGTCTGGGCGGAGATCGCCGCTGACCTCGCCCGTGACCGGCCGATGAACCGGCTGCTGCAGGGCGATGTCGGCAGCGGCAAGACCGTGGTCGCGGCGCTGGCCGCGCTGCAGGCGGTGGGCAGCGGCCGGCAGGTGGCCCTCATGGCGCCCACCGAGATCCTCGCCGAGCAGCATCATCGCAAGCTCGCCGCCTGGCTCGACGACTCGCTCGCGCGGGTGGCCTGGCTCTCGGGCTCCATGAAGGAGACCGACAAGCGCGCGGTGCGCGCGGCGGTGGCCGCCGGCGAGGTCGACCTGCTGATCGGCACCCACGCCCTGATCCAGGACAGCGTGGGCTTCGCGCGGCTGGGCCTGGCGATCGTCGACGAGCAGCACCGCTTCGGGGTCGCGCAGCGGCTCGCCCTGCGCGGCGCGGCGGCGTCAGGCGAGGCCGCGCTCGCCCCGGCCCATCAGCTGATGATGAGCGCCACGCCGATCCCGCGCACCCTGGCCATGAGCTACTACGCCGATCTCGATGTCTCGGTGATCGACGAGCTGCCGCCTGGCCGCCAGCCGGTGGTCACGCGGCTGGTCGAGATGGGGCGCCGCGAGCGGGTGATCGCGGCCATCGGCCCGGCGCTGGCCGAGGGGCGGCAGGTGTACTGGGTGTGCCCGCTGATCGAGGAGAGCGAGGCGCTCGATCTGCAGACCGCGATCGAGGCCCATGCCACGCTCTCGGCGGCGCTGGCGCCCTGGCCGGTGGGTCTGGTGCATGGCCGCCTGGCGCCGGCCGAGAAGGCGGCCACCATGGCGGCCTTCGCCGCCGGCGAGCTGCGGGTGCTGGTGGCCACCACCGTGATCGAGGTCGGGGTCGATGTGCCCAACGCCTCGCTGATGGTGATCGAGCACGCCGAGCGCTTCGGCCTGGCGCAGCTGCACCAGCTGCGCGGGCGGGTGGGGCGCGGCAGCGCCGACAGCGTGTGCGTGCTGCTCTACCGCAACCCGCTCTCGGACACCGCCCGCGAGCGGCTGCGCATCATCTTCGAGAGCCAGGATGGCTTCGAGATCGCTCGGCGCGACCTGCAGTTGCGCGGCCCGGGGGAACTGCTCGGCGCGCGGCAGTCGGGCCTGCCGATGCTGCGCCATGCCGATCTTGACCGGGATGCCGATCTGGTGGAGCACGCGCGCGATCTCGCGGCGGGCGCGCTGGCCGCGCAGCCCGAGCGGGCGGCGCCCATCGTGACGCGCTGGCTGGCCGGGCGCGGCGCGTTCGCGCAGGCCTGATCGGGCGGCCTCAGGCCGCGTCGAACAGCGCCTGGCGCTGGTCTGCCGCCACCCCGCTGGCCAGCATCAGCATCAGCAGCACCCGCGCCTTGGCCGGGGGCAGCCGGCCCGCGGTGAGGGTGCCCAGGCCGGTGTCATCGAACATCGGGCTGTCGCGGGTGATCACGCCCTCCAGTCCGCGGGAGGCGCGCACCACCGCGATGCCGCGGGCGATCGCCGCACCGATCAGCGGCCGCAGCGCGGCGGGCAGATTGCCGTTGCCGGTGCCGGCCAGGACCAGGCCGTCGGGGCGGGTGTCGATCACCGCCTGCAGGGTGAGGGCATCGAGACCGGCGTGACCGCTGACGATGGGCACCCGCGGCAGGGGCCGATCGGCGGGCGGCGGCAGCACCGCGCGCCGCGCCGCGCGCGGGTCGGCGTCGCGATGGAAGACCGCGACCCCGTCGGCAACGCTGCCGAGCTCGCCCGCGCTGCCGCTGTCGAAGGCCTGCACGCTGGCGAAGTGCCGCTTGCCCACGAAGCCCGCGCCATGGATGCGCTCGTTCATCACCACCAGCGTGCCGCGATCCCGGGCCTGCGCGCTGAGCGCCACCATCGCGGCATTGAAGACATTGGCCGGCCCGTCGGGCGAGTGGGCGGTGCCCGGCCGCATCGCGCCGGTGAGCACCACCGGTCGGGGGTCGGCCACGCTGTGGTGCAGCCAGAACGCGGTCTCCTCCAGGGTGTCGGTGCCGTGGGTGATCACCACGCCCGCCAGATCGGGGTCGGCCAGCCCCGCCAGCACGGCGGCGCGGATCGCCTGCCAGTCGGCCGAGTCGATCTCGTAGCTGGCCTTCTGCACCGGCTGCGCGAAGCGCAGGGCGGCGCGGGCCTCCAGGCCCGGCACCGCGGCGGCCACTGCCTGCACCGGCACCTGGGCGGCCTGGTAGCGGGTGCTGAGTTCGGGGGCGGCGCCAGCGCCGGCGATGGTGCCGCCGGTGCCGATGACGAGAAGACTGGGCAGGGTGCTCATGATGGACAGGGTCAGCGGGGGGACGGGGCGGTGGGGCGGGGCATGAGTGCGGCCGCGCGGGCGATGGCGAACAGACCCTGGGCCGTGCACCCGGCGGGCGCTGCCCGACCGACCACGCCGGCGAGCGCGAGGGCGCGGGCGTAGCGGGCGGCCTGGGCGTCGTCGCCGATGAGGGTGGGAATGGTCTCGAGGCCGCACCAGGCGAGCGCGTCGGTGATCTCGGCGCCGGTGAGCAGGCCCGACAGGAAGGCCGGCGTCTGTTCCGGTCGCAGGCGGTCGAACAGGCCTTCGGTGCGGACCAGGAAGAGCAGGTGCAGGAGCGCGCCGGGCGATGACAGCGCCATCCGCACGCCCCGGTCATAGGCCTCGGCCGCCGCGGCCTGCGCGGCCGGGTCGTCGCCTGACGGGTCGGCGGCAAGGCGGCTGAGGATCGAGTGCTGGCGCAGCGCCGCCCAGGCCTCGCCGGTGAGGTAGGTGCGCAGGGCCACGATGCGGCCATCGCGCACCTCCACCCATTTGCTGTGCGTGCCGGGCAGCACGAACAGGCCGTCCCGGTGCGCGGCGTCGGCGGTGCGCAGCAGCGAGCGCGCGGCCAGCGCGCCGAAGACCTGGGTCTCCTCGCCTCGCATCACGTCGATGCTGCCTTCGCGGCCCTCGGCGCGCACCCCCGGCACCAGCCGAAACACCCGACCGGCCTCGTCGTCGAGGGCGAGCAGGCTCTGGGCGATCTCGCCGAACCCGGCCGGCGCATGCACGTAGGGCGCTTCGCGCCAACCCTGGCGCGAGCCGACCATGCCGGCAGCCACCACCGGCAGGTCGGGATGCGCCTGCAGCCAGGGCGCGCACAGGGCCTCGAAGGCCGCCCGAAACCCGCCGGCGGGCACGGTCATGACGCCCGAGGCGCACACCAGCCGGTCGAGGGCGTTGCCGCCGGCATCGAAGAGCCAGGCGCGCAGCGAGCTCGTGCCCCAGTCGAGTCCGATCAGCGCGGGCGTGCGGTTGGGGTCTGAGGGGGGCATGGCGGGGTGGCAGGAAACCGGGACAGTGGGTGACGCGGCGACGCGCGACGGCCGGACGGGCACGACGGCGCGGGGCGAGTATGCCCCAAAGCGGTGCCGGCAACCGCCGGGCGCTTGGTATCATCGAGGGCTCGCCATGACCCTGACCGAACTCAAGTACATCGTCGCGGTGGCCAGGGAGCGCCACTTCGGCCGGGCAGCCGAGGCCTGCTTCGTCAGCCAGCCCACGCTGTCGCTGGCGATCCGCAAGCTCGAGGAAGAGCTCGGCGTGCGGATCTTCGAGCGCAGTCATGGCGAGATCAGCCTCACGCCCGTCGGCGAGCGGGTGGTCGGCCAGGCTGGCCTCGTGCTCGAGCAGGCCAACACCCTGCGCGAGATCGCCCGCGAAGGCGCCGATCCGGCCAGCGGGCCGCTGCGCGTGGGGGTCATCCACACCATCGGGCCCTACCTGCTGCCGCGCCTGGTTCGCCGGGCGATCGCCAGCGCGCCGCGCATGCCGCTGGTGCTCCAGGAGAACTACACCGTCAAGCTGCTCGAGCTGCTGCGCCAGGGGGACATCGACGTGGCCATCCTCGCCGACCCCTTTCCCGATCAGGGGCTGGTCACGCAGGCGGTGTACGACGAACCCTTCCTGGTGGCGGTGCCGCGTGCCCATCCCTGGGTGGCCCGGCCGGCCATCCCGGCCCGCGAGCTCAAGTCCGAGACCATGCTGCTCATGGGCATCGGCCATTGCCTGCGCGACCACGTGCTCGAGGTCTGTCCCGAGGTCTCGCGGTTCTCGCAGTCGGGTAGCGGCCTGCAGCGCAGCTTCGAGGGGTCGTCCCTGGAGACCATCCGCCACATGGTGGCCTCGGGCTTCGGCATCACGGTGCTGCCGGCCATGGCGCGTGGCGATGAAGGCCCCGATTCCCTGCTGTGCTGCCTGCCCTTCGAGCCGCCCGTGCCCTCGCGGCGGGTCTCGCTCGCCTGGCGCAAGCGCTTTCCGCGGCCGGCTGCGGTGGCGGCGCTGCGCGAGGCCATCCTGGCCGCCGGGCTGGCCGGCGTGACCCTGCTGCCCGCCGAGGAGCCGCGCGCGCATTGACCCCACCGCGGCAGGCGCTTTCGGCAGCCGCGATAATCGTGTCCCCACGCAAGGCCGTGCGCCGCGCGCGCCACGCCCCAGGAGAGCCCGAGCATGTCCCGCCCCGACTACCCCACCATCGAGCAGACCATCGGCCGCACGCCGCTGGTGCGCCTGCAGCGGCTGCCCGGCCCCGGCAATGCCGCCCGCGGCAATGTCATCCTCGGCAAGCTCGAGGGCAACAACCCGGCCGGGTCGGTGAAGGACCGGCCGGCCATGGCGATGATCGCCCGTGCCGAGGCCCGCGGCGACATCCGCCCGGGTGACACCCTGATCGAGGCCACCTCGGGAAACACCGGCATCGCCCTGGCCATGGCGGCGGCCATCAAGGGGTACCGCATGGTCCTGATCATGCCCGACAACCTCTCGGTGGAGCGGCGCCAGTCGATGAAGGCCTATGGCGCCGAACTGGTGCTGGTCAGCCGCGAGGAAGGCATGGAGGGGGCCCGCGACCTCGCCGACCGCATGCAGGCGCAGGGCCGCGGGCGGGTCCTGGACCAGTTCTCAAACGACGACAACTGGGCGTCGCACTACGAGACCACCGGCCCCGAGATCTGGGACGACACCCACGGCCAGGTGACCCATTTCGTGTCGGCCATGGGCACCACCGGCACCATCACCGGGGTGTCGCGCTATCTCAAGGAGCGCAACCCGGCGGTGCGCATCATCGGCGCGCAGCCCGCCGAGGGCTCGTCGATCCCGGGCATCCGCAAGTGGCCGCAGGAGTACCTGCCGCGCATCTACCAGCACGCCATCGTCGACGAGGTGGCCTTCGTGTCGCAGGCCGATGCCGAGGCCATGGCGCGGCGACTGGCGGCCGAGGAGGGCATCTTCTGCGGCATCTCGGCGGCGGGCGCCTGCTGCATCGCGCTGCGCCTGGCCGAGTCGCTGAGCAACGCCACCATCGTGTTCATCGTCTGCGACCGCGGCGACCGCTACCTGTCCACCGGCGTGTTTCCCGGGTGAGTTCGCCGCAGTCGTCAGCCGCCCACCCCGATACCGTCGCGCACCCGGTGCGCGGCATCGCGCTGCTGGTGTGCGCGGTGAGCTGCTTCGCCGTGATGGAAGCCGTGGTCAAGGTGCTCGCCTCGCGCAATCCGGTGGGCGTGATCGTCTGGGCCCGCTACTTCTTCAACATGGTGCTGCTGCTGGTGTTCATGGGGCCGGGGCTGGGCGCGGGCCTGCTGCGCACCCACCGGCCGGGCCTGCAGTGGCTGCGCGGCGCCATCCTGGGCGTGAGCTCGGTGTGCTTCTTCGCCGGGCTGCCCTTCCTGCCGCTGGCCGAGGCGGCCTCGCTCACGGCGATCGGGCCGATCCTGGTGGCTCTGCTGGCGGTGCGGCTGCTCGGCGAGCGAGCGCCGCCGGGCACGGCCTGGGCGCTGCTGGCGAGTTTCCTGGGGGTGCTGCTGATCGTGCGGCCCGGTGGCGCGGTGTTCACCTGGGCCGCGCTGCTGCCCCTGGGCAGCGCGCTGTGCTATGCGGCCTATCAGATCCTCACCCGGCGGCTGTCCACCATCGACGACGGCCGGGTGACCCAGTTCTACGGCGCGCTGGGCGCCACCCTGCTGCTCACCGCGCCGCTGCCCTGGTTCTGGCAGATGCCCGAACGCATCACCGACATCGCGCTGATGGTGGCGGTGGGCGGGCTCGGCGGCCTCGGCCACCTGCTGCTGGTGCGCGCGCTCAAGCTGGCGCCCGCCTCGCTGCTGGCGCCCTTCGCGTATGTGCACATCGTGATGTCACTGGCGCTGGGGCTGCTGGTGTTCGGGGCCATGCCCGACGCGATCGCGCTGAGCGGCATGGCCCTGATCGTGGGCACCGGCGTGGTCATGGCGCTGCGCCAGCGCCGCGAGCAGATCAGTCGAGCAGATCAGGCTGCTCGCGAACGATCCGCGCGTACAGCGGCTGGAAGTTGAACCAGCCGGCAAAGGGCGAGCCCACCAGGTCGAAGGTCTGACGGGCCGCCTCGGGCCGGATGAGTTTCGGGCCTTCGCCGGTGCGCGCGCTGGCGGCCTCGGCGTGCAGCTGCACCTGGCAGCACCGCTCCATCGAGATGAACCACCAGGCCGCCGCGTCGACGCTCTGGCCCACCGTGAGCAGGCCGTGGTTCTGCAGGATGACCGCCTTGCATGCGCCGAGCGCCTGCGCGATGCGCGCGCCCTCGTCGAGTTCGAGCACCACGCCGCCGAAGTCGGCGTAGAGCGCGTGATCGCCATGGAAGGCGCAGACATCCTGGGTGATCGGATCGAGCAGCCGCCCCAGGGCCGACCACGTCCGCCCCCAGGTGGAATGCGAGTGCGCCGCGGCCACGGCATCGGGCCGGGCCTGATGGACACTGGCGTGGATGGCGAAGGCGGCCTGGTTGACCGGGTGCCGGCCCTCGACGACCTTGCCGTGGTGATCGCAGCGGATGAGGTTCGAGACGCAGACCTGGCTGAAGTGCACGCCGAAGGGGTTCACCCAGAAGGTGTCCGGAAATTCCGGGTCGCGCGCCGTGATGTGGCCGGCCACTCCCTCGTCGAAACCGAACTTCGAGAACAGCCGGAAGGCGGCTGCAAGGCGCTGCTTGCGGTGCTGTCGTTCATCGGCCGGGTTGGTGAAGACTGGCGGCTGGATGAGGTTCACCGTATCGGGCGCGGCCTGGGCGTAGGCAAGCGCGGCCCGCACCGGATCGGCGGCGTGGCGGTCGGGAGCGTTCATGATCGGGATTCCGGAAGCGGGTGAAGCCGGCAGGATGCGCTGGCGCGCTGCCGCGGGCAAGTCTTGCTATCGTCGCAGCCCGTCTTGCCGATCCGGAGCCCGCCGATGACTGCTTCGCCCGCCACCGACACCGCCCGTCACTGGCTGTCCCGCCTCGAGGCGGCGCTGGCCGCAGGCGACGCGAACGCCGCCGCCGCGCTCTTCGCCCCCGAATGCTGGTGGCGCGACATGGTCGCCTTCACCTGGAACATCTGCACGGTGGAAGGGCCGTCGGGCATCGCCGGCATGCTGGCGGCGGTGCTGCCCGGTGTGGCGCCGCGCGGCTGGCAGATCGAGGGCGAGGCCACCGAGCGCGATGGCCAGATCGAGGCCTGGCTGGTGTTCGAGACCGCGGTCGGGCGGGGGCGCGGTCATCTCCGGCTGCGCGATGGCCTGGGCTTCACCCTGCTCACCACGCTCGCCGCGCTCAAGGGCTTCGAGGAGGCGCACGGCGAGACCCGGCCGCGCGGCGTCGAGCATGGCGTGCAGCCGGGGCGGCGCAGCTGGCTCGAACAGCGCGAGGCGCGGGCGCAGGCGCTGGGCGTCAGCGAGCAGCCGCAGGTGCTGATCGTGGGCGGCGGCCAGGGCGGCATCGGACTGGCCGCGCGCCTGAAGCGCCTGGGCGTGTCGGCGCTGGTCATCGACCGCCTGCCCCGGCCCGGCGACGCCTGGCGCTCGCGCTACCGCTCGCTGTGCCTGCACGATCCGGTCTGGTACGACCATCTGCCTTACCTGCCGTTCCCCGACCACTGGCCGGTGTTCACGCCCAAGGACAAGATGGGCGACTGGCTGGAGATGTACAGCCGGGTGATGGAGCTCGATTACTGGGGCGACACCGAATGCCTGAGCGCCGCCCGCGACGAGTCGGCCGATGGCTGGCAGGTGGAGGTCATGCGCGAGGGCCGGCGCCTGCAGTTGCGCCCGCGCGAGCTGGTGCTGGCCACCGGCCTGTCGGGCATGCCGCGTCGGCCGGTGTTCCCCGGGGCCGACCGGTTCCAGGGCGTGCAGCTGCATTCCAGCGAGTACCAGAGCGGCGAGGCCTGGCGGGGGCGGCGCTGCGTGGTGGTGGGCTCGAACAACTCCGCGCACGACATCTGCGCCGATCTCTGGGAGCACGGCGCCGAGGTCACCATGCTGCAGCGTTCGTCCACGCTGGTGGTCCGCTCCGAGACCCTGATGAACATCGGCTGGGGCCGGCTCTTCTCGGAGCAGGCGCTCAAGGCGGGCATCACCACCGAGCGCGCCGACCTCACGCTTGCCTCCATGCCCTTCCGGCTGATGGAGCGCCTGCAGACCGCGGTCTACGAGCAGGTCGCGCGCATCGACGCGCCCTTCTACGAGCGGCTGCGGGCGGCCGGCTTCCTGCTCGATTTCGGTGAAGACGGCACCGGCCTGTCGCTGAAGTACCTGCGCCGCGGTTCTGGCTACTACATCGATGTCGGCGCCTCCGAGCTCATCGCCAATGGCAGCGTGAAGCTGCGCAGCCCGGTGAGCGTGGCCCAGATCAACGAGCGCTCGGTGCGGCTCACCGACGGCAGCGAGCTCCCTGCCGACCTGATCGTCTACGCCACCGGCTACGGGCCCATGAACGAGTGGCTCGCGCGCCTGGTGTCACCGGCGATGGCGCAGCGGGTGGGCCTGTGCTGGGGCATGGGTTCGGGCACCACGCTCGACCCCGGGCCCTGGGAGGGCGAGCTGCGCAATCTCTGGAAGCCCACCGCGCAGCGCGGGCTGTGGTTCCATGGCGGCAACCTGCAGCAGTCGCGCTTCTACTCGCTGCTGCTCGGGCTGCAGCTCAAGGCCCGCCAGGAGGGGCTGGCCACACCGGTGTGGGGCCAGCCGCCGGTGCACCACCCGGGTTGAGCCCGGCCGGGCCCGCGCGGCACGTGGGGTGATCGCGCCGGGCGATCGCTCCGGGGTCAGCGGCTGCCGGGCTTGCCCCAGCGGGTGAGCCGCACCGCCAGCGCGGTAGACAGGCCATACACCACCATGGCCAGCGCCACCAGCGCGAAGTAGTCGGCCGGCGCGGCACCCTGCGCCGCCAGCCAGGCACCCGCGCCGACGACCAGCAGCAGACGCAGCGTGGAGGTGAGCACCGGCCCGAGCACCTTGCCCGAGCCCTGCGAGGCGAAGTACAGCGTCAGGCCCAGCCCGAAGAACGGGAAGGCCGGGCCGGCCAGGCGCAGGTACTCGCGCGCCGGACCGAGCACCGCGGGGTCGGTGGTGAACAGACCGGCCCAGAGGTCAGGCGCGAACCACACCACCGCGCCGATCACCGCGAGATTGGCAGCCGACACCAGGCCGGCGGTCCAGGCCACCCGGCGCGCCCGCGCCACCAGGCCGGCGCCGATCGCCATGCCCACCATGGGCACCGCGGCCACGCCCACCCCGAAGGAGATCGGGATGAGCAGGAACTCCAGGCGCTGGCCGATGCCGTAGCCGGCCAGCGGCTGCACGCCCAGGCGCGCCACCAGCCCGGTGAACACCAGCACCGCCAGCACCGATTGCAGCGGCGACAGGCAGGCGAGGGCGCCCACCTTGAGGATGTCCGCGAAGATGGGCCAGCGCGGCTGCATGCCGCGCAGGCTCAGGCGCAGCCGGCCCTGGCCGGTGGCCAGGTACCACCACAGCCAGGCCACCGCGGCGCCGGTGGCCAGGATGTGGCCGAGCGCCACGCCGGTCATGCCCAGGCGCGGCAGGGGGCCCAGGCCCAGGCCGAGCGCGCCGCCCAGCACGATCTGCAGGCCTGCGCTGGCCAGCAGCACGGTGGATGGGGTGCGCATGTTGCCGGTGCCGCGCAGGATGGAGGCCAGGCAGTTCATGAGCCAGACCAGCACCGCGCCGCTGAACAGCACCGCCGCGTAGCCCACGGCCTGCGAGAGCACGCCACCGCGACCGCCGAGCAGGTGATAGAGCGACGGCCCGGCGACCAGCATGAGTGCGGTGTAGACCAGCCCGGCCAGCAGGCCGATGAGGGCCGCGTGCTGGGCGAGCACCGCGGCGCGCGCCGCGTCGCCGGCGCCCAGCGCGCGGCTGACCGCCGAGGACACGCCACCGCCCATGGCGCCGGCCGACATCATCCCGGTGAGCATGGCGAAGGGGAACACCAGCGCCATGGCGGCGAGCGGCTCGGTGCCGAGCAGGCCGATGTAGTAGGTCTCGGCAATGCCCACCAGCACCGTCATGGCCATGGACAGCACGTTGGGGGTGGCCAGCCGCAGCAGCGTGGGCAGGATGGGACCGCTCAGCAGCGGGTTGGGCGGGGGCGGCTTGCCGGCTGCGCCTGCGGCGGGTGGCGCGGCGGCGGGGGCCACGGGAGGGGTATTGGGTTGCATATGCAACGATTGTATCTGCATCGGAAATGCCCGATACAATCGCCCGATGAATTCCGGCACCTCAGCCCGGGTGGAGATTCCCTGCACCCACTTCCGGCTCCGCCAGCTGCTGCGGGCGGTGGCCCGGCTCTATGACGCCGAGATCGGCAAGGCCGGCCTCAAGGGCACGCAGTACTCGCTGCTCGCGCACCTGGCGGGGCTGGCGCCGGTGCAGCCCGGCGAACTCGCCCGCCACCTCGGCATGGACGCCTCCACGCTGTCGCGCAACCTGCGTCCCTTGCTCGCGGCAGGCTGGATCAGCCAGCTGCCCGGCCACGACGCGCGCTCTCGCCAGCTGCAGCTCACGCCCGAGGGCGAGGCCAAGCGCCGCGAGGCGCGTCAGCACTGGCGGCGTGCCCAGAAGACCCTCGAGCAGCGCTACGGTGCCGAGCAGGTGGCAGCCCTGCACGGCCTGATCGACCATGGCCTGCAGCGGCTGGGCGGAACCGCGCTCAGCGAGACCGCGCGCTCCTGAGCGTGTCGGCCAGGTCGATCACCGCCATCGCGTAGAAGTTCGAGCGGTTGTAGCGGGTGATCACGTAGAAGTTGGGCGCGCCCAGCCAGTACACCGGCGCGGCCTCGCCTTCAGGCAGGTCGATGAGCGCCAGCGGCATGTCCTCCGGAATGCGGTCGGGGCTGGAGAGCCCGTGCTCGGCCAGCTGCGCCGGCTTGATCCGCGGTTCGATGCCGCCGGCGATCAGCGCCTGGGCCCGTGCCGTGTCATCGATCGTCACCCGGAAGTGGGTGGGCTCGCCGCTGCGCCAGCCGTGCTCGGCCAGGAAGCGCGCCACGCTGCCGATCGCATCGGCGGGGCTCGCGCGCAGATTGATGGCCCCGTCGCCATCGAAGTCGACCGCGAAGCGACGGATGCTGGCCGGCATGAACTGCGGGATGCCCATCGCACCGGCATACGAGCCGCGCACGCTCAGCGGATCGATGCCGGCGTCGCGGGTGTGCAGCAGGTACTCCGAGAGCTCTTCCTTGAAGTAGGGCGCGCGGCGCGGGTCCTGCAGGGCCAGGGTGGTCAGCGCGTCGATCACCCGGAACTCCCCCATCACTCGGCCATAGATGGTCTCGACGCCGATGATCGCCACGATCACCTCGGGGGGCACCCCCCAGCGCTGGCTCGCCCGGGCGAGCGTGGCCTCGTGCTCGGTCCAGAACCGGGCACCCTCGCGCAGGCGCACCGGCTCGATGAAGCGGCCGCGGTAGGCGCTCCAGGAACGGCGGAAACCCGGCGGCGGCGGGGCGATCAGGCGCAGCACCTCGGGTTGCAGGCGCACGCCCGAGAACAGGGTCTTGAGCGCGGGCTCCTCGAAGCGATGCCGTTCGACCATCTCGGTGATGAAGGCCTGCAGTGCCGGCATCTCGACCGGGCTGGATCCGGTGGCTGCGGCTGCGGCCGCGCCGCCCGCCGCTGCGGCGGCCGCAGGCACGGCGGCGCGTCTGGCAGCCCCGGCGCGCGCGGGGCGGGCCTTGGCCGTCCGGGCCGCCTGCGTTCGTGTGGTGCCTGCCTTGGGCGCAGTTGGCCGGGCGGCGGCGGTCTTGCGTTCGCCCGCCGGGGCCTCCGCGGCCTTGCCGGCGGTTGCGGCATCGGCAGCCCGCGCATCGGCGGGCAGGCTCGCCAGCAGGCCGAGGCCGGCGCTCAGGACGCCCAGGGCCCGGAGCAGACCACGACCGCACCGGGCAAGCGGCCCCGGTGCCCGCCGGGGCGCGCCCCGGTCTGCCAGAGGCCGGCAAGAGCGGTGATGGAGCGGGGTGGGTTCGGCGGTCTTGGCAGGCTGGGCGGCGGCTGGCATCAGGGTCGGAATGCGCGGATCAGGGTGCGCAAGTCTGCCATGTCGCGCGCGCTGGCCGCTTCGCCGCCGAAGCGCAGCCGGTTGTAGAGCGAGACGATGCGCCGGGCCTGGGCCGCACCCTCGGCGTCGAGCAGCGCGCCCGCCCTGGCCAGCAGTTGCAGCGGGGTCTCGTGGCGCGCCCGCACCACGCCGATCTCGGCCAGCTGGGCGCAGAACTCGCCATAGCACTGCTGCAGCGGATCGCGCGAGCGCCGCGGATGCAGGGTGATGAGCGCGACCACCCCGATCGCGAGCGCAAGCCCGAGGGCCATCAGGCCGACCAGGTCCTGCCAGTCGGCCAGCGCCAGTCCGAGCGCGCCGAGCAGCTGACGCTGACGCACGCTGTCGTAGGACAGCATCCACTGGTTCCAGGCGTTGCTCACCGCGTCGAGGTTGAAGCGCGCCCGCTCGAGCAGGCCCAGCTCCACGCGCGGCCCGGCGGCGTCGCGCAGCACCCGGCTGCCCTGCTCGATGCGCTCCGGCGCGATCGCGGCGGTGGGGTCGATGCGGACCCAGCCGCGATCGGCGAGCCAGACCTCGGCCCAGGCATGCGCGTCGGCCTGACGCACCGTCCAGGTGTCGTCGATCGGATTGCGTTCGCCGCCCTGGTAGCCGGTGACCACGCGGGCGGGGATGTCGAGCGCGCGCATCAGCACCGAGAACGCGCTCGCGTAGTGCTCGCAGAAGCCGGCCCGCGTCTGGAACAGGAAGTCATCGGCGCTGTGCGGGCCGAGCGTCGGCGGACTCATGGTGTAGCGGAACGGCGCCTCGCGGAACAGGGCGAGGGCACGTGCCACCAGCGCCGCGTCGTCGC
This sequence comes from Burkholderiales bacterium, assembly GCA_037146935.1. GTDB lineage: Bacteria > Pseudomonadota > Gammaproteobacteria > Burkholderiales > Burkholderiaceae_E > Quisquiliibacterium. The sequence continues at coordinate 177,066 of JBAWWD010000006.1, forward strand.
TCTCCTCGTTGCGCCAGCGCTGCGCCAGCTCCAGCGTGCGCGGGTTGAATCCGGGCGGCAGCTCGAGCCAGGATTGCAGGGTGAACCGGGTCTCGTTCAGGCCCAGGCGATAGTCCAGGCGTGATTCGAGCCGGTAGCGCACCCGCTCGGTGATCGGCTCGCGCGCGACCAGCTGCAGGTCAGGGCGCAGCAGGGGCGCGTCGAACCTGAGCTCGCTCACCGCCACCGGCGCATCGAGGGCGAACAGCCAGGTGCGCTGATGCGGCTCCAGCGTGATCCGGTAGGCCAGCGCAGGACTGTTGCCGTGGGTGAGGGTTGGCACGGTCTGCGCCGACAGCGCTTGCTGCAGTTCGCGCCAGTTCAGCCCGTCGAAGCTGCCGAACACCGGGCCGCGCCAGTAGAGCTGCTTGGCAGGCGGTGGGCTGCCCTCGAAGCTCACCCGGAAGGCGACCTCATCGGAGCTGCTCAGGTTGGCAATGGCTCCGGGCTGCATCGACTCCGACAGGCCGGTGCGCGCGCTCGCCTGCGTGTCGGGCGCGCCCCAGAGCGGTCCCTGGATGCGTGGAAACAGCGCGAACATCAGCGCGGCCAGCGGCAGGGCCTGCAGCAGCAGCGAGCCCGCGCTGCGGAATCGGCGCAGGATCGGCTGCTCGCGCACCCCGAACTGCATGGTCATCATGGCGGTGATCAGGGCCAGCACCGCCACACCCGAGCAGGCCGCCATCAGCATCGACTGCGAGTGGAAGAAGCTCGTGATCAGCAGGAAGAAGCACAGGAAGATCACCACGAAGAGATCCCGCCGGGCGCGCATCTCCATGAGCTTCAGCCCCAGGAACAGCACCAGCAGCACCACGCCCGGCTCGCGCCCGAGCAGGGTTCGATAGTGGGCCCAGACCGCGGTGGTGCAGGCGATCGCCGCCAGCCAGCGCACCGAGTCGCGCGGCAGCCAGCGTCCGGAGAAGATCAGCCCGAGGCGCCACAGGAAGAGCATCCCGAAGCCCACCGACACCCACCAGGGCAGGTGGAAGAGCCCGGGCAGCACCGCCAGGGCCACCGCGCTCATCAGGAACAGCGTGTCACGGCGATCGCGCTCCCACTGGTCACCCAGCTGCCCGCCCAGCGCGCGCAGGGAATGGCGCAGGGCGAGCGGCGCCAGTTCGGGGAGTGAGGTCCGGCCCATGGCCCTTGCTGCTCAGACCCGCGCCAGGGCGAGCGCCTCGAGGCAGCGCTCCCGGTGCGGCGCGCCCTGACCCGGCTCGATCACCAGGGCGGGCAGGCGCAGCCCCCAGCGCAGGCCGATCGCGTCGGCCTCCAGCACCCAGGCGGTCAGCCGCGAGAGCCGCGCCTCGGGCGCCAGGCCCGCGGGCAGGGCATGCCAGTCGAGGAGCAGCTCGCCGCCTTCGGCGCCGTCGAACTGCTTGACCAGCAGGTCATCCGAGCCGCTGCGGGCCACGGCCTTCCAGGCGATGCGCCGCGGCGAGTCGCCGGCTGACCACGCCCGCAGCGCGGCCAGGTCTTCCTCGCCCGCGCGGCCGCCGCTGCCCTCGCCACCCTGGGTCTGGCTCGAGGGCAGCGCCGGCGCCGCGGTCTCGGGGGCGGGATAGACGAGCAGGGAGCCGGCTGGCTCCCACCAGGCCCAGGCCCGCCACAGGCCCAGCGGGAACCGGGACGAGATCCGGATCGGCGGCAACGGATGGCGGCCGCGCTCGCCGGTGGCCCACACCAGGGCCGTGGGCTGCTCGCCGCTGGCGGGCACGTCGATCGGCACCGGCTCGTGAGCGCCGGTCGGGCGCATCGACAGCGCGAACCGGTCATGGCCGCGGCCTTCGACCACGGTGGCATGCAGCTCGGCGGTGCCGCCGGCGAAGACCGGCTCCAGGCGGCCACCGCGCAGCTCCAGGGCCGACAGGTTGCGGAAGGTCTGCAGCATGCCCACGATGGCCACCGCGCCCAGCAGGAAGGTGAGCAGGAACCCGAGCGACAGCGCGTAGTTGATCGAGGCGATCAGCATCGTGAGGAGCACCAGCGCGTACAGCAGCCCGGCGCGGGTGGGCAGCACGTACACGTTGCGCTGGGCGAGCCGGAGCGGGCCGGCATGGGGGCCCCGGCGGCCGGGCAGGCGCAGCGAGATCCGGTCGATCCAGCCGGCGGCGGCCTGGCTCACGGCACCGACACGCCCTTGACGATGCCCGCGACCAGCTCCGCGCGGGCCCGGTGCGAACCGGCGCTGCCCTTGGCAGGCCGCAGGCGGTGGCCCGCCACGGCCCCGAGCACGGCCTGCACGTCGTCGGGCAGCACGTGGTTGCGGCCATCGAGCAGCGCCCAGGCGCGTGCGGCCTGGGCCAGCGCGAGCCCGGCGCGCGGGCTCAGGCCCTCGGCCAGCAGCGGCGAGCGTCGGCTGAAGGTGAGCAGATTGAGCAGGTAGTCGAGGATGGCCGGGCTGCAGCGCACCTCCCGAACGCGCTGCTGCAGTTCGACCAGGTCAGCCGGCTGCAGGCAGGGTTGCAGACCGGCGACCATCTCGCGGCGGTCGAGCCCCTCGAGCAGCGCGCGCTCTGCCTTGGGATCGGGGTAGCCGAGCTCGATGCACATCAGGAAGCGGTCGAGCTGCGACTCCGGCAGGGCGAAGGTGCCGATCTGGTCGCCGGGGTTCTGGGTGGCGATCACGAAGAAGGGCTCGGGCAGCCGGCGCGGCTTGCCGTCGACCGACACCTGCCGCTCCTCCATGGCCTCGAGCAGCGCGCTCTGGGTCTTGGGCGAGGCGCGATTGATCTCGTCGGCCAGCAGCACCTGCGAGAACACCGGGCCGGGATGGAAGACGAAGCTGGCGGTGTCGCGGTTGAACACCGTGGTGCCGGTGATGTCGGCCGGCAGGAGGTCGTTGGTGAACTGGGTTCGGCTGAATTCCAGGCCCAGCGAAATCGACAGGGCGTGGGCCAGCGTGGTCTTGCCCACCCCGGGCAGGTCTTCGATCAGCAGGTGGCCGCGGGCGAGCAGGCAGGCCAGGGCGAGGCGGATCTGCGGCTGCTTGCCGACCACCACTCGACCAACCTGGGAGGCCGCAGCCTGGATCTTCTCTAGCATGGAGACCTGAAGGAGAGGGATTCGCGGCCGAGTGTAAACCGCGGCATCGCGCCTGCTCCCCGCAGGGGCTTGGGCTGCCGACGGCCGGCGGCCAAGGTGTCCCGACCGGCAGCGCTGCGGCATTCTTGGGGGGGCGCGGCAATCGGGTTAGCATTGCGGGCTGCGCATTTCCGGAGTGCCGACATGGCCGCCGTCCCCCAAGAGCTCACCGAGCCGCTGGTGCTCGTCGCCACCCAGGGCGGGGCGGTCACGCTCACCCTGAACCGCCCGGCGCAATTCAACCCGCTGAGCGCCGCCATGATGGCCGCGCTGCGCGCGGAACTCGAATGCATCGCGGCCGACGCCTCGGCGCGCGTGGTGGTCATCGCGGCCGCCGGCAAGGCCTTCTGCGCCGGCCATGATCTGCGCGAGATGCGCGCCGAGCCGTCGCTGCCGTTCTACCAGGCGCTGTTCGCCGATTGCACCCGCCTGATGACCACCATCCAGGCCATGCCGCAGCCGGTGATCGCGCGTGTGCATGGCATGGCCACTGCCGCTGGCTGCCAGCTGGTGGCCATGTGCGACCTCGCCGTGGCCGCGGCCGACGCGCGCTTCGCGGTGTCGGGGGTCAACCTGGGGCTGTTCTGCGCCACGCCTTCGGTGGCGCTCAGCCGGAATCTCTCCCGCAAGGCCGCCTTCGAGATGCTGGTCACCGGCGAGTTCATCACCGCCGAGCAGGCCCGCGAGCGCGGGCTGGTCAATCGGGTGGTGCCCGCTGACGCCCTCGATGCCGAGGTGCGCGCCCTGGCCGAGTCCATCATCGCCAAGCCGGCGGTGGCCATCGCGGCGGGCAAGGGGCTGTTCTATCGGCAGCTCGAGATGGGCATCGACGCCGCCTATCAGCTCGCCGGCCAGACCATGGCCTGCAACATGATGGCGCCCGACACCCTCGAGGGCGTGCAGGCCTTCATCGACAAGCGTCCGCCTGCCTGGCGACGCTGAGGCCTTGCCGCATCCATGAGCCGATTCACCGCCGCCGCCGGGTTCCGGCATGACCAGCCCGAGACCACCGGCGTGCTGCTGGTCCAGCTCGGCACGCCGCAGGCGCCCGAGGCCGGGGCGGTGCGTCGCTACCTCGCCGAGTTTCTTGCCGACCCGCGGGTGATCGAGATCCCGCGCGCGGTCTGGATGCCCATCCTGCACGGCATCATCCTGCGCACCCGCCCGGCCCGCTCGGCCGCCAAGTACGCCAGCATCTGGACCGACGAGGGCTCGCCCCTCGCGGTGCACAGCCGCCGCCAGGCGGCCTTGCTCGGCGGGTATCTCGGCGAGGCCGGTCACCGTGTCTCGGTGGCCCTGGCCATGCGGTACGGCGAGCCCTCGGTGGGCTCGGTGCTGCGCGAGCTGCGCGAGCGCAACCTCACCCGGCTGCTGGTGCTGCCCTTGTATCCGCAGTACGCCGGCTCCAGCGTCGGCACGGCGCTCGACGCGGTCATGCGCGAGATCGCCGGCTGGCGCAACCCGCCGGAGCTGCGCACCATCAAGCACTTCCACGATGACCCCGGCTACATCGCCGCGCTGGCCGATCGGGTCCGGGCCCATTGGCGCAGCGAGGGCCAGCCCGGCCAGCTGCTCATGAGCTTCCACGGGGTGCCCGAGAGCACCCTGCTGCAGGGCGACCCCTATCACTGCGAATGCCTGGTCACCGCCCGCCTGCTGGCCCAGGCGCTCGAACTGCCGCGCGAGCGCTGGCGGGTGAGCTTCCAGAGCCGCCTGGGCCGGGCCCGCTGGCTGCAGCCCTACACCGAGGCCACGCTGCGCGAGCTGGGCAGCCAGGGCACCGAGCGTCTCGATGTGCTGTGCCCCGGCTTCGTGGCCGACTGCCTCGAGACCCTCGAGGAGATCGCGATCGAGGGCAAGGCCACCTACGAGGAGGCGGGCGGCCGCGGGTTCTCGTACATCCCGTGCCTGAACGACAGCCCGGCCTTCATCCACGGCCTCACCGGCCTGGTGGGCCGACACCTGCAGGGCTGGCCCACCGCCCGGCCCGACGCCGCCGCGCAGGCCGCCCTCGACGCCCAGCTCGCCCAGCGGCTCGCGCGGGCGCAGGCGGCGGGCGCGGCCCGCTGATCCGCCGCGCGCAGCGGGAATCGCGTCCCGCGCCGGGGGGGCTTGAAATCCCGCCAGACGCCCCCATGTCTTCGCGTCAGCCGGCGTCAGCCGGCGCAAGTCCCTGAAATCATTGCCTTAAGGAGACGCGGATGGCCGATCCGCAGACTGAGCACCCCACGCCTTCCGGACCCGATCAAGGCTCCGACGCCACCGGCGAACCCACCCAGGCCCTCGATCTGGTCGAGGAACTGGCCGCGGCCCAGCGCAAGGCCGACGAGTTCTACGACCAGTTCGTGCGGGCCCAGGCCGAGATGCAGAACATCCGCCGGCGCGCCCAGGATGACATCGCAAAGGCGCACAAGTTCGCCATCGAGGGGTTCGCCGAGAGCCTGCTGCCGGTGCGCGACAGCCTCGAGATGGCCCTGACGGTGGCCACGCCGTCCGTGGACAGCCTGCGCGAGGGGGTGTCGGCCACGCTGCGCCAGCTGGCCAGCGCCTTCGAGAAGAACCGCGTGCTGGAGATCAACCCGGTGGGCGAGAAGTTCGACCCCAACCGGCACCAGGCGATCTCCACCGTGCCCGCGGCCGGCACCCAGCCGCCGGTGGCGCCCAACCATGTGGTGACGGTGCTGCAGAAGGGCTACCTGATCAACGAGCGGGTGCTGCGGCCCGCGATGGTGGTGGTCGCCCAGGGCTGAGCCGACCCCCCGACTTGAATTCCGGCCGCGCAGGCTCATCTAAGAATCCATCGGACAACCGCATTCCCCAAGGACACACGACATGGCAAAGATCATCGGCATCGACCTGGGCACCACCAACTCCTGCGTCGCGATCATGGAGGGCGGTCAGCCCAAGGTGATCGAGAACTCCGAGGGCGCCCGCACCACCCCGTCCATCATCGCCTACATGGAAGACGGCGAGATCCTGGTCGGCGCGCCGGCCAAGCGCCAGGCGGTGACCAACCCGCGCAACACCCTGTACGCCGTCAAGCGCCTGATCGGTCGCAAGTTCGACGAGAAGGAGGTCCAGAAGGACATCAATCTCATGCCCTACGGCATCGTCAAGGCCGACAACGGCGACGCCTGGGTGGGCGTGCGCGACCGCAAGCTCGCCCCGCCGCAGGTCTCGGCCGAGGTGCTGCGCAAGATGAAGAAGACCGCCGAGGACTACCTGGGCGAGGAGATCACCGAGGCGGTGATCACCGTGCCGGCCTACTTCAACGACAGCCAGCGTCAGGCCACCAAGGACGCCGGCCGCATCGCCGGCCTGGACGTCAAGCGCATCATCAACGAGCCTACCGCCGCGGCGCTGGCCTTCGGCCTGGACAAGGCCGGTGGCAAGGACCGCAAGATCGCGGTCTATGACCTGGGCGGCGGCACCTTCGACGTCTCGATCATCGAGATCGCCGATGTTGATGGCGAGAAGCAGTTCGAGGTGCTCTCCACCAACGGCGACACCTTCCTGGGCGGCGAGGACTTCGATCAGCGCATCATCGATCACGTGATCGGCGAGTTCAAGAAGGAGCAGGGCGTCGACCTCGCCAAGGACGTGCTCGCGCTGCAGCGCCTGAAGGAGGCCGCCGAGAAGGCCAAGATCGAGCTGTCCTCCAGCCAGGCCACCGATCTGAACCTGCCCTACATCACCGCCGATGCCTCGGGGCCCAAGCACCTGAACATGAAGCTCACCCGCGCCAAGCTCGAGGCGCTGGTCGATGACCTGGTGGCGCGCACCGTGGAGCCCTGCCGGCTGGCCATGAAGGACGCCGGCGTGAAGGCCTCCGACATCGACGACGTGATCCTGGTGGGCGGCATGACCCGCATGCCCAAGGTGCAGGAGGCGGTCAAGGAGTTCTTCGGCAAGGAGCCGCGCAAGGACGTCAACCCCGACGAGGCGGTGGCGGTGGGCGCGGCGGTGCAGGGCTCGGTGCTCTCCGGTGACCGCAAGGACGTGCTGCTGCTCGATGTCAGCCCGCTGTCGCTGGGCATCGAGACGCTCGGCGGGGTCATGACCGCCATGATCAAGCGCAACACCACCATCCCCACCAAGCACTCGCAGGTGTTCTCCACCGCCGAGGACAACCAGCCGGCGGTGACCATCAAGGTCTTCCAGGGCGAGCGCGAGCTCGCCGCGGGCAACAAGCTGCTGGGCGAGTTCAACCTCGAGGGCATCCCGCCGTCGCCGCGCGGCATGCCGCAGATCGAGGTCGCCTTCGATATCGACGCCAACGGCATCCTGCACGTCTCGGCGCGCGACAAGGCGAGCGGCAAGGAGAACAAGATCACCATCAAGGCCAACTCGGGGCTGTCCGAGGCCGAGATCCAGAAGATGGTGAAGGACGCCGAGGTCAACGCCGCCGAGGACCACAAGCGGGTCGAGCTTGCCAATGCCCGCAACCAGGCCGAGGCCATGACCCACTCGGTGAAGAAGTCGCTCACCGAGTATGGCGATCAGATCGGCGCCGAGGACAAGGGCCGCATCGACGACGCCATCAAGGCGCTCGATGAAGCGATCAAGGGCGAGGACAAGGCCGAGATCGAGTCGCGCACCGCGGCGCTGGCCACCGCCTCGCAGAAGATCGGCGAGCTCATGGCCGCGAAGATGCAGGCCGAGCAGGGTGCGGCGGGCGCCGCCGGCGGCCCGGGCGCCGCGGCGGGCGGGCCCGAGGCACGCAAGCCGGCCGATGATGATGTGGTCGACGCCGACTTCAAGGAAGTCAAGCGCGGCTGAGTCTGACGGCCTTCCGGCAGCGGACCGCTGACCACCGCCGTGGTCAGCGGTCCTTGTCGCTTCAGGCGCATGAGGGTCGGTTGCTGCCGATCCGCGACGGATCGCCCCGACGGGGCACGGGAAAAGACGAATGGCCAAGCGTGATTTCTACGAGGTGCTGGGGGTAGCCAAGACCGCGAGCGAGGACGAGCTCAAGAAGTCCTATCGCAAGCTCGCGATGAAGCACCACCCCGACCGCAATCCCGACGACAAGAGCGCCGAGGAGAAGTTCAAGGAGGTCAAGGAGGCCTACGAGGTGCTCTCCGACGCCCGCAAGCGCGAGGCCTATGACCGCTTCGGCCATGCCGGGGTCGACCCCTCGGCGGGCGGCGGGCCTGGCGGGCCAGGCGGCCAGGGCGGCTTCTCCGACGTGTTCGGCGACATCTTCGGCGACATCTTCGGCCAGGGCCGTGGCCGCGGCGGCGGTGGCGGCGGCGCCAATGTGTACCGCGGGGCCGATCTGCGCTACGGCATGGAGATCACGCTGGAGCAGGCCGCGGCCGGCTTCGCCTCCGAGATCCGCGTGCCCAGCTGGGATTCCTGCGAGGTCTGCGCCGGCAGCGGCGCCAAGCCCGGCACCAAGCCCAAGATCTGCGGCACCTGCAGCGGGCAGGGCACGGTGCGCATGCAGCAGGGCTTCTTCTCCATCCAGCAGACCTGCCCCACCTGTCATGGCCGGGGCAAGGTGATCGCCGATCCGTGCTCGGCCTGCGACGGCGCGGGCCGGCTGAAGAAGTCGCGCACCCTCGAGGTGAAGATTCCGGCCGGCATCGATGACGGCATGCGCATCCGCCTGTCGGGCAACGGCGAGCCGGGGGTCAACGGCGGGCCGCCCGGCGACCTCTACGTCGAGATCAAGGTCAAGGAGCATTCGGTCTTCCAGCGCGAAGGCGATGACCTGCACTGCGAGATCCCGATCTCCTTCGTCACCGCGGCGCTCGGCGGCAAGATCCAGGTGCCCACGCTGCACGGCCGCGCCGAGATCGAGCTGCCCGAGGGCACCCAGTCGGGCAAGACCTTCCGGCTGCGCGGCAAGGGCATCAAGGGCTACCACTCCAGCTATCCCGGCGACCTCTATGCGCACGTCTCGCTCGAGACCCCGGTGCGCCTGAGCGATCGCCAGAAGAAGCTGCTGCGCGAGTTCGAGACCACGCTGCAGGATCCCAAGCACAGCCCGCAGTCCAAGGGCTGGATGGACAAGGTCAAGGACTTCTTCCAGTAGGCCGGCATGAAGCTCACCTTCGCCGGCGCGGCCGGCACCGTCACCGGTTCGCGCTACCTGCTGCAGGGCGGGGGGCGCACGGTGCTGATCGACTGCGGGCTGTTCCAGGGCTACAAGCAGCTGCGCCTGCGCAACCGCCTGCCCCTGCCGGTGTCCCCGCGCCGCATCGACGCGGTGATCGTCAGCCATGCCCACCTCGATCACAGCGGCTGGCTGCCGGCGCTGGTGCGCGATGGCTATCGGGGGCCGATCTACGCCTCGCCGGCCACCCGCGACCTGTGCGAGATCCTGCTCAAGGACAGCGCGCACTTGCAGGAAGAGGAGGCGAAGTACGCCAATCGCCATGGCTACAGCCGCCACGCGCCGGCCGAGCCGCTCTACACCGTCGATGACGCGCTCAAGGCCATTGCCCGCTTCCGCGAGCTGCCCTTCGGCGCGCCGCTCGACCTGGGCGAGGGGCTGCACGTCAGCCTCGAGCCGGCCGGGCACCTGCTGGGTGCCGCCTCGGTGCGGCTGCGCCGCGGCGATCGCTCGCTGCTGCATTCCGGAGACCTGGGGCGCCCCAACGACCCGATCATGCGGGCCCCGGCCCGCTTCGACGGGGCCGACTGGCTGCTGCTCGAGTCCACCTACGGCAACCGCACCCATCCGGTCGACGAGGCGCAGGCCGCGCTCGGGCGCATCATCCGCGAGACCGCGGGCGCTGGCGGCACGGTGCTGATCCCCTCGTTCGCGGTCGGGCGCGCCCAGACCGTGATGCTCGCGCTGTCGCGCCTGAAGGCCCGCGGCGAGATCCCCGATCTGCCGGTCTTCCTCGACTCACCCATGGCGATCGATGCCACGGCGCTCTATCGCCGCTACCGCACCCTGCACCGGCTGAGCGTGGCCGAGTGCCGGGCCATGTGTTCGGTGGCCCGGCTGGTCAACACCCCTGACCAGTCCCGTGCGCTGGCCGGCCTGAGCATGCCCTCGGTGATCATCGCCGCCAGCGGCATGGCCACCGGCGGGCGGGTGCTGCATCACCTGAAGGCGCTGGCGCCTGACCCGCGCAACCGCATCGTCTTCGTCGGCTACCAGGCCGGCGGCACCCGGGGCGCCCATCTGGTGGCGGGCGCCCGCGAGGTGCGCATCCACGGCGAGTGGCATCCGGTGCGGGCGCGGGTCGAGAACATCGACGCCTGGTCGGCGCATGCCGATGCCGACGAGCTCCTGGCGTGGCTGGGCACTGCCCGCCGGGCGCCGCGTCAGGTCTACCTCGTGCACGGCGAGCCCGATGCCACCGACAGCCTGCGCCAGCGCATCGAGGAGCGTCTGGGCTGGCCGGTGACGGTGCCCGAGCACCTCGCCGCGGTCGAGCTCGAACTCTGAGCCGGGCGCCGCGCCTCGGGTAGAGTCGCGGTCATGCAGGCGATCCATTTCCGTCGGCCACCGGGCCGACCCAAGGGCGCGGTGCTCGACCCCGCGGCGCGCGAACAGATCCGGGCCATGCTCGCCGGCGAGACGCCGCGCCGTGACCGCCTGATCGAGTACCTGCATCGTCTTCAGGACACCCACGGCTGCCTGCCCGCGCCGCTGCTGCTGGCGCTGGCCGAGGCGATGCATCTGGCGCCTGCCGAGGTCCACGAGGTGGCGAGCTTCTATCACCACTTCGACGTGCTCGCCGAGGGCGAGGCGCCACCGCCGTCGCTCACCGTCCGGGTCTGCGATTCGCTGTCGTGCCGCCTCGCCGGGGCCGAGGCGCTGGCACAGGACCTCGCCGCCGCGCTCGGGCCCGCGGTGCGCCTGCAGCGGGTGCCCTGCGTGGGCCGTTGCGATGCCGCGCCGGCGGCGGTGGTGGGCCAGCATCCGGTAGCGCCGGCCAGCGCGCCGGCGGTGCTGGCGCAGGCCCACGCCGTGCAGGCCGATGCCGCCGCGGCGCGCTGCCCGCTGCCGCCCGCGCCGGGCTACCAAGAGGCGCTCGCCCAGGGCCGCTATCAGGCGCTGGTGGCGATGCATGCCGGCGAACTCGACCCCGAGGCGGTGTTCGCGCGCCTCACCGAGGCCGGCCTGCGTGGCCTGGGCGGCGCGGGCTTTCCCACCGGCCGCAAGTGGCAGATCGTGGCGGGCCAGCCCGGGCCGCGCCTGCTGGTGGTCAATGCCGACGAGGGCGAGCCGGGCACCTTCAAGGACCGGCATTTCCTCGAGACCGACCCGCACGCGCTGATCGCGGGCATGCTGATCGCGGCCCGCGCGGTGCAGGCGCAGGCCTGCTACCTGTACCTGCGTGATGAATATCCCGGCCTGCGCGCGCTGCTCGAGCGCGAACTCGCCCTGTTGCGCGCCGACCCGCCAGTGCCGGCCGCGCAACTGCCCGAGCTGCACCTGCGGCGCGGCGCGGGCGCCTACATCTGCGGCGAGGAGAGCGCGCTCATCGAGTCCATCGAGGGCCGGCGGGGCGCGCCGCGGCTGCGTCCGCCCTATGTCGCCGAGGTCGGCCTCTTCGGCCGGCCCACCCTGGTCAACAATGTCGAGACGCTGGTCTGGGCGCAGCGCATCCTGCAGCACGGTCCGCAGGTCTTTGGCGGTCATGGCCGGCACGGCCGGGTCGGGCTGCGGGCCTTCTCGGTCTCGGGTCGGGTGCGCAGGCCCGGCGTGCATGTCGCGCCGGCCGGCATCACCCTGCGCGAGCTCATCGACGAGCACTGCGGCGGCATGGCGCCGGGCCATCGTCTGCATGCCTGGCTGCCCGGGGGCGCCTCGGGCGGCATCCTGCCGGCCGACATGGCCGATCTGCCGCTCGACTTCGACACCCTGCAGCCGCATGGCTGCTTCATCGGCTCGGCCGCGGTGGTGGTGCTCTCGCAGGCCGACCGCGCCCGCGACGCCGCCGCTGCCATGATGGGCTTCTTCCGCGACGAGTCCTGCGGCCAGTGCACGCCCTGCCGGGTCGGCACCGCCAAGGCCGCGACGCTGATGGCCGAACCGCGCTGGGACGGGCCGCTGCTGCGCGAGCTCGCGCGGACCATGGCCGATGCCTCGATCTGTGGCCTGGGGCAGGCCGCGCCCAACCTGCTGCTCGGCGTGCTGGATCGCTTTCCCCAGGAGGTGCGCGAACCGGCACCGCCGGTGGCAACGGCACCCGCCGGGCCGGCGCAGTCCGGGGGGCCGACATGAGCGCGGTCCTCGCGCCGGCGGCGGCGCCCATCGTCTTCGAGCTCGACGGCCGCCCGGTGTCGGCGCAGCCGGGCGAGTCCATCCTGCAGGCTGCCGAACGCGCCGGCGTGGCCATTTCGCACCTGTGTCATCGCGATGGCCTGCGCGCGGACGGCAACTGCCGGGCCTGCGTGGTCGAGATCGCCGGCGAGCGGGTGCTCGCGCCCTCGTGCTGCCGCGCGCCCACGCCCGGCATGCGGGTCGATGCATCGGGAGAGCGTGCGCGCGCCGCGCAGCGCATGGTGATCGAACTGCTGCTGGCCGATGCCGATGTGGCGGCGGCCTCGCCCGACTCCGAGCTCACGCAGTGGGCGCGCGCGCTGCAGGCCCCGTCGGGCCGCTTCGCGCCGCGGGCGCAGCCCGCGCCCGATCGCTCGCATCCCGCGATCGCGGTCAGCCTCGATGCCTGCATCCAGTGCGGGCGCTGCGTGCGCGCCTGCCGCGAGGTCCAGGGCAACGACGTGATCGGCTATGCCGGCCGCGGCGAGGGGGCGCGCATCGTGTTCGACGCCGACCTCGCCCTGGGCGCCTCCAGCTGCGTGGGCTGCGGCGAGTGCGTGCAGGCCTGCCCCACCGGCGCGCTCGCCCCGCGCCTGCCGCTGGGCGGCGAGCAGGCGGGCGAGCCGGCCTGGCCGCAGGCCGACGAGATCGCGGTCGATTCCCTGTGCCCCTTCTGCGGCGTGGGTTGCCAGGTCACCTACCAGGTGAGCGAGAACCGCATCCGCCGGGTCGAGGGTCGCGACGGGCCGGCCAATCACGGCCGGCTGTGCGTCAAGGGCCGCTTCGGCTTCGACTACGTCCACAGTCCGCAGCGGCTCGTGGTGCCGCTGGTGCGCCGGGCCGGCCGGCCCAAGCGCCTGCCCGAGCGCGGCCTGCCCGATGACTGGCAGGACGACTTCCGGCCCGCCAGCTGGGACGAGGCCCTGGCGCTTGCCGGCGGCGGCCTGGCCCGCCTGCGCGAGGCCCACGGCCCCTCGGCGCTGGCCGGATTCGGCTCGGCCAAGGGCAGCAACGAGGAGGCCTACCTGTTCCAGAAGCTGGTGCGCA
>JBAWWD010000007.1:0-187902 GCA_037146935.1 Burkholderiales bacterium
TTTTCCTCAGTTTGGTTGAAGCCTGGTAACTCCAACCCTACCGGACGAACCGATGACCCCCGCAAGGGCCCGCCTTTACCCCTCAGCTTCTACACCACGTCCCGGGACGCGACCCTGGCGGCGAGTGGTCTCCCGTCCGTTTTCGCGACCACTGCCTTAATCACATCGAAGAGGATTTCGCGTCGTGCGTTGGATTCACCACCGTCTTACGCGGCAACTGGCTTGATGGCGTTAAGGCTTGGGCTGCCAAGCTAATTAGTCCGTGCGGAACAACCCGATTTCACGCCGTGGCGATTCCGTGACGCTGGATCTGACCTTCGGTGGTCGACCCTGAACAACCCGCTTTCAAGCCACAGCGATTTCCTGCAGGACCGTACAGCCCTCATCGGCTCGAAACCCGCGCCAATGCTGGATCTCGGGGTTGTTCAGGGCGGACTAAAGAGTTCGCCCAAGCGAACCCGAAGCGTCCCGCATTGACTGAAGTTCAGGCTTAATAGCGAGTTTTTCTGCTTGTCCGTGGCGGGCGCTCGAGCGAGACTGGGAATTACGCCCTAACCCTTCGCTCAAGATGGCCCGCCTCGGCAGGATCTTTGAGTCAGGCCTGCGCTCGCCGTCCGAGCGGCGCGTTCGGGTATGCGCAGCGTAATCAGCCTTCGGCGCGCCAACCGACGAGAGGTCAGGCGTTATGTCTAGGTCTTCCAGCAAGACACCAATCCAGATGCCTAGCGTGGCTGAGGATCGCAAGATCACTGCGGCGGCCAAGGCCGATCCCGACGCTCAGCCCCTCACGAAAGAACAACTGGCGCAGATGGTTCCCGCCAGGGTCCTGCAAGGTCGGCCACCGCTTGCCAGCAAGAAGCAACTCGTCTCGGTGCGCTACAGCCCTTCGTTCGGGTCGAACGACTGATCGCCGGCAGCCCGGGCCAGCACCGCACCCTAACCGGTGGTGTTTCGGAACTCAAGATCGACGTCGGCCCTGGCTACAGGTTCTACTACTCGCAGCGTGGGTCGCGGCTGTTGCTCCTCCTGGCTGGAGGCGACAAGTCGAGCCAGTCCAATGACATCGAGCTGGCCATCCGGCTGGCTCGGAATTTTCGGGAGTAGCGCGTCATGCCACGTTCGCCAAGCAAAGCCGCCAGGACACGGACTACACCCTATGACGTGGCCTAGCATCTGGGCACGCCCGAGGAGATGGCCGCGTACCTCGATGCCTGGCTCGAGGAGGCTCCTGACGATGCCTCTGGCATCGCCAAGGCCCTGGGCGACATTGCCCGAGCGAAAGGCATGAGCCAGGTAGCCAAGGACGCTGGTCTGAGCCGGGAGAGCCTGTACAGGGCCTTGAGTGGCAATGGCAACCCTAGCTTTGCCACGGTGCTCAAGGTTGCCCGCGCGCTTGGCGTCAAGCTCCATGCCCAAGCCGCATAGCGGGCGCCTGAACCGGGATCTCGCCCCTTGGACGTCGCCCCTGCAGGCAGGACAACTGGCGCGGATGGCTTCCACCAGGGTCTTGCGTGGAGATGCCTGAGGCGCACCTGCCGTCGAAGGCATGCCAGTGACTTCCGGCCTATTCCTGCGGGCGGCACGCCACTGCGGCGATGGCCTCGGGGGCGGAATCGAGGTGGGCTGATTTGCCAACTCGTGCCGAGCCGCCTACGTTCGCGCCACGAGCAGCGCGACATCCCCGTGACGATGCGCTCGTCGTCGGAGCGCTGATCCTCGCTTCTGCGCCCGATCAACCCCGATACCACTCCTTTACCGCCGCCACATACCGCTGCACCCCTTCAGCCACCGTGGCCGCATCCAGCGCCCCATACGACAAGCGCTGGTAGTTCCACTGCGCGGTGCCGGTCAGCCCGAAGGCAAAGCCCGGGATGGTGGCCACCTTGTGGCGCTCGGTCATGGCGCGGTTGAAGGCGAGCGGGTCGGCCACGCCGGGCAGACGCATCAGCACGTAGAAGGCGCCCTGGGTGCGCGGGAAGTGCACCAGATCGCCCAGCCCACTCAAGGCCTCGAACACCTGCGCGCGCACGCGGGCCAGATCGGCCACCCGCGGCATGACCAGGCTGCGGCCCTGCTCCAGAGCGCGCAGGGCCAGCAGCTGCGAGGCCACCGGGGCGCAGATCAGGTTGGTGTCCTGCACCTTGTTCATGGCGTCGAAGAGATCGGCCGGGTACACCACATAGCCCACCCGCCAGCTCGCCATGCCGTAGTTCTTCGAGAACGAGTAGAACGACAGCGTGTGGGCATGCGCGCCCGGAATGCTGCCCGGCGAGAAGTGCCGCGCGCCGTCGTAGGTGAAGTACTCGTAGGCCTCGTCGCTGAAGTGGTACAGGCCATGCTGCGCGCACAGTGCGTTCACCGCCCGCAGATCGGCCTCGGGGTAGACCGCGCCGGTGGGGTTGTTGGGTGACACCGTGACGATCGCCCGGGTGCGCGGGGTGATGGCGGCGGCAATCGCCGCCACATCGAGCTGCCAGTCGTCGCGCACCGGCACCGGCACTGGCACGCAGCCCGCCATGCGGATGGCCATCTCCTGGTTGAAGTAGTAGGGCATGGGCAGGATGAATTCCTCGCCCGGGTCGGCCACGGCCAGCACCGCATTCAGGAAGGCCATGTTGCTGCCGGCGGTGACCATGACCAGGCTGTGCGGCGACACGGTCAGGCTGTTCTCGGCCGCGAGCTTGGCCTCGATGGCCTGCACCAGCGGCGCCATGCCGCTCACGGCCTGGTACTTGTTGAGCTGCACATCGGCCATCTGTGCCGGCAGCGTGGCCACGGCATCAGGCGGCGGCCCGTAGCTCACCACGCCCTGGCCCAGCGAGATGGTGCCGGGGGTGGCGCGCACCAGGGCGGCAATGGTCGGGATGATCGGGGTGTCTACCCGATCCATGCGAAGCGAGCTGCGTTTCATGGGGGCGGGCCGCGCGGGCGCGGCGCTGAAGGGGATCAGCGATCTTAGCCGAGCGCCGCGACCGGAATCCGCTGCGCGGGCTTTGCCCGGGGCCTCGCGCCGGCCGTACCATCGGTTCGCCCCGCCGGGACACGCCCGGCCCGTCCTCTCAAGCACCGAGGTCATACATGCCGCTTCGCCGTCTGCCGTGCCCCATGCGCGCCCCGGGCGCCTTCGCCGCATGAGCGGCCTGCTTGTCGGGCGCAGCGCCCTCGTCACCGGCGGTGGCTCGGGCATCGGCCGCGCCACTTGCCTGGCCATGGCCCGCGAGGGCGCGCGAGTCACCGTGTCTGACCTGCCCGGCGCCGGCGCCGAGGAAACCGTGGCCCTGGTGCGCGCCGCCGGGGGCGAGGCCCACGCCATGCATGCCGACGTCACCCAGCCCGACCAGGTGGCGGCCATGGTGCAGGCCGCGCTTGCCGCCTACGGGCCGCTGCACTGCGCCTTCAACAACGCCGGCATCGCCGCCATGCATGTGGGCGCCGGCGGCCAGCGCATGGGCGACATCGATATGGCCGCCTGGGAGCGCATGCTCGCGGTGAACCTCACCGGGGTGTTCCTGTGCATGAAGCACGAGATCGCCGCCATGGAGGCCACCGGCGGGGGCGCCATCGTCAACACCGCCTCCGTGGCGGGGCTGGTGGGCCTGCCTGGCTCCAATGCCTATGTGGTGGCCAAGCACGGCGTGGTCGGCCTCACCCGCGCCGCGGCCATCGACCACGCCGCGGCGGGCGTCCGCGTGAACGCGGTGTGCCCGGGCTATATCGACACGCCCATGATCACCGAGGCCATGGCCCGGCGTGGCGACCAGATCCTGGGCACCGTGCCGCTGCGCCGCCTGGGCCTGGCCGAGGAGATCGCGCAGGCGGTGGTCTTCCTGTGCAGCGATCGCGCCGGCTTCATGACCGGCACGGCCATGCCGGTCGATGGCGGCTACACCACGGTCTGAGTCCCGGCGCCCGGCGCGCTGCCGGGCCATCTGTCTTCAAGGAGCCCTGCCATGACAACCGATTTCCTCGCCACGGTGCGCGAGGCGGTCCGCGATGAAGCCGCGCTGCGCGCGGCGCTGGCCGATGCCGAGATCGCGCCGCTGCTGATGTCGCTGGTGCAACTCACCGGCGATCTTCCGCTCATGGCCGAGGTGGCCCCGCACATCCACGGCCCGTGGAGCTTTCTGCAGGATGTGCCGCCCGCGCTGCGCCAGACCGTGATCGACCGCCTGGTGGCGGCGCTGCGTAACTACGCCGCCAGCGGCCGCGCCGCGCCGCCGCGGCCCTCGGCCGAGGTGCTGCAGCAGATGATGAGCGCGGGCGTGGGCCAGCCCGTGCCGGCCGAGTACATTGCGCTGCTGCTCGAGGAGATGAGCTTTGGCGGCGAAGACACCCGCTCGGTGCAGTGGCATCACCCGCAGCCGCCGGCGGCGCGCGCGGGGTTCCGGGTGGTGGTGATCGGCGCAGGCTTCGGCGGCCTGTGCGCGGCCATCCGCCTGAAGCAGCTGGGCATTCCCTTCGAGCTGCTCGAGAAGAACGCCGACGTGGGCGGCACCTGGCTGGAGAACTCCTACCCCGGCTGCGCGGTGGACACGCCCAACCACTTCTACTCGTACTCCTTCCAGGTCAACAACGACTGGAGCCGCCACTTCTCGCGCCGCGACGAGATCCTGGCCTACATCCGCGAGGTGGTGCGCGTGCACGGGCTGCGCGAGCACATCCGTTTCGGGGTGGAGGTCACCGAGGCCGCGCTGGACCCGGCCAGCGGCCACTGGACCGTGCACTGGAAAGACGCGCAGGGCGGCTCGGGCCGCAGCCAGTGTCATGCGCTGATCACCGCGGTGGGGCAACTGAACCGGCCCGCCGTGCCGCGCATCGAGGGCATCGAGACCTTTGGCGGCCCCGCCTTCCACACCGCGCAGTGGGACAGCTCGGTGTCATTGGCCGGCAAGCGCGTGGCCATGATCGGCACCGGCGCGAGCGGCATGCAGACCGGCCCGTCGATCGCGCCCGAGGTGGCCCACCTGCGGGTCTTCCAGCGCACGCCTCACTGGGCGATGAACAACCCCAACTACCACCTGCCCGTGAAGCCCGGCCACAACTGGGCGCTGCGGCATATCCCGTACTACTCCAACTGGCTGCGCTTCCAGCAGTTCTGGGCCAGCTCTGACGGCTTTCATGCCTCGCTGCACAAGGACCCCGCCTGGACCCAGCCGGCGGTCTCGCTCAACGCGACCAACCACCGCATGCGCGAGATGATCGTCGACTATGTGCGCGGCGAACTCGGTGGCGACGAGGCCCTGCTCGCCAAGTGCATCCCCTCGTACCCGCCCTACGGCAAGCGCATGCTGCGCGACAACCACTGGTACCGCATGCTGCGGCGGGACAATGTGTCGCTGGAGACCGACCCCATCGCGCGGGTGGAGCCCGGCGCCATCGTGATGCGCGACGGCACCCGCCACGAGGCCGACGTGATCATCTTCGCCACCGGCTTCCAGGCCTCGAAGATGCTCTGGCCCATGACCATCCGCGGCCGTGACGGCCGCACCCTGCGCGAGCAATGGGGTGACGACGACCCGCGCGCCTATCTGGGCATGACCGCGCCGGGTTACCCCAACCTCTTCATGCTCTACGGGCCCAACACCAACCTGGCCCACGGCGGCTCGATCATCTTCCACACCGAGTGCCAGGTGCGTTACATCATGCAGGCCCTGCGCACCCTGATCGAAGATGGGCTGAGCAGCCTCGAGGTGCGGCCCGAGGTCTGCGAGCGCTACAACCAGCGCCTGGACGAGAAGGCCGCCGACATGGTCTGGACCCACCCCGGCGTGACCAGCTGGTACAAGAACGCGCGCAACCGGCTCACCGTCACCTCGCCGTGGCGGCTGCTTGACTACTGGGCCATGACCCGCGAATTCAACCCCGCCGAGTTCACGCTGGCCGGTGCTGGCGCCGCCGGGCGGCAGGAGCCGACCGCAGCCTGAGCGGGCAATGTCGTGCGGCGTGCCGGAAGTCGTGATCGGTGGGTGAGCTGGGTCAGGTCGCCAGGGGCCGCGCGCTGGCGCCGACCAGCCCCCGCAGCCACCCGCGGGGGCTCGATGCCCGCCTACTTCCCGTCAGCCACGATCGGGTCGCCGAACAGCGCCCAGCGCTTGCCGTCGAAGCGCGCGGTGCGGAAGGTGTTGAAGGTGGAGTAGTCATCAGGAGTGATGTTCACCTGCACCCCGGGCAGCAGCAGCGGCAGCTTCAGCCCGCGCACATTGGTGGACACCTTCAGGATGTTCTCGCGGGTGAGGTTGTCGCCGGCGCTCTTCAGGATGTGCACCATCATGTGCGCGGTGACATAGCCGAGCACCACCGAGGCGTCGGTGGGGTTGCCCTCGGGGAACCACTCCTTGCAGAACTTCAGGAACTCCTTCATCTCGGCGTCGTTGTCCCAGGTGGGGTCACCCGCGAGCTTGAAGGCCATGGCGGTGATCAGGCCCACCGACTTGTCCAGGCCCGCCGGCTCGAGCACCGTGCCCTGCGAGCTCGACACCGACACGATGTAGTGGTGCGGCTTCCAGCCGATCTCGGCCACCTTGCGGATCACCTGCGCGCCGAACTTCGGCGTGGCCATGGTGAACAGGGTGTCGGCACCGGCTGATTTCAGCGCGATCACCTGCGAGTCGACCGTGGCATCGGTGACCTCGTAGGTGACCTCCTTGACCACCTGGCTCACCTTGCTGCCCAGGCCCATCTTGAAGCCCTTGACGTAGTCGCGGCCCGCGTCGTCGTTCTGCGAGATGATCGCGATCTTCGCGTTGGGGAAGTTGGTCAGGATGTGCTTGGCATAGATCATCCCTTCCTGGATGTAGGGCGGGAAGAACGGGGTGGTCCAGCGGAAGGCCTTGGGGTCATTCCACTTCGAGGCGCCCGATGACACCAGCAGCTGCGGCACGCCCTTCTGGTTCAGGTACTTGTGGGTGGCGCTGTTGGTGGGCGTGCCCAGCGCATTCATGATGGCCAGCACCTCGTCCTGCTCCACCAGCTTGCGGGTCTGCTCGATGGTCTTGGGCGGGCTGTAGCCGTCATCCAGACTGAGCAGGTTCACCTTGCGGCCGTTGATGCCGCCCTGCGCGTTGAGCATCTTGAAGTAGGCAAGCTCTACCTTGCCCTGCGAGCCGTAGGCCGAGGCCGGGCCGCTGTAGGGCATGGTCTGGCCGATGCGGATCTCGGTGTCCGATGCGCCCGAGTCATAGCGCTTCTGGGCCTGCGCGGTCGGTGCGAGCGCCAGCGCGGCGGCGGCCGCGAGCGCGAGTGTCAGCGTGGTCCGGATCATGTCTGCTCTCCCCCTTGAATGCCCGGGCCGGTCGCGCTGCCGATCAGCGTGCCGCCCGGTGCGATGTGATTGCTGCTCAGATGTCGATGCGGTACACCCGGCTGGCCGTGCCGCTGAAGAGCGCGGTCTTGTCCTCGGCGGATGCGCCAGCCGCCAGCCGCTTGAAGGCATTCCAGAGCGTGGCGTAGCCAGTGGACATCTTGTCCACCGGGAAGTTGCTCTCGAACAGGCAGCGCTGCGCGCCGAAGCGCTCGATGGTGGTGTCGATCCAGGGCCGCCAGGCATCGGCGATCTGCTGCGAGCTGGGCGGCGTGGCCCCGGCGTGGTGATCGAACATGCCGATGCGCATGCCCAGGCCACCGAGCTTGACCGTGACGTTCGGGCAGCGGGCCAGCTCGGTCATGCCGCGTTTCCAGTCGGCGAACACCGCGTCATGCCGGCCCGCGAAGGGCCCCACGCCAAGCGGCCCGCCCACATGGTTGAGGATGATCGACGTGTCCGGGAAGGCGCGCGCCAGATCGGTGACCTCGCCAAGCTGGGTGTGGAACTGCCAGGCTTCGAAGGACAGGCCCAGCGGCGCCAGTTGCGCGAAGCCCTGGCGGAAGGCCGGCAGCGCGTACAGGCCCTGGGGCGGGCTGGTGTGGCTGTTGTGGATGAGCGGGGTGTCGATCCAGCCGCCGGCATGGCGGATGCCGCGAAAGCGACCGTTGCCGGCCTGGATGTGCGCCTCGAGCGGCCCGCGCGCGGCCGCGCCGAGCAGCAGGTCTGCGTGACTGACGATGGCCGCGCAGGCCAGCGTGGGGCCGTACACGCCGCTGGCGCCCATGGCGGCCACGCCGTTGGCGAACTCGGTCTCGCCGAGCGGGCGCAGGGCCTCGGGGCCGCCGGCGCGATAGAAGGCGCGGCAGTCGACGAACACCGTGGCCACCACCCGGTGGCCGCTGCCGGTGTCGGCGAGCAGTTCCTCGAGCATGTAGCGGTGCCTGGGCCGGTCCCAGAGATGGTGGTGCGCATCGACGATGGGCAGGTCGGGCTCGAGGATGGGCTCGGCCGGCTGGCGCGCCAGCCAGGCGGCATCGGGCACGCCGCCGGTGCCGATCGCCTTGGGGTCCTTGGGTTGCGTCATGGGGTGTCTCCTGGGGCGCGCGCCACGGGATGGCGCGCCGGTGCCGACCCACTGTAGCGGCAGCCGGCGGGCGGGTGCGCACGGCTCGACACGGCCCCGGTCCGAAAGTTCGCCGCCCACCGCGCCGGCCTTCCTATAATCGGTCGATGAGCACCCATCACGATCCCGTCGGCCTGGGCAGCCTCGTCACCGAGGTCTCGCGCAGCTTCAACGTCCCCATCACCACCGCCAACCTGCCGGTCTACCGCGCCTCCTCGGTGTTCTTCGACACCCTCGAGGACGCCTGGTCCACCGGCGCGCGCGCGGTGGCCGGCGAACGCCACGCCAGCACCTACGCCACCGCCGGCACGCCCACCACCTTCGCGCTCATGGACGCGCTCGCGGCCATCGAGGGCCAGGGCCATGCCTGCCGCGCCGCGCTCATGCCTTCGGGCCTCACCGCCATCGCCGCGGCGCTGCTCGCGGTGCTCAAGACCGGCGATCACGTGCTCATGCCCGACTCGGTCTACGGTCCGGCCCGCACCCTGGCCAGCACCCTGCTCGCGCGCATGGGCGTGAGCACCACCTTCTACGACCCGGCGCTGGGTGCCGACGCGCTCGCCGCGCTCATGCAGCCCACCACCCGCGTGCTCTACCTCGAGAGCCCGGGCAGCTACACCTTCGAGCTGCAGGACGTGCCGGCGCTGTGCGCCCTGGCCCGGGCCCGCGGCGTGGTCACCATGATCGACAACGCCTGGGCCTCGCCGATGTTCGCGCGGCCCTTCGACTGGGGCGTCGACATGTCGCTGCTGCCGCTCACCAAGTACTGGAGCGGGCATGCCGATGTGCTGATGGGCGCGGTGGTCGCGCGCGAGGCGCTCTGGCCGGCGCTGCACGGCGCGGTGCGCCAGATGGGCCTGTGCGTGGGCGGCGACGATGCCTTCCTCATCCTGCGCGGCCTGCGTACCGCGGCGGTGCGCATGCGGCATCACCAGCAGTCGGCGCTCGCCGTGGCGCAGTGGCTGCAGACCCGGCCCGAGGTGGCGCAGGTGCTGCACCCGGCGCTGCCCTCGCATCCCGGCCATGCCCTGTGGCGGCGCGACTTCACCGGCTCGAGCGGGCTCTTCTCCTTCGAGCTGCGCCCCGGCATGGCCGACACGCCAGCCGCGCTCGCCGCGCTGGTGGAGCGCCGCCGCTTCTATCGCATCGGCTACTCCTGGGGCGGCTACGAGAGCCTCATCATGCCGGCGCGGCTGAACGGCGTGCGCAGCGTGCAGCCCTGGAACGGCGGGCCGCTGATCCGGCTGCATGTCGGCCTCGAAGACACGCAAGACCTCATCGACGACCTCGACGCCGGCCTGGCCGCCATGCGCGCGGCCGGCTGACCCGGCCGCGGCCGCCCGATCGGCCGCGCGCCCATTCCCACCTCACACCCAGGAGACCCCCATGGACATGAAAGGCAAGTGCGCCATCGTCACCGGCTCGTCGGCCGGCGTTGGCGAGGCCACCGCGCTGCTGCTCGCGCAGCGTGGCGCGTCGGTGCTCATCAACTGCACCCGCAGCGTCGAGGCCGCCGAATCGGTGGCCGCGCGCTGCCGCGCCGCCGGGGCAGATGCCTTCGTGGTCAGCGCCAATGTGGCTGACGACGCCGACTGCCGCCGCATGGCTGATGCCGCCATGGCGCGCTGGGGTCGCATCGACTACCTGGTGAACAACGCCGGCACCACCAAGTTCGTGGCAGCCAACCGGCTCGACGGCCTCTCGGCGCAGGACTTCCACGACATCTATTCGGTGAACACCATCGGCGTGTTCCAGATGGTGCGCGCCTGCGAGAGCGCGCTGCGCGCCAGCGGTGGCGCGGTGGTCAACGTGTCGTCCATCGCCGGCCAGGAAGGCCAGGGCTCGTGCATCGCCTACGCGGCCTCCAAGGGCGCGCTCAACACGCTCACCGTGTCGCTGGCGCGGGTGCTCGGCCCGCAGGCCCGCGTCAACGCGGTGCTGCCCGGCTTCATCGAGACCGGCTGGCTGCAGTCCGGCCTGGGCGATGCCTACGAGGCCAGCCGTCAGGCCTACAAGGACAGCGCCGCGCTGGGCGAGGTGCTCACCCCCCAGGACATCGCCGACAGCATCGTCTGGCTGCTCTCGGCCACCAAGGTCACCGGACAACTGCTGCGGGTCGATGGCGGCCGTCAGGTTGGCCGTCTGCAGGGCCGGCCGGCCCCGCGCGCCGAGCGCGCCTGAGCCGCCCCGCCCCGCCCGCCATGACGCTCGACCTGCACGGCCTGCCGCTCACCGCGCCCTCGGCCGCGGCGGCCGCGGCCTTCAACGAGACCTGCCGCCGCTATCTCACCTATCGCGCCGACACCGTGCAGCCGCTGTTCGCCACGCTCGCGGCCGAGCCGGGCTTCGTGATGGGCCAGTGCCTCAAGGGCTATCTGCTGCTGCTGGGTTGCAAGCAGGCGCTGGTGCCCATCGCGGCGGCGGCGCTGGCCCAGGCCCGCGAGGCCGCGGCCGCCGGCGCCACCGCGCGCGAGCGCATGCACCTGGCGGCGCTGCAGGCCTGGGTGGAGGGCCACTTAGAGCGCTCGCTCGCGCTGTGGGACCAGATCTCGCGCGAGCATCCCACCGATCTCCTCGCCTTCCGGCTCGCCCACTTCCACCTCTTCTGGCTCGGCCGGCCGCAGGCCATGCTGGCCTCGGTGGAGCAGACCCGCCCGCACTGGCACGAGGGCCTGCCCGGCTGGGGCTCGATGCTCGCCTGCCATTGCTTCGCGCTCGAGGAGTGCGGCCGGCTCGATCAGGCCGAGCCGCTCGGGCGCGCGTCGGTGGCGATCGATCCGCAGGACATCTGGGGCACCCACGCGGTGGCCCATGTGCTCGAGATGCAGGGCCGGCAAGCCGAAGGCATCGCCTGGCTCACGCAGCAGTCGGCGCACTGGGCCGAGGGCAACAACCTCGTGCACCACCTGTGGTGGCATGCCGCGCTCATGCACCTCGGTCAGGGCGATGCCCAGACCGCGCTCATGCTCTACGACACCCGCTTCCGCAATCTGTCGGCGCCGCTCACGCAGGCCCAGCCCGATCTCTACATCGACCTGCAGAACGCCATCTCCATGCTCTACCGGCTGGAGCATCTCGGCGTGTCGGCCGGCCCGCGCTGGCACGAGCTGGCCGAACACGCCCAGGCCCGGGTCGGGGACTGCCTCTCGGCCTTCAGCCTGCCGCACTACATGCTCGCGCTGCTGGCCGATGGCCGTGACGCCGCCGCGCAGCAACTGCTCGCGGGCATGCAGGGCTTTGGCCAGGGCACGGATGACCAGGCCGAGGTGGTGCGCGAGGTGGCGCTGCCGCTTTGCGCGGCCATGCGCGAGGCCGCCGCGGGCGACATGGCCGGCGCGCTCGGCCGGCTCGGCCCGGTGCTGCCACGCCTGCCCGAGCTCGGCGGCAGCCACGCCCAGCAGGAACTGCTCACCCTGTTCTGCTGGCGCACCGCGCGCGCGGCCGGCGCCTCGGCCGAGGCCGAGCGCCAGCGCGAGGCGGCGGGCCGCCACTTCATCGGCGGCTGGCGCTCGCGCGCGGTGTTCCGGGCGCACTGAGCCGCGCGCCCGCCCAACCCCATCGCCCCAGGCTTATTGCCCATGAAGATCTTCCACACCGAGCGCCACGCCGGCCACGACCCGCAGTTCTTCCTCGTGCGCGGCCGGCCCACCGCCGCCGCCGAGCAGCCCGAGCGCGCCCGCATCCTGCTGGCCGCGGCGCAGGCCGGCGGCCATGACATCGCCGAGGCGCCCGACCAGGGCCTGGGGCCCATCGCCGATGTGCACACCCCCGAGTACCTCGACTTCCTGCAGGTGGCCTGGGCGCAGTGGCAGGCGCTGCCCGGGGCGAGCGCCGAGGTGATCCCCAATGTGCACCCGGGGCGCGCGAGCGGCCACTACCCCACCGGCATCGTGGGCCGCACGGGGTGGCACACCACCGACACCGGCTCGCCCATCGGCCCCGGCACCTGGGAGGCCGCCTACCACGCCGCGCAGGTGGCGGTGGCTGCGGCCGACCATGTGCTGGCCCACGGCCAGAGCGCCTACGCGCTGTGCCGTCCGCCCGGGCATCACGCCTTCGCCGACACCGCCGGAGGTTTCTGCTTCCTGAACAACACCGCCATCGCGGCGCGACGCCTGCGTGCCCGCCATGGCCGCGTGGCGGTGCTCGACATCGACGTCCATCACGGCAACGGCACGCAGGGCATCTTCTATGCCGAGCGCGATGTGCTCACCGTGTCCTTGCACACCGATCCCAACGGCTTCTATCCCTACTTCTGGGGCCACGCGCACGAGCGCGGGCAGGGTGCCGGCGAGGGCTTCAACCTGAACCTGCCCTTGCCGGCCGGCAGCGGCGATGCGCCCTGGCTTGCCGCGGGCCGCACGGCCCTCGAGCGCATCGGCCGGTTCGCGCCGGGCGCGCTGGTGGTGGCGCTGGGGCTCGATGCCGCCGAGAGCGACCCGCTGCAGGGGCTGCGCATCACCACCGAGGGCTTCCGGCAAATGGCCGCGGCCATCGCCGGCCTGGGCCTGCCCACGGTGCTGGTGCAGGAGGGCGGCTATCTCGGGCCCGAGCTCGGCATCAATCTCGCCGCCTTCCTGGCGGCCTTCGAATCCGCACACGCACCACGAAAGGGTTGAGCATGGGCTTTGCCGATCGCATGGCGGTGGTCACCGGCGCGGGCTCGGGCATCGGCCGGGCGGTGGCGCAGGCGCTGGCCGAGCGCGGCGCGGCGGTGGCCGCGCTCGACATCGACGCCGCGGCCGCGGCCGAGACCGCCGCGCTCATCACCGGCGCCGGTGGCCGGGCCCTGGGCCTGGCCTGCGATGTGTCCCGTGAGTCCGACGTCGACCAGGCGATCGGCGCGGCCGTGGCCGGCCTGGGCCCGCTGCACATCCTGGTGAACAACGCCGGCATCCTCGATGGCTACTTCGATGTCCACGAGATCGATCCCGCGGTCTGGCGCAAGGTGCTCGACGTCGATCTCACCGGGGTGTTCCTGTGCTGTCGCCGCGGCCTGCGCGAGATGCTGCCCGCCGGTCGCGGCCGCATCATCAACATGGCCTCGGTGGCCGGCCTGAACGGCACCGGCGGCGGCGCGGCCTACATCGCGGCCAAGCACGCGGTGATCGGCCTCACCCGGCAGATGGCGGTGGTCTACGGCAGCCGCGGCATCACCGTGAACGCGGTCTGCCCGGGGGTGATTCCCACCGGGCTGCGGCGCAACTCGCAGAGCCTGCTCGGCCCCGACGTGCCCGACATCAGCGGCCGCGGCGTGGCGGTGTCCGAAGACCAGGTGCGTGCGCTGGTGCCGGCCGGCGTGCGCGGCAGCGTGGCCGACGTGGCCGGCGCGGTGTGCTATCTGGCCGGCGACGAGGCCGGCTACGTCAACGGCCACAGCCTGGTGGTGGACGGCGGCTGGCGGGCACGCTGACAGGCGTGCCAGCCGGCACGCGACGGCACGCGGCGCGGGCCCGGACCCGCGACCTGCCGCGGGCTCAGACGATGCGGCTCTTCTTGTCGCCCCAGTAGGCGTCGCGCAGGCCCTTCTTGTAGAGCTTGCCGGTGGGCAGCCGGGGCAGCGCGTCCATGAAGTCGATGGAGCGCGGCACCTTCTGGCGCGAGAGATGGGCGCCGCAGAACGCGATCAGTTCCTGGGCGAGCTCGGGCCCGGCGGTCTGGCCGGGCATGGGCTGGATGACCGCCTTGACCTCCTCGCCGAGGTCTTCATTGGGCACGCCGAACACCGCCGCGTCGGCCACCTTGGGATGGGTGATCAGCAGGTTCTCGCATTCCTGCGGATAGATGTTCACCCCGCCCGAGATGATCATGAAAGTTGAGCGGTCGGTGAGGTACAGGAAGCCGTCGTCATCGACATAGCCGACATCGCCCACGGTGCTCATGCTGCCGTCGCTCGAGCGTGACTCGGCGGTGCGGGACGCGTCGTTGAAGTACTCGAAGGGCGTGGCGGTCTTGAACCAGATCTCGCCGGGCACGCCCTTGGGGCAGGGCTTGCCTTCCTCGTCTAGGATGTGCAGGTCGCCGAGCAGCACCCGGCCCACGCTGCCGCGGTGGGCCAGCCACTCGGGCGTGTCGCAGGCGGTGAAGCCCAGGCCCTCGGTGGCGCCGTAGTACTCGTGAATGATCGGGCCCCACCACGCGATCATCTGCTCCTTGACCTGCACCGGGCAGGGCGCGGCGGCGTGCACCGCGATCTCGAGCGAGGAGAGGTCATGGCGGCTGCGCGCCTCGGCCGGCAGCTTGAGCATGCGGCTGAACATGGTGGGCACGAGCTGCGTGTGGGTGACCCGGTAGCGCGGCACCAGCGCGAGGTACTGCTCCGGATCGAAGTGCTCCATGATGATCACGGTGCCGCCATTGCGAATGGTGAGCGAGACCGCCGCCTGCGGGGCCGAGTGGTAGAGCGGTGCCGGCGACAGATAGACCATGTCGGCCCGATAGCGCCAGAGCTTGTTCAGGAAGTGAAAGAGCGGCAGCGGCTCGCTTGGCGGGTTGTCGGGCAGCGGCCGCACGATGCCCTTGGGCCGCCCGGTGGTGCCCGACGAATACAGCATGGGCGTGCCCAGGCGCTCGTCGGGCAGCGGCGTGGCCGGGAAGGGCGCAACCGCCGCGGCGTAGTCCTGGAAGGGCGCGGCATGGCCCTCGCCATCGACGATCAGCGCCAGGGTCACGTTCGGGCACTGCCTGAGCGCCTCGCGCGCGACCTCGCTGCGCGAGGCCGAGGTGATCAGCACCCGCGACTCGCTGTTGTTCAGGATGTAGGCGAGCTCGTCGGCCTTCAGGTAGGAGTTCACGCAGGTGTAGTACAGGCCCGCGCGCTCGCCGGCGGCGCAGGTCTCGAGGTAGCGGTTGTTGTTCTCCATGAAGATGGAGAAGTGGTCCAGCCGCTTGAGCCCGTGCGCGCGCAGCAGGTGGGCAAGCCGGTTGCTGCGGGCTTCCAGTTCCGCGTAGCTGACCTGCTCGCCGGTGGCCGCCATGATGAAGGCGGGCCGATCGGGATGCGCCGTGGCGTGATGTCCTGCGTACATCGTGTAGTCTCCGTGGGGGTCTGTTGAGGGCCTCGCCGGGCCCGGCCGTGGGCCGTACTGTAAAGGGTTTGCCCCCGCCCACGAAGCCTCCACGGCGGCCCTCGCCCATGTCCCGCTTCCCCGCCCTCGAGCACCCCGAGTTCCGCCGCTACTTCATCGGCCAGGCCATCGCCCTGATCGGCGGGTTCGCGCACAACGTGGGCATGGCGTGGCTGGCCTATCGGCTCACCGGCTCGGTGGCGCTGCTCGGGGTGGTCGGCTTCGCGCAGCTCTCCCCGGCGCTGCTCGTCTCGCCGTTTGCCGGCCTGCTCGCCGACCGCTATCCGCGACGCGCGATGCTGATCGGCCTGCTCGGCGCGGTGGCGCTCACCGGCCTGCTGCTTGCCGCGCTGACTGCCGCCGGCTGGATGAACCCTGCGCTGCTGGTGATCTTCGCCTTCGTGCGCGGCATGCTGTTCGCGATCGAGATCCCCATCCGCCATGCCTTCCTGGTCGATCTGATCGAGGACCGCGCGGTGCTGCCCAACGCGGTCGCGCTGCACTCCAGCGCGCTGAACACGGCCCGCTTCATCGGCCCGGCCATCGGCGGCGTGCTGATCGGCTGGGCGGGCGAGGCGGCCTGCTTCCTGCTGCATCCCTTCCTGCTGTGCGCCACGCTCTACCAGCTGATGCGCATCCGCACCGTCAGCCGCGATGCGGCCAGGCCCAAGGGCTCGTTCGGCCAGCAATTCATCGAGGGCTGGCGGTGCGCCTTCGATGACCCGGTCATCGCGCGCATGCTGATCGGGGTGTTCGCGCTCGGTTTCGGGGTCGGGCCTTACGCGCACCTGATGCCGGCGGCGGTGGCCGCGCTGCACGGCGCTCACCCCGAGCTGGTGGGCCTGTTCCTCTCCAGCGCCGGTGTCGGCGCCATGATCGCGGCCATCACCCTCGCGGCGCGTCGCGGCAGCCGCAACCTGCAGGCGATCGCGCTGGCCGGCAATCTGTCGGCCGCCATCGGGCTGGCGGTGTTCACGCGCACCGATCTCATCGGCCTGGCCATCGTGGCCATGGTGCTGGTGGGCCTGGGCACCATCGCGCAGGCGGTGTCCACCAATGTCACCATCCAGCAGCGCGTCGATGACGACAAGCGCGGCCGCGTGATGGCCATCTACACCGCCATGTTCATCGGCGCCACGCCGCTGGGCAGCCTGTGCCTGGGCCAGCTCGGCACCTGGCTGGGCGCCCCGGGCGCCCTGCTCGCCGGCGCGGGCCTGGGCCTGGCGGGCGCAATGCTCACTGCCTGGCGACTCAAGGACTGAAGGAGACTCACATGCCCCGGAAGATTCGTCGACAACTGCTTGCCCAGGGCGCGCTCGCCGCCGCCGCGGCAGGCCTTGGCCTGCCGGCCGCGCGCGCGCAGTCGGGCACCTATCCGGCACGGCCGGTGAAGATGGTGGTGCCCTTCCCCGCGGGCGGGGCCACCGACCTCACCGCGCGCTTGCTCGCCGGCAAGCTCACCGAGGCCTGGGGCCAGCAGGTGATCGTCGAGAACAAGCCCGGCGCGAGCGGCATGATCGGCGGCGAGCAGGTGGCGCGCGCGCCCGCCGATGGCCACACCCTGCTCGCCACCATCACCACCCACATCCAGAACCCGGCGCTGTTCGCGAAGATCCCCTACGACGCGCTGAAGGACTTCGAGCCGATCTCGCAGATCTGCCTTTCCTACCTGGTGCTGGCGGTCAAGCCCGAGTTCCCGGCGCGCGACCTGCGCGAGTTCATCGCCACGGTCAAGGCCGCGCCCGGGCGGCACACCTTCGGCTCCTTCGGCACCGGCTCCAGCTCGCACATCGTGGGCGAGCGCTTCGCGCGGCAGCAGGGCCTGGACATGACCCACGTGCCCTACAAGGGCGCGGCCCCGCTGGTCACCGACCTGCTCGGCGGGCAGGTGAGCTCGTCATGGATCGATGTCAGCACCGCCACGCAGCACATCGCTGCCGGCAAGCTGCGCCCCATCGCGGTCACCGGGCCGCGCCGCGCGCCCATGCTGCCGGCCGTGCCCACGCTGGGCGAACTCGGCTACCCGGGCTACGAGCCGCTGGGCTGGGTGGGCCTGTTCGCGCCGGCGGGCACGCCGCGCCCGTTGATCGAGAAGATCTCGCGCGACGTGATGCGGGTGGTGAAGCTGCCCGACGTGCAGGCCCGGCTCAACGAGCAGACCCTGGTGCCGGTGGGCGACTCGCCCGAGTCCTTCGCCCGCACCCTGCGCCACGACATGGCGCTGTGGGCGCAGATCGTGGCCGACGCCGGGATCAAGCCGCAATGAGCGCCGAGCTGCGTGCCGCCCACCGGCTGTGCGAGCAGCGCTGGTTCGAGGACTTCCGCCTCGGCGAGCGCTTTCCGATGCCCTCGCGCACCATGACCGATGCGCTCTTCGCCGCCTTCCAGCTCGCCAGCGGCGACAACCACCCCATCCACTATGACCGCGAGTTCTGCCGCGGGCACGGCATGCCCGACCTGCTCGCCCATGGCTTCCAGGTGGCCATCCAGACCGCGGCCGGCGCCGGCCTGTTCCCGCACCTGGTGGAAGATTCGCTCAAGGCCTTCATCGAGCAGAGCAGCCGGTTCCTGGCGCCGGTGTACGTGGGGGACACGCTCTACAGCGCGATCGAGGTGGCAGAACTGCTGCCCGGTCGCACCACCGGCGTGATCGTGATGCGCTCCACCGTGCACAACCAGCATGGCGTGCTGGTGATGGACGGCATGCAGAAGTACCTGCTGCGCCGGCGCGCGCCGGCCGCGGGCTGAGCCCGGGCGGCCTGCCGGCGCTCAGGGAATCAGCGCCACCCGGCCGATCACCTCGCGCGAGGCGATCGCGGCCAGGGCCTCTTGGAAGCCGCTCATGGGCCAGGTGCGCCAGGTGCGCGGCCGCAGCCGGCCCTGGGCGCACCACGCGAGCATCTCGGTGAAGGCGGCCCGCACCCGGGTCTCGGTGCCCGGGGGCGGCAGCGTGCGCGCCCAGCCCACGTAGTAGCCCCAGTACAGGCCGATCACGTTCACGTTCTTGACCAGCAGCAGATTGGCCGGGATCTGCGGGATGCCGCCGCCGGCAAAACCCATGGGAATGAGCCGGCCCTCGGGGGCGATGCAGCGCAGCGACTCGTCGAACACGGCGCCGCCCACCGGGTCGTAGACCACGTCGGCGCCGCGCCCGCCGGTGGCCTGCAGCACCGCGTCGCGAAAGCCGCCGGCGCGGTAGTCGATGAGCACCTCGGCCCCATGGGCCTGGGCCACCGCGAGCTTCTCGGGCGAACCGGCGGTGGCGATCACCCGGGCGCCCAGGCAGCGGGCGATCTCCACGGCGGCCAGGCCGCTGCCGCCGGCCGCGGCGTGCACCAGCACGGTCTCGCCCGGCTGCACCGCGGCCCGCCAGCGCAGCGCCGCGTAGGCCGTGGCATAGATGGTGGGGAAGTGCGCCGCGGCCAGGAAGTCCACGGCCTCGGGCAGTCGCCACACCGTGGCCTCGGGCGCCACCACCTCCTCGGCCCAGCCGCCGGATCGGGTGCCCACGGCCACCCGATCTCCCGGCGCCACCGCCGTGACCCCGCTGCCGCATTCCAGCACCACGCCGGCCACCTCGGTGCCCGGCACGAAGGGCAGCGCCGGCGTGTTCTGGTGCTTGCCCACCAGCACCAGGCCGGTGGCAAAGCTCACGCCGATCACGCGCACGCCCACCCGCACGCTGCCCGGTGCGAGCGGCGGCGCGGGGATGTCCTCGATGGAAACGGCGCCGGGCCCGTGATGGGCCCGGCAGACCACCGCGCGCATGGCGGTGCGGCTCAGTGACAGCCGATCAGATCTTGGTGGTGGACTTGTAGTTGTCGTACGAGCCTTCGGCCACCCGGAACCACTGGGTGAGCTCGCCGGTGTACTTCCAGTACGAGTTGAACATGGTCTTGAACTCGGGGAACTTGTCCGACCAGTCCTTGTACTGCTCGAGCGAGGCCTTGTGGCAGGCCTCCATCAGCGCGCGCGGGAAGGCCCGCAGCTGCGCGCCGCCGCCCACCAGCTTGCGCAGCGCCGGCGGGTTGAGGTGGTCGTACTTGGCCATCACCCACGCGTTGCACTCGCCGCAGGCCGCGTGGTACGCCGCCTGGTACTCCTTGGGGATGGCGTCCCAGGCCTTCTGGTTGACGATCATGTGGCCCATGGAGTTGGGCTCCCACCAGCCGGGGGCGTAGTAGAACTTGGCCACCTTGTTGAAGCCGAGCTTCTCGTCGTCGAACGGGCCGATCCACTCGGCGGCGTCGATGGCGCCCTTCTCGAGGGCCGGGTAGATGTCGCCCGCGGCGATCTGCTGCGGCACCACGCCCAGCCGGGTGAGCACCGCACCGGCCACGCCGCCGACCCGGAACTTCAGGCCCTTGAGGTCCTCGATGGTCTTGATCTCCTTGCGGAACCAGCCGCCCATCTGCGTGCCGGTGTTGCCGTAGGCGATGGCCGTGCAGTTGTAGGCCTTCAGGAACTCGTTGAACATCTGCTCGCCGCCGCCGTGGTACCACCAGGCGTTCTGCTGGCGCTGGTTGGGGCCGAAGGGCAGGCAGGTGCCGAAGGCCATGGCCGGGTTCTTGCCGAAGTAGTAGTACATGGCGGTCTGGCCCGCCTCGACGGTGCCGGCCTGCACCGCGTCGAGCACCTGCAGCCCGGGCACGATCTCGCCCGAGGCGAAGTTGCTGATCTTGAAGCGCCCGCCGGTGATCTCGCCCACCCGCTTGGAGACGAACTCGGCCGCGCCCCAGAGGGTGTCAAGGCTCTTGGGGAAGCTCGAGGCCATGCGCCAGCGCACTTCGGGGAGGGTCTGGGCAATGGCCGGCGCCGTGCCGGTGGCAAGAATGGCGGCCATACCGCCGTGGGTGACAAAGGCCCGACGCTGCATGCGTGTCTCCTGGATGTTTTCGGGTGTGAGGTGGTGATGTGGCGAGCAGTGAAACTGCCGCCGCCGCAACGCTGAGCCAAGCGCCGTCCGGCGTCAAGTCCCGGGCCTGCCGGGGGCAGGGGTTCAGCCGCCGGTGTCGGCGTCTGCGCCGCGGCGAACCTCTTCCATGTCGAGGGCCCGGACCTGGCCGAGCAGGTCGGTGAGCGCCCCCTTGGGCAGCGCGCCGGCCTGCTCGAACACCAGCACCTGCTCGCGGAAGATCATGAGCGTGGGGATCGAGCGGATGCCGAAGTGCCCGGCGAGCGCCTGCTCCTCGTCGGTGTTGACCTTGCAGAAGGCGATGTCGGCGTTCTCGGCCGCCACCTGCTCGAACACCGGCGCGAAGCCCAGGCAGGGGCCGCACCAGGGCGCCCAGAAGTCGACCACGACGATGTCGTTGCCGGTGACGGTGCTGTCGAAGTCCTCGACGGTGATGTCCTGCACGCTCATGGGGGTCTCCGCTGGGTTGGGCCCGGCCGCGCTCAGGCGCGTTCGGGCAGGGGCAGGTCGAGGGTGGTGGTGCGGCGCAGCTCGCGCCGGTGGGCGCGGTCATCGAAGGGCCGGGCGCGGTGCATGGTGGTGCGGTTGTCCCAGATGACGAAGTCGTGCGGCTGCCAGTCGTGCCGGTAGGTGAACTCGCGCTGGGTGGCGTGCTCGATCAGGTCGCGCAGCAGCAGCCGGCCCTCGGGCAGCGGCCAGTCGACGATGCGCGCCGCGTGCGAGGCGAGGTAGAGCGAGCGGCGCCCGGTGGCCGGCAGAGTGCGCACCAGCGGATGAATGGCGCCGGGCAGGCGGGTGCGCTCGGCCTCGTCGAACTCGAAGCCGAGCACCTCGCGCGAGTAGACGATGGAGTGGTGCACGCGCAGGCCCTCGAGGCTGGCGCGGGTGTCCTCGGGCAGGGCGTCATAGGCGGCCCGCATGTCGGCGAACTCGGTGTCGGCGCGCACCGGGGGCAGCACGCGCGCCGAGAGCATGGAGTAGCGGCCCGCCGGGTCGACGAAGGAGGCGTCGGTGTGCCACAGGCGGTTGCTGATGCCCGACATGCGACGGCGGTCGTTGCCCGGCAGGATCTGGCCGTCGGCGCCCACGTTGGAGATGTCGGTGAGCGCCTCGTTGCCGAAGCGGTTCTTGGCGAGCACCGCGGCCGAGGTCTGGGCGTGCAGGGTGCCGTCGAAGCGCTGCGCGAACGCGAGCTGCTCGGGGTCGGTGAAGGGCTGGTCGCGGAAGATCAGCACCGCGTAGCGGTGCATGCCGTCGCGCAGTTGCTCGAGCGTGTCGCGGTCATGGACCTGGCGCAGATCGATCGGGCTGACCTCGGCCGCGAAGTGGTTGGCGAGCGGACGGAAGCTGACGGTCATGGCGTGCCCCTGGTGGGATCGGTCCATTCTGGCCGGCTGGCGCGGGGTGTCAAACCGGCGACACGGATTCCGGGCGCGCCGCTCAGGCGCTCGGGTCGCGCTCGAGCGCGAGCAGTTCGTCGATGCGCTGGCGCCGGCGGATCAGCCGTGTGTCCTCGCCGTCGACCAGCACCTCGGCGGCCAGCGGCCGGGTGTTGTAGTTGCTGGACATCGAGGCGCCATAGGCGCCGGCGTCCTCGAACACCAGCAGGTCGCCCACTGCCGGCAACGGGAGCTCGCGGCTGAGCACCGTGCCGCCCTCACCCTGGGTGAAGACATCGCCCGACTCGCATAGCGGGCCGGCCACCACCACCGGCCGCGCCGCGCCGGCAGGCGTCTGGCCCATGGACAGCACCCCGATCCCGTGGTGGCTGCCGTACATGGCCGGGCGCATGAGGTCGTTGAAGCCCGCGTCGGCCAGCACGAAGTGGTTGCTGCCCATGCCCTTGACTGCGCGCACCTCGGCGAGCAGCACGCCGCATTCGGCCACCAGGAAGCGGCCGGGCTCGATCTCGAGGTGGACCGGCGCCCCCTGGCGTTGCGCGATCTGGCGCCGGGCGGCGTCCCAGAGCCCGAAGTAGTGGGCGGTGTCGATGCGCGCATCACCGGCGCGATAGGGGATGGACAGCCCGCCCCCGGCGGAGATGGCCGGCACCGCCCGGCCCAGCCGCGCGGTGAGGTCGACCATGGCCTGGCAGACCTGCTGCAGGTGGGTGTAGTCGACCCCCGAGCCGATGTGCATGTGCAGGCCGTCGAGCACCAGGCGGTGACGGTCGATGGCCGCCAGCGCCAGCGGCAGATCGGCGTGCCAGATGCCGTGCTTGCTGTGCTCGCCGCCGGTGTTGGTCTTGTTGCTGTGGCCGTGGCCGAAACCGGGGTTGATGCGCAGCCAGACCCGGTGGCCGGGCGAGCGCGCGCCGAGCTGCTCGAGCATGTCCACCGAGCCGGCATTCACCGGGATGCGGTCGGCCACCACGGCCTCGAGCGTGGCCCGGTCGAGGAGGTCGGCGGTGAACACCAGATCGGTGTGGCCACCCGCCGCGGCTGCGGCACCGAAGCCCGCCGCCCGGGCGCGCGCAATCTCGCCCAGCGAGACCGCATCCACCGAGACGCCCTGCTCGCGCATGAGGCGCAGCAGGTGGGTGTTGGAGTTGGCCTTCTGCGCGTAGCGCACGGTGTCGAAGGCGCCGAGTTCGGCGATGCGGGCGCGGATGGTGGCCGCGTCGTAGACCCACAGCGGCGTGCCGTGGCGCCGCGCCAGCGCGCGCAGCAGATCGGGGGCGAAGGGATTCATCCCCGAATCTTGCCGCAAACCGGCGGTATCCTCGCGGCTGTCGCCGCGTCAGGCACCAGGAGATTGCCATGCCCACCCACCCCAATCCCTACCGGCAGGGGCTCGACCGCAACGCGGCCAATCATGTTCCGCTCACGCCCACCAGCCTGGTGCGCTGGGCCGCCGACGTCTACCCCGACCGCTGCGCGGTGATCCACGGCAGCCTGCGGCGCACCTGGCGCCAGACCTGGGAGCGCGCCCGGCGGCTGGCCAGCGCGCTGGCCGCGCGCGACATCGGCGAGGGCGACACCGTGGCGGTGATGCTGCCCAACATCCCCGAGATGCTCGAGGCCCACTACGGGGTGCCGATCACGCGGGCGGTGCTCAACAGCATCAACACCCGGCTCGACGCCTCGATGGTGGCCTTCATCCTGCGGCACTCGGACTCCAAGGTGCTGATCACCGACCGCGAGTTCAGCGCCACCGCCCGCGCCGCGCTCGACGAGCTCGCGGCCGCCGGCGCGCCGCTGCCCTATGTCGTCGATGTCGACGACAGCCAGTACGACGGCCCCGGCGAGCGCATCGGCCAGACCGACTACGAGAGCTTCA
This sequence comes from Burkholderiales bacterium, assembly GCA_037146935.1. Taxonomy (GTDB): domain Bacteria; phylum Pseudomonadota; class Gammaproteobacteria; order Burkholderiales; family Burkholderiaceae_E; genus Quisquiliibacterium. The sequence goes on from JBAWWD010000007.1 coordinate 23,688, forward strand.
TCGCCGCGGGCGACCCCCAGGGGGTGTGCCTGTACCCCGAGGACGAGTGGGACGCGATCGGCCTGAACTACACCTCGGGCACCACCGGCAACCCCAAGGGCGTGGTGGTGCATCACCGGGGCGCCTACCTCAACGCGGTGGCCAACGTGGTCGACTGGAACCTGCCGCGGCATCCGGTCTATCTCTGGACCCTGCCGATGTTCCACTGCAACGGCTGGTGCTTTCCCTGGACCCTGCCGGCGGTGGCCGGCACCCAGGTCTGCCTGCGCAAGGTGGAGGCGGCCAGCATCTTCGCGCTGATCCGCGAGCACCGGGTGACCCATTACTGCGGCGCGCCGATCGTGCACAGCACCCTGATCAGCGCCCCGGCCGCCCTGCGCGCCGGCATCGACTGGCCGGTGAAGTGCATGGTGGCCGGCGCCGCGCCGCCGGCGTCGATGATCGAGGGCATGGAGCGCATGGGCTGGGAGGTCACCCATGTGTACGGGCTCACCGAGGTCTACGGCCCGGCGGCCGTGTGCGCGCACCACGACGAGTGGGCCGCGCTCTCGCTGGCCGACCGGGTCGATCGCAACGGCCGCCAGGGCGTGCGCCACCCGCTGCAGGAAGGGCTCACCGTGATGGACGCGGCCACCATGACCGAGGTGCCGCGCGACGGCGAGACCATGGGCGAGGTGATGTTCCGGGGCAACGTGGTGATGAAGGGCTACCTGAAGAACCCCGGCGCCACCGAGGAGGCCTTCCGCGACGGCTGGTTCCACACCGGCGATCTCGGCGTGCTGCACCCCGATGGCTATGTGAAGCTCAAGGACCGCGCCAAGGACATCATCATCTCGGGCGGCGAGAACATCAGCTCGATCGAGGTTGAGGACGCGCTCTACAAGCACCCCGCGGTGCTGGCCTGCGCGGTGGTGGCCCGCCCTGACGAGAAATGGGGCGAGACCCCGCTCGCCTTCGTGGAGCTGCGCCCCGAGAGTCAGCCCGAGAGCCCCGAGGCGGCCTCAGCCCTGGCCGAGGCGCTGATCGCGCACTGCCGCCAGCATCTGGCGCGCTTCAAGTGCCCGCGGGAGGTGCGATTCGAGGTGGTGCCCAAGACCAGCACCGGCAAGATCCAGAAGCATGTGCTCCGAGCCAAGGTGGGCTCGGCCGGCGCGATCGGCTAGCGCGTGGCGCCCGCCAGCCGCTGCCGCAGCGCGCAGGCGGCGTCGTAGAGCGGGTCCATCCGGCGGGCCAGGGCCTGCAGGGCGTGGTCGGGCTGGCTGAGGACCACGTCGCCGAACTCGCAGGCCAGCAGCATTTCGGCCGAGGCCTGCAACTGCTCGAGATGGCATTCGATGGCGGCACGGGCCAGGCCGAGCATGCCGGCCTGCGCCGGCCCGCTGAACAGGGCGTCGGCCCCGCGGCTGGCCAGGAAGCCGCGCAGGCTGCGGATGAGCGCGCGGGTGGAATCGATTTCAGCGCCGACCGTCAGGGGCTCGGCGCCGGTCTCGGCCTGAGCGAAGGCCCGGCCGCCGCCGATGTCCAGCATGGCCTCGTAGCTCTCGAGCGCGTCTGTCAGGAGCTGGGTGTCGTCACGCTTGGGCTGGGCGGCCGAGGGTTCGCTGGTCCGCGGCGTGGGAGTGGCCGCACCCCGGGCGAATCGGGGGTCTGCCTTGCCGGCTCGGGACGCATTGCTGACCATGGGCGCTGGGCTCCGGGGAGGGGCTGGATGGGCCGTGCCGGCACGCCGCCGGCTTTTCAGGGTATGCCACGGGAAGACCCGGCGGGCGACCCCGTTTTCGCGACCGGATTCTATCAGCGGCTGAACGGTCGGGTCAGTCCGTTTCGGCCGCCATCAGCGCGAGCAGGGCCTCGCCGTAGCGGGCCAGCTTGGTGGCGCCGATGCCCGGCACACCGGCCAGCGCTGCCTCGTCGGCGGGGCGCTCGGCGGCCAGGCGCGCCAGGGTGCTGTCATGCAGGATGACATAGGCCGGCAGGGACTGCTGTTGAGCCTGCTCACGCCGCCACTGCTTCAGGCGTTCCAGCAGCCGCTGGTCGGCCGCCGAGAGCTCGGGGGATGGCATGCCGCTGCCCGCGGTGCCGCGACGACGGCTGCCGCGGCCACGGGCCGTCGGGGTGACGGTCTGGCGCAGCGCCACCGATTGCTCGCCGCGCAGCACCGGTCGGGCCGCCTCGGTGAGCTGCAGGGCGCCATGGGCCTCGTGGGCCACCCGCAGCAGGCCCTGCGCCACCAGCTGGCGGAAGAGGCTTCGCCAGCCGGTCTCGTCGAGCTCGGTGCCGATGCCCCAGACGCTGAGCGAGGGGTGGTCCCAGCGCCGCGCGCGCTCACTGTCCTTGCCGCGCAGCACGTCGATCAGGTGGACCACGCCGAAGCGCTGCCCGGTGCGAAACACGCACGAGAGCGCCTTGCGCGCCGCCTCGGTGGCGTCTAGGGTGCGTGGCGGGTTCAGGCAGTTGTCGCAGTTGCCGCAGGGCTGGCTGTCCTGGCCGAAGTAGGCCAGCAGCCGCACCCGGCGGCAGGCGGCGGTCTCGCACAGGCCGAGCATGGCGTCGAGCTTGGCCGTGCTTACCCGCTTGTGCAGTTCGTCGGCCTCGGATTCCTCGATCAGGCGGCGCTGCTGCACCACGTCGGCCAGGCCGTAGGCCATCCAGGCGTCGGCCGGCTCGCCGTCGCGGCCGGCCCGGCCGGTCTCCTGGTAGTAGCCCTCGACGCTGCGCGGCAGGTCGAGGTGGGCCACGAAGCGCACATCAGGCTTGTCGATGCCCATGCCGAAGGCGATGGTGGCCACCATCACGACGCCGTCCTCCTGCTGGAAGCGGGCCTGGTGGGCGGCGCGCTCGGTCTGGTCCATGCCGGCGTGGTAGGGCAGGGCGTTCACGCCCTGGGCGGCGAGCCATTGCGCGGTCTCGTCGACCTTGCGCCGGCTCAGGCAGTACACGATGCCGCAGTCGCCATCGTGCTCGTCGCGGATGAAGCGCAGCAGCTGGTCTCGGGCCTCGGCCCGGTCGACGATGGCGTAGCGGATGTTGGGCCGGTCGAAGCTGGAGATGAAGACCCGGGCTTCATCCAGGCCGAGGCGCTCGCGGATTTCCTCGCGGGTCTGCGGATCGGCGGTGGCGGTAAGGGCGATGCGCGGCACCGCGGGGAAATGGCTTTGCAGCACCGAGAGCTGCAGGTACTCGGGCCGGAAGTCGTGGCCCCACTGCGACACGCAGTGCGCCTCGTCGATGGCGAAGAGGGCGATGCCCGGCCCCTGGGCCAGACGCGCGAGCAGGCCCAGGAAGCTCTCGGTGACCAGGCGCTCGGGCGCCACGTAGAGCAGGTCGACCTCGCCGGCGAGCAGCGCCTGCTCCACCGCGCGCGCCTGGCGTGCGTCGAGGCTGGAGTTGAGGTACTCGGCGCGCACGCCATTGAGCCGCAGCGCCTGGACCTGATCCTGCATGAGCGCGATGAGCGGCGACACCACGATGCCGGTGCCCGGCCGCAGCAGGGCCGGCACCTGATAGCACAGGGACTTGCCGCCGCCGGTGGGCATGAGCACCAGGCAGTCGCCGCCGCCGGCCACATGCCGGACGATCTCGCCCTGCGGCGCCCGGAAGCCGCGGTGGCCGAAGACCCGCCGCAGCAGGGCCTCGGCGGCGTCGGCGGGAGCGGTGGTGGCGGGCGCGGGCATGGGCGGGGCGTCAGGGCAGCAGGGGCGGGGGCCGCTCGGGGAAGCGGGAACACCATGGACAGCGGGGCTGGCCGCAGGGCGAAGGCGCGAGGTTACCCGAAGGCGGTGGGCCCCACGCCCGGGCTTGATCCGGGTCAATGCCGGGCGCGGCGGCGCGGTCATGCTGCCGATGGTGGCCGTGCCGGCCACCTCCGTGCAACCCGTCCGTTCGACCGATACCCGAGGTGGCCCATGCCCGATGCCCTGGTCTTCGCTGCCACGACGCTGGCCTCGCTGTCGGCCGCCTTTCCCGTGCCGGTGTCGCCGGCGGGCCTCGCCCTGCTCGCGGTGCTGCTGGGCAGCGCCGCAGTCTTCGAGTGGCGCGGCCACCGCCTGCCCGAGGCGGTGCAGCTGGTGGGGCTGCTGGGCGGCTTCGGTCTGGCCTGCCTGCGCGGCGGGATGCCGGCGGGCCTGGACGGGCTGCTGGGGGCGGCCGCAGGGATGGCCCTGATGGTGCCGGCGCTGGCGCTGGCGCTGGCCAGCGTGGAGCAGAGCCGTCTCATGGCGGCGATCGGCCTGGTCGCCGGCCCCGAGCAGGTGCTCGCCCTCTTCGGGCTGGGGCTGGCGGTGGCGCTGCTGGCCCTGCTGCCCGCGCTGGCCGCGATGCTCTCGCGAGCCTGGCGCCCGGGCCTGGCGGGTGGCGGCACGTTCGGGCTGCGCGCGGGGGTGGCGCAGGCGGCTGGCGGTGATCGGCCGCGCCTGCCCTGGGCGCTGGCCCTGGCCGCCGCCACCCTGCTCTGGGCGGGCATCGGCGCCTGAGCCTGCCGCGTGGGCGCTTACCGAACCCGCCAGCGGCCGGGTGCATTGACCCGGCCTGGCGCGGCTTCCGATAATCGGTCGACCTTGCAGAGGAGACCGCCATGGCCCAGGGCCTGCGCATCGAACCGCTCGACGCCAGCTTCGGCGCCGTGGTCACCGGGCTGTCGCTCGCCGCGCTCACCGAGGCGCAATGGCAGGCGGTCCACGCGGCGTGGCTGCGCTACGCCCTGCTGATCTTCCCCGGGCAGCATCTCGGCCGCGAGCAGCAGATCGCGCTCGGCCGGCGCTTCGGGCCGCTGGAATTCGACATCGCCGCGATCAGCAACGTGCGCAAGGATGGCAGCGTGCGGCCCGAGGCCGGCAACGACGACGTCATCAAGGTGCTCAAGGGCAACATGGGCTGGCATGCCGACAGCACCTACATGCCGGTGCAGGCCAAAGGCGCGGTGTTCACCGCCGAGGTGGTGCCGGCGCAGGGCGGCGACACCGGCTTTGCCGACATGCGCGCCGCCTGGGATGCGCTCGACCCCGCCATGCAGGCGCGGCTCGAGGGGCTCTCGGCCTGCCACTCGCTGCACTACAGCCAGTCTCGCCTCGGCCATGCGCACCAGGAGAACAGCGAGTACAGCGGCTACGGTTTCCACGACGGCCCGGTGCCGCGTCGCCCGCTGGTGAAGGTGCACCCCGAGACCGGTCGCAAGTCATTGCTGATCGGGCGCCATGCCCATGCCATTGCCGGGCTCACGGCGGCCGAGTCCGAGCATCTGCTCGACGAGCTGGTGAGCTTTGCCTGCCAGCCGCCCCGGGTCTATCACCACCGCTGGTCGGTGGGCGACGCCATCATCTGGGACAACCGCTGCCTGCTGCACCGGGCCACGCCCTGGGACATGACCCAGCCGCGGGTGATGTGGCACACCCGGCTGGCCGGTGACCCGGTGAGCGAGGCCGCGCTCGCGGCGGCCTGACACGGCGGCCGCGGGCGCGCAGACGGCGCCGGCGGTCAGGCGGTGGCTCAGGCCACCAGGCAGTTCACCCCGTAGAGCGAGAAGCCGCGCTCGCCGGTGGGCAGGCCGGCGCGCCGGGCGGCGGCCAGCATGGCCGCCGGGTCGGCCACATCGAGCACCAGGTTGGCCAGGATCTCCCGCGAGCCGGCCGGCGCGTCGATGAAGCGGATGCCCGAGTGGTCCAGGCGGATTTCTCGGCCATCGGCCGAGAGCGGGCGATCGATGATCCGCGACCAGTGCGCCGCGATGCCGGCGGCATCCGGGCTGGCCACCTCGATGCCGGTCAGGGCGCGCGTGACGTCGGTGCGGACATGACGCTGCCAGTCGGGGCCGGCCGGGTGGTAGCCGCCCATCAGGGTGTCGCCGCCCTCGCTGCGATCGAACTCCAGCATGGTGGCGCGGCAGTCCTTGGGGTGCAGCTGGTTGCCGTAAAAGCCGTGGTGGTTGAGCGTGGCCGCGATGCGGATGCCCAGCGACTCGGCCAGCGCGCGTCGGCGCTCGGGGTCGTGGCAATCGAAGATCGCCATGTAGCCGCCCTGCCCGCCGGTGGACTCCAGGAAGCGCCCGGCGGTGGTGCCCGGCCGGGTGGGGCTCACCACCTCGAGGAAGTCGGTGCCGATCGGAAAGAGCGCGTTGACCAGCCCGTACTTGGCGACGTTCGGGTCTCGGTAGCACAGGTTCACCCCGAGCACGCTCTGGATGTCGGCGGCGGCGCGCTCGAGGTCGGCGGCCACCAGGCAGATCTGGCGCAGGCGCAGGTAGGTGGACATGGTGTCTCCGGTTCGATGCCGGTGGCCCGGCGGTGAGAGGCCCGACCCGATCGGGCCGGGCGCATCGAGGGTAGCCAGCGGCCGTCGGCCCGGGCAAGGCGCCCGCCCGGCGTCGATTCCATTCCGCGCCTTGACGCCTGCCGCGGCGGCTCCTATGGTCGGCCGATGACCTCCGTCTTCCGCGCGCGCAGGGGCAGCCTGCGGCTGGCGGGCGCGCTGGCCCTCTCCGCGGCCGGCTGCGCCCATCCTGATCGACCCGGCGGTGCTGCCGGCCCCGCCGCCACCGGCGAGGCGGCCGCGCGCCGGCCCGGCGAGCCCGGCCCCGACGGCATCGGCCGCCATCCCGGGGGCCCCGATCTGGCCCGCTACACCGACGCCTTCGGCGGCTTCCCGTCGGCCGATCGGCAGACCTGGTGGCGGGTGGACCGCAGCGTCGATGCCTATTCGCGGCTCGACGAGATCCTGCGCGCCAGCCGCTCGCCGCGCCCGGCGCAGGCCAGCGCCTGGCAGCGCGCGCCGGCCGAGCCGCAGGGCCACTACCAGGGCGCGCCCGGGGTGGGCCCGGGGCGGGTGCCCTTCCAGGCCTATCTCGAGCGCAACCCCGCCACCGGCCTGATCATCGCGCAGGGCGACACCCTGCTCATGGAGCGCTACCAGTACGGCCGCCACGAGCGGCACCGGTTCACCTCGTTCTCCATGGCCAAGACCGTGATCGCGATGCTGGTCGGCATCGCGCTCGACGAGGGCCTGATCCGCTCGCTCGACGACCCCGCGCAGGTCTACCAGCCGGCGCTGTCCGGCACGGCCTACGGCCAGACCCCGCTGCGCCACCTGCTCACCATGTCCTCGGGCGTGCGCTTTCGCGAGGACTATGACGGCACCGACGATTCCTCGCGGCTGTCCTGGGCGACGGTGGGCGAGGGCAGCGCCGGGGGCGCGGCCGCGGTGCGCAGCTTCAACGAGCGCATCGCCGCGCCCGGCGAGCGCTGGTACTACGCCTCGGCCGAGACCTTCGTGCTCGCGGTGGTGTTGCGGGCCGCGATCGGCCAGCCGATCTCGCAGTGGTTCGCCGAGCGGGTCTGGCAGCCGATGGGCGCCGAGGCCGACGCCAGCTGGCTGGTCGACCGGTCCGGCCAGGAGGTGGGCTACATGGGCTTCAACGCGGTGCTGCGCGACTACGCCCGCTTTGGCCGTCTGCTTGCCGGGCATGGCCGCCTCGAGGGCCGTCAGCTCATCCCGGCGGCCTGGGTCAGGCAGGCCAGCCGCGCCCACTTCAGCGGCGCGCAGACCGGGCGCTGGTACGGCTACGGCTACCAGACCTGGGTCTTCCCCGGGAACGACGGCAGCTTCGCGCTGCTGGGCGTACGCGGTCAGGCGATGTTCATCGACCCGGCCCGCCAGCTGGTGCTCGCGCACACCGCGGTGCGCCCCAGCGCCCGCGACGCCGGCGGCGCCGATCTGGTCGCGCTCTGGTACGGGCTGCGCGCGCAGATCGCGCCGGTCCGCTCCTAGCGGCGCTGCCGGGGCGGGGGCGCGGCGCGGCTGTTAGCATCGTCGCCTTCCTTTCTGCGCGAGGCCCCGGCCATGCTCAAGACGATCCAACTCGGCCGCCAGAGCGGCCTGCGCGTGTCCCGGCTGTGCCTGGGCACCATGAACTTCGGCGAGCCCGGCCGCGGCCACCAGGGTGACTGGACCCTCGGCCCCGACGAGGCCCGGCCGCTCTTCAAGGCCGCCATCGACCGCGGCCTGTTCTACTTCGACACTGCCGATGTCTACGGGCTGGGCGCCACCGAGCGGGTGGTGGGCCAGCTGCTGCGCGAGCTGCTGCCGCGCGACGAGTACGTGATCGCCACCAAGATCTCCATGCCGATGGGCAAGGGCGCCAACCAGGGCGGCCTGTCGCGCAAGCACGTGATCGAGGGCGTGAACGCCTGCCTGCAGCGACTGGGCATGGACTACATCGACCAGCTGGTCATCCACCGCCACCCGCACGCCGTGCCCGGCCACGTGGCGGCGCCCATCGAGGAGACGCTGCTCGCGCTGCACGACCTGGTGCGCGCCGGCAAGATCCTGTATCTGGGCGCCTCGTCGATGTTCGCCTGGCAGTTCGCAGAGATGCAGCTCACCGCGAAGATGAACGGCTGGACGCCGTTCGTCTCCATGCAGAACCACTACAACCTGGTCTACCGCGAGGAAGAGCGCGAGATGATCCCCTACTGCCAGAGCACCGGCGTGGCGGTCATGCCGTGGTCGCCGCTGGCGCGCGGCATCCTCACCGGCTCCTACCGCGGCGGCTTCGAGTCCGGCTCCACCCAGCGCTCGCAGGGCGGCGACCGACTTCGCACCGCCAGCCTGTACCGGGGCGATGCGGTGTTCCCGATTGCCGAGCGGGTGGTCGAGGTGGCGGCCCGCCACGGCAAGACGCCGGCGCAGATCGCGCTCGCGTGGCTGCTCTCCAAGCCCTTCGTGACCGCGCCGGTGGTCGGCATCTCGCGCGTCGAGCAGCTCGACCAGCTGGTGGCGGCCACCGAGATCACCCTGCCGGCCGAGGACATCGCCTACCTCGAGGCGCTCTACCGGCCGGTGGAGAACCTGCTGTCCATCGGTTACTCCTGAGCCGCGGTGCCTCGCGCAGCCCCGAGCTCATCGCTGAGGCGGCGGCTCGCCGCGGGCGGCGCGGGCGCGGGCGCGCTGCTGGCGCTGGCCGGCTGCGCCCCGGCCACGCCGCAACCGGCGCCCATCACCACGCGCTCGGCGCCGCCCGCCCGGCCCGGCCCGGCGAAGGCGCCTGCCGGCCCCGAACTCAACCGCTATGCCGACGCGCAGGGTCGTTACCCGCGGGCCACCCGTGCCAGCTGGAGCAGTCCCGCGGCCAGCGTTGATGGCTTCTCGCGCCTGGACGAGATCTTCCCGGCCAACACCTCGGCCCGCGCCGCGGCGGCGCGGCCCTGGCGCCGGCCGCTGGCAGGCACGCCCGTTGGCGCGCCCATCGACGACTACCTCGCGCGCAATCCGGTCACCGGGCTGCTGATCGCGCGCGAGGATGTGATCCTCGCCGAGCGCTACCAGTACGGCCGTGGCGAGGCGCATCGCTTCACCGCGTTCTCGATGGCCGGCGGCCTGCTCGCGCTGATGGCGGGCATCGCGCTGCAGGAGCGCCGCTTGCGGCTCGATGACCCCGCCCAGCTCTACGTGCCGGCGCTGGCCGGCAGCGCCTATGGCGCCACGCCGGTGCGCCATCTGCTCACCATGAGCTCGGGCATGCGCCCGCGCGATGAGCTGAGCGCCGACGATGCCGAGGGCATGGGCCTGCCCGGCGGCTGGGAGCCGGGTGGCGCACGCGCGGCCCGGCTCTTCGAGGAGCGGCTGGCGCCTCCTGGCGAGCGCTGGCATCCCTCGGTGGGTGATACCTTCGTGCTGGCGCTGGTGCTGCGCGCGGTGGCCGGGCAGCCGCTGTGCGACTACTTTTCCGACCGCATCTGGAAGCCGATCGGCGCCGAGGCCGACGCCTCGTGGATCATCGATCGCAGTGGCCAGGAGCTGGGCTTCACCGGCTTCAATGCGGTGCTGCGCGACTATGCCCGCTTGGGCGCGATGCTCGCCCGCCAGGGCCGCGCCGACTACCGCCAGGTGGTCTCGGCGGCGTGGCTGCGCGAGCTCGCCCGCGCGCAGGTCAGCGCCCGCCAGACCGGTCGCGGCTGGGGCTACGGCTATCAGAGCTGGGTGTTCACCGAGAACGACGGCAGCTTCGCGTGGCTGGGCGAGCGCGGCCAGGCCCTCATGGTCGACCCGGCCCGTCGCCTGGTGCTGGTGCAGACCGCCGTTCGGCCGCAGAGCCGCGATGGCGGTCTGGCCGAGACCGTGGCGCTGTGGCAGTCACTGCGCCGCGCGCATCAGCCCTTGCGGCTGCCCGCGGGCTGAGCGCCGCCGCGCGCGGCCAGCAGCGCGCCCAGGGCGCGCAGGCTCAGCCGCGGGTCGGCCTGCGCCTCGCCGATGTCGGCGCCGGTGCGGGCATGCAGGTCGGTGAGCAGGTGCAGCCAGTCCATCGAGTCGAGCTCGGCCTGGTCGCGCAGCGGCCGGTCGGGGTCGAGCGTGGCAGGGTCTATCTCCGGGGCGATGGCGCGCAGCGCGGCCAGCACGGCGTGCTCCAGGTCGGGGTCGGGCAGGGTCATGGCGCGGGTGGGGACAGGTCCGACGATGCGTGGGGCGTGGCGGACATCGAGGGCGCGTCGAGTGCTGCCGGCTGCTGCAGGCAGGCGCGCAGCGTGGCGAGGAAGATCGCGCCGCGATGGCCGTCCGACACCCGGTGATCGGCCGCGAGGCTGGCGACCACGATCGGCATCGGCCGCAGCCAGCCGTCCTGCGCCCAGGCCCGCTCGGCGATCCGCCCGAAGCCCACCAGCGCCACCTGCGGCGGACGGATCACGCCCAGCACCGCCTCGGCGCCCTGGTCGCCGAGCTGCGTGACGGTGAGGCTGGGTTCGGCGAGATCGGCGCTGCGCAGCACGCCGGCCCGCGCCCGGCGCACCAGGCCCGAGAGCTCGGCCATGAGCTGCGCGAGCGGGCGCTGCGCGGCATCGGCCAGCGCCGGGGCGACCAGACCGCCGCCCCGCAGCGAGATCGCCACGCCCAGCGTCACCGCCGGGGCCGGCGTGAAGGCGCCGTCGCGCCAGTGGCCGTTGAGCTCCGGCACGCGGGCCAGGGCGATCGTGGTGGCGCGCAGCAGCAGCGCGGCGGGCAGCAGCCGCTCGGCCGGCGGTCGATCGGCGTTGCGCGCGCGCAGCCAGTCGAGCGCCACCGCCATCGGGATGCTCTCCCAGAGGTAGTAGTGCGGGATCTCGCGCTTGGAGCGGCTCATGGCCGCGGCGATCGCGGCGCGCATGGCGGCCTGGCGTTCGCCCTGGCTGCCTGGCGGCACCTGGGTTGGCGGCACCGTGGGCGGTGCGGGGGATGCCGTGATCGGGGATGCCTCGCGCGCAGGCGCCGGAGGAGTTGGTGCCGAGCCCGCGGCCTCGACGTCGGCCAGGCTCACCGCGCCCCCCGGCCCGTGGCCGACGAGCCCGGCGGGGTCGAGCCCCAGTTCGCGCGCCCGCTGGCGCGCCGCGGGTGACATGCGCACGCGCTGGGCCGAGGGCGCGGCGCTCACGGCGGCCGGTGCGATGGCGCCCGCAGCCGCCCCGCTCGGCGCCAGGCGGGCCAGCACCGTACCCACCGGCACGCGGCTGCCCGGGCTGACCAGCAGTTCACGCACCGTGCCGTCCTGCCAGCACTCCACCTCCACGGCGGCCTTGGAGGTGTCGACCACGGCCAGCACCTGGCCGCGATGCACCGGGTCGCCGGGCGCCACCAGCCAGCTGAGCAGGGTGCCCTCGTCCATGTCCGCGCCGAGCGAGGGCAGGCGAAACTCGCCATCGCCCGGCGCATTGTCGGTGGCGGGGCTCATCGCGCCCGCCTCATCGACCACCCGCGCCGAGCACGCCGCGCGCCGCGGCCAGCACCCGCTCGGCGCTCGGCAATGCCGCCTGCTCGAGATGCCGCGCGTAGGGGATGGGCACCTCCTCGGCGCAGACCCGGGCCGGTGGCGCGTCGAGGTCCCAGAAGGCCTGCTCGGCGATGCGCGCGGCCACCTCGGCGGCCAGGCCTACCGAGCGCCAGCCCTCGTCGATCACCACGGCCCGCCGGCACTTGCGCACCGACGCGATCACCGTGGCCTCGTCCAGTGGCCGCAGCACCCGCAGGTCGATCACCTCGGCCTCGATGCCCTCGGCGGCCAGCGTGGCGGCTGCGGCCAGCGCCAGCGGCAGGCAGCCGCCATGCGTGATCAGGCTCAGGTCGCGACCGGCGCGGCGCACCCGGGCGCGCGCGATGTCCACCGGCTGCGCCTCGTCGATCTCGTCTTCGGTGCCATAGAGCTGCACGTGCTCGAACAGCAGCACCGGGTCGGGGTCGGCCAGCGCGGGGCCCAGCATGCCGCGCGCGTCGGCCACCGTGGCCGGCGCCAGCACCCGCAGGCCGGGCACATGCGCGTACCAGGCCTCGAAGCTGTGCGAGTGCTGCGCGGCGAGCTGGCGACCCGCGCCGGTGGCCATGCGGATCACCAGCGGCACCGCGAACTGGCCGCCCGACATGTGCCGGTAGAGCGCCGCGGTGTTCACGATCGCGTCGAGGGCGAGCAGGCTGAAGTTCACGCTCATCACCTCCACCACCGGGCGCAGTCCGCCGATCGCCGCGCCGATGCCCGCGCCCACGAAGCCCAGCTCCGAGAGCGGCGTGTCGCGGATGCGCAGCGGGCCGAACTCGGCGAGCAGCCCGCGCGACACTGCGTAGGTGCCGCCATAGGCGCCCACATCCTCGCCCATCAGCAGCACCCGCGGATCGGCCAGCAGGGCCTCGCGCAGGGCTTCGCGCAACGCGTCGCGATAGCTCAGCCGCCGGCTCAAGGCGCCGGCTCCGCGGCCAGCAGGTCGCGGGCGAGATCGCTCACCGGTTCCCAGGTGCCGGCCTCGGCGAAGGCCACCGCGTCGGCCACCTCCGCGTCGGCGGCGTGCTCGATCGCGGCGAAGCCCGCCTCATCGAGCAGGCCGTGCGCCTGAAGGCGCTCGCGCAGCCGCAGGATCGGGCAGCGCGACAGCCAGTCCTGAACCTCCTGCCGCGAGCGATAGAGCTCGGGATCGAACATCGAATGGGCGCGGAAGCGGTAGGTGTTCAGCGCCAGGAAGGCCGGCCCGCCGCCCTCGCGCACCAGGCTCGCGAGCGCGCTGGCGGTCTGATGGACGGCCACCGCATCCATGCCGTCGACCGCGGCAGCGGGCATGCCGTAGCTCGCGGCGCGGGCGCGCAGGTCGGTCTGCGACTGGCTGCGGGCCAGGGCCGTGCCCATGGCATAGCCGTTGTTCTCGCAGCAGAAGAGCACCGGCAGCTGCCACAGCGCGGCGAGGTTCATCGCCTCGTGGAAGGCGCCCTCGGCCACCGCGCCCTCGCCGAAGAAGCAGGCGGTGAGCGCGCGCCGGCGCAAGGTGCGATCGGCCAGCGCCAGTCCGGCGGCCAGCGGCAGGCCACCGCCCACGATCGCATTGCCGCCGTAGAGCCGGGCCTCGCGGCTGAACAGGTGCATGGAGCCGCCGCGGCCGCGCGAGCAGCCCTGCTCGCGCCCGTACATCTCGGCCATGATCGCGGTCATGGGCACGCCGCGCAGCAGGGCATGGCCGTGCTCGCGATAGGTGGCCACTACGTTGTCGGCCGGGGTCAGCGCCGCGATCACGCCGGTGGCCACGGCCTCCTCGCCCACGTACAGGTGCAGGAAGCCGCGGATCTTCTGCTCGCCATAGAGCTGCGCGCAGCGCTCCTCCATCCGCCGGATGCGCACCATGTCGGTCAGCCGCGCCAGGGCGAACGCGGGCGGCCAGTCGAGCGTGTCGGCATCGGCCGCTGTCGCCAGGGTCGCGCTCATGCCGCGGTCTCCAGCGCCGAGGTGTCGCCCTCGGGCAGACCGAGCTCGCGGGCCCGCAGCAGCCGGCGCATGATCTTGCCGCTGCGGGTGCGCGGCAGCGTGGCCGCGAAGGCGATCGCGCGCGGCGCCACCGCCGGGCCGAGCCGGCGTCGGGCGTGGGCCAGGATGTCCTCGCGCAGCGCCTCGTCGGCCTGGAAGCCGAGCTTCAGGCACACGAAGGCCTTGACCGACTCGCCGCTCACCGGATCGGGCACGCCGATGGCCGCCGCCTCGGCCACCGCCGGGTGCTCCATGAGCGCGCTCTCCACCTCGAAGGGGCCGATGAGATGGCCGGCGGCCTTGATGACGTCGTCGCCACGGCCCACGAACCAGTACCAGCCATCGGCGTCTCGCCTGACGATGTCGCCGCTGAGGTACCAGCCATCGGCGAAGCAGCGGCGATACCGGGTCTCGTCGTTCAGGTAGCCGCGGAACATCGAGGGCCAGCCGGCGCGCAGCGCGAGCTCGCCATCGACGCCTGGCGCCTCGATGATCCGCACCCGCTGCGAGCCGTTGCGGTGGGTCTGCGTCAGTCGCTCGACCACCGCCGCCTCCACGCCCGGCAGGGGCCGGCCCATCGAGCCGGGCCGGATCTCGAAGGCGGGGGTGTTGGCGATCATGATGCCGCCGGTCTCGGTCTGCCACCAGTTGTCGTGGATGGGCAGGCCCAGGTTCTGCTCGCCCCACCACACCGCCTCGGGGTTGAGCGGTTCGCCCACGCTCGCCACGAAGCGCAGCGCCGGGAAGCGTCGCCCGGCCAGTGCCTGCGGGCCGGCGCGCATCAGCATGCGGATCGCCGTGGGCGCGGTGTACCAGACGCTGATGCGTTCGGCCGCGAGCAGCGAGTACCAGCGCGCGGCATCGAACTCGTCGCGGTCGACCAGCGAGCGCACACCGTGCAGCAGCGGCGCGAGGATGCCGTACGCGGTGCCGGTCACCCAGCCGGGGTCGGCGGTGCACCAGTAGCGGTCCTCGTCATGCAGGTCCAGAGCATGCAGCCCGGTGGCGTGGTGAGCCACCGCCGCGCCATGGCAGTGGATGGCGCCCTTGGGCGCGCCGGTGGTGCCGCTGGTGAAGTGCAGCAGCGCCGGGTCGCGCACCGAGGTGCGCGCCACGCTGAACTCGTCCGCTGACGCGGCCATCAGCGCGCCATAGTCGATCACGTCAGGGGCGCCGGCGAGACCCGGTGCCACGGGCATCGGCCCCGCGGCCTGGGCCTCGCGAGGCTCGGCGATCACCACCACCTGGCGCACGCCGGGCATGCGGGTGCGCCAGTCGGCGAGCTTGCGTCGGTAGAGCGATTCGGTGGTGAGCAGCACGCGCCCTTCGCCCAGGTTCACCCGGGTGGCGATCGGGTCGGGCCCGAAGGCGGCAAAGAGCGGCGAGACCACCACCCCGGCCTTGAGCGCGCCGAGCATGGCCACCGTGGTCTCGGGGATGCGTCCGGCCAGGATGAACAGGCATTCGCCGCGCTGAACGCCCAGCCGCGCGAGGCCGTTGGCGAATCGGCTGGTCTGGCGGGCGAGCTCGGCATAGCTCAATTCCAGCGGTGGCTGGCCGCCGCCCACGAAGCGCATCGCGATGCGCCCGGCGAGCGGGCCCGCGGCATGCCGGTCGACCGCCTCGTGGGCGATGTTCAGGCCGCCGCCGGGCAGGCCGTCGAGCGCGCGCGCCGCCCCGGCCCAGGTGAAGGCGCGCCGGTCATGCTCGTAGTCGGCGAAGTTCGGGGGCACGCGCAGCGTGTGCGGGTCCTTGCGGATGAAGAGCGGTCGCTGCATGTCGGCTCGCTAGCGCTGCTGCCCGTGGGCGATCCACATCGCCCGCAGCCGCGCCTGGTGCGCCGGCCAGGTCTGCGCGGCCGCGATCGCGGCGCGGGGCGCGCGGCCGGGCGTGTCGGCGGCGCCGAGCAGCCAGTGCCGGGAGACGGTCAGGAAACGGGAGATCACGGGCGGCAGGGGGCGGTGCGGTGCGGGCATGGGCGCAATCGGAGGCAGAGGGTGTCCCCGCACGATGCCGCCGGCCGCGCCCGACCGCCTTGCGCACGGTCAAGCCCGGCGTCGGGCGGGCCTGGGCGGCGTGGCCTCATGCCGTGAACGTTCAGCGAGCTGCAGCAGTCGCGCCTCCACGCGGGCATTCACCGAGCCCGGCGGGTAGCGTCCCGCGGCATTGCGTGCGCCGGCGGGCAGCCCCGTGAGCAGGGTCATCAGCTCGTCGATGCCGGCCACCGCGTGCACATGGAAGAGCCCTTGCGCGGCCGCGCTCACCAGCGCCTGCTCGAGCATCAGGTCGCGCAGATTGGCGCGCGGCACCACCACGCCGTGCGCGCCGTTCAGGCCGCGCTCGCGGCACAGGCGGAAGAACCCCTCCACCTTCTCGTTCACCCCGCCCACCGCCTGCACCTCGCCGTGCTGGTTGACCGAGCCGGTCACGGCGAGCGACTGGCGCAGCGGCAGTCGCGCGATCGCCGACAGCAGCGCGCACAGCTCGGCGGCCGAGGCGCTGTCGCCCTCGATGCCGCCGTAGCTCTGCTCGATCACCAGCCTTGCCGACAGGGACAGCGGCCGCTCGGGGCAATAGCGCGCCGCCAGGCAGCCGCCCAGGATGAGCACGCCCTTGGCGTGCACCGGTCCGCCGAGCTGCACCTCGCGCTCGATGTCGAGCACGCCGCCCTGGCCCTGGCGCACGCTGGCGGTCACCCGCATCGGCGTGCCGAAGCTGTCGGCGCCCAGGCTGATCACCGACAGCGCGTTCACCTGGCCGGTGCGCTCGCCGTCGGTGTCGATCAGCACGCGACCGCGCATCGCCTGCTCGCGCAGCCGGTCGCTGATGCGCGCGCCGCGCCGGGTGCGGGCGTCGATCGCTTCCTGAACATGCTCACGCCCGGTCAGGTCGGCGCCGGCGCCGCGGGCGAGGTGGTCGGATTCGCGCATCAGGTCAGCCAGGGCGTCGATGCGCAGCGACAGCCTGGCCGAGTCGGCGGCCCAGCGTGCCGCCTGCTCCACCAGCCGCGCGATCGCGCCGGCGGCCAGCGGCTGCAGTGCCTCGCGTCGCGCGAGCGTGGCCAGCAGCCGCGCGAAGTCCGCGTCGGCGCCGTCGCGGCGCTCCATGTCCTCGGCGAAGTCCGCGGCCACCTTGAAGAGCTCGTCGAATTCCGGATCGAGCTCGCGCAGGAGGTAGTAGAGACGACGCTCGCCCACCAGCACCACCTTGAGCGCGAGCGGGATCGGCTCGGGGGCGAGCGAGACCGTGCTGATCAGCCCCAGCGCCTGGGCGAGCGATTCGGTGCCGATCTCGCCGCCGCGCAGCGCCCGCTTGAGCGCATCCCAGGCCAGTGGCTGGGTGAGCACGCGCAAGGCGTCGAGCACCAGATAGCCGCCGTTGGCCCGGTGCAGGGCACCGGCGCGGATCAGACTGAAGTCGGTGACCATCATGCCCATGCGGGCCTCGTGCTCGATTCGGCCGAGCAACTGATCGTGCGAGGGCTGGTCCTCGAAGACCACCGGCGCCCCGGCGGCCGGGTCGTGATGAACCAGCACGTTCACCGCGTAGCGCGCGGCCGGCGCCTCGGCGGCCTCGCCGCGCGCCATCGCCAGGGCGAGCAGCGAGGGGCCCTCGGCCTCGCGCGGTGCCTGGAAGCTCTCGGCGTGGTCCAGCACATCGGCGTGAACCGCCTCCAGGTGCGCGCGCACCGCGTCGATGCCGGCGTACTCGGTCTTCACCTCGGCGATCAGGGCGTCGACCACCCGCTGCGTCACCCGGCGATCGAGCTCGCGCAGCTGGCGCTGGGTCTCGCGCCGCCAGGTGGGGATCTGCGCGACCACCGTCTCGAGCTCGGTCTGCAGGCCCTCGATCGCCGCGTCGATCGGCTGTCGCTTGTCCTCGCCGAGGGCCTGGTACTCGGCAGGCGGCATCACCGCGTCGCCCTTCAGGGGGGCGAAGCCGAAGCCCGCCGGCGTGCGCAGCAGCGCAATGCCCGCGGCGCGGGCCCGGTCGCCCACCTCGCCGATGGCGCGGTCCTGGCGCGCGATCAGCCCGCTCTCGAGCGCCTCGCGCTGGTGGCGGTAGTCATCGGCCTCGAAGGCGGCCGGGATGCCGGCGCGCAGATCGAGCACGAGCTGGGCCATGTCGCGCTGCAGGGCGGGCGCGCGGCCGGTGGGCAGGCGCAGCCGCGTCGGCCGGTGCGGCGTGGCGAAGTTGAACACGTAGCACCAGTCATCCGGCGCCGGCCGCCGGGATGCCCGTTCGCCCAGCAGCCGCTCGAGCAGGGCGCGCTGGCCCAGGCCGGGCGGGCCCATCACGAAGAGGTTGTGGCCGCGCGCCGGCATGTCGATGCCGAAGGCCAGCGCCTCGGTGGCACGCTGCTGGCCCAGCGCGAGGTCGATGTCGGCCAGCGCCGCGCTGGTCGGGCCGGGCAGGCAGGCAGGATCGCAGGGGCGGTACAGGTCGGCAGGCGCGACGCGCCAGCGATCGGGCTCGGGCATTCGGGGCTCGGTGGGCAGCACGCCGGCACCGGGGTCCGGCCGGCGCGGTCGGTGACCCATGGTGGCGGTTGCCCGGCGGCACCGCGTTGAGCCGGGTCAGCGCGAGCGCTTGCGCCTGCCGGGTCAGCGCGTGAGGCCGCCTTGCCCTGCTTCCGCTTTCACCGGCGGGCCGGCCACCGCCGGTGCCGTGGCGGCGTATGCTCGGGCGCTCCCCCGCCACCGCTGCATGCCATGACCACCACTGCTCACGCTCCCGATTCCGTCTTCGATGTCGTCATCGTCGGCGCCGGCTTCGCCGGCATGTACATGCTCCACAAGACCCGTCGCCTGGGCCTGCGCGCCGTGGTGTTCGAGGCCGGCGACGGGGTGGGCGGCACCTGGTACTGGAACCGCTACCCCGGCGCGCGCTGCGATGTCGAGAGCATGGAGTACTCCTATCAGTTCGACGAGGACCTGCAGCAGCAGTGGCACTGGAGCGAGCGCTTCGCCCCGCAGCCCGAGATCCTGCGTTACGCCAACCACGTGGCCGACCGCTTCGACCTGCGCCGCGACATCCGCTTCTCCACGCGCGTCACGGCTGCCCACTTCGACGAGACGGCGCAGGCCTGGACGGTGCGCACCGACGGTGGCGATGCCGTGCGGGGTCAGTTCGTGGTGATGGCCACCGGTTGCCTGTCGTCCGCCAACAAGCCCGCCTTCAAGGGGCTCGATTCATTCAAGGGCCCCACGTATCACACCGGCGAGTGGCCGCACGAGCCGGTTGATTTCACCGGCCAGCGGGTGGCGGTGATCGGCACCGGATCCTCGGCCGTCCAGTCCATCCCCATCATCGCGAAGCAGGCCAGCGCGCTCACGGTCTTCCAGCGCACCGCCAACTTCTCCATTCCCGCGCGCAACGCGCCGCTCGACCCCGCCTACGAGGCCCGCATCAAGGCCGATTACCGCGGCTTCCGGGCGCGCAACAGCCAGATGCTCAGCGGCTTCGGCTCCAACAACCCGCGCAGCGAGATCTCGATCTTCAGCGTCGATGACGCGGAGCGCCGCAAGGCCTTTCAGGAGCGCTGGGACCGCGGCGGCCTCGGCTTCCAGGGCTCGTTCGCCGATCTCATGATCGACATGAACGCCAACCGCATCGCCGCCGACTGGGTGCGCGAGCGCATCCACGAGGTGGTCCGCGATCCGGTCACCGCCGACCTGCTTTCGCCGCGCCAGGTGCTCGGCTGCAAGCGCATGTGCGTGGACACCGGCTACTACGCCACCTTCAACCTGCCGCATGTGAAACTGGTCGACATCAGCCAGGGTGGCATCGAGGCGATCACCCCGCGCGGCGTGATGGCCGGTGGCCGCGAGTACGAGGTCGATCGCATCGTCTTCGCCACGGGGTTCGATGCCATGACCGGCACCCTGCTCAAGATCGACGTGCGTGGCCGCGGCGGGCTGAGCCTGCGCGAGGCCTGGTCGGCCGGGCCGCGCACCTACCTGGGTCTGAACGTGGCGGGCTTCCCCAACCTGTTCACCATCTCGGGGCCGGGCAGCCCCTCGGTGCTCACCAACATGATCGTGTCCATCGAGCAGCACGTGAACTGGATCGCCGAGTGCATCGACTGGATGCGCCGCGAGGGCCGGCGCAGCATCGAGGCGCTGCCGCAGGCCCAGGACGCCTGGGTCGGGCACGTGAACGCGGTGGCCGATGCCACGCTCTACCCGCAGTGCAACTCCTGGTACCTGGGCGCCAACGTGCCCGGCAAGACCCGGGTGTTCATGCCGCTGCTGGGTTTCCCCGACTACGCGCGGCGCTGCAGCGAGGTGGCGGCGGCCGGCTACGAGGGCTTCGCGCTGTCGGCCTGAGCGGCGCCCGTCGCGTCGGCGCCCTCGGGGGGGGCGCCACGGCGGGCCAGTTTCTCCACCAGGCGTGGCGCCACGCCCGGGCGGCTCCAGGGGCACACCGCCACGCAGATGCCGCAGCCGCCGTGCTCGTTGAAGAACGGCAGGCACCGGTCGAAGTCCACGTACCAGCGCACCTCGCCGCGCACCAGCTGCTTGTCGGCGGCGATCGCGTCCGGCGGGCAGGCGTCCTCGCACACCCGGCAGCGCAGGCAGAAGTCGTCGGCGCCGAAAGTGTCGGGCGCATCGGGCACCAGCGGCACGTCGGTGAGCACCGAGGCCAGCCTGAAGCTCGATCCGAGCTCGCGATGGATGATCGAGCCGTGCTTGCCCAGTTCGCCGAAGCCGCAGGCCAGCGCCGGCGGAATCAGCGTCACCGGCCCGGCCATCGGCCCGCCGTGCGGATGCGCCTCGTGGCCCTGCGCGCGCAGCCACGAGGCCAGGGCCCGGGCCGCGCGGTTGCCGCGCGCGTACTGCGTCACCACCTCGGCCACCGAGGCTTCCTCGGGCGCGGTCTTCATGCGTTCCCAGTCGTGGGCCACCCCCAGCATCACGATGTACCGGCCTGGCGCCGCCTGGCCCTCGAACACCCATTCCGGACGCATCAGCGCGACGCCCACGATGTCGGCGCCGCCGGCCAGCGCCTCGCGCTTCACGGCGGCGGTCCAGTCGGCGGCGCTGCGGTTCACCGCCTGCGCGGCCAGCGGCGCGAGCGGCGTCTCGAGCACCTGCTGCCGCTCGGCGCGCGCCTTCGCGACCAGCGGGCCGCCCGGGTTGTGCTGCTGGAACCAGCGCTGCAGCGGGCCGTGCGGCGTGGCCTCGGGCGCGTGCCAGTACACCGGCGTGGGCCGGCGCGGCGCGGGCTCGCCCAGACCGTTGAGGGTGTTGCCGGAAACCGCGGGCCACAGCGCCATCTGCTCGGCGCTGGGCTGCCAGGGAGGGGTGGTCCGGGTCATGTCGGGTGCCGGGTTCAGGAGGCCCGTGACCGGGCGGGTGCCCGCGCGGGCGCGGGGGCGAGCAGCGCGATCGCCGCCGCCGGGATGATCAGCGCGAATCCGAGCAGGTCGGGCAGGGCGGGGCGCTCGCCGAGCAGGCTCATGGCGCCGATCACGCCTACCACCGGCACCAGCAGCGTGCCCAGCGCGGCCACCCCCGCGGGCAGCCGCGCGATGATGTCGAACCAGAGCAGGTAGGCCAGCGCCATCGCCAGCAGGATGTGATAGGCCAGCGCCACCCAGAAGGCCGCCTGCGGCCAGGGCGGCGCGCCTTGCGGGGCGCCCGAGAGCACCGGGTGCGCGCCGAAGGCCAGCCAGCCCAGCGCGCAGGTGAGCGCGCCCACCGCGAGCTGCCAGCCGGTGGCCGCCACATGAGGCATCGACAGCGGAAAGCGCTTGAGCAGCACCGTGCCCGCCGCCCAGCTCATGCCGGCGCCCAGCGCGAGCAGCACCCCGATCGGCGAGGCCCGCGACTGCAGCAGCGGCAGCGCCAGCAGCGCGAGGCCCGCGCCGCCCAGGGCCAGGGCCAGCCAGCGACGGCGGTCGGGCCGCTCGCCCAGCAGCGGCCAGGCCAGCAGCGTGGCCCACAGCGGCATGGTGAAGGTGATGATGGCCGCGCGCGAGGTGCTGCCGGCCACCTGCGCGAAGGCGGTGCCGAGGTTGAAGCCGACGATGGTGAAGAGCGCCGAGCCGACCAGCCGCAGGCGCTGGTCCGGCGGCACGGCCAGCGCCTGTCCGCGGGCGCGTGCCAGCGCGAGCAGCAGCAGGGCGCCGGCGCCCAGGCCCACGGTGCGGATGGTCCAGGGCGACCACCAGCCGAGCAGCACCCGCACCGTGGGCCAGTTCAGGCCCCAGAGCAGCCCGAGCGCCGGCACGGCCAGCGCCGCGACCAGGGTGCCGGCGGGCGCGCTGGCGGCGGGGGTGAGTCGGCTCATGTCGGCAGTGTATCGGGCCGGCCTCGTGTGCCCGCACCCGGCCCGCGCGCCGCGGTCCGAAGCCCGCCGCGGCGCGATTGCACCCACCACGGCCCGGGTGGCACAGTGCCTCGGCCCTGACCCCTCTGCCCCCACGGGAGCGCCTGATGCCCGCCATCCACGATGCCTATCCGCCCGAGATCGTCGCCCTGCGCGACGGCCTCGACGGCTTCCTGAAGCAGGAGGTCATCCCGCGGCACGAGCGCCATGCGGCGCTGCTCGATGACGAGCGGCGCCTGTTCACCGACGAGGGTCGCTACCACCCCGATGCCCTTGCGCTGATCCGCGAGGTGCGCATGGCCGCCGCCCGCGCAGGCTACTACGCCATGTGCGTGCCGGCCGCGCTGGGCGGCGGCGGGCTGGGCCACCTGGCCTGGTTCGGCGGCTGGGAGCGGGTGTTCCATCGCTGCTCGGAGCAGTACTGGCTCGGCCACTACGCGATCAGCCACTGGGCCTTCGGGCCGTCGGCCGTGCTGGCGCAGGTCAGCCCGCGGGCCCGCGCCGAGATGCTCCAGCCCATGATGGAGGGGCGCCAGAGCATGTGCTTCGGCATGTCCGAGCCCGGGGCGGGCTCCGACGCCATGATGATGCAGTCGCGCGCGCTGCCCGATGGCGATGGCTGGCGCCTGTCCGGCAGCAAGATCTGGACGACCAACAGCCCCTACGCCGACTACTGCATCGTCTTCGCCGTCACCGATCCCGAGCGCGCGGCGCAGCGCCGCGGCGGCATCAGCGCCTTTCTGGTGCCCACGGCCTCGCCCGGCTTCGTCGTCGAGCGGGTGATCCGCATGTGGGGCAGCGCGGGCGGCGACGAGGCGGTGCTGCACTTCGACGATGTCCGCATCGAGCCCTGGCAACTGGTGGGCGAGCTGCACAAGGGCTTTGCCATCGCCATGCTCGGGGTGAACCTCGGCCGGCTCTACAACTCGGCGCGGGCGGTCGGGCAGTCGCGCGCGGCGCTCGAGAAGGCCTTCGAGTACATCCCCGTGCGCAAGGCCTTCGGGCACCCGATCGCCGACTACCAGGGCGTGAGCTTTCCGCTCGCCGAATCGGCCATGCAGATGCATGCCGCGCACCTCATGTGCCTGAACGCCGCCCGCTTGCTCGATGCCGGCCTGCCGGCGCGCAAGGAGGTGGCCATGACCAAGGCCTTCGCCACCCAGATGGGCGCGCAGACCCTCGACCGCGTGATCCAGGCCCACGGCGCCATCGGCATGACCAACGAACTGCACCTCACCGAGGCCTGGCAGTCGCTGCGCAAGGTCAACATCGCCGATGGCAGCAACGAGATCCTTCGGCGCACCATCGCCCGCGAGATGCTCGATGGCGACATGGACTGGTAGCGCGCCGCGGCGGGCGCGGGCAAACGATGCCGCGAGCCGTGCTACCAAAAAAACCGGGCCCGCGCATCGCATGAATTGATGAGTCTTCAGGGTCGGGGCCTTACCCGCTTCGGTGATTGACCCTGCCTTTGGCCGGCGCAGACACTGAAGGCGTGTCTTTGCATCCCGGCCGCCCGTGACGGTTTCAGATCCCTTTTCGCGCCCCGAAAGGCCGGAGCTCGCGTTGATGGCCGTGGTCAATCTCCTCGACCATGGCGTTTGCCTGCTCGCCAGAACCGCGCGCATCGTCTACGCCAATCGCAGCGCCCGGCGGCTCGCCATCGAGTCCGCCCACCTCGAGATCCAGGGCGGCATGCTGGTGCCCACACATCCGCTGCGGCGCCCGGTCTGGCAGCGGCTGCTGGCCGAGGTCGAGGGCAGCGGCGCGCAGCTCTTCGAGTTTGCCGCCGCTGAAGCCGGCGGCAGCTGCCTGGGCCAGCTGCGTCTGGTGCCTTCCGATGTCGCCGGCGACGAGCTGATCTCGCTCAGCCTGGGCGCGCCGCTGTCGGCGCGGGAGATGCGGCTGGCCGAGTTCGCCACGCTGCACCGCCTCACCCCGGCCGAGTCACGGGTGATGATCGCGCTGGTCGATGACCTCAGCCCTGCGCAGGTGGCGCAGCGGCTGAACATCTCACCGGGCACGGTGCGTTCCCACATCCGCCGCATCTTCGACAAGACCGGGGTGGGCAGCCAGCGCGGGCTGGCGGTGCGGGTGGGCGCCTTGCCGCTGATGTCCCTGCCGCCGCGCTGAGCCTCGAAACGCGCCGGCTTGCCAAGCGCAGCCGGCTTGGGGACCATGGGCCGGCCCTTCCCCTTCGGAGCCGCCATGGCAGCCAGTGCCCGTTTCTCGCAACCCGCCGACGGCGTCGGTCTCATCGTCTTCGAGAACCCTCCGCGCAACTTCGGCACCACCGAGCTCGCGCTGCGGATCATCGATGCGCTGCAGGCCGCTGCGCAGGCCGCCTGCCGGGTGGTGGTGCTGGCCTCCGACTGCCCGGGCTATTTCATCGCGCACTGGTCGCTGCAGGGCATCATCGACGGGCAGCGCGCCTTTCCGCCGCGCACCAGCCACAAGCCGCGCCAGCCCACGGTGTTCGACCTGATCGAGACCTCCTCCATGGTGGTGATCGCGGCCAACAACGGCCAGGCCTGGGGCGGCGGCGCCGAGCTCTCCTGGGGCTGCGACCTGCGCATCGCCGCCGAGTCGGCTACCTACGGCCAACCGGAAGTCGCGCTGGGCATCATCCCCGGGGCCGGCGGCACCACCCGCCTGGCCCGCCTGATCGGCCCCACCCGCTGCATGGAAATGATCCTCGACGGCCGGCCGATCACCGCCCGCGAGGCGCTCGCCATGGGCGCGATCAACAAGGTGGTGCCCGATGAGCAGCTGCGCGAGGAAGCCCTGGCCTGGGCCAGCCACATCGCGCAGTGGCCCGACTGGTCTCTCGCCGCCTGCAAGCGCAGCCTGATCGACGGCCGCGATCTGCCCCTGGAGGCGGCGCGTCGTCAGGAGAGCCAGATCTTCCAGAGCGTGGCGCGGCGCGATGACGCCATCGCCATCATGGCCCGCGCGCAGGCGCGCTACGATGCGGGCGCCGATTCCTACGAGGCCCTCGGCCTGCCGCGCCGGCCGGGCTGAGTCAGCCGCCCGTCCGGCCCTCCCGGCGCGTTCATTCCCGGAGTCCCCATGGCCCTGAGTTTCACGCCCCTTCACCCGGTGTTCGTGGCCGAGGTGCGCGGCATAGACCTGCGCACCGTGCCCGATGCCGAGACCCTGCAGCGCATCCACCTCGGCATGCAGCAGCACGGCGTGCTGGTCTTCCGTGACCAGCCCATCAACGACGACCAGCAGATGGCGTTCGCCCGCGCCCTGGGCCCGCTCGAGCCCACCCGCGCGGTGGTCCAGGCGCACAAGCACCGGCTCAAGCACGCCGAGATGGCCGATCTCTCCAATCTCGATGTCGACGGCTCGCTGCTGCCGCCCGATGACGCGCGCCGCATGTTCAACCTGGGCAACCGCCTCTGGCACAGCGACAGCTCGTTCAAGGCCACCCCGGCGCTCTACTCCATGCTGCATGCCCGCGTGATCCCCGACGTGGGGGGCGACACCGAGTTCGCCGACATGCGCGCCGCCTGGGACGCGCTGCCCGAGCCCGCGCAGGCGCGGGTGCGCGGCATGGTCGCGCGCCACAGCCTGCTCTACTCGCGGGCCCAGCTGGGCTTCGCGGGATTCTCCGAGGCCGAGCGCGAGCAGTTCGCGCCGGTGCCGCAGCGGCTGGTGCGCCGCGTGCCGGGCTCGAACCGGCTCTCGCTCTACCTGTCTTCGCACATCGGCGCCATCGACGGCATGCCGGTGCCCGAGGCCATGGCCATGGTGCGCGACCTGATCGAGCACGCCACCCAGCGCCAGTTCGTGTACCGCCATGTCTGGCGGGTGCACGATCTGGTCATGTGGGACAACCGGGCCACCATGCACCGCGCCCGCGCCTTCGAGGACAACCGCCAGGCCCGCGACATGCGTCGCGCCACGCTGCAGGACGCGGCGCCCACGCTGGAGCAGCCGGCCTGAACAGACAGGGGTGCGGTCGGTGGCGTCGGACAAGCCACATGCCGAAGATGGTTGCGTGCACCGCCATGCAATTTGAAGAAAATTTCTTCAAATTGCATGGCGCTGGTAGTCTGAACCAGGACGGCTGTGCGCCGGGCGTTGCGGCCAGATGCTGCACCTTTCCCAGCTTGGCAACGACGCCGGGGTGTCACATGCGGGCCAGGTGGCAAGAGACCCCTTGTGGGGCGCACTCTTCGAGAATCTCGTTCCGAGGGCTGAGAACGTTCTGCGACCACCATCCTCAGGTCGCAGCCGGCGGCTGCGTGGTGTTCGGTGGCGATGCCGATCAGTCCCGGAGCCGGTGGCCGGTGCTGTCCTGGCGAAACCTCGCGCGTGGTCGGCCCGGGCTCGCGCCGGCGCAATAGTCCCGCCCCGGGTCAGTCCTGCACCCGCCACCATCCCGGCAGCAGGCGCCGCACCGGCGCCCGGCGGAAGCGGTCGTCGATGAGGAACACCCAGCCGCGGTCCTGCGGCGTGCGGATCACCCGGCCGGCGGCCTGCACCACCTTGCGCAGGCCCGGGTAGAGGTAGGCGTAGTCATGGCCCTGGCCGAAGGCCGCGTCGAGCCGGGCGCGCGCGAGCTCGTTCAGCGGCTCGGCCGGCGGCAGGCCGAGCGTGGCCACGAAGGCGCCGATCAGCCGATCGCCGGGCAGGTCCACGCCCTCGGCGAAGACACCGCCCAGCACCGCGAAGCCCACCCCCTGGCCGCCGGGCTCGAACTGCGCGAGGAAGGCCGTGCGGGCTGCCGGGTCGGTGCCGCGCGGCTGGCGCCACTGCGCCACCGCGGGGTGGCGCTCGGCGAGGCGGTCGGCGGCCCGGGCCAGGTAGTCGTGGCTGCTGAAGAAGGCGAGGTAGTTGCCCGGGGCCTGCTTGAACTGCCCGGCGATCAGGTCGGCGATCGGTGTGAGCGAGGCCTCGCGGTCAGCCAGCCGGGTGGACACCTCGCTCACGATGCGCACCGTGAGCTGCTCCGGTCTGAAGGGGCCGTGCACCTCCAGCCAGCGGGCATCGGCGGGCAGGCCGAGCAGGTCGGCGTGGTAGCGCGCCGGAGCGAGCGTGGCCGAGAACAGCACGCTGGCGCGCGCGGCCTGCACCCGCGGGCCGATGAAGGGCGCGGGGATGAGGTTGCGCAGGCCCAGCGCCGTCTCGGGCGCGCGGGCCCCGCGGGGCTGAGCGCCCGCGAGCAGGCGCAGGTCGATCACCGAATGCGCGGGGTCGTGGGTTTCCAGCAGGCGGACGAATGCCAGCGCGTCGAAGTGAAGCTGCAGCAGCGCGGGCGGCAGGCCGGCGGGGTCGTCGGCCAGCTGCGCCGCGAAGGCCTCGTTCATCGCGGCCAGCGTCCGCGTCAGCGGCGCAGGCAGCGCGTCAAGGGCCTGCCAGTCAGTGTCGGCGCGTTCGCGCGCGAGCCGGTTCCAGGCGCGCTGCAGCCGCTGCATCGGCCGGCGCAAGGCCCCCGGCGCGGCGGCGATCGCCTCGCGCAGCACGGGGCTGGCCAGCTCGGCGCTCCACATCGCGCGGCCGCGTTCGGGCAGGTTGTGCGCCTCGTCCACCGCCAGCGCCACCCGCCATTCCTGCTCCTGGCTGAGTGCGTGCAGCAGCGCGTGGGTGTCGAAGTAGTGGTTGTAGTCGGCCACCACCACATCGGCCCAGCGGGCCATCTCCTGCCCAAGCCAGTAGGGGCATAGCGCGTGAGCCAGCGCTAACTCCCGGAGCTCGACCGCGTCCAGGTTCGCGTGGCTGGCGCGCGCCGCGGCGGCCGCCCGCGCCGCCGGCAGCCGGTCGTGGAAGCCGCGCGCCAGGGGGCAGGACTCGCCATGGCAGGCCTTGTCGGGATGCTCGCAGGCCTTGTCCTTCGCGGTGAGCGCGAGCACCCGCAGCGGCAGGCCAGGGTCGCGTTCGCGCACCGCGGTCGTGACCTCGCGCACCGCGCCCGCGGCCTCGCGCATCGCGGTCGCCGCCTCGCGCATCGCGCCCGCGGCCTCCAGCGCGAGCGCCGCACCCGAGCCCTTGGCGGTGAGGTAGAAGACCCGGTCCAGGCCCTCGCTCGCGCAGGCCTTGAGCAGCGGGAACAACGTGCCCAGGGTCTTGCCGATGCCCGTGGGCGCCTGCGCGATCAGGCAGGCCCCGGCGCGCGCGCTGCGAAACACCGCCTCGGCGAGGTCGCGCTGGCCCTCCCGCCAGCCCGCCTTGGGGAAGGGCAGGGCGGCCAGCGCCGCATCGCGGGCCTGCCGGTGCGCGGCCTGCGCCTGCGCCCAGGCCAGCCAGCGCGCGCACAGCGCCTCGAAGTCCTGGCGCAGCGCGGCGGCCTCGCAGTCCTCGTCGACGTGGGTCTCGCGCAGATCGTCGATGGCCACATAGACCACCGAGACAGTGATGCGATCCAGCCCGAAGCGCTCGCACAGCAGCCAGCCGTAGGCGCGGGCCTGGGCGCGATGCAGCGCGCGGTGATTGGCCGGCAGGCGGGCCGGGTCGCCCCGGTGGGTCTTGATCTCCTCGACCCGGCCGCGCCCGGCATCCCAGCCGTCAGCGCGCCCGCGCACCCGCAGCGAACCCACCCGGGTCTCGAGGGCGAACTCGGCCTGCCAGCCGGGCCCGCGGCGGCCGGCCACCGCGCGGTGGCCCTCGATGCCCTGCTGCGCGGTGGGCGCGGGCGAGAAGCGCAGGTCGAGATCGCCGGTGCGCGCGCCGAACTCGCACAGCGCCCGCACCGCGATCGTGTACGCGGGCGGCGCGGGGGAGCAATCCGTGTCGGGCAGGGCAGCGGGCGTGGCCGGACCGGCCGCGTCGGTGACGGCCGCCATGCCCGCTGGCGCGCCGCCCTCGTTCAACGCTCGACGAAGGCCCGCTCGATCACGTAGTGGCCCTGCTCGCCCGACGCGGGCGAGACCACGAAGCCGCGGGCGTCGAGCATCTCGGAGGTCTCCTTGAGCATGGCCGGGCTGCCGCAGATCATGCCGCGGTCGGTGTCCGCCGACAGCGGCGGCTCGCCGATGTCGGCGAACAGCTGCCCGCTCTGGATGGCGGTGGTCATGCGGCCGGTATGCCGGAAGGCCTCGCGGGTGACCGTGGGGTAGTAGATGAGCTGCCGCGACACCATCTCGCCCAGGTACTCGTGGCGTGGGAGCTCGTCGCGGATGAAGTCGGCATAGGCCAGCTCGCTCACGGTGCGCACGCCGTGGATGAGGATGACCTTCTCGAAGCGCTCGTAGGTGTCCGGGTCCTGGATGATGCTCATGAAGGGCGCCAGGCCGGTGCCCGTGGCGAACAGGAACAGCCGCTTGCCGGGCAGCAGGTCATCGAGGACCAGCGTGCCCACCGCCTTCTGGCCGATGAGCAGCCTGTCGCCGGGCACGATGTGCTGCAGCCGCGACGTGAGCGGCCCGTTATCCACCTTGATGGACAGGAACTCCAGATGCTCGGCCCAGTTGGGGCTGGCGATGCTGTAGGCCCGCATCAGCGGCTTGCCGTCCACCGGCAGGCCGATCATCACGAAGTGGCCGTTGCGAAAGCGCAGCGCCGGGTCGCGGGTGGTGGTGAAGGAGAAGAGCGATTCGTTCCAGTGCTTGACGGTGAGCACGGTGACGTCGGAGGAGGCAGCCATGGGGATTCGGATGAAGGGTTGACCGGGATTGTCCCTCAGGAGCGGCCTCAGGCCGCGCCGTAGCCGCCGCCGCCGGGCAGTGCCAGCTCCAGGGTGTCGTTCTCGAGCAGGTCGACCACGCTCTTGGGATTGGCCACCGGCTCGCCGTTGAGCAGCACATGACCCACCCGCCCCGGCGAGCCGCCCAGGATGCCACGGGCAGGCACGCGGGTTCGCTCGGTGAGCAGCGACACCCGCAGCCGCCCGGGCCAGCGCGAGCGGAACGACACCACCTGCCCCATGCCGCCGCGCTGCGCGCCCTCGCCGCCCGAGCCGTCGGCCAGCCGCTTGGTGCCGAAGATCACCGGCGCCAGGGTCTCGGCCACCTCCACCGGCGTGTTGGAGATGTTGGCCGGAAAGCCCGAGGCCGGCGGCCCCGAACGCTCGCGCATCGCGCCCATGCCGCCATTGAA
This sequence comes from Burkholderiales bacterium, assembly GCA_037146935.1. Classification (GTDB taxonomy): domain Bacteria; phylum Pseudomonadota; class Gammaproteobacteria; order Burkholderiales; family Burkholderiaceae_E; genus Quisquiliibacterium. Next base: position 53,800 of record JBAWWD010000007.1, read on the forward strand.
GAAAAGAATGGTGGAGAACGAGATGCCCTTCTCGACATCCACCCCGCGCAGCAGCACCGACCACAGCGGCGTGCCGCTGTCGGCCTGCACCCGCTCGGGCAGCACCGGCGCCAGCGCCTCGAACACCGCCGCCTGCAGCTGGTGGCCGATGAGGTGGCGCGCGCCCACTGCCGCGGGCGGGCGGGCATTGACGATCGTGCCTTCCGGCGCGATCACGGTGAACAGGCGCGTGAAGCCGTCGTTGTTCGGGATGCCCGGCGAGAGCAGGCACTTGAACGGATAGATGGTGTAGGCGTAGGTGTGGTTGAAGGTCTCGTTGATGCCGAAGCGCACCTGCCCCGTGCTGCCGGAGTAGTCCACGGTGACGCCGTCGTGGCGCACCGTGACGGTGGCGCGGATGCTCACCCGCTCGTCGAAGCCGTCGGAGTCCACCGTGCCCACGTACACGCCTTCGGGAATCTGCCGCAGCTCGCGCAGCGCGGCCTCCTCGGAGGCCTTGAAGATCGCCTCGGCGATCTCGTCGATGCCGCCCAGGCCGTACTCCTCGAGCATCTCGAGCAGGCGGCGCTCGGCCACCCGCAGCGCGCCCATCTGCGCCTCGAAGTCGCCGCGCACCTGTTGCGGCAGGCGCACGTTGGCCTCGAGCATGGTGAGCGCGAACTCGTTGAAGCGGCCGCCCTCGGAGAGCTTGATCACGGGGAAGCGCACGCCTTCCTCGTAGACCTCGTTGGCATCGGCCGACCACTGCCGCCCGCCGATGTCCGACAGGTGCGCCACCGCCATCACGAAGGCGATGAGCTTGCCGCCGGCGAACACCGGCGCGGCCATGGTCGCGTCGGGCAGGTGGCCGGTGCCGATCCACGGGTCATTGGTGAACAGGATGTCGCCGGGCTGCAGGCTCTCGCGCGGGATGCGCTTGAGCATGGCCTGCAGCGACAGCGGCGCGGTGCCGATGAAGCCCGGAATGCTCAGCGAGGACTGCGCGAGCAGGCGGGCCTGACTGTCCAGCAGCACGCAGGCGAAGTCGTTTGACTCTCGCACCACCGTGGAGAACGAGGTGCGCTTGAGGGCGGCGCCGGCTTCATCGGTGATGGCGATGAGGCGGTTCCAGTAGATCTCGAGATCGATCGGGTTCATGCGCGGGTCTTTCCGAATGGGTGCCGGGCTCAGCGGCCGGCGCGCGCGCCCAGGGTGATCCGCAGGTTGCCGGCCTCGTCGATGCCGAAGCGATCGCCCGGGCCGATGACCACGGTGGAGCCGGGCTGCTCGACCAGCGCCGGACCCTCGTGCCGCTCGCCCGGGCGCAGCTCGGTCTCGTCGATCACCGGGGTGTCCACGAAGGCGCCGAGGTCCGGGAAGTAGGCCGGCCGTGAACGCCGGCCGCCGGGCGCGCTGCCGCCGGCGCGCGCGGCGGGCCGGGCAGGTGCGGGCGGCGCGGGCGCGAAGCCCTCCACCCGCCAGTTCACCGCCTCGAGCCGCTGGTTCTCGAGCCGCACCCCGAAGCGGGCGATGTAGGCCTGCTCGAAGCTCGCCTGCACGGCATCGGCCTGGTCGGCCGACAGCCGCGCCGGCAGCTCGGTCTCGACCTCGAAGCCCTGGCCCACGTAGCGCAGGTCGGCGGTGCGCCGAAAGCGCACCTCGGTGGCCGGCACGCCGGCGGCGGCGAGCTCGTCGCGCAGGCGGTCCTGCATCTGGCCGAGCAGGGCCTCGGTGGCGGCCCAGTCGATGCCGGCCATGCGGGTGAAGCGGGTGCGCACCGCGTCGACCTTCATGGGCGCCACCAGCAGACCGAAGGCCGAGAACACGCCGGCGTTGGCCGGGATCAGCACCTCGGTGCAGCCGGTGCGGCGGGCCACCTCGCGGGCGTGGATGGGGCCGGCGCCACCGAAGGCGAGCAAGGTGTAGCGCCGGACATCGCGACCATTCTCCACGGCGTGGATCTTGGCCGCGGCGGCCATGTGCTCGCACACGATGCGGTGGATGCCGTTGGCCGCCTCCATCACGCTCAGGCCCAGCGGCTGGGCGATGTGCTCGGCCACCGCGCGCTCGGCGAGATCGGGGCGGATCTGCACCGCGCCACTCAGGTTGCCGGTGGGGTCGAGATAGCCCATCAGCAGGGCGGCATCGGTGACCGTGGGCCGGGTGCCGCCCAGGCCGTAGCAGGCCGGGCCGGGCTTGGAGCCGGCGCTGTGCGGGCCCACCTTGAGCAGGCCGGTGGCGTCCACATGCGCGATGCTGCCGCCGCCCGCGCCGATCTCGATCAGGTCCACGGTGGGCAGGCGCACCGGCAGGCCGCTGCCCTTCTTGAAGCGCTGCAGGCGCGCGGCCTCGAAGTCATTGGTCACCGAGGGCGTGCCGTCGGTGACCAGACAGGCCTTGGCCGTGGTGCCGCCCATGTCGAAGGCCAGCACGTCGGCCACGCTCGCCTGGCGGGCCGCATGGGCCGCGCCGAGCGCGCCGGCGGCCGGGCCCGATTCGAGCATGCGGATGGGCATGCGCTCGCCGAACTCGCGCGAGATCACCCCGCCGTTGGACTGCATGATGCGCAGCGTGGCCTGCAGGCCCATGGCGCGCAGGCCGTCCTCGATGGTGCCCAGGTAGCCGCCGACCATCGGCATGACGTAGGCGTTGAGCACGGTGGCCACGGTGCGCTCGTACTCGCGCAGCTCGCCCAGCACCTCGCTCGAGAGCGACACCGGCAGCCCGGGCGCCACGCGCCGGGCCACCGCCTTGATCCGCTGCTCGTGATCGGGGTTGGTGAAGCTGTGCAGCAGGCACACCGCGATGGCCTGCGCGCCGCCGGCCACCAGTTCGCGCACGGCGCGCTCGGCGTCGGCCTCGTCCAGGGGCTGCACCACGTCGCCGGCGGCGTCCAGGCGCTCGGCCACCTCCACGCGCAGCTCGCGCGGGATCACCGGATCGGGGCCGGGCGCGGTGAGGTCATAGAGGTCGTAGCGCAGCTCGCGGGCGATCTCGATCACGTCGCGAAAGCCGGCGGTGGCGATCAGGCCGGTGCGCGCGCCCTTGCGCTCGATCACCAGATTGGTCACCGCGGTGGTGGCGCCCACCACCACCTCGCTCACCTGGCCGATGCCGATGCCGTGCTGCGCGAGCAGCCGGGCCAGACCGGCGCGGATGGGGCCGACCACGTCGACCTGATCGCTGAGCACCTTGGCGGTGAGCACCGAGCCGTCGCTGCCCAGCAGCACCAGGTCGGTGAAGGTGCCGCCGATGTCGAAGGCGAAGCGGTAGCGCACCGCGCCCGGCGCGCTCTGCGGGGCTGCCATGCTCATCCCTTCACCCGGGCCAGCTTGATGCCGCGATCGAAGCCCTTGGCGAACTTGCCGATCTCGAACACGCCGTCAGGGATCTGGAAGAAGGTCTCGCGTTCGCGGTCTGCGTCGGTGGTGGTGTGCATGCTGGTGGCGCCGAAGGGGCAGGTCTGGGTGCACATCTCGCAGCCGATGCAGTTGTCGTGCAGCGACGCCACCTTGCCCGGGCCCTGCGCCAGCGCGTCATAGAAGCAGGTCTGGATGCAGATGGTGCAGCTCGGGTTCTTGCACGCCTCCTGCTTGATCTCGCTGTGCATGCGCGGCTTGCGGAACTGGTCGCCATAGTCCTTGACCGCGCGGCGCGAGGCGATGCCGGTCATCGAGGCGATGTCGGGGTAGCCATGGCTGTCCATGAACTCCTCCAGGCCCGAGATGATGTGCGGCAGGTACTTGATGCCCTTGAGCATCAGGATGGAGCCCACCTGCACCAGCGGCGCGCCGGTCATGATGAACTCCACCACGTCGCGGTGGTCGTAGATGCCGTTGGAGCCGGTGATGGGCATGCCCAGCTCGTTGTAGATGCGGTGCACCCAGCGCAGCGACAGCGGCTTGGCCCACACCCCGCCGATGCCGGCGGGCCCGCCCAGCCGCGGCTCACCGGTCTCGATGTCCACCGAGAAGCCGGTGTAGCGGTTGGTGGCGGTGACCCCGGCCGCGCCGGCCTCCTTCACCGCGCGGGCCACCTCCATCACGCGAGACTGGTCGGGCGTGAGCTTGATGACCACCGGGATCTTGACCGCCTCGCACACCCGCGCGGTGACCTCGCGCGCCACCTCGGGCTCCTGGCCGATCATCGAGCCGCCGTGCACGCCGGGCATCATGGCCGGGTGCGGGCAGCCGAAGTTGAGTTCCACCATGGGCAGGCCGCAGTCTTCGATGGTGCGGCAGATGTCCACCCAGCTCTGCACGGTCTTGCCGCCGGCGCTGCCGATCAGGTGCGAGCCATGGTCCTGGGCGTACTTGTTGAGCTCGATGAGGTGCGGCACCCACTCGCGAAAGCCGGTGCTGGAATAGCCCGAGCGGCTGTAGAAGATGAAGTTCTTGTTGACCTTGCCCCGGATGAGCTCGTTCTTCTCGTTGAGGATGGCGTACTTGGAGTTCTCGGTGAGGCGCGCCATGTCCTCGATGTCGGTGAGGGTCTTGACGATCATGCCGGCGGCGCCGGCATCGACGCACTCGCGGATCACCTCGGGGCTGTTGGTGGTCTCCAGCGAGGCGATGATGATCGGGTGCTTGAACTTCACGCCGCAGAAATCGAGCTTGAGGTCGGCCATCTGAACAGTCTCCGGTGCCTTGGGTGTCGGTGATCGGGTCATGGCCGATGGCCCTCGCGGGTCACCGGCGCGGGTTGAACGGGGCGCTCAGTCGGCGGTGCCGAACGCCTTGCCGCCGGGGCGCAGCGCGGTGCGGCCGCTGTCGTTGTTGCCTTCCACCAGCCGGGTGAGCAGCGCGATGAACTGCTCGCGCTCGGCCGCCGAGAGCGGCGCGAGCAGCTTGCGCTGCGATTGCTGCATCTGCGGGTGGTGGGCCTTGAGGAAGGCCTCGCCGCGCGGCGTGACCAGGCACAGCTTGCGGCGCCGGTTGTCGGCATCGACCACGCGCTGCACCCAGCCGCGCGCCTCCAGGCGCTTGAGGATGCCGGTGACATTGGCGGCGTCCAGGCCGAGCTCCTCACCGAGGGTGAACTGGTCGATGCCGGGGTTCATCGACAGGATGCTCAGCAGCCCGTACTGGATGGGCGTGACATCGCCCTCGGCCACCTGCTCCAGGAACATCGCCACGTGGATCTGATGCAGCCGGCGCACCAGGAAACCCGGCCGATCCCAGATGCCGCGATCACGCGTGCCGGCCCTGCGGGAGGTGGCCTCCGGTTTGTTGACAAGCCTGCGGGCCGCGCCTATTGTTTGCATGCAAACCATGGTTCCACGCGGGCCGACATCCTGTCAAGGCTCGCGCTGTCCGGGGGCGGCTCGCAGCGGGCCCGCGCCGGGGCTGGCTGGTCTTCCGACGTTTTCCCTCCACCACTTACTGGGGCGCACTCATGCAGCGAAGAGGATTTCTAGGCAAGGCGGCGGCCGGCACGGCCGCGTCGCTGGCGGTTTCTTCCACGGTTCACGCGCAGGCCGCCACCCGCTGGCGCATGCAGACCGCCTGGCCCAAGAGCCTCGACACCATCTACGGTTCGGCTGACGCCCTCGCGCGTCGGGTCTCGGCCATGTCGGGCGGTGCGTTCGATCTGCGCGCCCACGCCGCCGGCGAGATCGTGCCCGCCGGCCAGATCTTCGATGCCGTCTCGGCCGGCACGGTCGAGTGCGGCCATGTGTTCTCCTCCTTCTTCGTCGGCAAGAACCAGGCGCTGGCCTTCGACGCCGGGCTTGCCTTCGGCCTGAACGCGCGCCAGCAGAACGCCTGGATGCTCTATGGCGGCGGGCTCGAGCTGCTGCGCGAGCTCTACAAGCCGTACAACATCGTGCCCATCCCCTGCGGCAACGTCGGCGTGCAGATGGGCGGCTGGTACCGCAAGGAGATCAAGACCGTCGAAGACCTCAAGGGCCTGAAGTTCCGCATCGGCGGCCTGGGCGGCACCATCATGGCCAAGCTCGGCGTGGTGCCGCAGCAGATCCCCGGCGGCGAGATCTACTCCGCGCTCGAGAAGGGCACCATCGATGCCGCCGAGTGGGTGGGCCCCCATGATGACGAGAAGCTCGGCCTGAACAAGGTGGCCCGCTTCTACTACTACCCGGGCTGGTGGGAGGGCAGCGCCCAGATCACCCTGCTGGTCAGCACCAAGGCCTGGGAGGCGCTCTCCAAGACCCACCAGGAAATGCTCGAGGCCGCCAGCACCGAGCAGATGGCGGCCATGATCGCCCACTACGACACCAAGAACCCCGAGGCGCTCAAGCGCCTGGTGGGCAGCGGCACGCAGTTGCGTGCCTTCCCGCGCCCGGTGATGGATGCCTGCTACAAGGCCACCGAGGAAACCTTCAACGAGATCGCCGAGAAGAACCCCCAGTTCGCCAAGATGCTCACCTCCTGGCGCCGGTTCCGCGATGAGCAGAACCTCTGGTTCCGGGTGGCCGAGAACACCCTGGACGGCTATCGTTACGGGGTGTCGGCGGCGCGCTGAGCGTCGCGCCGCGGCCGGGCCCCATCGCGGGCGCGGTCGCGGCCCCGCTGCTTTTCCCTCCTCTTCGGCCGGAGCGCCTCATGAGTTCCTCTGCCACGGGCATCGGCGCGCGCGTGCTGCGCAAGGAAGACGAGCGCCATCTGCACGGCCGCGGTCGCTTCATCGATGACCTGGTCTTTCCGCGCCTGCTCGAGGCGGCCTTCGTGCGCAGCCCGCTGGCGCACGGCCGCCTGCGCGGCGTCGGCCTGCCGGCCGGGTCCGAGGGGCGCATCTTCACCGCTGCCCATCTTGCCGAGTCGGTCAGGCCCATCACCGCGCAGTCCTCGTTGCCCGGCTACCAGGTCTCCGACTACCCGGTGCTCGCGCAGGACAAGGTGCGCTTCGTGGGCGAGCCGCTGGCGGTGTGCGTGGCGCCCACGCGCGCCCAGGCCGAAGACCTCGCCGCCACGGTGCAGCCCGACATCGAACCCCTCACGCCGCTGCCCGATGCCGCCACTGCCCGCGCCTCGGCCGTGCGGGTGCATGAGCACTGGCGCGACAACCTGTTCATCCATCTCAAGCGCGAAGAAGACCTGAGCGAGGTCGCGCAGCGCGCGGCCCATGTGGTCACCCGCGAGTTCCGCATGGCGCGCCAGAGCATGTCGCCCATGGAGGGCAAGGCGGTGCTCGCCTACTGGGATGACCAGCGCTCGCAGCTGGTGGTGTATTCGTCCACCCAGGTGCCGCACATGATCCGCTCGGGCCTGGCGCAGTGCCTGGGCCTGGAGCTGGCCAGCCTGCGCGTGATCGCGCCCGATGTCGGTGGCGGCTTCGGCTACAAGTGCAACCTCATGCCCGAAGAGGTGGCGGTGGCCTGGCTCGCGCTCAGGCTGCGCCGCCCGGTGCGCTGGATCGAAGACCGCCGCGAGCACCTCGTGGCCGGCACCAACTGCCGCGAGCACCACTACCGCATGTCGGCTTACGTGGACGAGCGCGGCCGCCTGCTCGGGCTCGATGCCGAGGTGCATGTCGACAGCGGCGCCTACTCGGTGTGGCCGTTCACCGCCTGCCTTGAAACCGGCCAGATCATCGGCAACCTGCCCGGCCCCTACCGCATGGAGAAGTACCGCTGCCATGTCTACGGGGTGGCCACCAGCAAGCCGCCCTTCTCGCCCTACCGGGGCGTGGCGCGGCCGGGCGTGGCCTTCGCCATGGAGCTCATGATCGACGCCATCGCCCGCACCGTCGGTCGCGATCCCTGCGCGGTGCGCCTCGAGAACCTGGTGCGCGGGGCCGACATGCCCTTCACCAACATCGCCGGCAAGGCCTTCGATTCCGGCGACTACCCGTCCAGCCTGCACCGGGTCATGGCCATGCTCGACCACGCCGGCTTCGCGCAGCGTCAGGCGGCGGCGCGCGCGCAGGGCCGCTTTCTCGGCCTGGGCTTTGCCACCTACACCGAGCAGTCGGCGCACGGCACCTCGGTGTTCGCGTCCTGGGGCCTGCCTATCGTGCCGGGCTATGACGGCGCCACGGTGCGCCTGGCCGCCGATGGCACGCTCGAAGTCAAAGTGGGCGTGCACTCGCACGGTCAGGGCATGGAAACCACCCTCGCCCAGGTGGCCAGCGAGATCACCGGGCTGCCGCTCGAGCGCATCGTGGTCACCCACGGCGACACCAACGAGACCCCGTTCTCCACCGGCACCTATGCCTCGCGCTCCATCGTCATGGCGGGCGGCGCGGTGTCCAAGGCCTGCGAGGCGCTGGTGGCGCGGGTGCGTCCGCTGGCCGCGCACCTGGGGGCGGGCGGGCCCGATTCGGTTCGCCTGGCGGGCGGCCGCTTCGTGGGCAGCGCGGGCGAGGTCGGCTGGCAGCAGATCGGCGAGGCCTGGTACCACCGGCCCGAGCGCCTGCCGCGCGAGATGCATACCGGCGGCCTCGAGGTCACCGAGAGCTACAAGCCGGCGGTCGACACCGGCGTGTTCAGCTTCGCCAGCCATGGCGCGCTGGTCGAGGTCGATCCCGGCAGCGGCCAGGTCCGCCTGCTCGACTACGCCATCTGCGAAGACTGCGGCACGCTGGTCAATCCCATGATCGTCGAGGGCCAGACCATCGGCGGCGCGGTCCAGGGCATCGGCACGGCGCTCTTCGAGGAAATGCCCTACGACCGTTCTGCGCAGCCGCTGGCATCCACCTACGCCGACTATCTCCTGCCGGGCGCGGCCGAGATGCCCACCATCCGCATCGACCACACCGAGACGCCCTCGCCGCATACCCGCCACGGCATCAAGGGGGTGGGCGAGGGCGGCGCCATCGCGCCGCCGGCGGCCATCCTCAACGCGGTCAACGCGGCGCTCGCCGAGTTCGGCGTCGAGTTCGCCGAGACGCCGCTCACGCCGCGCCGCCTGCTCGGCGGTCTGCTGGCGCGGCGCGCGGCCGCCGGAGGTGGCGCATGAAGGCCGCTCCCTTCGCCTGGCAGCGGCCCGCTGACCTGCCCGCGGCCCTGCAGGCGCTGCAGGCCCAGGGCAGCAGCGCCGTGGGCGGTGGGCAGTCGCTGGGCCCCATGCTCAACCTGCGCCTGGCTCGCCCGGATGCGCTGATAGACCTGCGCCGTCTGCCCGAACTGCGCGGCGCCACGGTGCAGGCCGGCGTGCTGCGGCTGGGCGCGGCGGTCACGCACGCCGAGATCGAGGATGGCCTGGTGCCCGACACCACCGGCGGCATGCTGCCCTCGGTGGCTCGCGGCATCGCCTATCGCGCGGTGCGCAATCGCGGCACGGTGGGCGGCAGCCTGTGCCACGCAGACCCGGCGGCAGACTGGGTCAATGCGCTCATGGCCCTGGGCGCCACCGTGTGCCTCGAGGGCCCGCAGGGCGCGCGTCGCCTGCCCCTGGAGGACTTCATCGTCGCGGGCTATGCCACCGCGCTCCAGCCCGGCGAGGTGCTCGTGGCCATCGAGCTGCCGGCCTTCGGCCCCGGTCTGCGCTGGGGTTATCACAAGCTCTGCCCGAAGGTTGGCGAGTTCGCCGACGCGATCGGCGTGGTGGTGATCGATCCCGGCATCGGTCACTGTCGCGTCCTGGTCGGCGCCATCGAGACTCGCCCGGCCCTGCTCCCCGATGCGCCCGGCCTGCTGCAGGCCGCGGCACAGCAGTCCGACCCGCATGCGCTGTTCTCGGCCGCGGTCACGCAGGCCTGCCCAGGCGCTGATGCGGTCTTCATCCACCAGCACGCGGTGGCCCTCACCCGTGCACTCGCCCAGATGAACGCCCGCCAGCCATGATCACCCAGCTCGTCCAGCTCAGCGTCAACGGCGAGCGCGTGCAGCGGGTCTGCGAGCCGCGCACCCACCTTGGCGACTTCCTTCGCAAGGAGCTCGGCCTCACCGGCACCCACCTGTCCTGCGAGCACGGGGTGTGCGGCGCCTGCACGGTGCTCATCGACGGCATGCCGCAGCGCTCGTGCATCACCTTCGCGGTGGCCTGCGAGGATGCCGAGGTCACCACCATCGAGGGCTACGGCGAAGACCCCGTCATGGCGGCGCTGCGCCGCGCCTTCCACGAGCATCACGCGCTGCAGTGCGGCTACTGCACGCCCGGCATGCTGTGCACTGCGCGCGATATCGTGCTGCGCCTGCCGGGGCCCGATACCCAGCGCGTGCGCAACGAGCTTGCCGGCAACATCTGCCGCTGCACCGGGTACGTGGGCATCGTCGAGGCGATCGGCTCGGTGCTGCAGGCCAAGGCCAATGGCGAGCTGGCCATGCCGGCCGCCCAGCCCGCGCCGGCCGCGGGTCTGGGTCACGGCGCGGGCCAGGCCAGCGTGCTGCCCGGCGCGCTCGGCGCCAGCGCGGCAGCCGGCGGCGCGACTGCGGCCGCGGGGTCTGCTGGAGCCGCTGCCAGCACCACGACTGCCACGGCCGCCACCGCCACCGCCACCGCCACCGCCTTCCCCGACTGGGCGCCCATCGTCCTGCCCGAGCACGGCGACTGGATCGCGGTGTCGCAGTCGATCGCGCTGCCGGTGTCGCCCGAGCTCGTCTGGCAACGTCTGCAGGATCTTCCCCTGGTGGCGCGCTGCCTGCCTGGCGCGCGGGTGCTGCGCCATGACGGCGAACGCGCCCAGGGCGAGATCGACATCCGCTTCGGGCCGATCACCGCCGCCTTCGCGATGCGCGCCGAGCTCTTCCTGCAGGCCGATTCACGCACCGGCCGCATGCACGCCGAGGGCACCGACCGCTTCAGCGGCACGCGCGTGCAGGCACGGCTCAACTACCAGGTGCTGCCCGAGGGCGAGGGCGCCTGCCGCCTTGCGCTGAACCTGTCCTTCCAGCTGGCCGGGCCGCTGGCGCAGTTCTCGCGCAGCGGGCTGGTGGCCGATTACGTGAACGAGCTGTCGCGCCGCTTCGGCCGCAACCTCGAGCAGGCCGCGCTGGCCGCGCGTGACGGATCCACCGCCCTGCCCGAGCTGCCCGCTGACAGCGCCCAGGCGCCAGGCCTCTTCGCCCTGATCTGGGCCAGACTGCGGCGCTGGTTCGGCGCGGGCTGAGCCGCCATACTGCGGCCATGAGTCCGGACGCCAGCACCGAAGACTTCCGCAACGAATTCCGTCGGGCCGTGCCGGCCGGGTACAGCGGCATCCGTCACGGCCTCACCATCCTGGGCATCGGCGTGGTGCTGATCGGTGGCGCGCTCGCGCTGCTGCAGGGCCCGGTGCGCGGCTGGGAGTGGGCGGTCGCGCTGCCGGTGGTGCTGGTCTGGAACGGCCTCGAGTGGCTCGGCCACCGTGCCTTGCACCGGCCCGGGCGCGGCCCGCTGGGCCGCGCGCTCTACGCCCGGCACACCCTCACCCATCACCGCTTCTTCACCCGCCAGGCCGGCGCGCTGCGCGACAGCCGAGACCTCAAGATCGTCTTCTTCCCGTGGTTCGCCATCGTGCTGCTCACCGCGCTGGCGCTGCCGGCGGTGCTGCTCATCGGGCTGGTGGCCTCGGCCAACGCCGCGCTGGTGGCGCTGGCGGCCTGGGTGGGCATCTACCTGGTGTTCGAATTCATGCACCTGTGCGCCCACCTGCCCGAGGGCGCGGTGCTGGCGCGGGTGCCCGGCATCGCGGCCATGCGCCGGCACCACCTCGCGCACCATGACCCGCGGCTGATGATGCGCGCCAACATGAACTTCACCCTGCCGCTGGCCGACTGGCTGGCCGGCACCCGCAACCCCTGACCGGAGAACACCGCTTGATCACCGTGCTTCATGAAGATCGCTGCACCGAGCTGCCCGGGGCCTCGCCCGATGCGCAGTCGCTGTGGCTCAGTCGCGACGAGATCGCGCAGGCCACCGGCTGGGACTGGAAGCCCGAGGGCCTGTGCCGCGACGACACCTGCATTCCGGTGCCGCGGGCCCAGGCCGATGCCCTGGTGCGCGAAGACCACCTCGACCTCGCCGGCATGTGGCGGCATCTCGGCCAGCCGCTCGCGGCCAGCGCCACCGGCGCGCACTGGGTGCTGGGCACCGGCGCCAGCGAGCGTGGCCAGGCCCTGGCCAGCCTGCAGGCGCCGGACTTCGCCTTGCCCGATCTCGACGGGCGCATGCACCGGCTCTCCGATCACCGCGGCCGCAAGGTCTTCCTGGCCACCTGGGCCTCCTGGTGAGGTTGCCGAACCGACCTGTCCGTGTGGCAGGCACTGTTCGAGGAACTTCAGTCCCGGGGCTTCATGGTGCTGGCCGTGGCGCTCGACCAGCCGGAGGCGGCTGCGCCCTGGGTGGCGGCGGCCAAGCCGACCTATCCCTGCCTCATCGACCGTGACCATCGGGTGGCCGAGCTCTACAACCTGGTGAACGTGCCCGAGGCGGTCTGGATCGACGAGACCGGGCGCATCGTGCGCCCGCCCGAGAGCGCGGGCGCCACCGACGGCTTCCGGGCCATGGACCGCACCACCTTCACCGTGCCCGAGGCGGTGCTGGCCGAGCGCGCCCGGGTGCGCGGGGTCTACCAGCAGGCGCTGCGCGACTGGGTGCTCAACGGCGCGGCAAGTGAGCACGCGCTCTCGCCAGGCGATGCAGCCCGCAAGGTGGACCGCCCGCAGCCCGAGGTGGCCCAGGCCCATGCCCACTTCCGCCTGGGCCTGCACCTGCGGCGTTTGGGCCATGAGGACGAGGCCCTGGCGCAGTTCGCGCAGGCCGTGCGGCTGCACCCCGATTCCTGGGCGATGTGGCGGCAGTCCGCGCCCAAGGACGGCCGGGGGCTGGCCGCCGGCGAGGCCTTCTGGTCGCGGGTGGATGCGCTGGGCGAGCGGCCCTACTATCGCCCGATCGACCTGCCGGGCGTCAGGCTGGCATGAGCGGGCAGCGCGGTGCCGATGAGCGCCTCATGGATCTGGAGGTGAAGGCCAGCTTCGCCGAGGATCTCCTCGAGGAGCTCAACGGCATCGTGGCCCGGCAGCAGCAGCAGCTCGAGGCGCTCACCCGCGAGGTGATCCGCCTGCGCGAGCAGCTCGCCGGCCTGGAGGCCGGGCGCCAGCCCAGCCTGCGCGACGAGCTGCCGCCGCACTACTAGACCCGCGCCCCAAGCGGCCCGCGCCCCCAACGGCCCGCGCCCCCAACGGCCCGCGCCTCCAACGGCCGGCGCCTCCAACGGCCGGCGCTCCAAACGAAAAGGCCGCCGCCGCCCGACAGGGCAGCGGCGGCCTTTGGCCTGACAGGGGCGGTTTACTTGCCCGCGGCCGGCACCGGCAGGTACTCGGTGACGGTCACCCAGCGGCCATTCTGGATCTGCGCCATGCGGCTCTTCTCGTTGCCCAGGCGCTTGGTGGTGGAGAACTTCAGCGGCGGCATGCCGTGCATGTCGCCGGGGAAGGCGTGGGTCTCCATGGCCTTGATGAAGGTGTCGGTGGTCAGGTTGGGCCCGGCCACGCGCGCCGCGATCGCGAAGATGTCGATGATCGAGTAGCCGTAGGCCGAGAACACCGTAGGATCCTCGTTGAACTTGGTCTTGTACTTGGCCGACCAGAAGCGGATCTTGTCATCGGTGGTATCGGCATAGGGTTGCGCGGTGGTGTGCATGGCATAGAGGCCATCGACCACCTTGCCGCCGAGCTTGTGCACCAGGTCGTTGTAGACCGCGGCCGAGCCGAAGAAGTCCGGCGAGAAGCCGGTCTTGCGGGCCTCGCCCATGGTGCCGATGGTCTCGCGCAGGATGGTGCCCATCACCACCAGGTCGCAGCCCGCGCCCTTCATGCGCGCCACCTGCGACGAGAAGTCGGTGGCGCCGCGCTTGTAGGTGGTCTTCTCGGCCCAGGTCTTGCCCATGGCCTTGAGCGAGTCATCGGCGCCGCGGAACACCTCCAGGCCGAACTCGTCGTCCTGGTAGATGATGCAGGGCTTGGCGTAGTTCTTGCGCTTCATGATCTCGGGCAGGCCGGCGCGCATCTGGTCGAAGTAGGTGGCCGCGAACGAGAACTTCAGCTTGTGGAAGGGCTCGTACATCTCCCGCGCCGAGGTCACCGGCAGGAAGTTGATCACGCCCTTCTCGAACTGGATCGGCATGGCCGCGTTGTTCTGCGCGGTGCCGGTGTGGCCGGCCACGATGAAGACCTTGTCCTGGTTGACCAGCTTCTGGGCGGCGAGCACGGCCTTCTTGGGGTCGTAGCCGTCGTCTTCCACCATCAGCTTGATCTTGCGGCCGTTGATGCCGCCCTGCTCGTTGATCTCGTCCACGCGCAGCTGCATGCCGTTGCGGGTCTGCTTGCCCAGCGCGGCGATGGGGCCGGAGATGTCGAGGATCGAGCCGACGAGGATCTCGGTCTTGGTCACGCCCTGCTGCTGGGCGGCGGCGCTGCCGCTGGCCACGGCCAGGGCGATAACGCTCAGGCTCAGGGCGGCTGTCTTCACCAGTTTCATCATGGTCTCCTGTGGTGGGGCTGCGATCGGTGGCCCGATCGGTTCTACGGGTTGGATCCGCTCGCGTACATGCTCTCGATCAGCGCGGCGTATTTCTTCTGCACCAGGTTGCGCTTGAGCTTCATGGTGGGCGTGAGCTCCTCGTCCTCGGGCGTGAGCTGGTTCTCGAGCAGCCGGAACTGCTTGACCTGCTCCACCCGCGCGAACTTCGCGTTGACGCGGTCGATCTCGCGCTGCACCAGCGCGTGCACTTCAGGCGCGCGGGTGAGGCTGGCGTAGTTGGAGAAGGGCACGTCGTGGTCCTGCGCGAACTTCTCGACGTTCTCCTGGTCGATCATGATGAGCGCGGTGAGGTAGGCGCGCTTGTCGCCGATCACCACCGCGTCGGTCACGTAGGGCGAGAACTTCAGCTCGTTCTCCCACTCGCTGGGGGTGATGTTCTTGCCACCGGCGGTGATGATGATGTCCTTCATCCGGTCGGTGATGTAGAAGTAGCCGTCGTCATCCACGCGGCCCACGTCGCCGGTGTACAGCCAGCCCTCGGCGTCGATGGTCTCGGCGGTCTTCTCGGGCTGGTTCAGGTAGCCCTTGATGACGTTGGGCCCGCGCAGCAGGATCTCGCCGGTGCCCTGCGCGATGCGCATCTCGATGCCGGGGCCGGGCTTGCCGATGCTGCCCGGGCGCACCGCGCGACGCGGGTTGATGCTGCCGCCGCCGCAGGTCTCGGTCATGCCCCAGGCCTCGCGCAGCGGAATGCCCAGCTTGAAGTACCAGCGGATCAGCTCGGCCGAGATCGGCGCGGCGCCGGTGAGCCCGAGCTCCACGCGGCTCAGGCCGGTCATGCGGCGCACGTTGTTGAGCACCGCCCACTGCGCGATCGCGCCGCGCAGCGCCAGCCAGGCGCCGGGCTGGCGGCCCTCGGCGCGGCACCGGGCCAGGGCATCGCCCACGCCCAGGGCCCAAGCATAGGCGGCCTGCTGCAGCTTGCCGGCCTCGCTCAGGCTGATCATCACCTGCGAGTAGATCTTCTCCCAGACCCGCGGCACGGCGAAGAACACATGCGGCTGGATCTCGCGCAGGTTCTCGAACACCGTCTCGGGGTTCTCGACGAAGTTGACCACCGAGCGCCGCATGATGGGCACGTACTCGCCGATCATGCGCTCGGCCACGTGGCAGAGCGGCAGGAAGGCGATGCGCTCGTCGCCCTCGCGCACGCCCTCGAAGGCGCTGCTCGAGAGGCCGGCCAGCACCGAGCAGACATTGCGATGGGTGATCATCGCGCCCTTGGGCCGGCCGGTGGTGCCCGAGGTGTAGACCAGGATGGCCACGTCAGCGCTGCTGCGGCTGGCGCCGCGTTGGGCGATCAGCCCGGGCTCGGCCTGCAGGCGCTCGCGGCCGAGGGCGCGCAGCGCATCAAGGCTGATCACCTGCGGGTCGTCGAGCCTGGCCAGGCCTTCCATGTTGAAGACGATCAGCTTGCGCAGCCCGGGCAGCTGGTCGCGAACCTCGAGCGCCTTGTCGAGTTGCTCGTCGTTCTCGACGAACAGGTAGACGCTGGCGGAGTCCGCGCAGAGGTACTGCACCTGCGGCGCGGCGTCGGTGGGGTAGATGCCGTTGCACACCCCGCCCACCGAGAGCACCGCCAGATCGGCCCAGACCCACTCGCGCGAGGTGTTGGCCAGCACCGAGGCTACCTCGCCGGGCGCAAAGCCCAGGCTGACCAGGCCGGCGCCGATCTCGGACACCACGGTGCCCACCTCGCGCCAGCTGTAGGCCCGCCAGATGCCCAGATCCTTCTGGCGCATCATGGGCTTGTCGCCGAGTTCGGCGACGCGCTTCCAGAAGAGCGCCGGCAGGGTGTCGAAGTCGATCGGCTCGGGCTGCCAGCCGATCTGGTCGCCGGTGACGATGCGGTGCGGGTCGGGGGCGTTGCTCATCGCCAGGTCTTCTTCTTCTTCCAGCGGCGCTCGCCGCGGACGCCGGTTTCCTTCATGCCGAGATAGAACTCCTTGATGTCGTCCTTCTCGCGCAGCACCGCGCAGCTGTCCTGCATGACGATGCGGCCGTTCTCGAGCACATAGCCGAAGTCGGCGGCATTGAGCGCCATGTTGGCGTTCTGCTCGACCAGCAGGATGGAGGTGCCGCGCTCGCGATTGATGCGCACCACGATCTCGAAGATCTCCTTGGTGAGCCGCGGCGACAGGCCCAGGCTGGGCTCGTCAAGCAGGATGAGTTCGGGCGCGGCCATGATCGCGCGCGAGATGGCCAGCATCTGCTGCTGCCCGCCCGAGAGCAGGCCCGCGTTCTGCGCGGCGCGCTCCTGCAGGATGGGGAAGTAGCGATAGACGGTCTCGAGGTCACGCGCGGCGGCGTCGCGGTCCTTGCGGGTGTAGGCGCCCATCAGGAGGTTGTCGCGCACCGACAGCAGCGGGAACACCTCGCGGCCCTCGGGCACGTGCGAGAGGCCCAGCCGCACGATGTGGGCGGGGTCCTGCGCGGTGATGTCCTGGCCGTTGAACTCGACGCTGCCCCGGCGCGGATCGATGATGCCGGAGATGGTCTTGAGAATGGTCGTCTTGCCCGCGCCGTTGGAGCCGAGCACGGTGGCGATCTGGCCGCGGATGACCTCCAGGCTCACGCCGCGGATGGCGCGGATGGGGCCGTAGGCGCTCTCGACATTGGCCAGCCGCAGGACGGCCTGGCCGGCGGGGCCGGTGGCCGCCGCGGCGCTGGCGGCGGCAGTGCTGGACGTGGGGGCGGCGGCGCTCATGGGGCGGGCCTGCGCAGCGAGGACATGTCTTCCATCGAGCCGAGGTAGGCCTCGATCACCGCCGGGTCTGACTGCACCTGGGCGGGCGAGCCCAGGGCGAGTGTCTCGCCCTGGTTCATGGCCAGCACGCGATCGGACACCCGCGAGACCAGCGACATGTCGTGCTCGACCATCAGCACGGTGATGCCGAGCTCGTTGCGGATGTCCTGGATCCAGAAGGCCATGTCGTCGGTCTCCTCGACATTCAGGCCGGAGGAGGGCTCATCGAGCAGCAGCAGCTTGGGCTGGGTGCACAGCGCGCGGGCCAGCTCCACCACCTTGCGCACGCCGTAGGGCAGGCCGGCCACGAGTGAATCCCGGTGGTGCTGCAGATCAAGGAACTCGATGACCCGCTCGACCGCCTCGCGGGCCTGCATCTCGGCGCGGCGCACCGACTGCGTGAAGAAGAGTTCCTGCCAGAAGCCGGTGCTGCGATGCACGTGATGGCCGATGAGCAGGTTCTGCAGCACCGTGGCGTACTCGAAGAGCTCGATGTTCTGGAAGGTGCGGGCGATGCCCAGGTTGGCGATCGCATGGGCCGGCAGGCTGGTGAGCGGCTGGCCGTCGAACTGGATGCTGCCGGCGGTGGGGGTGTAGATGCGGCTGATCAGGTTGAAGACCGTGGTCTTGCCCGCGCCGTTGGGCCCGATGAGCGTGAAGACCTCGCCGCGCTGCACGTCGAAGCTCACGCCGTTGACCGCCAGCACGCCGCCGAAGCGCACCTGCAGGTCGCGGGCCGACAGCAGCGGGCCCGTGGCCGGGGATGCCTGCGCCGCGCTCATTTCAGCCGCTCCGACTTGGTGAAGCTCTTCTGCCGCTTGAACATGCCCTTGCGGTAGAAGGGGAAGAGCTGGAACCAGGTGCGCACCTTGAGCCAGCGGCCATACAGGCCCATGGGCTCGAAGAGCACGATCAGCACCAGCACCAGGCCGTACACCACCGCCTGCAGGCCAGCGGCCTGGCCGATCTCGGGCGGCAGGAAGTCCTTGGACACCGCGATCAGCTGCGGCAGGGTGATGACGAAGATGGCGCCCAGGAAGGCGCCGTGCACGAAGCCCAGACCGCCCACCACCACCAGCAGCAGCAGTTCAACCGACTGCAGCAGGCTGAACTGGTCTGGGGTGATGAAACGGATGTTGTGGGCGTAGAGCGCGCCAGAGATGCCGGCCATGGCAGCCGAGATGGCGAACGCCAGGCCCTTGAACCAGGCGAGCTGGATGCCCATGCTCTGGGCCGAGATCTCGGAGTCTCGGATGGCCACGAAGGCACGGCCGGTGGGCGAGCGCAGCAGATTGAGCACGCCGATGGTGACCGCCACGCAGATGGCCAGGCACAGGTAGTAGAAGGACTCCTTGCTCTCGAACTTGATGCCGAAGAAGTCGGGCGCCTTCAGGTGCATGCCGGCATTGCCGCCGGTGACCGGTTCCCAGCGCGCGAAGACTTCCTCGACGATGAAG
Organism: Burkholderiales bacterium; assembly: GCA_037146935.1. Taxonomy (GTDB): domain Bacteria; phylum Pseudomonadota; class Gammaproteobacteria; order Burkholderiales; family Burkholderiaceae_E; genus Quisquiliibacterium. The sequence continues at coordinate 72,402 of JBAWWD010000007.1, forward strand.
CCGAAGGCCAGCGTGGCGATGCCCAGGTAGATGCCCTTGACCCGCAGCGCCGGCACGCCCACCACCACCCCCACGCCGGCCGAGACCACGATGGCCGCGATCAGGGCCAGCGGAAAGGGCACGCCCATGCCGGTGAGCACGCCCTGGGTGTAGGCGCCCACGCCCATGAAGGCGGCATGGCCGATGGATACCTGCCCGGTGTAGCCGGCCAGCAGCATCAGGCCCAGGCCGGCTATCGAGAAGATGAGCACCAGCGTGACCTGGGCCAGCCAGTACTCGGGCAGCAGCCAGGGGGTGGCGCACAGCAGCGCCAGCAGGGCGCCGTACCAGAAGCGATGGCCTTCGTGCCGGGCCAGGCGGATGTCCTGGTCGTAGGAGGTCTTGAACAGGAATCGCATGTTCAGACCTTCTTGCGCAGCTTCTCGCCGAACAGGCCGTTCGGCATGAACCACAGCATGATCAGCACCACGATGTAGGGCGCGATGTCCTTGAAGCCGTCAGGCAGGTAGAAGCCCGAGAGCGACTCCACCACGCCGATGATCAGGCCGCCCACGATGGCGCCGGGCAGGCTGCCGAAGCCGCCCACCACCGCCGCCGGGAATGCCTTCAGGCCGGTGAGGCCGAGGTTGGCGTGCACCATGGTGATGGGCGCGAGCAGCAGGCCCGCAATGGCCGCCACTCCCGCGGCCAGCGCCCAGACCAGGCCGTTGAGCGCCTTGACCGGAATGCCCATGTAGTAGGCCGCGAGCTGGTTCTGCGACGAGGCCTGCATGGCGATGCCCAGCGTGGTGTAGCGGAACGCCGCGTAGAGCACCCCGCACAGCACCGCGGTGCTGGCGATGATGACCACGTGCTCCACCGACACCACCAGCTCGCCGAGGTTCCAGACCATGTCCTTGTAGGGCACGGGCAGGGCGTGGGTCTCGGTGCCCACCGCCGGGATCATGAGGATGAGGCCGCGCACGATGTAGCCGATGCCGATGGTGAGCATCACGATGGTGAACTGCGGCTGGCCCAGGATGGGCCGGATCACCAGCCGCTCGACCAGCAGGCCGAACACGCCCATGGCGAGCATGGAGGCGATGACCGCCACCCAGAACGGAAAGCCCAGCAGGGTGACGGCGCCCAGGCCGATGAAGGAACCGAGCATCATCAGGTCGCCCTGCACGAAGCTGACCGTCTCGGTGGCCTTGTAGATCAGCACGAAGCCCAGCGCGATCAGGCCGTAGATGCAGCCCTGGGCGATGCCGCTGATGACCAGTTGTAGGAATTGCACGCGTGTCTCTGGCGCTGCCGTTTTTATGGTTGTTCTGGTTGAACCAGACTTCAGGCGGGCTAATCTAGCATGGTCGCCGCCGAGTTTTGCATGCTGCAATGCAACCGGCATTCCGGAGCCTTGAATGTCCAACCTCATCGCCCCGCTCGGCCGCATCGCCGATCGCGTCAACCAGGATGCCTGGCTGCTGCAGCGCGGGCGCTTCGTGGATGCCACCGTGCTGCTCGATGCGCAGAGCAGCCAGCACCTCATCGCCGTGCGCCAGGGGCGCATCGAATCGGTGGCGCATGGCCCCTTCGTGATGCCGAGCTGGACCTTCGCGCTGCGCGCGCCGCTGGCGGAGTGGCAGGCCTTCTGGCAGCCGCTGCCCGCGCCGGGCCATCATGACCTCTTCGCCATGCGCCGGCGCAAGGTGCTCGGCATCGAGGGCAACCTGCAGCCCTTCATGGCCAACCTGCTCTACTTCAAGGCCGTGCTGGCCGCGGGGCGGCCAGAGGTGCTGGCATCAGGCGCCCAGCAGACGCCGGGCCAGTAGCGCACGCCGTTCACCCCAGGACCGCCCCATGCCCGATCCCGCCTTCGAGCCCATCACCGGCCGCTACCTTCGGCTGAACATCGAGGGCGTGCCGCAGCGCGTCTATGTGGAGGAGGCCGGGCAGGGCATACCGTTACTGTGCCTGCACACCGCGGGGGCCGACACCCGGCAGTGGCGCGGGGTGATGAACGATCCCGAGGTGCTGTCGCGCTACCGCGTGATCGCGTTCGACATGCCCTGGCATGGCAAGTCGTCGCCGCCCGCGGGCTGGCATGAGCAGGAGTACCGGCTCACCACCGAGGGCTACGTGGCGCAGGTGCTGGCGGTGTGCGAGGCGCTGGCGCTGCAGCGGCCGGTGGTCATGGGCTGCTCCATCGGCGGGCGGCTGGTGCTGCAACTGGCGCTCGCGCACCCCGAGCGCTTTCGCGCGGCCATCGGCCTGCAGGCCGGCGCGCATGTCGATCCGTACTACGACACCACCTGGCTGCATCACCCCGACGCGCACGGCGGCGAGGTGTGCGCGGGCGTGGTCTCGGGCCTGGTGGGGCCGCAGGCGCCGGAGGCCGAGCGCTGGGAAACCCTGTGGCACTACATGCAGGGCGGGCCCGGGGTGTTCAAGGGCGACCTGTATTTCTACAAGGTGGACGGCGACATCCGCGGCAAGGTGGCGGGCATCGACACGCGCCGCTGCCCGCTCTACCTGCTCACGGGCGAGTACGACTACTCATGCACCCCGGCCGAGACCCTGGCCGTGGCGGCCAGCGTGCCCGGTGCCAAGGCCACCATCATGGACGGGCTGGGTCACTTCCCCATGAGCGAGGATCCGGAGCGGTTCCTGGGGTACCTGAGGCCGGTGCTGGGGGAGATCGGCGCCGTGTGCACATGACCTGAGCGGCGGCTGCGTCATCCATGCGCGCAACTCGCGAAAGACCGCTCGCCACTCAGCCGATCACATGCGCCTGCACCCCCCGTCTCGGTGAGGGCCCCACTGCCGGGGCGTGGCCCAGGCGAGCCCACATCTGCACGGTGGCCCGGGGCGGCGGCGCCTGCAGCAGGGTGTGGATGCGCGCGTAGGGCCGGGCCACCTCGGGGTACTCCTGCAGGGCCTGCGAGAGCGGCTGCATGGCCAGGCCCTGCGCGGTGGCGGCGAGCTGGGCGCGCACCCAGGCGCGGCCGGCGTTGATCTGGGTTCGCCGGTCATTGCCCTCGGTGATCAGCCAGAAGAAGGCCGGCGTGGTGGCGAGCTTGTCGTTGAACTGGCTGATCTGCTGGCCGATGGCGGAATCGTCGGGTGCGGGCGCCTTGCTTCGATCGAACAGGCCCACGGCCGCCAGCGCGCGCACCAGGGGCGTGTTGATGGACAGGCCGTCCCGATGGCGAGCGATCTCGTCGGGGCCCACGCGCAGCCACCGATAGGACTCCATCACGGTGCGCGTGGTGCGCAGCTCGATCCGCCAGGCGTCCGTGGCGATGGCCCGGTGCTGCGCCAGCAGTTCCGGTTGCGCTGGCCCCGCGAAGCCCGCGCGCAGCGGCACGCCAGCCATGAAGGTGGTGGCCGAGGGCGCCACCGCGTCGGCAATGGCCTGCAGCGCGGCCGGCGCGGGCGCCTGGGCCAGGTAGGCCTCCCGGTTGGTGCGACGGCGCACGATCTGCGCGAAGAGCGGGTCGGGGCGGATGGCCGGATCGGCCACCAGGCGGATGCGCGCGGTGGGCCGCTGGTCTGGCCGCGCACCCTCGAACACGCCCTGCGGAAAGAGCGTGATGTCGGCACGCAGCCCGCGCTCCCGGGCGGCCAGAGCGAGCAGTTCCAGGAAGGTGCCCTGGCTCATCATGATCTGGCGCGAGAGCGGATCGGTCTCGGGCAGAAGCCGGGTGTCATCGCAGTGCAGGGTGATCTCGCCGGGCTGGCGCAGATCCACCAGCCATGACTGCAGGTTGTGGGAGTGCGGCGCCAGGATCGCGTAGCTGAGCAGCCAGTGGCGCACGTCGGTGGCCGGGCTGCCGGCGTCGCGCCAGGCGGCGGTGGCGTCGGCGGGCAGCTCGCTGCTGCAGCCGGCGGCGCCGGCCGTGGCGGCCAGCACGATGCCGCCGCCGGCGATGCGAATGAAGCTTCTGCGTTGCATGAGGGGCGCTCCGGATGGGGTGGGTTGGTGTGCTGCCATTGTCGGAAGCGGTCTTGCTCTGCACAATTCCATGAAGCAGACCACCAGTTATTCGGAAATGAATATCCATGCCCATGCCCTTGCCCACCGCGCCCGCCGGATTTGACTGGACCCTCATTCGCTCCTTCCTGGCGGCGCTGGAGCACGGCAGCCTGCTGGCTGGCGCGCGGGCGCTGGGCCTGAGCCAGCCCACGCTGGGCCGGCACATTGCCGAGCTGGAGGCGCAGCTGGGCGTGGTGCTGTTCGAGCGCACGGGCCGCGGCTTGCTGCCGACCGAGGCCGCGCTGGGCATGGTCGAGTCCGCCCGCGCGATGGAGGCGGGCGCGCTGCAGCTCGCAAGGCGGGTGTCGGGCGCGCAGTCCGGGCTGCAGGGCACGGTGCGCATCAGCGCCAGTCAGACGGTGGCCTGTGTGCTGCTGCCGCCGGTGCTCGCGCGCATGCGCCAGGCCTTGCCCGAGGTGCAGGTGGAGCTGGTCTCGAGCGATGCCGTGTCCAACCTGCTGCGCCGCGAGGCCGACATCGCGCTGCGCATGGTGGCGCCCAGGCAGGCCAGCCTGATCGCGCGGCGCATCGGCAAGGTCGGCGTGGGCGCGTATGCGCATCGTGACTACCTGCGCAGGCGCGGCACGCCCCGCACGTCCGCCGATCTGCTGCACCACGATCTCGTGGGCGAAGACCGGGCCGACTCCCTCGTGAAGGGCTTCGCGGCCGCCGGCACGCCGGTGCGGCGCGAGCAGTTCGTGTTGCGCACCGACGACCGGATTGCCTACTGGGGCGCGGTGCGCGCCGGGCTGGGCATCGGGTTTCTCTCGGACTTTCTCGTGAAGGCTGACCCGGATCTGGTGCCGGTGCTGCCCGGGCTGCGGATCCCGCCGTTACCGCTATGGCTGGTGGTGCATCGGGAGATCAGGACGAATCAGCGGGTGAGGGCGGTGTTCGATTTTCTGGGGAGAGGGGTGGGGTAGGGGATCACGGCGCGCTCGGCCGGCTCGCAGCCCCGCGCGCGCGCGGGCCGCGGGTCTGGGTGACCGAATCGCAGTCTTTTGTCCCGATGCGTGAGTTTTCTCTTAACCTTTCGGCATGTCTGGCCAGCCCTGCCCTTTCTGCACCTTCTCCGCAGACCGAGCCCTCCTCTCCACCCCCCTGACCCTCGCCCTGCGCGACGCCTACCCGGTCTCCCCCGGCCACACCCTGGTCATTCCCCGGCGCCACATCGCCAGCTTCTTCGACCTGACCACGGCAGAGCGCACCGATCTCTTCACCCTCCTAGACCAGGCCCGGGCAGGCCTCGAGGCCGAATTCCACCCCGACGGATACAACATCGGCATCAATGACGGCCCGGCGGCGGGCCAGACGATCGGCCATCTGCACATTCATCTGATTCCGCGCTATGCGGGCGACCAGCCCGACCCGCGCGGTGGTGTGCGCTGGATCTTTCCCGACAAGGCCGACTACTGGACCGCTCGTGCGGACCCCGCGAGTCCCTGAAAAACTGATCCGCGACCGCATCCCCGCCATCGCGGCGGCGGAAGGGCGCTCGCTGGCGGTGCGCACCGCCAGCCCTGCCGAAATGGCGCGGCTGCTTGGCCTGAAGCTCGTCGAGGAAACCCATGAGGTGCTGGACGCCCTGGGCGCTGGCCGCACCCCTGAACTGCTCGACGAACTCGCTGATCTGCAGACCGTCATCGACGAGATTGCCGCGCAGCATGGCCTGAGCCGCCAGGACATCGAACACCGTGTGACGCGCAAGCGCGCCCAGCGCGGCGGCTTCAGCGAGCGGCTGGTGCTTCAGCAGCCTGTGCCCACCCATCGGCGCCTTCACGTGGGCGGCAGCGCCACACTGCTCGATGCGCTCAAGCGCGAGTTCGAGGCCTGCGCGGTGGCGCGCATCGCCGTGGCCTTCGTGATGGACAGTGGCCTGTCGCTCATTGAAGGCCCGGCCCTGGCCGCGCTGCTGCGCGGCGCGGAGGTGCGCCTGCTCACCACCGACTACCTCGGGGTGACCGAGCCCCAGGCGCTCGAGCGTCTGTGCCGCTGGCACGGCTGCCTGCACGTGCGTGTGCATCACCATGAGCGCCGCAGCTTCCACCCCAAGGCCTATCTCTTCGAGCGTGCTGATGGCAGCGGTCGGGCCTTCATCGGCTCGGCCAATCTCAGCCGCATGGGCCTCGTCGAGGGGGTGGAGTGGACCTGGACCGTGCTCGATGTGGATGCCGGCCAGCCCATGCATGAGCTCACTGCGCGCTTCGAGGAGCTCTTTCACCACGAGGCCGCGCAGGAACTCACGCCCGACTGGGTGCGCAGCTATGCGCAGCGCCGACTGGTGCGCGGTGTGCTTCCATTCGTCGATGACCATCTGCCCTCGCCGTACGGCCCCGAGCCCATCGAGCCGCGTGAGGTGCAGCGCCTTGCCCTGCGCGAACTTGATCGGCTGCGCCAGGATGGCGAGCGCAAGGCGCTGGTGGTGGCCGCCACCGGCCTGGGCAAGACCTTTCTTGCCGCCTTCGATGCCCGCGAGGCCGAGCGCGTGCTCTTCATTGCCCACCGCGAGGAGCTGCTGCATCAGGCGCAGGCCACCTTCCGGAAGGTTTACCCGGCGCGCAGCGTGGGCGTGCTGGCCGATGGCCGCGCCGAGCTCGACGCCGAGGTGGTCTTTGCCTCGGTGCAGTCCCTGGCCCGGCCCGCCAACCTCGCGCGGCCGGAGCTGGCGCGCTTCGACTATGTGGTCATCGACGAGTTCCACCATGCTGCCGCCGACAGCTACCAGCGCGTGCTGCGGGCGCTATCGCCGCGCTTTCTGCTCGGGCTGACCGCCACGCCCTTCCGGGGCGACAACCGCGACATCCTCGAACTCTGCGACGGCAATCTCGCCTATCAGGTGGGTCTGCTGGAGGCCATCGCCTTTGGCTGGCTGGTGCCCTTCCGTTACCACGGCATCCGCGATGTGGTGGCCTACACCGACGATCTGCTCAACAGTCGTCGCGTCTACGACGCCGCGAAACTCACCCTGCGCTTCAACACCGATGAGCGCGCCGGGCTGGTCGTTGACCGTTACCGCCAGCACGCCTCGGTGGCCGCGCTGGGCTTTTGCGTGTCAATCGATCATGCCGACTTCATGGCCGCGCGCTTCGTGGCCCAGGGTATTGCCGCGGCGGCCGTGCATTCCGGGCCCGGCTCCCTGGACCGGGCCCAGGCGCTGCGCGAACTGGCGGCGGGCCGGCTGCGCGTGCTCTTCACGGTTGACCTCTTCAACGAGGGCGTGGACATCCCGGCCGTGGACCTGGTGATGTTCCTGCGGCCCACCGAGAGCATGACCATCTTCCTGCAGCAGCTCGGCCGGGGCCTGCGTCTGCATGAGGACAAGCGCTTCCTCACGGTGCTCGACTTCATCGGCAACTACCGCAACGCTCACCACAAGCTGCCGCTGCTCGCCGGCCAGGACCTCACCCAGGACCAGAGCCCTGCCCGTGCCCTGCAGGCACTCACCCGCTGGCAGACCGAGGGCCGCCGCCCCGATGGCGTGCCCGAGGGCGTGGAGGTGGTGCTCGAGCCGGTGGCGCTCGCGGCGCTGCGCGAATCCCTGCAGCGGGCCAGCCCGCTGCGCCAGCTGGTGCTCGATGATCTGCACGACATCGCCGCACGGCTCGGACGCCCGCCCAGCCTGCGCGAGTGGCAGCGCGAAGCCCGTTATTCGCTGAAGACCGCGCGCACGGCGCTGGGCGTTGATCGTTGGCACCGGGTGCTCGAGGCCGCAGACCTCCTCACCGACCAGAGCCGCGCGCTCGAGACGGCGGCGGGCGAGTTCCTGCGCGAGATCGAGACCACGGGCATGACCAAGTCCTTCAAGATGGTGGTGCTGCTCGCGATGTGCGCAGGCGGCGTGATGCGCCCGGCCATCGGCAGCGCCGATCTGGTCGCTGCCTTTCGTGCGTACTTCAGCGAGGAGCGCCATCGCGACGATGTGGCCGGCACCGAGGTCGAGGCCGCGACCGCTGTCAATGCGCAGGTCTGGCAGCGATACCTGGAGCGCAACCCGATCGCTGCCTGGGCGGGCCGCAACCGCGAGCAGGCCTCGCCCTTCTTCGTGTGGCGCGCCCAGACCGCCGAGCTCATCTACATCGGCCCGCGCCCGGCGGATGTCGCGCTTGCGGAGCCTTTCGCGCGCGCCATCGAAGACCGCGCGCGTGGGCGCCTTGACGCCTACTGGCAGCGGCCCGGGCCGGGGCGCATGGTGTTCAGCGTCATTCCGGCCGGAAGCGCGGCAGGCGGTGCCGCAACCGAGGCGGCAGGCGACGAGTCAGCCCCGGCGCCTGCCGCATCCGGCGCAGGCCGTCACTGCATCATGTTCGGCGCCCCGGTCGAGGGCCTGCCCAGCGGCTGGCACCTGGTGTCCATCAACGGCAGGAACCTCTACGGCAAGTTCGCGAAGATCGCCCTCAATGTGGTGAAGGCAGAACCCACCGACAAAGCCACGGTGCCCAATGTGCTCACCGACGAGCTGCGCGCGCTGTTCGGCGGGGTGCTGCCGCGCAGGCCCAGGGTGAGGCTGGTGCGTCAGGCCGCGGCGGCGGTGTGGGAGATTCGCGGCGTTTGAGGCGGCGGTAGCGCTTACCGACCCTGGAAAACCGGCGCCCGCTTCTGCATGAACGCCTGCCGGCCCTCGATGAAGTCCTGGCTCTCGTAGGCGCGGCGGGTGGCTTCCTCGATGCGCGCGGCGTCGATGTGCGGGCCGGCGCGCGTGATCTCGTCGATGGCGATCTTCACCGAGGCCATGGTCAGGGGCGCATTGGCCGCCAGCAACGCGCACTCGGCGCGCACCGCGGTCTCGAGTTCGCCGCGCGGCACCACCCGGTTCACGAAACCCATGCGCAGCGCGTCCTGCGAGGTGAAGCGGCGCGCGGTCAGGAAGATCTCGCGCGCGTTGGGCGCGCCCACCGTGTCCACCAGCTTCCTGATGCCCGGCCAGCGGTAGCCGATGCCCAGGCGCGCGGCCGGGATGCCGTAGCGCAGGCTCTCGTCGGCGATGCGAAGGTCGCAGTTCAGCGTGATGGCCATGCCCCCGCCCAGACACCAGCCCTGCAGCATGGCGATGGTGGGCTTGGGGCAGTCGGCCACGCGGCTCATGCCGGCATTGCCCAGGGCCTCGTAGCGCTGGTTGGCCTCGAGCGAGTCGCGCACCTGATCGAACTGCGAGATGTCGGCCCCCGAGACGAAGGCCTGATCACCCTCGCCGCGCAGCACGATCACCCGCACCTGCGGGCTGGCGGTGAGCGCGTCCACCGCGGCGGGCAGCGCCTCCCACATCGCCACCGACATCGCGTTGTGGCGGCCAGGGTTGTCGAACACGATCCAGCCGATGGGGCCGTCGATGTGGCTGTGCACCCGTCCGGGATGAGCGCTCATGATCAGGGTCTCCTGGTTCGATCGGGCGCGCGCCTTTGGCACCCGAGGGGATCGGCGATGGTAGTGCCCGGGCGGCCTGTCCGCCCTGCGGTCCGCCGCGAAACCGGATTGCCCGCAGCGCGTCGCCATCCATCCGGTTGGCGTGGTAGAAATCAACGACTTCCAAACCACTCGATCGGGAGCGGCCAGACCATGTGCACGGGCATTTCGCTGACTTCTGCTGATGGCGGCGTGGTCGCTGCGCGAACCGTCGAATGGGCGCTGAGCGACGCGCACCATGACTGCGTGGGCGTGTTCGGCCGCGGCCGACGCTTCACGGCCCAGACCCCCACCGGCCTGGATGGCAAGCAATGGACCGGCCGCTTCGGCTTCGTGTCGCTCACCGCCTACGGCCAGCCCTACGGGCCCGACGGCATGAACGAGCGCGGCCTGTACGTGGGGGTGTACTACTTCCCGGGCTTCTTCTCGCCCGCGCCCTTCGACCCCGCCGAGCGCGCGCGTTCAGCCAGCGTCGGGGACTTCATGCAGTGGATGCTGTCCTCGTTTTCCACGGTGGCCGAGGTGCGCGAGCATCTGCACGAGGTGCGCGTGCTGGAGGTGACCGATCCGCGCTTCGGCGGCGCGCCACTGCCCTTCCACTGGAAAGTGGCCGACCCTTCCGGCGCGGCCATCGTCATCGAGATCACCGACGGTGGTCGGGTCTCGGTGCACGATGCCTTCCTGGGTGTGATCTCCAACTCGCCGGATTACGGCTGGCACCTCACCAACCTGCGCAACTACATCGGCCTGTCGCCCGCGCCTGCCGCCCCGCTCACGATCGACGGGGTGCGGCTTGCCCCGTTCGGCGGCGGCTCCGGCCTGATCGGTCTGCCCGGCGACTATTCCCCGCCCTCGCGCTTCGTGCGGGCGGCGGCGCTCACCGCGCTGGCGCGCCCGCTCGCCACCTCCACCGAGGCGGTCTTCGAGGCTTTCCGCATCCTGGACAGCTTCAACATCACGGTCGGCGCCACCGCGCCGGCCGGGCATCAGGCGCCCGACCTGGTCAGCGCCACGCAGGTGACCACCGCCTGCGACCTCGGCCAGCGCACGCTCTACTTCCACTCGATGCACAACCGCCAGGTGCGGGCGGTGCGTCTGGATGACATCGACTTCGACGTGGCGGGCGAGCGGCTGATCGAGGCTGGCGCGCAACGTGCTCAGTCGGTGCTGATGCTGCGGCCGTGAGCCGAGGCGCCTGCGGGCCTGGCCCGGTACCTTGCCTGCGCTGGGCCTGGGCCGCGCTCCTGCTGCTGGTGGCCCTGGCCACGCTCCCGGCAAGTGTCGCGCGGGCGGCCGACCCGACGCCCGCCTCTGCCGAGAGCGCAACGCTCAGTCTGCTCAATCGCGACATCGTCACGATGCGGGCCACCGTGGCCGCGGCATCGCCCACGCGGCGGGTGGCGCAGGCCCTGGAGCGCATCCGCCTGCTGCCCGACGCAGCCATGAGCCAGCCGCTGACGGTGCTGCCCTTCGAGTTCAATCGCCTCCATGGCCGGCAGTTCCTGCTCGGCGACGCCAACCTGTTCGCGCTGTACGAAACCGATCTCGATCCGGACGCCGCGCTGGACCTGGACGGACTCGCGCAGCAGACCCGGGCGCGCCTGGAGGCGGCGCGCGAGGCCTGGCATGCCAGCCGCGACGGTCCGCTCCTCGCGCAGGGACTGGCCCTGTCCATGCTGTCGGCGGTCATGTGGGTTCTGCTGAGCTGGGCCATCCTGGCCGGCGCGCGACGCCTGGTCACCTGGCTCGAGACCGCTCGAAGCGGCATTGCCGCCCGAAGCGTGGGCATCGACCGCCGCGAAGTGCTGGCGCGTCTGCTCATGCGTGCGATCACACTGCTCAGGTGGGTGCCGATCGCGGCGCTGGCCTACCTCTGGCTGCGGTTCGCGCTCGCGGCCTTCGTCGTCACGCAGCCGATCGCCGCCACGCTCGATGGCTGGCTCATCCGCCAGATGCTGTGGGTGCTCCAGGGCATGGCCGAAGGTCTGCCAGGCCTGGCCACCGTGCTCATCGTGCTGTTGCTCACCCGCGCCTGCGCCGATGTTCTCGCCTATGTGTTCGACGCCGTGCAGCAGGGGCGCGTCACGCTGCCGCTGCTGCACCGGGACACCATCAGCGCGACGCGGCGCATCGTCGCGGTGCTGGTCTGGGGCCTGGGCATCGCCATCGCCTATCCGCATCTGCCGGGGTCAGGCAGCGAGGCCTTCCGGGGCCTGTCGGTGCTGGCTGGCCTGATGCTCACGCTCGGCTCGTCCGGTCTGGTGATGCAGGCGATGAGCGGGCTGGTGGTGGTGTACTCGCGCTCGCTGCGCAAGGGCGACTACATCGAGGTGAACGGCACGCAGGGCGTGGTCACGGAAATCAGCTCGCTGGCCGTCAAGCTCGTGGATGTCCGCAACGAGGAGATCACCATCCCGAACGCGGTGCTGGTGTCCTCGCCCATCCGCAACTACTCGCGCAGCGGCACCGATCAGGACACCTTGCTGGTGGTTCGCCTGAGCATCGGGTACGACGCCCCCTGGCGTCAGGTGCATGCGCTGCTCGAGGAGGCTGCCCGGCGCACGCCGGGTGTGCGCGCCGCGCCCGCGCCCTACGTGTACCAGCGCGCCCTCACGGACTTCGCCGTTGAGTACGCGCTCTACGCCAGCATCGGCTACGCGCCCGAGCGCGCGGCGGTCCAGTCCGGGCTGCACGCCGCGATCCAGGATGTGTTCAACGAGCACGGCGTGCAGATCATGTCGCCGCATTTCCTGAGCCAGCCCGATCGGCCCGTGGTCGTTGCCTCGTCGGACTGGTTCAGGCCACCCGCCGCGCCAGGGCAGTGATCAGCGGACGCACCCGCAGGAAGCCTCGATAGGCAAACTCCAGGGCCGCCAGCCCGCCGGGCAGATCGGCGACGCGAGCCAGCCAGCGCCAGCCCGGCAGCCGACGCCACATTGCCACGAAGGCCGCCGCGCCGCTCAGGCGCGAGCCATCCGCGCGCTGCACATGAAACCGGGCGAGCAGCGCGGCGCGCTCGTTGGCAGTCATGGGAGCGGCATCTGCGCTGCTGATGTCCACGAAGCACAGCGCCTCATCGCCCTGCCGCTGCGCGAGGCCGCGCACGTGCGCGATCTCGCGGCGGCACAGCGGGCAGGCGCCGTCGTAGAGCACGGTGAGCGATTCCTGGGGGGCGGGTGGCTGCGGCGGGGTGTGCGTGGTCAAAGGAGTTCCTCGGCGCGGCTCAGGCCGCGGGTGACGCGGGTCCACCACTGCGAGAAGCTGGTGCAGTGGCGGGTGACCGGCGCGAACAGGCGCGGCGGGGCCGAGAGTTGCGCGACCTCGCCCAGCCAGTCGGGCAGATGCGGGTCGGCCACGCTGCGCACGCTGGCCGCGTGCGCGAGCGCGGCGCGCAGGCTGGCCTCGTCGAGCAACCAGCGCTCGGTGCTCACCGCCGCCATGGCCGCGTCCACCCAGTGCCATCGCGCCTCGGGCCATGGCCAGCGCGCGTGGTGCTCGCGCAGGTACACGCCGATCACCACGGCGTCGGCGGGCAGATCGGCAGGCGGGGCGCGCAGCGCCCAGGGGTGCGCCAGCCACACCGTGCGGCCGCGCAGGCGCTCGACAATTGCCGGCGCGTGGGGCACGGCGATGCCCAGCGTGGCGGGGGGCGCGGCCAGCCGCGGCGGCTCGGTGATGCCGGCGTCGGGCTGGGGTGCTGGCCTCGCATGGGCGTTCGTGCGCTCACCGCGCGCCATTGCATCCAGCGCCGCATACGGCTGGTCGATCACGGTGCCGGGGCTGTGCCAGGCGGCAGGCGCGTAGCGGGCGACATTCTCGGCGTTGAAGAGGTAGGGCTTGTGGCTGCCGGTGCCGGCCACCCACTGCCAACTCAGGTGGTTGCTGGCGAGGTCGCCGTCGAACAGGTGCGCCACCAGCCAGTCGGCGCCCACGCGCCAGTGCACCCCGCGAACGTGCACCACGTAGCTCGCGAGCCACATCCGCGCATGGTTGTGCAGCGTGCCGGTGGCGTAGAGCGCGCGCACCGCCTGGTCGATCGCCGGCACGCCGGTCCGCGCCTCGCGGATGTCGGCCGGCAGTTCGGTGGCATAGGCGGACTCGGGCCGCGGCCCGGCGTGCAGGGAGCTCAGGATGCCGTCGCCCAGATGCGCCCACGCATGCCGGAAGTATTCGCGCCAGCCGAACTCGAAGACCAGCTTGTGCTGCACGGGCAGCACGCCGCGCGCGAGCACATCGCTCAGCACCTCGGGCAGCGTGAGCATGCCGTGGGTGAGGTAGGGCGACAGCCCGGTGACCGAACCCTCCAGGTGGTTGCGCGTGCGCGCATAGGCGGCCGGCCGCACGCGCGCCAGGCAGGCCAGCGCCGCGGCGCGCGTCGGCGGCGGCACGGCGGCGGGGTCGGTCAGGCCAGGCAGGGTTGCAGTCATGGTGGGCCGCGAGAGTAGCGTCAGGCCGCCCGAGGGGGCGCAGAGACCCTCGGCCGAGACGGCCCCGCCCCGATTGCAAAACGCGATGGTCGCTATCGAGCCCCATGGATTGAGGCAAGGTCGGCCGGGCGGGATACTGGGTGCCTCTCCAGACTCCTTCCCGGCGGATTCATGAGCGACACAACAGATCCCGTGCTGGTGGCCGGTGGCGGCATCGGCGGGCTGGCCGCGGCGCTGGCCCTCGTGCGCCGCGGCTACCGCGTGCGCGTCTTCGAGCAGGCGCCCGAGATCGGCGAGATCGGCGCGGGCATCCAGCTCGGGCCCAACGCCTTCCATGCCTTCGACGCGCTCGGTGTGGGCGAGCGTGCCCGGGCCCGCGCCGTGTTCACCGACTTCATGGTCATGCACGATGCGGTCGATGGCTCGCAGGTTGGGCGCATCCTCACCGACGAGGCCTTCCGCGAGCGCTTCGGCAACCCCTATGCGGTGATCCATCGCGTGGACGTGCACACCGCGCTGCTCGAGGGCGCGGTGGCCACCGGGCGGGTGGACTTCCAGACCAGCACCCGCATCGAGCGCATCGAGCAGGACGAGCACGGCGTGACCGTCATCGACCAGCACGGTCGCCGCAGCCGGGGCCAGGCGCTGATCGGCGCCGACGGCGTGAAATCGGTGGTGCGCGCGCAATACGTGAACGATCCGGCCCGGGTCACCGGCCATGTGGTCTATCGCGCGGTGGTCGACAAGGCCGAGTTCCCCGAGGCGCTGCGCTGGAACGCGGCCAGCCTGTGGGCCGGCCCGAAATGCCACCTCGTGCACTACCCGCTGCGCGGCGGCGACCAGTACAACGTCGTCGTCACCTTCCACAGCCGTCGGCAGGAGGAGTGGGGCGTCACCGATGGCAGCAAGGAGGAGGTGCAGTCCTACTTCCAGGGCATCGTGCCGGTGGCGCGTCAGCTGATCGATCTGCCGAAGTCCTGGCGGCGCTGGGCCACGGCCGATCGCGATCCGATCGACACCTGGTGCTTCGGGCGCGCGGCGCTGCTGGGCGATGCCGCCCACCCCACCACGCAGTACATGGCGCAGGGCGCCTGCATGGCGCTGGAAGACGCGGTGACCCTGGGCGAGGCGCTGCGCTTGCACGCCGGTGACTGGGGCGCGGCCTTCGATCTCTACCAGCGCTCGCGGGTGGCCCGCACCGCCCGCATCGTGCTCTCGGCCCGCGAGATGGGTCGCCTCTATCACGCCGAGGGTGTCGAGCGCCTGGTGCGCAACGAGCTCTGGAAGGGGCGCTCGCAGGCGCGCTTCCAGGATGCGCTCGAGTGGCTCTATGGCTGGAACGTGAGCAACTGCCTGGCCGGCCACTGATGCCCGGACGATCGGTGAGGCGGATGCGCCGCCGATCGCGACACCAACCAACCCGGAGACCCACGCCATGACCGAACTCGGACGCCTCGAGGACCTGCCGCAGGCCTACCGCGACGATCTCACGCGGCTGAACCTGGTGCCGCTGTGGCCCAGCCTGCGCGCGGTGCTGCCGCCGCGCGTGCCCGCCCCGCGCACCCAGCCGGCCTTCTGGTCGTATCAGGCGGTGCGCCCGCTGCTCATGCGGGCCGGCGAGCTCGCCCCGATGGAGAAGGCCGAGCGCCGCGTGCTCGTGCTGGCCAACCCGGGCCACGGCCTGGAGAAGATGCAGGCCAGCGCGGCCATGTACCTGGGCATGCAGCTGCTGCTGCCCGGCGAGTGGGCGCCCTCGCACCGGCATACCCCGAACGCCGTGCGGCTGGTGGTGGAAGGCGAGGGCGCCTACACCACCGTGAATGGCGAGAAGTGCCCCATGGCGCGCGGTGACCTGATCCTCACCCCCACCGGGCTGTGGCATGAGCACGGTCATGACGGCGACGCGCCCGTGGTCTGGCTCGACGTGCTCGACCTGCCCCTCATCTACTACACCGAGACCTCGTATGCGATCGAAGGGCAGCGCCAGACCGTGGTGCCCGGCCGTGGCGACGAGGGCTATCGCCGCGGCGGTGTGGTGCCCGCGCCGGGCTTCGAGCGTGCCGCGCCCGCCTACCCGATCGTGCGCTATCCCTGGGCCGACACCCGCGCCGCGCTGCTCGCGCTGGCCGCCGACCGGCCGGTGCTGCAGACCGTGCAGGTCGGCTATGTGAATCCCGAGACCGGCGCCGACGCGCAGAACATCCTCGGCTTCTACGCGCTGATGCTGCGCCCGGGGCAGACGCTGCGCCTGCCGGTGCGTTCGCCGGCGGTGGTCTTCCATCAGATCGAGGGCGCCACCCGCGTGTCGATCGGCGAGGGCGCCTTCGTGCTGGACCAGGCCGACACCTGCTGCGCGCCCGGCTTCACCGAGGTGGTGTTGCGCAACACCTCGGGCGATGCGCCGTCCTTTCTTTTCCTGGCCGACGAGGCGCCGCTGCATCGAAAGCTCGGCGTCTACGAGAACCGGGGCTGATTCGCCATGACCACCTACCTCTTTCCGCCGCCCGTCACCGTCTCGCTCCCGGTCCGGGGCCTGCAGGAACGCTTCCCGGTCGAGCGCTTGTTCTTCGTGGGCCGCAACTACCACGCCCATGCCATCGAGATGGGCCGACCGGTCGACAAGACGGTGGAGCGGCCCTTCTACTTCACCAAGTCGCCGCAGACGCTGGTGCCCAGCGAGGCCACCGTTGCCTACCCGCCGGGCACCGAGAACTTCCACTACGAGATGGAGCTGGTGGTGGCGATCGGCGCGCCGGGCTTCCGGGTGGCCGCCGAGGAGGCCCACCGGCTGGTCTACGGCTATGCCTGCGGTCTGGACATGACGCGGCGCGACCTGCAGCTCGTCGCGCGTGACAAGGGCCGGCCCTGGGACCTGGGCAAGGATGTCGAGGAGTCCTCGGTGTGCGGCGAGATCGTCGCGATGCCCGGCATGATCCTCGATCGGGGCGAGATCGCGCTCGCGGTCAATGGCCGCAGCCGCCAGCATTCCGACATCGACCGCCTGATCTGGAACGTGCGCGAACTGATCGCCGATCTCTCGCAGTTCTACCATCTGCGGCCCGGCGACCTGATCTACACCGGCACGCCCGAGGGCGTGGGCGCGGTGGTGCCCGGCGACCGCATCACCGGTCGCGTGGCCGGCATCGGCGAGATCGCGCTGACCGTCGGGGCCGCGGCATGAACGCGCCGGCGCGTCTGTGGAGCTTCTTTCGCAGCGGCACCTCGCATCGGCTGCGCATCGCGCTGAACCTGAAGGGCATCGACGCCGAGTACCTGCCGATTGATCTGCGCACCGGGCAGCACACGCAGGTCGCCTACCGCGCGATCAACCCGCAGGGCCTGGTGCCCTCGCTCGAGATCGCGGGCGCGGTGATGACCCAGACACCGGCCATCCTCGAGTGGCTGGAGGAAACGCATCCGCAGCCGCCCCTGCTGCCGGCCGACGCCCTGGCGAGGGCCCGCGTGCGCGCGCTGGCGGCGATCGTGGGCTGCGACATCCATCCGCTGAACAACCGCCGCGTCCTCGAGGCGCTGAAGTCGCGCTTCGGCGCCGATCAGGCCGCGATCGACGACTGGTGCGGCGGCTGGATCCGCGAGGGCTTCGAGGCCTTCGAGCAGATGCTCGCGGCCGATCCGGCCCGCGGGCGCTACAGCCACGGCGATGCGGTCACGCTGGCCGATGTCTATCTGGTGCCGCAGGTGGAGAGCGCGCGGCGCTTCAAGGTCGACCTGTCGCGCTATCCGCGCATTGTCGCGGTCGACGCCGCCTGCGCGGCACTCGCGGCCTTCAGGCGCGCCGCGCCCGCGGCCCAGCCCGACGCCCCGCCGGCGGGCGCAGCGGCCGGCTGACTAGCGCGAGGGCGCGCCCGCGGCTCGCGCCCGGGTCTTCTCCTGCGTGGTCGCGAACAGGCGGGCCATCGTGCGCCGCAGCCAGGCGTGACCGGGGTCTTCGTGCAGCCGCTCGTGCCAGTGCTGCTTCACCGCATAGCCGGGCAGTCTCACCGGCAGCTCGAAGCAGCGGATGCGCTCGGTCTGCGCGAGCGCCTCGCTCAGCCGCCGGGGCACGATGGCCAGCAGATCGGTCTGCGCGACGATGCGCGCCGCGCCCAGGAAGGTGCGCACGCGCAGCGAGATCCGCCGATCGATGCCGTGTCGGGTGAGCGAGCGGTCGAGCAGGGTATGACCCGTGCCGGGCTGCGGCACGGTCACATGGGCTTCCGATTCGAGCGCCTCGCGGCTGAGGGCCTGCGTCACCCGCGGGTGGCTGGCCGAGGCCAGGCAGACGAAGTCCTGCACGAACAGCGTCTGCTCGTGGAAACCGGCCTCCAGATGCGGCAGGAAGCCCACGGCGAGGTCGACATCGGCGGCCTCCAGCTGGCGCGCCGTGGACTCGTCGCTGGGCTGCGCGTCGATCTCTACCCCGGGCGCCTCGCGTTGCAGGTGCGCGAGCAGCGGCGGCAGGAGCACCGCTTCGCTGATGTCGGTCATCGCGATCCGGAAGCGGCGATGCGAGGACGCCGGTTCGAAGGCCGTGCCTTCCTGGCGCAGCGCCTCGAGTCGGGACTGGATCATGACCAGCTCGGGGTAGAGCGCCTGCGCCCGCGGGGTGGGCTCCATGCCGCGCGGCGTGCGCGCGAACAGGCGATCGTCGAAGTGGGTGCGCAGCTTGCCCAGCGCGATGCTCGCGGTGGCCTGCGCGATGCCGAGCCGCTCGGCAGCCCGCGACACGTTGCGTGTGCGGTAGATCTCGACGAAGACGCCGATCCAGTCCAGGTCCAGCTTCGCCAACGCCGTCTCCTCGCCGCCCCATGGCGGCGGGCGGCTATTGATATTTGTGATCGGGAATATAGCCCTTCATGAGAATGAACAATAGGGTCGCGGCGCGCGGGCGCTCACTCCAGCCGGATGTCGGCGCGCCGGATCAGTTCGCCGTAGACCTTGGCCTTGGTCTCCGCGTGGCGGGTGATCTCCTCGGGTGACCAGACGATCGGCTCGAAGGCGAAGGTGTCGAGCCGCGTCCGCAGTTCCGCGTCGGCCGAGGCCCGGGCCATCTCGGCCCCCACCCGCGCGGCAATGCCGGGCGCCACGCCCCTGGGCGCCATCAGCACCACGAAGGAGTTCACATCGAGCGCAGCCGGGCCGCCGGCCTCGGCCACCGTGGGCACCTCGGGCATCGCAGCCAGGCGCCGGGGCGCGGCCACCGCGAGATAGCGCACCTTGCCGTAGCGGAAGGCCGCCTGGCTGGAGGCGATGCTGCCGAAGCTCCACTGCACGTCGCCGTTGCCGACCGCGGTGAAGAGTTCGGAGGCCGCCTTGAAGGGCACGTGCTGCATCTGGATGCCGGTGAGGTCCTCGAGGTGTTCGCCGCCGAGATGACCGGGGCTGCCGATGCCCCAGGAGCCGTAATTGACCGCGCCGGGTCTGGCGCGCGCTGCACGGTGTCGATGGCGATGAAGCCGCTCGCGCCGGGCTTGTTCTCGACCACCACCCGCTGGCCCAGCCCCTTGCCCAGCCGCTCGGCGAAGGCGCGTGCGACCACATCGGGCCCGCTGCCGGCGGCGAAGGGCGTGACCAGGCTGATCGGCCGCGACGGCCAGCCGGCGGGGACGGCGGGCGCATTCTGCGCGTGGGCGTCGCCAAGGCGGGTCAGCGGCAGCGTTGCAAGGGCCCCGAGCAGGGCGCGACGAGAGGACGGCGTGTTCATCGAGGTAGGCCTCCAGCGCGCGACCGCCCGATGCGATCGCGTCGGGGCGAGTATCGGGAGGGCCCAGGGGGCTGACAACGCATCGGCATCAATAGCCGTCATCGGGAAACGCAATGGTTGCCGACGCCCTCGCCCGGCGCCGCGCCGGGGTGGCCCACTATGATGCGGGCTTCCCTCTCACGCGCCCGGAGCGTCCCGTGCCTGCCAGCCCGCAAGACCCCTCATCCTCCCGCCGCGAGCGCGGCGTGACGCTCTCGGGGCTGCGCACCTTCGTGGCGGTGGTGCAGGCGCGCGGGCTGTCGGGCGCCGCGCGCGCGCTCGGCGTGACCCAGCCCAGCGTGTCGGTGCAGCTGGCCGCGCTCGAGCGGGCCTGCGGTGTGCTGCTGTGCCATCGCAAGCCCGAGTTCGCGCTCACCGACGCGGGTGCCGATGTCTTCGTGCGCGCGCGGCTGATCCTGTCGCGCGTTGACGAGTTCGAGCTCGCGCTCGACCACCTGCAGCAGGCCAGCGGCCGGATCGGCGTGGGCCTGTCGACACCGCATGTCGCCATGCCGCTGCTGGCGGGTTTCCGCAGTGCGCACCCCGACATCAGCCTGCAGGTGAGCATGGGCAACACCAGCACGCTGCTGGAAGACGTCGCCCGCTGCCGCATCGATGTCGGCGTGATGACCCTGCTCGAGGCGCCGGGACACCTGCTGTGCCTGAAGCTGGCAAGCCCGCGGCTGGCGGTCTGCCTGCGCGCCGACGATCCGCTGGCGCGCCGCCGCTGGTTGCGGCCCGCCGACCTGGCCGCGCTCGATCTGATCGCGCGTGAGCCCGGCTCCCAGACCCGGGCGCTCTTCGACGAGACCCTCGCCAGGGCCGGCGTCGCGCCGCGCGTGGTGATGGAGGTGGGCAATCGCGAGGCCATGCGTGAAGCCGTGGCCGCCGGGCTGGGCGTGGGCATGCTCTTCGACAACGAGAACGGCGATGACCGCCGCTTTGCGCTGGTGCCGATCCAGGGCGTGCCGCATGCGCCCGGGGTGTACGCCGTGGCGCTGCCCGAGTCGGTGGGCATCCCCGGGGTGAAGGCGCTGATCGAGCACCTGCAGGGCCGCGGTCGTCGCGGATCGCCCGCGCGATAGGCCCGCTGCGCGGCGCGTCCGGGGGCGCCGCGGGCGGGTCTTTCATTCGCCTGTCACATAGGGTTCTTATATTGCTGCGGCGATTGCATAATGGTTATCAATAAGCAAGCGCCCACCCGGCCGCGCCCCGCGAGGACCTCCCCCGATGACCGATCCCGCCACCCATCCCGCCATTGAGGCCCTCCGCAGACTCTTCGATGAGAAGGGCGCGCTGGTGTACGGCGAGGCCGTCAATCAGGTCGAGCACGCGCTGCAGTGCGGCGCGCTGGCCGAGGCCGAGGGCGCGCCGCCCCCGCTGGTGGTGGCCGCGGTGCTGCACGATGTCGGCCACATGCTGCACCGTGATGCCGCCGGGGCCGTGCAGGCCGGTGACAACGACCGCCATGAGCTGCTCGGCGCGAAGTTCCTGCTGCGCTGGTTCGGGCCCGAGGTGGCCGAGCCGGTGCGCCTGCATGTCGAGGCCAAGCGCTACCTCTGCGCCCGTGAGGCGGGGTACTGGGAGGCGCTCTCGCCGCTGTCGCAGCGCACCCTCGAGATCCAGGGCGGGCCCTTCACCGACGAGCAGGCCCGCGCGTTCGAGCAGCTGCCGCATGCGCAGGCCGCGGTCAGCCTGCGGCGCTGGGACGATATCGGCAAGAAGGGCGGCGTGAGCACGCCGCCGCTCGATCACTACCTTGCGCTGGCCGCCGGCTGCGCGCTGTCCGCCCACCCCTGACGTCTGACGCGAAGCGCTGCCATGACCTTTTCCCGACGCGACCTGATCGGCTTTTCCACTCACGGTCTGGCGCTGGCCGGGCTGGCCGGCGTCTTCCCGGGGCTGGCCCAGGCCCAGCCCACCCCGCGGCGCGGCGGCACGCTGGTGTACGCCAACTGCTCGGCCAATCGCCGCGGCGGTGATGTGGCCAACAGCAAGCACCCCTACTTCATGGTCGATCTGATCACCCGCAGCGCGTACAACTCGCTGCTCTGGGTGGATGCCAACCTGCAGCTGCAGGGCGAGCTGGCCAAGGCCTGGGGCGCGCTCGATGACCGACTCGACACCTGGGAGTTCGTGCTGCACCAGGGCGTGCGCTTTCACGACGGGCGCGAGCTCACCGCGGCCGACGTGGTCTCGTCCTTCGCGCTGCACAAGGCGAAGCACTGGGCGTCGGCCCAGATCAGCGAGGTGACCGCCACCGGCCGTCACACCGTGCAGTTCCGGCTCAAGAAGGGCAACGCCGAGTTCCCCTACGTGGTGGCCGAGTACGACACCATGATCATGCCGGCCGACGAGAACATCGATCGCATCGGGCTGAGCGGCATCGGCACCGGGCCGTTTCGCATCGTCTCGGTCGACCCGCAGCGCCGCATGGTGCTCGAGCGCAACGAGAAGTACTGGCGCGCCGGGCCCCACCTTGACCGGCTCGAGGTGGTCAACCGCGAGGGCCAGATGGAGGCCGCCATCAATGGCTTCCGGGCGAAGCAGTTCGACGCGGTGCTCAACATCGATCCCCGGCTGGTGCGTCAGCTCGAGAAGGAGGCCGACACCGAGATCGTGAGCGCCAGCAGCGGCGATCACGCGGTCATCGTGCTGCCCAAGCATCCCGGCTCGCCGTTCAATGACCGGCGCATCCGCCAGGCGCTGGCGCTGGCGGTCGATCGCGAGGCGATCGTGCGCGTGGTCTATGGCCGCAATGCGGGCTGGGTGGGCAACGACAGCCACCTGGTGGCGGCCGACGGCAACTTCGTGGCGCGCCCGGTGCGCCGCGACGTGGCGCGGGCCCGCAAGCTGCTGGCCGAGGCCGGGCATCCCAACGGCATCACGCTGCCCACGCTCTACTACGCACCGCAGTGGCCCGAGATGGCGCGCTACTTCCAGGTGCTGCAGCAGACCGTGAAGGAGGCCGGCATCACGCTGCCCATCGAGGAGCGCCCCAGCGACGGGTACCAGAAGTTCCGGCAGGGCGATGTCGATGTCGCCAAGAGCAACTTCCACAAGTTCGCCTACACCGCGGTGGGGCCGCGCAATCCCGGCATCAGCCTGTTCCGCATGCGCCAGGCCAACAACGAGAGCGGCTACTGGAGCGGCCCGCCCGCCGACGAGTACATGAAGCTCTACGACCAGGCGATGGTCACGCGCGATGCCGGCCGGCGCAAGGCGATCTACGCGCAGATGCAGGCCATCCTGCATGAGGAGGTGCCGGCACTGCTGCCCGCCGGTCGCAACAACCTGCTGGTCAAGCGGCCTGGCGTGCGCGGTCTGGAAAACCACCCGCAGCACTGGTCGATCCGCTGGGACGGCGTGTGGAAGGCCTGATCGTCGCCATCGCGCGCCGCGTGATGCTGTCGCTGGTCACGCTGGTTGCGCTCGCCGTCTTCATCTTCCTGGCCACCGAGGTCATGCCGGGCGATGCGCTCGACGTGATCCTGTCCTCCGACGAGATCGCCAGCATCCCGCCGGAGCGGCTGGCGCAGATGAAGCATGACCTCGGGCTGGACCGCCCGGCCCACGAGCGCCTGGGATCCTTCCTCGTCAACGCGGCGCAGGGCGACTTCGGTCGCACGCTGATCGCCAAGACGCCGGTGGCCGAGGTGATCGCCTGGCCGATGCGCAATTCGCTGGCCCTGGCCGGCGTGGTGCTGCTCATCGCGCTGCCGCTGGCGGTGCTGGTGGGTGTGGCGGGCGCGGTCTGGCACCGCCGTCTGCCGGATCACCTCATCGCCACCGCCACCATCATCGGCTACTCGATCCCGGAGTTCGTGATCGGAACCCTGCTGGTGATCGTCTTCGCGGTGATGCTGCCGTGGTTCCCGGCCACCATCACCGTGGACACCCGCGCGCCAGTGCTCGAACTCCTCGCGGTCTGCGCGCTGCCGGTGGCCACCATCGTGATCGGGTCGGTGGCCTACCTCAGCCGGCTGCTGCGGGTGGGCATGATCGAGTCGCTGAGCGCCGACAACATCGAGCGGCTGCGCATGACCGGCGTGCCCGAGTGGCGGGTGGTCTTCCGGCATGCGCTGCCGGCCGCCGTCATTCCCTGCCTGACCGCGATGGCCCTCTACGCGGCCGCGCTGGTCTCCGGCATCGTGGTGGTGGAACTGGTCTTCTCCATCCCGGGTCTGGGCCAGGAGCTGGTGCGTGGCGTGGTGCGCCGCGAAGTGCATGTGGTGCAGGCGATCGCGCTGGCATCGGCGCTGGTGGTGGTGGTGCTCAACCTGCTGGCCGATCTCTCGGTGCTCGCGCTCGACCCGCGCACCCGCAGCGCCTGAGCACGCATGCGCCATGCCCTGCACCCGCACCGCCGCATGACCGATCGCCTGCGTCTGCTGGCCCGCCGCCCGCTGGCGGTGGTGGGTGTCACGCTCGTGCTCGCGCACCTGCTCATGGCGCTGACCGCGCCGTGGTGGATTCCGTATGACCCCACCGCCCTGGTCGGCCCGGCGCTCGAGCCGCCCGGCGAGGAGTTCCGCTTCGGCACCGATGAGCTCGGGCGCGATTTCCTGTCGCGCGTGGTGCTCGGCGGGCGGGTGGCCATTCTGGTGGCCTTCAGCGCCGGCCTGATCGCGGCGCTCGGTGGCGGGCTGGTGGGGCTGGCCGCGGCCTACTGGCGCGGCTGGTTCGATGATGTGGTGTCGCGTCTGGTGGAGCTCAAGCTCGCCATTCCGTCGATCCTGTTCGTGTCGCTCTTCGTCACCGGCTTCGGCCAGTCGATGGGCGTGCTGATCGCGGTGATCGCGGTCATCAAGATGATGGGCGCCATCCGCACCGCGCGCGCGGCCGGGCTGCAGCTGATGTCGCTGGGCTATGTGAAGGCCGCGCAGCTGCGTGGCGAACGCGGCCCGGCGATCATCGTGCGCGAGATGCTGCCCAGCGTGATCGACCTGCTGCTGGTGGAGTTCGCGCTGCGCAGCTCGAGCGCGCTGCTGCTGGTGAGCGCGCTCTCGTTCCTGGGTCTGGGCCTGTCACCGCCCACGCCCGACTGGGGCCTGATGATCCACGCCGGCCTCTCGGCCATCCACTCCGAGCCCTGGCTCATCCTGATCCCGGCGGTGTGCATCTCCACGCTGGTCATCGGCATCAACTTCGCCACCGAAGGCGTGGCCGACGCCTGGGGTCTGGATGCCGCCCGCGGGGGCGCGCATGGCTGAGGGCGCGGCGCCGCCGCCGCCGCTGCTGCGGGTCGAGGAGCTGTCCATCGGCTACCGCGACGCCCTGGGCCGGATGGCGACCGCGGTGCGCGATCTGAGCTTCGTGCTCGCCGAGGGCGGCTCGCTGGGCATCGTCGGCGAAAGCGGCAGCGGCAAGAGCACCGCGGCGCGTGCCCTCCTGGGGCATTACCGCGGCGCGGGCGAGCGCACCGGCGGACGCATCCTGATCCGCGGCAAGCTGCTCGACGAGCGCGATCCGGGCAGCCTCGCGCGCCTGCGCGGCATCGACGTGGCCTTCGTGCCGCAGAACCCGCTGTCCTCGCTCACCTATCACCTCACCGTGGGCGCGCAGCTGGTCGAGATCCTGCGCACGCGGGCCGGGCTGCAGGCCGCGGCGGCGCGCGCGCGGGCCCTCGAGCTCATGGCGCAGACCCGCCTGCCCGATCCGGCGGCGCTGTTCGGGCGCTATCCGCACCAGCTCTCGGGCGGTCAGCGGCAGCGGGTGGTGATCGCCTGCGCGCTGGCCTGCCAGCCGCGGCTGCTGGTGCTCGACGAGCCCACCACCGCGCTCGACAAGTCCACCGAGGTCCAGGTGCTCGATCTCGTGCGTGAGCTGCGCCGCGGCCTGGGGGTGGGGCTGGTGCTGGTCACGCACGACCTGAACGTGGTGGCGCAGATGTGCGATGAGGTGCTGGTGATGAAGGATGGCGCCTGCGTCGAGCAGGGGCCCACCGCGGCCACCTTCGCGCGGCCGGCCACCGAGTACACCCGCGCGCTGGTCGGCTCGGTGCTGCGGCTCGATGCCGCCGCGCCGGCCGATCGCGCGCAGCACGCGCAGCCGCCGCTGATCGAGGCGCAGGCGCTGGGCCATCGCTATCACCCGGGCGGCTGGTGGCGCAGGCGCCCTGCCGATGCGCCCGCGGCGCTGCGGGGCGTGGACCTGATGCTGCGGCCCGGCGAGGTGCTGGGCGTGATCGGCGAGTCGGGGTCGGGCAAGAGCACCCTGGGCGGCGCGCTGGCCGGTCTGCTCGCGCCCTCCGAGGGGCGCATGCGCTTCCAGGGGCAACCCCTGCCGGGCGGCGCCGCAGCGCGCAGCCGCGAGCAGCGCCGGCGCATCCAGATGATCTTCCAGGATCCCTTGTCATCGCTGAACCCGCGTCAGCGGGTGGGCACCGCGATCGCCCGACCGATGCAGGTGTTCTTCGGCCTGAGCCGCAGTCAGGCCTGGGACCGGGCCGGCGCGCTGCTCGAGGAGCTGGGGCTGGAGGCGAGCTACCTCACGCGCTACCCCCGGCAGCTCTCGGGCGGTCAGCAGCAGCGGGTGGCGATCGCCCGCGCGCTGGCCGCCGAGCCCGAGCTCATCGTCTGCGACGAGTTCACCTCGGCGCTGGATGCCACCGTGCAGGCGCAGGTGATCGACCGGCTGCTGCAGGTGCAGGCGCGCCGCGCGCTCGCGCTGGTGGTGATCACCCATGACCTGGGCGTGGTGTGGCGCATGGCGCACCGCGTGCTGGTGCTGCGCGATGGCCTGGTGCATGAGCAGGGCCTCACCGCCGAGGTCTTCGCGAACCCGGCTTCCGACTACACCCGCCTGCTGCTGTCGGCTGCCACCTCGGCCAGCCGGCAGGGGCAGGGCCCCACTGCCTGAGAGGACTGCGTGCGATGAACCGATTCGATCGACGTGAATTCGGTCTGGCCACCGCGGCGCTGGCCGCCGGTGTCGGCCTGCCGGCCGCAGCCGCGGCGCAGACGCCGGCCGCCACCAAGCCGCCGGGGCCCGCGCCCGTGCGCGGCGGCACCCTCAAGGTGGCGCAGTGCTCGGCCAATCGGCGCACGGCCAACGCCAGCAACGCGCGCCACCCCTATTTCTTCGTCGATCTCAGCACGCGGGTGGCCTACAACTGCCTCACCTGGGTCAACGAGAAGCTCGAGTGGCAGTACGAGCTCGCCCGCGAGATCGCGCCCACCGACGAGCAGGTGAATGTGTGGGACGTGAGCCTGCGCGAGGGCGTGCTCTTTCACGATGGCCGGGAGATGACCAGCGAGGATGTGGTGGCCTCCTTCGAGGCCCACCGCACCGGCGCGGCGTTCGCCGCGCAGATCCAGAAGGTGGAGGGTCTGGGCCGGCACAAGGTGCGCTTCCACCTGAAGGAAGGCAATGCCGAGTTCCCGTATGTGCTCGCCGAGTACCAGCACGGCATCATGCAGGCCGACACGCCTGCGCGCATCGGCCTGAACGGCATCGGCACCGGGCCGTTCAGGTTCGTGGCCGCCGACCCCAACCGCTCGGCGATCTTCGAGCGCCACGAGCAGTACTGGCGCAAGGGCTTCCCGTACCTGGATCGTCTGGAGATCCACAACCGCGAGGGTCAGCAGGAGGCGGCGCTCAATGGCCTGCGCGCGCGGCAGTTCGACGCCGTGCTCACCATCGACGCCCGTGCCCTGCGCCAGTTGCAGCGCGAGCCCGACCTGGAGTTCTCGGTGGGCCGCGGCAGCTACCACTTCGTGATCCAGCTGCCCAAGCACCCGGGCTCGCCCTTCGAGGACAAGCGCATCCGCCAGGCGCTGGCGCTGGCCATCGACCGCGAGGCCATCGTGCGCATCGCCTACGCCGGGAAATACGGCTGGGTGGGCAACGACAGCCACTTGGTGGCGACTGACCCCAACTTCCTGTTCCGGCCTGCCAAGCGCGATGTCGCCGCGGCCCGCCGGCTGCTCGCCGAGGCTGGCTATCCCAACGGCATCACCCTGCCCACGCTCTACTTCAGTCCGCAGCTGCCCGAGGTGCCGATCTACTTCCAGGTGCTGCAGCAGACCGTGAAGGAGGCCGGCATCACGCTGCCGATCGAGGAGCGGCCTGCCGACGGCTACGCAGCCTTCCGCACCGGCGACAACGATCTCTCGAAGGGCAAGTTCCACAAGTTCGCGATGACCGCGGTGGGCTCGCGCAACCCGGGCATTTCGCTGAACCGCATGCGCGGCGCCTTCGTCGAGAGCGGCCACTGGCGCGGCCCCGAGCATGACCGCTACATGGATCTCTACCGGCGCGCGATGGTCACGCGCGATGACACCCTGCGCAAGCGCTACTACCACGAGATGCAGCGCATCCTGCAGGAGGAGGTGCCGGCGATTCTGCCGGCCGGTGGCGACTCGATCCTCGCGCGCCGCCGGAACATCCGCAATCTCGAATACCACCCCCAGATCTGGTCCGTGCGCTTCGATGAAGTCTGGCGCAGCGCCTGAGACCCGGTCATCCTCCCTTTCAGATCCAGTCCAGGAGTGCGCGATGCAATCCAATCCCTTCGATCAGCCCGGGCGCTTCTACAAGGGCAACCTGCACACCCACAGCGACACCTCCGACGGGCAGCTGCCGGCGGCGGAGGTGTGCCGGCGCTATCGCGAGCGCGGCTATGACTTCCTGTGCCTGTCGGACCACTTCCTGCCCAGGTACGACTTCCCGGTCACCGACACCCGGCCCTTTCGCACCGACAGCTTCACCACCCTGCTTGGCGCCGAGATGCACGTCGGACATACCGCGCTGGGCGAGAAGTGGCACCTGCTGGCCAATGGGCTGCCGCTGGACTTCGCCGCGCCCCACGAGGGCGAGACCGCGCCCGAGATCGCGGCGCGCTGCCGCGCGGCAGGCGCCTACGTGAGCATCGTGCACCCGGCCTGGTACGCGCTGGGCGTCGATGACGCCCGCAGCATCGAGGCCGCGCACGCCATCGAGGTCTACAACCACACCTCGGCGGTCAAGACCGATCGCGGCGACGGCGCGGTGCTGCTCGACCAGATGCTCGCGCTCGGGCATCGCCTGAACGTGCTCGCCTGCGACGACGCCCACTTCGAGCTCGACGACGCCTTCGGCGCCTGGGTGATGGTGCGCGCCACCGAGCGCAGCCCCGAGGCGCTGCTGGCCGCGCTCAAGGCCGGCCACTACTACAGCTCCACCGGCGCCGAGCTGCACGGCATCCACTTCGACGGTGACGAGCTGGTGGTGCAATGCTCGCCGGCCACCGGCATCTACCTGCAGGGCAAGGGTTCGCGCGAGGTGCATGTGCTGGGCCATGACCTCACCGAGGCCCGCCTGCCTGCCTACAAGCTGGGCAAGCAGGGCTTCATGCGCGTGACCGTGCTCGATGCACAGGGCCGCCGGGCCTGGAGCAATCCGTTCTGGCGCGAGGGCTGAGGGCCGGGGCGCGCTGCAGCGCTGGTCTCAGACCGGGGGTGGTGCCGGTGAATCGCTGCGAAAGGGGTTCAGCACGCGCACGCCGCCGTAATCCTGCCCGGGCGCAAGGTCCTCGCTGACGACGGTGTGCGCGCCCATTCGCCGGGCGGCGCAGAGGATGGCGGCGTCCCAGTGCGAGAGGTAGTGGCGGTGCCGCAGCGCCAGGGCTTCGAGGACGGTGTCCCGGTCCACCGGCACCACCGGCCGACGCGCCGCGATGCGTTCGACCAGCGCCTGTGCAGCGGTGGGCAGCAGTCCATGGTGTGTCTGGCGCGCCTGAGCGTAGAGCTCCATCAGCACCTGGGTGGAGACACCCCAGTCGGGGCGCGCCACCCAGGCGCGCGCCACCTCTCGCCTGGGCAGGTGGTCGGAGGCCAGCGCGGTGGCGTAGACCAGGATGTTGGTGTCGAGAAAATAGGCCGTGGCCATGGCGTACCGTGCGTCGACTCAGGCTTCGCCGGGTAGCCGGCCTGCCCTCGCCAGCTGCAGTTCGGCCTCGCGGCAGTCGAAATCGAGCTCGCGCGCCAGCGCGCGGTCGTGCAGCCTTTCCCGGTCGAGCAGGGGGGCATGGCCCCAGCGGCTGCCTTGCACGATCTGGTCGAGTTCGCCCAGCAGATCGTCGGCATCGGCCTGGAAGGTGGATGGGGTGCTCCTGATGGCAGGAAGCGGATGCACGGCCGCATAGCCGGCCGGCGGCTCCGCCGACAGGAGCCCCGGGATCTCGATACCAGTCGCGGAAGGCGAGGGCTGAGCGGCTGCGGCCTCCAGCAGGGCCATCAGTTCGCGCTGCAGTGAGCGATGGTTGCGCGCCGCGCGCTGGCGCAGGCGGGCGGCCAGCGCTTCCGGGACGCCCTTGATGGAGAGGCTGACGGTCATGAATGACTCCGGAATGGAACCATGGTGCCATTCCGGAGCCATGCCTGCAAGGGTCGCAGTCGGGCAGTGCTTGTCGCCCGTGCGGACCGCTCGGCGTGATTGCGGCTATGCCGCCGGCTCGTTCGCGCGCGATCAGCCGCGTTCAAGCAGCTCCTCGATCTGCCCCAGGCGTTCCTTGCCGAAGAACATTTCGGGCCCGACGAAGAACGTCGGGATGCCGAAGGTGCCGCGCTCCACGGCCTTCTCGGTGTTGTCGATGAGGGCCTGCTTGATGGCGCCGTCCTGCGTCCGTGCGACAAGGGACTCGGCATCGAAGCCCGCCGTGGTCAGCACCGCCGCAACCGCGGCGGCATCAGTCACGTCGAGCCCCTGTTCCCAGATGGCGGGCATCAGCGCCTCGATCAATCTGATCTGGTCATCGCCTTCCAGCGACACCAGCATCCGCAGCAGGTTGACCGAATTGAACGGGAAGCTGGGGTTCATCCGGAACCGGTGCAGCCCATGCTTGTCGATGAAGCGCTGCATTTCAAGCCTGGCATAGGCATTCTTGCCCTTGATGTCGGCGTCTCGGATGAAGGGTGGCGCGTTGCCGGTCAGCTTGTGCATCCCGCCCAGGAACGCCGGCGTGATCCTGAGTTGCGCACCCTGCCGCGCGGCGAGCGCGCGCAGCGGCTGCCACACCAGGTAGGCGTTGGGGCTGACGAAATCGAAGATCAGCTCGATGGCTTGGGTCATGCTCGTTTCCTGTGGGTTGGCGCGATGGTGTCAGTTGCGTTTGCGGGTCTACTTCAGATCCGGGCTGCCGGCATGATTCCACCACGCCAGGTCGGAGTGCGCGCGCAGGTCGAGCTCGAAGGTCCAGGCCGAGCGGTGCTGGTGCGCCAGGTGATAGTAGGTGTTGGCCACTTCGGCCGGCAGCAGCAGTCCGTCCTTGGCCAGGCCCTTTTTCTCGCGCAGCGCCTGGAAGCGCTCCGGTCCGAGCATCTTGCCCAGCGTGTCGGGCGCATCGACCGCGCCATCGATCACGATGTGCGACACATGGATGCCCTTGCCTGCAAACTGCGCGTTCAGCGACTGGCAGAGCATGCGCCGCCCGCCCACGGCCGCGGCATGCGAGTGCTGGCCGGCGTTGCCGCGCATGGCGGCGGTGGCCGAGGTCACGAGCAGCACCCCCTTGCCGCGCTGCTCCATGTACGGAAACAGCACCTGCGCCAGCCGGAACAGGCTGAAGGTGGCCATGCGCCAGCCCATCTCGAAGGCCTTCAGCGTGGTGCTGGCCAGACCCCGGTCGCCGATCTGCGCGCCGAGGTTGAAGACCGCGACCGCGATCGGCCCAACCTCGGCCTCGATGTGGGTGACCAGCTGCTCGATGCTGCCTTCCTCGACCGCGTTGAGCAGGTAGCCGCTGGCCGATCCGCCCTCGGCCCGGATGTCGGCCACCAGCCGGTCGAGGCCCTCCTTGTCGGTGCGGCGCGCGAGGCAGGCGTGGTAGCCCTCGCGGGCGAAGCGTTTGGCCACATTGCCGCCGATGCCGGCGCCGGCGCCGAGGACGAGACAGACGGGTCGGGTCATGGAGATTTCCTGTTCGTGAGGGCGGATTGCCGGAGGGCTGCGTGGAGCTCGTCGCGGGGCTGCGCGAGGATCGCGGGCAAGCGCGCCTCGGTCTTGTCATTTTGAACCAAGCAGTCCAGAATGCAAGCATGTCACGCTCGCCCGAGTTCGATCGAGACCGGGCCCTGGACAGGGCGCTCGCGCTGTTCTGGCGCAAGGGCTATCAGGCGACCTCGCTCGCCGACCTGCTGGGCGCGATGGGCATCGCGCGCAGCAGCTTCTACGCCACCTTCACCGACAAGCGCACGCTGTACATCGCGTGCATGGATCTGTTCGCCATGCGCGTTCTGGCGATGCTCGAGCGCGCCCGGCACGAGCAGCCGCCGCTCGACGTGCTGCACCACTTCCTCGCGGGCCGATTCGCCGGCGGGCGCGCGTCGCGCGCCGCCTGGGGCTGCCTGCTGGTGAATTCGGTGCTCGAGATGGCCGGGTTCGACGAGGATCTCGTTGCGCGCGCGAGCAACCACCTCCTCGACCTGCAGGGCTTCTTCCGGACCTGCCTGCGCGACGCGGGCGCGACGCCGGCGCGGGCCGAGGAACTCGCCGCGATGCTGATGCTCTTCAACGAGGGCATGCGCGTGTCGAGCCGGCGCCGCCTGCCCGATGCGCAGCACCTCCACGCCATCGACACCACCTTCCGCCTGATCCGGGGCGCCATCGCATGAAGGACACCATGAACCGCCAGATCCTGCTTGCCAGCCTGCCCGAGGGCCCGCTGCGCACCGACCACTTCCGCCTCCAGACCGCGCCCATGCCGCAGGCGACCGACGGACAGGTGCTGGTCAGGGCGCTGTACCTGTCGCTGGATGCGGCCAACCGTGCCTGGATGCAGGGCGCCACCTACCGCGCCGCCGTGGGTGCCGGCGACGTGATGCCCGGCGGCGTGCTGGCCGAGGTCGTCGAGTCGCGCGCCGAGGGCTACGCGCCCGGCGATCTCGTCATGACCGAGACCGGTTGGCAAGACTATGCGGCCGTGCCCGCTGCCGGCCTGCGCAAGCTGCCGCGCGTCGAACCGCTGACGCACCTGCTCGGGGTGTACGGCATCGCGGGGCTGACCGCCTACTTCGGCCTGCTCGACGTCGGGCGCCCGCAGGCCGGCGAGACGGTCGTGGTGTCCGCCGCCGCCGGCTCGGTGGGGTCGCTGGTGGGGCAGATCGCAAAGCTGAAGGGGGCGACCGTGATCGGCATCGCCGGCGGTCAGGCCAAGTGCGAGCTGCTCACGCGCGAGTTCGGCTTCGATGCCGCGATCGACTACAAGGCGGGATCGCTGGTCAAGGCCTTGCGGGCCGCTGCGCCCAAGGGCATCGACCTCTACTTCGACAATGTCGGCGGCGACGTGTTCGAGGCCTGCCTGTTCAACATGGCCCAGCACGGGCGCATCGTCTGCTGCGGCGCGGTGTCGCAGTACGACGGCAAGCCGCCCGCGCACGGGCCGCGCGGCGTGCCCGGGCTGATCGTCACCCGGCGGCTGCGTGTCGAGGGCTTCATCCTCTACGACCACATGCAACGGGCCGACGAGGCCCTCGCCGATCTGCGTCAGTGGGTCGCGCAGGGGCGCCTGAAGGCGCCGGAAGACATCGTCGAAGGGCTGGAGAACGCCCCGGCCGGCCTGGTGGGCCTGCTGGCCGGCGAGAACATCGGCAAGCGGATGGTCAAGGTCGCATGAGCGCCGCCGCGGCTCGGGCAAGCCCGAGCCGCGTGGACGATGCCGCTCGAGGGATCAGGTTCTTGCAAATCAGAGTTTGAAACTTCGATTGGCAAGCCCGTCAGAGTGGCATCGCTCGCGGGGCTCCGGATCGGCGCGCGAACGCGGGTGGTCTCAGCCTTCCTGCGCCAGCGCGGCCTCCACCGTGGCGTGGAAATGCCGCAGGTTCTGCTCCAGCCCGCCGAGCAGCAGGCGCTCGTTGGCGCCGCTGGTCAGCCCGCGCTGGATCGACTCGCACACCACCAGGTCTTCGGCATTGAAGACGCCGCCGTCGATCAGGTCGAACGAACGCGCCCAGTGCGCCTGCGCCTTGTCGTCCTTGGGCGCCTCGGGCACGAGCATGGTGTGCACGAAGAGGGAGCGGTCGGCGGCCTCCGGGTACACGCCGATGTGGCTGACGTAGTCGGGGTGGTAGACCATGATGGTGTTCGGGAAGATCAGGTGCACCAGGGTGGCGTGCACCTGCGGGCTCCAGTCCTGCGGCGGCAGCGTGCGGATGGCCTCGGTGGTGTCGCGCGCCACCAGGTAGCGGATGTGGCTGCCGGGTGTGTCGGCCACGCCCAGCCCGTCGGCGAAGTAGGGGCCGATGGTGCCCGAGTGCAGGCGCTTGACGTGATAGACCTCGATGAACGCGTCCATCACCAGTTTCCAGTTGGTGGCGCGGCGCACCGCGTGCTGCCGGAAGAAGTGGTGCCCGCCCAGGTTCAGCGCGGCGAGGTCGTCATCGACGGGGCCGAGCCACGCGGCCACGTCGGTCGCGGGCGCGGCCGGGTCGAGCATCGCGAAGAGCAGGCCGTGGCGCACGGTGGAGGGCAGTTCGCGCAGGCCGTGCGCTGCCGGATCGAGCGCCCCGAAGCTGTCGCGCTGCGGCAGGTTGGCCAGCGTGCCGTCGAGGCGATAGGTCCAGGCGTGATAGGGGCACACCAGCGAGCGCTTCGTGCAGACCTGCTCGGTGGCCTCCAGCAGCGCCGCGCCGCGGTGACGGCACACATTCAGGAACACCCGCACGGTGCCATCGGCGCCGCGCGCGATCAGCAGCGGCACGCCGAGGATCTCGCGTGCCAGCACGCTGCCCGGCGCGGCGAACTGCGCGGCATGCCCCAGGCAGATCGGCTGGCGCCGGAAGATGCGGGCGCGCTCGGCCTCGAAGCGCGCGGGCGAGGCGTAGATGGCGGGGTCGAGCGTGGCTGGCTGTGCCGGTGATGCCGCCGCCGGTGCGTCGTCGATCAGGGCGAGCAGGCGTTCGAAGAGCGGCTGCCAGTGGCCGGCGCGTCGTTCGGAGCGGGCCTGGGTCAGGGAAGGTTCGGTCATCGGAGCCTGGTGCAAAGGATCTGGCGCCTGAGCGCGTCTGGGCTGAGCGTGCCGATCGCCGCGTTCAGGGCGGCCGACCACCCGATGCCCTGGGCAGGGCGGGTGTCGATCGGGTCGAAGGTGTCATGGTCCCACAGCTCGCTTCTGGTGGTGGGCGGACGGATCGTGGGGATTTCATTGACGATTCATGACGCATTTCGAGGATGTGCGGATCGCCCCCGGGCGCCCACATGCCTGCCGCATCGATCCGCGCGGGCGTCCTTGCCATGCCTCATGCCTGCTGTCCTCGCCCGATGGCGAACCGTGTCGTCGTGCCCTTGCTGCTCTGCGGCCTCCTGCTGGGAGGGTGTGGTGGAGGAGGCGGGGGCGTAGCCGCGTCGCCGGATGCGGGCACCATGGGCCGCACGGACACCGTCACGCCCGTACCCGTCGCCCCGGTCAGCCCGGGCACTCCGGTGGCCCCCGTGACCCCCGCGGTCATCCTGCCCCCTCCGGTGCTCAGCTTCAATGACACCGGCGTGAGCATTTCCGATGGGGTCACCTCCAACGGCAGATGGTCAGTCAGCTCGCCGCTCGACGGGCTAGGCTGGGAATTCTCGCTCGACATGGGTCGCACCTGGATCCGCGGCGAGGGCGGCAGCTTCGAGGTGACGGGCGATGGCCGCAAGTCGATCTGGGTCAGGACCTTCGACCACCTCGGCAATACCTCCGAGATCGTGATGACCGCCTGCACCCTGGACACCACGCCTCCGCTGCCGCCTCGCCCCGAGACGGGCGGCTCGGGGGGCCTACCGACTGTGCGTGTCGAGGGACTCGAGTCGATGGCCACCTGGGAGTACTCGCTCGATGAGCAGCTCACCTGGGCGCCCGGGCGCGGTACCGCGCTGGTCTTCGCGGGCAATGCCATCGGGCGGGTCTGGTGGCGGCAGCGGGATGTTGCCGGGAATCCCTCGGTGGCAGTGGTCACGGCCATCGACGACCCCGCGTCGGCTGGCTGGCTCGAGGCGTCCGGCGACGCGCTCTCACCCTCGCGTCTGCCGGCCTGGCAGGGCACGCTCGTGCTGCACGGCTCGATCATGCGCGGCGACACGGACTTCGTGCGGTTCGATGTCCCGGCGGGCCAGCGCCTGCGTGGTCTTCGGCTGGTGCACTATGCCTCGCCCGATCGCATCGCGTTCTATGCCCTGCAGCGAGGACCGGTGTTCGATGCCGGAACCGACGTGCAGCGCATGCTGGCCTGGAAGCATCTTGGGCCGGACGATCGACTGGTCGAGCTCACCGCCGCGATCGACCCGCAGTTGCTGGGTGCGGGATCCTTCACGCTCTGGGTCAATCAGACGGGAAGGGACGCCACCGTCTATGCGCTCGAGATCGAGATCGGGCCAGGCTGAACGGATCGGGCCGATTGCGCCTCGGAGACGATCGCCGCCAGCATCCTGGGCACCTCGAACAGCGCCCGGTTGTGCTGCAGCCCGACCGTCTCGCGCCACTGCGGCAGGCGCTCGATCAGCAGCGCGACACCGGTGCGCAGATGGGCCAGACCCGGCAACACCACGCCCAGGCGGTTCTCTTCGATCCAGACGGTGTTCCAGCGCTCCTGCGGCATGGTCCAGGCATTGCAGACCGTGATCACCGGCAGGCCGCAGTGCAGGGCCTCGCTGAGCGATCCGGGCCCTGGCTTGCCGATGAACCAGTCGCCGAGCCGCAGCCAGCGGGCGACGTCGTCGGTGTGACCCACGATTGCCCGAGGCGCCTGGGCCGGCATCTTCCTGAGGGCCTCGGCCAGGCGAGCGTTGCGGCCGCACAGCACGATCAGCGGACGATCGGAGAGGTCACGGACGATCCGCTTCATCGTGCCCGAGCCTTCGCCGCCGAACATCACCACACCCACCGGCACATCCGGCGCAAAGCCGAGCGCCAGCCGGGCTGCGGCGCGATCCTCGCTCGGCGGCGCGTAGAAGGAGGGCCGCAGCAGCATGCCCGAGGTACGGTGGACCCTCGATGGGTCGATCCCCTGGGCGAGCGCCTGGCTGGCGGCCTTCCCGGTGCCGCAGATCAGGTGCTGGGTCGCGCCCGGCTCGACCCAGAAGTGCGGCGGAAGATCGGCGAGATCGGTCATGATCGTGACGAAGGGCGCGGACGGGCATGCCTGAGAAACGCTTTCGCCGAGCGCCCGGTTGAAGTTCGGCACCAGTGACACGATCAGGTCAGCGGGGTGCTCGCGCCAGTGCCCGATCAGTCGGCCCAGCAGTTGCGGATGCGCGGCGCGAATCATCGCCTGCAGCAGTTTCAACTCCTGGCGCAGACCCAGGGTGAAGCCGGTGGCCAGCCGCTTGTTGTAGTAGGCCTCGGGCGGGAAACCGGTGAGACGGCGGAACCAGCCGTCGGGATCGAGCACCGCGAACAGATCCACCAGGTGGACATCCCAGCCAGGATGGTCACGCGCCAGCGCGGCGTGCAGTGCTTGCGCCGCGGCCCGATGACCGCCGCCAGCATTGAAGTACACCAGCGCGACACGCAGGCCGCGGGCCGCCGCTCCGGTGGCGGGCGCCCCGGCCTGGGCATGCCGGCCGGTGAACGCGGCGGGCTCGACGGTGGCGTTGCTGATCGCTGTGCGTTCCATGGCCGCTCCCCGGGACTGAGGTCCGAGCAGCCCGGACTCTCGCGTGCGCGAGTGACAGGCATGTGAATCGGCGGGCCTGCCCCGGCCGGGCCATTGCGGGCGACATCGGGATGCCGCCGCGCGGTCATGAGCCGGCAATCGTTGGCTGAAAGACTCGCGCGGTTCATGAACCCGACTAGGACCGTGATGACCAGAGTTTCCTGCCTTGGCGCGATGTCTCGCGCCGCGATCGCGCAGGGCGCCGGCGCGATCGCCGTGGCCCTGCTGACCCACGCCGCCGGCGTGGCCGCCCAACAGGAGTTTCCCGCGACGCTCGCCGGCCATGCGGTGCTGCCGGCCGAGACCTATTTCGATGCGCCCGCCGATGCGCCTGCCGATGCGCGCCTGCCGGGCAAGTTCACCACCGGGCGTCGCGTCGATGCCATAGGCACGGTGATGGGCAAGTCCGCCGATCGCGACACCGGGGTCAGCCTGCCGCTGCGAGGCCAGCCGCGCCAGGGCCATTCCGGCATCCGGTCGATGCCGGACGGCACGTTCTGGATCCTGACGGACAACGGTTTCGGCACCCGCGCCAACTCGCCCGACTCGATGCTCTATCTCACCCACTACCGGGTCGACTGGGCAACGGGCCAGTGGCAGGCGCTGGCCACGGTGTTCCTGCACGATCCGGATCGCAAGGTGCCGTTTCGCATCGTTCACGAGTCCACCCAGAAGCGCTATCTCACCGGCGCGGACTTCGATCCCGAGGGCTTCCAGATCATCGGCGAGCACCTGTGGATCGGCGACGAGTTCGGCCCCTACCTGATCAAGGCCGATCGCGCCGGTCGGGTGCTGGCGGTGTTCGAGACCCTGGCCGATGGCAAGCCGGTGCGCTCGCCCGACCACTGGCAGGTCAATTCGCCGGCCGCTCCTGGCGCGTCGTACACGAACGTCAATCTTCGCCGCTCGAAGGGCTTCGAGGGCCTTGCGGCCTCGCGTGACGGGCGCTTCCTGTACGCGCTGCTCGAAGGCCCGCTCTGGGACGCCGAGCGAAAGGAATGGGAGTCGTCGGGCGGCAAGGAGGCGGCTCGCATCCTCGAGTTCGACGTCGCCCAGGAGCGCTGGACCGGCAGGCACTGGTTCTACCCGTTCGAGGCGTCCGGCCATGCCATCGGCGACTTCAACATGACCGATGCCACTCATGGACTGGTCATCGAACGCGACAACGGCGAAGGCACGCAGGACAGGGCCTGCGCGGCCGGTACGCGCGGACCGGGCTGCTTCCATGACCTCGCCCGCTTCAAGCGGGTGTACCGGATCGCCTTCGGCGACGCCGAGGTGGGCAAGCCGGTGCGCAAGGTCGGCTACATCGACCTCATGCGGATCCTCGATCCGGCCCGCAAGGCCAGGAAGCCCTTGACCAACGGCGTGCTGACCTTCCCGTTCTTCACGATCGAGAACGTCGACATCGTCGATGGCCGGCACATCGTGGTCGGCAACGACAACAACCTGCCGTTCTCCAGCAGCCGCGACCCTGCCCGGGCCGACGACAACGAGCTCATCCTGCTCGAGGTCGAGGGCCTGCTCAAGGCGCGCTGAACCCGCGCGCGTTCGGCGGGGCAGGCCGGCCCCGCCGCTTCATCGATCCTCAGACAGGGCATGCCATGACCCGCTTCAGTGATCGCCGCACCTTTGTCCTCGCCTCAGGGGGCGCGCTCGCATCCGCCGTGATCGGCACCCTGCCGGGCTGCTCGGATGTGTCTCCTCCCCGCGCCGAGTTCCGCTATGGCGTGGCCAGCGGCGATCCGCTGCAGGATCGGGTCATCCTCTGGACGCATGCCCGCTTCCCGGACAACACCAACAGCGTCGATCTGCGCTGGCAGGTGTCGGTGGACCCCGAGTTCAGCACGGTGGTGCGCCAGGGTCAGGCGAGCGCCGGCCCCGACACCGGCTTCACGGCCAAGGTGGATGCCGACGGCCTGACCGCCGGCACCGTCTACTACTACCGATTCGTCGATGCGGGCGGCGCGCAGTCCGCCACCGGCATCACCCGCACGCTGCCACGCGATGATGCGAGCAGCGTGAAGTTCGCGATCTTCTCGTGCTCGCTCTACTCGGAGGGCTACTTCAACGCCTATGACGCGGCGGCGAAGTCGGACGCCCAGTACGCCCTGCACCTGGGCGACTACATCTACGAGTACGCCGCCGATCCGGGCAAGTACGGCAATGCCGATGCGGTGAAGCTGGGTCGGGTCACGGCGCCGGCCGGCGAGATCGTGTCCCTCGAGGACTACCGCACACGCTATGCCACCTATCGCAGCGATCCCGCGTTGCAGGCGCTGCACGCCAGGATGCCCCTGATCGCGATCTGGGACGATCACGAGTTCGCCAACAATGCCTGGGTGGGCGGCGCGGAGAATCACAAGGCCGCGCAGGGTGACTGGGCAACCCGCAAGGCGAACGCCGCTCGCGCCTGGCATGAGTGGCTGCCCACCCGCGCGGATGCGTCAGGCAACCTCACCCGGATCTTCCGCCGGTTCGAGTTCGGCAAGCTGCTGACCCTGCACATGCTCGACACCCGGATCGAGGGGCGTGACCAGCAGTACGACGCCTTCGGCGATGCTGACGGGGGTGTCGGGCGCTATCTGCAGTCGTTCGGCGGCAGCGCGGATGCCGCCCGCCGGATGATGAGCGCCGCGCAGCAGTCGTGGCTGGTCGATGGCATTCGAAGCTCGACGGCCGCCTGGCAGGTGCTTGGCAACCAGGACATCATGGCCCGGATGTGGATGCCGGCGAGCGTGCTGCAGGCGCAGAACGCCGCCTTCGCCAACCCCACGCCGGCCAACCAGCAGGCCGTGGTCACCGCCATGAACGCCTATCTGACCGCGAAGGCGACCCGATTCGCGGCGGGCGCCGCTGCGCTGACCCCGACCCAGACCGCTCTGCTCAATCCGGCGGTGAACCCGCGCATCCCGTACAACCTGGACGCCTGGGACGGGTATCCGAGCCAGCGCGAGGCGATCTTCCAGGCGGCCAAGGCGGCCGGCCGCAAGCTGGTGACGGTATCGGGCGATTCCCACAATGCGTGGTTCGCCAACCTCACCACCCTGACGGGTGAGCGCGTCGGCTGGGAGTTCGCCGGCAGTTCGGTGAGCTC
The DNA here is from genome assembly GCA_037146935.1 of Burkholderiales bacterium. Classification (GTDB taxonomy): domain Bacteria; phylum Pseudomonadota; class Gammaproteobacteria; order Burkholderiales; family Burkholderiaceae_E; genus Quisquiliibacterium. Next base: position 112,690 of record JBAWWD010000007.1, read on the forward strand.
GCCGGGCTTCGAGAGCGTGGGTCTGGGCACGCTGGCGCCGGTGCTTGACGGATCGGTGTCGGCGGCGCAGCTGGGCCCGGCAGCGGTCGGGGCCGGGCTGGGCCTGGTGGACGATCTGGTGTGGGCCGACACCGTCCGGCGTGGCTGGCTGTCCCTCACGGTGACCGCGGCCAGCATCCGTGGGGATTACCAGTTCGTCGATACCGTGAAGTCGCAGACCTACGCGGTCACGACCGGGCGCACGGTGACGGTTCAGGCCTCGGGCGCGGTATCGGTGACCTGAGGCGTCACGCACGCCGCGGCCGCGCGTCTCACCTCGCGCGAGCCCTCATTCACCCGAGGCTTGCGCGCGCTGCGCCGCCTGACGCTCGCGCAGTTCGCGACCGCTGCCCAGCACCACCGGGCTGAGGTGGCCGCCCCCGTCCACCGGGATCTCGGCCCCGTTCACGAAGGCCGCCTCGCCGCTGCACAGGAAAGCCACCACGGCGGCGATCTCGGCGGGCTCGCCGGTGCGCCGCGCCGGGGTGAGCGCCACCGCGTCATTGAGCACCGCCGGCGGCATGCCCAGCACGGCCGGGGTGCCGATCAGCCCGGGCAGCACCGCGTTGCAGGTGATGCCGTGACGGGCGTGCTCGAGCACCACGTTGCGGGTGAGTCCGAGCAGCCCGGCCTTGCTGGCCGAATAGCCCGCCTGGTAGTAGAGCCCGCCCAGCGCGGCCACCGACGAGATGTTGACGATGCGGCCCCAGCCCCGCTCGACCATGCCGGGCAGCAAGGCCTGGATGAGGTGGAACGGGCCGCTGAGGTTGACGGCGAGCTCGCGCTCCCAGCCCTGCGCGCTCATGCGCGTGAGCGCGGCGATGTGACCGGTGAGCCCGGCGTTGTTGACCAGGCAGTCGATCGGGCCCAGCGCGGCCTGCAGCGCGACCAGGGCCTGCGCCACCGACTCGGGGCTGGCGACATCGCCCGATGCGCTCGCGCAGCGCGCGCCCGTCTGCCGCACCAGGGCCGCGGTGGCGTCCAGCGGGTCTGCGGCCGCGGCGAGGTCCATCAGCGCCAGCGCCGCGCCCTCGGCGGCCAGACGCTGCGCGATCGCCCGGCCGATGCCGCCGCCCGCGCCGGTGACCAGCGCCACGCGACCCGCAAGCCGGCCTGCCGCTGCGGCGCTCATGGCCGCTTGCCGCCGGTCTTGAGCAGGCGACGGCCAAGCTGCGAGAGGTGGACCTGGTCGGGGCCGTCGCCGATGCGGATGAAGCGGGCATAGACATAGGCCTGCGGGAGGAAGGTGTCCTGCGACACGCCGGCCGCGCCGTGCAGCTGGATGGCGCGGTCGATGACCCGCGCCGCCATGGTGGGCACCACGATCTTGGCCGCGCCGATCAGGTCGAGCGCGGCCTTGTTGCCCTCGCGGTCCATCTTGTCGGCGGCGCGCAGCGTGAGCAGCCGCGCCTGCTCGATGTCGCAGAACGAGTGCGCGATGTCCTCGCGCACCGAGCCGTGCTCGCCCAGCGTCACGCCGAAGGCCACGCGCTTGTTGGCGCGCTCGATCATCATCTCGAGCGCGCGTTGCGCGCAGCCGATCAGGCGCATGCAGTGGTGGATGCGGCCCGGGCCGAGCCGGCCCTGCGCGATCTCGAAGCCGCGGCCTTCGCCGAGGATCATGTTGGCGGCCGGCACCCGCACGTTCTCGTAGACCAGCTCGGGGTGGCCGCCGGGGCCGTCGTCGTAGCCGAAGGCGTGCATGTCGCGCACGATGCGCACGCCGGGCGTATCGCGCGGCACCAGGATCATCGATTGCTGGCGGTGCTTCTCGGGGTGGTCGGGCGCGGTCTTGCCCATGACGATGAGGATGCGGCAGTCCTCGTTCATGGCGCCCGAGGTGTACCACTTGCGCCCGTTGATCACGTAGTGGTCGCCATCGCGCACGATGCTGCAGCGGATGTTGGTGGCGTCGCTGCTCGCCACCTCGGGCTCGGTCATCGAGAAGCCCGAGCGGATCTCGCCGGCGAGCAGCGGCTCGAGCCACTGCGCCTTCTGCTCGGCGTTGCCGAACTGCGCGAGCAGTTCCATGTTGCCCACATCAGGCGCCGAGCAGTTGAAGACCTCGGGCGCCCACAGCACGCGGCCCATGATCTCCTTGATCGGCGCGTACTCGAGATTGGTCAGGCCGGGGCCGTGCTCGCCGGTGAGAAAGAGGTTCCACAGGCCCTCGGTGCGCGCCTTGCGCTTGAGCGCCTGCATGATCGGCGGCGTGCGGTAGCGGGTGTCGGCCTTGACCTGCGCGGTGTACTCCTTCTCGGCCGGCATCACGTGCCGATCCATGAAGTCGCGGACGCGGTGCTGCAGTTCGATCGATCGGGCGCTGTGCTCGAATTCCATGGCGAGGGGCTCCTGGCAAAGGGCGCCGGGCAGGGCCGCGGCGGATGCGGGCAGTGTGCCTTGGTTGCCGAGCGGGGCGTATCGGCGCGGGTGCGGATTCGGTCCGTGCGCGCCCACCTGGCGGGCGCGCCGGGGCAGGGTCAGGCCTGCCAGGGATCCAGCACGCTCAGCTCCGGGTGGGCGAAGTCTTTCAGGTTGCGGGTCACCAGGGTGAGGCCGTGGGTGAGCGCCGTGGCTGCAAGCAGGCTGTCGATGGCCGGCAGGGGGCGGCCGGCTCGCGCCAGCAGCCTGCCCCAGGCGTCCGCCACGCGGTCATCGACGGCGAGCATGCGCCCCGCGAAATACGCCGGAAGATCGGTCTCCAGCCAGTCCAGGAGCCTTCGCTTGCGCGGGCTTTCGGCGATGCCCTCGATGCCCTTGCGCAGTTCGCCCAGGGTGAGAACCGACAGGTGGAGCGTGGACCCCGGTCGCTCGTTCATCCATGCAAGGACGCGCGGATCCGGGACGCGCCGCCGCAACTCCGACAGCACATTGGTGTCGATCAGGTAGCTCACAGCGAAGTGTCGCGCGTGAGGCTGGTGTCACGCTCGAGGTCGATGTCCTCGGCGCCGTGCAGCGGCGAACGGGCGATGAAATCAGCCAGCGACTGGCCGGCGCCGCTCAGCCGCTGGTAGTCGGCGCGGGACAGGACGACCGCAACTTCCTTCCCGTGCCAGGTGATGACCTGCGGACCGGCCGCTTCGGTTTCCCGGAGCAGTTCCGACAGGTTGGCCTTGGCCTCCTGAATCTGCCAGCTGCGCATCATGACCCTGATTCAGACCAGAATGGTCAGATTGTCTGCCGAGACAGGCGGCGGCGCAACCGCCGAACAGCCGCCCGCCTCAGCCGCGCTGCGCCGCCAGCACTTCCACCCGCACGCATTCGGTGAGCTCGGCCTTGAGTGCCGCGAAGGCCGGGGTGGTCTTGACCGAGTAGTGCCGGGGATGGGCGAGCTCCACCGGGCGGTCGAGCTTGATGCGCCCCGGCCGGGCGCTCATGACCACCACGCGGCCGGCCATGAACACCGCCTCGTCGATGTCGTGGGTCACGAAGAGCACGGTCTTGCGCTCGGCCTCCCAGATGCCCAGCAGCAGTTCCTGCATCAGTTCGCGGGTCTGGTGGTCGAGCGCGCCGAAGGGCTCGTCCATCAGCAGGATGCGCGGGTTGTTGGCCAGCGCCCGCGCGATGGCGGTGCGCTGCTGCATACCGCCCGAGAGCTGCTTCGGGTAGTGGTGCTCGAAGCCGTTCAGGCCCACCCGCGCGATGAAGCCCTGCGCGATCTCGCGCTGCTGCGCACGCGGCAGCCCGCGCTCGCGCAGGCCGAAGCAGACGTTGTCGAGCACGTCCAGCCACGGGAACAGCGTGTAGCTCTGGAACACCATGCCGCGGTCGGCGCCCGGCGCGGTGATGCGCGCGCCGTCGAGCAGCACCTCGCCGGCGGTGGGATGGTCGAGCCCCGCGATGATGCGCAGCAGCGTGCTCTTGCCGCAGCCGCTGGGCCCGAGGATGGTGACGAAATCGTTCTCGGCCACGGTCAGGCTCGTGGCCTGCAGCGCGAGCGTGCCGCCGCCGGCGCCCGCGAAGCGGCGCTCAACCCCCGCGATCTGCAGCACCGCGCTCATCGGCCCAGCGCCGCCCACGGGAACAGCCGGCGGTTGGCGGCCTTGAAGAGCAGGTCGCTGGCCAGCCCGATCAGGCCGATCACGATGATCCCGAAGATGATCTGGTCGGTGGCCAGCAGCGCCTGGCTGTCGGTGATCATGTGGCCGATGCCGCTGGAGGCGCCGATCAGCTCGGCCACGATGACGTAGGTCCAGGCCCAGCCCAGCACCATGCGCAGGGTCTCGGCGATCTCGGGCGCGGCGCCGGGCAGCAGCACGCGGCCGATCAGGCCGCGGTCGCTCACGCCCAGGGTGTAGGCCGCCTCGACCAGGTCGCGCCGGGTGTTGCCCACCGTGACCGCGATCATGAGCACCAGCTGGAAGAAGCTGCCGATGAAGATCACCGCGAGCTTCTGCGCCTCGCCGATGCCGGCCCACAGGATGAGCAGCGGGATGAACGCGCTCGCCGGCAGGTAGCGGGCAAAGCTCACGAAGGGCTCGAAGAAGGCCTCGATGGGCTTGTAGGCGCCCATCAGCACCCCCAGGGGCAGGGCCAGCGCCGCGGCGATGATGAAGCCGCCCACCACCCGCCACACCGTCATGCCGATGTCGTGGGCGAACCCCATCTTCGTGAGCAGGGTCCAGCCGCTGCTCACCATGGTGATCGGGTCGGCGAGGAAGGTCTTCTGGACGTAGCCCCCGAGCGTGGCCAGCGCCCAGGCGGCCACGAAGAGCACGAAGAAGCCCACCCCGAGCGCGACGCGCGCGCCCGGGCTGACCGGTGTGAGCGGCTTCATGGCCACGCCGGCGCGGCCGGCTTACTTGATGAAGCGGGTGTCGGCCAGACGGCTCAGATCGGGGATCTGGCGGATGATGCCGGCGGCCAGCAGCAGGTCGGCTGCCTCCTTGCTGAAGGCGGCGTGCTCACCGGCGAAGAACTTCTGGTTGGCCGCGCGGTCCTGCCAGCGCAGGAAGGACTGGCTCTTCTCGAACTGCTCGCCGGTCTGCTTCACGTCGGCGCCCATGATCTCGAAGCTCTTCTTCGGATCGGACTTGATCATGTCGAGGGCGTCGAAGTAGGCGTTGGCCAGAGCCTGCGCGGCCTTGGGGTTCTCGGCCAGGAACTTGGGCGTGCAGCCGAAGGTGTCCATCACCATGGGGTAATCGAGCGTGGTGGCGATGATCCGGCCTGCCTCGGGCTTGGCGCGCACCGCGCTGAGGAAGGGCTCGTAGGTCATGGCCGCGTCGAGGTTGGCGGTGCCGGCGATCATGGCGTTGGCCGCCGCCTGGGGCTCGAGATTGACGATGTTTACGTCCTTCAGGCTCAGCCCGTTCTTGCTGAGCATCCAGGCCAGGGTGAAGTAGGGCGCGGTGCCGGGCGCGCTGGCGGCCACGGTCTTGCCCTTGAGGTCCTTGATGCTCTGGATGCCGGGCTTGACCACCATGCCGTCGGCGCCAAAGCTCTTGTCGAGCTGGAAGATCTGGGTGGTGGCCACGCCGTTGGCGTTCCAGACGACCCAGGTCTCCACCGTGGTGGCCGCGCACTGGATGTCACCCGAGGCGATCGCCAGGTGCCGGTCCTTCTGGGGGATCTTCTTCAGCGAGACATCGAGCCCGTGCTTGCGGAACAGCCCGGCCTCCTTGGCCAGCGTGAGGGGCGCAAAGCCCGTCCAGCCGGACAGGCCGACGGCAACCTTGGTCTCCTGGGCCTGGGCGCTGAAGCACAGGGCGGCGAGGGCGAGGGCGAGCAGAGGGCGTTTCATGGGGGCTCCTGAAGGGTGGTTGCCGGCGCAAAGCCGGTGAGTGTGTGCAGATCGGGCGGCCCGCGCAAGTGCCGGGGTTTGGGCGCTACACCGCCTGCAGCAGCGCTGCCCGCGGCGCGCCTCCTGCCCAGCGCAGGCTCGCCTCCAGGCGGCCCTGGCGCAGGCGCAGGGCAAGTTCAGGCGCGTCGGCCTGCGGGCCCAGCCGCAGCAGCGCGCGCTCGCCCTCGGCGCGCGCCTGCCGCTGCCCGGCTGGCGGCAGCCCCGCCGGGGCGGCCCCGTCGATGCGCCACTCGATGTCCATCTGCTGGAAGCGCTGGCGGATCGACAGCACCAGGGTGGCGTCGCGCTCGCCCTCGATGCGGCCCCGCCAGGCGCCCTCGAAGGCGGCGGGCACCACCCAGCGATGCAGCTGGCTCTCGCGGCGCAGGCCCACCGGCTTGCCCGGCGCGGGCAGCGTGAGGCTGCGGTCGGGCAGCCAGTCGGCCATGTCCCAGTCGTGCGAGACCACCCGCGTGCCCGGCGCCATGCGCAGCAGCCGCGGCCGCAGCGCGAGATTGACCTCGGGCAGCAGGTAGAGCGTGACCACGGTGTAGGGCGCGAGGTCGGTGTCGAAGAGGTCCTGGGCCACGAAGCGCGCCAGCGCCTGCACGCCCGCCTGCTCGGCCAGTCGGCGCGACAGCGCCACCAGCCGTTCGTCGAGCTCCACCCCCAGGCCCGGCACGCCGTGGCGGCTGGCCGCGGTGATCACCACCCGGCCATCGCCGCTGCCCAGATCGACCAGACGGTCGCCGGGGGCCACGCCGGCCAGGGCGAGCATGGCATCGACCACGCTCTGCGGGGTCTGCACGTAGGGCACCTCTTCGGTGACCTTCGGGATGCCCACCGGCAGGGCGCCGTCGGCCGCGCTGGCGGCCGGCGCAGCGGTGTTGGCCGACCCGGCGGCGACGGCGGGGCGGGTTGCGCCCGGCCCGCCAGGCGCGGCGCAGCCCGTGGCCAGCGCACCGGCCGCCCCGAGCAGCGCGAGCCGGCGCGTGCGGTTCATCGGAATCGCGCGATCAGCGCGTCGGCGGCGCGTGCCAGCAGGCCGACATCGGAGCCCACCGCCACGAATTGCGCGCCCAGCGACAGCCAGTGCTTCGCGTCGGGCTCCGACGAGGTCAGGATGCCTGGCGCCTTGCCGGCGGCGCGGATGCGGCGGATGCCGTCGTCGATGCGGGCCATCACCTCGGGGTTGGCGCGCTCGCCCACGAAGCCGAACGAGGCGTGCAGGTCGGCCGGGCCGATGAAGATGCCGTCGACCCCGTCGACCGCGGCGATCGCCTCGATCTGGTCGAGCGCCTCGCGGGTCTCGACCTGCACGAGCAGGCACAGCTCCTCCTCGGCGCGGCGCGCGTAGTCGGCCACCCGGCCGAAGCGGGTGGCGCGGGTGGTGCCGCCCACGCCGCGCACCCCGCGCGGCGGATAGCGCATGGCCTCGACCGCGGCGCGCGCCTCGGCGGCGTCGGCGATCTGCGGGATCATCAGCGTGAGGGCGCCGATGTCGAGGAAGCGCTTGACCGCGACGAAGTCGTTCCAGGGGATCCGCACCACCGGGTGCGACGCGTAGGCGCTGGCCGCCTGCAGCTCGGCCAGCACCGTCTCGATGTCGGCCGGGGTGTGCTCGGTGTCGATCAGCAGCCAGTCGAAGCCGGCGCCCGCGATCACCTCGACGGCATAGGGCGAGGGCAGGCTGGCCCACAGGCCGATCGGGGCGCGGCCCTCCTTGAGGGCCTTCTTGAAGGGGTTGTGCGGCAGTTGCATGGCGGCTCCGTTGGGCGGGCCCTGGCGCCCGGGCCGCCCGCCCGGGCGGCGGGCGCGAACCCGACAGGGCGCAAGGTTACCGCGCAGGCCGGCCGGCCCGCCGGGTCGTGGCAACATGGCGGCCTTGCGATGCGCGCCGTCGCCCCCATCTCGTCTCGATTCCCATCGGACCGTCCACACCCCGCGAGAGCCGCCCATGGTCGACACCACCCTCGAAACCTTCCAGGCCGACGTCATCGACGCCTCCATGCAGGTCCCCGTGCTGGTCGATTTCTGGGCGCCCTGGTGCGGCCCCTGCAAGTCGCTCGGGCCGCTGCTCGAGAAGCTCGAGCAGAGCTATCAGGGCCGCTTCAAGCTGGTCAAGGTGAACACCGACGAGCAGCAGCAGCTCGCCGGGCACTTCCGCATCAAGTCCATCCCCACGGTGTTCGCGATCGTGGGCGGCCGGCCGGTCGATCAGTTCCAGGGCGCGCTGCCCGAGGGCAAGCTGCGCGAGTTCATCGACCGTCTCATGCCCAACCCCGCCGAGATCGAGTTCGACGCGGCCATGCAGGCCCTGCAGGCGGGCGACAAGGACACCGGCGTGGGCCACCTCAAGAAGGCGATCGCGCTCGATCCGGCCTTCGATGACGCGCGCCTGGCCTACGCGCAGGTGCTGCTGCAGGACGAGGAGCCGGCGGCCGCGCAGGCCCAGCTGCAGGCGCTCTCGGCGGCCGCTGCCGAGGATCCGCAGGTGCAGGCGCTCGTCGAGCAGGCCCGGCTGATGATCGAGGAGAACCGCCTGCCGCCGGCGCCGCAGCTCGATGCCCGCATCGCCGCCAATCCGGCCGACCTGGAAGCCCGGCTCGAGCTCGCCCAGCACTGCATCGCCCACAAGGCCTGGGAGCCGGCGCTCGAGCAGCTGCTGGAGATCGTGCGCCGCGACCGGCAGTTCGGTGACGACATCGGCCGCAAGACCATGCTGCAGGTGTTCGAGCTGGCCGCCGCCCAGCCCCCGCTGGTCTCGGCCTGGCGGCGCAAGCTGAGCACCGCCCTCAACTGACCCGGGGCCAAGCCGCCCCGACGGGCGCTTCTGAGACAATCCCGTCCATGCTGCCCGACCAGATCGATTCCCTCTCGGCCCTGTTCCGCGACGCCGCCGCGGCCATCATCCACGACCGCGCCGGCGAGCTCGGCGACCAGACCCTGCCGGTGCCCGCGGTCACGCTCGAGCGGCCCAAGCAGGCCGCGCATGGCGACCTCGCCTGCAACCTCGCCATGCAGCTCGCCCGGCCGCTGCGCCTGAACCCGCGCGCGCTCGCCGAAGACCTGGTGCGCCGGGTGTCCGAGCGCGATGCCTCCGAAGACGGCGCCGGCCTGATCGCCGGCCTGGAGATTGCCGGGCCGGGCTTCATCAACATCCGGCTGTCGGGGTCGGCCCGCCTGGCGCCGGTGGCGGCGGTGCTGCGCGAGGGCGAGGGGTTCGGTCGCAACCACCGCGGGCAGGGCCAGCCGGCGCTGGTGGAGTTCGTGTCGGCCAACCCCACCGGGCCGCTGCATGTCGGCCACGGTCGGCAGGGCGCGCTTGGCGACGCCCTCTCGGCGCTGCTCGAGGCCAACGGCTGGGCGGTGAGCCGCGAGTTCTACTACAACGATGCCGGCGCCCAGATCGCCAACCTCGCGCTCTCGGTGCAGGCCCGTGCCCGCGGCATCGAACCCACTGACGATCGATTCCCGGCCGACGGCTACCGCGGCGACTACATCGCCGACATCGCCCGCGACTACCTCGCCCGGCGCACGGTGTCGGCCGAGCGCATCGAGCCGGTCACCGCGGCTGGCGACCCAGACGACCTCGATGCCGTGCGCCGCTTCGCGGTGGCCTACCTGCGCAACGAGCAGGACCGCGACCTGCGGGCCTTCGGCGTGCGCTTCGACAACTACTTTCTCGAGTCCTCGCTCTACGCCGATGGCCGCGTCGAGGCCGCGGTGGGGCGGCTGGTGGCCGCCGGCAAGACCTTCGAGGAGGGTGGGGCGCTGTGGCTGCGCACCACCGGGTATGGCGACGACAAGGACCGCGTCATGCGCAAGTCCGACGGCGGCTACACCTACTTCGTGCCCGACATCGCCTACCACGTCACCAAGTGGGAGCGCGGCTTCGCGCGGGCGATCAACGTGCAGGGCTCCGACCACCACGGCACCATCGCCCGGGTGCGCGCCGGTCTGCAGGCGCTGGGCGCGGGCATCCCGGCGGGCTATCCCGACTACGTGCTGCACAAGATGGTCACGGTCATGCGCGCCGGAGCCGAGGTCAAGATCTCCAAGCGCGCCGGCGGCTACGTCACCCTGCGCGACCTCATCGAATGGAGCGGCGGGGCCGAGTCGCAGGCCGGTGCCGGTCGCGCCGCCGAGGACATCATCGCCCGCGGTCGCGACGCGGTGCGCTTCTTCCTCATCTCGCGCAAGGCCGACAGCGAGTTCGTCTTCGACGTCGATCTGGCCCTGGCCCAGACCGACGAGAACCCGGTCTACTACGTGCAGTACGCGCATGCCCGCATCTGCTCGGTGCTGGCCGCCTCCGCCGAGCGCGGGGGCCCGGGCGAGCCCGAGGTGCGGGCCGCGCTGGCCGCCAGCGCCGACCCCGCGGCGCTGCTCGCGCCCTTGCGGGGCCCGCGTGAACTCGCGCTGGCCGCGCGGCTGGCCGGCTTTCCGGCACTGGTGGCGCAGGCCGCCGATGAGCTCTCGCCGCACTCGGTGGCCTTCTACCTCAAGGATTTGGCCGCCGATCTGCACAGTTACTACAATGCCGAGCGGTTCCTGGTCGACGACTCCGCGCTGCGGCTGGCGCGTCTGGCCCTGCTGCTGGCCACGCGGCAGGTGCTTCGCAACGGGCTGGCGCTGATCGGCGTGTCGGCCCCCGAAAGGATGTGATGATCCCCGTCTCTGGCATCGGCCCGCGGGCGCAGCGCGGCGGCACCCTGGCGGGGCTGCTGGTCGGGCTCGTGCTCGGTCTGGCGGTGGCGGTCGCGGTCGCGCTGTTCGTCACGCACGGCTCGCTGCCCTTCGTCAACAAGGTGGGCCGGCCGGGCGATCGCATCGAGCCCAAGGGCGGGGGCACGCCGCCCGATCCCAACAAGCCGCTGCAGGGCAAGGACCGCTCGGTGGCCCCGCCCGCTGATTCCGCGCCGGCCGCGGAAGGCAAGGCAGGCGAGACGAAAGCCGCCGAGCCCAGGGCCGACGAACCCAAGGCCGAGGACACCGGCAAGTCGGCCGAACCGGCCCCCGAGCGGGCCGCGTACCTGCTGCAGGCCGGTTCGTTCAAGACCGTGGACGATGCCGAGGCCCAGCGCGCGCGGCTGGCGCTGCTGGGCTACGAGGCCCGCGTGCTCAGCGCCGATGTCAACGGCCAGACGGTGTATCGGGTGCGCCTGGGCCCCTTCGGCAAGGTCGATGATGTGAACCAGGCCAAGTCCCGGCTGGCCGACAACGGCATCGAGTCGGCCGTCATGCGTCAGCGTTGAAGGAGTCAGTCATGTCGGTCCATCACCCCGCCACCCGCCGTTTCCTGAAGACCGTCGCGGGCGGTCTGGCCGGCCTGTCGGCCGCGCCGCTGCTGGCCGCCACGCCGCCGCGCGAGGGCGTCGACTACCGGGTGATGCAGCCCGTGCAGCCCACCGACACCGCCGGCAAGCTCGAGGTGCTCGAGTTCTTCTGGTACGGCTGCCCGCACTGCTTCGCCCTCGAGGCGCCGCTCACCGAGTGGCGCCGCAAGCTGCCCGCCGACGTGGTCTTCCGCAAGGTGCATGTGGCGCTCGGTCCGTCCTGGACGCCGCACCAGCAGCTCTATTACACGCTCGACGCCCTGGGCAAGACGGCCGAGCTCGACGAGAAGGTCTTCACCGCCATCCACCTCGAGCGCCAGACCCTCGACAAGCCCGAGCGCATGGCCGAGTTCGTGTCCCGCCATGGCGTCGATCGCAAGGCCTTCACCGACACCTTCGAGTCGTTCTCGGTCAAGACCCGCATGCGCAAGGCCACCCAGCAGGCCGGCGCCTGGGGCCTGGATGGCGTGCCGGGCATCGGCGTGAACGGCCGCTACTACACCGCGCCCTCGATGGCCCGCGGCAACACCCAGGCGCTGCAGGTGGTCGACCACCTGCTCGATCTGGAGCGCAAGGCGCGCAAGTAAGCGCCGGCTCACGCCGTGGTTGCGCGCGTCTTCATCACCGGCGCCTCCAGCGGCATCGGCGAGGCCCTGGCCCGCGAATACCGGCGCCGCCATCCGCAGGCCCTGATCGGGCTGTCGGCCCGCCGTCCCGATGAGCTCGCGCGGGTGGCGGGCGCCCTTGGCGGGCCGGTGCTCAGCCTGCCGGCCGATGTCGCCGACCGCGCCGCGCTGGCCGATGCCGCGCAGCGCTTCATCGCGCAGGCCGGCCCGCCCGAGGTGGTGGTGGCCAATGCCGGCATCAGCGCCGGCACGCGCGGCGGCGAGCCGGGGGATGCCGAGGTGGTCGAGCGCATCCTGCGGGTCAACGTGATCGGCCTGGTCGATACCTTCGCGCCCTTTCTGCCGGCGATGCGCGCGGCCGGCAGCGGTCGGCTGGTGGGCATCGCCAGCGTGGCCGGGGTGCGCGGCCTGCCCGGGGCGGGCGGCTACAGCGCCTCCAAGGCGGCAGTGATCGCCTACCTGGAAAGCCTGCGGGTCGAGCTGCGCGGCAGTGGACTGTCGGTGGTGACCATCGCGCCCGGCTTCATCCGCACGCCCATGACCGCCAGCAACCGCTACCCCATGCCCTTTCTCACCGAGGTCGATGTCTTCGCCGCGCGCGCGGTCGACGCCATCGCCGCCGGCCGGGCCTTCACCGTGCTGCCCTGGCAGATGGCCTGGGTGGCGCGGTTGCTGCGGGTGCTGCCGCCGGTGCTCTTTGACCGGGCCCTCGCGCGTGCCCCGCGCAAGGCGCGGCCATGAGCCCGTCTGCGGCCGTTGCAGCGCCTGTGGGCGCGACACCGGTCGATGCCCCGGCTGACGCGCTCGGCCGGGCGGTGCCGCTGGCCGGCGAGGCGCCGCGCATCGTGTCGCTGGTGCCCTCGATCACCGAACTGCTGCACGACCTGGGGCTCGGCGACCGGGTGGTCGGCCGCACCGGGTTCTGCATCCACCCGGCGCCGGCGGTGCGCGCCGCCCCCAAGGTGGGCGGGACCAAGGACATCGACCTCGATGCGGTGCGCGCGCTCTCGCCCACCCATGTCATCGTCAACATCGACGAGAACCGGCGCGAGGACTTCGAGGCGCTGTCGGCCTTCGTGCCGCAGGTCATCGTCACCCACCCCGTCCGGGTCGAGGACAACCTTGGGCTGTATCACCTGCTCGGCACGGTCTTCCACCGCGGCCCGCAGGCGCAGGCCCTGGCGCGTGCGTTGCGCGCCGAACTCGGCGCCTGCGCGCCGCTGGCTGAGAGCCCCGCGCGGCCGGTGCTCTACCTGATCTGGCGCGAGCCCTGGATGACCGTCGGGCCCGACACCTATGTCGCCCGCATGCTCGCGCAGGTCGGGCTGCAGGCCGTGGCGCCGGCCTCTTCGCGGCGCTACCCCGAGGTCGATCTCGACGCGCCTGATCTGCACCCGATGCCCGAGGCGGTGCTGCTCTCGAGCGAGCCCTATCGGTTCCGCGAGCGGCACTGTCGCGAGGTGGCGGCCCTGCCCGGCTGGCAGGGCGTGCCGGTGCGGCTGATCGATGGCGAGATGGTCTCGTGGTACGGCTCGCGGGCGATCCAGGGTCTGCGGTATCTGCGGCAGTGGCGTGAGTCGCTCGAGCCTGCCCTCAGGGCGAAGGCCGGACCATGAGCGCCCGTGCCCTGATGCTGGTGATGCTGCTGCTGGCGGGCTGCGCCACCGGCCCGGCCCCTATCCGGACAGTGGAGCCGGGCGGCGCCGCGCGTCCGGCGCCGCGCCCGAGCGCCGGCGCGGCCGGCTCTGCCGCCGCGCCGGCCCCGCAGGCCCCGGGCGCGCGCCGTGGCGGTGGCTTCTATCTCGACGACGGCCCGGGCCAGGGCGCGCCCACCGATCCCGACAGCGTGCCCGATGCCGTGCCGCGCCCGGAGCCGGTTAATCCGCGCAACAGCCGGCCCTATGTGGTCTTCGAGCGCCAGTATGTGCCGATGACGCGGCTCGAGCCCTTTCGCGAGCGTGGCGTGGCGAGCTGGTACGGGCGGCGCTATCACGGCCAGTCCACCTCCAGCGGCGAGCCCTACGACATGCACGCCATGACGGCGGCGCACACCATCCTGCCCATCCCGAGCTATGCCCGGGTCACCAATCTGGCCAACGGCCGCAGCGTGGTGGTGCGCGTCAATGACCGCGGCCCCTTCCTGCATGGCCGGGTGATCGACCTGTCCTGGACCGCGGCGGCGCGGCTGGGCTATGTGCAGGCCGGCAGCGCCGAGGTGGAGGTGGAACTCATCCACGATCCCGAGTCCTTCCGCGCGGCACCACCGCGGCCCGCGCCGATGGCCTCGGCGTCGCCCGCGGTGCCGCCGCCGGCCCCCATGCCTGCGCCCGTTGCGGCACCGCCATCGGCGCCATCGCCAGCGCCGCCTGCTGCGTCCGTCCGGTCCGCGGCCGAACCGCCGGCCCGGCTCTCCATCGAGACGCTGATCGTCCAGACCGGTGGCGCGAGCGCCGCGGCCCCGGTTGCCGCGCCTGCGGCGGTGGCCGCCACCGGCGCAGCCACGGCGGCCACCGCCAGCGCAGCCACTTCGGCCACTGCAGCCACTTCGGCCACCGCAGCTGTCACGCCCGGCATCTGGCTGCAGCTCGGCGCCTTCTCGCTACAGGAGCGCGCGCTCGCGGCGCGTGAGCGCGCCGCCACGGTGCTGGGCATCTCGCCCGCGCAGATGCCGCTGCAGCCCGCGGGCGCGCTCTGGCGGGTGTTCGCCGGCCCCTATCCCAGCCGCGGCGACGCGGTGAGCGCGGGCGAGCGCCTGCGCCAGGGCACCGATCTGCAGCCCATTCCGATCACGGTGGGTCCTTGAGCGGCAGGCTCAGCGCCAGCCGGTAGAGCGCCTCGCGGGGGGTGCCGCTGATCTCGTGCGCGAGCCGTGCCGCGCGCGCCGGCGGCAGCTCGGTGGCCAGCAGCGTGAGCAGCCGACGGGTCTGCGCGTCGATGCCCGCCGACGCGGTCGCCGTCGCGGCTGCGTCGTCCGCCGGCGCCTGTGCCAGCGCGAGCACGAACTCCCCGCGCTGGCGATGCGGACCGGCCGTCAGCCAGGCCGGCGCCTGCGCCAGCGGCATGACCGCGATCTCCTCGTGCAGCTTGGTGAGTTCGCGGCCGATGACCAGACCGCGCTGCCCGCCGTAATGCGCGAGCAGGTCGTCCACCAGCGCGACGATGCGATGCGGCGCCTCGTAGAGCACCAGCGCCGCGCTCACCGCATCGGCCGCGGCGGCAAGCGCCTCAAGGCGTTCCCGGCGCGCGCGGGGGCGGCTGGGCAGGAAGCCCTCGAAGAGCACCGGCCCGTCGGCCAGGCCCGCGGCCGAGAGCAGGGTGATGATCGCGCTGGGCCCGGGCACCGGCACCACCGCATGACCGGCCGCGCGCACCGCTGCCACCACCCGCGCGCCAGGGTCGCTGATGGCGGGTGTGCCGGCATCGCTCACCAGCGCCACCGACTGGCCCTGCGCGAGCAGCGCGATGATGGCTTCGGCGGCCTGCGCCTCGTTGTGTGCCCGCGCGCCGATCAGCCGCGCCGAAGAGCCGACGTGGGCCAGCAGCACGCGGGTGACGCGGGTGTCTTCGGCGGCCACCACATCGACATCGCACAGCACCTGCGCGGCCCTCGGGCTTAGGTCCGACAGGTGACCGATCGGTGTTGCCACCACATACAATCCGGGCGCCATGGCCAAGCCTTCCAGGTATGTCGCGGTCTCGCCGGCGCAACGCGCCGGCAGCCTGGCCGAGGCGCAGGCCCTCGATTATCTCCGCTCCCGCGGGCTGCGCCTGGTTGACGCCAATGTGCGCCTGCGCTGCGGCGAGATCGACCTCATCATGGCTCACCAGGGCCACTGCGTCTTCGTCGAGGTGCGCCAGCGCGCAAGCGCGCGCTTCGGGGGCGCGGCCGCCAGCATCGATGCCCGCAAGCAGGCCCGCGTGCGCGCCGCGGCACAGGCCTGGCTGCAGCATCGGCTCGGGGCGCGGCCCTGGCCACCGCTGCGCTTCGATGTGGTGGCCATCGAGGGCGAGCGGCTGCATTGGTTGCCCGGCGCGTTCTGACGCGGCCGGTCGCTATAATCTGCCGCATGAGTCTTGCCGCGCGCATTGCCGCCCACTTCGAAGACAGCGCCCGGCTCAAGCTCGCCTGCATCGATGTCCTTGGCGGCCCCATCGCCCGCGCGGTGGAGCTGGCGGTGGCGGCGCTGTCGGCCGACCGCAAGCTCATGGCCTGCGGCAACGGCGGTTCCGCGGCCGATGCCCAGCACCTCGCCGCCGAGCTGGTCGGCCGCTTCGAGCGCGAGCGTCCGGAGCTCGCCGCCATCGCGCTCACCACCGATTCCTCCATCCTCACCGCGGTGGCCAACGACTACAGCTTCGACGAGGTCTTCGCCCGTCAGGTGCGCGCCCTGGGCCAGGCCGGTGACGTGCTGGTGGCCATCTCCACCAGCGGCAACTCGGCCAATGTGCTGGCCGCGGTGCAGGCGGCCCGCGAGCGCGGCATCCGCGTGATCGCGCTCACCGGCCGCGGTGGCGGTCGCATCGCCGCCCTGCTGGGCGAGCAGGATGTGCACCTGTGCGTGCCGCACGAGCGAACCATGCGCATCCAGGAAGTGCATCTGCTCATCGTTCATTGCCTGTGCGATGGCATCGATGCCGCGCTGCTCGGTGATGATGGCAACCCGTCCTGACCGTGTCGCCGCGCCGGCCGCGCTGCACCGGGCTGTGCCCTGAACCCGCTTCCGGAGATATCTTCATGAGCCCAACCCTCATCCGCGCCCGTTCCTCCGCGCCCGTCGGCATGCCGCGCCGCGCGGCTGCCCTGGTCGCCTCGCTGTGCGCGGCCGGGCTGCTCGCCGGCTGCGTGCCGCTGGCCATCACCGGCATGGCCACCGGCGCGCTGGTTGCGTCCGATCGCCGCACGCTCGGCGCCCAGACCGAAGACACCAGCATCGAACTCAAGGGCAACACCGCGCTCGCCGAGAAGCTGCCGGCGGCCAAGGGTGTGTCCATCACCAGCTACAACCGCAAGGTCCTGCTCACCGGCCAGGTGCCCGACGCCGACTCCAAGGCGCGCGCCGCCCGGCTCATCGGTGAACTGCCCAATGTGCGTGGTGTCCAGAACGAGATCACCGTCGCCGCGCGCACCGGTGTGGGCTCGTACGCCAGCGATGTCGGCCTGACCACCCGCGTGAAGGCCGCCATGATCGGCGTGAAAGACCTGCCGGCCGACAACGTCAAGGTGGTGACCGAGGCCGGGGTGGTCTATCTGATGGGCCTGGTCACGCGCGTCGAAGGCGATCTCGCCGCGAAGACCGCCGCCCGGGTCTCCGGGGTGACGCGGGTGGTCACGGTCTTCGAATACCTGCCCTGAGCGCCACGCCGGCGAGCCCAGCCGGCCCGCGCGCGGGCAGCGCCGGCCCCGGCCAGCCGGCTCAGTCCGGATGGATGCCGGTGGCCACCAGAAAGCGCGACACCATGTTGTAGGCGGCCACCACCGCCACCAGCTCCACGGTCTGGCGCTCGCCCAGGTGGCTCACTACCTGCGCGAAGGTGGCGTCGGCCACCTGCACCGAGCGGGTCATCTCGATCACCAGACCCAGCGCGGCGCGCTCGCGCTCGCCGAACAGGACGGCATCGGCGCGGGCCGCCTCGGGCTTGCGCAGGGCCTGCGCCTGCGCGGGCGTGCCGCCGGCCTTCAGGAAGAGCGGCGCGTGCTGCACGAACTCGTACTCGGCGCCGTTGATCACCGCCACCACGCACATGGCCAGCTCGCGCAGCATGGGGTCGACGATCAGCCCGGTGCGCACCGCGCCGAGGAAGGTGTTCCAGCCTGCCGCCAGCGGCGGGCTGTGCAGCAGCATGCGATCGAGCGCGATCAGCTCGCCGCCGCGGCGCGCGCGGATGGCACTGACCACCTCGGCCGGTTCGGCGAGGTCGGCGGGCACATAGGGGATGCGAGGCATGCGGGTCTCGGTGTTGGGGGTGGCTCGGCTCAGGGCGCCCAGCCGCCCGAGAAGGAGATCGCCTGGCCGGCGAAGAAGTTGACCTCGCTGCTGGCCAGGAACACCGCGAACAGCGCGTCTTCCTGGGGGGTGGCCAGCCGGCCGGCCGGCACCTCACGGGCGAGCCGTGCCTGGAAGGCCGGCAGGGCCTGCACCTCGGGCCCGTAGTACATCGGGTTCTCGACGAAGTTCTGCGCGATCAGGTTCACCTGCACGTTGCGCGGCGCCACCTCCACGCCCACCGCGCGCACGAAGGAGGCCTGCGCGCCGCGCGCCGAGGCGTAGGTGGCGGTGCGCTTCTGGCCACGCAGTGCGGTGGCGCTGCCCATCACCACGATCTTGCCGGCGCGCCGCTCGAGCATCTGCGGCAGCGCGCCGCGGCACAGGCCGGGCAGCGGGTCGACGATGTGGGCGAACACATGCCGGAACTCGGCATCGCTGATCTGGTCGGCGGTGGTGGAGGGCGCGGGCACGCCCAGGTTGGCGATGACGACATCCACCTGACCCGCCTCGCGCACCGCGGCCTCGCCGGCCGCGCCCGAGTCCATGGCGCGCTGGTCGGCGATGACCACCGCGCCGTGGGCCGCGAAGGTCTCGCACAGCACCGGCCCCATGAACTCCGAAGCCAGGGTGATGAGCACCCGCTTGCCGGCCAGGCTGTCACCGATTCTGGTCATGTGCATGTCTCCGGGACGTGAAGCGCGCAGTATCGCATCGCGGCTTGGCCGCTTCGCCGCTGTGGCAGACTTTCGAGATGCCTGCCCCGCCCATGACCGATGCCGCCGACGCCGCGGCGCCGGTGCCGCTCTACCTCATCTCGCCTGCCAGCGCCGTGCCGGCCGACGCGCCGCTGCAGCGCAGCCTGAATGCCTTGCGCGCCGCCGGCTTCAGCCCGGTGCTCGACCGCGGCGCGCTGCGCACCCACCAGCGCTTTGCCGGCACCGATGCCCAGCGGGCCGCCGCGTTCAGTCGCGCGGCCGCCCAGCCGGCGCGCGCGGTGATGATCACGCGCGGCGGCTACGGCCTCACCCGTCTGCTGCCGATGCTCGACTTCGCCGCGCTGGCGCGCGCCGACAAGCAGTGGATCGGCTACTCGGATTTCACCGCCTTCCAGCTCGCCATGCTGGCGCGCGCTGGCGCGGTCACCTGGACCGGGCCGGCGCTGCTCGATGACTTCGCCGTGCCCGAGGGCGCCGAGCCCGACGAGACCACCGTGGGGTCGCTGCACGATGCCCTGGCCGGCCGCGCCGAGCTGCTGGGCTTTCGGGCGGCCGGCGCCAGCGGCGTGGATGTGCGCGGCACGCTCTGGGGCGGCAATCTCAGCCTGGTGTGCGCGCTGCTGGGCACGCCGTGGTTTCCGGCGGTGCGCGGGGGCATCCTGTACCTGGAGGAGGTGAGCGAGCACCCTTATCGGGTCGAGCGCATGCTCGGCCAGCTGCTGCAGGCCGGCGTGCTCGACGCGCAGGCGGCGGTGCTCATCGGCTACGTCAACCGCTACACCCTGGTGCCGCGCGATGCCGGCTTCGACATGCCGGCGGTGCTGCGCCGGCTGCGCGGCCTCACCCGCACCCCCATCCTCACCGGCCTGCCGGTGGGGCACGACACGCCCAAGCTCACCCTGCCGCACGGCGCCACCGTGGGCCTGGCCACCGAGGGCCGCCAGGCCTGGCTGGTGATGCCGGGCCACTGACCCCCTCCGCTGCCATGAACACTGCCGCACCGCTCGACCCGTCCGTCCACCCCGAGCCCCTCTGGCGGCCCGGCCCCGAGCGCATCGCGCGCGCCGGCATCACCCGCTTCATGCACTGGCTGGCGCGCGAGCGCGACCTGCGTTTCGATGACTACGAGTCGCTCTGGCAGTGGTCGGTCGATGACCTCGAGGGCTTCTGGTCGAGCCTGTGGGACTTCTGCGGGGTGATCTCGCACAGCCCCCATTCCCGGGTGCTGGCCGAGCGCGAGATGCCGCACGCCCGATGGTTTCCCGGCGCCACGCTCAATTACGCCGAGCACATGCTCGCCCACGCGCGCCGGCCCGATGCCGACACGCGCCTTGCGCTGGTGTTCCAGTCGGAATTGCGCCCGCGCACCGAGATCACCTGGGCACGGCTCGCCGCCGATGTCGGCGCGCTCACCGCCACCCTGGCCGGCCTGGGCGTGGCGCGCGGTGATCGGGTGGTGGGCTACCTGCCCAACATCCCCGAGTCGGCGGTATCCATGCTGGCCAGCACCAGCCTGGGCGCGATCTGGTCGGGCTGCTCGCCCGACATGGGCCCCACCAGCGTGCTCGACCGGTTCCGGCAGATCGAGCCGGTGGTGCTGATCGCGGTCGACGGCTACCGCTATGGCGGCAAGGACTTCGACCGGCGCGACACCCTGCGCGAACTCGTGGCGCAACTGCCCCGCCTGCGCGCGGTCATCCTGGTGCCGGCGCTGCAGCCCGAGGCGCAGCCCGCGCCGATCGAGCCGCCCGACCAGCCCGGCCGCCGCGTGCCGGTGCAGACCTGGGCGCAGGCCCTCGCGCAGCCGGCCGCGCCGCGCTTCGAGGCGCTGCCCTTCGACCACCCGCTGTGGATCGTCTATTCCTCGGGCACCACCGGCATGCCCAAGCCGATCGTGCACGGCCATGGCGGCACGGTGCTCGAGACCTTCAAGAGCTGCCTGCTGCATTTCGACGTCGGCGAGGACGACCGCTTCTTCTGGTACTCGTCCACCAACTGGATCATGTGGAACCTGTGGGTGTCCACGCTCATGACCGGCTGCACCGCGATCCAGTTCGACGGCAATCCCGGGCATCCCGACATCGCCACGCTCTGGCGGCTGGCCGAGCGCGAGCGCATCAGCTTCTTCGGCGTGAGCCCGGCCTTCATCTCGCTCAACATGAAGGCCGGCTTCTCGCCGCGCCAGCACTTCGATCTCTCGGCCATGCGCAGCCTGGGCGCCACCGGCTCGCCGCTCACCGAGGAGGCCTATCGCTGGGTCTACGGGCAGGTGGCCGAGGACCTCATGCTGGCCTCGATCTCGGGCGGCACCGATCCCGGCGCGGCCTTCCTCACCGCTTGCCCCATCCTGCCGGTGCGCGCCGGCGAGATGCAGTGCCGCGGCCTGGGCATCGGCCTGCATGCCTATGGCGATGACGGCCAGCCGCGCATCGGCGAAGTGGGTGAGCTGGTCTGCGCCACGCCGCTGCCCTCGATGCCGCTCTACTTCTGGAACGACCCCGGCGGGCGGCGCTATTTCGAGAGCTACTTCGACACCTTCCCCGGCCCGCCGAACGTCTGGCGGCATGGCGACTGGCTGCGCCTGGTGCAGCGGCCCGAGTCGGTCACCGGCCTGGTCTATGGCCGCTCCGATTCCACCATCAACCGCCATGGCATCCGCATGGGCACGAGCGAGCTCTACCGGGTGGTCGAAGACTTCGACGAGGTCATCGATTCGCTGGTGATCGATCTGGAGTACCTCGGCCGCGAGTCGTACATGGCGCTGTTCGTGGTGCTGCGCCAACGCGCGCCCGAGGTGCCCGCCGAGCTGAAGGCGGCGCTGCTCTCGGCCATCCGCACCCGGCTGTCGGCGCGCCATGTGCCCAATGACGTGTTCGCCATTCCCGATGTGCCGCGGACCATCTCGGGCAAGAAGATGGAGGTGCCGGTCAAGCGCATCCTGCTCGGGCACCCGGCCGCCCGGGTGGCCAACCGCGATTCCATGGCCAACCCGGCGAGCATCGACTGGTTCGTGGCGTTCGCGCAGGCGCGGCAGACCGGCGCCGCAGGCTGACGGGCCGGCACTCGGGAAAGACGGGGCGCTGGCCCATACCCTGTATATTCCCGGGCCGAATGCCGGGTATTTCCGATTCCTGCTGCGCTCCCGAGAGCCTCGATGCGTCCGATCCGCCGTATGCTGGCCGTCAGTACGGCCTTTCTCGCCCTTGCCCTGGGTCTTCTTTCTGCGCCCCCCACGCGGGCGGGTGAACAGGCTGACCGCGCGGTGGCCGCGGTGCGCCGGCTGGTCGCCAGCGGCGAGCTGCGGCCGGACACCGTGCTGCGACTGCGGGCCAAGCAGGGCAACGTGGTGTCGATCCTGGGGCGCGACTACGCGCTGCAGCAGGAGTGGGAGCGCAAGACCGGCATCGCGATCGATGTCGGGATCATGCCGCAGCTCGATTCCCTCGCCTTCATCCGCCGCTCAACCGATGTCGACCTGACCATCGCGCGCAATCACGAGTTCGCCGATCTCCTGCATGGCGGCCTGATCACCGATCTCAAGCCCCTGCTGGACCGCTTCGGATTCCGCCTGTCCGACGCCGGGCCCGACGGGTTTCTTCAGCTCGGCCAGCAGTCGATGAGCGACGGGCGGGTGGCGGCCATCCCGGCCGATTTCGACGTGGCGCTGCTGTTCCTGCGCCGCGACCTGCTGGAGGATCCCGGCCAGCGGGCCCGGTTCCGCGAGCGCCATGGCCGTGAGCTGCGGGCGCCGCGCACCTGGCAGGAGTACCAGGAGCTGGTGGCGTTCTTCCATCGCCCGGCCGAAGGGCTCTATGGCACAGCCGAGTCGCGCGAGCCGCTCACCGGCTGGATGTACTGGCTGCCGCGGTACCTGTCGTTGGCGCTGCCGGTGCAGCACCTGTTCGACGAGAAGATGCGCCCGCTGATCAATTCGCCCGCCGGTGTGGCCGCCACCGAAAGCTACGCCGCCACCGTGGCGTATTCGCCGCCGCAGGTGCTCGAG
Organism: Burkholderiales bacterium; assembly: GCA_037146935.1. GTDB lineage: Bacteria > Pseudomonadota > Gammaproteobacteria > Burkholderiales > Burkholderiaceae_E > Quisquiliibacterium. The sequence continues at coordinate 135,182 of JBAWWD010000007.1, forward strand.
GACGGCAAGGATTACAGCTACACCCTGCCCTTCTTCGTGCGGGGCCAGGCCTTCTCGATCATTCTCACCGCAGGGGTGGCGAAGCTCGCCAACGGCAGCGAGACGCCGGTGCGTGGCCGCTTCATGGCCGCGCCCATTCCCGGCCGGCTGGTGGGTGGCCAGCTGGTGCGCCGAACCCAGCTGATCTACGGCAACAACCTGGTGGTGCCCGCCAACGCGCCCAACAAGGCGCTGGGCCTGCTGTTCGCCATGTGGCTCACCGATCCCGAGATTTCCACCCGCTCGGTGCTGGCCCAGGGCATCACCGATCCCTACCGCGTGAGCCACCTGGATGACGAGCGGATCCGCGCGGTCTACACGCCGCAGGTCATCGACCTGATCCGCAGCGAGCTGCCGGTGATGTCGCCCTCGGGCATCGGCCTGCCGGGCGACGCCGAATACATCGCCGCGCTGAACCGCCACATCTGGCAGGTGGCGGCCGGCAAGCTGGGCGCCCGCGAGGCGATGGAGCGCACCGCCCGCGAGTGGGACCAGATCACCGACCGGATCGGCAGGGCCGCCCAGATAGAGCGCTGGCGCGTGCAGCGCGCGCTGTATCCCGCCACGGCCGATGGCCGACCCTGATCGGGCGCTCGCGGCGCCGGTGCCGCCCGCCCCGCCGAGCCCGCCGACCCCGGGTCGGCTGACCCTGCGCGCCAAGCTGTTCTTCGGCTTCCTCGGGTTCGTGCTGCTGGTCCTGGCCAACCTGCTGTTCGGCGACCATGTCATGCGTGCCGCGGCCTCGCGGCTGGACTCGGCCACCAATGACCAGGTCCGGCCGCTGGTCCGGCTCAACCGGTTGCAGGCGCAGATCAGCCGCATCCGGGTGCTGGAGGCCGACACGCCGCTGCTCTCCGACCTGTTCGCGGTGTCCGACCGCCTGGGCATCCTCGAGGCCGAGATCAAGACCTTCGACGCCGACCTGGCCGGTTTCACCGGCGAGCTGCGGCGCTCCGACCCGGCCGAGGCCGCGCAGCTCGCGCTCGCATGGTCGCGCTACCGCGCCGACCTCGAGACGGTGATCGGCGCCGGCAAGGCCCTCGACATGGCCACGGTTCGCTCGGTGGCCACCTTCGAGTCGGCGGAGCGCTTCAAGGCGATCGCGCGCCACCTCAAGCGCCTGGCCGACGGCGCCGAGGCCCGCGCCGATGCGCTGATGACCCAGGCCGGCCGGGAGCAGACCCGGCAGCGGCTGCTCTTCATCGGCACCTCGGTGCTCGGGCTGGCCGCGCTCGCGGTCTGGGTGGCGCTGCTGTCGCGGTCGGTCACCAACCGGGTGACCCGGCTGCGCGATGCTGCCCTGCAGGTGGCCGAGGGCGAGGAGCGCCTGCCGCTTCAGACGTCCGGCAACGACGAGCTGACCGACCTGGGCCTGGCCTTCAATGCCATGCAGGACAAGGTTCAGGCCCGGGAGCTGGCGCTGCGCGCGGCCCACGACGAGCTCGATTCGCGGGTCATCGAGCGCACCCGCGAACTCGATCAGGCCAATCACCAGCTGCGCCGCGAGATCGACGAGCGTCGCCGTGTCGAGGACCTGCTCAAGCGCCAGGCCACCATCGATGCCCTGACCGGCCTGCCCAACCGGGTGCTGGTGATGGATCGCCTCGGGCAGGCGCTGATCCAGGCGCGCCGCGACGCCACCCAGGTGCTGGTGATCTTCGTCGACCTGGACGACTTCAAGAAGGTCAATGATTCGCTTGGCCACGCCGCCGGCGACGCGCTGCTGGTGCAGGCGGCGCAGCGCCTGCTCGGCGCGGTCAGGCGCACCGATACCGTGGCCCGGCTCGGGGGTGACGAGTTCCTGGTGGTCATGGGCGGCATTGGCCCGGGCGAGTCCATCGAGGCCTTTGGCGAGGCGTTGCTCACGGCCTTCCTGCCCCCCTTCGATGTCGGCGACGGTGACACCGTCATCACGCCGAGCATGGGCTTCGCGCTCTATCCCGATGACGGTGACGAGCCGAGCCTGCTGCTGCGCAATGCCGACCTGGCCATGTACGAGGCCAAGCGGGCCGGGCGCAACACCTGGCGGCAGTTCCGGCAGCAGGCGCATGAGAGCTCCATGCGGCGCCTGGCCATCGAACGGCAGTTGCGCCAGGCGCTGCCGCGCGCCGAGCTGCGGCTGGAGTATCAGGCGGTGGTGGCTGCCGCCGACAGCCGGCTCGTCGGGGTCGAGGCGCTGCTGCGCTGGGACAGCCCTGACGAGGGTCTGGTGCCGCCAGGCCGCTTCATCCCGGTGGCCGAGCGGACCGGCCTGATCGTGGACATTGGCGACTGGGTGATCCGCGAGGCCTGCGCGCGGCTGCGCCACTGGCGCGGCCTGGGCGCCGCCGACCTGTGGATGTCGGTGAACGTGTCGCCGCGCCAGTTTGCCGGCGGCCGCCTGCTGGCCACGCTGCGCGAGTGCCTCGCCGAGCATGCGCTGCCCGGCGAGAGCCTGCAGATCGAGGTGACCGAGGGCTCGCTGATCCGCAACCCCAGCGAGGTGCTGCAGACACTCGAGGCGATCAGCGCGCTGGGTGTGCGGCTGGCGATGGATGATTTCGGCACCGGCTACTCGTCGCTCTCGTACCTGAAGCGCTATCCCTTCACCACCCTGAAGATCGACCGGTCCTTCGTGCGCAACCTCGAGCAGGACCGCAGCGACCTCGCCCTGGTGACCGCCGCCGTGCGCATGGGCAAGGGCCTGGGCCTGTCGGTGGTGGCCGAGGGCGTTGAGACGACCGCGCAGCGCGACCTGCTTGCCGCGCAGGACTGCGACCTGCTGCAGGGCTATCTGTTCAGCCGGCCTGCGCCTGCCGAGGCCTTCCTGGCGCAGTGGCTGCGGCCGGGCGAGGTTCCGTCCCGGGTCTGAGCCGCGCGCGGTTCAGGGGCCTGCCTGCGTAGAATGCCGGCACCCCAGACACCCCTTCAGGAGACCCATCCATGATTCGCAGAGCAGCCATCGTCGCTCCCGTCCGCACCGGCATCGGCGCCTTCGGCGGCGCCCTGCGCAGCGTGCCGGTCGAGGAACTCGGCGCCACCGTGGCCAAGGCGGCCGTGGCCCGCAGCGGCATCGACCCGGCGCTGATCGAGGACGTGGTCTTCGCCCAGTCGTACGCCAACGGCGAGACGCCCTGCGTGGGCCGCTGGGTGGCGCTGCAGGCGGGCTTTCCGGTCTCGGTGCCGGGCATGCAGCTCGACCGCCGTTGCGGCGGCGGCCTGCAGGCGATCGCCACCGCGGCCATGATGGTGCAGAGCGGCGTGGCCGATGTGGTGATGGCGGGTGGCGTCGAGAGCATGAGCAACATCGAGTACTACACCACCGGCATGCGCTGGGGCACGCGCTCGGGCTCGGTGAGCTTCCATGACCGGCTCGATCGTGCCCGCGAACGCTCGCAGCCCGAGTCGCGCTTCGGGCGCATCTCCGGGATGATCGAGACCGCCGAGAACCTCGCCCGCGAGTACGCCATCCCGCGCGAGGAGGCCGATGCCTTCTCGGCGCGCAGCCACCAGCGCGCGGCCGCCGCGTGGGCTGCCGGCCGCTTCGATGCCGAGGTGGTGCCGGTGATGATCCCGCAGCGCAAGGGCGATCCGGTGGCCTTCGCGCGCGATGAAGGCATCCGCCCCGAGACCACGCCCGAGACCCTCGCCGGGCTCAGGCCCGTGATGAAGGGCGGCACCGTCACCGCGGGCAATGCCAGCCAGCAGAACGATGCGGCCGCCGCCTGCCTGGTGGTGGCTGAAGACCGGCTCGCCGCGCTGGGCCTCACGCCCATGGCCTTTCTCACCGGCTGGGCGGCCGCCGGCTGCGAGCCTGGCTGCATGGGCATCGGCCCCGTGCCGGCGGTGCAGCGCCTGTTCGGCAAGACCGGGCTGTCGTTCAAGGACATGGGCCTGGTCGAGCTCAACGAGGCCTTCGCGGCCCAGGCGCTGTCGGTGCTCCGCGGCTGGGACTGGAACGACCCCGACCGGCTCAACGTCAACGGCTCGGGCATCTCGCTGGGTCATCCCATTGCCGCCACCGGCGCGCGCATCATGGTCACGCTGCTGCACGAGATGCAGCGCCGGCAAGTGCGCTACGGCCTCGAGACCATGTGCATCGGCGGCGGGCAGGGCATCGCCGCGGTGTTCGAGCGCGCCTGATCGGGGCGCGGGGCTCCGCCCGCGCTCAGCGCAGCGCCTGTCGCGCCGCGCCGAGCGCGGCCCACTGCTCGGGGTCGTGGCCGTAGAGCAGGGTGGTGCCGGCCTGCTCGCCCATGCGACGCAGCCGGTGCATCGATTCGCGCATCAGCGGGGCGTCGGCCACCACCGAGGGGAGCAGGTCTCGGGCCATGTGCTCGGCCGAGTAGCAGGCGTCTGCCGTGAGCACGAAGCGGGAATCGCGCGAGACCTGCACCACCAGCGACTGATGCCCCGGCGTGTGGCCGGGCGTGGGCACCAGCAGCACGCTGCCGTCGCCGAACACGTCGTGCTCGCCGTCGATCAGCCGCCAGTTCAGCGGCAGGTTCCAGAGCCGCTCGTCATAGCGGCTGCCGGGCGCGCGGGCCGCGTCCATCTCGGCGCGCTGCACCAGGATCTGCGAATTCGGGAACCAGCGGTTGCAGCCGCAGTGGTCGAAGTGCAGATGCGAGTTGGCCACGTAGGTGATGTCGTCGGGCTTCAGGCCCATCAGGCCGAGCTGCCCGGGCGCGGTCTCGTCGGCGGCGCCCGCCAGGGTGAAGGTGCTGGCCAGCCGCTTGCCCAGCACGCCGACCGGATCATCGGCCGCCTCGCAGGCCACGCCGGTGTCGAACAGCAGCTTGCCGCGCGGGTGAATGACCAGGAAGCCGGGCACCGGCACGGTGGTGCGAACGCCCGGCGCGGCGTCGGGAAAGAACACGCTGCGATCGAAGGCCAGACGGCCGCAGCACAGGGGATGTAGGGCAGGCATGGGCGCTCTCCGGTCGATCGCCCACGATGCCACAATCGCGGCTTTCCATTCCAGCCCGCGTCTCGCGGGCCGACCAGGAGTCCGTGATGTCCTACCGCTACCAGACCCTCGCCGTCTCGATCGACGCGCGGGTGATGACCGTGCGCCTGAACCGTCCCGACAAGCTCAACGCGTTCACGGTCGAGATGGCCAACGAGCTGGTCGATCTGTTCACCCGCGTCAATGACGACGACGAGGCCGGCGCGGTGGTGGTCACCGGCGAGGGCCGCGCGTTCTGCGCCGGCATGGACCTCTCCCGCGAGGGCAACGTCTTCGGCCTGGACGAGTCGCTCGAGCCCACGCTGCAGGACCTGCGCGAGCGCCCCGACGATCCGGCCATCCTGAACGGGGTGCGCGACACCGGCGGGCGGGTCACGCTGGCGATCCATGCCTGTCGCAAGCCGGTGATCGCGGCCATCAACGGCGCGGCGGTGGGCATCGGCGCCACCATGACCCTGGCCATGGACATCCGCCTGGCCGCCGACACCGCGAAGATCGGCTTCGTGTTCGGCAAGCTGGGCATCGTGCCCGAGGCCTGCTCGAGCTTCTTCCTGCCGCGGCTGGTGGGCCTGCAGCGCGCGCTCGACTGGGTCTACTCGGCGCGCATCCTGGGCGCCCAGGAGGTGCTCGATGCCGGCCTGGTGCTCGCGGTGCATCCGGCGGCCGACCTGCTCGCGCAGGCGCAGCGCCTGGCCGCCAGCTACGTGCACGAGCGCTCGCCGGTGTCGGTGGCGCTGATGCGCCAGATGATGTTTCGAAACAGCGCGGCCGATTCGCCGCTGCAGGCGCACCAGGTGGACTCGCTGGCCATGTTCTACACCAGCCGCGCCGACGGCCAGGAGGGCGTGCGCGCCTTCCTGGAGAAGCGCGCGCCGGTGTTCAGCGCCCGCGCCTCGAGCGACATGCCGCCCTTCTACCCCTGGTAGCCGGGCGGGGCCGGCGGGTCTCGCGCCGGCCCGCGATCGCCCGCGCCGGCCGGCGGGCGATGCTCAGCTGAAGCGCAGTGCCCCGTCGTCGAGGCTGGCCTGGGGCAGCTCGTCCTTCTCGGTCCAGTAGTCCTGCGAGTGCTTCCAGGGCATGCGATCACCCTGACGCGGCAGCAGCTGCAGCCCGCGCATGAGGTAGCCGGGATTGAAGTTCTCGGGGTCCACCCAGGGCTGCAGCGGCATGTCGGCATCCTCGGGGCGCAGCCGCGGCTCGACCACCGTGGCGCCACGCGCCTTCATGGTCTGCAGCAGCCGGCAGACCAGGTCGGCGATGAGGTCGGCGCGCAGGGTCCAGCTCGCCCTGAAATAGCCGAACACCCAGGCCATGTTGGGCACGCCGGTGAACAGGGTGCCGCGCCAGGACACGGTCTGTGAGAAATCCAGCGGCCTGCCGTCGATCTCGAAGGCGATGTCGCCCAGCACGTTCAGGTGGAAGCCGGTGGCGGTGACCACCACATCGGCATCCAGGCGTTCGCCGGAGGCCAGCACGATGCCACCGGCGTCGAAGCGCGCGATCTCGTCGGTGGCCACCGAGGCCTTGCCCTCGCGGATCGCGCGGAACAGATCGCCATCGGGGATGAAGGCGATGCGCTGGCGCCACGGCCGGTAGCGCGGCGTGAAGTGCCGCTCGATGTCGACGCTGTCGCCCAGGAAGGCCTTCACGCCCGCGAGCAGCTCGGCCTTGAGCCTGTCGGGCTCGCTGAAGGAGCGGCGCGCCACCGTGGCCTGGTCGAACAGGATCTTGCGGCGCACGATCTCGTGGATCCACATCGGGTCGATGTCGAGCTCGCGCAGGGTGTCGGCCAGCACATTGGCATTGCGCCCGGTCACGAAGTAGGTGGGCGAGCGCTGCAGCATGGTGACATGGGCGCACTGGCCGGCGATGGCCGGCACCAGGGTGGCCGCGGTGGCCCCCGAGCCGATCACCACCACCCGCTTGCCGGCGAGGTCGATGTCCGCGGGCCACGACTGCGGATGCACGATGCGCCCGCCGAACTGGTCCATGCCCGGCCACTCGGGGGTGTAGCCCTCGGTGTGCCGGTAGTAGCCCTGGCACATCCAGAGAAAGCCGGCGGTGAACAGCAGGCGCTCGCCGGTGTCGAGCCGCGTGACCCGCAGCGTCCAGCGGCGCTCGGCGCCGGACCAGCTCGCGGCATCGATGCGGTGCCGGTAGCGGATGTGCGGCGCCAGCGCGTTGTCGTCGATCACCTCGCCCATGTACTTCAAGATCTCTTCGGCGCTGGCGATCGGCGCGCCCAGCCAGGGCTTGAAGCGGTAGCCGAAGGTGTAGAGGTCGCTGTCGGAGCGGATGCCGGGATAGCGGTGGGTGCGCCAGGTGCCGCCGAAGCCGTCCTGGGTGTCGAGCACCACGAAGCGCGTGCCCGGGCACTGCTGCTGCAGGTGGTAGGCGCCGCCGATGCCCGAGATGCCGGCGCCGGCGATCAGCACGTCGAAGTGACCGGCCGGGGTCGCGCCGGCCGCGGCCAGCGCGGCAGCCTCGTCGGTGCGCGTGGTGGTGTTCATGTCAGGACTGCTTCGACTCGGTCTTCATGTAGAGCTTCTGCATGCCGCCCAGCCAGCGGTCATAGTTGGCGGTCTTGCCGCGCAGGTAATCGAGCACCTCGGGGTGCGGCAGCACCAGGAAGCTCTCCTGGTCCATCACCTTCACGATCTCGTCGGCCACTGCCTCGGCGCTGAGGATGCCGTCGCCCCCGGCCGAGCCGCCGTCACCCGGGACCATGCCGGTGCGCACCGCCTGCGGGCACAGGCAGGACACGTGCAGGCCGCTGCGGCCGTAGGCGATGGCCAGCCACTCGGCGATGGCCACGGCGGCATGCTTGGTCACGCCGTAGGCGGCCGACTCGACGATGTTGAGCAGGCCGGCGGCCGAGGCGGTGATCAGGAAGTAGCCCTCGCCGCGAGCGACCATCTTGTCGACCACCGCGCGCGCGGCCCAGACATGAGCCATGCCGTGGATGCGCCACATCTTGTCCCACATGGCGTCATCGGCCTCCAGGCCGCGGCTGTTGCCGATGCCGGCGTTGGAGAAGTAGATGTCGACCCGGCCATAGCGGCGCTCGGCAGCGTCCACCAGCGCCTGGATGTCGGCCTCGCGGCCGACATCGCAGCGCACCGCCAGGCCGTTGACCGCCTGGGCCACCGGCTGCAGGCCGGCCTCGTTCATGTCGGCCACCACCACTCCGGCGGCGCCCTCGGCGTGAAACTTCAGCGCGGTGGCCCGGCCGATGCCGCTGGCCGCCCCGGTGATGACCGCAACCTTGCCCTTGATGTCCATGCGTGTCTCCTCGGTGAGTGCATTGGTGATGGCGCAAGGCTACACCCGCGGGCGCACGGGCATTTCCGGAATCCGGCCCGGCGCGGTGGCAAGATCGCGGCTCCCGCGGCCTCGCGCCGCCGCAAGCCCCTCTCCCCCGGAGCCGCCTGATGGCCTTCCGACTGCCCGCCCTGCGGATGGCCGACGGGTCGCTGTTCGCGATCCTGCTGCGCTCGCCCTGGTGGGCCAGCCTGCTGGTGGCGCTCGCCCTGTTCGGCCTGATGCGTCTGTTCCTGCCGGCGGTGTTCGCCGTGGTGTTCGCGCTGCCGTTCCTGGTCGTTGCCGCGATCCGCGCCTGGCGTCAGCTGCAGGCGCCCAGCCCGCGGCGCCTGCAGGCCCTGGTCGAGTCGGTGCGGGCCATGAGCTGGGAGACCTTCTCGCGCGCGCTCACCGAGGCCTGGCAGGGCCAGGGCGCGCGGGTGGAGACGGTCCGGCATTCCGGCGCCGACTTCCTGGTGACCCTCGATGGCCGCGTGACGGTGGTGGCCGCGCGCCGCTGGAAGGCAGCGCGCAGCGGCATCGAGGTGCTGGAGGCGCTGCAGGCCTCGCGCGATCGGCTCGATGCGCATGATGCGCTGTTCATCGCCACCGGCGAGATCACCGCGCCGGCGGCGGCCTTTGCCGCGCGCCATCTCATCCGGCTGGCCGGCGCGCCGCAGCTGCTCGATCTGCTCGAGCCGCGCCCGGGCGCGCGGCGCTGAACGGCGGCGCGGCCGGGCTCAGCCCACGCCGCGCTCGCGGTCGCGCCAGTAGGGCGCGCGCAGTTCGCGCTTGAGCACCTTGCCCACCGGGCTGCGCGGCAGCGAGTCGATGAAGTCGAGCGACTTGGGCGCCTTCATGGCGCCGATCAGCTCGCGGCTCCAGGCGATCAGCGCCTCGGCGCTCACGCTGGCGCCGGGCTTGAGCTGCACGCAGGCCTTGACCGCCTCGCCCCACTTCGGGTCGGGCACGCCGATCACCGCGCAGTCCTGCACCGCGGGGTGCTTCATGAGCGCGCTCTCGACCTCGAAGGGGAAGATGTTGAAGCCGCCCGAGATGATCAGGTCGCGCTTGCGGTCGGTGATGTACAGGTAGCCGTCGGCATCGCGGCGGCCGATGTCGCCGGTGTGCAGCCAGCCGTGCTTCATGATCTCGGCGGTGGCAGCCGGGTCGTCGAGGTAGCCGTCCATCAGGGTGGGGCCGCGCAGCACCACCTCGCCGGTCTCGCCGGCCGGCAGCAGCCGGCCTTCCTCGTCCATGATCTCCATGGCCTCCACGACCACGGTGGGCCGGCCGCACGAGAGCAGCCGGTGGCGCAGCGCCGGCTCGCGCACCGCGGCGGCGATCTCGGCCGGCGACATGAAGGTGGTGGGAAAGCCCGACTCGGTCTGGCCGAAGGCCTGGCACACCACCGGGCCCAGCCGCTGCACCGCCTCGACGATCTTCTCGGGCGCGAAGGGCGATGCCGCGGCGATCAGGTAGCGCAGCGAGGAGAAGTCCGCCTGCGCGGCGCGGGGATGCGCGAGCAGCATGTAGATGAGCGTGGGCGGCAGGAACAGCACGCTCACCCGCCGCGTCTCGATGAGCTCGATCATGGCGGCGACATCGGGCGTGGACATCATGATGGTGGTGCCGCCGAACTGCCCCATGCCCAGCGCCACGAAGCCGCCGGCGTGGGTGATGGGCGCCACCGCGAGGTTCACTGGCGGCTCGTCGAAGTGCAGGCAGGTGGCCCACGCGAGCACCCCGGTCATCATGAAGCGGTTCGAGCCGATGGTGAGCTTGGAGCGGCCCGTGGTGCCGCCGGTGGCGCCCTGGAAGCCCTGCGCGCTCTCGTCCAGACGCAGCGCCGGCGCTTCGTCGGATGTGTCGCCCAGCCAGTCGGCGAGCGCGGGTGCGCGGGGATCGGTGCCGTTCACGCAGACCACCTCGCGCAGGGTGGGCACGCCCTCGCGGATGGCATCGATCAGGCCGGCGGCCGAGGGGTCGAAGAAGAGCAGGTTGCAGCGACCCGCGGTCAGGATGTGCAGGATGTCGGGCAGCGCGGCGCGCATGTTCAGGTTGCACCAGGCCACGCCGGCGCGCATGCCGCCGAGCATCGCGATGAAGGCCTGCCCGGTGTTCGGGCTGAGCACGGCGAAGCGGTCGCCGGGGCCCAGGCCGGCGGCGCCGATCCGGCGGGCGATCCGGTTGGTGAGCTGCCAGACCTCGCGGTAGGTGTGGTCGCCGCCGTCGCCGCTCAGGGCCAGCCGGTCTGGGTGGGTGCGAAAGCCGCGGAAGTACAGGTCGGTGAGGTGCATGAGGCCTCCGGTGGGGCATGTGCCCGGCAGTATCGCGCGGGCTGCGCGCGCGTCATCCCGCCGACACCGGGCTGGCCTATGATGCAAGGTACTTTCTGTTTCGAAACCCATCGATGTCCGCCACGCCCACCCGATCGCTCAATCTCGCCGGCGCCACCAACTTCCGCGATCTCGGCGGTTACCGCGGCGTCGATGGCCGGCCGGTGCGCTGGCGGCGGCTGTTCCGCTCCGACCACCTGGCCGCGCTCACCCCGCAGGACGAGGCCGTGCTGGCCGCGCTGGGCCTGGCCCGCGCCTTCGATTTCCGCGGCGTGGCCGAGCGCGCGGCCACCGCCTACCGGATTCCGGGCGTGGTCCAGCACCCGCTGCCCATCGAGCCCACGGTGGTGCAGAACCTGGATACCCTGCGCGCCGCCGGTCGCCGGCTCACGGCGCGCGATGCCGAGTCGGTCATGCGCGACACCTACCGTGCCTTCGTGCGCGGCAACAGCCACCGCTTCGGCACGCTGCTGCGCCACCTGGCCGACGAGGATTCGCCGGCGGTCTTCCACTGCACCGCCGGCAAGGACCGCACCGGCTTTGCAGCGGCCCTGCTGCTGCTGGCCATGGGGGTCTCGCGCGAGGAGGTCGAGCATGATTTCCTGCTCACCAACCAGCACTACCGCCGTGCCCACGCCTCGCAGACCGACCTGCCCCAGGAGGTGCTCGATGTGCTCTGGCGGGTGCAGTCGGGCTTCCTGGAGGCGGCCTTCGAGGCGGTGCGCGCCGAGCATGGCGACACCGATGCGTACCTCGCGGCGATCGGCATCGGCGCGGCGCAGCGCCAGCGGCTGATCGACGCCTATCTCGAGCCCTGAGGGCGCGCCCGCGGGTCGGGTCGCTGATCCCTGAGCGCGACGGGGTCGGGGCGCCGGCCGTTCGGGCGCATGGCATGATCGCGGCTCGATGCCGGCCGCAGCTGGCGTCACAACACCCATAACGGAGACACCATGAAACTCGCCTCACTCATCGTGGCGGCCGCGTCGCTGCTGGCGGCCGTCAGCATGCCCGCTCAGGCCCAGCAGACCTGGAAGGTCGCCTCGGCCGCGCAGCCCGGCTCGCCGCTCATCAACTTCGTCGAAGAAACCGCCGCCAAGATCGGCACCAACACCAAGGGTGCGATCAAGGCCGAGCGCCTGTTCATCGGCAGCGAGCAGGAGATCGCCCAGCAGATCGTGCGCGGCCGCATCGAGGTGGCCGGCATCTCCATGGCCGGCATCGCCCCGGCCATTCCCGAGGCCGGCATCATGACCACGCCCTACCTCTGGACCAGCGACGCCGAGCGCGACTATGTCACCGACAACTACGCGCTGCCGGTCCTGAAGAAGATCTACGAGGCCAAGGGCGTGGTGCTGCTGGCCATCAGCGAGGTGGGCTGGAACGACGTGGTCTGCAAGAAGGCCTGCCTCACCCCGGCCGACTTCAAGGGCATGAAGGTGCGGGTGGGCCCGGCGCTGTCCTCGAAGATCTTCTGGCAGTCGCTGGGCGTGAACGGCGTGCAGATGCCGCTCTCGGAGCTCTTCCCGGCGCTGCAGAGCGGCCTGGTCGAGTCCGCCGACCTGCCGTTCCCGTACTACGTGACCACGCCGGCCGCCCAGAGCGCGCCGCACTATGTCACCACCCGGCACCTGCATCACCCCTCGGGCTTCATCATCAACAAGCGCATCTGGGACGGACTGACCGCCGAGCAGAAGACTGCGGTGCAGTCAGCCGTGCCCGAGACCGCCCGCATGCGCCGCGAGGTCGACGCCAGCATCAAGCCCAAGATGGATGACTTCAAGGCCAAGGGCGGCGTCGTCCATGAGCTCACCCCGGCGCAGCGCGCCGAGTTCGTGAAGCTCGTGCTGCCCAACCAGGAGCAGATGGTCAAGGAGACCGGCGGCGCCGCTGCCGAGCTCTGGGCCGCCATCCAGAAGGGCAAGGCCGAATTCAAGGCCCGCGGCGGCAAGTAAGCCCTGCTGCGCGGGCCGCTGATGGCGGCCCGCAGCCCGAAACCGGCCGCGGCACCCCCGCGGCCGGTCCGTTTCAGCGACCCGGCCCATGCATCGGCTGGCGTCGGCCCCGACCATGTCGGTCTCGTTCACACAAGGAGACCGACATGGCCTGGGACTTTGGCACCGATGACGACTATCAGGCGCAGCTCGACTGGGTCGACCGCTTCATGCGGGAGGAGATCGAGCCGCTCGACCATGTGCTTGGCCATCCCTGCGATGTGCGTGACCCGCGCCGCAACGCCCTGGTGAGGCCGCTGCAGGCGCAGGTGCGCGAGCGCAAGCTGTGGGCCTGCCATCTCGGGCCCGAGCTCGGCGGGCAGGGTTACGGTCAGGTCAAGCTCGCGCTGCTCAACGAGATCCTGGGGCGTTCCCGCTTCGGCCCCACGGTGTTCGGCTGCCAGGCACCTGACAGCGGCAACGCCGAGATCCTCGCCCACTACGGCACGCCCGAGCAGAAGCGCCGCTTCCTGCAACCGTTGCTCGACAACGAGATCGTGTCCTGCTTTGCCATGACCGAGCCGCAGGGCGGCGCTGACCCCAAGGTCTTCAAGACCCGCGCGGTGCGCGACGGCGACGAGTGGGTGCTCGACGGCCAGAAGTGGTTCGCCTCGCATGCCTCGTTCGCGGAGTTCCTGATCGTGATGGCGGTCACCGACCCCGACGCGCCGCCCTACAAGACCATGTCGATGTTCATCGTGCCCACCAGCACGCCGGGCCTGCGGGTGATCCGCAACGCGGGTTTCCCCACCGAGACCGTGCCCACGCACGGTTACCTGGCTTTCGACGGGGTGCGGGTGCCGGCCGACCACATGCTCGGCGGCCGCGGCGAGGCCTTCGTGGTGGCCCAGACCCGGCTGGGCGGTGGGCGCATCCACCATGCCATGCGCACCATCGGCGAGGCCCGTCGGGCGCTCGACATGATGTGCGAGCGGGCGCTGTCGCGGCGCACCCAGGGTGAACGCCTGGCCGACAAGCAGATGGTGCAGGAGCGGCTGGCCGACTCCTGGATCGAGCTCGAGCAGTTCCGCCTGCTGGTGCTGCGCACCGCCTGGCTGATTGACCGCCACAAGGACTACAAGAAGGTGCGCAAGGACATCTCGGCGGTGAAGGCGGCCATGCCCAAGGTGCTGCACGACATCGCCTCGCGCGCGCTGCTGTTGCATGGTTCCATCGGCATCTCCGACGAGATGCCCTTCGCGCATCTGGTGATGCAGTCCTACCACGTGGCGCTGGCCGACGGCCCGGTGGAGGTGCACAAGGCCACGCTCGCCAAGCAGATGCTGCGCGACTACAAGCCCACCGAGGCGCTGTTCCCCGACTACCACGTGCCCAGCCAGCGCGAGCGGGCGCTCGCGCGGTTTCGCGAGGCGCTGGCGCATATCGACGAGTCGGTCTGAGCCTCCTCAAGGCGGGCGCGTCGGGCGAGCCCCGGGCGCGCCCGGGGCGGGCTACGCTGGCACCGTCCGGTCAGCTGCCGCCTTTTCCCCACCGACATGCCTGAAGCCGTCTCCCTGGAAACCCTCGGGCTGCTCCAGCCCCTGTGGACCCACCTCTCGCCGGGTGGCAAGCCGATCTACTCCTCGCCGATCGGCCCGGTGATGGCCCGCGCCAATGGCGCGCGCCACCGCGCGGTGGTGCTGTGCGGCTGGGACGGCCATGTCAGCGCGCTGCGCGCCGACACCGGCGAGGCGCTGTGGCGGGCCCGGGCCGGCGCGCCCTGCTATGGCCGCTGCCAGGCGGCCGATGTCGATGGCGATGGCGCGGTGGAGATCTTCGCGCCCGGCCATGACGGCCTGATCCGCTGCCTGTCGGATGACGGCAGCCTGCGCTGGACCTTCGCCAGCCTGTACGGGCGCGAGGCCAGCGGCCAGGTGAGCCGCGCCGGGCCGCGCAGCCTCACCGATGACAGCAAGGCCTGGGCGGCCAATGCCTTCCTGCGGGTGCAGGGTCGCGGCCATGGCGCGTTGGTGCGCATCACCAGCGGGCCGGGCGCGGGGCAGGCGCGCGAGGTGGTGGCCAACCCCGGCGGCAGCACGCTCACCGTGGCCGAGCCCTGGGACGTGCTGCCGGCCGCCGGCGACGCCTACCGGGTGGAGCCGCGCTGGCCCAGTGACCGCTACTACCAGCATGCCGGCACCCTGGTGCACGAGCCGGGCGGGTGGTTCCTCTACGCCGGCGGCTTCGACAACCAGCTCTGCAAGATCGACGCGCGCAGCGGCGCGCTGGTCTGGCAGTTCGCCGCCCTGGAGAACATCGAGCCCTATCCGCTGGTGCTGGCGGCCGATGGCGGCGTGCGGGTGTACAGCGCCTGCGTCGATGGCCGCACCCGTTGCCTGGACGGTGCCACCGGCGCGCTGGTCTGGGAGGCGGACACCGGCCCCACCGATGCGTTCATCGCGGCCGCCGATGTCAATGGCGACGGCCGCATCGAGCTGCTGGTGTCCTCGCGCGACAACCGCGCCTACATCCTCGATGCCCATCGCGGCCGGGTGCTGGGCATCTCCGAGGACATCGGCGCCGACATCGACTGCGCGGCCATGCCGGTGCACATGCCGGGGCAGGGCAGCCACCGCATCGTCACCGGCTGTGATGCCGGCAAGCTCTGGTGCATCGATGGCGCCGGTCGCACGGTCTGGCGCCAGGCGCTGTCCACGCGGCCGATCAACTCCTCGGCCGTCGTGCATGACGTGTTCGGCCGCGGCAGCCCTGCGGTGCTGATCGGCGACATGGAGGGCAGCCTGCACTGCGTGGACGTGGCCACCGGCGGCGTGATCGGGTCGCTGAAGCTCGCCGGCGGCATCGAGGGTGTGCCCTGGTATGGAGACCTCGACGGCGACGGCCATGCCGAGCTGGTGGTCACCACCACGGCTGGCGAGGTGCGGGCCTGGCGCTTCGCCCATGGCGGGGTGTGGCTGGCGCCCTGGTACCCCGGGCGGGGGCAGTTCGAGGGCTGTGTGAGCCTTTGAGGGTTCCGCCCGGCAGGCGATGGGATAATCGGGGTCGTGGCCGCGAGCCGGCCGTTTCCCCCACGGAGCTCTCCCCATGTCATCGTCATCCGGGTGTGCCCGCCCTGGTCTGCTGCGCGCGCTGGGGCTCGGCCTCGGCGTGTGCCTGACGCTGCTTGCCGCGCCTGCCGGTGCGCAGGTGCGCATCGGTGAACTCAACAGCTACAAGGCGCAGCCCGCCTTCCTGGAGCCCTACCGCAAGGGCTGGGAACTCGCCCTGGAGGAGATCAACGCCGCCGGTGGGCTCCTGGGCCAGAAGGTGGAGGTGATCTCGCGCGACGACAATGCCAACCCCGGTGATGCGGTGCGCGTGGTCGAGGAACTGGTCTCGCGCGAGCGGGTGTCGGTGGTCTTCGGAACCTTCCTGTCCAATGTCGGGCTGGCGGTGACCGACTTCGCCCGTCAGCGCAAGGTGCTGTTCCTGGCCGCCGAGCCGCTCACCGACAAGATCACCTGGCAGAACGGCAACCGCTACACCTTCCGCCTGCGCCCCTCCACCTACATGCAGGCGGCCATGCTGGTGCCCGAGGCCGCGCGCCTGAAGAAGAAACGCTGGGCGATCGTCTACCCCAACTACGAGTACGGCCAGTCGGCGGCGGCCACCTTCAAGGAGCTGCTCAAGGCGGCGCAGCCCGATGTCGAGTTCGTGGCCGAGCAGGCGCCGGCGCTGGGCCGCATCGATGCGGGCGTGGTCGCGCAGGCGCTGATCGACGCGCGGCCCGATGCGATCTTCAACGTCACCTTCGGCGCCGACCTGGCGAAGTTCGTGCGCGAGGGCAGCACCCGGGGCCTGTTCAAGGACCGCCCGGTGGTCTCGCTGCTCTCGGGCGAGCCCGAGTACCTCGATCCGTTGCGTGACGAAGCGCCCGAGGGCTGGATCGTCACCGGCTACCCCTGGTACAGCATCCGTTCGCCCGAGCATGACCGCTTCCTCACGGCCTACCAGAAGCGCTGGAAGGAGTACCCGCGCCTGGGTTCGGTGGTGGGCTATGCGTCGATGATGTCGCTCGCCCAGGCCATCCGCAAGGCGAAGTCCACCGACACCGAGAAGCTCGTCGAGGCCATGCGCGGGCTGCAGCTCGAGAGCCCCTTCGGCCGCATCACCTGGCGCGCGCTCGACCACCAGGCCACCATGGGCGCCTACGTGGGCGTGACCACCGTCAATCTCGGCCGGGGCGTGATGAAGGACTTCCGCTACATCGACGGCGCGGCGGTCCAGCCCTCCGACGCCGCGGTGCGCAAGCTGCGCCCGGCCGACGCGATGCAGTGAGCGCGCAGACCCTCATCGTCCAGCTCCTCAACGGGCTGGCCGGGGCCTCCACGCTCTTCCTGGTGGCGGTGGGGCTGTCGCTGATCTTCGGCGTCACCCGCATCGTCAACTTCGCTCACGGCTCGCTGGCCATGGTGGGCATCTATCTCGCCTGGTCGCTCATCCAGCGGCTGGGTGCCGACAGCGTGGCCGGTTTCTGGGCCGGCATCGCGCTGGCGGCGGTGCTCACCGCGCTCACCGGCGCGCTGATCGAGCTCACGGTGCTGCGGCGGATCTACGCTGCGCCCGAGCTCTTCCAGCTGCTGGCCACCTTCGCGGTGGCGCTGGTGGTGCGCGATGCGGTGCTCTGGCTGTGGGGCCCCGAAGACCTGCTCGGGCCGCGCGCGCCGGGGCTCAAGGGCGCGGTCGAGGTGCTGGGCGCGCGCCTGCCCAGCTATGACCTGCTGCTGGTGGCGATCGGCCCGCTGGTGCTGGGCGCCCTGTGGCTGCTGCTGCGCTTCACGCGCTTTGGCGTGCTGCTGCGGGCGGCCACCCAGGACCGCGAGATGGTGGCCGCGCTGGGCGTGAACCAGGCCTGGCTCTTCACCGGGGTGTTCGCGCTTGGCTCGCTGCTTGCCGGGCTGGGCGGCGCGCTGCAGATCCCGCGCGAGCCGGCCAATCTCGGCATGGACCTGATCACCATCGGCGAGGCCTTCGTGGTCGTGGTGGTGGGCGGCATGGGCAGCATCCCGGGTGCCTATCTCGCGGCGCTGCTGATCGCCGAGACCAAGGCCTTGTGCCACGCCCTGGGCACGGTGAGCATCGGCGAGTTCAGCGTGTCCTTCTCGCGGCTGACGCTGGTGGCCGAGTTCCTGGTGATGGCGCTGGTGCTGGTGCTGCGGCCCTGGGGATTGCTCGGGCGCGCCGGGGGCGCGGTGCGCGCGGGCGCGGCGCAGCTCGAGGCGCCCTTGCGCCCGGCCGGCCCCGGCGAGCGCCGCGCCTGGCTGCTGCTGCTTGCGCTGCTCGCGGCGCTGCCCCTTGCCGCGACGGCGTGGCCGTATCTGCCCGTGCTGGGCATCGACATCCTGATCGCGGTGCTGTTCGCGGCCAGCCTGCACTTCCTGATGGGACCGGGCGGCATGCATTCCTTCGGCCATGCCGCCTACTTCGGCCTGGGCGCCTACGGCGCTGCACTCGGCGTGAAGGCGCTGGCGCTGCCCATGGAGCTCGCGCTGCTCGCCGCGCCGCTGCTCGCGCTGGCCGGGGCGATGCTCTTCGGCTGGTTCGCGGTCCGGCTCTCGGGCGTGTACCTGGCCATGCTCACCCTGGCCTTCGCGCAGATCGTCTGGGCGCTGGTGTTCCAGTGGGATGCCGTGACCGGCGGCAGCAACGGCCTGGTGGGCATCTGGCCGGCGGCCTGGCTGTCCTCGCGCGAGGCCTGGTACTGGCTGACCCTGGCGGTGGTGGCCGCTGCCGTGGTGCTCCTGAGGGGCATGCTGCACTCGCCCTTCGGCTTCGCGCTGCGCGCGGCCCGCGACTCGCCGCTGCGCGCCGAGGCCACCGGCATCGATGTGGCCGCCATCCAGTGGCGTGCGTTTGCGGTGTCAGGACTGTTCGGCGGTGTGGCCGGCGCGCTGTTCGCGTTCGCCAAGGGGTCGATCTCGCCCGAGACCATCGCGGTGGGCCGCTCCATCGACGGGCTGGTGATGGTGCTGCTGGGCGGCGTGCAGACCCTGGCCGGGCCGGTGGTGGGCGCCGCGGTCTTCACCTGGCTGCAGGACACCATCATCCGCACCACCGACTACTGGCGGGCGGTGCTCGGCGTGAGCATCCTGGCCCTGGTGCTGGCCTTCCCGCAGGGCATCGCCGGGGCGCTGGGTCCGCGTCTGCAGGCCCTGCTCGCGCGCGGCGGGGAGCGCCGGCCATGAGCGCCGCGCCGCTGCTCGCCGTGCAGTCGCTGCGCAAGGCCTTTGGCGGCGTGCGCGCGGTCGACGGCGTGTCCTTCGAGCTGGCCGCCGGCGAGCTGCTCGCGCTCATCGGCCCCAACGGCGCGGGCAAGTCCACCTGCTTCAACTGCATCAACGGTCAGTTGCGCGCCGACGCCGGGCGGGTGCTGCTCGCCGGGCGTGATCTTGCCGGGCTCGGCCCGCGCCAGATCTGGCGACTGGGCGTGGGCCGCACCTTCCAGATCGCGGCCACCTGGACTTCCATGACCGTGCTCGAGAACCTGCAGCTCGCGCTGCTCTCCCACGAGGGGGCGTTGCACCGCTGGTGGGGCCGGGCCGCCGACCGGCATCGCGAGCCCGCGCTGGCGCTGCTGCGCGCGGTGGGCCTGGAGGCGATGGCACAGGCGCCCTGCGGCGCGCTCGCCTATGGCGACATCAAGCGGGTGGAACTCGCCATCGCGCTGGCCGGCTCGCCGCAGCTGCTGCTGATGGACGAGCCCACGGCCGGCATGGCACCGCGCGAGCGCCATGAACTGGTCGCGCTGGTGCGCCGGCTGGTGCGCGAGCGCGGCATCGGGGTGCTGTTCACCGAGCACAGCATGGATGTGGTGTTCGCGCATGCGGACCGCCTGATCGTGCTGGCCCGGGGCCAGCTGATCGCGCAGGGGCCGCCGCAGGCCATCCGGGACGACGCCCGGGTGCGCGAGGTCTATCTCGGCAGCAGCGTGGCCGCGAACGGGGGGGCGTCGTGAGCGCAGGGCCGCGCGACGTCCCCGGGCCGCGCGATGCCGGCGAACCGCGCGCCGCCGCCGCCGCCGCCGAGCCGCTGCTCTCGGTGAGCCGGCTCGATGGCTGGTATGGCCGGGCGCAGATCCTGCGCGAGGTGTCGCTGTCGGTGGGCGCGGGCGAGGTGGTCGCGCTCATGGGCCGCAACGGCGCGGGCAAGTCCACCACCCTGAAGGCGGTGGCCGGGCTGCTCGAGCGACGGGCCGGTCAGGTGCGCTTCGCCGGCCAGGACATCTCGGGCTGGGCGCCGCACCGGATCGCGCGCGCCGGGCTGGGCTGGGTACCCGAGGACCGGCGCATCTTCACCGACCTGACCGTGCTCGAGAACCTCGAGGTGGGCCGCCAGCCGCCGCGCCCCGGCGCGCCGACCTGGACCGTGGCCAGCCTGTTCGCGCTCTTTCCCAATCTGGCGGCGATGCCGCAGCGGCCGGGCGGGCGCATGAGCGGAGGCGAGCAGCAGATGCTCACCGTGGCCCGCACCCTGATGGGCAACCCCCGGCTGGTGCTGCTCGACGAGCCCTCCGAGGGCGTGGCGCCGGTGATCGTCGAGCAGATGGCGCGCTCGATCAACGCCATGAAGCGCGAGGGACTGTCGGTGCTGCTCTCGGAGCAGAACCTGCACTTCGCCGGCCTGGTCTGCGACCGGGCCTACGTGCTCGAGAAGGGACAGATCCGCTTCGCGGGCAGCATGGCCGAACTGGCCGCCGACGAGACGGTGCGCCGCGAGCATCTCGGCTTGTAGCGGCCGGCCGGTGATAGTGTCGGCGCTGACTACACCTCCCGGAGCCCGCCATGATCGATGAAGTGCCGCTGATCCAGACCGACCCCTTCGAGCGGCCCGACCCGGCCTGGGTGGAGCAGTTGCGCGGCACCCCCACCGGCTATCTGACTGATGCCATGGGCGGCGACGGCGCGCTCGATCATCGGCTCGCCCCCGCCGTCGCCGAGCAGTACGCCTTCTGCGGCGTGGCGCTCACCTGTCATGCCGGCCCGGCCGACAACCTCGCGCTCATCCACGCCCTGCAGTCGATCCAGCCTGGTGACGTGATCATGGCGGCCGCCGACGGCTTCACCGGCTGCGCGATCACGGGCGATCTGGTGCTGGGCATGGCCCGCAACCGGGGCGCGGTGGGCTTCGTCACCGATGGCTGCGTGCGAGATCGGGTCGGCCTGCAGCGGGTGGGCCTGCCCGCGTGGGCCATGGGCGTGACGCCCAACTCGCCGCACCGCAATGGCCCGGGCACGGTGGGCCGGCCGGTGATGCTGGCCGGCCGCCGGGTGTGCAGCGGTGACGTGGTGGTGGCCGATCTGGACGGCGTGGTGGTGATCCCGCGCGAGCGGCTGGCGGCGGTGATCGCCCGCCTGCCGGCGATCCGCGAGGCCGAGGCCAAGGCCGACGAGGCGGTGCGCCAGGGCGCGATCAGCCCGGGTTTCCTGGGGGGCTGAGCTCGGTCTCGCCCTGGGTGGAGGTGCGCAGCCCCGGCACGGTGGCGGCGCGCCGCTCCAGCCAGAAGCCGCCGCGGGTCTTCATCACCCGGTGGCCGATGTCGTCGCCGAGCTTGATGGCCGCATCGACCGGCCAGTTGGGGTTGTGGATGAGCTCGCGCGCCAGCGCCACCAGGTCGCAGGCGCCCTCGCGCAGGATGCGCTCGGCATGGCTGGCATGCACGATCAGGCCGACCGCCGAGGTGGGCACGCCGGTCTCGCGGCGAATGGCCGCGGCCAGGTCCACCTGGTAGCCGTAGGAGGCGCTCTGCCCCGCGGGCAGCGGCGAGCCGGCGATGCCGCCGGCGGAGCAGTCGATGAGATCGACGCCCAGGCGGTGCATCTCGCGCACCAGCGTCACGCTGTCCTCGAGGGTCCAGCCGCCCGCAGCGCCATCGATGACCGACAGCCGCACGAAGATCGGCTTGCCCGCCGGCCACACCGCGCGCACGCCGGCCACGGTCTCGAGCACGAAGCGCATCCGGTTGGCGAGGCTGCCGCCCCAGGCGTCGCCGCGCCGGTTGGCCAGGGGCGACAGAAAGCTGTGCAGCAGGTAGCCGTGCGCGGCGTGCAGGTCGAGCACCTGATAGCCGGCGGCATCAGCGCGGCGCGCGCCGGCGACGAAGGCGTCGATCACGGCGCGGATGTCCGATCCGGTCATCTCGCGCGGCGCGGCGGCGCTCTCGCCCGGCAGCGTGATCGCGCTCGGGGCGATCACGTCCCAGGCATCCCAGTCGGTGATCTCGGGCGAGCGCTGCAGCGCGCCGCGGCCCTGATCGGGCGGCTTCTGGCGCGCCTTGCGGCCGGCGTGCATCAGCTGGATGCCCGGCACCGCGCCGCAGTCACGCATGATGGCCACCAGGCGGCGCAGGTGCGGCACGGCGGCGTCGTCCCAGATGCCGATGTCGCCGACGGTGCCGCAGCCGCGGCGTTCCACCGTGGTGCCCTCCTGGAAGACCAGCCCCGAGCCGCCGTCGGCCAGACGCCCCAGGTTCATGAGGTGCCAGTCGGTGGGCCGCCACTGGTGGCCGGCGTACTGCCACATCGGGGCGGCCATGATCCGGTTGCGAAACACCACATCGCGAAGCTGCCAGGGCGAGAAGAGCAGGGTCTGGGTCATGGGGAGCGGGGCTCAGTTGCGGGCGTCGGGGGCGGGGTCGCGGGGCACCTGCACCGCGAGATCGAGGCTCTTTTCCAGCAAGGATGCCGCGGCCAGCACGCGGGCATCGGCGTGCGGCGGACCGATGAGCTGCAGGCCCACCGGCAGGCCCGCGGCGGTGAAGCCGCAGGGAATCGACAGCGCCGGGCAGCCGGTGAGGCTGATCACGAAGGTGAGGAACATCCAGTCGATGTAGCTGGTGAGTTCCTGGTCGCCGATGCGGGTGGGGTAGGCCTGCTCCACCGGGAAGGGCGGCACCGCCACCACCGGGCAGGCGAGCAGATCGTGGGTCTGGAAGAAGGCGGCCACGCGGTGGAAGAGGGCGGTGCGTTCGCGCTCGGCGCGCAGCACTTCCTCGATGCCCAGGTTCAGGCCCTTCTCGATGTTCCAGATGATCGACGGGTGGATGCGCGTCCGCTCGCGCGCGAGCAGCTCGCCGCGCAGCGCGCCGAACATCAGGGCGCGCTGGGTCTGGAAGGTGTCGATGCCGTGGCGGAAGTCCGGGCAGGCCTCTTCCACCTGCGTGCCCATCGCGGCGAAGCTGTGCGCGCCAGCGCGGCAGATCGCAGCCACCTCGGGGTCGACGCGCGACAGGCCGAGATCGGGCGTGAAGCCGATTCGCAGCGGCGGGCGGGCCTCGCGCACGGCCTGCGTGAAGGGCTGCGCCGGCGCGGGCATCGACCAGGGATCGGCGGGATGCTGAACCGAGAGCGCATCGAGCATCAGCGCGAGGTCGGGCACGTTGCGCGCCATCGGGCCTTCCACCCAGAGGGAATCGAAGGCGGGCAGACCGGCGCCCCGCGGCACGCGTCCCACCGAGGGCCGCAGGCCGACGATGCCGCAGTAGCTGGCCGGGATGCGCAGGCTGCCGCCGAGGTCGCTGCCCATGGCCATCCACAGGGTGCCGCTGGCCAGGCCCGCGGCCGCGCCGCCCGAGGACCCGCCGGCGGTCATCGCAAGGTTCCAGGGATTGCGCGTGGCGCCGAACACCGGGTTGAAGGTGTTGGACCCCGCGAACTCGGGCACATTGGTCTTGGCGAAGAATACCCCGCCGCTTGCGCGCAGCGTGGCCACGGTATGGTCGTCGTGCGGGGCGATCGATTGCGCGAAGATCGGCGAGCCGAAGGTGGTGGGCTGGCCGCCGACATCGTTGTAGTCCTTGGCTGCCACCGGCAGGCCGGCCAGCCAGCCCGGGCCCGGATCGGCGGGCGGCGGCGCGTCGAGCATCCGGCGCGCGTCGTCGCGGGCCTTGTCGAGGAAGCGGATCGGCAGTGCGTTCACCCGGCCATCGACGGCGTCGATGCGCGCGGCCACCGCGTCGAGCAGCTCGAGCGGCGACAGTTCGCGGCGACGCAGGCGATGCACCGCCTCGGTGGCGGTGAGGCGGATCAGTTCATCATGGCTGGCCATCGGGCTCTCCGGGGGTCGGGCTGCCGGCTTCCTCGACGAGGGCGCGCGGCAGCTGCTTGCTGGGCTTCACGCCGAGTTCGCGCAGCATCTCGGCCTGACGGATCACGTTGCCCCGGCCTTCGCCGAGTTTCTTCCGGGCGTCGCTCCAGGCCTGTCGGGCGCCATCGAGCCGGGTGCCCACCGCGTCGAGATCGGCGACGAAGCCGGTGAGCCGGTCGTACAGTTCGGCGCCGCGTTTCGCGATCTCCTGCGCGTTGCGGCCTTGCGCCTCCTGGCGCCAGAGATGGGCCACGGTGCGCACCACGAACAGCAGGGTGGACGGACTGACCAGCAGCACGTTGCGCTCCCAGGCGTCCATGAAGAGCTGCTGGTCGTGGGTGACCGCGGCCATGAAGGCCGGCTCGATGGGCACGAACATCAGCACGAAGTCGAGCTGGCCGTAGAGCGCCTGGTAGCGCTTCTCCGAGAGCCCGCGCAGGTGGGCCCGCACCGAGCCGAGGTGCTCGCGCAGCGCGGCCTCGCGCGCGCCCTCGTCCTCGGCGCTGGTCAGGCGCTCGTAGGCCACCAGGCTCACCTTGGCATCGACCACCAGGCGGCGCGACTCGGGCAGGTGGATCACCACATCGGGCTGCTGACGCTCGCCGTCCTCGTTGCGCTGCGCATCCTGCACCACGTACTCATGGCCCTTGCGCAGGCCCGAGGCCTCGAGCACCCGCTCGAGGATCAGTTCGCCCCAGTTGCCCTGGCTCTTGGCCGAGCCGCGCAGCGCGGCCGTCAGGTTGCGGGCATCGTCGCTCAGGGTGCGGTTGAGCTGCAGCAGGCCCTCCACCTGCTGACGCAGCGCCGAGCGCTCCTTGCTTTCGTCCACATAGACTTCCTCGACCTTCTTCTGGAAGTCGCTCAGGCGCTGGCGCAACGGCTCGAGCAGGCTGCCCAGCGCCGCCTGGCTCTGGGCCTGCAGGCGGCTGGTGCTGGTCTCGAGGGCCTCGGCGGCCAGCAGCCGGAAGCGCTCGCTCAGCGCGGCCTGGGTCTGGGTGAGCAGGGCGAGCTTCTCGGCGGCGCGGGCCTGCTCGGCCTCGACCCGCGCATTCGCGGCCTGGAGCTGCCCGAGCAGGGCGGTGTGCTCGACGCGCAGCCGCGAGAGCTCGCTCTCGCGCTCGCCGAGCCGCTGCTCGAGCTCGGGCACGCGGCGGGCGCGCTCCTCGAGCCGGGCAGTGTCGTCGCGGCTGGCGTCGAGCTGGTCCCGGGTGGTCTCCCAGGCGGCGCGGGCCTCGATGAGCTCGCGCTCACGCAATTCGGCCAGGCTTTCCGCCTGTTCGGCCCGATGGCGGCTGCGCAGCAGCAGCCAGACGAGCACCGCGCCGATCGGCAGTCCGATGAGCAGACCGCTCAGGGAGGTGTTGGGATCCATCCGGGGCTCAGGGCTGGGCGGTCACGAGAGTGTTTCACAGCGCAGCCAGCGCGGCCTCGAGCCGGGCGAGATCGGCTTCGTCGTTGTAGCCCTGCACCGAGACCCGCACGAAGCTGCGGCCCTCGTGGCGCGTCACCGGGACCTCGATGCGGTGCTGCTCGAACAGGCGGGCGCGCAGCGCCTCTGCGTCTTCGTGCGGGACGGCCAGCGGCACCATCTGGGCGAAGTCGTCGTCGGCGCCGATGGGCGGCAGTCCGGTGCGCTGCGCGACCCGGTGCATGAGGGCCACGGCCATGGCATGGCAGCGCGCCTGCACCGATGGCCAGTCGTGCTGGCGCTGGAAGTCGATGGCGGCTGGCACGGCCAGCCAGGCGGCGATGTCGCGGGTGCCCTGCCACTGCAGCCGCCGTTCGAGGAGGGTGCTGCCGGTGTAGGCGTCGAAGCCGGTGTGGCCGCCAGTGCCGGCGACATAGCCCCAGCTGGTGACCGTGGCGTGCAGGCCGGGGTGGCGCTCGGGGCGGGCGTGAAGAAAGGCCGAGCCCTTGGGCGCGCACAGCCACTTGTGGGCGTTGCCGGTGTAGAAGTCGGCGCCCAGGGCGTCGAGGCTCAGGGGCAGTTGCCCCGGCGCGTGGGCGCCGTCGATCAGGGTGAGCACGCCGCGTTCGCGCGCCCGCGCGCACAGCTCGGACACAGGGAAGACGAGCGCGGTGGTGGAGGCGAGGTGACTGGCGAAGATGAGGCGCGTGCGCGGGCTCACCGCCGCCATCAGCTGGGGCACGAAGGTTTCGCGCTGGAAGGGCAGGGGGATGTCGACCAGGGTGAGCCGCGCGCCCGCGCGCTCGCACTCCCGCTGCCAGGTGGCCAGGCAGGCGCCGTACTCATGGCTGGTGGCCAGGATCTCGTCGTCCGGGGCCAGCGCCAGGGAGCGGGCGACCACATTCACCCCGGTGGTGGCGTTGGGCACGAACACCAGATCGGCGGCCTGCGCGCCGAGGTGGCCGGCGAGCGCGGCCCGGGCCTGGGCCAGCAGACCTGCTGATCGACGGCCGAGGAAGTCCACCGGATTGCGCTCCATTTCACGCTGCCAGTGCTGCAGCGCCTCGAAGACCGGGCGCGGACACGCGCCAAAGGAGCCGTGGTTCAGGAAGGTGAGCGAGGGGTCGAGCAGGAAGTGTGAACGCATGGCCCGGATTGGAGCAGATCGCGCCTGCGGGGTGTGGGCGCGGCGGGCGGGCGGGCGGTCAGAGGCCGCTGTCGGTCATGACCGCCGCGAGGCTGTCTGCGCCGAGCAGGCGATCGGCCCAGCGCTGAAGTTGCGCCGGCGTGGCCGTTTCGATCTGCTGGTCGATCGCGTGAGGCAGAGGTCCGAAACGGCTGACGAGCAGCCGCCGCAGCAGGGCGGCTTCGCCTTCGAGGCGCCCCTCGGCGCGTCCTTCGGCACGCCCCTCGGCACGCCCCTCGGCACGTCCCTCGGCGCGCCCTTCGGAACGGCCCAGTTCGCGTTCCTCACGGCGTGCAGTGCGCTCATCGCTGAGCGCGCGGGCGCGGATGAACGCGCGCTGGCGGGTCTGCTCGTCGGCGCTGATCTCCTGCAGTCTGCTCAGTGCCTGCTGGACCGCGGGTTCATTGAGTTCGGCCATGCGTGCCTCGTCGTGCCAGTATGCAAAGAAGTCGATCCAGGCGCTCAGGGCGTGGCCCAGTCTGCCGGGCCCGAGCCGTCGCGCCTTGGGCAGTTCCACCAGATGCAGTTCCAGTTCGTCGCCCAGCTTGACGCCGGGTCTGATGTGGTCACGCAACTCGAAGCACCAGACTGCCTGATGGGTATGCTCCGTGTCATCGTACAGGGCGAAGTCGAGCAGGTGAATGCCGATGGCGGGCCTGAGTTTCTCGTAGTCCTGTCCTGCCTCCAGTTGCTGAGCGAGCGCCCTCGCCAGGTAGTAGATGCTGCGCGAACCCCAGGCGGGATGGGGGCGGGCCTGCATCTCGACGTTGTGGCGTCGGCCTTGCGCGTCTTCCGCTAGCACGTCGAGCACGATGAACTTGCCCTGGAGGTCTTCCGGCGTGATGACGGGGTTGAGCACCTCGACCACGGTGATCGTCGGCCGCGGGCTTCTGACGGCGTTGATCAGGGCGGCGAGCAGATCGGGTGAGTCGGCCAGCAGCTTCTTGAAGACGAAGTCGTTCTTCGGATCGAGCAGGTTCATGCGAGCGGATGCGAACGGCGGCGCGCCCATGATCCCGGCCGGGAAAGAGCCCGCCAATCCGTCCTCGCGACTAGGTCATGCGGGCAGTGACGGCGGGCGAGCGCCCTCGCATCTGCCCCGGGTGCCTTCGGCGGCGATCGGGCATGCGTGGCACCATCCGGGTTTTGAGGCGCCGAGGAGCCGCTGTCATGACCTTGCCGACCCTTGAGCAGTACACCGAGCAGACCGCTCGCCTGGGCTACGAGACCGTGCTGGTGCGCGAATGGGCGCCCGGGTTTCAGACCCAGGCTCACGAGCATCCTTTCGACGCGCGCGGCCTGGTGGTGGCGGGCGAGTTCTGGCTGACGCTCGATGGCAACACCCGCCGGCTGCTGCCTGGCGACATCTTCGAGGTGCCCCGCGGCACGACCCACGCCGAGCGCTACGGCGACCAGGGCTGCACCTTCTGGGCAGCGCGCCGCGGCTGACCGGGCGCGGGCCGGCGGCGCCTGCCGCCTGTGCCCTTGCCGCCGGCCGATGGCGCGCCGAGCAGCGCGGGCGTGCGGTGACGGGCTCATCCCCTGAGACCGGCAGCGGGCATGCTGCCGGGTCTTTCCGCCGACAGCGCCCATGGATCGCACCGAACGCTTCTATCGCATCGACCGCCTCCTGAAGGATCGCGGCTGCGTCCCCCTGACCGGCCTGCTGACCGAGCTCGGCGTGTCGCGTGCCACGCTGCTGCGCGACATCGCCTACCTTCGCGACCGGCTGCATGCGCCGGTCGTCTTTGACCGGGATCGTGGCGGCTACCGGCTCGATGTCGCCGGCACCCCGGACTATGCCCTGCCCAATCTCTGGTTCAACCCCAGCGAGATCCACGCCCTGCTCGCCATGCAGCAACTGTTGCGCAGCATCGAGCCGGGGCTGCTTGCCCGCCATGTCGAGCCGCTGGAGCGCCGTCTGCACGCGCTGCTGGGCAAGGGCGGCTGGCAGCCGGGCATCACCATGGATCGGGTGCGCCTGGTGCCCGTGGCCCGCCGGCTGCAGCGACTGGCGTTCTTCGAGGTGGCCGCCAGCGCCACGCTCGCCCGCCGCCGCCTGCGGGTGACGCACCACAACCGCAACACCGATCAGACCAGCACCCGCGAACTGTCGCCGCAACGGCTGGTGTACTACCGCGACAACTGGTACCTCGATGCCTGGTGTCACCTCAGGCAGGATCTGCGCAGCTTCGCGGTCGACGCCCTGCAGGCTGCGATCGCCCTGCCGGATGCGGCGCTCGAGGTGCCCGCCGCGCAACTGGCCGAGCGCTTCGATGCCGGCTACGGCATCTTCTCCCACCCCAGCGCCGGCCTGCGGTGGGCGCAGCTGCGCTTTTCGGCCTGGCGTTCGCGCTGGGTGCAGGCCGAGACCTGGCATCCGCAGCAGCGCGCGCGGCTGCTTGACTCGGGGGAGCTCGAGCTCGAGGTGCCGTACCACGATCCGCGCGAGCTCATGGGCGAGGTGCTGCGCCAGGGGCGTGACTGCGAGGTGCTCGGCCCGCCCGAACTGCGCGACCTGGTCCGCGCCGAGGCGGCCGCGCTGGCTGCGCTCTACCAGGGGTCGCCCGTGGCAGCGCCACCGGGCTGAGCCGGCCGGGTGCGCCCGAGCGGGCCGCCGATCGCGCTTCTGGCGCGGGCCCTGCGGCGTCACCCGGGCGAGCCCGGCCTGGAGATCGCCCGGCTCACCGTCGAGATTCTCGGGCCCATCCCGGTGGCGGCTTGCGAGATCGCGGTGCGGGTGCTTCGCCCCGGGAGACGCATCGAGCTGCTGCAGGGCGAACTGCGGGTGGCGGGGCGCCTTCACCGAACCCGGCCCGTTCACCGCCGACCCCGGCGCTCAGTACGGCTCAACCGGCGGGTCGCCATCGGGCCGCACGCCCAGCCGCGCTGCCGCGCTATGGCGGCCCTTGCCCACCGGCACGCAGGCGGTGGCCCCGGCCAGCCCGAAGGCCGGCATGTTGGCGTAGACGGTCTCGATGGCCTCTGCCGGCACCCGGTAGGTCTCGTGGAAGATGCCCACCGAGCCGTTGTTGCGGATGCGGCGGTTGAAGTCGCGCCAGGCGCCGAGGTGGCTGCGCTGCGGATCCCTCGCGAATCGTTCGAGCTCCTCGAACGATCGCCAGTACTGCACCAGCAGGATCACCCGACCGGAGAGGAAGGTGCGCGGCTGGGCGAGCAGGCCCAGCGAGGGGTCGCGGGAGAGCTCGACGATCATCTTCGGCATGGCCGCGAGCACCGGCATCCAGCGCCAGACCTGCAGCAGCCGGTTGATGCGCATGCCGATGATGAACACCACGACTTCCTTGCGATCGCCGAGCTCGGCGGTGAAGCGGCCGGGATTGATTCGGGTCATGGGAGCTCCTGTCGGGGTTGGCGGGTGCGACTCGGGCGGACGCCCGCGGGCAAGCGCGCAGCCTAGCCCGAATTCCCTGTCGCCAGTGGCGGTCTCACCCGGTGAGCGCCGCATCGCGCAGAATCCGGGCATGGAGATCGACGGCCGTTCCGTGCCCCCCGGCGTGCTGGCCCACTGGAAGGCCACGCTCGCGCAGGTGCCCGCGCCGCAGTTGCAGGCGCTGGCGCTCGCCCGGCCCCAGGCCCGCCGGGGATTCCGGCCAGGTCGGGTGCCGCCGGGGGCGCTGCTGCCCGGCCTGCAGCGCGAACTGGTCCACGCCGCCGACCTGCCCGCCGACCTGCGCGATGCGCTGCACTCGGCCAGTCTGGCGGGAGAGTTGCTGGGCGTGCTGTCGGAGGCGGCGCTGCGGCATGTCCTGCCGCATCTGGTGGCGCTGCATGGCACCGAGCCGCTGGCGGCCGGCCTGCTGCTCGATGAGCGCGAGGCCGTGCGCGCCCTGGGTTTCGGGCTGCTCGATGCGCCGTCACCCGAGCCGCAGGGCCCCACGCCCGATAAAGGGGTCGAGGCCCGGGCAGCACTGGCCGACGCGCTGGCCCCATTTCTGCGGCATACCGCGAGCTGGCGGCCCTCTGGCGGGGACGAGACCGCCGCGCAGGTTGCGGCCGTCGAACCGCCAGACACCATGCCTGCTGCCGGCGCGGCGCCCCGGTCGCGGGGCGCGCGCACGGCCGAGGATCGGCAGCAGGTCATGGCGTTGCGGCAGGCGCGCCAGCGCATCCGCCAGCTCGAGCGCGAGCGCGACGAGGCGGCCAGCGAGCGCGACCGCCTGCGTCCGGCCCTTGAGGCCCTGACCACGGCGCAGGAGCGACTGCGTGCCGGTCTGGCTGCGGCCGAGGCGCGGGGTGCCGAGCAGGAGGCCGGGTTCGCGGCCGCCCTCGCGCGCGAGACCCAGGCCCGGCTCGATGGCCGCCTGCTGCGCTGGCTCGCCCCGGCGCAGGCGCTGGCCGACGAGGCCGCCGCACTCACCGAGGGTGACGACCTCTTCGCGCAGGCCGAGGCCCTGCTCGCCGAGCAGGCCCGCCTTGATCGCCAGCACGGGCTGCGCACGGCGCTGCGCGAGGCGCTGGCCCGCTGCCAGCGCCTGATGGCCGGGATCCATCAGGCCCAGGCCGAGAGCCTGAGCCAGCTGCCGGCCCTCGGGCCGCTGCGCGAGCGGCTTGCCGGGCGAGCCGATCAGCTGCAGCGCCTGCTCGATCAGCACGCGCCTTCGCTGCCCGCCAATCCGCTGCTGCAGCGCCTGGCGCACCGGCTGACGCAGGCGCCCGGCCTCGATGCGCTGGCCGCGCTGCGCCGCTCGCTCGCGGCCGTCGGAGCCCTCGGCCTGCTCACGCCGGCCGAGCGCCTGCAGGCCCACGACATGCTCGGCCAGGCCGGCAGCACTGCCTACGCGCGGGCGGGCCTCGATGAAGGCTGGGCGCGCGCCCGGCAGCGCCTGGCCGGTCTGCCGGCGCTGTCGCTGCAGGCGGCCATCGATCAGGCCGAGGCCTGCACTCTGGTGGTCGATGGCCACAACGTGCTGCACGGCCTGCCGGCGTGGTTCGGCCCGCATCATGAGCAGGGCCAGCCCGGCGCACGCGCGCGCGGGGTGCTGGAAGACCGCCTGGCCGAGCTGGCGCTCGCCTCGCCCTCGCTGCGCATCCACCTCTGGTTCGACGGTGCCGAGCTGAACGACCACACCCGGGTGGAGAACCTGCGGGTGCATTTCTCGGGAGGCAGCGGCATGAACCGCGCCGACGCGCGCATCGTGGCCTATCTGCGCCACCTGCAGGCCGCCCAGCCTGACGCGCCGCGGGCCGTGGTCAGCGCCGACCGCGACATCCGGCTGGCGGCCGAGCAGACCGGTGCGATGGCGATCCTGCCCGAGGAGTTCGAGGCCTGGCTGGCGGGCGCCTGATCGGCGCGCCGGTGGTCGCGCCGTGAACCGGGGGCAGGTTGACATCGCGATGCCCGGCCGTGAGCATCGGCCCATGCATCCGACCCAGGAATTCGACGCGGCCCTGCCGCCGGCCGCCCGTGGCCTCGTCGAGCGCGCCATCGCGTTCGCCTGCAGCGTGGTCGCCCCCCAGTCCCGGCAGTGGGAAGACCAGCGCCGGTTCCCGCGCGAGGCCATCCAGGCGGCCTGCGCGCAGGGGCTGGCCGCGGTCGAGGTGCCCGTTGCCCACGGCGGGCTCGGCCTGCCTTTCGGCGCCAAGCTGCGCATGGTCGAGGAGATCGGCCGGTTCGACTTCGGCTTCGCGTTCTCGCTGGTCAACCAGCACAACACCGCTTCCCGCATCGCCGATCACGGCTCGCCGCAGGCGGTCGCGCGCTTCGTGCCCGCGCTGCTGACCGGCGAGTGCATCGGCTGCACCGGCATGACCGAGCCCGGGGGCGGCAGCGACTTTGCCGCCTCGGCCACCACGGCGCGGCGCGCGCCCGGCGGCTGGGTGCTCGACGGCGCCAAGCGCTGGATCGTCAATGCCGCGCAGGCCGATGTCTTTCTCACCTTCGCGCAGACCGAGCCAGGAAGCCGCGACCGCGGCATCGCCTGTTTCATCGTGTCGGCCGACCAGCCCGGGTTCCTGCGCGAGCCGCCGCTGGCGGTCGCCGGCATCCATGCCAGCGGCACCGGCGGCTATCGGCTGCAGGACTGCTTCGTGCCCGACGCGTTCATGCTCTATCCGCCCGGACAGGCCTTCAAGGCCGCGATGTCGTCCATCAACAAGGCACGCGCGCACATCCCGGCGATGTGCGCCGGCATGATCGACACCGCCCTGCAACTCGCGCTCGCCCGCGGCGCGCGCCGCGAGGCCTTCGGCCAGCCGCTGCTCGGGCATCAGGGCCTGCGCTGGTCGCTGGCCGATGTGGCCACCACGCTCGAGGCGCTGCGGCTGCTCACCTACCGGGCAGCCAGCCTGATCGATCGCGGCGCTGACGCCCAGCAGGCCGCGGCCATGGCCAAGAAGTTCGCCGGCGAGCAGACCCTGTCGGCCATCGCCGCCTGCATCCAGGCGATGGGCGCCGAGGGCCTGCTCGACGAGCATGGCCTGGGCCGGCATCTGGCCGCCGCCAAGGTGATGGGCTTCACCGACGGCACCACCGAGATCATGAACGAGCGGATCGGCCGGCTGCTCCAGGAGCGCGCGAGGCGCTCATCCCCGGAGGTGTCGCCATGATCCGCAATGCATTCATCCGTGCCGCCACCCTGTTCGCGCTGCTGTGCGCGCTGCCGGCGCCGGCCCTCGCGCAGAAGTCCTGGCCCGACAGACCGGTGAAGCTGGTGGTGCCGTTTCCGCCGGGCGGCTCGGTCGACCTCGTGGCCCGCGCGATCGCGCCCCGGCTCTCGCAGGAGCTC
The DNA here is from genome assembly GCA_037146935.1 of Burkholderiales bacterium. Taxonomy (GTDB): domain Bacteria; phylum Pseudomonadota; class Gammaproteobacteria; order Burkholderiales; family Burkholderiaceae_E; genus Quisquiliibacterium. The sequence continues at coordinate 168,224 of JBAWWD010000007.1, forward strand.
GGCCAGCCGGTGGTGATCGAGAACAAGGGCGGCGCGAGCGGCACCATCGGCTCGGCCGAGGTCGCGCGGGCGCGGCCCGACGGCTACACCCTGCTCATGGTCTTCGACTCGCACGCCACCAACGCCCACCTCTACAAGGGCCTGAAGTACGACACCGTCGAGTCCTTCGAGTACGTGAGCCAGCTGGTCAGCGCGCCCATGCTGGTCATGGCCTCCCCGCGAGTGGCGGCCCGCGACCTTCCCGGCCTCATCGCCTATGCGAAGGCCAACCCGGGCAAGCTCACCTACGGGTCGAGCGGCGTGGGCACCTCCAATCACCTCTATCCCCTGCTGCTCTCGGAGCGCGCGCAGATCGACACAGTGCATGTGCCCTACAAGGGCGGCGGGCCCATGCTCACCGACGTGCTCGGCGGGCAGATCGACTTCGTGATCGCGACGCTGCCGGCGGTGGTCCAGCATGTGAAGTCGGGCGCGGCCAAGGCGCTGGCCATCGCCGCGCCGGCGCGGGTGCCGCAACTGCCCGAGGTGCCCACCGTGGCCGAGACCCTGCCGGGCTTCGAGGCGCAGTCGTGGATCGGGCTGCTGGCCCCCGCTGGCACCCCGCGCGAGATCGTCGAGCAGTTGCACCGGGTGGTGAAGCGCACGCTCGACGCGCCCGATGTCGGCGGTCGGCTGGCGGCCGACGGGTTCACGCTGCTGGCCAGCACCCCGGCGGAGTTCCGCCAGCGGGTGCAGGCAGAGTCAGCCCGGATGGGCAAGCTCATCCGCGACAAGGGTGTGCGGGTCGAGTGAGCCGCTGATGTCTGCGCCGGCCTGAGCGGTCGCGGGCCGCGAGGGCGCGGCCGCCGCGCACTTCCCGAAACCCCGCGCGCCGGCCGCGCCGCCGCCGGGCCGGCGCGCGACATACCATCGGGCGATGTCTTCGTCGGCCCCCATGCCCGGGGCAGCGCCTGCCGCTGCCCCGGCGCCGGCCGCGGCCCCCAGGCCGTCTGCCATCCCCGCACCGCCGCCGCCGCTGCCCGCCGGGCAGCGCGCGATGGGCACGCTCGTGCTCTCGCTGGCCACCTTCATGAACGTGCTCGACGCCTCGATCGCCAACGTGTCGCTGCCGGCCATCGCGGGCGATCTTGGCGCCAGCGTCGATCAGGGCACGCGCCTGATCACCGGCTTCGGCATCGCCAATGCCATCGCGGTGCCGCTCACCGGCTGGCTGGCTGCGCGCTTCGGTCAGGTCCGGCTGTTCGTGGCGAGCGTGCTGCTGTTCACGCTGGCCTCGTGGCTGTGCGGGCTGGCGCCCTCGCTGGAATGGCTCATCGCCTTCCGGGTGCTGCAGGGCCTGGTGGCCGGGCCGATGATGCCGCTCTCGCAGACGCTGCTGCTGGGCACGCACCCCTCGGAGAACGCCGGCAGGGCGCTGGCCATCTGGTCGATGACCGTGCTGCTCGCGCCCATCGTGGGGCCGCTGCTGGGCGGGTTCATCACCGACAACTTCCATTGGCCCTGGATCTTCTACATCAACGTGCCGATCGGGCTGTTCTGCGCGGCCATGACCTGGAGCATCTATCGCCACCGCGACCATCCGCCGCGGCGCATGCCGGTGGATGTGGTCGGCTTGGTGCTGCTGGTGGTCTGGGTGAGCGCTCTGCAGATCCTGCTCGACACCGGCCGCGAGGACGACTGGTTCGCGTCCACCGAGATCCGCGTGCTCGCCGTGGTGTCGGCGGTGGGCTTCGTGTTCTTCGTGGTGTGGGAACTGCATGATCGCCATCCCATCGTCGACCTTCGGCTGTTCGCCAACCGCAACTTCACCTGCGGGGTGATCGCGCTGGCCGGCGGCTTTGCCCTCTTCTCGGGCAACGTGGTGCTGCTGCCGCTGTGGCTGCAGAAGGCCATGGGCTACACCGCCACCTGGGCGGGCCTGGTGCTGGCGCCGGTGGGCGTGATCGCGGTGCTGCTCTCGCCCTCGGCCGGCCGCGGCATCGACCGCGGTCTCGCGCGCAGCGTGGCGATCATCTCCTTCTTCGCCTTCGCGGCCTCGTTCTGGCTGCGCTCGCAGTTCACCACCGAGGCAGACTACGTCACCATCGTCATCCCCATGCTGCTGCAGGGCCTGGCGGGCTCGCTCTTCTTCATCGCCATGAGCGCGATCTCGCTGTCGGAGATTCCGCCCGCGCAGTTTCCGCTCGCCGCGGGGCTGAGCAACTTCGTGCGCATCTCGGCCGGCGCCTTCGGCACCTCGATCGCCGCCACCGCCTGGGACACCCGCACCCAGTCCCACCGGGTGGACCTGGTGGAAGGCGCGAGCCGCGCGGGGTGGTCGCTGGACCATCCCTTCTTCGAGCCGCTGCGCGCCGCGGGCATGTCGGTGGACCAGACCCGCGGCCTGCTCGAGCGCGTGATCGAGCAGCAGGCGCTCACCCTCGGGGCCAACGACATCTTTCTGGTGTCGGCCTGCACCTACCTCGTGCTGATCCTGCCGGTGGCGCTGGCGCGGCCGGTGCGCACCCGCAAGCGCGCATGATCGCCGCGCTCACGCCCTTTCGCACCCGCAGCTTCCGCTACCAGTGGCCGGCGGACCTGTGCACCGCCTGGGCGCTCGAGATGGAGACCCTGATCCTGGGCTGGTACGTGCTGGTCGAGACCCGCTCGGTGGTGCTGCTCACGGTGTTCGGGTCGCTGCAGTTCGTGGGCACGCTGGTGTCGCCATTGCTGGGGGTGCTTGGGGATCGCCTGGGCCTGCGCAATGTGCTGGCGGTCATGCGCCTGTCGTATGCGCTCTTCGCCTCGGTGATCTTCACGCTGGCGCTGCTCGGACAGCTCACGCCCACGGCGGTGCTGATCGTGGCGGCGTTCTGCGGGCTGATCCGCCCCACCGACATCGGCATGCGCAGCGCGCTCGTGGGCGCCACGGTGCCGCCGCGAGAGCTGGTGGCGGCCATGGGCATCTCCCGAACCACCATGGACTCGGCCAAGGTGGGCGGTGCGCTGGCCGGCGCCGGCTTCATGGCCTCCTTCGGCATGGCCACGGCCTACGGCTTCATCATCGCGCTCTATGCCGTGGGCGTGGTCCTCACCCTGCTGGTGGAGGGTGGCGGCCGCGGCGCGGCGCGGCCCGAGCGGCCCTCGCCCTGGCGGGACCTGCGCGAGGGGCTGGCCTATGTGTGGCGCACGCCGCGCCTGCTCGCGGCAATGAGCCTGGCCGCGCTGGTCAATCTCACCGCCTTTCCCTTCACCGGCGGTCTGATGCCCTACATCGCGCGGGATGTCTTCCACCTCGACCAGCAGGGCCTGGGCTGGATGGTGGCCAGCTTCGCGGCCGGGGCGCTGATCGGGTCGGTGCTGATCAGCGTGTTCGGCCCGCGGGTGCGGGCGGGCCGCATGATGCTGGGCGCCTGCGTGGCCTGGTACCTGTGCCTGATCGGCTTTGCCTGGACCACCAGCCTGACCCTGGCGCTGGCCCTGCTGGTGGCGGCGGGCATCGCCCAGAGCCTGAGCATGCTCTCGCTGGCCATCTTGCTGCTGCGCACCTCCGAGGACCGGTTCCGCGGCCGCATCATGGGCGTGCGCATGCTGGCCATCTACACCCTGCCGCTGGGCCTGCTGATCGCCGGCGCGATCATTCCGGTGATCGGCTATCTGGCCAGCGCGCTCGGGCTGCTCGCCCTGGGTCTGGCGTTGCTGGCCTGGCTCGCGCTGGCCTGGCGCGCCGACCTGCTCGATCCGCAGGCGCTCGCTAACCGGCGCTGATCGGGGCGCAGCCGCCGTCCTACTTCAGATACCCCCAGGCCTTCAGCCGCGAGGCCGAGTAGCCGGCCGCATCGCCCTGGGGCGTGCTGGCCAGGAAGCGCTGGAATTCGCGCGCGGCGGCCTCGCGCCGGCCCATGCCCTCGAGGGAGACGCCCTTGAGAAAGCCGATGGAGGGGTCACCCGGAAGCATGCGATCGAAGGTCTCGAGGTCCTGCAGGGCCGATCCGGGGTCGCGCAGGCCGAGCTTGAGCGAGGCGTTCAGGCGCGCGGCCTGCGCCTCCTGCGGGTAGACCTCGCGCGCGGCGTCGACATGGCGGCGCGCCTCGGCCAGCCGGCCCTGCGCCTGCAGCGTCTGGCCCATGCGCAGCAGCGCCGGGTAGTCGCGCGGGCTCAGGCGCAGTGCCTCGCCGAACTGGCGCTGCGCCTCGGGCAGCGACCTGGCGGCCAGCGCGGTCTCGCCCTGCTTGCAGGCCTCGATGGTGGGCTTGAGCTGGCGCAGCGCCGTGGTGCTGTCCATGAACCGCTCGCGACCCTCGGGCGCATTCCGGCTGCCGGCATAGGTGGTGTCGGCCAGGCGGCGCGCGGTGTCGCGCCGCTCGGTGCCCATGGGATGCGAGGCGAACATGGTCTCGAGCACGCTGGGCTGGCGAGTGTGCCCGTCGACCAGCAACTGGTGGAGCTGCACCATGCCGGTGGCGGGATAGCCGGCCTGCACCATGTAGCGCTGGCCCAGGGCGTCGGCCTCGCGCTCGTTGTCGCGCGAGTAGCTGGAGAGCAGCGCGCTGGCGCCGATCTGCGCGCCCATGCCGATCAGGGGCGACCAGCGCGAGTCGCTGGTGGCCGCGCCCAGGGTGATGACCGCTACCTGCGCGGCCATGGCCTGGCCCTGGCGCTGCGCGGCGTGGCGGGCGTTCACGTGGCCGAGCTCATGGCCGAGCAGCGCGGCCAGCTCGGCCTCGTTCTGCATCTCGACCATGATGCCGCGGGTGACGCCCATGGCGCCGGCCGGGAAGGTGTAGGCGTTGACGTAGTTGGCGTTGAGCACGCGGTAGTTGTAGGGCATGTCGCGGCGGTGCACCCCGGCCTGCAGGCGTCTGCCAACATCGGCCACGTAGGCGTTGACTGCCGGGATCTGCACCGCGCCGAGGTCGCGGGAGAACTGGTGCGGCGCCTGCTGCGCATCGACCGCGCGTTCCTGCGATTCCGTCAGGCCGACCAGGATGCGCTCGCCGGTGACCGGCGAGGTGGAGCAGCCCTGCAGGGCGACGGCGCCCGAGGCGGCAGCGAACAGCCAGAGGGTGTCGCGGCGGGTGAGGCGGTTGGCCTGCAGGCGGCGCGAGAAGGCGCTCGCGGCGGATCGGGCGTTGTTGATGACCACGGGCATGGGTTCGGGCGCGGGTGTTGCGAAAGGCAGTGGCCGGGACGAGACCCGCAGGGGGCGCGTCGGGGCAGCACCGGGCCGTTCACGCTATCGCCCCGGCGGTGGGCGCGTCAATCCGCGATGGCGGGTGATCGGCCGGCGGGAGCGCCAGGACAGATGCGATGTGCGCGGCGGTAAACTCGACCGCTTTGGCGTCGTTCGAACCGCCGAGGCCTTTCTGGTGTCGATCAATCCCGGACCCGTTCGCGCCCCCGGCGCGCATCGCCGCGCGAGGCGCCCGTGCTGATGGCGGGCAGCGTCGCCCTGCCGCTGCCCGCCTTCGGGCTGGCGGCGCGCCTGGCCCGCCAGTGCGGCGACACGGCGCTGGCCGATGCCTGCGCGGCGCTGCTCGCCGGCGTGGAACGATCACCCACCGCGCGCGCGCTGCAGCGGGAGGCCCGTGGCGGCGTGCCGGACGGGCAGCGCCTGTTCGAGCGGGATGCCATCGACGTCGAGCTGGCCTGTCTGGTGGTCGATCGGGTCGAGGCGCCGTTTCGCCTGCGGGGATGCGGTCCGCGGTCTGCGGCGGGCAGCTTCGTGGTCAACCGCGAGGCGCTGGCCTGGGTCGATGCGCCCTGGCCGCAGGCGCACGACTGCGAGGAACTGCTGCCGCCCGAGCGGCAGCGCGAGGCGGGGCCGGTGCTTGCCCGCCTGACGCGCCACGCCGCGCGGGCACGGGTGCCGGACGATCCCGACCTGCTGCTCGAGCTCCTGCTGCCCGGGTTGGACGGCCTCGCCCTGAGCGACCTGCCCGCAGCGGGCGAGCCGCCGGTCGCCGGCCTGCTCACGCTGGGCCTGCTCGTGCCCGATCCGCAGGCCCCCGGTGGCGCCTGCCTGCGCGCGCTGGGCCAGGCCCACGCGGTTCGCGGCCGTGGCGCGCGCCTGGCGGTGCGGGTCGCCGCTGACCTCGCCCTGGAGATCCACGCCGCGGCGCTTGCCGGCCACTGGCTGCACCTCGAAGGCCATGGCCTGCGACTGCTGGTGCCGCCGCTGGACTTCACCGAGCCCGGCGCGAGCACGCGCGCGATGCTCAGCCCCGATGCCCTGCTGCGTCGGGTCTGGGGTCTGGAGCGCAGCTTCACCATCCGCGCCGGACCGTTGCTGGCGCGGGCGCTGCTGGCCCGCTTCGCCTGGTGCGCGCCGGCCGATGCGCCTGACTGGTGGTCGCTCGCGGTGGCGTCGCCATGAGCCGGGGTCTGTCCCGCGCGTCCTTCCCGCAAAGGCCATCGCCATGAAGCCCACCCGACTGCGGCAAGTCCTCACCACGCTGCTGCGCCAGCGCTGGCCCGCCTTCGTCTGGGGGGCGCCCGGCGTGGGCAAGAGCTCGATCGTGCGCGACATCGCGGCCGCGGCCGACCTGACGGTGATCGACCTGCGCGCCTCGCTGCTCGACCCCACCGACCTGCGCGGCATTCCGGCGATCAGCAACGGCCAGGCGGTGTGGTGCCCGCCGGCCTTCCTGCCGGCCGCGGGCCAGCCGCCGGGGCTGCTGTTCCTGGACGAGATCAATGCCGCGCCGCCGCTGGTGCAGGCGAGCCTGTACCAGCTGGTGCTCGATCGGCGCATCGGCGAGTACCAGCTCCCCGAGGGCTGGTGGATCGTCGCGGCCGGCAACCGCCAGCAGGATCGCGCGGTCACCTTCCGGATGTCGTCGGCGCTGGCCAACCGCTTCATCCACCTGCAGCTCGACCCCGATGTCGACGACTGGCGCGAGTGGGCGATCGGCCGCGGGCTCGATCCGCGGGTGGTGTCGTTCATCGCGGTGCGGCCGGCGCTGCTCGCGCAGATGCCGGGCGACTCGCCCGCCTACCCCACGCCGCGCTCCTGGGAGATGCTCTCCGATGTGATCCGGGCCTTCGGCGCGCCCAGGGCCTGGGCCGACCTGGTGCCGGGCATCATCGGCGAGGCGGCGGCGGTGGAGTTCACCGGCTTCATCCGGCGGGCGCTCAGCGAGCGCGACATCCTGCGCATCATCGCCGAGCCCGCCACGGCCACCTTGCCCGACAAGCTCGACGGCATCTATCTGCTCACCTCCTGGCTCGCCCTCAATGCCGGCCGCGAGGGCGTGGCCGCTGCGGCCGGCGCGCTGCTCGCGCGCATCCCACCGGAGTTCGGGGTGGTGCTGGCCCGCGACATGCTGCGCGCCGGGCCGGGCTTCGCGCGGCAGCCCGGCTACAAGGCCTTCCTGAAGGAGCACGGCCATCTCATCGCGCGCTGAGCGCGAGCAGCGGCTGCTGCGCGCGCGCATCCGCCTGGCCCTGCGTCAGCCCTTCCTGGCCTCGGCGCTGCTGCGTCTGCCGTTTCGGGAGGCCGGCGGCACCGGCTGGTGCGACACCATGGCCACCGACGGCTACCACGTCTTCTACAACCCCGAGTGGACCGACGGCCTGTCGGACGCCGAACTGCGCGGGGTGATCGCCCACGAGGTGCTGCACGCGCTGCTCGATCACGGCGGGCGACGCGACGGACGCCCGCCCGAGCTCTGGAACCTGGCCTGCGATTTCGCGATCAACGCCCTGCTGCTCGACCAGGGCTTCCGCCTGCCCGAGGGCGGCGCGGTCTCGCGCGAGTTTGCCGGCATGAGCGCCGAGGCCATCCATGCCCGGCTCGCCGCGGGCGGCGGTTCGGGCCGCGGTCGCCGGGGCCCGGCGCGGCCGCGCGGTGGCCATGCCGCGGGTCAGGAAGCGGCCGACGCGGTGGGCGTGCTGATTGGCGTGGGCCCCGACCTCATCGCGGCCGACGACCCTCGCCTGGCGCCCTTGCGCGATGCGGACGCGCCCGACCGGGAGCAGCTCGCGCAGCTGCGCGCGGCGCTGCGCGCCGAGGCCCAGGCCGCGCTTCAGGGCGCGGCGGCGACCGGGTTCCAGCTCGAGTGCGAGGCCGCGGCGCTCGCCGTGATCGACTGGCGCGCGCTGCTGCAGCGCTGGCTGCACGATCGGGTCCATAACGACTGGAGCGCCTGGCCGTGGTCGCGCAAGCACCTGCACCGCGGGCTGCTGCTGCCCTCGCTGGGTGTGCAGGCACCCGGTCATCTCGTGTTCGCCATCGACACCTCCGGATCGATGGGCCGCGAGGATCTGGCGGCGATCCTTGCCGAGCTGCGCGCCTTCCGGGAAACCTTCCCCTGTCGGCTCAGCCTGCTGCAGGCCGACGCGCAGGTGCAGGCGGTGACCGAGTTCGAGGCCTTTGATGCCGCCGAGCTGCCCGAGCGGCTCACCCTGCATGGCCGCGGTGGCACCCGCTTCGAGCCGGTCTTCGAGTGGGTGTCGGCGCAGGACTCTGCGCCGGTGGTGCTCTACGCGACCGACGGGTTCGGCAGCTTTCCGGCGTCACCGCCACCGGTGCCGGTGGTGTGGCTGCTCACGCCGGCGGGCGCGCCGCAGAGCGCGCTGCCCTTCGGGGCCTGCGTGCGATTGCCGCCGGCGCGCCTGGCCGCGTAGCGCGCGCTCAGGGGCCGGTGCGTGCCGCCGGCAGGAGCGCGGTGCCCGGGTTGCCGCTCAGGCCGACCTGCGGCGCACGCAGCACCGGGTCACCGCTCATGCGACTGTTGAGCTTGGTCTGGACGCACTGCCGGACCGCATCGGCGCCGCCGGCGGCGGTAGCGGCCTCGCGGGCCTCGCGCAGCAGGCAGTCGCGGGTGAACTGGGTGAGCAGCCCGCCCTTGGCGTCATCTTCCAGCGCGGGGTTGCCGGCCTGCGGCGCCAGGATGAGGGTTTCGCCGGTCAGCGCTGCGCCGCGGGCGAGCTCCTCGGTCAGGGCCGCCGCGCGGGCACCCGGCGCGCAGGCCGGGCCCGCCGCCCGGTAGCGGCTGCGCAGCGTGCCCTCGTCGTTGGCGTTGGTCCAGCCCGCCGACGCTGCGCCGGCCGGCACGCTGCCGGCATCGATCAGCACGAACACCTTGTCGGTGCGACGCAGCAGCGGCTGCAGCAGTTGCGCGAGTTCGGCATTGGCGAGGAATCCGCCCCGCCCGCCCTCGTGCAGCAGCAGGCCGGCCGCGCAGACGCCGCCGGGCTCGGCCTGCTGGCTGCCCTGGGCCGCCAGGTGGATGAAGACCCGGTCGCCCTCGCGCACGCGCGCGCCCAGCTCCGAGAAGGCCCTGCGAACGGCGTCGATCGTGGCCTGGTCATCGGCGAGCAGGCGGGTGCTGCGCGCCGGCACCTGCAGGGCCTGCGCGATCTGCAGCGCCGAGTCCCGGTCGGCCGCGATGCCGGGCAGCGCGGGCACCTCAGGATCGGCATGGCGGCCGACGGAGACCAGCAGCGCGTGTCGAGCGCCGGGTCCGCCCAGCGAGCGGATGGTGAGCGCCACGGCCGGCCCGCCCTGCGCCGCGCGGCCGCTGGCCATGCCCGCGGCGCTCGAGGTGCCGGCCGGCATCTGCAGCGCGCCGGCGCGCACCCAGCCCTGCTGCCGGCCCGACTCGACCAGAGCCCAGCCGCCTTCCAGGCTGAGCACGGTGAGCTTCGAGCCGGCCGCCAGGTTGCCGAGCACCGCTGCGCTGGGCAGCTTGTCGGCGCGCAGTTCGATCGCGCGGTTGGTGCTGACATTGTCGATGGCTGCCTTGGCGGGGGCCGCGCCGAGCGTCAGGCACAGGCCGGCAAGCGCGAGGGTCAGGGCTGACAGGCGATTCATGAGGACGCCTCCTGGGTAGGGGTCGGGGATGGGCGGGCAAGCGGCAACCAGGCCGCCATGGCGGCGGCCACCAGGGCCGGCCGATCGGCAATGTGCATGAGGATCTGGCAGTCGCCCAGGGTGCCGCCCAGGCCGGTGACGCCCTGCCTGAGCGCCGGCGCGGCGGCCTGCAGCTGCGCGGGCGGGCCCACCAGCGCGCCAAGACGGCGGAACTCCACCCAGTCGGCGCGGGATGTGCCGCCACCGGGCAGCAGCAGCCGGCAGTCCGGGGCGTGCCGCTCCAGCAGGGTCATCAGCCGGTTGTGACCGGCCTCGGTCCAGCCGGGTTCGGCCAGGATCGTCTGCAGCCCGATCGGTGAGCCGTCGAGCGCCGGCGCGCCGCACCAGTGGCGTCGGCGCAGGCCAGCCCACAGCCGCACCACCGTGAGGAAGATCACCACCGAGCCGGTGGCCAGGTGAAGGTCCAGGAAGACGCGGTCGGTGTGCAGGCTGGCGAAGCTGACGCCCAGCAGCACGGCCGGCATCGCGATCAGCGCGCCGTCGAGCACCGAGAGGCTGCGGTAGCGCACCAGCAGCGTGATGCCCAGGCACATCAGCATGGCCAGGGCGCTCTGCGCCCAGGCGGGCAGCTCGCTCAGGGCGCGCCGATTGAGCTCGTTGTCGATCAGGGTGGCCAGGGTGTCGACGCCGCCCTGGCGCGCTGACACCGCGGTGGGATGGAAGTCGTGCAGGGCGGTGGCCGTGGCGCCGATCAGCACGATGCGGCCCCGAAACGAGGGCACCTGCGTCTGCGGCGTCTGGCCTTCGGCGAGATCGAAGACATCGGCAAACGGCACGTGCGTGTACTCCTGCGCCACCTTGCGCCAGGCGATCAGTTCGCCACGCGGATCGGCCCCGGCCGCGCGCACCCGTTCCTCCCAGGCCTGGGGCTGCAGGGACTTCAGCACCGCCAGCCCCATCGATTGCAGTACCCCGCCGTCGGCCAGGTGCTGAACCGGCTGATGGCGGCGGATCACGCCGTCGGGATCGGGATAGGCATTGGTGAGGCCGAGCGGCGCGTTCGCCACCGAGGCCAGGAACGGCGGGATGAGGGCGACGGTGGCGCTGTCGCCCGCCGCGCCGGAGCGGGCCCAGAGCCCGGGCAGCGCAGGCCGGCGGATCTCGCTGCTGCGATCGGCGCTCTCGGGCAGTCGCACCACCGCGAAGTGGCTGTGCCGGCTGCGCGCCACCGCCGCGTCGAAGGCGCTGTCGCCGCCCGGGCTGAGCCGGTCGGCATCCGAGAACAGGATGTCCCAGACGATGGCCGCCGGCTGCTGCGACTCGATGTGGTCGAGCACCGTGGCCAGGGTGTCTCGCGGCCAGGGCCAGCGGCCGAACTCGCGGCCCATGCGCTCGAGGCTGGCCTCGTCGATGTCGACCACCACGATGCGCGGGTCGGGCGGCGCGGCCCGCAGCCGCGAGCGCACCATGAGGTCGTAAGTGGGCTCGGCCAGGCCGGTACTGACGTGCAGCAGGTGGTTGTCGAGCAGGATCCAGGCGCAGAAGGTCACCAGCAGCGTGCCGATGACCCGCGTCGAGCGCAGCGCGCCCAGCCGGCCCAGGCGTGCCTGGCCCGCTTCGAGGGTGCGCTGCAGGAAGCCCATCGCGAAACTTTACCGTGCCCGGCACTAGAATCGGCGCATGGACACCCGAACCTCGCCCGTGCGCCTGCGTATCGAACGCGTGCGTGACAGCCTTCGCCGGCACGGCCTGCAGGCCCTGCTGGTGCCCTCCAGTGATCCGCACCTGTCGGAGTACCTGCCGCCGCGCTGGCAGGCCCGACCCTGGCTGAGCGGTTTCACGGGGTCGATGGGCACCCTGGTGATCACCCTCGAGCGCGCCGCGGTGTTCGCCGACAGCCGCTACTGGGTCCAGGCCGCCGCCCAGCTTGCCGGCAGCGGGATCGAACTGGTGAAGATCGCCAGCGGCGCGGCCGTGCACCACACCGACTGGCTGATCGCCCACACCCCGGCGGGGGCGACGGTGGCGGTCGATGGCCAGGTGCTCGGTCTGGGCGCCGGCCAGCAGTTGCGCGCCGCGCTGGCCCGCACCGGCCGCAGCCTGCGCACCGACCTCGACCTGATCGAGCAGGTCTGGCCCGACCGACCCGGCCTGCCGCAGGCCCCGGTGGTGGCACATGTCGCCCCGCAGGCCACCGAAGGCCGGGCGGCGCGGCTTGCCCGGGTGCGTGCCGCCATGGCCGAGCGGGGCGCCTCCCACCACCTGGTGAGCACGGTCGACGACATCGCCTGGATCACCAACCTGCGTGGCGCCGATGTCGAGTACAACCCGGTCTTTCTGGCGCACCTGCTGGTGACGCCGGCGCAGGCCACGCTGTTCGTCGGTGCCGGCAAGCTCGACGCCACCCTGCGCGCGACGCTCGCTGCCGACGGCATCGACGTGGCCGACTACGGCCTGGCCGGTGACGCGCTGGCGGCCCTGCCGGCCGACGCGGTGCTGCTGGTCGATCCGCGACGCATCACGCTGGGCCTGCGCGAGCGGGTGCCCGCCGCCCTCGCGGTGGTCGAGGCGATCAACCCGAGCACGCTCGCCAAGAGCCGCAAGAGCGAGGCCGAGGCCGCCTTCGTGCGCGAGACCATGATCGAGGACGGCGTGGCGATGTGCGAGTTCTACGCCTGGTTCGAGCAGGCGCTCGCACGCGGCGAGCGCATCACCGAGATCACCGTCGACGAGCAGTTGTCGGCCGCGCGCGCCCGGCGCCCGGGCTTCGTGGGCCTGAGCTTTCCGGTCATCGCCGGCTTCAACGCCAACGGCGCCATGCCCCACTACCGCGCCGAGCCGGGCAGCGAGGCGCTCATCGCGGGCGATGGCCTGCTGCTCATCGACTCCGGCGGCCAGTATCTTGGCGGCACCACCGACATCACCCGGGTCTGGCCGGTGGGGCAGGTGAGCGCGGCCATGAAGCGCGACTACACCCTGGTGCTCAAGGGCACGCTCGGCCTGTCGCGCGCGGTGTTCCCGCGCGGCACGCTGTCACCGATGCTCGACGCGCTGGCCCGCGCCCCGCTCTGGGCGCAGGGACTCGACTTCGGTCACGGCACCGGGCATGGCGTGGGCTACTTCCTGAACGTGCACGAGGGGCCGCAGAGCATCAGCAAGGCCATCCCCGAGGCCGCCATGGCCATGGAGCCGGGCATGATCACCTCGGTGGAGCCGGGCGTGTACCGCGACGGGCAGTGGGGCGTGCGCATCGAGAACCTGGTGCTCAACGTGCCGGCGCGCACCCCCGAGGATGGGCCCCAGGGCAATCCCTTCGGCGAGATGCTGGCCTTCGAGACGCTCACGCTGTGCCCGATCGACACCCGCTGCATCGAGGGCGCGCTGCTGCGCGATGACGAGATCGACTGGCTCAACCGTTATCACGCCATGGTGCGCGAGCGCCTTGCGCCGCGCTGCCAGGGCGATGCGCTGGCCTGGTTGCTGACCCGCACCGAGCCGATCAGCCGCGCGGGCTGATCGCGGCCGGTGGTGTCAGGGGCGCGGGCCGAGCAACGCGGCGAGCTCGGCGCCAATGCCCTGCCAGCGGGCGCCATCGGGCCCGGCGGGCGCGCTGCCCGGCGTCGCGGCCAGCGCCTCGCGCATCATCTGGCCGCCGGCCTGCACGTTGTCGATCAGCGGCACCGGCACCTGCGGGGCGAGCTGGGCGGCCATGCCCACCAGCGCCGCGCCCCCCAGGATCACCGAGTCTGCGCCGCCACGGGTCGCGTCGGCGCAGGCCTGGGCGAGCAGGCGCAGCGCGCCGGGCGGATCGGCCGCGAGCTGGGCGCCGGTCAGGCTCACCAGCTCGATCTGCTGCAGCGAGCCTTCCAGACCGAGCGAGCGCGCCAGCCGCTCGAGCATCGGCCGCCAGCGCACGCCACCCGTGACAATCGCGAAGCGCCCGCGTCGCGCCGCCAGCCGCATCGAGGCCTCGGCCAGCCCGATCACCGGGCCCGGGCAGAGTTCGCGCAGCGCGAACACGCCGGGGTCGCCGAAGCAGCCCACCAGCACGCCATCGGCGCCCGCGCCGTGGCAGGCATAGGCGTCGAGCGCGGCGTGGCCGGCCACGCAGTACGCGGCCTCGGAGGCGATGTAGTCGGCGCCGAAGCGGGCGGTGCTCAGGCGCAGCCGATGGGTCGGGCCGAGCGCCTCGGCAAGCGGCGGCGCGAGCCGTTCGGTGACCGAGGTGGTGGTGTTCGGGTTGATCAGCAGGACCTGGGCCATCAGGGTCTCCGGCGCAACGGGCAGGCGCGCATTCTACGCAGCCGCCCCTGGCCGCGCCCATGTCGCAATCTGCGCGCCGACGATGCGCGGTGACGGCGGGCGGGTATCGTATCCGGCTCACCTCGACACGACTGCGGAGCCCACGACGATGCCAGCGCTCGACGACAACATGCCCATCCTGGTGGGCTGCGGTGACATCACCGACATCACCACGCCCGCCCTGGAGGCGCGCTCGCCCTACGACCTGATCGCGCAGGCCGGGCGCGTGGCGCTCGATGACACCGGCGCGCCGGGCATCGGCGCGGTCATCGACACCGTGGCCATGCTGCGTTCGTTCGCCGACACTTCCTGGCGCTTCGCCACGCCACTGGGCTCGTCGACCAATCCGCCGCGCAGCGTGGCCAACCGGCTCGATCTCAACGCCGCTCGCCACATCTACACCTACGCCGGCGGCAACATGCCGCAGTACCTGGTGAACCGCTTCGCCGAGGAGATCGCCGCCGGCGAGACCCGCGGGGTGCTGCTGTGCGGCGGCGAGGCCCTGCGCACCCAGCATGCCATCGAGCGCAACTCGCCGCCCGGCCTGTGGGCCGAGAGCCCGCGCGGCGAGCCCGAGCTGATCGGCGATCCGCGCCGCGGCTGGAGCGACCACGAGGAGAAGCACAACCTGCGTGCCGCCATCGCCATGTATCCGCTGTTCGAGAACGGCATTCGCGGCGCGCGTGGCCGCGACATCAACACCCACATGCAGGCGATCGGCCAGCTCATGGCGGGCTTTGCCCGGGTGGCCGCGGCCAATCCGCTCGCCACCCGCCGCGAGGGCCATGACGCGCAGCGCCTGGTCACGGTCGACGAGGAGAACCGCTGGATCGGTTTCCCGTATCCGCGCTTCCTGAACTCCAACGCCTTCATCGACCAGGCCGCCGCGGTGGTGATGACCTCGGTGAAGACCGCCCGCGAGCTCGGCATTCCCGAGCACAAGTGGGTGTTCCTGCATGGCTGCGCCGACGGCCATGACCACTGGTACGCGTCGGAGCGGGTCAACTTCCATTCCTCGCCGGCCATCCGGCTGGGCTCGCGGCTGGCGCTGGAGATGGCCGGTCGCCGCATCGAGGACTTCACCTTCCTCGATCTCTACAGCTGCTTCTCGTCGGCGGTGGAGATCGGCTGCCAGGAGATCGGGCTGGCCGAGGACGATCCGCGCGGGCTCACCGTCACCGGCGGTCTGCCGTTCTTCGGCGGCCCGGGCAACAACTACGTCACCCACTCCATCTCCGAGATGGTGCGGCGCGTGCGCTCGCGCCCGGGCAGCTTCGGTCTGGTCACCGCCAACGGCAATTACGTGACCAAGCATTCCTTCGGCGTGTACTCCACCACGCCGGTGCACGGCCGCTGGCAGCGGCAGAGCCCCTCGGTGCTGCAGGCCGAGCTCGATGCGCTGCCCAAGGCGCCGTTCAACGAGACGCCGAGCGGTGCCGCCCGCATCGAGACCTACATGGTGATGCACGGCCGGCGCGGCCCGGAGTGGGGCGCGGTGTTCGGCCGGCTCGAGGCCACCGGCGAGCGTTTCCTGGCCAATCCGCCGGCCGATCCGGCGGTGCTCTGGGACCTCCAGAACCGTGAGGGCCTGGGCCGGCCCGGCACCGTCAGCCAGGTTGACGGGCGCAACGTGTTCGTGCCGGCGGCCTGAGCGCCGCAGCGGGGCGCGCGCACCGCCTGCCCCGTGCCGCTGGCCGTCCGTCCAGCGGCCCCTGCAGCGCCTTCGGGGCGGGCCGAAAGCCCGGTATCGGCCATCAGCCGGACGAGCCCGCACCGCCCATGATCCCACCTCGAAAAGCCATTCTCCCCGCGGGCAGCACGCCCTGGCGGGCCGCCAGCGCCTCCCGGGCGATCGCGCTGCGGCGCCGGAGCTTCAGCAAGCGGCCGCCGCGGCCGGCGTCGCTGCAGCGTCTGTTCGGGCTGTCGCCCACCGGCATGCTGGTGGTGCGGCTGCGCGATGGCCGCATCCTGGATGCGAATCGGGCCCTGCTCGATCTGCTTGCCTGCACCCGCGAACAGCTCGACCAGGCCGGGCCGAGCGTGATCGCGCTGGGATCGTGGCTGGAGGATGACTCGGTGCAGCGGGCGCTGATGCAGTCCACCGGCGTGATCGGGCCGGTGGAGCGTGAACTCATGGCGCTCGACGGCACCCGCGTCAGCGCGCTGATCACCGGTGCCTGCATCGAGGACCCGAGCGACGGGCAGGTGATCTGGGCCACCGTGCAGGACCTCGGCCAGCGCCGGGCGCGCGAGCGCGAGCTGGTGAGCGCGGCGCGCAGCGATCCGCTCACCGGGTTGGCCAATCGGCTGGTGCTGCGCGAGCGGCTGGAGGCCTCGCTGCGGGCCTTGCGGCTTGATCCCACCCGCCGCTTCGCGGTGCTGTTCATCGACTTCGACCGCTTCAAGCAGGTCAATGACACGCTCGGCCATCAGGCCGGCGATCAGATGCTGCGCGAGATCGCCGAGCGGCTGCGCCGCAACCTGCGCGCGAGCGACTTCGATCCCAACTCCAACACCGGCAGCCTGGTCGCGCGCCTGGGTGGCGACGAGTTCGTGCTGCTCGCCCGGGTCAATGGCGAGGGCGCCGCGCAGTCGCTGGCCCGGCGCCTGCTGACTGCGCTGGCACCGCCCTTTCAGCTCGGCGGCCGCGAGGTGCAGGCCGCGGCCAGCATCGGCATCGTGCTGGCCGACCAGGGCAGCGCCAGCGCCGACCACCTGCTGCGCGATGCCGACGTGGCCATGTACGAGGCCAAGCGTGCCGGCGGGAGCTGCTCGGTGGTGTTCGACGGGCCGATGCGTCGTCGCGGCGAGCGCCGGCTGATGCTTCAGACCTCGCTGGTCCACGCGATGAACAGCGGCCAGATCTCGCTCGCCTACCAGCCCGTGATCGACCTGTCCTCGGGCGCGATCGTCGCGGTCGAGGCGCTGGCGCGCTGGCGTCACCCTCGGCTGGGTGACGTGTCGCCCGGTGAGTTCATCCCGATCGCCGAGGAGTCCGGCCTGATGCTCTCGCTGGGCGACTGGGTGATCCGCGAGGCGAGCCGGCAGTTCATGCAGTGGCGGGCGCAGCTTGGCAGTCAGGCGCCGGCGCGGGTCAGCGTGAACCTGTCGCGAGTGCAGCTCGATGCCGCGGGCGCGCTGCGCGACCGGGTCGCAGCGGTGATGGCCGAGACCGGCATCCCGCCGGCCTGCCTGCAGTTCGAGGTGAGCGAGCGCGAGGCCCGCCTGGACGCCGGCAGTTGGCGCGCCGCGCTCGAAGGCCTGCGCGCCGCCGGGGTGGGGCTGGCGCTGGACGACTTCGGCACCGGCGCGACCTCGATGGGCCATCTGCGCGAGCTGCCCTTCGACCAGGTGAAGATGGATCACTCCTTCCTGGCGGCGATGGAAACTGACCCGGGCGTGAGCGGCATGGTGCGCGGCACGCTCTCGATGTTCAGCAGCCTGGGTCGCGACTGCGTGGCCGAGGGGGTGGAGAGCGCCTCGCAGGCCGAGATGCTGCTCGCCCTGGGTTGCCGCTACGCCCAGGGCTATCACCTGGGTCGGCCGATGGCTGCCGAGCCGCTGTTCGGGCGCATCGCGCAGGTCACCCCGGCCTGACGACATGGGCACGGGCCGCGATGGCGGCCCGCGCGCCGGCTCAGCCCTGCGGATCGGTGAGCAGGAAGTGGCCGCGTGACACCGTGATGGGGTAGTCGGGGCTGCGCTGCCAGCAGCGCACCAGCACCATTGCCACGCGCGCGCCAAGCCGCACCACCTCGCAGCTGGCGAAGGTCTCCTCGGGGCGGCCCGCGCGCAGATAGTCGATCGCGAAATCGATGCTCTTGGGCAGCTTGCTGCCGCGCAGGGTATGCGCCAGGTGAAGGATGGCCGCGCTCTCGGAGAAGCCGGCGATCACGCCACCATGGATGGCCGGCAGCCGCGGGTTGCCGATGATCTTGTCTTGATACGGCATGCGGTAGAGCGGCTGCCCGTTCTGAATCGACTCGCGCAGACCGAGGTAGCGCAGGTAGGGCACCGGCGAGTCGGCCATCACCGGCTCGCTGGCCGCCGGGGCCTGCCAGGCGCTGGGCGCGGGCTCGACGGGCGCCGATGACACCGAGATGCCGCCCGGCGTGGGCGGCCGCGTGCCCGCCGGGGTGGACAGCATGAAGGCGGCCTGGGCGGTGGCGATCGGCTGGGCGCGGTCGTCCTGCCAGACCTCGGCGCGGATGAAGGCCACGCTGCGGGTGAGCCGGTACACGTGCGCGTCGCAGTGCGTGTCCTGCCCTGGGCCGCCCGGGCGCAGGTAGTCCATGCGCAGATCGAGCGTGGCATAGGGCACCTTGCGATCCACCGCCGTGCCCACGGCCAGGCCGCAGGCCGAGTCGGCCAGCACGGTGATCGGACCCGGGTGCATGAGCCCGCGGGCGGGGTCGCCGAGCCAGTCGGCGCGGGCCGGCAGCATCATGCCGCCGACGCCGGGCTCCACGCGGGTGACGCGCATGCCGATGTCGCGCATGTGCGGGGTGCGCGAGACGTACTTCTCGGTGAGGGCTTCGAGGTCTGGTTGCATGAGGGGGATTTTCGCACCGTTCGATGTGCGGGGCGGTGGGGTTTGGTCAAGGCGGGTGTCGTTGCTGTCAGGGCATCGGAGCGGCCAGGTCAGGCGGGGGACACGGTCGACGGGCTCACGGGCCCGCCCGGCTGCGCCGGGTCCCCTGCGGTGCTCGCCGCCCGGGGCGACCCGCGAACTCGTCGCTGCGCTCCTCGAACAAACGCGGGCCGACCGCGCTGTCGCGCGGCAACCCCGGTCGTCTGCGCGCCTCGGCGTGCCCGACAGCCCGTCGACCGTGTCCCCCGCCTGACCTGGCAGCGAGGCT
Organism: Burkholderiales bacterium; assembly: GCA_037146935.1. GTDB lineage: Bacteria > Pseudomonadota > Gammaproteobacteria > Burkholderiales > Burkholderiaceae_E > Quisquiliibacterium. Next base: position 187,181 of record JBAWWD010000007.1, read on the forward strand.
GGGGCGAGCCATTGGGATGGAACCAGATATGTCCCCCAACGTTAAGGAGCATCACGAAAGTGAGCCCGCGCTCTCCTGGAGGTGATTGACGGACCGGTCCGAGCGCCTCCATACCCAGAACGAGGCCTCCTCCGCGATCGCCGACCCTCTCGGTGGTGCTTGACGGGTGGGGTGACCCAGGGAGCCCGCGCCGTGGGGCTTCCGGCGCCGCCGAGGAGCGCAGGGCGGCGGGGTTGCCGCGCGCAGCGCGGTCGGCCCGCGTTTGTTCGAGGAGCATAGCGACGAGTTCGCGGGCCGCCCCGGCGCGCGAGCACCGCAGGGCACCCGGCGAAGCCGGGCGGCGTCGCCAGCCCCGCGGCGCGGGCTCCCTGGGTCGCCCCGCCCGCCCGCTCGTTCAGCGCCCGGTCAGCGCCCGAACGGACGCGTGATCGCCGAGATCAGCGCCGCGCCGAAGCCGCTGCGGTTCTGTCCGGCATTGCCGGCCGGCGCGGTCGCGGCAGCAGAGGGCGCGGCAGGCGAACTGGCCGCTGCCTGAGGCGCCGCCTCGGCAGGCCGGCGAGCCGGTTCCGCGGCGGAGCGAGCAGGCTGGTTGCGTGAGCCCTGGGGCCCGCGCGCCGACTGGGCGCCGCGGGGCGGATTGCCCCGGCCGCCGCGGCGCTCGCCCGGACGGGCGGCACTGCCGTCGGCGCTGCCGCCGGTGCCCGCGGGGGTGCCGCGGCCAG
>JBAWWD010000008.1:0-175475 GCA_037146935.1 Burkholderiales bacterium
CCCGCGCAGCCTGCTGGCGGCGATCACGCAGGCGCATCGGCTGGCGCCGGCCTGATTCGGGGCGGCGGACCCGCGCCGGACACCCTGGCCGGCGCGCCAGAGACTTGCGGCGTGCACGCCTTCAGTGCATCCTGCCTGATCGGGAATGAAGTACCCCAGCAAAGTCTCGCCTCCCGCCGTATCAAATGCAAGTCTGTTGCAATAAAGAGGTCTTCCGGACGTTCCAACGGTGGCTGATCGGCGCGCTGCTCACGCTTGGCGTGAGCCTTGGCGCCGCGCCTGCGCTCCAGGCCCATCCCCACGCGCGCTTCAGCTACCAGCTCGACCCGGTCCTGCGTGACGGCGCGGTGGTGGGCCTCACCGTGCGCTGGATGCTGGACCCGCTCACCTCGCTGCTGGCGCTGCGTGGCATCGACGCCAACCGCAACGGCGTGGCCGACCCCGACGAGCTCGCCGCGTTTGCCCGCCTCAATGACCAGCTGGTGTCGGCGCAGCGCTACTTCCTGAGCCTGGGCGGCGGCACCGAGACCAGCCCCGGCTTTCGCGTGACGCGCGGCCTGAGCGCCGAACAGTCGGCGCAGCGCATCCAGCTCAGCTTCGAGGTGGCGCTCGAGCAGCCGCATCGTGGCCCGCTCACCGTGCGCCTGTTCGACGCCTCCTGGTATGTGGCGCTCAGCGCCGATGACCCGCCGCTGCCGGCCGGCCATGCCTGCCAGGGCAGCGCCGCCCTGGAAACCCTCGAGACCCAGGGCTGGGGCGCGCAGCCCGTGCCGGTGGTGCGTCTGAGCTGCCCGGGCACCTGAGGCACGCGCCCGCACACCAGGCCATCGGCGCCACCCCGCAAGTCACCCCCGCACCCATCACAAGACCAACACGCTGTTCAACCAAGGAGGAAGACGCATGACCCTGACCCGCATCGCCTCGGCCCTGGCCGCCACCGCCGCACTGGCCCTCGCCGCCCCGGCCCAGGCCCAGGCCCAGAACTGCACCCCGTCGAAGTGGGGCGCCAACGACCAGATCGGCGCGCTCAACAACATCACCCCGGCCAACGTGCTCGAGGCCACCAAGCTGGTCAAGCGCGGCAAGTCCATCCGCATGGGCATCGAGACCAACAGCCGCACCCCGGCGTATCCGCCGCGCACCTTCTCGCTCACCGTGCTCTCGCCCGGCCAGGAGAACGGCGCGTCGCTGGGCGCCACCAAGACCAACTACAACGACGACATCATCATGGGCTGGGTGGGCATCGGCTCGCAGCTCGACGGCCTGGGCCACATCGGCACCGCCAACGTCTACTACAACTGCACCAAGGCCGGCGACTTCGTCACCGCCGGCGGCCTGAAGAAGTTCGGCATCGAGACCGTGCCGGCGGTGGCCACGCGCGGGGTCATCCTCGACATGGTCGGCCTGCTGGGCAAGGACCCGGTGCCCGAGGGCACGGCCTTCAACCGCAAGGAGATCGACGCGGCCATCGCTCGCCAGGGCATCAAGCCCATCGGCAAGGGCGACGTGGTGATCTTCTACACCGGCTGGACCAAGCTGATCGGCAAGGATGACAAGCGCTACGGGTCGGTGGAGCCGGGCCTTGGCGTGGAAGGCGCGCGCTACCTCACGTCGCTGGGTGTGGCCATGGTGGGCGCCGACACCTGGGGGCTGGAGGTGATCCCGTTCGAGAAGCCGACCGACATCTTCCACGTGCACCAGATCCTGCTGGCCGAGACCGGCACCTTCATCCTCGAGAACGTCAACGCCGAGGAAGCCGTGAAGGACAAGGTCTACGAGGGCCTGTTCACGCTGGGCCCGTCGCGCATCACCGGCGCGGTGCAGGCCATCATCAACCCGGTGTTCATCTACTGATCACCGGCCTGAGCCAGAAGAAGGGCGCCCGCGGGCGCCCTTTTTCATGGCCCGGCGCGAGCCCGCCGCGCGAGCCGCCGGGGGCGAGCCGCAGCGGGCCAGGCGCGGCAGCCAGACGCGGCCCGCTCAGGCCAGCGTGCGGGTCTGCGCCCAGGTGTCGTCGAGCGCGCCCTTGACGGCGTCGAGCAGCTCGCGGATCTCGTGCGGCTGGATGATCAGCGGCGGCGAGAAGGCGATGGAGTCGCCCGGCAGGGTGCGCACGATCGCGCCGCGCTTCTGGGCGTTGGCCACCAGCTTCGCGCCCACGCCGGCCTTGGCATCGAAGTTCTCGCGGCTGCGCTTGTCGCGCACCAGCTCCAGCGCGCCGATCAGGCCAACGCCCCGGGCCTCGCCCACCAGCGGGTGATCGGCCAGCGCCCGCAGGCCATCCTGCAGCACCGGCGCCACCTGCCGCACATGGCCGACGATGTCGCGTTCACGGTAGATGGCCAGGGTCTCGAGGGCCACCGCCGCCGGCACCGGATGGCCCGAGTAGGTGAAGCCGTGACCGAAGACGCCGAGCTTCTCGGACTGGCGCACCAGGGCCTCGAAGATGCCCGGGCCCACCATCATGGCCGACATCGGCTGATAGCCGCTGGTGAGCATCTTGGCGCAGGTGAGGATGTCGGGCCGGATGCCGAAGGTCTGCGAGCCGAACATCTGCCCGGTTCGCCCGAAACCGCAGATCACCTCGTCGGCGATGAACAGGATGTCGTGCTGGCGCAGCACCTGCTGCACCCGCTCGAAGTAGCCGGCCGGCGGCACGATCACCCCGCCCGCGCCCATGACCGGCTCGGCGATGAAGGCCGCGATGGTGTGGGCACCCTCGGCCAGGATCATCGCCTCGAGCTCGGCGGCCAGCCGCTCGGCGTAGGCCTCCTCGGTCTCGCCCGGCCGCCCCTCGCGCCAGAAGTGCGGGGTGGCGGTGTGCAGCATGCGGGGCGCGGGAAGGTCGAAGTCGTTGTGGGTGGAGGGCAGGCCGGTGAGGCTGCCGGCCGCCACGGTCACGCCGTGATAGCCCTTGCGCCGGGCAATGATCTTCTTCTTGTCGGGCCGGCCCAGGGCGTTGTTGTAGTACCAGACCAGCTTCACCGCCGAGTCGTTGGCCTCGGAGCCCGAATTGGCGAAGAACACCCGGGTCAGACCCTCGGGCGCCACCGACATCAGGGTCTCGGCGAGCTGGGTGGAGATGGCCGGGACCTTGCCCGAGAAGGAGTGGTAGTAGGGCAACTCGAGCATCTGCCGATGGGCGGCCTCGGCCAGGCGCCGCTCCGAGAAGCCCAGGCCGGCGCACCACAGCCCGGCCATGCCCTCGATATAGCGGCGGCCGGCCTCGTCGTACACGTACACGCCCTCGCCGCGCTGGATCACCAGCGGGCCCTCGTTCTGCACCAGTGCCAGGTTGCTGGTGGGGTGCAGGTGATAGGTCATGTCGCGCCGGGCGGCGGCGCTGAAGGCGGTGGCGGCGGCAGGCGCCACCACGCGGGTGGGCGCGGTGGGAATGGCACTCATGGGAATCTCCGGCTGGCGGGCGCGCCGGGCGGCAGCGCCCATGACCAGACTTTACCTGCAAGCCGCCCTGCCCCGCGGGCCGCCCGTGGCGAATCGGGACAGGGCCGCGGCCTGGCCGGCGCACGCCGGCGGCCGCGCGGGGGTCAGCCGCCCAGACGCGACTGCAGCTGGCTGCGCACGCGGGTGAGCGCCTTGGGCAGGCCCTGGGCGAGCTGGGTGAAGAGCTCGTCGTGCAGGGTGAGCTCGCGCTGCCACTCGGCCGGATCGACCGCGGTGATGCGCTCGAAGGCGGCGCGCGGGAACTCGGTGCCGTCCCAGACCAGATCGTCATAGCGCGGCGTGGTGCCAAAGGCATGCTCCACGCCCTGGGCCTTGCCCTCGAGGCGCTGGAGCATCCAGACCAGCACGCGCATGTTGTCGCCGAAGCCCGGCCACACGAAGCGGCCGTTCTCGTCGGTGCGGAACCAGTTGACGCAGAAGATGCGCGGCAGGCGCGCGCCGGCGGCCTTGAGGCGGTGGCCGATGTCGAGCCAGTGGCCGAAGTACTCGGCCATGTTGTAGCCGCAGAAGGGCAGCATGGCAAAGGGGTCGCGGCGCACGATGCCGGTGGCGCCGGCCTGCGCGGCGGTGGTCTCGGAGCCCATGGTGGCGGCCATGTACACGCCCTCTTCCCAGTCGCGGGCCTCGGTCACCAGCGGCACGGTGGTGGAGCGCCGGCCGCCGAAGATGAAGGCGTCGATCGGCACGCCCGCAGGGTTATCCCAGTTGGGGTCGATGGACGGGCACTGCGAGGCCGGCACCGTGAAGCGCGCGTTGGGATGGGCCGCCGGGCGCGGCTTGCCGTTGACCGGATTGGCGCGGGCGATGTCAGGCGTCCAGTCGCGGCCCTGCCAGTCGGTGAGGTGCGCGGGCGGATCGGACAGGCCTTCCCACCAGACATCGCCGTCATCGGTGAGGGCCACGTTGGTGAAGATGGTGTTGCGCGAGAGCGAGGCCAGGCAGTTGGGGTTGGTCTTGGCGCTGGTGCCGGGGGCCACGCCGAAGAAGCCGGCCTCGGGGTTGATGGCGCGCAGGCTGCCATCGGGCTGCGGCTTGATCCAGGCGATGTCGTCGCCGATGGTGCGCACGGTCCAGCCCTCGAAGCCCTTGGGCGGGATGAGCATGGCGAAGTTGGTCTTGCCGCAGGCCGAAGGGAAGGCCGCCGCCACATGACGGGTGACGCCCTGCGGCGAGGTGACCGCCAGGATGAGCATGTGCTCGGCCAGCCAGCCGATGCCGCCGGCCAGCGCGTCCTGGCGGCCCATGTTGGAGGCGATGCGCAGCGCGAAGCACTTCTTGCCGAGCAGGGCGTTGCCGCCATAGCCCGAGCCGAAGGACCAGATCTCGCGGGTATCGGGGAAGTGGACGATGTACTTGGTGGGGTTGCACGGCCAGGCCACGTCGGCCTCGCCGGCCGCCAGCGGCTTGCCCACGCTGTGCACGCACGGCACGTAGTGCCCGTCTTCGCCGAGCACGTCATACACCGCGCGGCCCATGCGGGTCATGATGCGCATGTTGACCACCACGTACGGGCTGTCGGAGAGCTCGATGCCCACATGGGCGATCGGGCTGCCCAGCGGCCCCATGGAGAACGGCACCACGTACAGGGTGCGTCCGCGCATGCAGCCGGCGAACAGGCCGTCGAGCGTGGTGCGCATCTCGGCCGGGGCGATCCAGTTGTTGGTGGGGCCCGCCTCCTCGCGCTGCTCGGTGCAGATGAAGGTGCGGTCTTCCACCCGGGCCACGTCGGTGGGGTCGGACCAGGCCAGGAAGGAGCCCGGCCGCCTGGCCGGGTTCAGCGGCCGCAGGGTGCCGGCGGCCACCATCTCGGCGCACAGGCTGTCGTACTCGGCCTGCGAGCCGTCGGCCCAGTGGATGCGTTCGGGCTGGGTGAGCGCGGCAATGCGAGCCACCCAGTCGATCAGCCCGGCGTGCTGCACCCACTCGGGGGCGCCGGTCATGGTTCGGGCATCGACCGCCCGCAGGCCACCGGCTCGGTCACCGGCGGGTTGCGACGAAATGGCGGCGGCGCTTCTCGACTGATTCATGCGGGGCTCCGTGGGTTCCGGGCAAGAGCGAAACCGGCAATTTTACACCGTCCGGAACGCCAGGGCCTGCGCCCGGGCAGGCTGATCGGGTATCGGGGTCGGGCCCACCGCTGGCCGCCCGGGCGCCGCCAACCCGCAGCCCGGTCCGATCGGCCATAATCCGGCGACCATCAGAGCCGGCCGAAAGGCTCACCATGCAAGTCAAGCTCCACTCTGTCAGCGAGTCCGACTGCGACAGCTGCGGCATCCGCGCCCAGTCGCTGTTCGCCAACCTGAACAGCGCCGACTTCCAGCTGATCGATCAGCCCATCCACGACCTGTCCCTGGCCCCGCAGGACACGGTCTTCGCCGAGGGCGCCCGGGGCGAGTTCGTGTTCACGGTGCGCAAGGGCCTGATCAAGCTGGTGCGCTACCACGCCGATGGCTCGCAGCGCATCGTGCGCCTGCTCGGGCCGGGCGACATCGCCGGCCTGGAGACCACCGCCGGCGCGCCCTACGACTCCACCGCGGTGGCCATCACCGACATCCAGGCCTGCCGCATCCCGGTGGCGGTCATCCGGCGCCTGGAGACCGAATCGCCGCGGCTGCACCAGCAGCTGGTGCGCAAGTGGCATGAGGCGCTCAAGACCGCCGATGACTTCATCGCCGACCTCGCCTCGGGCAGCGCCCGGGCTCGTCTGGCCCGGCTGCTGCTGCGGCTGGCCGGCACCGGGCACGACCAGCTCATGCTGCCCTCGCGCGAAGACGTCGGCGCGGTGCTGGGCATCACCACCGAGACCGCCAGCCGCACCGTGGCGGCCTTCCGCCGCGAGGGCCTCATGCATGACCTCGACCGGCAGGGCCGGTTCTTCCGCATCGAGACCGCCGCGGTGCAGGCGGTGGCCGGCGGCGAGCCATGAGCCTGGCGCAGGGCCTGCTGCGCGCGGCCGATGCCGGCACCGGGCTCGACCCCGCCCGATTTCCGTTGGCCGACGCGGCTGCCGGCCAGGCCCTGCAGGACGCGGTCAGCGCCTTGCGGCAGGCCCGCGGCGAACGGCCGCTGGGCTGGAAGATCGGCTTCACCAACCGGAGCATCTGGCCGCTCTACGGCGTCAGCCACCCCATCCGCGGGCCGCTCTGGCACACCACCGTCACGCAGCTCGAGGGCACCCTGGCCGAGCTGCGGCCGGCGCGCTGGGCCGAGCCGCGGCTCGAGCCCGAGATCGTCTTCGGTCTGGCGGCCAGCCCCGAGCAAGCAGACCCCGATCACGTGACCGGGTGCATCAGCTGGGTGGCCCACGGCTTCGAGATCGTCACCAGCCCCTGGGCCGACTGGCGCTTCAGCGCCGCCCAGGCGATCGCCGCGCAGGGCCTGCACGGCGCGCTGCTGATCGGGCCTCGCCGGCCCTGCCTGCCCGCAGACTGCGCGGCGCTGGCCGCGCTGACCCTGCACCTGTCCTGCAACGACGCGCCGGTGGCCACCGGCCACGGCAGCGCCGTGCTCGACGGGCCGGTGCAGGCCCTGAGCCATCTCGTGGGTCAGGCCCTCGCCGAGGGCTGGCGCCTGCCGGCCGGCGCCATCGTCACCACCGGCACGCTCACCGACGCGCAGCCGTTGGCGCCCGGCCAGCACTGGCGCACCCGCATCGAGGGCATCGACCTGCCCGGGCTGGCGCTCATCACCCATGGCTGAGGCCCGCGGGCAGCCGGGCACGCCGGCAGCGACCGACGCCCAGGCCGCACCGGCCGGCAGCGCCGCCCTGCCCTGGCGCGACACCATCACCGCCGCCGCCGAGCGCATCGCCGGGCGGGTGCGAGTCACGCCCTGCCTAGATCTGACCCTGGACGGGCACGCGCTGACGCTCAAGCTCGAGTGCCTGCAGGTGAGCGGCACCTTCAAGGCCCGCGGCGCCTTCAACCGCCTGCTCTCGGCCACCGTGCCCGCCGCCGGGGTGGCGGCGGCCTCGGGCGGCAATCACGGCATCGCGGTGGCGCTCGCCGCCGCAGAGCTCGGCCTGCCGGCCCATGTCTTCGTGCCCGAGACCACGCCCGCGGCCAAGCAGGCCCGACTGCGGGCGCTGGGCGCGCAGGTCCGGCTTGCCGGTCAGGACTACGCCGGCGCCCTGGCCGCCTGCACCGCGTTTCGCGAGGCGAGCGGGGCGCTCGAGTCGCATGCCTACGACCATCCCGCCACCCTCGCCGGCCAGGGCACGCTGGCGCGCGAGTGGCAGCAGCAATGCCCGGGGCTCGACACCGTGCTGGTGGCGGTGGGCGGCGGCGGCCTGATCGGCGGCATGCTCGCCTGGTACCAGGGATCGGTGCGGGTGGTGGCGGTCGAGTCCGAGGGCTGCCCCACGCTGCACCGCGCGCTGGCCGCCGGCGCGCCGGTGGCCGTGCCGGTGTCGGGCGTGGCGGCCGATTCCCTCGGCGCGCGGCAGGTGGGCGCCCTGATGTTCCCGCTCGCGCAGCGCCATCTCGCCGCCTCGGTGCTGGTGACCGATGCCGCCATCGTGCAGGCGCAGCGCGCGCTATGGGCCGCCGCCCGGGTGGCCGCCGAGCCGGGCGGCGCCACCGCCCTGGCGGCGCTGCTCTCGGGCGCCTACCGGCCCGCGCCCGGCGAACGGGTGGGCGTGCTGGTGTGCGGGGCCAATGTCGATCCGGCCACGCTGGTGGCGCCGCTCGCGCCCGAGGCCGGCCGATGAGCGCCGCGCCCCGCCTGCTCGCGGTGTGCGCCGGCCGCGCCGCGCCCCTGCTCGCCCGCGACGGCGGCGATCGGCCCAGGCAGGTGATGAGCGCGATCGGCAAGCAGGCGCTGAGCACCCTGGCGCAGCCCGATCCGGTGGCGGTGGGCCCGCTCGGCGTGGCCGGCGACGAGCAGGTCGACCTCAGCGTCCACGGCGGCCCCGAGAAGGCGGTCTACCTCTACCCCTCGGAGCACTACGCCTTCTGGCAGACGGTGCGCGGGCAGGCCGGACGCACCGAGCCGCTGCAGCCGGGCGCCCTGGGCGAGAACCTGCTGGTCAGCGGCCTGCTCGAGCCCACGCTCTGGATCGGCGACACGCTGCGCATCGGCGAGGTGGTGCTGCGGGTGGAGTCGCCCCGCTCGCCCTGCTTCAAGTTCGACATCCGCATGGGCTTCAGCTGGGCCTCGAAGATGATGGTGCAGAGCGGCTTCACCGGCGCCTACTGCGCCGTCGTTCATCCGGGCAGACTCGCCGCCGGTGCCCCGATCGATGTGCTGCCGGGCGATCGTGTGGTCACCATCGAAGAAAGACATCGCTTGCGACACGGCAAGCGCCAATCGTCGCTGTTCTGAGGTAGAGTCTTTTCATGCCCGAGCTCAGTCCCGCCCAGCGCACCGCCGGCACCGCCCGCTTCCTGCTCGCCGCCGGTTCGCTGTTCGCCGCCGAGGCCATCTGGCGCGACTCCGTCGGCCGCACCCTCATGGCCACGCTGCTCATCGTGTTCGGCGGCGGCCTGCTCTACGTGGCCAAGCGGTCAGACTGACCCGTCCGCCGCGGCGCCCCCGCCCGGCGCCCCTGCCATGACCGACTTCGAAGCCCTGCGCGCCGACAGCTTTCCGGTCGACGCCGAGCTGCTCGACGCCGGCTGCACCGGCCCCGAACTCGCGCACCTGGCCCAGGTGCATCTGCGCAGCCCGCGGGCCCTGGTCTGGCGCCATCCCTCCTCGGAGTGGCGGCTGCTGGTGCTGCTGCCGCCCACCGCGTCGCGGCTCTCGCTCATGGCCAATCCCATCTTCGCGCAGCTGGTGCGGGCCTGGGGCCTGAACGCGCGCTTCGTCGGCGTCGACCGCGACGGCCTGGTGCACGACTTCCGCTCACTGCTCTCGGACGCCACCCTCAAGCGGCTGGTCGACGCGCTCGGCGCCGACCTCGGCCCCGGCCCCGGCCTCGATGGCGATCGGCTGCTCGACACCCTGTTCGCCAGCCTGGCCGAGGAGATGCTCACGGTGCTGGCGCAGCGCCGCGACGACTGGCGACGCCACCTCGACACCGAGCACCGGCTGGAGCCCCAGGCGCCGGCCAGCCTGTTTGACCGCGAAGCCCGCAGCCCCGACTTCCTGGCCGGCCTGCGCGCCGCGCTGCGCGACGGCATCATCGACATCGCCTTCTACGGCCGGGTGCTGCGCGCCACCGACCTGCGCGAGCAGGCGGTCGAGCAGCGCGTGGCGGCCATGGTCGAGGCCACGCTCGAGCCGGCGGTGCTGGCGCGGCTCACCGACACCGGCGCCGGCCGGCACCTGGGCTGCTACAACTGGCTGATGCTCGATCCCCGCCATGCCGCCGCGCGCACGCACGTGCTGGGCCGCCTGCCCGGGCTGGCGGCCTTCCTCGCGCACAGCCTGGTGCCGCTCGATGCCGCGCCCGAGGGCGGGCTGGGCACGGCAGGCTTCGACCTGCGCAGCCTCGCCACCCGCACCGCCGGCGCCCATGCCCAGCACTGGGCCGGGGTGCTGCGCCGGGCCATCGACGCCGGCCAGGATCGCGCGGTCATCGAAGCCCTGGCCCAGCGCTTCAGCGTGCCCGAGAACCTGCTGCGCCGCCTGTGGCGCGAGCAGCCCGCGGGCTTCGGTCAGCCCCCGGCCTGGCAGGTGGGGCCGGCGTTGCGTCAGCTTGCGCTGGCCGGCGAGCGCGGCTGGCCGGCCAGCGCCGAGCAGTGGCAGGCGCTGCTTGCCCGCGCGGTGCCGCTGGAGGCGGTCTGAGCGCCCCCGCACACCCCGTGCCAGGCCAGCCTGTCGGCCTCACCGAACTGCCGGCGCAGATCTGGCAGGCGCTGGTCGCGGGCAGCCGCGATCCCGCGCACGGCTTCCACTGGCCGGTGCTGGCCAGCCTGCGGCCCGACGGCGCCCCCGACGCCCGCACCGTGGTGCTTCGGCTGGCCGAGCCCGCCGCACGCGTCGTGCAGATCCACAGCCACCGGCGCGCCGGCAAGATCGGCCAGCTGCTGGCCCGGCCGCAGGTCTGCCTGGTCTTCCATGACCCGGGCTCGCGCACCCAGGTGCGCGCCCACGGCGAGGCCACGGTGCATGCGCAGGACGCGCTCAGCGCACAAGCCTGGGAGGGCCTGGCCGCGCACAGCCGCGGGCTCTATCAGGGGGCCGACGATTTCGCGGTGCTGCGGGTGGTGGTGGCCGAGCTCGACTGGCTGCTGCTCGACCCGACCGGGCACCGCCGGGCGGGCCTGCGCTGGTCGGCCGGTGTCTGGCAGGGCGGCTGGCTGGCGCCCTGAGGTCGCCAGGGGCAGGGAAGGCGCGGGCAGGCGCGCCCGGGGCCGGGCGCCGCCCGCGAGCAAGGGCCGGTCAGCGCGGCGTGAACACCAGGGGCAGGCTGGAGGGGCCCATCGTGAAGGTGAAGTGCTCCTCGATGCGCGCGGCGGGGTCAAGGGCCAGACGGAAGTTGCCCAGCGCCATCGCCACCACCATCTTGATCTCGACCATCGCCAGATAGCGGCCGGGGCAGTAGCGCGGCCCGCCGCCGAACGGGAAGATCGCGCGGCGCGGATCATCGGCGCCTTCAGACTGATCGCCCAGCCAGCGCTCGGGCCGGAAGCTGAGCGGGTCCTCGAAGCGGGCGGAGTCCAGGGCAGTGGGGCGGCTGAGCATGATCAGGGTCTGGCCAGCCGGGATCCGCAGCCCGGCCAGGTCGACCGCCACCCGCGCGGTGGCGCCGTTCTGCGGCGCGATCGGCCGCAGCCGCATCGACTCGACCGCGGCCGCCTCCAGCCAGGGCAGCTGGGCAAGCCGCCCGAACTCCGGCACCAGCGCAGCGCCGGCCAGCACCGCGTCGACCTCCTCGCCCACCCGCGCGGCCGGGCCGGGCGTGTCGGCCAGCAGCATCAGCAGCCAGGCCATGGCGTTGGCGGTGGTGTCCTCGCCCGCGAACAGCATGGTGGCGACATTGCCGCGCACGTCCTCGTCGGTGAACTCCGAGCCGGGCTCGTCGCGCGCCACCAGCAGCGCCTCGAGGATGTTGCCGGGCCGCACCGCAAGCGCGGGGTCGGCGGCCATGCGGGCACGGGCCTGCGCGATCAGGTCATCGACCGTGCGGTTGAGGCGCGCCACCGCGGCGTCGGCCCGCCGGTCGGCCGGCATACGCACATAGCGCCAGTACGGGAAGGGCTTGAGGAAGCGCCGGCCGAGGGTCTCGAACAGGAACTCCACATCCTGCTGCAGCGGGTCGTCGGCGTGGTTCAGGGTGTCGACATCCACGCCCATCGACAGCCAGGTGGTGACGTCGATGGAGTAGCACTTCAGGTCGCGGGCGACCTCCACCGGGGCGCCGGCGCGGGCGGCCTCGCGCCAGCGCGCCAGCAGCCGCCCGGTGACGGTGTGGATGATCGGGAAGAAGTGGCGCACGGCCTCCGGGGTGAGCGCGCGCATCACCAGCTTGCGCTGACGGCGCCAGCGCTCGCCCTCGGCGGTGAACAGGCCCGCCAGGCCGACCTCGTCGATCGCGGTGGCCAGACGCACGCCGCGCGTGAACATCGCCGGCCGATGACGCAGGATCTCGCCGATCAGCACCGGATCGCTGAGCACCACGATCGGCATGGCGCCGGCGCTGAAGCGGTACATCGGCCCGAACTCGGCGGCCCACTGCTCCAGGCAGGCATGGGCGGCGCCGGCGCGCAGCTGATGGGCGTTGCCCAGCAGCGGCACGGCGCGCGGGCCGGGGAGCTGGTCCACCTCGGTGGCGGGTGCGCGAAAGCCGTCGCTGGCGCGCAGGCGGGGCAGCTCGAGGGCGGCGGCCACGGCGTGATCGGTGCTCGGGGGCATGGGCGTCATCCTGGGGCGCGACCGGCCTCAGCGCCGGCCGGTGGGCGGGCCCGCTCCGACCGCCTCGGGTCGGCCCAGCGGCCAGCCCAGGCGGCTGGCCAGGCCGCGGTAGAACAGGCCTCCGAACAGTACCAGCATCAGCACGCGGGTCAGGTGAAACAGGGTCACCATGGGCACCCCGAGCTCGAGCAGCTTGGCGGTGAGCGCCATCTCGGCGATGCCGCCGGGCGAGGTGGCCAGGGTGAGCGTGGCCCACGGGATGCCCGAGGCGAGCGACATCAGCCACGCCACCCCGGCCGAGGCGGCGATCGCGAGCACGGTGGTGAACCCCACCACCGCGAGCATCCGGGGGGCACGCTCGAAGAAGCCGGGCGCGAAGCGGGTGCCCAGCGAGATGCCGATCACCACCTGCCCGAGGCTGACGATCCAGGCCGGCATGGCGGTGAGCGCCACGCCGCTCGCGCTCAGGCCCACCGCCACCAGCAGCGGGCCGATCAGCCAGGGGCTGGGCGCGCGCAGCGCGCGCAAGGCCAGCCCGCCCGCCACGGTGAGCGCCAGCAGCAGCGCGAAGCCCGGCCACCATTGCACCGCGAGCGTCAGCCGCTGCGAGGGATCGGAGCCGCGCACCCCCAGCCACTGGAAGACGAAGGGCGTGACGCTGACCACCAGCAGGATGCGCAGGCTGTGGGCCGCGGCGATGAGGTCCACCCGGGCGCCGTTGCGCTCGCCCTGGATGGCCATCTCGGAGGCGCCGCCGATCGCCCCGGCGAAGAAGGCGGTGGCCGGATCGAGCCGCGCGAAGCGGCGCAGCGCCCAGGCCAGGGTCAGGCCCACCGCCAGCGCCCACACCTGGCCGACCACCACCAGGCCAAGATGACTCACCAGACGGCCGACCACATCGGCGGTGAAGAACAACCCGAGCGCCGTGCCGATCACCCAATGGCCGGCATTGCGCGCCGGCAGCAGGCTGCCCACCGGCAGGCCGTGGGCCGACGCGATCGCGCAGGCGAACAGGGGCCCGATCAGCCAGGGCAGCGGGGTGTGCAGCCAGGCGCACAGGGCGCCCGCCGACAGGCCGATGAGCAGCGCGAGCAGGAAGCGGCGCAGGGCCGCGGCGGTGACGGTGGCAGGAAACATCGGGGAAGGCGGAATCGGCCGGGGACCGGGCTTCCCGACCCGCGCATTATCGCGCGGGCACCCGGCAGGCCCCAGGCAGGGGCGTCCGCAAACCCGTCGCCGGCCGCCGGTATGATCCGCGGCGACCATGAGCATGAACCCCACCCGCCGGCGCAGCCTGCGCGCCCTCGGCGCCGGGCTGGCCCTGTTCGGAGCCGGCAGCGCCGGGGCTGCCCGCGCGGGCCCCGCCGCCCCCCCGGCCGGCGCGCAACGCCGCCCCTGGCCGGCCGGCACGCCCACCCCGCCGCTCTCGCTGCCCGCCTGGGAGGCCCCGGCCTGGACGCTTGCCGAGGCTCGCGGCCAGGTGGTGGTGATCAACTTCTGGGCGAGCTGGTGCGAGCCCTGCCGCGCCGAGATGCCCTCGCTCGCCCTGCTCGCGCAGCGCCATGCGGCCGAGCGCCTGCGGGTGGTCACGGTCAATTTCCGCGAGACCGATGCCGCCATCCGCCGCTTTCTCGCGCACACGCCCATCGACCTGTCGATCTTGCGCGATGCCGACGGTGAAGCCGCCCGCGCGTGGCGGGTGAGCCTGTTCCCCACCACCGTGGTGATCGGCCGTCAGGGCCGCCCGGTCTTCACCGTGCTGGGTGAGCTAGACTGGGCTTCCGACGTCGCCCGCGCCTGGATCGCGCCGCTGCTCTGAGCACCCGCGGCGCCTGCGCGCAAGCCGCTCGCCAAACCACTTTTCAAGGTGCAACCCGCATGACCCGACTCACCGCTCGCCGGGCGCTGCTGAAGGGCAGCGCCGCCGCTGTCGCCCTGCCCCTGGTGCCGCTGTCCGCCGCAGCCCAGGAGCGCCGCTTCGAACCCCAGGCAGGGCCCTGGCGCACCTTCGAGCTCACCACCGTGGTCGAGGTCCCCGAGGTGAAGAGCGCCACCCGCGTCTGGCTGCCGGTGCCCTCGGTGGAGTCCGACTGGCAGCGCCCGCTCGACAACGCCTGGAGCGGCAACGCCGCGCAGGTGCGTCTGGTGGCCGACGCCGGGCGTGACGTGCGCATGCTCTACGCCGAGTTCGCCGACACCGTCGACAAGCCCCGCCTCACCCTCACCAGCCGCCTGCAGACCCGCAATCGCCTGATCGACTGGAGCAAGCCCGCCCCGGTGAGCGAAGACCCGGCCGCGCTGCGCGCGGCGCTGGCGCCGGCCGAGCTCATGCCGGTCGATGGCGTGGTGCGCAAGACCGCGCTCGAGGCCACGCGCGGCGCCACCACCGATGTCGACAAGGTGCGGGCCATCTACGGGTGGGTGGTGGCCAATGCCCACCGCGAGCCCAAGACCCGCGGTTGCGGCACCGGCGACATCCGGACCATGCTCGAGACCGGCAACCTCGGCGGCAAGTGCGCCGACCTGAACGCCGTCTTCGTGGGCCTGTGCCGCGCGGTGGGCGTGCCGGCCCGCGATGTCTACGGCCTGCGCCTGGCGCCCTCGGCCTTCGGCTACCGCGAGCTCGGCGCCAGCTCGGCCAACCTCAAGGGCGCGCAGCACTGCCGCGCCGAGGTCTTCCTCAAGGCCCACGGCTGGGTCGCCATGGACCCGGCCGACGTGCTCAAGGTCATGCGCCAGGAGACCGCCGACTGGATCAAGGACGCCCGCCACCCGCTGGTGGCGCCGGTGATGAAGGGCCTGTTCGGCAACTGGGAAGGCAACTGGGTGGCCTGGAACACCGGCCATGACGTGACCCTGCCCGGCAGCGCGGGCCGCCGGCCCCTGCCCTTCCTGATGTACCCCAACGGCGAGAACGCCACCGGCCGCTTCGACGAACTCGCGCCCGACAGCTTCCGCTACAGCATCTCGGCGCGCGAGATCAGCGCCTGAGGCCGGGTTCCGGCGCCGGCTCGGGCCGGCCGCGCGGGGCGCAGGCCTACCCGCGCTGGCCGGGCACGCGCGCCACGTTCGCCCGCAGGCGCGTGCCGCCCTCGGGCAGCGGGGCCACCTCGAGCGTGCCGCCAAACTCGCGCAGCCGCTCGCGCAGGCCGATCAGGCCGCAGGCCCCCGGCTTGCGCAGATCGGCCGGCGCCACGCCCCGGCCGTCGTCGGTCACCTCCAGGCCGATGGTCTCGGGCGAATCGAGGTCCAGGCGCATCCGCACCTGGCTCGCGCGGGCATGCCGCTCGGCGTTGTCCAGCGCCTCCTGGGCGCCGCGATAGAGCGCGATGGCCGCGTCCATGGCCAGCCCCACGCTGCCCACGGCAGCGCCCTGGATCTCGAACGCGCAGGGCAAGCCCGTGCGCGAGCCGAACTCGCGGGCCAGCACCTCGAGCGCCTCCTCGATGCCGAGCTCATCCAGGATCTGCGGGCGCAGGCCGGCGATGAGATGCCGGGTGGCCCGGAACAGCTCGTCGATCATGCCGGCGGCGCGCACGATCGGTTCGTGCAGCTCGCGCTCATCGGCCGGCACACGGCGACGCAGCAGCATCAGCTCCAGGGTGATCGCCGCCAGAGGCTGCTGCATGCTGTCGTGGAGCTGCCGCGCGATCCGGCGCCGGTCGCGCTCCTCGGCGCTGTAGCGCGCCGCCAGCAGGCGTTGCAGATCGCGCCGGTACTGCTCCAGCGCCGCCTCGGTGCGGCGCAGTTCATCGACATCGCGCAGCACCACCAGCTGGAACAGGCTGCCATCAGACTCGAACACCGAGGGCGTGAGCTGCACGATCCGCGGCGAGCCGTCGGCCGCCACCATCCGCAACTCCAGCGAGGGCAGGCTGCCGGCATCACCGGCGCGGATGGCGGCCAGCCGCGCCCGGAAGGCGGCCAGGCTGTCGGGGTGCACCAGCCGCTCGATGCGCTCGTCCAGGAGCTCGGCGCTGCCGCGGCGGAACAGCCGCTCGGCGGCCGGATTCACGAAGGCCAGCCGGTCATCGAGCAGGATGAGCACCGGATCGGGCAGGTTGCCCAGCAGGCGCTGCAGACGCTCCTCGCTGCGCTGCAGCTCGGCCTCGGCCGACTTGCGCGCGCCGATGTCCTCGATGACCGAGAGCCAGCGCCGGGACTGGTCTTCCAGGCGGCCCACGGCGGTGACGCTCACCCGCGCCCACACCGGATGCCCCTCGCGGTGGCGATAGCGCTTCTCGATCACCGTGGAGGTCTGCGGTTCGTGCAGCAGCGCGCGCAGATGGCCGCGGTGGAACTGCATGAAGCGACGGTGGTCCTCGGGATCGCTCAGGCTGGGCGCCGGGCGCCCCACCAGTTCCTCGGGCCGATAGCCGAGCATGGCGGCCAGGCGGGCATTCACGCGCTCGATGCGACCGTCACGGTTGACGATCCAGGCACCCACCGGCGCGTGGTCGAAGAGTTCGCGAAAGCCGTCGTCGCCGGCATCAACGACGGGCGAGGCCGGCGCCGCGGCCGCGACGGGGACAGCGGGTGCCGGGACGGTCGGTGCAGATGCGGTTGGCGGGTGGCCACCCGCCAGCGGGAACGCCCCCCCCGGGCCGGCCGGCGCCGCGCCCTGCAGCAGGCTGGCCAGCACGCCCACCAGGACCAGGGTCAGCCAGATCGCCAGGGCAGCGCCCGCCTGCGCGTCGGCGCGCGAGAACGCCAGCGCGAGCAGCACGCCAGCGAGCAGGGCCGCCACCAGCGTGGCGACCAGACCGGCGCGCTGGCCGCCCAGCCGTGCCGCCACCAGCACCGGCACGCAGTAGAACAGCACCGCCCGGCCATCGCCGAAGACCGCGGGCAGGCCCGCGGCCAGCGGTTCGATCGCCAGAAAGGCGAACGCCACCGCCACGATCGCCGCGGTCTGGGGTGCGCGCTGGAACCAGTTGCCGAGTGACTGCATGCCATGCCTCCGACCCGAGCCGCTGCCGGCGGACGGGGCTGCCGGCAGTCTACCTCCGCAGTGCTCGGCAAGCGGCAGCACCGGAAAAGCCGCAGCGCCCGGCAAGCCGCAGCGCCGGCGCCGCCCTCAGGCGGCCACCGCCACGATCAGCTCGGACGCCTTCACCAGCGCCGTCACCCGCGCGCCCGGCGCGAGCTCCAGTGCGCGAGCGCCCACTTCGCTCACCATGGCCACCAGCGGCTGGCCGGCGTCCAGATCGAGCAGCACCTCGGTATTGACCGCGCCCGGGCTGATCGCCCGCACCACGCCCGGCAGCTGGTTGCGCGCCGACACCCGCGCGCCGGCCAGCCCGGTGGCCAGCACCACGCTGGTCGCCTGGATCAGCGCCATCGCCGGCTGCCCGGGGCGCAGCCCCAGGCTGCGCGTGCTGTCGCTGGTGACGATAGCCACCAGCCGCAGCCCGCCGGGCAGGTCGATCTCGACCTCGTCATTCACGGCCCCGACACGCACCGCGTTCACCACGCCCGCGAACTGGTTGCGGGCGGTGGTCCTGAGATTGACGGCCTTGAGCACCGGGAACTCCTCCTCGAGATCGACAGCCTGCTCGGCCAGCAGGTCGATGAAGCGGCGATGGATGCGCTCGACCTCGGCAAAGCGCGCGAGCAGCCGCTCGCCGCGCGCCGTGAGCCGGGTGGAACCGCCGCCGCGCCCGCCGGTGCTGCGCGCCACCAGCGGCTCGCCCGCCACCCGGTTCATGGTGTCGATCGCGTCCCAGGCGGCCTTGTAGCTCATGCCGAAGGCGCGCGCCGCACGGGTGATCGAACCCTGCTCGGCCACCGCGCGCAGCAGCGCCATGCGGCCGTGTCCGCCGATGTTCTCGTCGCCGGCGGTGAGCCAGAGCAGGCCCTGCACCCCCAGCGGCGGCGAGACCGGGCGCCGGCTCATGGCGCCACGGCCCGCACGCGGCCGGCCTCGATGCGCACCGGCTCGGCGGCCAGCACGCGCAGGTCTTCCTCGTCGTGGGTGATGAGCAGCATCGGCATCTCGAGGTCGGCCAGCAGCGCCCGCAACTCGCCGCGCAGGGTCTCGCGCAGGCCGCGGTCCAGCGCCGCGAAGGGCTCGTCGAGCAGCAGCGCCCTGGGCTCGGTCACCAGCGCCCGCGCCAGCGCCGTGCGCTGTCGCTGTCCGCCCGAGAGCTGGGGCGGATACAGATCGGCCACCGGCGCCAGCCCGAAGGCGTTCAGCCACCGGGTGATCGCCGGCGCGTCGGCCCGGCGCCCGGGATTGCGCCAGCCGCGCCGGCTCGCGAAGGCGATGTTCTGGCGCACGCTCAGGTGCGGGAACAGCGCGAAGTCCTGGAACACCACGCCCAGCCGTCGGGCCTGGGGCGACAGGCGCAGGCCCCGCGTGCTGTCCTCGAGCCAGTGCGCGCCGATGCGCACCCGCGCCGCGTCGGCGCGCTCGATGCCGGCGATCAGCCTGAGCGCCTGGGTCTTGCCCGCGCCCGAGGGCCCCACCAGCGCGAGCCGGCGGCCCGTGGCCTCGATCTGCAGATCGAGGTCGAATCGCGCAGCGCCCTGGCGCAGGCTGCGCCGCAGGCTGAGCGACCAGATCGGCTCGGCCATGGCCTCAGCCCCGCGCCGGCACGCGGCCGGGCGCCAGCCAGCCGGCGCCCAGCAGCACCGCCAGACCCACCACCGAGGTCACCGCCACCAGGAAGGCGGCGGTGTCGTCCTGCCCGGCCTGCACCGCCTCGTACACCGCGAGCGACAGGGTGCGCGTCTGGCCGGCGATGCTGCCGGCCACCATCAGCGTGGCGCCGAACTCGCCCAGCGCCCGCGCGAAGGCCAGCAGCAGGCCGGCCAGGATGCCGCGCCAGGCCAGCGGCAGCGACACCCGGAAGAACACCGCCACCTCGCCCACGCCCAGGGTGCGCGCCGCCTGCTCCAGCGCCGGGTCCACCTGCTCGAACGCCGCGCGCGCGGCCTTGAACACCAGCGGAAAGGACACCACCGCCGCAGCGATCACCGCGGCCTGCCAGGTGAAGATCAGGCGCACGCCGACGTGCTCGAGCAGCCAGGCCCCGATCGGGCCCTGGCTGCCGATCAGCACCAGCAGGTAGTAGCCCAGCACCGTGGGCGGCATCACCATGGGCAGGGTGAGCAGCGCATCGACCAGCTCGCGCCCCGGAAAGCGCCACCGCGCCATCGCCTGGCCCAGCGCCACGCCGGCGAGCAGGTTGATCAGCGTGGCCCAGCCCGCCACCTTCAGCGACAGCCCCAGCGCGACCCAGGCGGCGTCCATGCGATCGCTCAGGGCCGCGTGAAGCCGTGCCGCGCCAGCACCGCCTGACCGGCCGGCGAGAGCAGGTGGGCGATGAAGCGCTCGGCCGCTTCCGGCTGGCGCGAGCCGGTCACCAGCGCCACGGCATGGCGCACCGGTTGCGCGGTGGCCACCGTGAACGCCACCCGCACCCGCTCGGGCATCAGTGCCGCATCGGTGGCGTAGATGAAGGCCGCGTCCACCTCGCCCCGCGCGAGATGGTCCAGCGCCTGACGGACATTCACCGCGCCCACCACCCGCGGCTCGATCGCGGCCCACAGGCCGGCCGCCTCCAGCGCGGCGCGGGCGTGGCGCCCCGCGGGCACGCTGCCCGGCAGGCCGATGGCCACCCGCGTCACTGCGGGCTGCAGCAGATCGGCCAGGCTGCGCGGCGTGAATCCCGCCGCAGCCGGCACGGCCAGCACCAGCGCGTTGCCGGCCAGCAGCCGCACCCCCTGCGCCGGCACCAGGCCGCGGACGCGGGCCTGCTCCAGGGTCTCGAGATCAGCGCTGATCAGGACATCCACCGGCGCGCCGCGCGCGATCTGCTGCAGCAGCGCGCCCGAGGCGCCGGTGTTCAGCAGCAGCTTCACGCCCGGGTTGGCGGCCTGATGCGCCGCGGCCACCTCGCGCACCGCGCCGGCCAGGCTGGCCGCCACCGAGACGGTGATCTCGACGGCACGCGCGCCCGGCATCGCCGCCAGCACCAGCACCACGGCCGCGAGCAGGCGGCCGACCCATCCGCCAGGCGAGGGGCGAAACAGCCGCCAGGGGGCCGACGGGCGATGCGGATTCCGGCAGGACATGAAGCGCGAGTGGCGGGGGCGGGAAGCGGGCAGCGAGGCGCGCCGTGGATCGGCTGGACACGCCGGGCGGCACGCCAAAGCGATATATCCGATCATACATAACGCTTTCGGGGGCGGCACCTGACTGACGGCACACACGCAGCAACCAGGCCTGCTGCGCAGGACTTGCCCGCGGAGTGCCGGTAAGCTCGACGCTCCCGTCACCGTTCGCGCCGCCGCCACGGGGCCGTCCACTGCCATGACCCTGCCCCCGTTCGCGCTCCGCCCTGACCCCCGCGCGGCTCTGCTTGCCCTGCTGCTCACGCTGAGCGCTTGCGGGGGCGGCGGCAGCGGGGCCGGAAGCACCGGAGACCTCGCCAGCGGGGGCACCAGCGGCGGCACCACCACCAGCTTCGCCCTCACCAGCACCGCCGGCACCGAGGGCGGTCTGCTGCCGGCCGACCACACCTGCGACGGCACCGGCTCTTCGCCGCCCCTGAGCTGGAGCGGTGCGCCCAGCGGCACGCAAGCCTTCGCGGTGCTCATGAAGACCCTGCCCGGCGACGGCACCACCAAGTACAACTGGGTGCTGCACGGGCTGGCCGCCGCCACCACCAGCCTGAGCGCGAACAGCCTGGGCACCGGCATCGCGGGGGTTGGCAGCGACGGCCCCTTCGCGGGCTATCAGCCGCCCTGCTCGCAGGGCACCGGCAGCAAGCGCTACACGTTCACGGTCTACGCCCTCTCGCGGGCGCCCACGCTGGCCACCGATGCCGTCGACGGGGCCACCCTGCTCGCCGCGCTCTCCGGCATCACCCTGGGGTCGGCCAGCCTGAACCTCGACTACGCCCGCACCAGCGCCTCGGCCGGCAACAGCACCGCGTGCGGCCTGGTGCGCAGCTCGCTGGCCGCATCCACCACGGGCGCCGCCTCGGTCGCCTGCGACGGCACCTATGCCTACCTGAGCAGCACCGGCATGCCCACGCACGCCATGATGAACGGCATCACCGCCACCAACCTGCAGGTGCCGCTGGCCCAGAACTTCCTGGGCTCGCGCGGCTGGAAGATCCCGCTCGCCCCGGCGATCGCGGCCAGCACCACCAGCGCGGTGGACGGGCCGATCGGCGTGGCGATCAACGGCGTGCCGATCTTCAATCCCTGCAAGCAGGGCGGCTGCCAGAACGGCGACACCAAGGTGCTGGGCGAGCTCGACGCCTGCAACGGCCACGCCGGCCGCGCCGACGACTACCACTACCACGCCGCGCCCACCTGCCTGATGGCCGGCAAGGCCGCGGCCTACTGGAACACCAACCCGGTGGGCTGGGCGCTCGATGGCTTCGCGATCTACGGCTACAACAACGCCGACGGCTCGGTGGCCTCGCGCGACGGCGTGTGCGGCGGCAACACCAGCGCGGTGGTCAACGGCCCGCAGGGCTACAGCTACCACGTCACCGACGTGTCGCCCTACGTGCTGTCTTGCTTCCGCGGCACGCCCAGCCCAGACCTGGTCAACCAGGGCACCAAGTACCAGCCGCTGCGCCAGCCGCCGGTCACGCCCTTCCCGGTCTCGGCCATGACCCTCACCACCGACGCCACCGATGGCTACCAGGTGCTGCAGTTCACCTCCGCCCAGTCCTTCACCACCACGGCCACCGGCAGCGACAGCACCCTGAACGGCGCCGGCACCTACCGCATCCGCTACAAGGCGATCACCGGCGCGGCGCTGGCCACGCTGCTGGCGCAGGCCGGCAACAGCGGCAAGACCGCGTGCTGGAGCTTCCAGTTCACCAGCGGATCGGGCCTGAGCACGCAGCCCGCCCAGACCTACTGCCGATAGCAGCATGCGCCCGCCCATGGCCGCGCCCGGCCGCCGCCGCTGCCTGGCCGCGCTGCTGTCGCTGCCTGCGCTCGCGGCGCGGCCGCGACCGGCCCGCGCCCATGAGCTGCCCGGCAACCGGCTCACGCTGGTGCTGCGCAACGGCAACCACGTCGCGCTCAGCTTCCTGATCGACTACCCCGACGCGCTGCACCGCACCCTCGCGCCCGAGCGCCCCTTCGCGGAGTTCGCGCTGGCCGCCTCGACCCTGCCTGCCGCCGAGCTCGCCGCGCTGCTGCAGCGCGCCCATGCGCGCCTGCAGGCCGACACCCGCCTCACGCTGCCCGATGGCAGCATGCTTGCCATCACCGGCTGGCAATGGCCCGACGCCGCCCGCGCCCGAACCCTGCTGCAGCAGCGGGTGATGGCCGCGGTGGTGGCGCCGCGCGAGCACACCCACGAGCCGCCGGTCGAGATCCGCGCCGACGCGATGGGGCGCCAGCCGCTGCGCGGCCTGAGCGTGCGGCTGCCGGCGCCGCTGCAGCGGGTGCTGGTGGTGTGGTCGCGCCCCGAGCAGCAGTGGCTCGACCCGGATGGCGCACCGCTGCGCCTGCGCTTCTAGCGGCGCGCCCGCTCAGCGCAGGTCGCCGTCGCGATAGAACCAGCGCCCACCCAGACGCTCGAAGCGGCTGGTCTCGTGCAGGCGCCGGGCGCGGCCGGCCAGGCGACTGCGGGCCACGAACTCCACCCAGCCGTGGTCCGGATCGGTGAGCCCGTGCGCGCGCACCTCCAGTCCCAGCCAGCGCAGCCCCGGTTCCAGACCCAGCGGCGGCGCCGGCCGCGTCTGCGGGTGCCAGGTGGCCAGCAGGTAGTCCTCCAGGCCCAGCACGAAGGCGCTGTAGCGCGACCGCATCAGGCTCGACGGATCCGGCGCCTGCAGGTGCAGCGCGCCGGCATGCCAGCGCCCGCAGCACGCGGACAGGCTCAGCCCGCTGTCGCAGGGGCAGCGCACCGAACCGGCAGCGGGTGTGGGCAGGCGGCAGGGCTCGGGCATGCGGCGGTCCTTTCCAGAGGCGGGGGTGCCGCCACGCCCATCGGGCGCGGCAACGCCATCCTGACACGACACACGGGTGATGGTGGCGGCGGCGCAAGGCCGGATCGGCACCAACCAAAAATAATTTGAGCGATGCTCAGATTTTGCTTGACGTCGGCCAAACCGCAATCTAAGCTGTGCTCACATTAACCCGATGGAGATCATCATGACCCGTAGCAAACGTACCCTGTTCACCCGCACCCTTCTCGCCGCCGCGCTGCTGTGCGGTTCAGCGCTCAACCCCGCCGCCGCCTCCACCGAGGCCACCGTGCGCCTGGACATCAGCGGCGTGCGCAACGACAAGGGCGATGTCGGCTGCCTGCTGTTCAGTGCCGCCGAGGGCTATCCGGAGGACCACTCCAAGGCCCTGCGCGAAAAGCACACCACCATCGCCGGTGATCGCGCGGTCTGCGAATTCGACCGGCTCGCGCCGGGCACCTACGCGGCCATGGTCTGGCACGACGAGAACCGCAACGGCAAGATGGACCGCAACTTCATGGGCATCCCGCAGGAAGGCTACGGCGCCTCGAACAACGTGCGGCCGCGCTTCTCGGCACCCGGCTTCAAGGAGGCCTCCTTCGTGGTCTCGGCTAGCGGCGTCACCCGCCTGACCATCCAGATGGGGTACTGAGCCATGACCGCCACGAACCAACCCACCGCGCTCATCACCGGCGCCTCCTCGGGCATCGGCGCCGCGCTGGCCGGCGAGCTCGCCGCACAGGGCATGCGCCTGATCCTGGTGGCGCGCTCCGAGTCCGCCCTGAAGGCGCTCGCGTCAACGCTCGAGGTCCGGCACGGCACCCGCCCGGCAGTGATCACGGCCGACCTCGGCCAGCCCGGCTGCGGCGAGCGGCTGCGACAGGCCGTGGCCGACCAGGGGCTCTCCGTGGACATCCTGGTCAACAACGCCGGCTTCGGCACCTACGGGGCCTTCGAGGACCTCGACCCCGAGACCGAACAGCAACAGATCGCCGTCAATGTCAGCGCCGTGGTCGACCTGTGCCATGCGTTCATTCCGGCCATGCTGGCGCAGGGCCACGGCCGGGTGCTCAACGTGGCGTCCACCGCCGCGTTCCAGCCGGGCCCCTACCTGGCGGTCTACGCCGCCACCAAGGCCTTCGTGCTCAGCTTCAGCGAAGCGCTGTGGGCCGAGTACCGCGGGCGCGGCGTGCGGGTGAGCGCGCTGTGCCCGGGCGCGGTGGACACCGGCTTCATCGACAAGCTCGGTGACCCGGGCGTGCGCAATACCGCCGTCTTCGCCAACACGCTCGATGTCCACACGGTGGCGCGCGCCGCGGTGGCGGCGCTGAACGGCCGCTCGCCCTCGCGAATCGTGGGGCTGCGCAACTGGCTGCTCGCGCAATCGGGCCGCTTCTCGCCCAGGGCCATGGTCGCCCGCATGGGCGCCGGCATGATGCGCCCGCGCAAGTCGGTTGCCTGATATCGGTTGCCTGTCCGCGGCACGCGCCGATGACCCGCCGGCGCGCTCGGTCGACATTGCCTCAGGGGGCGACATGTTGGACACTCGGCCACCGATGCGAGTCAAGAAGAAGGCGGGCTACCACCACGGCGACCTCAGGCAGACCCTGATCGACGTCAGCGTGGACGTCATCACCCGCCAGGGCCTCGACGCCCTGAGCCTGCGGGCGCTTGCCACCCGCGCCGGGGTGTCCTCGGGCGCGCCCTACCACCACTTCGCCGACCGCGGCCAGCTGCTCGCCGCCATCGCCCAGGACGGCTTCGAGCGCCTGCACCAGGCCATGCTCCATGAAGGCTCCGCGCACCCGGCAGACCCGATCGCGCGGCTGAGCGCCATCGGCCAGGCCTATGTGCAGTTCGCGGTCGCGCACCCGGGCCACTTCCGCGTCATGTTCCGCGACAACAGCCCGGCCGGCCGCAATCCCGCCCTGAGCGCCGCCAGCCGCCAGGCCTATCTGCTGCTGGCGAAGGTGATCGAGGAATGCCAGCATGCCGGGCGCGCGCCGGCGGGCGAGCTCACGCCGCTGGTGCTCACCGCGTGGTCACTGGTGCACGGGCTGGCCACGCTGTGGGTGGATGGCGCGCTGCCCTCGGCGATCATCGACCCCGCGCGCATGGCGCCGGCGGTCACCACGCTGCTGGGCGAGATGTTCGCGGGCGTGGCCCCTGCGCCCTCGCCTGGCTTGAGCGCCTGAGCGCCTGAGCACCCGTGCGGCTGACGAAAGCCGCAGCCACACGGACCTCTGCGGCCCCGACTCGCGCCGCTCAATGCGCCAGCGCCGGCGGCGGCCGCATCATGGCAAACCCGATCTGCACGATGCCGGCCACCAGCCCCAGCCCCACGCCAAAGCGCCAGGCCAGCTCGTACGAGCCGAAGGCATCGAACACCATGCCGCCGCCAAAGGCGCCCAGGAAGCTGCCCATCTGGTGGCTGAAGAACGCGATGCCCTGGATCATGGCCTGCCAGCGAAGCCCGAACATCTCGGCCACCGCGCCCGCGAACAGCGGTGACACGCCCATCCACAGGAAGCCCATCAGGCCCGCGAACAGCAGCGTGTTGCCCGGGGTGGGCGGCGCAGAGAAAAACCACGCCAGCACCAGCGAGCGCGAGACGTAGAGCACCCCCAGCAGCGCGGTCTTGGACCAGCGCCCCCCGGCCCAGCCGAAGAACAGGCTGCCCAGAATGTTGAAGCCGCCGATCATGCCCAGCGCCTGCGCGCTGAGCATCGGGTCCATGCCGCACAGCGCCAGATACGAGGGCAGGTGCGTGGTGAGGAACACCAGCTGCATGCCGCACACGAAGAAGGCCAGGGTCATGACCACGAAGGGCGGGTGGCGCAGCGCGGCCATCGCCACGCGCCGGGCGTCGGTCTCGCCATCGGCCTCGCCCGCGGGCGCAGGCGGCAGTCGCACCTTGTCGACCCCGCCAGCGATCCAGCCGGCCGGGATCAGCATCAGCGCCAGCACCAGGAAGCCGAGCACACCCGCGCGCCAGCCAAAGTCGGTCTGCAGCCACTGGCCAATGGGCGCGGCCAGCATGGCGCCCAGCGAGCCGGCCGCCGACACCAGCCCGAGCACCGTGCTGCGCACCGCCGGCGGCACCGCGCGCGAGGCCACCGAGTTGGCGATGGAGGAGGCATTGCAGGCCAGCGCCAGACCGATCAGCACGCCCGCACCCAGCGTCACGGTGAGCACCCCTTGCGCCATCGCCAGGCAGGCCAGGCCCAGCGCGTAGAGCACGCCGCCCGCCACCATCACCGTGCGGAAGCCGGCCCGCACCACCAGCGCGCCGGTGAAGGGCTGGGCCAGCCCCCAGGCGAGGTTCTGGATGGCGATCGCGAAGGTGAACTCCGACACCGAGATCGCGATGTCGCGGGTCATGGGCTGCATGAACAGGCCCAGGCTCTGGCGCAGGCCCAGGCTGAGCGTGAGCATCACCGAGGCACAAACCAGGATCGCGGCCACCGGCCGCATCGCCCGCCAGGAATCATTCATCGCGCACTCCCCTTGTTCCGGTCTGTCTTAGACCGGCATGCCCGCGGGCGCCACCGCGCGGGCCCCGTTTCCGAAAGGGCGGCGGCGCGCCTCGGGCTCGCTGGCCTCAGACCACCTGCCGGTCGCGCCGGGCCCAGTAGGGCTTGCGCAGCTCGCGCTTGAGGATCTTGCCGGTGGGATTGCGCGGCAGCTCGGCCACGATGTCGGCGGCCTTGGGCACCTTGTAGGCGGCCAGGCGCTCGCGGCACCAGGCCACCAGGTCGTGCGGGTCGAGCGCCGCGCCCGCCTTGAGCACCACCACCGCCCTGGGCACCTCGCCCCAGCGCTCATCGGGCACGCCGATCACCGCCACGTCGGCAATGGCCGGATGCTCGGCGAGCACTCGCTCGATCTCGGCCGGGTAGATGTTCTCGCCGCCGCTGATGATCATGTCCTTGATGCGATCGGTCACGTACACATAGCCGTCGGCATCGAGGTGGCCGCCGTCGCCCGAGCGATACCAGCCATCGGGCGTGAGGGCGGCCTCGGTGGCCTCGGGCTTGCCCCAGTAGCCGCCCATCACCTGTTCGCTGCGCACCCAGATCTCGCCGGGCTCGCCCACGGCCACGGGCTCCCCGGTGCCGGGATCACGCACCTCGATCTCGACCCCGACGATCGCCTTCCCGGCCGAGACCAGCCGGTGAGCCACTGCCGGGTTCTCGTGGTCTTGCGCGCCCAGCACCGTGACCACGCCGCTCTGCTCGGTCATGCCATACACCTGTTGCATCACGCCCGGGAAGAGCTTCAGGCAGGCCCGCATCACCGGCAGCGGCATCGGCGAGGCGCCATAGGCCAGCGCCTGCAGCGACGAGTAGTCGCGGTCGGCCGCGCCCGGCGCCTGGCTCATGGCCGCCATGAGCGCCGGCACATAGAAGGTGTGGGTGATGCGCTCGCGCTCGAGCATGGCCAGCACGGCCGAGGGCTCGGGCACGCGCATGAGGTGGATGGGCGCGCCGCCCGCCCAGGCCACCAGCGCGTAGCTGGTGCCGCCCACGTGAAAGAGCGGCATGGCCACCTGCACGCGCGAATCGCCGTCCATGCCCTGCATGGCCGCCACGTTGCGGGCGTGGGCGAGCATGCCACCGTGCGTGAGCATGGCACCCTTCGGAAAGCCGGTGGTGCCCGAGGTGTAGAGCTGCAGGAAGCTGTCGGTGCGCGCGGCCGGATGCACCCGCGTGTCGGGCGCATGCGCGGCCAGCCAGGCCTCGTACTCGTCATCGGCGCCACCGATGCGGATGACCCGCTGCACGCTGGGCAGCCGCTCGCGCAGCTGCGCCACCACCGGCGCGAACTCGGGGCCCACGAAGAGCAGCCGCGCGCCGGCGTCGTTGATCACGTACTCGATCTCGGGGGGCGCGAGGCGGAAGTTCACCACCGCGTTGGCCGTGCCGGCCTGCGCGCAGGCCAGGGTCAGCTCCAGGCACGAGGGGTGGTTCAGGTCGAGCACCGCGATGCGCTCGCCGGGCTGCAGGCCGGCCGCGCGCAGGGCCGCGGTGAGGCGGTGGACCCGGTCGGCCAGCCGTGCCCAGCTCAGGCGGGTGTCGCCAAAGACCAGGGCGTCGGCATCGGGCCGCTGCGCGGCCCAGCGAGCCAGCATGTCGCTGAAGTCGGTGTGGTCGGGAATCATGCATGTCTCCTTCGTTGGAGCGCGCAGTCTAAGGCCAGCGCTCGCGCGCCCCCCTACAATCCCGCGGTTGCCCCGACCCGGCCAGGAGAGCCCCATGACCCATCGCCCGCCCCAGCGCCATCGCCTGCTCACGCCCATCGCGCCCTGGGCGCTCGCCGCCGCGGCCAGCACGCGCGCCGGCGCAACCCATGCGCAAGACGCCTGGCCCGCGCGGCCCGTCACCCTCATCGTGCCGCAGGCCGTGGGCGGGGCCAACGACACCGTGGCGCGGGCCTTCGCAACCCGCCTGTCGCAGGGCATCGGCCAGGCGGTGGTGGTGGAGAACCGCGTGGGCGCGGGCGGCAATGTCGGCACCGCCTTCGCCGCGCGCGCGCCGCGTGACGGCCACACGCTGATGCTCACGGCCCAGAGCGCGCAGACCATCAACCCCGCGCTGTATCGCAATCCCGGCTTCGACCCCATCCGCGACTTCGAGCCGGTGATGTCGGTGGCCACCGCGCCCTACCTGCTGGTGGCCAACCCGAAGTTCCCGCCCAGCGACCTGAAGTCGCTCATCGCCTATGCCAAGACCCGCCCCGGCAAGGTCGACTACGCCTCGGCGGGCAACGGCACGCTCAACCACCTGCTGGGCGTGATGCTCAACCAGCGCGCCGGCCTGCACCTGGTGCACATCCCGTATCGGGGCGCGGCCGCGGCCGCCACCGATGTGGTGGCCGGCCAGGTGCCCATCACCTTCGGCAGCTTCCCGGGCGTGTTCCCGTTCGTGAGGAACGGCCAGCTCAAGGTGATCGGCGTGGCCACCGAGCGGCGCACCCGGCTCGCGCCCGATCTGCCCACGCTGGCCGAGACGCTGGCGGGTTTCCACGTCAACTCCTGGTACGGCCTGTTCGCGCCCGCCGGCACGCCGCGGGCGATCGTCGAGCGCATCGCCGCCGAGGGTGGCAAGGCGATGGCCGACCCGGCCCTGGTCGAGCGCCTGGCCGGCCAGGGCGCCGAGCCCGCGCCCAGCACCCCGGCCGAACTCGCGAAGCTCACCCGCGATGACCTCGAGCTGTGGGCGAAGATCGTGAAGAGCTCGGGGGCGACGGTGGATTGAGCGCGGGGGCGCACCGGCGCCAGGGTGCAGGCAGGCCCGCGCGCCCTGGCGCCGCGACGGCGCACCGCGGGCCGTTGTCACGGCTCCTTCAAGATCGCGCGGTAGCCTGCCCGTCATGCGAAGACATCGCCCGATCGGCGTGGCTGTCCTGCTGGCGATGGTTCTCGGGCTGCAGGCCTGCGCGTCACCTCGACAACTGGTGCTGCACCAGGTGGCCGACGCGCTGGCGGCGCAAGGCGGCGCCGACGAGGAAGACCTCCTGCTCGCGCGCGATGCCGCGCCCTTCTACCTGAAGCTGTCGGAATCGCTGCTGCAACAGACGCCCGGCCATGTCGCCCTGGCCGAATCGGTGGCGCGCGGCTTCACGCAGTACGCCTATGCCTTCGTCGCCTTCGAGGCCGACCGCATCGAAGGCAGCGACAGCCGCGCCGCGCTGCGCCTGCGTGAGCGGGCCGCCCGCCTCTACGGGCGAGCGCAGCAGCATGCGCTGCGCGCGCTCGCGCAGGCACAGCCCGAGCTTCGCCCCTGGCTGGCCGGCCAGGCGCCGGCACCGCGCATCGCGCCCGAGCACGTGGGCCTGGCCTACTGGGCTGCCGCGTCGTGGTCGGCCATGATCAGCCTGTCCAAGGATCGGCCCGACGCCGTCGCCGATCTGCCGCAGGCGGTCGCGCTGGCAAGCGCCGCCTACCAGACCGATCCCGCGCACGGCCAGGGCGCGCTCGCCGCGCTCATGGGCACCCTCGAGGCCGCCCGGCCCGGGGGCACGCCGGCCCAGGCGCGGGCCTACTTCGACCGCGCGCTTTCCGCCGCCGGCGCCAGCACCACCGCGGTCCAGGTCGCGATGGCCGAGTCGCTGGCACTGCCCGCCGGTGATCGGGCCGCCTTCGAGCGCTGGCTGCGTCAGGCTCAGGACGCCGCGCGCGGCCGCGCCGACCTCGGCACCCGCGTGCTGGCTGCCCGCGCCGAATGGCTGCTCGCCAGCATCGACGACCTCTTCTGAGCCTCGCGCCTTCCGCCGCCATGCATCGACGACAGCTCCTGGCCGCCGGCCTCGCCCTGCCCGGTTCCACCGCCCTGCGCGCGCAGCCCGCGGCCCAGCTGCGCATCGGCAGCGTCGTGCCCAAGAACTCGCTCTACCACCAGAAGCTGCTCGAACTCGGCGAGGCCTGGCGCACCGCGCAAGGCGCCGGCGCGCGCTTCGCGGTGTTCACCGACGGCACCCAGGGCGGCGAAGCCGAGATCGTGCGCCGCATGCGCATCGGCCAGCTGCAGGGCGGGCTGATCTCGGTGGTCGGGCTGCGCGACATCGAGCCATCGATTGCAGCGCTGCAGAACCTGCCCCTGCTGTTTCGCAACTGGGAGGAGGTCGATCACGTGCGCGAGAAGATGCGCCCCGCCCTGGAGCGGCGCGTGCTCGAGCGCGGCTTCGTGATCATTGGATGGGGTGACGCGGGCTGGGTGCGCTTCTTCTCGAAGGACCCGGCGCTGCGGCCTGATGACTACCGCAGCATGCGCTTCTTCGCCTGGGGCAGCGAGCCCGAGCAGCAGGCGATCATGAAGAGCCTGGGCTACACGCCCGTGCCGCTGGAGGTCACCGACATCCTGCCCGCGATGCAGACCGGGATGATCCAGGTGGTGCCGTCCACCCCGTACTTCGCGCTGGCCACGCAGATCTTCAGCTCGGCCTCGCACATGCTCGAGATCAACTGGGCGCCCATCGTGGGCGCGCTGGTGGTCACCCGCCGCGCCTGGGACGCGATGACGCCAGCGGCGCAGCAGGCCCTGCGCGCCGGCGGCGAGAGCGCCGGCATCGCGATGCGCACGCAGGCGCGCAAGGAGGTCGACGAAGCGGTCGACGCCATGAAGAAGCGTGGCCTGACCGTGCACCGCCCCGGGCCGGAGCAGCTGCGCGAGTGGAACGAGCTGGCCGAGAAGCTCTACCCGCGCATCCGCGGCACCATGGTGCCGGCCGAGACCTTCGACGAGGTGTTCGCGCACCTGAAGGCCTACCGCGCCACTCGGGGTCGCTGACTTGGCGCAGCCGCTCGCGCCCGTGGCGCCATCGGGCCGCTGGGCGCCCGATGACGCGCTGGCCTCGCTCGCGCTCGTTGCGATGGTGCTGATCCCGGCCATCGAGATCGCGCTGCGGCCGCTGTTCGGTCGCGGCATCGACAACGCGCCGCTGCTGGTGCAGCACCTGGGTCTGGTGATGACCATGGCCGGCGCGCTGGCCGCCGAGCGGCATGGTCACCTCACCACGCTGGGCAGCGGCCTGGGCAATCTCGCAGGCCCGCGGGCCCGCCGCGGACTCGACGCCTTCGCCCAGGGCATTGCCGCCCTGCTGTGCGGCGTCCTCGCCCTGGCCAGCGCGCGATTCGTCGCCAGCGAGATCGCCGCGCCCCATGAGCTCGCCTATGGCGTGCCCACCTGGTGGGTGCAGGCGAGCATGCCGCTTGGCTTCGCGCTGCTGGGCGCGAGACTGGGCGCGCGCTGCGCACCGCAACGCCTGGTGCGGCTGTTGTGCGGCGTGCTCCTGCCGGGCGCGGGCGTGGCCCTGGGCCTGGCCTTCGACGGGCACGCCCTGCCGATCGGCGTGGCCGTGGTGGCGCTGCTGGCAGCGCTTGCGGCCGGCACGCCGATCTTCGCGTTCCTGGGCGGCCTTGCCCTGCTGCTGTTCTGGAGCGAGGGGCTGCCGCTCGCCTCGGTGGCGCTGTCGCACTACGCGATCACGGTCAACCCGTCCTTGCCGGCGCTGCCACTGTTCACGCTCGCGGGCCTCATCTTCGCGCGCACCGGAGCCGCGCAGCGGCTGGGCACGCTGTTCGTCGCGCTCTTTGGCGGCGGGGTCGGCGGCACGGTGCTCGCCACCTCGGTGATGTGCTCGGCCTTCACGGCGTTCACGGGCGGCAGCGGCGTCACCATCCTCGCGCTCGGCGGCCTGCTGCTGCCGCTGCTGCTGCGCGCCGGCTATCCCGAGGCGCGCGGCATCGGCCTGGTGACCAGCGCCAGCGCACTGGGCGTGCTGCTCGCGCCCTCGGTGCCGCTCATCATGGTCGCCGTGGTGGCGCGCGTGCCCATCCTGGACATGTTCCTCGCCGGACTGCTGCCGGCGGTGGTGATGGTGGCCTGCCTGCTGGTGCTCGGCGGCTTTCTCAGGCGCGACCGCGGCGCGGCGGCGTCGGCGCACAGCCGCCCCGATCTCGCCCAGGCGCTGGGCGCCGCGTGGGCGGCGCGCTGGGAGATCGCCGCGCCCTTCGTAGCCATCGGCACGCTGGCCAGCGGTCTGGCCACGCCCACCGAGAGCGCAGCGATGACCGCGCTCTACGCGGTGCTGACCCAGGCGCTGGCGCACCGCGAGCTGAACCTGTCGCGCCTGCGGGCCTGTCTGGCCGAATGCGCGCAGATCATCGGCGGGGTGATGCTCATCCTGGGCATGGCGCTCGCGCTCACCAACTTCCTGGTCGACGCAGGCATCCCGGACGCCGCCGTGGGGTGGGTGCAGGACGCGATCCCGAACCGGTGGGTGTTCCTGCTCGCGCTGTGCGTGTTCCTGTTCGCTGCCGCCGCGCTCATGGAGATCTACGCGGCCATCGTGGTGCTGGTGCCGCTGCTGATGCCGCTCGCGCAGGCCTACGGCATCGAGCCCATCCACTTCGGCATCATCTTCCTGGCGGCGATGGAGGTCGGCTTCCTGTGCCCGCCGGCGGGGCTGAACATCTATTTCGCCTCGGCCATGTTCGGCCGGAGCATCCGCTACGTGGCCGCGTCGGTGGCGCCCGCGATGGTCGCGATCTTCGTGGGCACGCTGCTGATCGCCGCGCTGCCCTGGCTCACGACGGCGCTGCCCTCCTGGCTGGGGTCGCGCTGAGCGAGGACTCGACCGCCATCACGCAGGAGATCGGCGATGTGCTGCTCAACCTCATCCAACTTTCCTGCAGCACGCGCTGCGCGACGACGAGATACCCGCCGATGCAGGAACGGGGGATCGAGCCGCCAGCAGTGGCGGTGCGCCAGGGCGCGGTGGTGATCACTTTCGTTCTGCCAGCGATTGCGAAGACGCCCGAGAAAACCGAAACGCCCCAGAAAACGCCCGGGAAAACGCTCCGGAAAACGCCGGAACACTCGGGACCCACGCCTACTTCCCGATGCAAAACCTCCCAAAAATCACCCCCAGCAAATCATCCGCCGAGAACTCCCCGGTGATCTCCCCCAGTCGCTCCTGAGCCAGCCGCAGCTCCTCCGCCAACAGCTCCAGCTGACGATCCCCTTGCGAGGCTCGCGCGAGCGCCTGTTCCAGATGCTGCCCCGCCTGCCGCAGCGCGATCAGGTGCCGCTCGCGCGCGATGAACACCGACTCCCCCGCTGACTGCACCCCGGCCAGCGTCAGCAGCGCCTCGCGCAGCAGGTCTATGCCCTCGCCCTCGCGCGCCGAGAGCCACACCGTCTGCGGCTGCCCGGCCGCATCGCAGGCCACGCGCGCGGGCTCGCCGCTCAGGTCGATCTTGTTCACCACCCGCAGCACCGGCACGCCCGCCGGCAGCCGCTGCGCGAGGGTGCCGTCCACCGGCTGATCGGTGCCGGCGCCGGTGCCGCCCACATCGGCCGCCACCAGGTGCAGCACCACATCGGCCT
Organism: Burkholderiales bacterium; assembly: GCA_037146935.1. Classification (GTDB taxonomy): domain Bacteria; phylum Pseudomonadota; class Gammaproteobacteria; order Burkholderiales; family Burkholderiaceae_E; genus Quisquiliibacterium. The sequence goes on from JBAWWD010000008.1 coordinate 34,100, forward strand.
GCGCCACCGACTGCCAGGTGCGTTCGATGCCAATGCGCTCGACCTCATCGGTGGCCTCGCGCAGCCCCGCGGTGTCGATCACATTGAGCGGCACGCCGCGCACCTGGATGGCCTGCGACACGCGGTCGCGCGTGGTGCCGGCAATCGGCGTCACGATGGCCACCTCGGCGCCGGCCAGCGCATTGAGCAGGCTGCTCTTGCCCACATTGGGCTCGCCCACCAGCACCACATCGAGCCCCTCGCGCAGCAGCGCGCCTTGCCGGGCCTGCGCCAGCAAGGCGGCAAGCTCGGCGCGCAGGCGAGAGAGCCGGCCGAGCGCATCCGCGCGCTGCAGGAAGTCGATCTCCTCCTCCGGAAAATCCAGCGTCGCTTCCACCAGCATGCGCAGGTCGATCAGCCCGTCCACCAGCGCATGCACCGCCCGCGAGAAAACCCCGGCGAGCGATCGCGCCGCCGAGCGCGCGGCCTGCCCCGTGCTGGCATCGATCAGGTCGGCCACGGCCTCGGCCTGGGCCAGATCAAGCTTGTCGTTGAGGAAGGCGCGCAGCGTGAATTCGCCGGGCTCGGCCAGACGCACGCCCAGTGGCGCGCCCGCCCGCAGCACGCGCTCGAGCAGCAGCTGCATCACCACCGGCCCGCCATGGCCCTGCAGCTCGAGCACGTCTTCGCCGGTGTAGGAGTGCGGCGCCGGAAACCACAGCGCCAGGCCGCGATCGATCTCGCCGCCATCGTCATCCAGGAACGGGCCGTAGAGCGCCTGGCGCGGCGCAAGCCGCGCCGCTTGCGCATCACCCAGCAGATGCCGCGCGAGCGGCTGCAAGCCCGCGCCCGACACCCGCACCACCCCGATGCCGCCACGCCCGGGCGCGGTGGCGATCGCGGCGATGGGCGCCGGCGCGGCGCTCAGGCCTTCTTGGCCGCCGCGGCCTTCTCGATGGCTCGGGTGATGTACCACTGCTGCGCGATCGAGTAGACGTTGTTCACCAGCCAGTACAGCACCAGGCCCGCGGGGAAGAAGAAGAACATCACCGAGAAGATCAGCGGCATGGCCATCATGACCTTGGCCTGCACCGGATCAGGCGGGGTGGGGTTGAGCTTCACCTGGATGAACATGGTGCCCGCCATCACCAGCGGCAGGATGAACCAGGGATCGGGCACGGCCAGGTCATGAATCCAGCCGATCCAGGGCGCGTTACGCATCTCGACCGAGGCCAGCAGCACCCAGTAGAGCGCGATGAACACCGGAATCTGCACGACGATGGGCAGGCAGCCCCCCAGCGGGTTGATCTTCTCCTGCTGGTAGAGCTCCATCATGGCCTGGTTCATCTTGGCCCGGTCATTCGCATGGCGCTCGCGGATCTGCGTCATGCGCGGCGTGACCGCCTTCATGCGCGCCATCGACCTGTAGCTGGCCGCCTGTAGCGGGAAGAACAGCGTCTTGATGATGATGGTGAGCAGCACGATCGCCCAGCCCCAGTTGCCCACCAGGCGGTGGCACATCTCGAGCAGCCAGAAGATCGGCTTGGCCACCGGGGTGAGCCAGCCGTAGTCCACGCTCAGGTCCAGGCCTGCGGCCACGGTCTCCAGCATGCGCTGGTCCTGCGGGCCCACCAGCAGGCGCGTGTCGGTGGCCAGGCTCGCCTTGGGCGCGATCTCGGCCAGCGGCTGCAGCGCGCCAATGGCATAGAGGTTGTTGTCGACGCGGTTGCCGTAGTACTCGCGCGTGGCCTTGTCGGTGGGCAGCCAGGCCGACACGAAGTAGTGCTGGATCATGCCCACCCAGCCATCCGCGGCGTTCTTGGCGAGGTCTGTCTTCTTCTTCTCGATGTCGGTGAAGTCCACCTTCTGGAACTTCTTCTCGTCGGTGTAGACCACCGGCCCGCTGTAGGTGACCGCGCCGCCAGTGAACATGGCAAAGGCCGAGTTGCTCTTGGACTTGAGGTCAGCCTCGCTCGTGAACTCGGCATTGCGGGTGAGCTGCATGTAGAGCGTGGGCTTGACCGGCGCCTCGCCGAGGTTGGTCACCTCATCGCGCACCGCCACCACATAGCTGCCCTTGTCCAGGCGGTACGTGCGGGTGAGCCTCACACCGCCCGACTCGGCCGAGAGCTTGAGCTCCACCGCCTTGGCATCACCCTGCAGGGTGCGCGCGCCCTCGGCCACGCTGAACACCGAACGATGCGTGGGAAAGCTGCTGCCCGCCGGCGCGCCCACCAGACCTGACTGCGCCACATACACCCGGCCCGGGTCATCCTGCAGCAGCACCACATGGCCCTCGTTGGGCGTGAGCGTCTCGCTGCCGGCCTTGTGCCGCAGCAGCGTCGCGCGGCGCACCTGCCCACCAACCGGATCGACCTTGAGCTGCAGCGTGTCGCTGCTGAGCGTGATGAGTTCCGAGGCGGGCGAACCGGCCGTGGCCGCGGGCGCGGATTGCGCCGCAGCCGCCGGTGCCGCCGGCGCGGCGCTGCCAGGCACCGACGCCGCCGAGGGCGCCGAGGGCACCGCGCCAGGCGCCGTGGCGCCCGAGCCTTCACCCTTGGCCGGGGGCGTGGCCGCCGGCGCCTGCGCAGCCGGCTGACCCGACAGCAGCGAGGGCTTGCCGTTATGACGCTGCCAGCTGTCCCACAGGAACAGCAGCGACATCGAGAAGACAACCCAGAGGATGGTGCGCTGCAATTGCATGGGGATCATTCCGACTTGGGAGAGGGCGGCACCGGATCGAGGCCGCCAGGGTTCCAGGGGTGACAGCGACACAGCCGTCGGGCCGCCAGCCAGCCGCCTGACAGCACGCCGTGACGGGCGATGGCCTCGAGCGCGTACTCGGAGCAGCTCGGGAAGAACCGGCACGCCGGCGCCATCAGCGGACTCACCGCGTACCGATAGGCATGGATGGGCGCCGACAGCGCCCGCTGCGCGAGCGAGGCCGGACGCAGCCTGCCGGACATCGAAGACCCGCTCATGACGGCACGCGGGCGCGGGCCCGCCGAATGAGCAGGTCGAGCTCGGCGCGCCACACCCGCTTCAGCGCGCCGCGCGGCATGTCGCGCCAGGCGTCGCTGCGACGGCGCAGACGGATCATGGCCAGCAGCGCCCGCGCCTCGGGCCAGTCGGCCAGACGCCAGGCCTCGCGGGCCACCCGCTTGAGCGCATTGCGTTCCACTGCCAACGGCAGCAGTCGCTTGGGGATCGACAGGCCAAGACGCGGCCGGTCGGCGTGACGGCGCATCGACACACCGAAATGCTCGGTGCTCGAATCGGCCCGCTGGCGCGACAGCGCCATCAGTCCGGCATCGGCGCGCTGTCTGCCCATGGTGTTGCCAGGGCCCGACGACGGCTGCCCGCTTGCCGCTCAGGTTCAGGAGCGACCGCTACAACGGACAGCCGGCCCGCGGGCCGGGGAGATCACAGGCCCAGACGCTTGCGGCCCTTGGCGCGACGCGCAGCGATCACGGCACGGCCACCGCGGGTTTTCATCCGCACGAGAAAGCCGTGGGTGCGCTTGCGCCGCACCACGGAAGGCTGGAAGGTACGTTTCATGGTGGGTTCTCGGAGAAAAAGCCCTCGATTGCATCAGAAGGGACTGCAACCGTCAACTGCGGGCCTGTGGAAAACTTCTGGAGTCAGGTAAAATGCCCGGCTGACCAGACCCCCGCAGCAGCCCGCAGCCCCGCCCCTCTCCCAGGCCCCCCGGAACCCTCCCCAGACCATGCAGGACCGCTGGAACGCCTGTGCATCCCGGCTTGAAGCCGAGGTGTCCGAGCAACTCTACAAGACCTGGCTCAAGCCGCTGGTCTGTCTGGGCCATGAAGCCACCAACGGCGTGCTGCGTCTGGGTCTGCCCAATCAGTTCAAGCTCAACTGGGTGCGCAGTCAGTACGGCACGCGCATCGGCCAGCTCGCCATCGAGGTGTTCGGCCCTGGCACCCACGTGGCGTTCGAGCTCATCGCCGCGCCTGAAAGCCCCCGTGAGACGCCATCGCGTCCTGTGAACCCACCGCGCCCGGCGCTTGCTGAAGCCGGCAGCAATACGCCTGAACCCTCGGCTGACGCAGCCCCGGTGCTGGTGCCCCTGGCCAATGACCGCACCCGTCTGCGCCCGGACCTCGCCTTCGACAACTTCGTCACCGGCAAGGCCAACCAGATGGCGCGGGCCGCGGCACTGCAGGTGGTGGAACGCCCGGCCACCTACAACCCGCTGTTCCTCTACGGCGGCGTGGGCCTGGGCAAGACCCACCTCATGCATGCGGTGGGCAACGCCTTCATGGAGCGCAGCGCCAACGCGCGGGTGCGCTACATCCATGCCCAGGAGTACTTCGACGAGATGGTCCGCGCCATCCAGCGCAAGACCTCCGAAGACCTCAAGCAGTACTACCAGTCGCTCGACCTGCTGCTGATCGACGACATCCAGTTCCTCTCGGGCAAGCCGCGCACCCAGGAGGAGTTCTTCTACACCTTCGATGCGCTGTACGCGGCCCGCCGCCAGATCATCATCACCTGCGACACCTATCCCAAGGAGATCGCGGGCCTGGAAGAGCGGCTCATCTCGCGCTTCGATTCCGGCCTCATCGTGGCCATCGAGCCGCCCGAGCTCGAGATGCGGGTGGCCATCCTGCTCAAGAAGGCCGAGCAGCAGGGCGCGGCCCTGCCCGAGGACGTCGCCTTCTTCATCGCCAAGCACCTGCGCAGCAACGTGCGTGAGCTCGAGGGGGCGCTGCTGCGCGTGGTGGCCTACGCCGGCTTTCGTGAGCGGCCGGTGTCGCTGGAGCTGGCCAAGGAGGCGCTCGAGGATCTGCTCGCGCTCAACCGCCGCCAGATCTCGGTGGAGTTCATCCAGAAGACGGTGGCCGACTTCTACAAGACCAAGGTGGCCGAGATGTACGGCAAGCGCCGGCACGCCCACATCGTGCTGCCGCGGCAGGTGGCCATGTACCTGGCCAAGGAGCTCACCCAGAAGAGCCTGCCCGAGATCGGCGAGGCCTTCGGCGGGCGCGACCACACCACCGTGCTGCACGCGGTCCGCAAGATCGCCGAGCAGCGCCAGCACGACACCGATCTGAACCACCAGATCCACGTGCTCGAACAGACCCTGCGCGGATGAACCCCATGCTTCCCCCGCGCAGCCCAGGCCGCCGGCAATCAGGCGCCTGTTCAAAAGCCGTGCATATCGGCTTGAGCCAGTGTGAACAAGTCGCCGCTCATCGCGGCGCGGGCGTTCGTCCCCAACTTGCCCACATTGGCCGAACCGGCTTGTCCACCCCATGTCATCGCCCGGCAAGCCGCGCCGGCGCTGCATCTGCGCTGGTTGTCCACAGCGTTGCCGCTTCCTCATGAACAACAACAGGAAGAGATAAGACAATGCAATACATAAGAGCCACCCGAGACGCGATCCTCAAGCCGCTGACCACCGTGGCCGGCATCGTCGAGCGTCGACACACCCTGCCCATCCTGGCCAACGTGCTGCTGACCAAGACCGGCGAGGAGGTGTCCTTCCTGGCCACCGACGTCGAGATCCAGATCCGCACCACGGCATCGCTCGGCGCCGGCGCCGACAGCGGCGCCACCACGGTGTCGGCCCGCAAGCTCATCGACATCCTGCGCGCCCTGCCCGAGGGGCCCGAGGTGAGCCTGTCGGTCACGCAGCGCAAGGCCACCATCCAGGCCGGCAAGAGCCGCTTCGCCCTGCAGACGCTCGGGGCAGAAGAGTTCCCCACGGTAGCCGTGAACGACGCCTTCAGCGCATCCTTCTCGCTGCCGCAGCGCCAGCTCAAGCACCTGTTCCAGATGGTCCACTTCGCCATGGCGCAGCAGGACATCCGCTACTACCTCAACGGCCTGCTGCTGGTCACCGAGGGCGACGCGGTGCGCGTCATTGCCACTGACGGCCATCGCTTGGCGTACTGCCACACCACGCTCGAAGGCGCGCAACTCGCCCGCAACGAGGTGATCATCCCGCGCAAGACCGTGCTCGAGCTGCAGCGGCTGCTCAACGACAACGACGAGCCGGTGCTGATCGACGTCGCTGCCAACCAGGTGCGCCTGCGCTTTGGCGAGGTCGAGATGCTCAGCAAGCTGGTGGAGGGCAAGTTCCCCGACTACCAGCGGGTGATTCCCAGCGGCTACCGGCGCCGGGCGCTGGTCTCGCGCGAGGCCCTGGCGGCCTCGCTCGGGCGCGCCTCCATCCTCACCTCGGACAAGTTCCGCGGCGTTCGGCTGGCGCTGTCGGCAGGCACGTTGCGCGTGCAGACCAGCAATGCCGAGCAGGAAGAGGCCGTGGATGAGCTCGAGGTTGACTACACCGCCGAGCCTCTCGAGGTGGGCTTCAACGTGGGCTACCTGCAAGACGTGCTCGGCAACCTCAAGTGCGATCAGGTCGCCATCGACTTCGGCGACGCCAACAGCAGCGCGCTGCTCACCGTGCCCGAAGACGAGAGCTTCAAGTACGTGGTCATGCCCATGCGCATCTGAGCGCCCACCCGCGCCGCAAGCGCATCCGCGCGCATCTCCCTACCTTTGCCCGGCATCACGCCGGGCTGTCTTCCCCAGCAGGACACCGCACCGAATGAGCGACGCCGCCAAGAGCTACGATTCAACCTCCATCCAGATCCTTGAAGGGCTGGAGGCGGTGCGCAAGCGCCCGGGCATGTACATCGGTGACACCTCGGACGGCACCGGCCTGCATCACCTGGTCTTCGAGGTGGTGGACAACGCCATCGACGAATCGCTTGCCGGCCACTGTGACGAGATCGTCGTCACCATCCACACCGACAACTCCATCTCGGTCACCGACAACGGGCGCGGCATTCCCACCGGCATCAAGTGGGATGACCGCAACGATCCCAAGCGCAGCGCCGCCGAGATCGTCATGACCGAGCTGCACGCCGGTGGCAAGTTCGACCAGAACAGCTACAAGGTGTCGGGCGGTCTGCACGGCGTGGGCGTGTCCTGCGTGAACGGCCTTTCAAAGTGGCTACGCCTGGTCATCCGGCGTGATGGCAAGGCCTACTTCATGGAGTTCCATCGCGGCGTGCCGCAGAACCCCGAACCGGTGCAGGAGCTGGTGCCCGAGGGCGTGAATGCGCTGGGCGTGGCAGCGGGAACGCCGGTGATGGTCTCGCCCATCAAGGTCACCGGCACCACCGAGCTGCGCGGCACTGAAGTGCACTTCATGGCCGACGAGACCATCTTCACGCACGTGGAGTACCACTACGAGATCCTGGCCAAGCGGCTGCGCGAGCTTTCGTTCCTGAACAACGGGGTGCGCATCAAGCTGGTCGATCAGCGTCAGGGCAAGGAAGAAGACTTCGCCTTCGCCGGCGGCGTGCGCGGCTTCGTCGAGTACATCAACCAGAACAAGACTTCGCTGCACCCCACGGTCTTTCATGCCACCGGCAGCCGAGACACCGAGGCCGGCCTGAGCATCGGCGTGGAAGTGGCCATGCAGTGGAACGACAGCTACAGCGAGCAGGTGCTGTGCTTCACCAACAACATCCCGCAGCGCGACGGCGGCACCCACCTCACCGGGCTGCGCGCGGCCATGACCCGCGTCATCAACAAGTACATCGAGGAAAACGAGCTGGCCAAGAAGGCCAAGGTCGAGACCACCGGCGAAGACATGCGCGAGGGCCTCACCTGCGTGCTCAGCGTGAAGGTGCCCGAGCCCAAGTTCAGCTCGCAGACCAAGGACAAGCTCGTGTCCTCCGAGGTGCGCGCGCCGGTTGAAGAGCTGGTGGCCAAGGCGCTTGAAGACTTCCTCCAGGAAAAGCCGGCCGACGCCAAAGCCATCTGCGGCAAGATCGTGGAGGCCGCGCGGGCCCGAGACGCCGCCCGCAAGGCGCGCGACATGACGCGCCGCAAGGGCCTGCTCGATGGCGTGGGCCTGCCCGGCAAGCTCGCTGACTGCCAGGAGAAAGACCCGGCGCTGTGCGAGATCTTCATCGTCGAGGGTGACTCCGCCGGCGGCTCGGCCAAGCAGGGGCGCGATCGCAAGTTCCAGGCGGTGCTGCCGCTGCGCGGCAAGGTGCTCAACGTGGAGCGAGCGCGCTTCGAGAAGCTGATCTCCTCCGAGCAGATCGCCACGCTCATCACCGCGCTGGGCACCGGCATTGGCGCGGGTGAGAACGGCCACGGCGGCTACAACGCCGACAAGCTGCGCTACCACCGCATCATCATCATGACTGACGCCGACGTCGACGGCAGTCACATCCGAACTCTGCTGCTCACCTTCTTCTATCGGCAGATGCCTGATCTGGTCGAGCGCGGCCACATCTACATCGCGCAGCCACCGCTCTACAAGGTCAAGCACGGCAAGGACGAGCGCTACCTCAAGGACGACCACGAGCTCAACCAGTACACCTTGCGCCACGCCCTCGATAACGCCATGCTGGTGCCGGCGCGCGGCGCCGACCCCATCAGCGGCACGGCCCTGGGTGACCTCGCCCGTCGCTACCTGGTGGCCGAGGCGGTCATTGATCGGCTCTCGCGCATCATTGACCCCGATGCCCTGCGCGCCATCCTGGAGGGCCTGCAGCCTGACCTCGCCTCAGAGGCCGCGGCCCAGGCCAGCGCCACCGAGTTCACCGCCGCGCTGCGCGCGCGCGTGCTGCCCGGCCAGAACCCCGCCGACGTGCAGGCCGTGGCCCTGTACGACGAGCGCCGCGAGCGCTGGCAACTGAACATCGAGCGCCGCGTGCATGGCAATGTGCGGCTCTCGCACATCGACGCTGACTTCCTGCTCACGGCCGACTACGCCACCCTGGCCGAGTGCGCTCGCACCGTCGACAGCCTCATTGGCGAGGGCGCCGAGGTGCGTCGCGGTGAAGGTGATCGGCAGCGCACCCATGCCGTGGACAGCTTCCGCGCCGCCATCCGCTGGCTGCTTGCCGAGGCCGATCGCGGCGTGGCCCGCCAGCGCTACAAGGGCCTGGGCGAGATGAACGCCGAGCAGCTGTGGGAGACCACCATGGACATGACCGCGCGCCGTCTGCTCAAGGTGCAGATCGAGGACGCCATCGCGGCCGATCAGATCTTCTCCACGCTGATGGGCGATGAGGTGGAGCCGCGGCGGGCGTTCATCGAGCGCAATGCGTTGGTGGCGCGGAATATCGATGTGTGATTTGACCGTTCCTGAGCCGACGGTCCACGACACCCGGCGCCGCCCCCCAGGCACAGGCGTATCCTCCGCCCGATGCACCTCACCATCTTCCGCACGCCCATCGTGCGGCGCGTGCTGCGCGCCTTCTCCCTGGTCTGCCTGCGTCTGGCCGGCTGGAAGGTAGAGGGAGCGCTGCCGGCAGGGGCCGGCAAGTGCGTGCTCATCGCCGCGCCGCACACCAGCAACTGGGACCTGCCCTGGACGCTCATGGGCGCCTTCGCGCTCGACCTGAACATCTACTGGATGGGCAAGGCCTCGATCTTCTCGCCGCCCTTCGGCGCGCTGATGCGCTGGCTGGGCGGCATCGCGGTGCGCCGCGAGCAGGCCAACAACCTGGTGGCGGCCTCGGTGGCTGCACTCACCGCGGCCGACGGGCCGGTGCAGCTGGTGGTTCCGCCTGAGGGCACGCGCAGCGCCACCCGTCGCTGGAAGACCGGCTTCTATCACATCGCCCAGGGCGCCGGGCTGCCGATCCAGCTCGCGTTCATGGACTACCCCAGCCGCCGCATGGGCCTGGGTCCGGTGTTCCAGCCCACCGGCGACATCGAGCAGGACATGGCCGCCATCAAGGCCTTCTACGCGCCCATGCGCGGCCGCAACCCGGGCCAGTTCGACGCGAGCTGACCCCACCCCGATGCAAGGCGCGCGCATCCTGCTGGTGGAAGACGACGAGCGGCTCGCCCAGCTGGTGAGCGCCGCGCTTGCCCGCGAAGGCTTCCAGGTTGAGCACTGCGCGCGCGGTGACGAAGCGCCAGCGCGCATCCTGAGTGGCGGCTTTGATCTCGTGCTGCTCGATGGCCACCTGCCCGGCAAGGATGGCTTCGAGGTGTTGCGCGAGGTGCGCGGCCGCTTTGCCGGTCGCATCGCCATGCTCACTGCCCGCGATGACGACATCGATCAGGTGCTCGGCCTGGAGGGCGGCGCCGATGACTACCTCGCCAAGCCGGTGGCCCCGCGCGTGCTGCTCGCGCGGGTGCGCGCGCTGCTGCGCCGGGATGCCGCCGCGCCAGCCGCCCTGCGCTTCGGCCCGCTGCTCATCAGGCCCGAGGCCCGCGAGGTGCGCCTGCATGACCAGCCGGTAGCGCTCACCACCGCCGAGTACGACCTGCTTGCCTACCTCGCCGGCCGGGCCGGCCAGGTGGTCAGTCGCGACGACATCATGCAGGCCCTGCGTGGCCTGGAGTTCGACGGACTCGATCGCGCGATCGACGCCCGTATCTCGCGGCTGCGCCGGCGCATCGGCGATGACCCGGCCAACCCGACGCGCATCCGCACGGTGCGCGGCCAGGGCTACCTCTTCATGCCCGACTGACCCCCCGCGGGCGCGCCGTGGAGTCGTCTCGCACCACCCCGCTGCGCCTGGCCGCCGGCCTCGCGGCGGGCGTGCTCGCCCTGGTGCTGCTGGTGCAGTCGCTGGTGTTGCTCACGGTGGACGACCTCACCGATGACTACGTGCGCCGCTTCATGGCCGGCACGGTCTCGCTGATGGTCGATGAACTCGCCCCCCTGCCCGCAGCCGAGCGCGCCGCCCGTGTGCGCGAGCTCGACGAGCGCTTTGCCTACCCGGTGCTGCTCAGGCCGATCGATTCGCCCGAGCTCTCCGCAACTGACCGCGAGCGGCTTGCCGCCGGCGAGACCCTGGTCTTAGGCCTGCCTCGCCGCGTGCAGGTGGCCTTGCCCGGCACACCCGCGCAGGTTCTGGTGCTGGGGCCCTTCAACCCCGAGGCCAACCCCGAGCATCGGCTGGGCCTGCCGCGCGAGTTCTGGCGCGCCCTGCTGGTGGCCCTTGCCCTGGCGCTGGTGGTGGGCCTGATTGCCTTCTGGCTGCTGCGCCCGGCCTGGCGTGATCTGCGCGCCTTGCGGCGCACGGCTGATGCCCTGGTTAACGGCCGCTTCGACACGCCCATGCCGGTCTTGCGCAGCAAGGTGTTCGCGCCCCTGGCCGAGAGCCAGCGCGCGATGCTCGCCCGTCTGGCGGCGGCCCTGGCCGCGCAGCGCGAACTCACCGGCGCGGTCTCGCATGAATTGCGCACGCCGCTGGCCCGCCTGCGCTTTGCGATCGACGCGCTGGCCGCCGAGCCCGATGCCGCCGCCCGTGACGCGGCCGCGGCCGACTGCGAGCGCGATCTCGATGAGCTCGAGGCCCTGATCGACGCCAGCCTCACCTTCGCCCGGCTCGACAGCGGCGCCCTGCAGGCCAGCCCGCAACCGGGCGACCTTGCCTCGCTGCTGCGCGCCGAGATCCAGCGCCTGCAACCCCTTCTGGAAGGGCGGGCGCTCACTTTGGAGGTGAGTCTGCCCGGCGCGGTGCGCTTTGACGCGCGCCTGCTGCCCTACGCCGTGCGCAACGGGCTGCGCAATGCCGCGCGCCACGCGCGTGAGGCCATCGTGCTGCATGCCTGGCAGGACGCGCAGGGCGAGGTCTGCGTGGCCATCGACGATGACGGCCCCGGCGTGCCCGAGGCCCTGCGCGAGGCGGTGTTCCAGCCGTTCCGGCGGCTCGACGGCGAGCGCGAACGGCGCAGCCAGGGCTTCGGCCTGGGCCTGGCCATTGTGCGCCGGGTGGCGCTGGCCCATGGCGGGCAGGCCCTCATGCAGCAGGCCCCGTCAGGCGGAGCCAGGCTGCTGCTGCGCTGGCCGGGCTGAGCGGCCATGCTCACATCATCTGCACGGTGTGCGAGACGCTCACCCGCAGCCACGGGCCGGGGTTCTGCGGCAGGGTGACCATGTACTCGCGGCCCGACCACTCGTAGCGCACGGTGTAGTCGCGCACCTGCTCGCGCATCGAGTTCACCGGCTGGCAGATCTGCACCGGCCGCGGCGCGGCCGGCTGTTCGGCCATCGAACGGCCCACCTGCGAGCCGATCGCGCTGCCGGCGGCCACGGCCACCAGCCTGCCGTTGCCCTTGCCGATCGCGCTGCCCGCGGCGCCGCCGATGAGCGCGCCCATCACGGTGCCGGTGGTGCTCGACACCCCCGAGGGCGCCGGCTGCTGCCACTGCTCGGTGCACTGCTGGCGGGTCTCCATGACCCGATCCATGTTCGGCGTGGCCGAGATCACGCGGGCGAGGTTCTGGTTGGCGGGCTGCGTGGTGCGCGTGTCGTACCCGGCGCCGGGCATCGGCGCCGGTTGCGGCGCGGGCGCGCCCCAGCCGCCGCTGGCGGGATAGGACATTTCCTGCGCGTGGGCCAGGCTGCCGCTCAGGGCGAGAGCGCCGGCCAGCGCGGGGATGATCAGGGCGTTGCGAAGGGTGGGCTTGCTGCGGGTCATGTCGGTCTCCTGTCGGTGTGGGCTGATGCGCGGGGCATCGACAGGAGCCATTCTGGGCAGCCGACCCGCGGCTGTCTGTGGCGATCGGGTGCGGCCTGTGTGACGGTGTGTGACAAGCCGCGGGTGACGGCGCCCGGCCCGCGGGCGCCGCCGCGCCGCTCAGATCGTGGCCGCCAGGCGGCTCGCCTGGTCGATGGCCCGCTTGGCGTCGAGCTCGGCCGCCTCGAAGGCGCCGCCCACCAGCGTGGAGTTCACGCCGAGCGCCTGCAGCGCGTCGTGCAGGCCGCGCAGCGGCAGCTGCCCCGCGCAGACGATCACGGTGTCCACCGCGAAGAGCCGCGGCTCGCCGTTGACCAGCGTGTGCAGGCCGGCGTCATCGATGCGCTGGTAGTCAACGCCGCTCACCATGTGCACGTCGCGGCGTGCCAGCACCATGCGGTGCGTCCAGCCGGTGGTGCGGCCCAGGTTCCTGCCCAGCGCGTCGGCCTTGCGCTGCATGAGCCACACCTCGCGGTCGGCCTTGGCCACCTGGGGCGTCACGCCGGTGACGCCACCGCGCGGATGGTTCACGAAGTCGATGCCCCACTCGCGCGCGAACACGTCCACGTCGAGTGCGCCCGACACGCCGGCGTGCGAGACCAGCTCGGCCACGTCGAACCCGATGCCGCCGGCGCCCATGATGGCCACGCGCCGGCCGATCGGCTTGCGCCCGAGTATGGCGTCGATGTAGCCCACCACCATCGGGTGGTCGATGCCGTCGATCTCGGGCCGCCGCGGCTCGATGCCGGTGGCCACGATCACCTCGTCGAAGCCCATGGCCTTGAGCATGGGCGCGTCCACCCGGGTGTTCAGGCGCAGCGTGATGCCGTGCACCTCGATCATGCGGCGGTAGTAGCGCAGGGTCTCGTTGAACTCTTCCTTGCCGGGGATGCGCCGGGCGAGGTTGAACTGGCCGCCGATCTCGGCGCCCGCCTCGAACAGCGTGACCGCGTGGCCGCGCTCGGCCGCCACCGTGGCGTAGGCCAGGCCCGCGGGGCCCGCGCCCACCACGGCGATGCGCTTGCGCGCGGCCGTGGGCAGATACTTGAGCAGGGTCTCGTTGCAGGCCCGCGGATTCACCAGGCAACTGGTCTCGCGGCGCGTGAAGGTGTGGTCCAGGCAGGCCTGGTTGCAGGCGATGCAGGTGTTGATCTCGTCCTCGCGGCCCTCGCGCGCCTTCTTCACCAGCTGCGAGTCGGCCAGCATCGGCCGCGCCATGGAGACCAGGTCGGCATCGCCGCGGGCGAGCACCTGCTCGACCACCTCGGGCATGTTGATGCGGTTGCTGGTGATCATGGGCATCTTCAGCTCGCGCCGCAGCCGCCCGGTCACCTGGGCGAAGGCCGCCCTCGGCACCATGGTGGCAATGGTGGGCACCGGCGCCTCGTGCCAGCAGAAGTGGGTGCTGATGATGTTGGTGCCGGCATCGCGGATCGCCTTGCCGAGCATCACGATCTCGTCCCAGGCCAGGCCGTCCTCGAGCATGTCCATGGCCGAGATGCGGAAGATCAGGATGAACTCGGGCCCGACTGCCGCGCGCACCCGGCGCATCACCTCCACCGGGAAGCGCATGCGGTTCTCGAAGGCGCCGCCCCAGCGGTCGGTGCGCAGGTTGGTCTTGTTCACCAGGAAGGTGGAGATCAGGTAGCCGGCCGAGCCGATGATCTCCACGCCGTCATAGCCGGCCTGCTTGGCGAGCGCGGCGCAGTTGGCGAAGTCTGCGATCTGCTTCTCGATGCCCGCCTCGTCGAGCTCGCGCGGCTTGTAGGTGCCGATGCGCGACTTCACCGCCGAGGCCGCCACGCACTCGGGCGTGCGGGCCAGCGGCCCGGAGTGCAGGATCTGCATGCAGATCTTCACGTCGGGATCGGCGGCATGGACCGAATCGGTGACGATGCGATGCTGGGCCGCCTCCTCGGGGGTGCTCAGCCGCGAGCCCAGGCCCGACTCGCTGTTGGGCGGAATGCCGCCGGTGATGATCATGCCCACGCCGCCGCGCGCGCGCTCGGCGAAGTATTCGGCCATGCGCTCGAAGCCGTTCTCGGCCTCTTCCAGGCCGGTGTGCATCGAGCCCATGAGCACCCGGTTCTTGAGCTGGGTGAAGCCCAGGTCGAGCGGGGAGAACATCAGCGGGTAGCGGGAGTGGGCGGTCATGGCAGCCTGCGGGTGTGACGGAGTCCCCGGACTGTAATGCACTTCCGCGGGGCGCTGGCCGGGGGCCGTTCCGTGTCGAGCCCGCCTTGACCGCGCCGGTGCCGGCCCGGCACCATGGCCCGACAGAGGGAGGCCCTAAACAGGGCGCAACCCCGCCACGGAGAACGCCATGAACGCACCCACGCTGCGCGAGGTCAGCCTCGACGACAAGTACACCCGCACCAGCGGCCCGGTCCTGATCAGCGGCCCGCAGGCCATCGTGCGGCTGATGCTGCTGCAGCGCGAGCTCGACCGGCGCGCCGGCCTGAACACCGCCGGCTATGTGTCGGGCTACCGCGGCTCGCCGGTGGGCGGCATCGACCTCGCCATGTGGGAGGCCAAGGCCCAGCTCGAGGCCAGCCAGGTGGTGTTCGCGCCCGGCATCAACGAAGACCTCGCTGCCACCGCCATCTGGGGCACGCAGCAGCTGCGCAGCATGAAGGACCCCAGCGTCGATGGCGTGTTCGGCCTGTGGTACGCCAAGGGCCCCGGCGTGGACCGCGCCGGTGACCCGATCAAGCACGGCAACTACGCCGGCACCCATCCGCACGGCGGCGTGCTGGCGCTCTTTGGCGATGACCATCCCGGCAAGTCGTCCACCATCGCCCACCACAGCGAGCAGGCGATGGCCGCGCACGGCATCCCGGTGCTCTACCCGGCCGATGTCGGCGAGTTCATCCCCTACGGCCTGCTCGGCTACGCGCTCTCGCGCTACAGCGGCTGCTGGGTGGGCTTCAAGCTGGTCAACGAGACGGCCGAGCAGACCGCCACGGTGGATGTCGAGCTCGACGCCATGCGCTTCCAGACCCCGCCCACCGGCGAGCTGCCGCCCGACGGCATCCACTGGCGCGGCAGCTATGCGCCGCTCAACGACGAGATCATCCTCAAGCGCTACAAGCTGCCGCTGGTGCAGCGCTTCGCGCGCGCCAACCGCATCGACCGGGTGGCGTTCGGCGATGCCAGCGCTCGCTTTGGCCTGGTCACCGCCGGCAAGGCCTTCCAGGACACCATGCAGGCCCTGGCCACGCTGGGCATCGACGCCGAGCGCGCCCGGGCGCTGGGCGTGGCGGTCTACAAGGTGGGCATGGTCTGGCCGCTCGAGCCCGAGGGCCTCGCCGAGTTCGCGCAGGGCAAGTCGGAGCTGATGTTCATCGAGGAGAAGAACGGCTTCGTCGAGCCGCAGGCCGCCGCGCAGCTCTACAACCTTGCCCAGCGCCCGCGCATCGTCGGCAAGACCGACGATGCCGGCGCGCCGCTGCTGCCCACCGACGTGCAGCTCGAGCCGGTGGAGGTGGCGCTGGCCATCGCCCAGCGGCTGCAGGCCGCCGGCCTCTGGGACGATCGCCTTGCCGAGCGGGTCTCGGCTACGCGCTCCTACCGCAGCGCGCTGCTGGCGGTCACCGGCGCGGGCGTGCGCCGCCTGCCCTATTTCTGCTCGGGCTGCCCGCACAACACCTCCACCAACATCCCCGAAGGCAGCATCGCGGTCTCGGGCATCGGCTGCCACGGCATGGCCATCTGGGCCAAGCCGGGCACCACGCTGATGGGCACGCAGATGGGCGGCGAGGGCATCAACTGGGTGGGCCTGCACCGCTTCACCGCCACCCCGCACATCTTCCAGAACCTGGGCGACGGCACCTACTTCCACTCCGGTCTGCTGGCCATCCGCCAGGCGGTGGCCAGCGGCGCCAACGTCACCTACAAGATCCTCTTCAACGACGCGGTGGCCATGACCGGCGGGCAGCCGGTCGACGGCCAGATCACGCCGGCCGCGATCGCCCACCAGGTGCTGCACGAGGGCGTGGCCCGTGTGGTGCTGGTGAGCGACGATCCCGCCCGCCATGGCGCCGGCCTGCCCGCGGGCGTGGCGGTGCTGCATCGCGACGAGCTCGACCGCGTGCAGCGCGAGCTGCGCGAGGTGCCCGGCTGCACCATCCTCATCTACGAGCAGACCTGCGCGGCCGAGAAGCGGCGCCGGCGCAAGCGCGGCGAGTTCCCCGATCCGCCCAAGCGCATGTTCATCAACCCCGAGGTCTGCGAGGGCTGCGGCGATTGCTCCACCCAGTCGGGCTGCGTGTCCCTCGAGCCCCTCGAGACCGAGCTCGGCCGCAAGCGGCGCGTCAACCAGTCGAGCTGCAACAAGGACTACAGCTGCGTGAAGGGCTTCTGCCCCAGCTTCGTCACGGTGCACGATGCGCCGCCACGCCGGCGCCAGGGCGCGCTGCAGGATGACTCGGTGTTCGCCGTGCTGCCCGAACCCGAGCGCGCTCAGGCGCCCGGTGGCGTGCACGGCACCCTCATCGCCGGCATCGGCGGCACCGGCGTGATCACCGTGGGCGCGGTGCTTGCCATGGCCGCGCACCTCGAAGGCCGCTCGGCCTCGGCCTACGACATGACCGGCCTGTCGCAGAAGAACGGCGCGGTCTACAGCCACCTCAAGCTGGCCGACCCCGGCGTGGTGCTGCACAGCCAGCGGGTGGGGCTGGGCGAGGCCTCGCTGGTGCTGGGCTTCGACATGGTGGCAGCGCTGGGCGACGAGGCCTATCGCACCCTGTCGGAGGCCACCCGCTTCCTGGGCAACGACCGGGTCCAGCCCACGGCCGCGCTCAATTTCAACCCCGATGACCGCGTCGACACCGGCCTGCTGGTGCGCAAGCTGCGCGAGAAGGTCGGCGAGGGCAACACCGATTTCGTCGATGCCACCGGCGTCGCGCTGGCGCTCATGGGTGACACCATCGGCGCCAACCTCATGATGGTCGGCGTGGCCGCGCAGCGCGGCTGGCTGCCGGTGGGCATTGCCGCCATCGAGCGCGCCATCGAGCTCAACGCGGTGCAGGTGCCCTTCAACCTGCGCGCCTTCCGGCTGGGCCGGCTGTGGGCTCACGATCCGGCCACGGTCATGCGCATGCTCACCGAGTCGGGCGCCCTGCCCGCGCCACTCACCCCGCCCGAGCCCATGGGCGCGCAGGCGCTCATCGCCGACCGCCGCGCGCGGCTGGTCGCCTACCAGGACGAGGCCTATGCCGCCCGCTACGCCGCGTTCATGGCGCGCGTGCTGCAGGCCGAGCAGGCGCTCGGCGAGGCCGGCCAGGCCCTGGCCCTCACCGCGGCGGTGGGCCGCGGGCTCTACAAGCTCATGGCCTACAAGGACGAGTACGAGGTGGCCCGCCTCTACGCCGACCCCGCCTTCCTCGCGCGGCTCACCGCGCAGTTCGAGGGCAGCCCCCGCCTGGGCTTCAATCTGGCGCCGCCCCTGCTGGCAAGACGCGACCCGGCCACCGGCAAGCTGCTCAAGCGCGAGTACGGGCCCTGGATGCTCACCGCCATGCGCCTGCTGGCGCGGCTGAAGTTCCTGCGCGGCGGCGCGTTCGATGTCTTTGGCCGCACCGAGGAGCGGCGCATGGAGCGGGCGCTGATCGACGAGTACATGGCGCTGGTCGAGCGTCTGCTGGTGGGCCTGAGCGCGGCCCGCCTGACCGATGCCATGGCGCTGGCGGCCAGCGTCGAGCAAATCCGCGGCTTCGGCCACGTGAAGCACGCCAACGTGATGAAGGTTCGGGAGGCCCAGGCCCAGATGCTCGCCGCCTTCGAGGGGCAACCCTCGGCGCGGGTGATCGAGATCCGCCGCGCGGCCTGAGGGCGCGGGCGGGCCGCCTGGCTGCGCGGCGCAGCCTTGCCCGGTCCCTCCCCGCCCCGCCCTGCCCTGCCCCGCCCGGCCCTGCCCGGCGGGCCCTTCCCGGCGGGCTCAGCGCCCGGCCGAGCGCACCCGCCAGATCGGGTGCGTGGCCATCACCGCCAGCGTGATCAGCAGCACCCCGGCCACCGGGATCAGCACCGCCTGGCGCGCGCCCAGCGCGCCGATCGCCAGGCCCATCATCAGCGAGCCCACCGGCGCGCCGCCGATGCTGGCCACCGAGAACGCGGCCATCACCCGTGAGCGGTGGCTGGCCGGCGCGTTCTCCTGCAGCAGGGTGCGCGACATCGACATCGCCAGCCCGCCGCCCAGGCCCCACGAGAACACGCAGGCATTGAAGCCCCAGGGCCCGATGTCGGCGGCCATCGGCAGCAGTGCGGCGCAGCCGCCGAACTGCGACAGGCACAGCGCGCGGCCGGGCATGGCCACGCCGCCGCGGCGGATGAGCAGCGCGATCATGGTGAGCGTGCCCAGGCCGAAGGCGATCAGGCCCTGCGCGATCTCGCGCGAGCCGCCGCCATAGAGATCGCGAATGGCCAGCGGGATCAGCACCACCATGACCCCCGCGAAGAACACCCCCATGCCCACCAGCAGCAGGAAGGTGGCGCGGATGGTCGGATCGGCAAAGAGCACGGCGAAGCCACCGCCGATCTCGCGCAGCGGCGAGGGCCGGGGCCCCTCGGGCACGGCCGGGCGCTGCGCCGGCAGACGGCTGGCGGCATGGATGCCCACGCCGAGCAGCACCGCCTGCACGAGCAGGATGCTCACCGGACCCCAGGCGCCGGCCTGCCCCGCCAGCGCCTGGCCGAGCATCTGCGTGCCGAACTGGATGCCGATCGCCAGGGTGACCATCTTCTGCACGGCGCCGCCGGCCACCCGGTTGAGCATGCCGTCGCGCGCGGGCAGCGCGAAGGCGCTGACCACGCCCCAGGCCAGCGCATAGGCCAGCACCAGGCCCTCGCCGATGCGCCCGAAGGCCAGCACAGCGGCCATCGTGAGCGGCATGATCAGCCCCACCGCCTGGATGACGATCAGCACCCGGCGCGCGTCCACCCGATCGGCCAGCCAGCCGCCCACCATCAGCAGCAGCAGCGCCGGCAACTGGCCGAGCATCTGGGTGAGCCCGAAGCGCGCGGCCGGCTGCTGCAGTTCGATGGCCAGCAGATAGGCGAGCAGCACCGACTGGATGCCCGAGGGCGCCATGAAGGCGGCCACGCTGGTGCAGTACCAGGCGGTCGTGGAAGACATGCCACGGGGCGGGGTGGGCGCCGTGCGTTCAGGCGGGGCTTGGTTCAGGGCGTGCTCGCGGCGAAGGGCCGCAGACGGTGCGGTCGCCGGCAAGCCTAACCCAGCGGCCCAGCCCTACGGCCTTTCAACATTCGAAACGCCAAGGCCGGCGCGCCGGATCGCGCGCTTGCGCGACCGATCGGGCCCGGCCTATCGTGCCGTGAGACCCCGCTGCGTGCGGGGGCATAGGCCCGAACAGCGGGCATCAAGAGATTCCACACGGAACGCACAGGGGGAGACCATGAAACGCTTCATCATGCAGGCGGCTGCCGCCGTCTTCGGGCTGGCTGCCACGCTGGCCGCGGCGCCGGCCCAGGCCCAGGCCACCATCAAGATCGCCTACACCGACCCGCTCTCGGGCCCGTTCGCGCAGGTGGGCGACGCCAACCTGAAGCAGATGCAGTACATCATCGACTTCATCAACGCGCGCGGCGGCGCGCTCGGGCGCAAGTTCGAGCTGGTGCCCATGGACAACAAGTCCCAGCCCAGCGATGCCCTGCTGGCGCTGAAGAACGCCACCGACCAGAACATGCCCTTCATCATGCAGTGCAGCGGCTCCAACATCGCCGCCGCGCTCATCGAGGGCATCGAGAAGCACAACGACCGCAACCCCGACAACCGCATCGTCTACATCAACTGCGGCGCGGTGGCCACCGAGCTCACCAACGACAAGTGCAGCTTCTGGCACTTCCGCTTCGACCTGAACGCGGCCCAGAAGGCCGAGACCATGATCCGGGCGCTGCCCAAGTCGATCACCAAGATCTACCTGCTCAACCAGGACTACCTGTTCGGCCAGTCGGTGCAGCGTGACGTGAAGGCCTTCGCCGCCAAGCTGCGGCCCGACCTTCAGGTGGTGGGCGACGAGCTCATCCCGCTGGGCAAGATCAAGGACTTCACGCCCTACATCACCAAGATCAAGGCCTCGGGCGCGCAGGCGCTGCTCACCGGCAACTGGGGCCCGGACATGAACCTGCTGGTCAAGGCGGGCCTCGATTCCGGCGCCGACCTGCGCTACTACACCATGTACGCGCACCTGGCCGGCGGCCCCACCGCCATCGGCCCGGCCGGTGACGGCAAGGTCTACGCCATCATGTCCTTCGGCGAGAACCACGCGGTCGAGATCAAGAACGTCGAGGCCGAGGCCTTCACCAAGGGCTTCCGCGACAAGCACAAGTTCGACTTCTCCGCCGCGGGCTTCCGCACCATCTTCGAGTACCTGCAGGCAGCGGTGAACAAGGCCGGCGCGGTCGATGCCACCAAGATCGCCTTCGCGCTCGAGGGCATGGCCCGCAAGGACTTCCTCGGCTACGACACCGTCATGCGCAAGGACGATCACCAGATCCTGTCCGAGTACTTCGTCGGCGTGTTCTCCAAGGGCAACAAGTACGACTCCGAGGGCACCGGCCTGGGCTGGAAGACCGCGGCGACCATCCTCGCCAAGGACCTCGAGCATCCCACCACCTGCAAGATGAAGCGGCCGGCCCAGAAGTAAGGCCTGGTCAGCGCCCGCCGCGCGAGGCTCCGCCTCGCGTCGCGCGGGCCCAGTCCGCCCGGAGCGCCCCCGCGCGCGCGGGGCGGCCGGTGTCGATCGCTTCATGGGGGCGGTGTCGTGGAAGTCTTTCTGGTCTCGCTGCTGAATGGCCTGGTGTACGGCATGCTGCTGTTCATGCTGGCCAGCGGCCTGACGCTGATCTTCAGCATGATGGGCGTGCTCAATCTGGCGCACGCCAGCGCCTACATGCTGGGCGCGTACTTCGCGTACACGATCAGTCAGGTCATCGGATTCTGGTGGGCGCTGCTGCTGGCGCCGGTGCTGTGCGGCCTGATCGGCGCGGCCATCGAGATGTGGGGCCTGCGCCGGGTGCACCGCAACGGCCACGTGGCCGAGCTGCTGTTCACCTTCGGGCTGGCGCTCATCATCGAGAAGTGCGTGCAGATGACCTGGGGCCTGCTGCCGGTGCCCTATCGGGTGCCCGCGCTGCTCGACTTCCCGCTGTTCAGCGTCTACGGCACGCAGTTCCCGGCCTACCGCGCCTTCATGCTGCTCATCTCCGCGGCCATGTTCGGCGCCATCTGGCTGGCGCTGACCAAGACCCGCGTGGGGCTGGTCATCCAGGCCTCGCTCACCCACCCCGAGATGGCCCGCGCCCTCGGCCATGACGTGCCACGCATGTTCACGCTGGTGTTCGCCAGCGGGGCGGCGCTGGCCGGGCTGGCCGGCGTGATCGGCGGCAACTATCAGACCACCGAGCCGTCCATGGCCTTCACCATGGGTCCGATCGTGTTCGTGGTGGTGGTGTTCGGCGGCCTGGGCTCGCTGCTGGGCTGCTTCATCGCCTCGCTGCTCATGGGCCTGATCCAGACCTTCGCGGTGGTCTTCGACTACTCGGTGGCCGATCTGCTCAAGCAGTTCGGGCTCACCGTGACGAGCGCCACGCCGTTTGCCGAACTGCTCACCGTGCCCCTGCCCCGCATCGGCGCCCTGCTGCCCTACGCGCTGCTGGTGCTGATCCTGTGGTTCCGCCCCCGCGGCCTTCTCGGGACTCGCGACACATGAACACGCTCTTCTCCGGCAAGCAGCGCGGGTACTGGGTGATCGCGCTGCTGGTGCTTATCGCCCTGCCCTGGGTGTTCTACAACTGGTCCACCGGCCGGCACTCGGGCTTCGTCCTGACCCTGGCCAGCGAGATCGGTCTGATGATCATCTTCTCGCTGTCGTTCAACATGCAGATGGGTCAGGCCGGCCTGCTCTCCTTCGGCCATGCCATCCTTTTCGGCCTGGCCGGCTACACCACGGCCCACCTGCTCAACGGCATCAAGTCGAGCGGCATCTGGTTCCCCATGGAACTCGTGCCGCTGGTGGGCGGTCTGGCCGGGCTTGGCTTCGGCGTGGTCTTCGGCTACCTGGCCACCAAGCAGCGGGCCACCGCCTTCGCCATGATCACCATGGGCCTGGGCGAACTGGTGGCCGCCGCCGCCCTGATGTTCATGGGCTTCTTCGGTGGCGAGGGCGGCATCACCACCAACCGGGTGATCGAGGCCAGTCTGGTGGGCGCCAGCTACAGCGCGCCCTGGCAGGTCTATTACCTGGTGGTTGCCTGGGGGCTGATCGCCACCGCGCTCATGCTGCTGCACACCCAGACGCCGCTGGGCCGCATGGCCAACGCGCAGCGCGACAACTTCGAGCGCGCGCAGTTCGTTGGCTACGACCCGCAGCGCATCCGCTTCTATCAGTTCGCCATCTCGGGTTTCTTCGCCGGCATCCCGGGCGCGCTCTACGCCATCCTGTACGAGATCGTCACCTTTGACGCGGTGGGCGCGGCCAAGTCCACCACGGCGCTGCTGGCCAGCTACATCGGCGGGGTGGGCGGCTTCTTCGGGCCGGTGATCGGCGCGATCCTGGTGGTGCTGTTGCAAAGCGGCGTGAGCCTGCTCTCCAATGCCTGGCTGCTCTATGTGGGCGTGCTGTTCATCGTCATGGTGATGTACGCGCCTGGCGGCATCGTGGGCATCGTGGCCGAGCACCGCCCCATCGCGCAGTCGGGCCAGCTCGGCCGGCTGGTGATGCCGTATCTGCGGCTGCTGCCCGCGGCGCTGCTCACCCTGTTCGGCTTCGTGCTGCTGGTGGAGCTCACCTCGTTCACCACCATCGGCGCGGCCCAGGGCAAGCAGTTCAAGGTGGGCGGCATGGCCATCGCGGCCGGCACCGCCCAGCCCTGGCTGGTGGCCGTGGCGGCGCTGGTGCTGGGCGGCCTGTGGCTGCGCTGGGAGGGCCACCGCTTCATGGCCCGCTGGAATGAACTCATCGAGCAGGCCAAGCTGGCTGCCGGAGGTTCGCGATGAGCGCCGCGCTCGAACTCAAGGATGTCCGCAAGAGCTTCGGCCAGACCGAGATCATCCGTGGCGTCAATCTCAGCATCCCGAAGGGCCAGCGCCACGCGGTCATAGGCCCCAACGGCGCGGGCAAGACCACGCTGTTCAACCTGATCAGCGGCCGCTTTCCGGTGAGCGCGGGCACCATCTCGCTCAACGGGCAGCGCATCGACCAGCTGCCCCCGCACGAGATCAACCGGCGCGGCCTGTCGCGCAGCTTCCAGATCACCTCGATCTTCCCGCGCATGACGGTGTTCGAGAACATCCGCTGCGGCCTGCTCTGGGCGCGGGGCTACAAGTACTCGTCGTGGCATCTGCTGGGCCGCCAGAAGGCGCTGAACGAGGCCAGCGAGGCGCTGCTCGAGCGCCTGAACCTGAAGGCCCGCCGCGATCTGGTCGCGGGCCTGCTCTCGTATGCCGAGCAGCGCTCGCTCGAGATCGGCATCACCATCGCCGGCGGCGCCGATGTCATCCTGCTCGATGAACCCACCGCCGGCATGAGCCACAGCGAGACCGACTATGCGGTGGAGCTGATCCGCTCGGTGAGCGAGGGCAAGACCCTGCTCATGGTGGAGCACGACATGAGCGTGGTCTTCGGGCTGGCCGACGTGGTGTCGGTGGTGGTGTACGGCGAGGTGATCGCCAGCGACGAGCCGCAGAAGATCCGGGCCGACAAGGCCGTCCAGGAAGCCTACCTCGGAACCGAGGCCGCATGATGCTCGAAGTCCGCGATCTTCACGCCTACTACGGCAAGAGCCACATCCTGCAGGGTGTCGATCTCACGGTCTCGCAGGGCGAGATCGTCAGCCTGCTGGGCCGCAACGGGGTGGGCCGCTCCACCACCTGCAAGGCGATCATGGGCCTGGTGGCGCCGCACGGCGACGTCCGCTTCAAGGGCAAGCCCATCGCCGGCCTGCGCCCGGAGCAGATCGCCCACGCCGGCATCGGCTATGTGCCCGAGGACCGGCAGGTGTTCCCCACGCTGACGGTGCAGCAGAACCTCGAGCTCGGCATGAAGAAGGCCGGCCGCTTCGGGCGCTGGACCTTCGATGATGTCTACCGGCTCTTTCCCAATCTCGACCGGCGGCGCCACAACCCGGCGGGCGTGCTCTCGGGCGGCGAGCAGCAGATGCTCACCATGTGCCGCACGCTCATGGGCGACCCCGACCTGGTGATCATCGACGAGCCCACCGAGGGCCTTGCCCCCAAGCTGGTGGAGCAGGTGGGCACGCTGCTCGACGAGATCGCCCGCCGCGGGGTGGCCATCCTGCTGGTGGAGCAGAAACTCACCATCGCCTTGCGCATCTCCTCGCGGCTCTATGTCATGGGCCACGGCCGGATCGTATTCGAGGGTGACACTGCCGCCCTGAACGCCAACGCCACCGTGCGCAAGGAGTGGCTCGAGGTCTGAGGGCGCGCCTCGGGCCGGCGCGCTGACGCTGTCCGCAGGCCCCGCGGCCGAGCCCGTGGGCGGCGCCGTCCGTCGATCAGCGGCGCGCGTTCGGCGCCGGCTCGGCTTACACTCCTCGGGTTTGTCTCATCAAGGGCTGGCGTTCATGGATGAAAAACCGGCGGAGCAGGGCGCTCCGGCCGCCTCCGGCATGGAGCGTCGGCAATTCGAGCGTCGTCCGTTGCGCACCACGGCGCTGCTGGCGCTGCCCGGCCAGGGGCCGGTGCAGGTCCAGACGGTGGACATCAGCGCCGGCGGCATGGGGCTGGTCGGCTCGGTGAATCCGGTGCCGCGCACGGCCTGCGCCATCCGCCTCGCCCTGCCGGTGTCGTCCTGGGACCGCGTCAACATCGAGGCGCACGGCCGCATCACCCACAGCGTGTTCTCCAGCAAGGATGGCGCCTTCAAGATCGGCATGCAGTTTGTTGATCTGCCGGCGGTGATCGCCGTGGCCATCAATCGCTTCGTCAAGGGCTGACATGGGTTTCCTGCCGCTGAACCTGCTGATCGCGGCCGGGTTCGTCGGCGGCATCCTGGTCTGCTTCGAGCTCGGCCGGCGCGTCGGCCGGTCGGCCCTCGCGGCCAGCCCCGACGGCCTGGCCAAGGGCGTGGGCGCGGCCGAGGGCGCGGTGTTCGCGCTGCTGGGCCTGATCATCGCCTTCATGTTCTCGGGCGCCGCTGCCCGCTTCGAGGCCCGCCACCACCTGGTCACCCAGGAGGCCAACGCCATCGGCACGGCCTGGCTGCGGCTCGATCTGCTGCCCGCCGATGCCCAGCCGGCCCTGCGCGCCGAGTTCAGGCGCTACACCGAGCTGCGCGCCGTGGTCTACCGTGATGCGCATGACCCGGCGCTCATCGCGCAACGCCATGCCGAGACCGACGCGCTGCAGGCCGCCATCTGGCGGGGCGCCACCGCGGCCGCCATGCGCCCCGGCCAGCCCACCTCGGTGGCCACGCTGGTGCTGCCCGCCCTCAACGAGATGATCGACATCACCACCACCCGCCTGATGGCCGCGCGCAATCACCCCCCGGCGGTCATTCTGCTGCTGCTGGCGGGCCTGAGCGCGGCGGGCGCGATGCTCTTCGGCTACAGCACCGCCGACAGCCGCCAGCGCAGCTGGTTCCATGTGCTGGCGTTTGCCTGCATCCAGTCGCTGGCGGTGTTCGTCATCCTGGACATGGAGTTCCCGCGGCTGGGCCTCATCCGCGTCGATGACGTGGACCAGTTGCTGCTCGACCTGGCCGCGGGCATGCGCTAGCGGCGGCAGCCCGCCGCCGGTCTACTCGGTGAACACATCCTCGCGCTTGCGGCGGATGGCGGGCAGCAGCACCACCACCAGCAGCAGCGCCGCAATGCCCAGCAGGGTGGCGCTCAGCGGCCTCTCGAAGAACACCACCGGGTCGCCCTGCGCGTAGCGCATGGCGCGGCGCAGGTTCTCTTCCATGAGCGGGCCCAGCACGAAGCCGAGCAGCAGCGGCGTGGGCTCGAAGCCGAACTTGAGCAGCCCGTAGCCCATCAGGCCGAAGCCCGCGGCCATCATCACCTCGAGCGTGGAGTTGTTCAGGGTGTAGACCCCGATGCAGCAGAACAGCACGATCGCCGGGAACATCAGCCGGTAGGGCACCCGCAGCAGCGACACCCACATGCCGATCATCGGCAGGTTGATGATCACGAGCATGAGGTTGCCCACCCACATGCTGGCGATCATTCCCCAGAAGAGATCGGGCCGCTTGGTCATCACCTCGGGGCCGGGTTCGATGCCCTGGATGATCATCGCGCCCACCATCAGCGCCATGACGGCGTTGGACGGGATGCCCAGGGTGAGCATCGGGATGAACGAGGTCTGCGCCGCGGCGTTGTTGGCCGACTCGGGGCCGGCCACGCCCTCGACCGCGCCCTTGCCGAAGCGCGAGGGATCGCGGGCGATCTTCTTCTCGACGGTGTAGGCCGCGAACGAGGCCAGCACCGCGCCGCCGCCGGGCAGCAGCCCGAGCACCGAGCCCAGGCCGGTGCCGCGCAGCACCGCCGGCAGGGCCTCGCGCAGCACGCTGGCTCTGGGCCACAGGCCGGTGACCTTGGATTCGAGCACCGAGCGGTCGGTCTCGTCGCTGTCGAGGTTGCGAAGAATCTCCGCGATGCCGAACAGGCCCATGGCCAGCGCCACGAAGCTGATGCCGTCGGAGAGCTCGCCCACCCCGAAGGTGTAGCGCATGGCGCCGGTGTCGACATCGGTGCCGATCAGGCCCAGCAGCAGCCCGAAGAAGATCATGGCGAAGGACTTGATCACCGAGCCGCGCGCCATCACCACCGCGGCCACCAGGCCCAGCACCATCAGCGAGAAGTACTCGGCAGGACCGAACTTCTGCGCCATGCCGGCCAGCGGCGGCCCCGCCGCGGCGATCAGCAGCGTGCCCACGCAGCCCGCCAGGAAGGAGCCCAGCGCCGCGATGGCCAGCGCGTCGCCGGCGCGGCCCTGCCGCGCCATCTGGTGGCCATCAAGGGTGGTGACGATGGACGAGGCCTCGCCGGGCAGGTTGACCAGGATGGCGGTGGTGGAGCCGCCGTACTGGCTGCCGTAGTAGATGCCCGCCAGCATGATCAGCGCGCTGGCCGGCTCGAGCTTGAAGGTGATCGGCAGCAGCATGGCGATGGTGGTCACCGGGCCGATGCCGGGCAGCACGCCGATGAGCGTGCCCAGCAGCGTGCCGATCAGGCAGTAGAGCAGGTTCTGCCAGGTGAGCGCGACGCCGAAGCCCAGCGCGAGGTTGGCGAGCAGATCGGTCATGGCAGGATGCGCAGCGGCAGGTTCAGGGCAAAGGGAAAGAGCAGACAGGCGAAGCCCGCCATGCACACCGCGAGCAGCACGATCTCGCGCAGCCGCGGCGAGGGGGCGGCCAGCGCGGAAAGCGCCACCGCCAGCGTCGAGGCGATCAGCAGGCCGGTGCGCTCGATGCACAGCGCGAACACGATCAGCGAGCCCAGCACCAGCACCATGGGGCGCAGCCGCCATTTCTCCAGGCCCGGCCCGCGCGAGACCAGGGCGCTCAGCACCAGCACCGCGCCGAAGGCGCCGGTGATCCAGGAAAGCAGGATGGGCACGTAGCCCGGCCCCATGCGGTAGGCGGTGCCCACCTTCAGGGGCTGGCCGAACCACCAGGCCAGGGCGGCCACCACCAGCAGGAACAGGCCCGCGGCGAGTTCGGTCGGGCCGGCGATCAGCCGGCGCGCAGCCCCGGTGGCCGGGGGTGTGGAGTGTGGTGAGGCGGTCATGCGGCTCCCTGGCCAGAACGCGTCGATCCCGGAATGCCGGCAGGCCCCGTTGGAGGGCTTCGCAGGTAGGATCGGTCGGCGCCCGCGAGTTTCGCAGGATGCGTCAGCCGGTCGACGAACTGGCGGCTCAAATCGAAATCAAGGAGACACCCGATGACCATCAGCTTCAGCAGACGAAAAGCGCTGGCGGCCGCCGGCGGCGCCATGGCCGTGGCCGCCGCGCCGCGCCATGCCCTGGCGCAGTCTCTGCCCACCGGCACCATCCGCGTGCTGGTCGGCTTCCCGGCCGGCGGCGGCACCGACGTGATGGCGCGCATCATCGTCGAGAAGCTCAAGGAGAAGACCGGCCTGAACATCATCGTCGACAACCGGCCCGGCAACAGCGGCAATCTCGCCTGCGAGATGCTCAAGAACGGGCCCACCGACGGCTCGCTGCTCATGTACGGCACCAGCGCCACCACCGTGGCCCAGCGCGTGACCCGCAAGCAGCTCAACTACGACATCGAGAAGGACCTGATGGCGCTGGGTCTCACCGGCACCGTATCGGTGGCCTACGTGGTGTCCTCGACCATCGGGGTGAAGACCTTCCCCGAGTACCTCGACTGGCTCAAGAAGAACCCCAGGAAGCAGAACTTCGGCACCACCGCCATGGGCAGCATGACCCACTTCTTCGGGGTGCTGATGGGCCGCGAGATCGGCATCCCTCTGGAGCCGATCGCCTACAAGGGCGCGGGCCCGCTGATCGCCGACCTCTCGGCCGGCCATGCCTCGGCCGGTTGCGGCGGGGTGTCCGATTTCCTCACCCACCATCGCGCCGACAAGATGCGCATCATCGCCGTCAGCGCGCCCAAGCGCGTGGCCGCGGCGCCCGATCTGCCCACCATCTCGGAGCTCGGCTACCCCAAGCTGGCCTACGAGGGCTTCTACGGCTTCTACGCCTCCTCCAAGATGAGTCCGGCCCTCGCCAGTCTCTGGCACAAGGAGCTGCGCGCGGTGGTCGAGCTGCCCGACACGAAGCAGCGCCTGCTCGGCGTGGGCCTCGACGTGCTCACCTCCACGCCGCCCGAGATGACCACGCGCCAGAGCAACCTGATCGCCTACATGACCTCGGTCATGAAGGCCGCCGGCGTCGAGCCGGAGTAACGCCTCTATCAACCCCGGCCACTTTCAACCCCGGAGATCTGTCTCATGAGTTTCCAAGTCAACCGCCGCAAGGCCCTCACCCTGGCCGGCGGCGCTGCCCTGGCCAGCGCCCTGCCCGCGCCCACGCTGGCGCAGTCGCTGCCCTCGGGCCCGGTGCGCATGATCGTCGGCTATCCCGCCGGCGGCGGCACCGACGTGATGGGCCGCATCATTGCCGAGAAGCTCAAGGAGCGCCTGGGCATCAACGTGCTGGTCGAGAACCGGGCCGGCGCCAGCGGCACCCTGGCCAATGACGTGGTGGCCAAGGGCCCCACCGATGGCTCCATGATCCTGTACGCCCCGAGCGCGGCCACCACGGCCCAGAAGGCCACCAAGAAGTCGCTGCCCTACGACCTCGACAAGGACCTCTCCACCATCACCATGGCGGGCACCGTGGCCACGGTCTACGTGGTCTCGCCCACCATCGGCGCCAAGACCCTGCCCGAGTACATCGAGTGGCTCAAGAAGAACCCGAAGAAGCACAGCTTCGGCTCCACCGCCATGGGCAGCTCCACGCACTTCTTCGGCGTGGAGATCGGTCAGGCGATCGGCATTCCTCTGGAGCCGGTGGCCTACAAGGGCGCGGCCCCGCTGATCGCCGATCTCTCCGCGGGCCATGCGCCGGCGGGCTGCGGCGGCCTCACCGACTTCCTCACCCACCATCGGGCCGACAAGCTGCGCATCATCTGCATCTCGTCGCCCAAGCGGGCCTCGGCGGCGCCTGACCTGCCCACCATCGCCGAGCTGGGCTATCCCAAGCTCGCCAGCGACGGCTTCTATGCCTTCTACGGCCCGGGCAAGATGAGCCCGGCCCTGGTCAATCTCTGGAACAAGGAGCTGCGCGCCATTCTCGATGCCCCCGAGATGCGCCAGCGCCTGGTGGGCCTGGGCCTGGAGGTGCAGACCTCCACGCCGGCTGAGCTCGCCACCTACCAGACCCGCCAGTTCCAGCAGTTCCTGGCCTCGATGAAGGCCGCGGGTTTCGAGCCGGAGTGAGTCCCCGCGCGCTCACGGCGCTGATGTGCACCTACCTCGGCCTCACGGTGCTGGGGTTCCACGGTGTCGCGGCGCTGCTGCCCGGGTTCATGGACCTGTGGCAGCTGAGCGAAACCCAGGCGGGCTGGCTGCTCGGCGTGATGTCGCTGTGCTCGCTGCTCGCCTCACCGGCCATCGCGCTCACCGACCGGGTCGATACCCGGTGGGTGCTGCTGGCCGGCACGGTGTGCAACATCGTCGGTTACGCGGGCTTCGGCCTGTTCGCCGACGGGCTCGTGTCGGGCATGTTCTTCCGCGGCCTGGCCGGCGTGGGCTACGTGCTGTCGTACATGCCGGGCATCAAGGCGATGGCCGATCGGCTGGCCCCGGCCGATCAGGCGCGCGCCACCGCCACCTACGTGTCGAGCTTCTCGATCTGCTCGAGCCTGTCGGTGGCGCTGGCCGGTCTGGTGGCGGGCTGGGCAGGCTGGCGCTGGGCCTTCGCGGTGCCGGTGCTCAGCAACCTCGTGGCCGCGGCGCTGGTGCTCTTCGTGCTGAAGCCGGCAAAGCCGTCTGGCGCGGGCAAGCCCGGGGCGGCCGGCGGCGCGCGCGAGGCGGGCCTCTTCGGCTGGCGTGCCGTCACCGGCAACCGGGGCGCGATGGGCTTCGTGGCCGGCGGCTTTTCCCACACGGTCGAGCTGCTGGCCATGCGTGGCTGGACGGTGGCCTTTCTCGCCTTCGCGGTGTCGCTGCATCCCGGCGCGGCGCCGGCCTGGAACCTGTCGCTGGTGGCCACCCTGCTGATCCTGCTGGGCGTGCCCAGCGGCGTGATCGGCGGGGCGATCGGCGCGCGTCACGGCCTGGCCCGGGTGTCGGTGGTGGTGATGGTGCTCTCGGCGCTGGTGGCGCTGTCGGTGGGCTTCGCGGCGGCCCTGCCCTTCTGGGTCTTCTTCTGCGGGCCGCTGGTGCTCCACAACATCCTGGTGCTGGCCGACAGCGGCACGCTCTCGGCGGGCATGATGTCTCGCGCCGATCCGGCGCGCCGCGGCGCGACCGTGGCCTTCTACACCATGGTGGCCTCGGTGGGCTCCTTCGTGGGGCCGGTGCTGCTGGGCACGGTGCTCGATGCCGCGGGGGGAAGGCAGTCGCTGCTCGCCTGGGGGCTGGCCTTTGGCAGCGTCGGCCTGATCGGGCTGGCGGCCGCGGCCACGCTGCACCGGCTGGCCGGACGGGACTAGCGCGCGCGAGCCGCCCGGCTGGCGCAGAATGCGCGGCGTTCTTCCCTCCACCGCTTTCAGCGAGCTCACGCCATGATCCGCTTCTACTTCAACGCCGCCCCCAACCCCATGAAGGTGGCCCTGCTCCTCGAGGAGCTTGGCCTGCCCTACCAGGGCGTGCCCGTGGACACCCGCAAGGGCGAGCAGTTCGCGCCCGCCTACCTGCAGGTGAATCCCAACGGCAAGGTGCCCGCGCTCGTCGATGGCGATGCCGTCATCTTCGACAGCAATGCCATCCTGCTCTATCTGGCCGACAAGGCCGGCCGCTTCGTGCCGCCGGTGTCCGACGCGGTCGGCCGCGGCGAGATGCTGTCCTGGCTGATGTTCGTGGCCAGCGGCATCGGCCCCTTCTCGGGCCAGTCGGTGCACTTCCGCCATGCCGCCCCCGAGCCGAAGGAATACGCGCTCAACCGCTACGACTACGAGGCCCATCGCCACTGGAAGCTCATCGAGGACCGGCTCGTGGCCCATCCCTACATGGTGGGCGGCCAGTACGGCATCGTCGACATGGCGGTGTGGGGCTGGGCGCGGCTGCTGCCCTTTGTGCTCGGCGGCGAGCAGCACTGGGCGCAGTACCCGAACGTGCGCCGCCTGCTCGACGAGGTCAACGCCCGTCCGGCCGCGCAGCGCGCCGAGAAGCTCAAGGCCTCCCACGCCTTCAAGACCGAGAACGACGACGAGGCCCGCCGCTTCATGTTCCCGCAGAACGAGCGCCTCAAGCGCGGCGCCTGATTCCTTCCCAACGAAACCAGGAGACACCCATGGATCTCGGACTCACCGGCAAGGTGGCGATCATCACCGGCGGCACGCAGGGCATCGGCAAGGCCACCGCCGAGCGGCTGGCCGCCGAAGGCGCGCGCGTGGTCATCGTTGCCCGCGGCCAGCCGCGGCTCGACGCCGTGGCCGCCGGCATCCGCGCCGCCGGCGGCGCGGTGCACACCGTGGCCGCCGACGTGGCCCAGCCCGGCGAAGCGCAGCGCATCGTGGCCGAGGCGCTCAAGGCCTTCGGCGGCATCGACATCGTGATCAACAATGCCGGCACCTCGGCCACCGGCGCCTTCGAGTCGGTGACCGACACCGCCTGGCAGGCCGACTTCGACCTGAAGCTCTTCGCCGCGGTTCGGCTGGTGCGCGAGGCCATCCCGCACATCCGCCAGCGTGGCGGCGGTCGCATCGTGAACGTGACCAACATCGGCGCCAAGCAGCCCGGGGCGCGCACCATGCCCACCACGGTCACGCGCGCGGCCGGCCAGGCCATGACCAAGGCGCTCTCCAAGGAGTACGCGCCCGACAACATCCTGGTGAACTCGGTGTGCATCGGCCTGGTGCGGGCGGGCCAGCACGAGACCAAGGCCGCTGCCGCCGGCGTCGACCTCGAGACCCACTACGCCACGATCGGCAAGACCGTGCCGCTGGGCCGCGTGGGCCGGGCCGAGGAGGCCGCCAGCGTGATCACCTTCCTGGTGTCCGACATGGCGAGCTTCGTCACCGGCTCGAGCATCAACATCGACGGCGGCGCGTCGGCGGTGTTCTGACGCAGGCGCGCGGCGCGCCGGCTCCTGGCCGGCGCCCGGTCAGGGCTTCAGCCCAGGGCCGCGTAGGCCGCGCGCTTCATCTCGAACGAGAACGGGTGCCAGAAGGCGATGTCGCGCTGGGCCATCACCACGCCGGCAATGCCGCGGCGCGGATTGATCCACCAGTGGGTGCCGGCCATGCCGCCCCACTGGAATTCATCGACCGAGTCGGGCGGATCGCCGGGCGCCTCGGCCAGCGTGACCGCGCCGCCCAGGCCGTAGCCCTTGCCCGGGATCGGGCCCGGAAAGCCGGCGTAGGCGCCCTCGGCGAGATGATTGCGCATCATCATCGCCTGCGTCTCGGGCGCGAGCAGGTGCGGGCCACCGGGCATCAGGCTGCGGATGAACGCGATGGTGTCGGGCAGGGTGGAGACCAGTCCGCCGCCGCCCGAGAGCCGGGGCACCGGCGTGAGGTGCGCGCCGCGCCAGGGCACGTTCTCCATGCGGGTGAGGCCGGGCTTGAGCGGCCGGTTCAGGCTCGCGCCCCGGTAGTGGGCCACCAGCCGGTCCGCGCCGCCGGGCGGCACCACGAAACCGGTGTCGTGCATGCCCAGCGGCCCGAAGATGCGCTCGCGCAGGAACACGTCGAAGGCCTGACCACTCACCACCTCCACCAGCCGCCCGAGCACATCGCTGGCGATGGAGTAGGCCCAGCTCTCGCCGGGGTGGAAGTAGAGCGGCAGCGGCTCGAGCCGGTCCATCATGACCGACAGCGGCGTGGTCTCGTCGCGCACCTTGTGGTCGATGAAGGCCTGGTAGAGCAGCGTGCCGGGGTCGAGCAGGCCGTAGCCCAGGCCCGAGCCGTGGCACAGCAGGTGGCGCAGCGTGATCGAGCGCCGTGCCGGCTCGGTGTCCTCGAGCGAGGTGGCGCCGAGCCGCAGCACGCGGCGGCGCGCGAGCTGCGGCAGGTGCTCCTCGATGGGGGCGTCGAGAGCCACCCTGCCCTCGTCGACCAGCATGAGCGCCGCGCACGACGCGATCAGCTTGGTGCTCGAGAACATGCGGAACAGGTGATCAGGGCGCAGGGCCTCGCCGCGCTCGCGATCGGCCCAGCCCGTGCAGTGCTGGTCGACCACCTCGTGGCCGATCAGCACCGCCGAGGACACGCCGGCGAGCAGCTCACCGGCCACGGCCGCGCGCATGGCGGCGTGCAGTCCCGAGAAATCGCGTGTGGCGGTGCTCATGCTGCCCCCGTGCCGAGGTTGCGGCTGATGATGTCGCGCAGCACCTCGGAGGCGCCGCCGGCGATGCGAGAGACCCGGGCGTCGACCCAGGCGCGGCCGATGCCGTACTCGGCGCTGTAGCCGTAGCCGCCGTGCAGCTGCAGGAACTCGTCGAGGAAGCGGCCCATGGTCTCGGTGGCCACCAGCTTGGCCATGGCCGCCTTCTCGCTGCTGATGCCGCCGGCCATGTGCTCGGCCGCGCACTGGTCGACGAAGCTGCGCAGCATGGTGATGTAGGCCTTGGCCTCGGCCAGCTTGAAGCGGGTGTTCTGGAACCCGATGATCGGGTTGCCGAACACCTTGCGGTCGGTGGTGTAGCGGATGGTCGCCTCGAGCTGGGTCTCGAGCGTGGCGGCCGAGCGCATCGCGATCACCAGCCGCTCCTGGGGCAGCTGCTCCATCAGGTAGATGAAGCCGCGGCCCTCCTCGCCCACCAGGTTGCTGGCCGGCACTCGCACGCCATCGAAGAAGAGCTCGGCGGTGTCCTGCGCCTTCAGGCCGATCTTGTCCATGGGCTGGCTGCGCGTGAAGCCAGGCGTGCCTTCCTCGACCGCGATCAGCGACACGCCCTTGGCGCCGGCGGCCGGATCGGTCTTGCAGGCCACCAGCACCACGCCGCAGTTGAAGCCGTTGGTGATCCATACCTTCTGGCCGCTGATCACCCACTCGTCGCCATCGCGCACTGCGTGGGTGCGGATGCTCTTGAGGTCGCTGCCGGTGCCCGGCTCGGTCATGGCGATGGAGCCGATGATCTCGCCGGCGCACAGCTTGGGCAGCAGCCGCTGCTTGAGCGCCTCGCTGCCGTAATGCAGCAGGTAGGGCGAGACCATGTCCGAGTGCACCGGGATGCCCAGGTTGGCGCCCACGCGCACCATCTCCTCGGTGACGATGCAGGCGTGCAGGAAGTCGCCGCCCGGCCCGCCGTATTCGGTGGGGATGGTGGTGCACAGCACGCCATGCTCGCCCGCCTTGCGCCAGAAGGCGCGCGGGCTGTGGCCGGCCTTCTCCCACTCGCGGTAGTGGGGCGCGATCTCGCGCTCGCAGAAGCGGCGCACCTGGTCGCGGAACTGCTCGTGCTCGGGGGAGAAGAGGGTACGCATGGGATTCCGTGGAGAGACTGATGACCGCCCGATGATAGGCGTCGGCCGCGCCGGGCCGTTCCGAAAGCGCCCGGCGACCGGGTATGCTGCCGTGATGAAACCGGGCCTGCATTGATGCGACCGCGCCACCGCGAAAGCCATCGCACCGAGCGCATCGGCTGGCTGCGCGCGGCGGTGCTCGGGGCCAATGACGGCATCGTGTCCACCGCCAGCCTCATCCTCGGGGTGGCGGCCACCCAGGCCGATCGGCCGGCCCTGCTCGCCGCGGGCGTGGCGGCGCTGGCCGCCGGCGCGATGTCCATGGCCGCTGGCGAGTATGTGTCGGTGCACTCGCAGGCCGACACCGAGCAGGCCGATCTGGCCCGCGAGCGTGACGAGCTCGCCACCGACAGCGCCGGTGAGCTGCGCGAGCTCACCGGCATCTACATGGCCCGCGGCCTCGACCCGGCGCTGGCGGCGCGGGTGGCCGAGCAGCTCTCCGCCCGAGACGCGCTGGGCGCGCACGCCCGTGACGAACTCGGCATCTCCGAAACCCTGGGCGCGCGCCCGGTGCAGGCCGCCCTCGCGTCGGCGGGCAGCTTCTCGGCCGGGGCGCTGCTGCCGCTGGCGGTGGCCGCGCTCGCGCCTCGTGCCATGCTCGATGCCGCGGTGGCCGGATCGGCGCTGGTGTTTCTCGCGCTGCTCGGCGCGGTGGCTGCGCGTGCCGGCGGCGCGCCCCCCGTTCGAGCCGCGTTGCGGGTCACGCTGTGGGGGGCGTTCGCCATGGCGGTCACCGCGGCGGTGGGCGCGCTCTTCGGCACGGTGGTGGGCTGAGCCGCGGTTTGCGCTGGCTGCGGCCGCGGTAGCATCGCTCTCGTTCCCCTCGGCCGGCCCTGGCCGCCGCGCCCGCGCCCTTTCCTTCGGAGCGAACCCATGAGCAGGTTCTTCGAGCCCTTTGCCGGCACGCCCAATCCGTCCACGCAACCCAGCATCGGTGAGCTGATCGCCAACCCGCAGCGGCGCACCTGGCTGGGCGGCGCCACCGCGGCCTCGCTGGCCTCGGTGCTCGCCCTGGAGGGCTGCGCGGCGCTGCCGGGCGCGTCATCGGGCGCGCCGGCCGGCCCGCTGCTCGGCTTCACCGGCATCCCGGTCTCGGCCGATGACGCGGTGCGGGTGCCCGAGGGCTATCGCGCCGAGGTGCTGGTGGCCTGGGGCGACCCGATCGGCGACCTGCGCGGCATGCCGGCCTTCCAGTGGAATGCCGGCAACAGCGCGCAGGACCAGGAGCTGCAGTCGGGCACGCATCACGACGGCATGCACTTCTTCCCGCTGCCGCTCGGCTCGAGCAATGCCACGCACGGGCTGCTGGTGATGAACCACGAGTACCCCGACAACAACGGCCTGTTCCCCGACGGCATGGCCAACTGGTCGCTGGCCAAGGTGCGCAAGTCGCAGGCCTCGGTGGGCTGCTCGGTGCAGGAGATCCGCCTGGTCGACGGTCGCTGGTCGCTGGTGCGGCCCTCGGGCTACGCGCGGCGCATCCACGCCAACACGCCCATGCGCATCGGCGGGCCGGCAGCTGGTCATCCGCTGATGCGCACCGCGGGGAGCCCGACGGGCCGCGAGGCGTTCGGCACCATGAACAACTGCGCCAACGGCTTCACGCCCTGGGGCACCTACCTCACCTGCGAGGAGAACTTCAGCTTCCACTTCAAGGCGCCGGCGCAGCCCACCGCCTTCGAGGAGCGCTACGAGCTCAGCCCCAAGGTGCGCTTCTCGTTCCGCTGGGGCGAGGCCGACCCCCGCTTCGACCTCAACCGCAATCGCAACGAGGCCAACCACTTCGGGTGGGTGGTGGAGATCGATCCCTTCGACCCGACCTCGGTGCCGGTCAAGCGCACCGCGCTCGGCCGCTGCTCCCACGAGGGCGCCACGGTCACGGTCTGCAAGGATGGTCGGGTGGCGGTCTACACCGGCGATGACCGCGGCTTCGAGTACCTCTACAAGTTCGTGAGCAGCCGGCCCTGGAACCCCGCCGACCGCGCCGCCAACGCCGGCCTGCTCGACGAGGGCACCCTGCATGTGGCGCGCTGCAATCCCGACGGCAGCGGCGAGTGGGTGGAGCTCGTGCATGGCCGCAACGGTCTCACCGCCGAGGCCGGCTTCGACTCGCAGGCCGCGGTGGTGATATTCGCGCGCGCCGCGGCCGACCGGGTGGGCGCCACCCGCATGGACCGGCCGGAGTGGGTGGCCCGCCACCCACTCACCGGCGACATGTACGTCACCCTCACCAACAACGTCGGGCGCGGCCGCGACGGCGCCGAGGGCGCCAACCCGGCCAATCCGCGCGCGCCCAATCGCTACGGTCACATCATGCGCTGGACCGAGGAGGGCGCCGACCACGCCGCGCTGCGCTTTCGCTGGGAGACCTTCATCCTGGCGGGCGATCCGGCACACGCCGACCCCGGCCAGCGCGGCAACATCCGTGGCGATCTGTTCGCCTCGCCCGACGGCCTGTTCATCGATGGCCGTGGCGTGATGTGGGTGCAGACCGATGTCTCGCCCAGCGCGCTGCTCAAGGACGACCACGCCATCTACGGCAACAACCAGGTGCTGGCGGTCGATCCGGTCACGCGCGAGGCGCGCCGCTTTCTCACCGGGCCGCGCGGCTGCGAGCTCACCGGCGGCTGCATGAGCCCCGATGGCCGCACGCTGTTCGTGAACATCCAGCACCCCGGCGAACGCGGTGCGCTGGGCACCGACCCGGCCAATCCGCGTCAGCTCTCCAACTGGCCCGACTTCCGCCCCGATGGCCGGCCGCGCTCGGCCGCCGTGGCGGTGCGGCGCGTGGATGGGGGGGTGGTGGGTACCTGAGGGCGGGGTTCGGGGCCGAGCCGCCCCGCTCAGGCCGGCGGCGCCGGCCGCCGCGCCAGCGCGAACAGCAGCGAACCCGCGCCAGCCAGCAGCGCCAGCACGGTGAAGCCGGCGCGGTAGTTGCCGGTGGCGTCGCCCAGGATGCCCGCCACCATCGGCCCGCCGATCTGGCCGATGGCGATGATCACCGAGGACAGGCCCAGGATCATGCCGATCGAGCGGCGCCCGAAGTAGTCGGCCCGGATGGCCTGCATGAAGGGGCCGCGCACGCCCCAGGCCAGGCCGTGCAGCACCGCGAAGGCGGTGAGCATGACCGGGCCGGTGGCGAAGGTGAGCATCAGCAGGCCGGCGGCGTGCATGAGCATGCAGACCGCGCACATCCAGCGCTTGCTGTAGCGGTCGCCCACCGCGCCGCCGATCAGCACGCCGGCCACCTGGCAGGCGGTCATGATCATGATGACCACCGCCGCCTGCGACACGCTGTAGCCGAGCGCCTGCCGCATGTGGTTGATGGCATGCACGTTCACCGCGGTGACCACGAACAGGGCGAAGCCGTGGCCCAGCGAGAGCAGCCAGAAGGCGCTGGTGCGCAGCGCCTCGCGGGCGGTGAACTCGCGCTGCGGTGAGCCCTGCTCGGCGTTGGCGGCCTCGCCTGGCGCGGGCGGGGGCAGGCCGTCGAGGGTCTCGCCGATATCGGAGGGCCGCCGCTTGAACAGCCGCGCCATCGGCCAGCCCAGCGCGATCATCAGCACGCCCGAGCCGAAGGCGGTGGCGCGCCAGCCGAAGTGCTGCATGCTCCAGGCCACCAGCGGCACCAGGATGCCGCCCAGCGCCAGGCCCAGGCCCGAGATGGACAGGGCGCGGGCGCGCTTGCGCTCGAACCAGTGGATGAGCGCGATGTTCAGCGGAAAGTAGCCCGACAGGCTGGACCCCAGCGCGATCACCAGCACCGCGGCATACAGGCCGGGCAGGGAATCGATCTGGCTGAAGAGCATGAGGCCCACGCCGAAGGTGATGATGCCGGCCCGGATCATGTTTTGCGGGCCGAACCTGTCGATCAGCCAGCCCATGGCCGGGCCGATGATCGCGGTCTCGGCCGACTGCATGGCCGAGGCCGCCGACAGCGAGGTCTTGCTCCAGCCCTTCTGCTCGATGAGGATCGAGAAGTAGGCGCCGAAGGACTGGTGCAGCAGCGCCGCGTGCAGCATCTGGATGCCGGCGCTGGCGCCGGCCATTTTCCAGCCGTGGAAGATCTTCATCGGAGGGGTGGTGCGGCGCGGCGGCGACGGGTGAGGCGGGCGGCAGGGGGCGCCCTCGGGGCGCGGCAGACGCAGTGTACCGGCCCGGCGACCGGCCCCGCCGATTGGTTCGATCGATGAAATCGGGCGACCGGCCGGCGTGGTCGGGCGGCTAGACTGTCGGCCTTGCCCCGGTTGGAGCCCGCCGCGCGCGGTGCCGGCCAACCCGACCCGCCCGGAGAGCCCGATGGACCGCATCGTCCCCGCCCAGACCCCTGTCGCCACCGCGCTGGCGGACTGGCTCGACGCCTGCAACCAGGCCCTGGCCCGCGGCGATGCCGCGGCGGTGGCGGCGCTCTTCGAGCCCGAGGGCCATCTGCGCGACCTGGTGGCCCTGGGCTGGCAGGTGCGCACCGTGAGCGGCCGCGCCGCGGTGGCCGCGCTGCTGGCCGAGTGCCTGCCCGCGGCCGGTCTGCGGGCGCTGCGCGTGGCGGCCGGCCGCACCGCGCCGCGCCGTGTGCACCGCGCCGGCCGCGACGTGCTCGAGGCGATGATCGACTTCGACACCGCCCACGGCAGCGGCGCGGGCGTGCTGCGCCTGATCGACGACCCCGACGCGCCGGGCGGCCTGCGCGCCTGGATCGTGCTGCTCAGCCTGCGCTCGCTGCGCGGCCACGAGGAGGCGAGCAATGCCTGCGGCTCGCAGGGCCGCGACCACTACCTGCGCGACTTCGGCGCCGAGAACTGGGAAGACAAGCGCCGGCGCGCGGCCCGCTTCGAGGACCATGATCCGGCGGTGCTGGTGGTCGGCGCGGGCCAGGCCGGGCTGTCGATCGCGGCGCGCCTGGGCCAGCTCGGCGTGGACACCCTGGTGGTCGACCGCGAGGCGCGCGTGGGCGACAACTGGCGGCACCGCTATCACTCGCTCACGCTGCACAACGAGGTGCATGTCAATCACCTGCCCTACATGCCCTTCCCGACCACCTGGCCGGTGTTCATCCCCAAGGACAAGCTCGCCAACTGGTTCGAGTCGTACGTGGACAGCCTCGATCTGCGGGTATGGACCGGCACCGAGCTGGTGTCGGGCAGCCATGACGCGCAGGCCGGGCACTGGACGCTCACGCTGCGCCGGGCCGATGGCTCGCAGCGGGTGATGCGGCCGCGTCATGTGGTGTTCGCCACCGGGGTGAGCGCCATCCCGGTGATGCCCGACCAGCCCGGGCTGGCCAGTTTCGCGGGCACCGTGATGCACTCCGGCAGTTACACCAGCGGCGCGGCCTGGAAGGGGCGCCACGCGCTGGTGCTGGGCACCGGCAACAGCGGCCATGACGTCGCCCAGGACCTGCATGCCGCCGGCGCGCAGGTGACGCTGATCCAGCGCAGCCCCACCTACGTGGTGAGCATCCAGGAAGCGCAGCGGGTGTACGCGCTCTATGCCGAGGGCATGCCCACCGACGACTGCGACCTGCTCGCCACCGCCATGCCCTACCCGGTGCTGCGCCACGCCTACCAGCTGTCCACCGCGGTCTCGCGCGAGGCCGATCGCGCGCTGCTGCAAGGGCTGGCCGCGCGCGGCTTTCGCCTCACCGAGGGCGAGGACCGCACCGGCTTCCAGATGATGTACCTGCGCCGCGGCGGGGGCTACTACTTCAATGTCGGCTGCTCCGACCTGATCGCGCAGGGCCGCATCGGCCTGGTGCAGCACGAGGATGCCGAGCGCTTCGTGCCCGAGGGCCTGCGCCTGAAGGACGGCCGCGTGCTGCCCGCCGAGCTGCTGGTGATGGCCACCGGTTATCACAACCAGCAGGAGGTGGTGCGCCGCAGCCTGGGCGATGCGCTGGCCGATCGCATCGGCCGGGTGTGGGGTGTCGATGCCGATGGCGAGCTGCGCAACCTGTGGCGGCCCACGGCGCAGCCCGGCCTGTGGTTCATCGCCGGCAGCCTCGCGCAGTGCCGCATCTATTCCCGCTTCCTCGCCCTGCAGATCACCGCGCGCGAGGCCGGCCTTGCCCCCTACGCCAGCTGACCCCTCCTCAAGGACCGCCATGGAACGACGCTCGATGATCGGCACCGCGGCCGCGATGGCCACCGGTGCCCTGGCCGGCTGCGCCCTGCCCGGCACCGCCTCGCAGTCGCCGCGCACGCCCTTTGCCGTGCCCGGCACCACCATTCCCATCGCCGGCTCCGACATGGTGTTCCCGGTGCGGCGCATCTACTGCATCGGCCGCAACTACGCGGCCCATGCCCGCGAGATGGGCTCGGACCCCACCCGCGAGCCGCCGTTCTTCTTCCAGAAGCCCACCGATGCCATCCAGTTCGTGGCCCCGGGCACGCTGGCCGACCATCCCTATCCGCCACTGACCCGCAACTACCACTACGAGGTCGAGCTGGTGGCCGCCCTGCACAAGGGCGGGCGCGATGTGCCGATCGAGCGCGCGCTCGATCTGGTCTATGCCTACGCGCTGGGCCTGGACATGACCCGGCGCGACCTGCA
Organism: Burkholderiales bacterium; assembly: GCA_037146935.1. Lineage (GTDB taxonomy): Bacteria > Pseudomonadota > Gammaproteobacteria > Burkholderiales > Burkholderiaceae_E > Quisquiliibacterium. The sequence continues at coordinate 76,245 of JBAWWD010000008.1, forward strand.
GCGCTTCATGGGCGACCAGAAGAAGCCCTGGGAAATCGGCAAGAGCTTCGACCGCTCTGCGCCGATCGGCCCGCTGCACCTGGCCACGCGCACCGGCCATTTCACGCAGGGCGCGATCTGGCTCAAGGTGAACGGCCAGACCAAGCAGAACGCCAATCTCAACCAGATGATCTGGAGCGTGGCCGAGCAGATCAGCAAGCTCTCCGAGGCCTTCGAGCTCATGCCGGGCGACATCATCTACTCGGGCACGCCCGAGAACGTCGGGCCGGTGGTGCGCGGTGACCGCATCGATTGCCACATCGACGGCCTGCCCGATCTCGGCGTGCGCATCACCTGAGCCGTGGAGCGGACCGCGCGCGGTGCGCCGGCCGGGTCGGCCCGCGCCTGCGCCGGTATCATTGCCCGGCTGTACCGCGCCTCTCGGCGCCCCGCCTTCCGAGCCCCGCCCGCGTTCTGCCTACCCTGCGAGCCCGCCCATGATCCGCACCCCCGCCGGCTTCAACCCCGCGCTGAACCTTGAGCTGCACGACGATGCCATCGCCCATGTCTTCGTGCGCGATTCCATGGTGCTGTTCAGCGACTCGCCGGGCGCACTGCCCTGGCGCTTCTACCGTGGCGAGGGCCTGCGCGCCGCGCGCTTCCACGGCATCGGCGAGCATGAAGGCCGCCAGCATGTGGCGGTGGCGCTTGATGACGACATCTCGCCGCGATCGCTGCCCCCGGGCCTGAAGGCATCCAATCTGCGCAGCTGGTTCGGCGTGATCGATGACGCTACGCTGGCCATCGCCATGCGGGCGGTGCAGGTGCTCGAATGGGACCGCACCCACCGCTTCTGCGGCGCCTGCGGCACCCGCACCGAGCAGGCCGAGAACGAGCGCGCCAAGCGCTGCCCGGCCTGCAACCTGACCGTGTACCCGCGCATCTCGCCGGCCATGATGGTGCTGGTCACCCGCGGCCGCGAACTGCTGCTGGGCCGCGGCGTGAACTTCCCGCCCGGCCGCTACAGCGCGCTGGCCGGCTTCCTGGAGGCCGGCGAGACCATCGAGGAGGCGGTCATCCGCGAAGTGCGCGAGGAAGTCAATGTGGAGGTGACCAACCTGCGCTACTTCGGCAGCCAGAGCTGGCCCTTCCCCAACTCGCTGATGATCGCCTTCCAGGCCGAGTACGCGGGTGGCGAGATGCGCCATGACCCGGCCGAACTCGCCGACGCGCAGTGGTTCACCCCCGAGAACCTGCCGCAGCTGCCGCCGCCGCTGAGCATCGCCCGCGCCCTGCTCGACGCCACGCTGGCCGAGCTGCGCTGAGGCGGCCGGCCCGGGCGGCCCGGGCCTCGGCTGTCAGGGCCCCGCTGTCAGTGTCCCGCTGACAGGGTCGCGTCGCGCAGCGGCCCCCGGCGCTCACTCCGGCTTGATGTTGCGCTCGCGGATCAGCTTCACCCAGCGAGCCTCCTCGCGGGCCATGAACTCCTTGAACTCCGCCGCCGTGGAGGCGCGGATCTCGACCCCCTGCGGCTTGAACTGCTCGATCATCTCGGGATCGGCGGCCACCTTCGCGATCGCCTTCTGAAGCCGGTCGATGATCGGCCGGGGCGTGCCGGCCGGCACGACCATGCCCTGCCAGAAGGTCACCACGAAATCGCGCTTGCCGGTGGCCTCGGCCATGGTCGGGATGTCGGGGAATGCCGGCGAGCGCGCGCCGCTGGTGATGGCAAGGGCGCGGGTCTTGCCGGTGGCCAGCACGGGCCGCGCCTCGAGCGCCGCCGAGAACATCATCTGCGCCTGACCGGCGGCCACGTCCTGCCCGGCCTGCGCGCCGCCCTTGTAGGGCACGTGCGTCAGGTCGATGCCGGTCTCCTGCTTGAGCATCTCGGCGATGAGGTGGTTGGTGGCGCCGATGCCGGAGCTGGCGATGTTGAACTTGCCCGGATTGGCCTTCACATGGGCGATCAGCTCGTTCATGGTGCGGGCCGGAAACGCCGTGTTCACATGCAGGATGAAGGGCGTGAACGACATCAGCGAGACCAGCTCGAAGCTGCGGTTCGGGTCGTACTGGACCTGCCCGGTGAGCGTGGGATTGATGACGAGCGAGGTGCCCGCCGCGTAGATGGTGTAGCCGTCGGGGGCCGCCCGGGCCACGTGGTTGGAGGCCACGGTGGTGGCCGCGCCGGCCCGGTTGTCGATCAGCACGGGCTTGCCCAGCTCGGCAGCCAGCCGGGTGGCATACCCGCGCGCCACGGCATCGTTCACGCCGCCGGGCGGGTAGGGCACGACCAGGGTGATCGGCTTTTGCGGCCAGTCGGTCTGGGCGGTGGCCGCGAGCGGGGCGATGAGCATGGCCGCAGCGGCCGAAAGGCAGGCGAGGTATCGCATGAGTGTCTCCGGGATAGCGCAGTGGTGCCCGGGTCGGTGCTGTCGAGCGCCTGATGGTTCGGTGCAGGCCCCGGCTCGGGTTCGCCCTGTCTGGGGCGGGCCCCAGCTTGTCGGTTCTTCACGACTTTTGCCACCCTGAGCGGTCCGGTGCCGTGTTGCCGGCCACACGCGAGCGGAGCGCGCCGGTGGCCTTGCTGCCATGGGCCATCCATCCGCCATGAGGGGAACAACATCGTGACGATCAATGCCATTGGCACGCCGCGCGTGCTGCCGCCTGCCGCCGAGGAGGCGCCGCCCCGTGTCGCTGACCCTGCGCAGGAGCAGGCGGCCGAGCAGGCCGCCCAGGTCCTGCTGGCGCAGGCCGGCCGCGGTGCGGCAGTCTCGGCGCCCGCGTCGGCCTCGCGGGAACTGGGCGCCCTCGGGCAGTTCCGGTTCCAGAGCTACCTCGGCTTCCGGGGCGAGGATCGCGATTACCAGGTGAAGCTGGGTTACACCGACAACGGCTACTCCGCGGTCCAGACTCAGACCGCGACGTATGCCGTACCCGCCAGCGCGGCCACCAACCGGGAATCGATCCGGCAGTGGGTGGCGCAGGCGCATGGCGCCGGCGCGATCAGTGGTGTCTGGCCCTTGTCGACCGGCGAGGCTCGAGCGGCGGCGGTGAAGCCGACAGACCCGGTGGACATCGGCGATGTGCTCGGGGCAGCGGCGCCGGATGCGCTCGTCTACACCCTGGGAGGCCTGAACCAGGCCCATCGACGCGACTTCGCGCTCGTCAATCCGCTGACCGGGTCGGCGACCCACTTCATCTCCCACAAGGGCGATACCGTGAAGTGGGGCCCCCTGACCTTCAACCGGGTGGAGACCGTGCAGTACTCGCTCTCCGGCCAGGGCGTGCGGCGCGAGGACGGCCTGACCTGGGCCAGCAAGCTCAAGGACCTCGGCGTTCCCGGCCAGGCGGGCGCGGCGACCCTGTTCCTCAATGTGCGCGGCGGTGACACCAATCTGCGCCAGGCGGCAAACGGCCTGAGCGTGAATGCGGGCTTCTTCGGCCCGCCCAGCGCGATGAAGGGCGCGGCCGAGGTCATGCAGCGCTCTGGCAACCCGACGGTCAGACGGGCCGGGGAAGCCTTCGAGAAGGGCCTGCAACTGGCCAGCGTGGGTGGCAGCGAGTACGGGCTCGCCTGGCGGGGCACCGCGACGCTCGACCCCCGTTCGGGCGAGGTCGTGCTCAATCTGTCCGGTCTGAAGATTCCGCTGCATGACTTCACGGCTGCCCTCGCTGCCGGCAGCGCCTACAACGAGGGTGACCGGGCCATCGCGAGATCGATCAATCGGGAGGATTACCTGAGCGGGGCCAATCCCTACGACCTCGCCATCCAGAGCCGCGACCCCGCCGGCCGGTATCGCAACCACGGCGACCCGGTCTCGGCGATCGCCGGCGGCATCCAGCAACTCAACGCCGCACTCGAACCGGGCGCTCGACCCGTGCGCACCAATGCCGATGCCCGGCGGGTGCTGGAAGCGGCACTCCAGCGACCACCCCTGTCTCCCGAGGAGCGGCAGGCCCTGAGCAGCACGCTCGAACTGCTCAACCGCTACGGCATGGATTTCGGCTCGGAGACAATCCACCGAGCGGCAGCGGCATCAGGCGCGCGCGTCGGGATGCCGGCCGACCGGCAGTTCGTGCGCGATGTCTTCGAGGGCGACTTCCGGACCGAGCACATGGCTCCACGCAGCAACATCGTCGGTGAACTCATATTCGGGCCCGACCGCCACGCCGCCCTCGAGGATCTGCTCGGCACGGGATTCGGCGTCGCCCTGTTCGGGCTCAATCGCCATGTCGCCATCGCGGCGTCGATCCTCGATGCCGGCGGCGTCGCGCGGGACGACCTCTATCTGCAGCAGATCCGCGCGGCCCAGGAGGGCCTGGCCGCCCGCCTGGACAATGCCCACGGCGGCGTGCTCAAGGCGCTGGGCATCGAGGCCTCGGGGCTGACGATTGCCGAGCGGGGCAGCCTGAGCAGCGCGGCGCTCGGGATCCTCAGCGGCGAATTGACGGAGCGGGTGCTCCGTCAGGGAGGCAGCGGCGTGCCGGGCGGGCAGGCGCTCTACAACGCCTTCACCGGTCTTGGCGCGGCCGAGAAGGCCGCGCTGGGCGCGCGGGTCAATGCGCTGCTCCTGCGATAGGCCGGCAGCTGCGCCCGTGGCGCCCCCTCAGCCCACCGACATCGGCAGCGCGGGGTCGGCGGCCCACTCCTGCAGCGAGTTGTCGTACACCTGGACGGCCTCGTGCCCGAGCAGGGCGGTGAGCGCGAAGGCATCCCCCGTGGCCGCGATGCCGCCGCCGCAGTAGGCGATGACCGGCTGGCGGGCATCGATGCCGCGGGCCGCGAAGACCTCGCGCAGGGCCGCGGGCGGAAGGTATCGCCCGGCGGCGTCGAACAGCGCCGCCGCCGGCAGGTTGATGCTGCCGGTGATGTGCCCGGGCCGGCCGTAGTGCAGGGCCGCCGCGCCGCTGTGCTGCTCGGCGCGCAGGCAGTTGACCACCACCGCGCTGCCCTGGTCGATGGCCGCCTGCACGCCGTGCCGGTCGGTGAACACCGGCCGGGGCCGCGGGCCGAGGCGCGCGGCGGGCGGGTGGCGCACCGGCTCGCGCGACAGCGGCCGGCCCTCGTCCACCCAGGCGCGCAGGCCGCCATCGAGCACCGCGGCGCGGTCCATGCCGATGGCCCGCAGCAGCCACCACACCCGGGTGGCCCACCAGGCATCGCTCGCCGAGTACAGCACCACCTCGGTGTCATCGCCCACGCCCAGCGCCTGGAAGCGGCGCGCCAGATCATCAGGGGCCGGCGCGGTGAAGCGCAGGCTGTTGGCCGGGTCGGAGAGATCGGCCTGCAGGTCGATCAGCGCGGCGCCGGGGAGGTGGCCTTCGTCATAGCCCCGCTGCCCGGTCTCCACCCGCATGCGGTGGGTGCCGGGCTGCGGGTGCAGGAAGGTGGTGCAGTCGAACAGGCGCAGCGTGGGCGAGCCGAGCCGCTCGGCGAGCTCGGCGGGGGTGATCAAGGGGTGCATGGTCACGGGTCGCGGTGAAGGGCAGCCGCCACGGTAGCGGGTTTTGGCCATGCGGGGCGCAAGCCGCGTCGGCCGCGAGGGTCCGCGTGCCCGCCACGGGCCCGACCCGCTACCATCCCCGTTCCGAATGCCAGGGGGTGCCACGATGCGCGAGCTCTTCATCACCAACAAGAACTACTCGTCGTGGTCCTTGAGGCCGTGGCTGCTGATGACCGAGCTGGGCATCGACTTCCATGAGCGCCTGGTGCCCTTCGGCAGCCACCAGGGCCCCGAGGGATTCGCGCGCTTCTCGCCCACCGGTCGAGTGCCGGTGCTGCGCGAGGGCGATCTCACCATCTGGGACTCCCTGGCCATCGTCGACCATCTCGCCGAGGCCCGGCCCGATGTCTGGCCGGCCGATCGCGCGGCGCGGGCCTGGGCGCGCAGCGCCACCGCCGAGATGCACGCCGGCTTCGCGCGGGTTCGCGAGGTCTGCACCATGAGCTGCGGCATCCGGGTGGCCCTGAACGCGCAGGGCCCGGCCTTCCACGCCGAGTGGTCGCGCATCGACGCGCTCTGGTGCGAGGGCCCGCGCCGCTTCGGCGGGCCCTTCCTGGCCGGGGATCGCTTCAGCGCGGTGGACGCCTTCTATGCACCGGTGGCCTTCCGGGTGCAGACCTATTCGCCGTCGTTGTCAGCGGGGGCGATGGCCTATGCCCGCACTCTGCTCGCGCTGCCCGGCATGCAGGCCTGGTATGCCGCGGCCCTGGCCGAGACCGTCCGTGATGAGCCTCATGAGCAGGAGGCCCGCGCGGCCGGCCGCTGGCTGCAGGATCTGCGCGCTCAGCCGGCAGCGTCGAACAGCGCCCTCGGCGGCCGGTAGAGCCCGCGCCCGAGCAGGCCGGTGCGGCCGTCGGCCGCGACCATCGCCAGCGCCACCATCGGCAGGATGCCCGTCTGCCGCACCCGGCTCAGGCGGATGCCCAGCGGCCAGGGCGGCTGCAGTTCGGGATGCTCCCGGGCGAGCAGCGCCCGCGCATCGGGCAGGCCACCGGCTGGCAGGCCCGCGGCCAGCACCGTTCGGGGCTCGGGCGCGTGCGCCAGACGCTGCGCGCCCAGGCCCAGCAGGTCGATCACCGCGCTGTCGCCGATCGCGCCCAGGGGCTGGGCCTGTGCTGGCGCGCCCGGCAGCCGCCAGCCCGTGGGGGCGGCGGCGGGCACGCTGATCCAGTCCGCGGGTCGCCCGGCCAGCGCGATGCCGAAGCGCTCGCCGTTGCCGCCGGCGCGGGTGATCAGGTCGGGCGCATCGCCGCCTTCGGCGGCGCGCAGCAGGCGGGCGCAGGCGGCCATCCAGAGCGTGAGGAAGAAGAGCGGCGTGGCGCCCAGGGCCTCGGTCAGCGCGGCCGGCAGGCCGTCCTGCCAGGCGGCCACCAGCGCGGTGTTGGCGGCGGCGGTGCGGCTGTGCAGGTCATCGCCCTCGGCCAGGCCCTGCGCGGCCAGCGGCCACAGCGGCATCGGGCCGCGTTGCGCGAGCCACTGCGCCAGCGCGGGCGCGAGCACCTGGTCGCGCTCGGTCAGCCGGGCGAGCACCCCCGGATCGCGATGACCCATGCGGGTGTCGGGCCCGCGCAGGGCCGACACCGGCGCCCAGATCAGCGCGCCCGCGGCGCTTGCCTCATCGCCCACGCCGAAGAGCGGCGTGCCCGCCGAGACCACCGCTGCCAGCGGCGTGACGCAACCCGCGGCCTGCGCGGGTCGCAGCCGCAGCCAGCCGTCGGCGAGCATCGCCTCGGCCTGCGCCTCGTCGGTGGCCCAGCCCTCGTGGATGGCCGTGAGCACCGCCGCCGAGCGCAGCGGCGCGGGCGGACTGCGCGGATCGTGCAGCGGCGGCCCGGCATGCAGCAGCTCGCCCGGCGCCAGGCCCAGGGCCTCGGCGCCACGGCGCAGCGCGCACCACGCCGGCCGCACCGCGCACAGCGCGCCCAGGCCATCGAACGCCGGCACGGTGCTCACACGCCCATGTACGCGGTGCGCACCCGCGGATCCTCGGCCAGCACCCGGCTCTCGCCGGCGATGGTGGTGCGGCCCGACTCGATCACCACGCCGGTGTGGGCGAGCTCGAAGGCGGTGTGCACGTCCTGCTCGACCAGCAGGATGGTCAGTCCGGCGCGGTTGATCTCGAGCAGCGACTGCGAGAGCTTCTCGACAGCGCGCGGCGCGAGGCCCAGCGAGAGCTCGTCGATCATCAGCAGCGTGGGCCGCGACATGAGGCCGCGGCCGATCGCGCACATCTGCTGCTCGCCGCCCGACAGGGTGCTGGCGTCCTGCTGCGCGCGCTCGGCCAGGATCGGGAACAGGCCGTAGATCCAGGCCAGGTCCTTCTGGATGTCGGCGCGGCTGTCGCTGCGCAGGTAGGCGCCCAGCAGCAGGTTGTCGCGCACCGACAGGCCGCGGAACAGGCGCCGCCCTTCGGGCACATGGGCGATGCCGGCCCGCAGCATGGTCTCGGCATTGCCGCCGGTGAGCGTCTGGCCGGCGAAGCGCATGCTGCCCGCGCGCGGCCGGATCATGCCCGAGAGCGTGCGCAGCAGCGTGGTCTTGCCGGCGCCGTTGGAGCCCACCACGCAGGCGATCTGGCCGGCTGCAACCTGCAGGTCGACGCTCCAGAGCACCTGCACGTCGCCGTAGCCGGCCTGCAGTCCCTGCACCTCGAGCAGGGGTTCATGGGTGCTGGCAGGTGCGTTCATGCGGCGGCCATCCGTCGGGCGTACTGGGTGCCGAGGTAGGCCTCGATCACGCGGGGGTCCTTGGCCACGGCTGACGGCTCGCCGCCGGCAATCAGCTCGCCGTGATGCAGGACCAGCAGTTCCTCGCACAGCGAGAACACCACCTTCATCAGGTGCTCGATCAGCATCACCGTGATGCCGCGCGCGGCGATCGCGCGGATGAGTTCGATGGCCTCGACGATCTCGGCGCTGTTCAGCCCCGCATTGACCTCGTCGAGCAGCAGCAGGCGCGGGCGCATCGCCAGCGACTTGGCCAGCTCCAGGCGCTTGCGCGAGGGCAGGGTGAGCGATGCCGCCGGCCGGTCGGCCAGCGGCCCCAGGCCGACGAAGTCGAGATGCGCGCGGGCCTGCTCGAAGGCCTCGCCGCGACTGCCCGCCTGCGCGGCGAACATCGCGCCCGCGGCCACGTTCTCGAGCACGGTCATCTGCGGGAAGGGCTGGACGATCTGGAAGGTGCGCGAGAGCCCGCGCCGCGCCGACTCGAAGGGCCGCTGGCCCGTGACTTCCTCGCCCATGAAGCGGATGCTGCCGGCGCTGGCCCGGTGCACCCCGGTGACCAGGTTGACCAGGGTGGTCTTGCCGGCGCCGTTGGGCCCGATCAGCCCCACGATGCGGCCAGGTTGCAGCGCGAAGCTCACGCCGCTCACCGCGGCCACGCCACCGAAGCGCTTGGTGAGGCCGCTCACCTCGAGCAGGGGCGCGCTCATGAGGCCGCTCCGGTCTTCAGCCGCCGCGCCGCCAGCCGGCCGAGCAGTCCGCCCGGCAGGAAGAAGATCAGCAGCACCACCACGATGCCCAGCGCGGCCTGGTTGTAGTCGAGGAAGCGTGACCACACCGCCTGCTCGATGACCACGAAGCTGGTGGCGCCGATCACCGGCCCGAGCACGGTGCCCGCGCCGCCCAGCAGCACCATCACCGGCACCTTCAGGGTGAGCAGGATCGAGAACGCGTCCCCGGGCGAGATGTAGGCCGTCCACGAGGCCGAGATCGCCCCCACGGTGCCGCACAGCAGGGCCGAGAGCGTGAAGGCCGCGGTCTTGTAGCGGGTGACATCCACGCCCACCATGTCGGCGGCGTCCTCGTTCTGCTGGATGCAGCGCAGCCCGAAGCCGAGCCGGCCGCGCTCTACCCACAGCGTCATCAGGAAGGCGAGCAGCATCACCGCCAGCATCGCGTAGAGGAACACCTTGCCGGCGAAGGCCGGCCCGCCGGGCAGGATCGGCAGGTTCAGCCCCTCGCCGCCGCCAGTCAGCCCCGACCACGACGAGGCGATCAGCCGCAGCACCTCCACGATGGAGATCGAGCCCACCGCGAAGTAGTGGCCCTTCATGCGCAGGATGCCCAGTCCGAGCAGCGCGGCGAGCACCCCGGTGATCACGGTGGCGCCGGCCCAGGCCGCCACCATGGGCACCCCGGCGTTCTGCAGCAGCGCGCCGGCATACGAGCCCAGCCCGACGAAGGCCGCGGTGGCGAACGAGGGATAGCCGGCATAGCCGCCGATGAGGTTCCACGACAGCGCCAGCCCGCAGTACATCGCCACGAAGGTGGCCTGCTGCGTGAAGTAGTTGTTGCCGGTGACCGGCGTCAGCGCGAGCGCGAGCACCAGCACGGCGAACAGCGCCAGCGGCCGGCGCAGGGCGGAGATCTCGGTGGCGATCATTCATACCCCCTTCGGCCAAGCAGGCCGGTGGGCCGGGTCATCAGCAGCACCAGCATCAGCACGAAGCCGATCAGCACCGCGTTCTGCGGCCCGAACCAGTGACCCGCGAAGGATTCGATCAGGCCCAGCGCGATGCCGCCGGCGAGCGCGCCCGGCACCGTGCCCAGGCCGCCGATCACGCACACCACGAAGGCCTTGCCCAGCAGCAGGCCCGAGAGGTTGGTGGTGATCGGAAAGACCATGGCCAGCAGCGCGCCGCAGGCGCCGGCCAGCGCCGCGCCGATGGCGAAGGTCATGGCGTAGACCCGGTCGATGCGGATGCCCATCAGTTCGGCCGCGTCGCGGTCCATGCGCACCGCCACGATCGCGCGGCCGGCGCGCGAGGTGCGCATCACCCCGTAGAGCAGCAGCGTGAGCCCCAGCGCCAGCGCGAAGGCGACGATGCGGTCCCAGGCCACCACCACCTCGCCCAGCGGCAGGGTGCCGAGGTCGAGCGTGACCCGCCGCGGCGTGGCCTCGAAGGCCACGTTCATCGCGTTGTAGAGGATGAGGTCGAGTCCGAAGGTGACCGTGAGCGTGGTGAGCACCGGCTGGCGCACCAGCCGGTTGATCATGGTGGCCTGGATCACCCAGCCGAGCAGGAAGGTGAGCGCGGCCACCGGCAGCAGGGCCAGCAGCGGGTGCACCTTCCAGTTCAGCCAGGCGAAGAAGGTGAGATAGCCGCCCAGGATGATCAGCGAGCCGTGCAGCATGTTGATCACGTTGAGCACGCCCCAGACCAGCGAGAAGCCCACCGCGAGGCACGCGTAGAGCGCGCCCAGCGTGAGGCCGTTGACGAGGACCTGGAAGTAGATCATCGGGCGGCCGCGATCACTGAGCCGGCATCGGCACCAGGGTGCCGGCCTTGATCGCCTCGGGGAACAGCGGCACCACCTTGCCGTCACGCACCTGCACGATCGGCAGGTCGCGCCCGCCATTCATGCCGTTGGCGCCGAACCGGATCGGGCCGTAGAAGGTGAGGATGTCGAGCCGTGCCAGCGCATCGCGCACCTTGGCGCGGTCGAGCGTGCCGGCGCGCTCGATCGCCTTCTGCAGCGCCACCAGGGCGGCCGCGGCCGAGGCGTGGACGTAATCGGGGTCCTTCTTCTCGCGGGCCACGAACTCCTTGTAGAAGGCCTCGGTCGAGCCGAACACGTCATCGCTCTTGTAGGTGAGCGAGTGGTGCCACCAGGAGGCGCTGGTCACGCCCTCGGCGAGCTTGCCCAGGCCGTCGACGAACTCGCGGTAGGCCGGGCCGGTGATCATGGTGACCACGGGCGCGGTGAGCTTGATGTCGGCCATCTGCTTGCGCGCCAGGATCAGGTCCTGGGTGTAGCCGGTGATGTAGATCCACTGCGGGGCGGCGGCCTTGATGCGCGACAGCGCCGAGGCGTGATCGAGCGTGCCCACCGGGTAGAAGTCGCTGTAGACCACCTCCAGGCCCACGGCCTCGGCGGCCTTCTTCATCTCGGCGGCCATGGCGCGGGGGAACACGTCCTCGCGGCCCAGGATGGCGATGCGCTTGAGGCCCGTGATCTGCTTCGGGAACATCGCCGCCATGTTCTGCACGATGCCGCCGTTGGGCGCCAGGGTGCCGAACAGGTACTGGTAGCCCTGGTTGAACACGGACTCGCTGGAGGCCACCGAGGCCATCACCGGCACGCCGTAGCGCTCGGCCACTCCGGCCACCACCTTGGTGTGGCCCGAGCCGAAGGGCGAGGTGAGGAAGTCGACCTTGTCCTGGGTGATCAGCCGCTCGGCGATCTGCTGCGCGCGCTTCTCGTCGGACTGGTAGTCGTACTTGATGAGCTCCACCCGCAGCTTGCGGTTGCCCACCGCGATGCCGCCGGCGGCATTGACCCGCTTGAGCCACATGTCATAGGCGATTTCCTGCTTCTTGCCCTCGTCGGCAAGGCCGCCGGTGAGCGCGAGCGGCGCGCCGATGCGCACCACGTCCTGGGCGAGGGCGGCCGGCCCGGCGGCAAGGCCGAGGCACAGCGCCGCGGCCTGCGCGAGACGCGCCAGCAGGCGCGGGGGCTTCAGGGTTGGGGTTTCCATGGTGACTCCTGCGAGGGGTGGGATGGAGAAGGGGGTCTCAGGACTTCAGGCCGAGCAGGCCGAGCAGGCGGGCGAGCCGCGCCCGCAGGGCGGCCCACAGCAGCGGGCCGAGGGCCAGCGGGGCTGCGGCAGGCGAGGGCGGTGGCACGGGGCCTGGCGCCGGGGCGGCCACGGGCGCGGCCGTGCCCGTGGCGTGGGGCGCGGCGTTGCCAGCGGGCTCCGAGCCCGTGGCCGCGGCGTCTGACGCGGCCGCCGGTTCCAGCGCCGCCAGCCGGGCCTGCAGCGACTGCGCGAACTGCGCGGTGAGCGCCGTGGCCAGCTCGCGCACGATGCCGGCGCGGCCGAACTGCGCCAGCGCGCCGGTGAGCGCGTAGTCGATGCTCACGCTGACCTCGGTGCCGCCGGTCTCGTCCTCGGCGAGCGCGAAGGCGGCGGCGCCCTTCACCCGCGACTGGGTCTTGCGGTCGGCGGCCTGGCCCTCGAAGCGGCCGCTGCGCGCCGCGTCATCGAGCGCGAGCCGGCCGGTGCCGGCAAAGCTCGCGGCGATCGGGCCCAGACGCACCTCGAAGCGCAGCGGCCAGACGCCGTCCTGCTCGGGGCCTTCCAGCGAGGCGCCGGGCAGGCAGGACACCAGCAGCGGCACGTCGTGAAAGGCCGGCCAGGTGCGGGCCGCCGGCGCGCTCAGCCGAAAGCGCTGCTCAAGCTGCATCGACGGCTCCTGCGCGGCGTTGCGCGAGCACCCGCTGGATGGCCAGCACGATGCCGCGATAGCCGGTGCAGCGGCACAGGTTGCCGGCCAGCTCCAGCCGGATGCGCTCGGCATCGGCCTGCGGCAGTCGGGTGACGATGTCGTGGGCGGTGGCCAGCATGCCGGGGGTGCAGTAGCCGCACTGCAGCGCGTGCTCCTGGCTGAAGGCCTCGCGCAGCTGCGCCATCACCGGGTCGTCGCCCCAGCCCTCGATGGTGCGCACCGCGCGCCCGTCGCAGGCCGCGGCCAGGGTGATGCACGAGCGCGCCGGGGCGCCGTCGATCATCACCGTGCAGGCGCCGCAGACGCCGTGCTCGCAGCCCAGGTGGGTGCCGGTGAGGCCCTCGGCCTCGCGCAGGTGGTCGGCGAGCGAGCAGCGCGGCTCGACCTGCGCGCTGCGGGTCTCGCCATTGAGGGTGAGCGTGATCGGCAGCGTCATGGCGTGATCTCCGGGCCCGGCCGGGCATCGAGCTGCGCGAAGGCGCGCGCGAGCATCACCGACTGCAGCTGGCGCCGGTAGGGGTCATCGAGGCCGATCGCGTCGAACAGCGCGGTCTGGCCGGCGCGCGCGCGCAGGTCGTTCACGGCGGCCTCGCCGCTCACGATCGCCGGCGCGCCGTCGAGGGCGCCGATCACCAGCCGGCTGATGCCCTGCGAGGGATCGCTCCAGATCGCCACCATCGCCTCGGCAAATTCGCCCGGCTTGCGGCACAGCTTGCGGTAGGCCCAGCGGGCCTGGGGCGAGAGCACCGGCCAGTCGACCTCGACGATCAGTTCGTCATCGGCCAGCGCGGTGGTGAAGGCCGCGACGAAGAACTCGCTCGCGGGCACCCGGCGCGAACCGCCCGGCCCGACGAGGTGGATGCCGGCGTCGAGCAGGCAGGCCGTGCTGACCCAGTCGGCCGCCGGATCGGCGTGGGCCAGGCTGCCGCCGAGCGTGCCGCGGTTGCGCACGGCGCGGTAGGCGATCCCGGCGGCCACCTGCGGCAGCAGGCCGCGGCTGGCCGCCGCGCCCTCGCCATCCTCGAAGCGGGCATGGGTGATCGCGGCGCCGGTCACCAGGCGTCCGTCACGCAGGCCCGCCCGGGTGAGCGCGGGCATGCGCGAGACATCGACCAGCAGCGCGGGCTGGGCCAGGCGCAGGTTCATCATCGGGCCCAGCGACTGGGTGCCGGCGCAGACCTTGGCCATGCCCTGCGCCGCGGCCAGCCGCGCCACCGCCTCGTCCGGCTCGGCGCACGCGGCGTACTGCAGATCGGCGGCCTTCATGGCGGGCTCACCGCGCCGGCCTGGCGCAGCGCCTCGAGGATGCGCCGCGGCGTGGCCGGGCACTCGGTGATCTCCACGCCCAGCGCGGCCAGGGCATCGTTGATCGCGTTGACGATCGCCGCCGGCGGGGCGATCGCGCCGCCCTCGCCCAGCCCCTTCTGGCCGAACCAGGTGTGCGGCGAGGGCGTCTCCATGTGATCGAGCCGCGCCATCGGCACCTCGGTGGCGCCGGGCAGCAGGTAGTCGGCCAGGGTGGAGGCCAGGGGCTGGCCCTCGGCGTCGTAGGGCATCTCCTCGTAGAGCGCGGTGCCGATGCCCTGGGCCAGTCCGCCGAGGATCTGGCCGTCGACCACCATCGGGTTGATCAGCGTGCCGCCGTCCTCGCAGATGACGTAGTCGAGCAGCTCGACCGTGCCCAGGCTCGGGTCCACGGCCAGCGCAACCGCATGGGCCGCATAGCTGAACGTGCCGGTATCAGGGTTTGCCTTGTAGCCGGTGCTCACTTCCAGGCCGCCCGGGTCGACATCCGCGGGCATCCGCTGGGGCTGCCGGTACCAGGCATGCGCCACCTCGCGCAGGCTCACCCGCCGGCCGCTGGCCGGTTCGCTCACCCCGCCGGCGGCCAGTTGCAGCGCATCGACGGGCGCCGCCAGCAGCGCCGCGGCGATCGCCCGCACCCGGCCGGCCAGCGCCGTGCAGGCCTGGGCCACCGCGCCGCCGGACATCACCGCGCAGCGCGAGCCCCAGGTGCCGGTGGAGTAGGGCGACAGCGCGGTGTCGCCGTGCACGAGGCGCACATCGGCCTCGTCGATGCCCAGCACCGAGTGCGCCACCTGCGCCAGGGTGGTCTCCATGCCCTGACCGTGCGAGTGCGCGCCGATGCGCAGCTCGAGCACGCCGTCGGGGGTGAGGCGCGCATGGCAGCCCTCGTGGCCGGGCACCATCGGGATGCCCCAGCCGTGATAGACCGAGGTGCCGTGCGCCGCCTGCTCGCAGTACACCGCGTGGCCCACGCCGATGCGGCGGCCGTCGGGCTCGCCGCGGGTCTGGCGGGCCCGCCAGGCCGGCAGGTCGAGCGCGGCCAGCGCGCGGCGCAGCGCCTGCGGATAGTCGCCGCTGTCGAACTGCTTGCGGGTGATGTTCTCGAAGGGCATCTGCTCGGGCCGCACCAGGTTGGCCAGCCGCACCGCGTGTGGCTCAAGGCCGGCCTCGCGGGCCAGCGCGTCGAGCGTGACCTCGAGCGCGAAGCACACGCCGGTGCGCGCCACGCCGCGGTAGGGGAGGATGGGCGGCTTGTTGGTGGCCACCGACCAGGTGCGGCAGCGGTAGGCGTCCATCTGGTAGGGGCCGGGCAGGATCGAGCCCACCTGCGCGGCCTCCAGGCAGGCCGAGAACGGATACGAGGAATAGGCGCCGGAATCCACCGTGGCCTCGCAGTCGATCGCCAGCAGGCGGCCGTCGCGCTCGGCGTACAGGGTGATGTCGTAGTCGTGCTCGCGGCAGTTGGCGTTGGCGGTGAGCTGCTCGCGGCGATCCTCCAGCCAGCGCACCGGGCGGCGGCGGTGCATGGCCAGCCAGGCCAGGCACACCTCCTCGGGCAGCAGGATGCCCTTGTAGCCGAAGCCGCCACCGACATCGGGCGCGATCACGCGGATGCGGCCCTGGTCGATGCCCAGGCACTCCGAGAGGCCGGCCCGGTTGATGTGCGGCATCTGCGCGGCGCTGTGCATCACCAGCTGCTCGAGGCGGCTGTCCCATTCGCAGAGCACCGCGCGGCCTTCCAGAGGCGCCATGCTCTGGCGCGCGGTGCGGATGTGCCGGCGCACCCGGATCGGGGCCCGCGCGCGCACCGCCTCCAGATCGGTGTCGATGCGGGTTTCCAGGAAGACATTGTCCGGCCAGTGCTCGTGCACCAGCGCCGGCGGATGCGCGTCGCGCGCCTGCAGCATGTCGACCACGGCGGGCAGCTCGTCGATCTCGAGCTCCACCTGCGTGGCGATGTCCTCGGCCTGGGCGCGGGTGGCGGCCACGCACATGGCCACCGCCTCGCCCACCTGACGCACCTTGTCGCGGGCGAGCGGCCACTGCTCCGACACCCGGAAGCCGGGAAGGCCCGACACGGCGCGGATCGGCGCCACGCCGGCCAGATCGTCCATCGTGAACACCGAGCCGGCCAGACCCTGCGGCTTGATCACCCGGCGCAGGAGGCCGTGCGCGATCGGCGAGCGCACGAAGGCCACCTCGAGCATGCCGGGCAGGCGCAGGTCGCCCACGAAGCGGCCCTCGCCCTTCAGGAAGCGGCCATCCTCGCGGCGGCGCAGGGCCGCGCCCACGCCCTGGTCGGGGCGGGCGCGCGCGCCGAGATGGCGGGCATCGCTCTCGTTCATGCCGCCTCGCTTGCCGGCAGGATCGGCGCGTCGGCATCGAAGCGCACGCCCTCGCGCAGGCAGAAGTCGGGCCGCAGCAGTCGCTCGGCGATGAGCTGCGTGCCCTCGTTGTCCTTCAGCGCGAAGCGGCCGCGCTCGTCGTGCAGCACGCTCACGTCGGCCGGGCAGCCCGGCGCGAGCGTGCCCAGCTCGGCGGGCAGGCCGAAGATGTCGACCACGCTGCTGGTCACCATCCGCACCACCTGGCCGATCGGCAGGCCCAGCGCCAGCATCGCGGTCATGGCCGAGGTCAGCGAGAAGCGGGTCTGGCCGAAGAACATGTGCTCGGTGTCGCTGTGCTGCTCGGGCGTGCCGGCCGGCGCGGGCACGTGGGTGTTGTAGCCGTGCATGTCGGCGCCCAGGGTGTCGGGCACGATGCCGGCCTCGAGCGCGATGCGCGCCATGCGGTAGCTGAAGTGCGAGCCATGGCCCACGTCCACCTTCAGGCCGCGGTCGAGCGCCTCGCGCACGATCGCGTGGACCTTGCCGTCGCGGTCGACGAAGCCGCCGGGGTGACGGGTGAACGGATGCGCCAGGATGTCGCCGGCCTTCAGCAGCGGCACCACGTCGGCGAGGATGCGGTCGGGGTCGACGCCGTTGGTGCCCGCCTCGGGCAGCGGCCAGAGCTGGCCGAAGTGGATGTAGAGCGGCTTGTCGGCGCGTTGCGCGATCTGCGCCGCCTGCTGCATCACCGCGATGCCCCAGCGCGCGAAGCCGCCGAGCTCGGCGTGCGCCTTGAAGCCCTTGACGATGTCGGCATTGGCCAGCGCCGCGCGCACCGTGGCCTCGACATCGACGCAGTCGGGCTTGTAGAGCGCCGGGTAGTAGTGGCCCTCCATGCCGCCCACCAGATAGGCCGACAGGTAGGCGAACACCCGCGAGTGCTTGGGCTTGACCACGAACTCGCGGAAGGCGGGCAGGGTCATGCACGAGGGCCCGCCCTGGTCGATCAGGGTGGTCACGCCCGAGCGCACGCCGCACAGGTCGGCTTCCAGACCGAAGCGGCCGGTCACGTACTGGAAGACGTGGGCGTGGGTGTCGATCATGCCGGGGATCACCAGCCGGCCGCGCACGTCGATGCGCTCGCGCGCCGGTGCGCTCGTGCCGGCGGGCAGCACGGCCGCCACCTTGCCGTCGCGGATCGCGAGCTCGTGCGGGCCGTCCAGGCCCTGACGCGGGTCGATCAGGTGGCCGCCGGTGAGCAGCAGGTCGAAGGGTCTGGGATCGAAGGCGATGGGCTGCGCCATGGCGATGCCTTTCTCAGGAACGCGGCTCGTCGCGGCGGGCCGCGAGCGAGAGCCGGTGCAGGGTGATGCGCCGGATCTCGGCGCGCGAGGCGCCGATGTGGGCGCGGATGAGCATCTCGACCTCGCCGGCGCGGCGCGCGAGCAGGGCGCCGAGGATCCGGTCGTGCTCCTCGTAGGCGGCGTGGATGCGGTCGGGCTCGATGAAGTCGAGCCGGCGGATGATGCGGATGCGCTCTGTGAGGTCACCGTGGGTGCGCAGCATCTCGCGGTTGCCGGCGAGCTCGACCAGCGTGCTGTGCAGCCGCTCGTCCTCGCGGGCCACGGTCTGGCCGTCGAGGCTGCGCTGGCGGCGCGGCACGCGCCAGAACGCGCACAGGCTGCCGAGGTCTGGCGGTGGGTCCATCGCGCACAGCCGGCGCACCGCGATCAGCTCGATCTGGGTGCGGAAGTCGTAGAGGTCCTCGTAGTAGCCGAGGTCGAACTCCGGCACCTGCCAGCAGGCGTGGCCGCTCACCCGCTGCAGCGAGCCCTCGCGGGCCAGCACGTGCAGGGCGAAGCGCAGCGGCGTGCGCGACACGCCCAGGCGGTCGGCGAGCTCCTGCTCGGCATAGCGACGGCCAGGCGCCATGCGGAACTCGAAGATGTCGTCGCGCAGGCGCTCGTAGACGGCCTGTGCGAGGGTGGTCTTCTCGCGGTCGGCGGCGCCGGTCTGCACCAGATCGAGGCCGTGCTGCACGACGCGGGGGGTCCGGCTCACCATCATGAGGATCTGCGCACCAATTGGGATCCCAAATGGGTCCTGGGTTTTGATGACACAGACCGATTGCAAGTCGTGTGCCACCGGGGCCGCGGGTCTGGCCTGCCGTTCGTCGGCCGGGCGCGGCAGGTCGGGATCGGCTCGGGTACGGTGGCGGCGTCAGCCCGCGGGCCGGTGACCATGCCGGGTCGGGTTCTTCGCGCTCAGGCGCCCATCCTGCGATCCGGTCCCGCCATGACCTTGCCTCTTCGTCCCGCCCGTCTCGGCCCTCGGCTGCGCGCGCCTTTCCTGTTGCTGTCGGTCGCCCTGCTGGCCAGTGCCTGCGGCGGAGGGGGGTCGTCGTCGCCCGCATCAGGCGACACCGCGGCGGTGGCCACCGACACCTTCGGCGGCAGCCCGGCCGCGGCGCCCCCGCCGGCGGCCAGTCCCGCCCCGGCCCCGTCGCCGGCATCCGCTCCGGCGCCCGCACCCGCCCCTGCCCCTGCGCCCGCGCCCAGCACCGCCACGCCGCTGTCGGTGGGCACGCTCCTGTTTCGCGAGAAGGCGCTCTCGGCCAGCGGCCGGCTGGCCTGCGCCAGCTGTCACGACGAGAACAGCGGCCACGCCGATCCGGCGGGCACGACCCTGCCCCTGGGCGGCGTGAGCATGACGGTGCAGGGCTTTCGCAGCAGCCCGTCCCTGCGTTACCTCGAGGACAACACCGCGTTCCGCCTGGGGGGCAACGGCAACCCGCGCGGCGGCTTCACCTGGGACGGGCGGGCCGACACCCGCGCCGCGCAGGCCGCGGGCCCGCTGCTGGCCGTCAACGAGATGGCCAATGCCGATGTGGCCGCGGTGGCCACGCGGGTGCGCGCGCTCAGCTACTTCAGCGACTTCGCGCGGGTGTTCGGCGTGGCCGCGGGCGCCAGCGACCAGACGGTGTACGACACCCTGCGAACCGCCCTGCAGACCTATCAGCAGCTCGATCCCGACTACCAGCGCTTCAACAGCCGCTTCGACCAGTTCCTCGACGGCAAGATCGCGCTCACGGCGCAGGAGCAGCGCGGCCTGGCCGTGTACAACGACCCGACTCGCGGCAACTGCAGCAGCTGCCACAGCAGCCAGACCGGCGGTGACGGCAGCCGGCCGCTGTTCACCAACTTCGGCTACTTCGCGCTGGGCGTGCCGCGCAACCCGGCCGCCGTGGCCAATGCCGATCCGAGCTTCTTCGACATGGGCCTGTGCGGCCCGAAGCGCACCGACCTCAGCGCGCGCACCGACCTGTGCGGCTTCTTCAAGGTGCCCACCCTGCGCAATGTGGCGCTGACCGCGCCCTACTTCCACAACGGCGCGATCGCCCGGCTGGAAGATGCGGTGCGCTTCTATGCCACCCGCGACAGCAATCCCGCCTGGTACCCGGCGGTGGCGCCGGGCGTGCTGCCCTATGACGACCTGCCCCAGGCGCTGCGCGGCAATGTCTTCCAGGGCGCGCCCTTCAGCCGCGGTCGTGCGCCGCGCATCAGCCCGCAGGATGCCGACGATCTGGTGGCCTTCCTGCGCACGCTCACCGACGACCCGGCACTGCCCGCGGCCAGCCGCTTCGTGGGTCGATAGCCGGGCGGGTGGCCGGGGCGCCTGCGTGGCGCTCCTGCCGTTCGGCCTTCGTGCCGGGCACTGCCCTCAGGCCTGACGCCGATCAAAGCCCGGATAGACGAAGGCGGATGCGATCCGATCGCAGTCGCGCTCGCTCACGCCTGCCGCGCGCGCTGTCGCATACCAGGTGCCGCGCACCTGCGCTGCCATCGCCGCGACGATCGCCCGTGCCTCGCCGGCATCGAGCAGGAAACGGGTGCTTTGCGAGAGCAGGTTGTCCAGGTTGGCGAACCGGCCGGCGTCACCGCACTCCATGGCCAAGTCGCGCCGCTCCAGGCTGACCGGCACGGCCGGGGTCAGGTCGTAGGCGGGCGAAAGGCGCCAGTCGGCAGCACGCGCGAGGACCGCATGATTGCGCGGGTGATCATCGACGTTGGAGATCAGGGCGTTGAAGCACATCCGCCGGAACAGCTCCGTGGTGCTTTGCCGGGCCTGCGCGCACACGCGCCGCAGCTCTTCCGCCAGCAGGATGTACGACCACTTGTCGCGGGACTGCCAGGTGTCATCTGCGCGCAGCAGGGTCAGGGCGCTCACCATGCGGGCGCGCCGGTAGCCGGCATCGGTTCGTTCACGGTCGAAGCGCCTGACCAGCAGCACATCACGCCCGGCGACATCGACAATCCGGCTTTCGGCCGTGACGAGGCCGCAGGCGCGCGCGAGGGTCAACATGGCGTGCTCGACCCGCGCGTTGTTCCAGGCGTCGTCCGGCCGGTTGAACTTTGCAATCCAGAGGCCGTCATCGTCTTCGACCACGGCCTTGGGGCGCGCGCCGCCCATCGACGTGCCGATCACCATCAGCTTCTCGACCTGATCGTGATCCGCATCGTCAGGACCATCACCGCCGCCGCTCGCGACGGGCTGATCGTCATCGGCCATGATGGCTTCGGCGATCGCCTGCAGCCTCGCGAGATCGAGTGTCCGGTTGAAGCTGCGCCTGGGCGCGGGGGGCGTCTGGTTGAGCCCGAAGCCGAGCGCGCCTGCCCGGTCATCGGGCGAGTGCAGCAGGTAGTCCATCTCGCTGGGCTGCGCCTTGCCGAGATGGCGCTGGATGATCCGGCGGCCCCAGTAGTCCGGACTGGCATCACGCAACGCGCCGAAGATGCCCCCCATCGACGCGGTTGCGTACATGCGCGGCGTCAGCTTCAGGTCGACAGGGTCGAGCGCCACCGCGTTCGGGCGCTCCAGGTAGCTGCGCCCGTAGACGAAGCGTCCTTCGGGCGCGCCACGGCGATCAACGGAGAGCGCGAAGCGCCCCGCCGTGACAGGCTCGGTGTCTCCAGGCAGCGTGATGTAGACGAAGCATTCGCGCGGCGCGTCAGAAGTCATTGCTCAGCTCTGACTTGGGGCGGGCGCGACCGCGCTCGCGCGCGAGGGCCAGGGTCTGCCCTTCCGGATCCCGTTCCGGTGTGGCGACGAGATCGAGCTGGTCGAGCAGATCGAGCGCCCAGAGGAGTGCCACGTAGACGGCGATGCCGGTCGAGGGCTTGCCTTTCTCGGCGTCGGCCACGGCGCGCTCGCCCGTGCCGATCTTCTCGGCCATCTCGCCAATCGTGAGGTTGCGCCGAAGCCGCGCCGTGCGCAGGTTCGCACCGAGCCCTTTCAGCGACTTCTCGACGGCATAGGGCGGCGCGCTGAGCAGCATGTTGCGGGCAGTCATCGAAGCACCTCTCCTAGCGCTGTCGTCGTGATCACCAGCACCATGGCGGGGCTGGAAGATCAATCATATCTGCTCATGAGAGCAGATTAACAGTGTTAAAGCGCTCTTGAGGGCGTCTTTCAATGAGCGTATGCTCGGGTGCCCGCGCCTGAACCACACCAGACCCGGGATTGGCAGTCTCCGGGGAGCGGGTCGCGGTGCCGCGGCCTCGGGCCCCTCGGCAGTGCGGTGTGGCTGTGCCCCCAACAAGGTTCTTCGGTGATGTCGAACGAGCAGATCGTCAGTGAGGTCAAGCGCAGACGCACGTTTGCCATCATCTCCCACCCCGACGCGGGCAAGACCACGCTCACCGAGAAGCTGCTGCTCTTCGGCGGCGCGATCCAGCTTGCCGGCACGGTCAAGGCGCGCAAGAGCGCGCGCCACGCCACCTCCGACTGGATGGAGGTCGAGAAGCAGCGCGGCATCTCGGTGACCAGCTCGGTGATGCAGTTCGAGTACGCCGGCCATGTCATCAACCTGCTCGACACCCCCGGCCACCAGGACTTCTCCGAGGACACCTATCGGGTGCTCACCGCGGTCGACGCGGTGGTCATGGTCATCGACGCGGCCAAGGGCGTGGAGGCGCAGACCATCAAGCTGCTCGAGGTCTGCCGGCTGCGCAGCACGCCGATCATCACCTTCGTGAACAAGCTCGACCGCGAGGTGCGCCCGCCGGTCGAGACCCTCGAGGAGATCGAGTCGGTGCTGCGCATCGACTGCGCGCCGGTGACCTGGCCGCTGGGCATGGGCAAGCGCTTTCGCGGCGTGTTCCACCTGCTCGATGACCGGCTCATGCGCTTCACGCCCGGCGAGGAGCGCCGCAGCGAGGACACCGAGCTGATCACCGGCCTGGACAACCCGCGTCTGGACGCGCTGTTTCCCGACGAGGTGGCCGAGCTGCGCGGCGATGTCGAGCTGATCCGGGGCGCCTCGGCGCCGCTGTCGCTCGAACGCTTCCTGGCGGGCACCCAGACCCCGGTGTTCTTCGGCTCTGGCATCAACAACTTCGGCGTCCAGGAGGTGCTGCAGGCCCTGATCGACTGGGCCCCGCCGCCGCAGCCCCGCGACGCCACGGTGCGCATGGTTCAGCCCACCGAACCCGCGTTCAGCGGGTTCGTGTTCAAGATCCAGGCCAACATGGATCCCAAGCACCGCGACCGCATCGCCTTCTTCCGCGTGTGCTCGGGCCGGTATCAGCCGGGCATGAAGGTTCGCCAGCTGCGCACCGGCAAGGACCTGAAGATCGGCAACGCGCTCACCTTCATGGCCAACGAGCGGGTGGCCAGCGAAGACGCGGTGGCCGGCGACATCATCGGCATCCACAACCACGGCCAGCTGCAGATCGGTGACAGCCTCACCGAGGGCGAGGCCCTGGCCTTTCGCGGCATCCCGTACTTCGCGCCCGAGCTCTTTCGCATCGCGCGGCCGCGCGATCCGCTCAAGAGCAAGCAGCTTCACAAGGGCCTGCGCGAGCTCGGCGAGGAGGGCGCCATCCAGGTCTTCGAGACCGAGACCGGCAACCTGCTGCTCGGCGCGGTGGGCTCGCTGCAGTTCGAGATCGTGGCCCAGCGCCTGACCACCGAGTACAAGGTCGACGCCATCTACGACGCGGCCGACATCTCCACCGCGCGCTGGCTGATCTTCCCCGACGACGAGGAGCGCAAGCGCTTCGAGCGCGAGCAGGCCGCGCGCCTGGGTCGCGATGTCGATGGCAATCCGGTGTACCTGGCCACCAATCGCTACAACCTGCAGGTCACCGAGGAGCGCTGGCCGAAGGTGGGCTTTCACGCCACCCGCGAGCACGGCCAGCGCATGGTGCAGGGCTGAGCGCGGTGGCCGTCATGCCCGCGCTCATCCTGCATCACTACGACTTCTCCAACTTCGCCGAGAAGGCGCGGCTCGCGCTGGGCTTCAAGGGGCTGGCCTGGGGGGCGGTGACCATTCCGCCGGTGGCGCCCAAGCCCGATCTGGTCGCCCTCACCGGGGGCTACCGGCGCACGCCGGTGCTGCAGACCGGCGCCGACATCTGGTGTGATACCCGACTGATCGTGCGCGAGCTGGAGCGCCGGCACCCCGAGCCGGCGCTGCTGCCGCCGGCGCTCGCCGCCCAGGCCGAGGCCATTGCCTTCTGGGCCGAGAATCGCCTGATGCGTCCGATCACGCTCTATGCCTCGGGCATGAACGGCGACGTGCTGCCGCCGGGGCTGCAGGCCGACCGCTCGGCCATGCGCGGCCTGCCCGCCCCCGACGAGGCCACCATGCTGCGCGCGGCGCGCCGCAACGCGCCGCTGGCCCGGGCGCAGATCCCGCAGGTGGCGGCCATGCTCGCCGATGGCCGCCCGTGGATTCTCGGCGCGCAGCCCACGGTGGCCGATCTCGCGATCTATCACCCGCTGTGGTTCCTCACCGCGCGCACGCAGCGGCTGGGCTTTGAGCTTGCCGGCTTCGCGCAGCTGGCCGACTGGATGCAGCGCGTGCGCGCGATCGGCCACGGCCGGCCGCAGCCGATGCTCGCCGCCGACGCCATTGCCGTGGCCAGGGCAGCCGTGCCCGCGCCGCTGCCGCCCTCGGCGCCCCAGCCCGAGGACCCGCCCCTGGGCAGCCTGGTGCGGGTGCGCGCCGACGACAATGGCCAGGAGCTCACCCAGGGCGAGCTCGTGCACCTGGCTGCCGACGAGATCGCGCTGCGTCGGCACGACGAGCGTGCCGGCGAGGTGGTGGTGCACTTCCCGCGGCTGGGCTACGACCTGCGCCCGGCCCGGGTCTGAGCGGCTCGGGCGGCCGCGGCGCTTGCGCGGCTGACCGCCAGGCGCGGCCGATGCAGTCGACGCGCCCGGCCGCTCAGACGTGCCGCGTGAGCCCGCCGTCGACCCGCAGGTTCTGGCCGGTGATGTAGCCCCCGCCTTCGCCCGACAGGAACACCGCCGTGCGCGCGATCTCGTCGACCCGGCCGTAGCGCCCCATCGGGATGCGCGCGCGCCGCTCGGCGGTCTCGGGCAGGCTGTCGATGAAGCCCGGCAGCAGGTTGTTCATGCGGATGCCCGCCGCGGCATGCTGGTCGGCGAAGAGCTTGGCGAAATGCGCCAGCGCCGCGCGCAGCGTGCCGCTCACCGGAAAGAGCGGGTCGGGCTCGAGCGCGGCATAGGTGCTGATGTTGAGGATGGAGCCGCCGCCCTGCGCCGTCATGACCGGCACCAGCAGCCGCGCCAGCCGCAGCACCGGCATCAGGATGATGTCCAGGCCGGTGTGCCAGTCGGCATCGGGGATGTCCAGCAGCTTGCCCTTGGGCGGGTGCGGTGAGGAGCACACCGCGGCGTCGATGCGGCCCCAGGTGTCGAGCGTGGCGCGCACCGCACGCTGCAGGTCATCGGCCTGCAGCACGCTGCCGGTGATGCCGATGCCGCCGAGCTCGCGCCCGAGCGCCTCGCCGCGGCCGCTGGCCGACATCACCGCCACCTGCCAGCCCTGCGCGGCGAACTCGCGGGCACAGGCCGCGCCCATGCCGCTGCCGGCGGCGGTGATCAGGGCCACGCGCCGGGCCGGCGCGCCTGCGGATGTGTTCATGGCTGATGCTCCCTGTGCTGATGCGAGGCGCGGCGTTCAGCCGACATGGGTGGCCAGGAACTGCAGGCTGCGCTGCCGCGCGAGCGTGGCGCTGGCCGCGTCGTAGGAGCCGCGCTGGTCGCAGTTGAAGCCGTGGTCGGCCGGGTACACATGCGTGACCGCCTGGGGGTGCGCGGCCGCGATCTCGCGCGCCTGGGCGATGGTGGGCGAGCGGTCGCGCTCGGCGAACTGGAACATCACCGGGCACATCGGCTGCGCGGCGATGTTGGCGTGGATGCCGCCACCGTAGTACGGGATGGAACAGGCCAGGCCGGCGATGCGCGAGGCGGCCACCCAGGCCACCGTGCCGCCCCAGCAGTAGCCGGTGATGCCCGCCTTGCCGGCGCCGGCCACATGGGCCAGGCAGGCCTGCACGTCGAGCATGGCGCCATCCATCGAGGCCTTCTGCATGAGGCCGATGCCGGTCTGGATGTCCTCGGGCGTGTAGCCGGTCTCGAAGCCGCGCTGCACGCGGTCGAACAGCGCCGGCGCGATCGCGAGGTAGCCATCGGCGGCATAGCCGTCGGTGACCGCGCGGATGTGGCTGTTCACGCCGAAGATCTCCTGCACCACCACCAGCGCGCCGCGCGGCGTGCCGGTGGGTTGCGCCACCCAGGCCTGGAAGCGATGGCCATCAGCGGCGGTGAGTTCGATGAAGTGTCCCATGGGCTGTCTCCTGGCCGCGTCGGCGGCGATCGGTGGTTGTGGGGCGCGGCGCCGCTCAGACAGAAGGCCCGGGCAGCGCGCGCATGAATTCCGCGCGCAGCTGGGCGTCCTGCCCGAAGCAGCCCGCGAAGGCCTGCGTGACCACGCGCTCGTCGCCGCGGCGATCCTCGCCGAGCAGCAGGCACAGCTGCTCGGCCTCGATCACGCAGGCCGCGCCGGCGGCCCGGCCGTGCTGATGCAGCGCATCGGCGATGTCGCGGGTCATCCATTCCTGGTAGGTGAAGCGGTGTCCGATCGCGTCGACCAGCCGCGCGATGCGGCCGAAGCCGTGCAGCCGGCCGCCCGGCACGTAGGCCACGTGAGCCACACCCCGGAACGGCACGAGGTGGTGCGGGCACACGCCGTGGATGGCGATGCCGCGCACGATGACCATGTCGGTGCGCGGATCGGCGAAGCCCTCGCCGAGCGCCTGCGCGGGGTCGAGGTTGTAGCCGCCGAGCAGTCGCCGCTCCCAGAGTTCGCGCACCCGGCGTGGCGTGCTGCCGGTGTGCGCCCCTTCAGGCTCGATGCCGCAGGCGCGCAGCAGGTCGGTGACCGCGCGCTCGAAAGCCTCGGGATCGAAGCTGCCGACGCGCGCGATGCCCAGCGCGCCCGAGGCCGGCGGTGGATGCGCGTGGTCGTGATCGTGCGGGTGGTCGTGGTCGCTCATGGCGAGTGGCTGCGCGAGCGTGCGGGCGGCAAGTGGTGGCGCGAGCGCAAGGCGGGCGGCGGGCGGACCCGCCGCTCAGGCGGGCGCGAGCTTGCGCTCGACCACGTTCGCGAAGAAGCTCGCCCCCAGCGGCAGCGCGGCGTCGTTGAAGTCGTAGCCGGGGTTGTGCACCTCGCAGGAGCCCTCGACATCGCCATTGCCGATGTTGATGAAGCAGCCCGGCACCTTCTCGAGCATGTAGGAGAAGTCCTCGG
Organism: Burkholderiales bacterium; assembly: GCA_037146935.1. Taxonomy (GTDB): domain Bacteria; phylum Pseudomonadota; class Gammaproteobacteria; order Burkholderiales; family Burkholderiaceae_E; genus Quisquiliibacterium. The sequence goes on from JBAWWD010000008.1 coordinate 103,218, forward strand.
AGGCCATGATCAGCGGCGCGTCGGTGACCACCTGCGCCGCGCCGACCAGGTCGCGGCACACCGCGATCGCGAAGTCGGCCTGCTCGAGGTTGTTGATCAGCGGCGCGAAGTTCACCCGGAAATCCACGCTCGCGCTGGCGCCCATGGACTCGGCCACGCCCCGGGCCACCCGGCGCATGTTGGCCTCGATGAGGCGCATGGTCTCGTGGGAGAACGCGCGCACCGTGCCCGAGAGGCGGCTGGTCTGGGGGATGACGTTGTAGGCGTCGCCGGCATGGAACTGCGTGACCGAGAGCACCGCCGTGTCCACCGGCCGGATGTTGCGCGACACGATGGTCTGCAGGGTGCTGGCGATCTGCACGCCCACCATCAGCGGATCGACCGAGGACTCGGGCCGCGCGCCATGCGCGCCCACGCCGGTGATGTCGATGTCGAAGAACGCGCCGCCGGCCATCATGGGGCCGCGGTGCACCGAGAAGCGGCCCACCGCGAGCTTGGGCCGGTTGTGCATGCCGAACAGGCTGTCACAGGGAAAGCGCTCGAACAGGCCGTCCTCGAGCATGGCCCGCGCGCCGCCCAGGCCTTCCTCGGCTGGCTGGAAGATGAAGTTCACCGTGCCGTCGAAGCGGCGGGTGGCCGCCAGATAGCGGGCCGCGCCGAGCAGCATGGCGGTGTGGCCGTCATGGCCGCAGGCATGCATGCGCCCGGCATGGCGCGAGCGGTGCTCGAAGTGGTTGGCCTCCTCGACCGGCAGCGCGTCCATGTCGGCGCGCAGGCCCACGCTGCGGCCCGAGCTGCCGTTGCGCAGCACGCCCACCACGCCGGTGCGGCCCACGCCGCGGTGCACCTCGATGCCGAACGCGGCGAGCTGCTCGGCCACCAGCGCCGCCGTGCGGGTCTCCTCGAAGCCGAGCTCGGGGTGGGCGTGGATGTCGCGCCGCCAGGCCTGCATCTGGCCGTGGCCGTCCTGGATGAGCGGGATGATCTTCATGGCGGGCTCCGGGGGATGTGGGGCGGCCGACGCGCGGTGGCGCGGCCGGCGGCGGTTCAGCGCGTCACGGTGCCGCACCAGTGCGCGATGAACAGCGCGATGGTGCGGGTGACGCGGCGGATGGATTCGATCTCGACGCGCTCGTCGAAGGCATGGATGCGCTCGGCGGTGGGCCCGTAGACCAGCGCCGGGATGCCGGCGTACAGGCCGAAGAAGCGGGCGTCGGTGGTGCCGGTGCTCGGGCCGGTGGCCAGCGGCTTGCCGGTGACCGCGTCGTGGCAGCGGGCGAGCACCGCCTGCGCCTCGGTGCCCTCGGGCAGCACCCAGCCCTCGGCCTGGAAGCCGTGATAGACCACCTGCGGCGGGTTGGCCGACAGGAAGGGATCGGCGGCCGCGGCGGCGGCGATGCAGGCCTCGACATCGGCGCGCACCTGTTCGAGCGACATGCCCGGGAACAGGCCGATGCGCATGTCGAAGGTGCACCAGGCCGGCACCGAGGAGGTCCAGTCACCGCCCTCGATGCGGCTCACCACGAAGTTGATCGGATGGGCGTGGCCGGCGAAGGCGGGGTGGCCCTGCGCGTTCCAGTCGTGCTCGAGCCGGTGCAGCGCCTGCATGATCGGCCAGCAGGCCTCGATGGCATTGGCCCCGGTGCCGGCCACTGCCACGTGCGCGGGCCGGCCGCGCACCTTCACCTGGAACCACATCACGCCCACCTGCGCGCTCATGAGCTCCTCGCCCATCGGCTCGGGGATGATCGCGGCGTCAGCCCGATAGCCGCGCTCCAGGCAGGCGAGCGCGCCATTGCCGGTGCACTCCTCCTCGATCACCGACTGGAGATAGACGTCGCCGGCCGGCGCCAGCCCGACCCGGTGCAGCGCGTCGAGCGCGAACAGGTTGGCCACGAGGCCGGCCTTCATGTCGCCGGCGCCACGCCCGTGCATCCAGCCGCCGCGGATGGCCGGCACGAAGGGCGGGGTGCTCCACATGTCGAGCGGCCCGGTGGGCACCACGTCGATGTGCCCGTTCAGGATCAGCGAGCGCCCGCTGGGCGAGGCCGCGCGATGGGCGCCGACGACGTTCCAGGCGTTCTCGTAGGACACCGCCACCGGCGAGAAACCGGGCAGATCGCGGATGCGATCGACCTCGATGCGCCAGCGGTCCACCTGCAGGCCGCGGTCGGCGTAGGCGCGCGCCATGAAGTCCTGGGCGCTCGCCTCCTCGCCGCGCAGCGAGGGCAGCCGCACGAGATCGGCCAGGAAGCGGAGCTGCGCGTCGAAGCCGGCATCGACGGCGTCGATCAGGCGCTGATTGAGGGTGGTGTCGGTCATCGGGCGAGGCGGCGCGGGTGGCCGCGGCGGAACGGGTCGAGCCCCGATGCTATCCGGTCTCAGGCCGGCGGTGCGCTCAGCAGAGCCGCGAAGCGGGCCATGTCGATGTTGCCGCCGCTCACGATCACGCCCACCCGCTGGCCGGCCAGGGCGCACACGCCCTCGAGCGCGGCGGCGGCGGCCAGGCAGCCGGTGGGCTCGACCACGAGCTTCATGCGCTCGGCGAAGAAGCGCATGGTGTTCACGAGCTGGGCATCGGTGGCGGTGACCACCTGGTCGACGCAGGCCTGCATCACCGCGAAGGTGAGCTCGCCGGCATGCAGGGTCTGGGCGCCGTCGGCGATGGTCTCGGGCAGCGGGATGCTGACGATGCGCCCCAGCGCGAGCGATTGCTGCACGTCGTTGCCGGCCTGCGGCTCCACGCCGATCACGCGGCAGCCCGGCGCGAGCTGGCGCGCGGCCACCGCGCAGCCCGAGATCAGGCCGCCCCCGCCCAGGCACACCAGCAGCGCCTCGGGCGGGCCTTCGCCGGCGGCGATCATGTCCTCGATGAGCTCGAGCGCCGCGGTGCCCTGGCCTGCCATCACATCGACATGGTCATAGGGCGGCACCAGGGTCATGCCGCGCTCGGCGGCGAGCTGCCTGCCGATCGCCTCACGGTCTTCGGTGCGACGGTCGTAGAGCACCACCTCGGCGCCATAGCCGCGCGTGGCGGCCACCTTGATCGCCGGCGCATCGCGCGGCATCACCAGGGTGGCCGGCATGTCGAGCATCCGGGCGGCCAGCGCCACCGCCTGCGCGTGGTTGCCCGAGGAGAAGGCGACCGCGCCGGCCCGGCGCTGCTCGGGCCCGAAGCGCGCCAGCGCGTTGTAGGCGCCGCGAAACTTGAAGGCGCCGATGCGCTGCAGGTTCTCGCACTTGAAGAACAGCTTCGCGCCGGTGCGGGCATCGGCCGCGGCGCTGCGCATCATGGGCGTGCGGTGGGCCACCGGGCGCAGGCGCTCGGCCGCGGCCAGGACGTCATCGAAGCTGATCGGCAGGGCCACGGCGGCGCTCCGGTCGTTGTCAGGGCGGGGCCGTGCCGGCGCTCAGAGCGGCGTGACCCGCACCTGGCCGCGGTTGTCGGTGAGCAGACGCACCCGCTGGCCTGCCTCGAAGCGGTCGCTGCCGGCGGCCTGCACGATGGCCAGGGTCTTGCCGTCGTCGGTGCGCAGGGTGATCTCCAGGCCCTCGGTGCTGGTGCCGGCCTTCTCGAGCTGGCTGCCGACCACGCCGCCGGCGACCGCGCCGATCACCGAGCTGATGATCGAGCCCTTGCCGCCGCCGACGTTGGAGCCGGCCACGCCGCCGATCACCGAGCCGGCGAGCGTGCCCACGCCGCCGCCGCCCTCGCGGTCGAGCTTCACGGTGCGCACGCTCTGGATGGTGGCGGTCTGCACCTGCATGGGCTGGCGGGTTTCGCGGGCCGAGTAGGAGGAGCCGTCGCGATCGGGCGTGGCGCAGCCGGCGGTGAGCGCGAGGGCGCTGGCGGCGGCGGCCAGCGCGAGGCGGGAACGGGTTCGGGTCATGGGGATGGCCTCCTGGAGTCAGGGGTTTGGCTGCGGGATGATAGTGTTTTTTGTCGGTGACCCTTGCGTCGGCCCAAACCGGAGCCCCATTTCATGCCCCAGCATCCTTTCCATCTGGCCTTTCCCGTGCACGACCTCGCCGCCGCGCGCGCCTTCTATGGCGGCCTGCTCGGCTGTCCGGAGGGGCGCAGCTCGCCCGAGTGGGTGGATTTCGACCTCTATGGTCACCAGGTGGTGGCGCATCTGGCGCCCGACGAGACCCGCGCCGCAGCCACCAGCGCCGTGGACGGCGACAACGTGCCGGTGCGCCACTTCGGGGTGGTGCTGCCCATGCCCGACTGGGAGGCGCTGGCCGATCGTCTGTCGGCGGCCGGCACCCGCTTCATCATCGAGCCGCATGTGCGCTTCAAGGGGCAGGTGGGCGAGCAGGCCACGATGTTCTTTCTCGACCCCTCGGGCAATGCCCTGGAGTTCAAGGCCTTCAAGGATCTGGGCTCGCTCTTTGCGCGCTGAGCCAAAAAAATAGCCCGGGCGGCAAAGGCCGTCCGGGCAAACTCCTGTCACGGAGAACGCAGGAGACACAGGCAAGAGTCTGCGTCCCACCCCTGACATTAATCTGACGCCAGATAATGTCAAGTGTCATTGACACAAATGGCACACCATCCGATTGACGAATTGACATGGCGCAGCCACCGAGACCCGAGATGACCGCCTCCCGTTGCCTGAATCTGTGGCCTGCAGCCCATCGCCGCGGCCTTCGCGCCGACCCTGCGCAGTCCCCCGCCGCCGCCCGGCGCCGGGGCCTGATGGTCACCCGGCGCGGGGGTCTGGCCGCCGCGCTGGCCGCCGGCGTGCTGGCGCTGCTGCCCGCGCTGTCGGCGGCGCAGGCCTATCCGCAACGGCCGATCCGGCTGGTGGTCACCTTTCCCACCGGCGGCGCGCCCGACATCCTGGCCCGCCTGTTCGCCGAGAAGGCGCAGCTTGGCCAGCCGGTGGTGGTCGACAACGTGCCCGGCGCCGGCGGCAACATCGGCGCCGATCGGGTGGCCAAGGCCGCGCCCGACGGCCTCACGCTGGTGATGGGCACGGTGGGCACCCACGCCATCAATGGCTCGCTCTACGCGAAGATGCCCTACGACATGGTCCGCGATTTCGCGCCGGTGTCGCTGGTGGCCTCCACCCCCAATCTGCTGGTTGTCACCCCGTCCCTGCCGGTCAAGACCGTGCCCGAGCTGATCGCCTACGCCAAGGCCAACCCCGATCGTCTGTCGTTCGGCTCGCCGGGGGTGGGCTCGTCGGTGCACATCTCGGGCGAGCTCTTCAAGTCGATGGCCGGGGTCACCATGACCCATGTGCCCTACAAGGGTCGGCAGTTCGCCATTCCCGATCTGGTCGGGGGCAGCATCCAGCTGATGTTCGACAACATGCCCTCGGCCCTGCCGATGGCTCGCGAGGGCAAGATCCGACCCATCGCCCAGACCGGCGCGCGCCGCTCGCCATCGGCGCCCGACATCCCCACGGTGGCCGAGTCCGGACTGCCCGGCTTCGAGGCCACCTCCTGGTTCGCGCTGTTCGCGCCCGCGGGCACCCCGCGCGAGGTGGTCAGCCGCCTGCACGCCGAGGTGCAGCGGGTGTTTCGCCTGCCTGACGCGCAGGAGCGGCTGCGCCAGCTCGGCCTGGATCCCCTGCTGGGCGGGCCCGAAGACCTCGCGCGCTTCCAGCAGGCCGAGATCGCCAAGTGGGCGCGCGTGGTCCGCGAGTCTGGCGCGCAGGCCCAATGAGGCGACACCTGCGCCCACAGTGACACGGAGCCGCGCGTGCGGCCATAGTGACGCGCAGCCGCGCCTGCGGCCGCAATGACACGGGGCCGCGCCCGCGGCCTTGTTGACCCCATCAGCCGCCGGCCGCGCGGCGGAGAGCCGAGATGGACTGGATCGCCGACCCCAATGCCTGGATCGCCCTGGGTACCCTGATCGCCCTCGAGGTGGTGCTCGGGGTGGACAACATCATCTTCATCTCCATCCTGTGCGGCCGGCTGCCCGAGGCGCAGCGCAATCGCGCCCGCACCCTTGGCCTGAGCCTGGCGCTGGTGATGCGCATCGCGCTGCTGCTGTCGATCGCATGGATCATGAAGCTCACCGAGCCGCTGTTCACGGTGCTGGACAACGCGATCTCGGGGCGTGACCTCATCCTGATCGTGGGCGGCCTGTTCCTGCTCTGGAAGAGCGTTCACGAGATCCACCAGTCGCTGGAAGGCGCCGAGGCCGAGGGCTCGGCCGGCGCGGCCGCGGGCCGCTTCGGCGCGGTGCTGGTGCAGATCGCGCTGATCGACCTGGTGTTCTCCCTCGACTCGGTGATCACCGCGGTGGGGCTGGTGGACGAGATCGGCATCATGGTGGTGGCGGTGCTGGTCTCGGTGGTGGTGATGATGCTGTTCGCCCGGCCGATCGGCGAGTTCGTCGACCGGCATCCCACCATCAAGATGCTGGCGCTGTCCTTCCTGGTGCTGGTGGGTCTGGTGCTGGTGGCCGAGGGCTTCGACACCCACATCCCCAAGGGCTATGTCTACTTCGCCATGGCGTTCTCGATGGCGGTGGAGATGCTCAATCTGCGCCAGCGCGCGCGTCGCCAGGCCCGGCCGGTGAAGCTGCACAAGTCGATCGAGGAGGCCGGCGAGCGCTGAGCCGCGCCGGGGCGAGGCCGGGTGCGGCGCGGGTTTGGCCGCGCCAGAGCTCAGCCACGCCGGGCTCAGCCTCGCAGGGTCAGCCTCGCGGCGACTCCGCCGGTGGTGGGTGCCCGCCGGGCGGCTTCCCGTGCGCCGATTCGGGATCGAGCAGCCGGGCCAGGCGCGCCAGCCGCCGGTCGTGCACGCCCAGCGCCAGCAGGGCGCGGTGGGTGTTCAGCGCGTAGTCGCGGTTATGGCCGCGGTCACCGCCGGCATGCAGCAGCCGGTGCAGGATGTCGGCCTCGGACAGCCGCTGATAGGCTTCGCTCGCGGGGTTGGCCACGAAGGTGAGCGCTCGCTCGCTGCGGCCGCAGGGCAGCGCCACCGGCACCAGCGTGGGCCGGTACACGTCGGCCAGCATCTCTCGGGCATAGAGCCGTTCCAGCGACTGCCGCCGGGTGGGGCGGGCGAGGCGAAAGGCCATGCCCACGCAGCTGCCGCCGGGTTGCAGGCCGAGCACGACACCCGGCTGCTGCGGTGTGCCGCGGTAGCGGGTGGACTGGATGCAGAAGGCCCGGTGAAATCCGTGCAGCCGGGCCAGCGCCTGCTCGGTGTAGTCGAACTCTGGGTGCCAGATCAGCGACCCGTAGCCGAAGACCCAGTCGGCCTCTGGCAGATTCACGGGCCCTCGGCTGACCGGGCTCAGCCGCCGCTTCGCCGGCGGGTGGCGGGCACGCTCGTGCCGGCCGCGCGGGTGCCCGCGCGGGCACCCGCGCTTGCGGGCTTCGCGCGCTTGCTTGCCGTGCCGGCCGCTTTCTTGGCGGGGGTCTTGGCAGCAGTCTTGGTGGCGGTCTTGGCAGAGGTCTTGGTGGTGGTCCTGGCGGTGGTCTTGCTGGCCGCCTTCGCGCCGGCCTCAGCGGCCTCGTCTGCCAGCGGCGCGGGGCGCTCGGCGTCAGCGTTGGCGTCTGCCTTGGTCTTCGCCCTGGCCGCGGACTTGGCTGCGGGCTCGGCGCCCGCCGGCTTGCCCGGCCGGGGGGTGAACTCGAAGCCGATCTTGCCGTCGGCGCCGCGCACCAGGAAGGCCTTGAACTTGCGCCGGGTGCGCTGCGAGACGAAGCCCTGCAGCAGGTCGGTGCGGCCTTCGTCGAGCAGCTTGCGCATCTGCTCGGGCGCGATCTCCTGCTGCAGTATGATCTTGCCGCTGCGGAAGTCGCAGCTGCGCTCGGGGCCCACCGACTTCTCGCACACGTACGACAGGCCATGCTCGTGCACCGCACTGCCGCACTTGGGACAGGGGCCCAGCGCCGGCTGACCCGAGAAGTCGACCGGTTCGGCATTGGCCTCGTCGTCGTCGCGTGACTGGCCGAAGTCGAACTCCAGCTTTTGCTCGTCGGAGATCTTCAGGATGGCCGCGAAGGGCCGCCCGAGCCGGCTGCGGAAGCCCTGCAGGGGCCCGAGGGTGCGCTGCGACAGCAGGACCTCCGCCTCGGCCACCTCGAGCTGGCGGCTGCCCGGGATCTTGGTGATGGAGAAGTCGCAGCGCGTGCAGGCAAAGCGCTTGTAGTTCTCCTGGACCGTGCCGCCGCACTTGGGGCAGGGCGAGGTGAGCGTGGCGTACTCGCCGGGCACGGTGTCGGCCTGGTAGTTCTTGGCCCGCTCGACGATGCGCCGGGTGACCTCGGCGATCTCGTCCATGAACTCCTCGCGCCGCAGCCGGCCACGCTCCATCTGCGCGAGCTTGTATTCCCAGTCGCCGGTGAGCTCGGGCATGGTGAGCTCCTCGACGCCCAGGCCGCGCAGCAGGGTGAGCAGCTGGAAGGCCTTGGCCGTGGGCAGCAGGTCGCGGCCGTCACGCAGCAGGTAGTTCTCGGCGATCAGGCCCTCGATGATCGCGGCGCGAGTGGCCGGCGTGCCCAGGCCCTTCTCGGCCATGGCCTCGCGCAGCTCCTCGTCGTCGACCAGCTTGCCGGCGCCCTCCATGGCCGAGAGCAGCGTGGCCTCGTTGAAGCGGGCGGGCGGGCGGGTGGCGAGCGAGAGCGCCTCGATGGCCTCGGTGCTCACGGTTTCGTCGGGCGCCACCGGCACCAGCATGCCCGCGCCCTCCTGGGCGCCCGACTCGACGGACTCGCGGCCGTAGATGGCCAGCCAGCCCGCGTTGACCAGCACCCGGCCCTCGGTCTTGAAGAGCTGCGTCTCGACCTGGGTGATGCGGGTGGTGACCCGGAACTCGGCCGACGGGAAGAACACCGCCAGGAAGCGGCGCACCACCAGGTCGTAGACCTTCTGCTCAGCCTCCGACAGCGCCTTGGGCGCCTGCAGCGTGGGGATGATGGCGAAGTGGTCGGAGATCTTGCTGTTGTCGAAGATGCGCTTGTTGCCCGGCCGCACCCAGTCGTTGTCGAGCACCTGCTTGGCGAACGGCCGGTAGGCCGAACTGCCCGAGAGCATGGCCAGGGTCTGGCGCACCGTGGGCGCGTAGTCTTCGGGCAGCGCCTTGGAGTCGGTACGGGGGTAGGTGAGCGCCTTGTGCTTCTCGTAGAGGGCCTGGGCCAGCGACAGCGTGGTCTTGGCCGAGAAGCCGAAGCGCCCGTTGGCCTCGCGCTGCAGGCTGGTGAGGTCGAAGAGCGCCGGCGCGGCCTGCGTGGCCGGCTTGGCCTCCTCGGTGACCGTGCCCGGCTTGCCCTCGCACTCGGCCACGATGGCCCGGGCGCGGGCCTCGTCCCAGATCCGCTCGGGGCGCAGGTCGGCATCGGCCGGGTTGCGCGCGAAGGCGGGGTCGAACCAGCGGCCCTCGTACTGGCCGGCCTGCGCGCCGAAGGTGGCCTTGACCTCGAAGTAGGCCCGCGGCTTGAAGCGGCGGATGCGTTCCTCGCGCTCGACCACGATGGTCAGCGTGGGCGTCTGCACGCGGCCCACGGTGGTGAGATAGAAGCCGCCGTCGCGCGAATTGAACGCGGTCATGGCCCGCGTGCCATTGATGCCCACCAGCCAGTCGGCCTCGGAGCGGCAGCGCGCGGCATCGGCCAACGGGATCATCTGGCGGTCATCGCGCAGCTGGCCGAAGGCGTCGCGGATGGCCGCCGGGGTCATGGACTGCAGCCACAGGCGGCGCACCGGCTGGCGCGCCTTGGCGTACTGGGTGATGAGCCGGAAGATGAGCTCGCCCTCGCGCCCGGCGTCGCACGCGTTGATCAGGGCGTCGACGTCCTTGCGGCGGATGAGCCTGGCCAGCAGCTTGAGCCGTTCCTCGTTCTTGGCGATGGGCTGGACATCGAAGTGCGGCGGGATCACCGGCAGGTGCGCGAAGGACCACTTGCCGCGCTTGACCTCGAACTGCTCGGGCGCAGCGATCTCCACCAGGTGGCCGACCGCCGACGACAGCACGTAGTCATCGCTCTCGAAGTACTCGCCCTGGCGGGTGAAGCCGCCGATCGCTCGCGCGATGTCGGCGGCGACCGAGGGCTTCTCGGCGATGATCAGCGACTTGCCCATGAATGGTCTTGGTCCGCCGGTGGCGAAAAAGGGGGCCAATCATAAGAGCGCGTTGTCGACCGGCGCAAGCTCAGCCTGAGGCAGTGGGTGGCCATGGAGTGTCGAAGCGCGCTGCGGCGGCTCAGGACGGCAGCCGCCGGCAACGGCCATCGGGCAGGCGTTCGATCGCGCCGCGCAGCTCGAGGCCGGCCAGACCCGAGAGCAGTTCGGGCACCCCGAGGGCCGGGCTGGCGCCGGCCGAGGCGAGGCCGGCCTGCACGCGCGCCAGCAGGTGATCGGGGTGGAGGGGATCCCAGCCAAGCGCGGCCAGCAGGGCCTGCTCGGCCGCCGTGGTTTCTTCGGGCCGGGCCGCCGGGGCCGCCCGTCCCGCCGCCGTGAGCCTGCCGCTGGCGGCCCACCGGGGAAGCAGCGCGAGGATGTCCTGCGCGCTTTCAACCAGCTGCGCGCCCTCCTGGATGAGCCGATGGCAGCCGCGCGCGGTGGGGGAGTGGATGGAGCCGGGAATGGCGCAGACCTCGCGCCCGAACTCCGCGGCGAGGCGCGCCGTGATCAGGGAGCCGCTGTTGAGCGCGGCCTCGACGACCAGCACCCCGAGCGACAGCCCGGCGATCAGCCGGTTGCGGCGCGGAAAGGCCGCGCGGCTGGGGCCCGTGTGGGGCGGCAGTTCGGACACCAGCGCGCCTTCGGTCTGGATGGCCTGCGCCAGCGCCTGCTGGCTGCGCGGATAGACCTGGTCGGCGCCGGTGCCGAGCACGGCCAGCGTGCTGGCGGCGCTGCCCAGGGCGCCGCGATGCGCCGCGGCGTCGATGCCGCGCGCCAGGCCGCTCACGATGGTGAGGCCCTGCCCGGCCAGCGCCTGGGCGAAGGCCCGGGCGGTTTCCTGCCCGCCGGCGCCGGCCGAACGGCTGCCCACGATGGCCAGCGAGGGCGCACGCAGCAGCTCGGCCCGGCCGCGCACCCAGAGCAGGGGCGGCGGGTCTGGCAGGTGAAGTAGCCGCGGCGGGTAGCGGGGGTCGTCGAGGGCGATGAGGTGGCAGCCCGGCTGGGCGGCCCAGCGCAGACCGGCCTGCACCGCGGCCTCGCGGGGGGCATCGGGCGCGAGCAGGGCATGCGCCAGACGGGCCCCCACGACGCCGGCAAGCGCGGCGTGACCGGCCTGCAGTACCTGCTCGGGCAGGCCGAAGCCGGCCAGCAGCCGTGCCGCGGCGACCGGCCCGATGCCGGGGGTGAGGACCAAATGAAGCCAGGACGCCAGCCCGGCGCCTGGCGCCGGGTGGGACATGGGGGCGCCTGAATTACGGGGTGAGGATGTCGTCGCCCACCGAGACCGCCTTGGTGGCGCGCACGATCAGGCCGTAGGAGATGCTATCGAAGACCCGGAACACCAGCACCTGGCCGATGGTCTCACCCGGAAGGCCGACCATCTTGCGGGTCTCTTCGTCGCGCACCTCGCGGGCCCGCTCGCGGATCGCGAGCACATGGCCGATCTCGGCACCGTCCTTGCGGCCCAGGCTGATCGCGATCACGCTGTTGCGGCCGGCCTGGGCCACGCCGCGGTAGACCGAGACCAGCCGTCCGGCCAGGGCCGACTGGGGGGCGCGCGGCGCGTAGCTCAGGTCGGCCGCGGGTTCGGCGGGCACCAGGCGATCGCCGATGCCGATCTCCTCGGTGGCCTTCAGGATGCGAAAGCCCGCCGGATCGCCGCGGCGCTCGAGCCGGGCCGAGCCGATGTACACCGCCTCGTAGGCGATCGGCTTGCGGGTGTCCGGGTGCAGCAGCGGCGCCCCGGGGCGGTAGATGTACCAGTCGGTGACCGTCTGGTCGGGCTTCAGGCCGCGCGCATAGGCGAGCTCGCCGGCGCTGAGGTAGACCCGGCCCTCCTGGGCGCCCACGATGCGGGGGTGATCCTTCAAGCCCTTCTCGTCGACGACGAGCGGGCGGTTCAGGAAGGGCTCGATCGCCGTCGCGCTGATCATCGGGATCGGCTGGGCCGGCAGCGGCTGCACGCGCACGCGGGGGCTCAGTCGCTCTTCCTGGGGCGGTGGCGGCGCGGCGTCGGGTCGGGACGGGTCCACGCCCACGCCGAGTCCGCGCGCGGTGAGCGTCGCGCCATCCACCGGGCGGGCCAGCCGCAGCCGGTTGCGACCGCCGCTGCTGTCCAGGTAGATGATGTCGCCGGGATAGATGAGATGCGGATTGCGCACCTGCTCGCGGTTCATCTGCCAGATCTCGGGCCAGCGCCAGGGGGACTCGAGGAAGCGCCCGGCGATGCCCCAGAGCGTGTCGCCTGCCACCACCACGTGCTTGTCGGGCGCGTCCTTGGCCAGGGCCGGACCGGCGCCTTGCGGGGTCGGCGCGCCGGCGGCATCGGGTGCGGGAGCAGCCGAGGGGGCCGCCGCAGGCACCTGCGCCGTCGACTGGGCGATCGCCTGGCTGGCCGCCAGAGAAAGCGCCATCGCCAGAAGTCGCGTGCTAGACTTGAATGTCATGGATGGCGGCACCAGATGGGTGTGGCTCGGGGGGTTTCTCGGGCTGCGCCGGCCGCCCGGGCATCTGAGCAGGCGCTTGAAATAAGCCTGACAGATCAAGGATTTGGCGCTGTCAAGTCAAGTGCCAGATCAAGCAGGGGGCAGGGCAGTCGAGTCTGCCGGCAATCCCCGGGTGCCGCAAGTTCGAACCTGTTTCAACGGTAGGTAGTTGCCGATGGCCGTCCGCCCGATTCTCCGATTCCCCGACGAGCGTCTGCAAACCGTGGCCAGGCGGGTCGAGCATTTCGATGACCCCCTTCGCGAGCTGGTGGCCGACATGGCCGACACCATGTATCGCGCCCCCGGAGTCGGCCTGGCCGCCACCCAGATCGACGTCCATCTGCGGGTGATCGTCATTGACGTCTCCGAGACCCACGACCGCCTGCAGGTCTTCATCAACCCCGAGATCATCGGCGAAGACGGCGAGCGCCGGATCAGCGAGGAAGGCTGCCTGTCGGTGCCGGGCATCTACGAGGAGGTCGAGCGTCCCGAGCGGGTGCGGGTGCGCGCCTTCGACGAGCACGGCAAGCCCTTCACGGTCAATGCCGACGGCCTGCTCGCGGTCTGTCTGCAGCACGAGATCGACCACCTCAACGGCCGCGTCTTCGTCCAGTACCTCTCCCGCCTCAAGCAGAACCGCATCCGCACCCGCCTGCTCAAGCAGGTGCGCGAAGCCGCCTGACCCGCCATCGGCGCCGGTGCCCCATCAGGCCCCGGGCCGGGGCAGCCGCCCTCTCCTCATGCGACTGATCTTCGCCGGCACGCCGGAATTCGCCAGTGCCGCCCTCGACGCGATCGTGGCGGCCGGCCACGAGGTGGCGCTGGTGCTCACCCGGGCCGACAAGCCGGCCGGGCGCGGCCAGAAGCTCATGCCCAGCCCGGTCAAGCAGCGGGCGATCGCGCTCGGCCTGCCGGTGCAGCAGCCGACCACCCTGCGCGATCCGGCCATGGCGGCGGCGCTCGCGGCCCATCAGGCCGAGGTGATGGTGGTGGCCGCCTACGGCATGATCCTGCCGCCCCCCATCCTGGCGGTGCCGGCGCGCGGCTGCCTGAACATCCATGCCTCGCTGCTGCCGCGCTGGCGTGGCGCCGCGCCCATCCAGCGCGCCATCGAGGCCGGCGATCCGGTCACCGGCATCACCATCATGCAGATGGATGCCGGGCTCGACACCGGCGACATGCTGCTCGCCGAGGCGCTGCCCATCCTGCCCGAAGACCACGCCGGCAGCCTGCATGACCGGCTGGCCGCGCTGGGTGCCCGGCTGATCATGCGCGCCCTTGCCGAGCTCGCGTCGGGCGGGCTGGTGGCCACGCCGCAGCCGGCCGACGGCGTCACCTACGCCCACAAGATCCTCAAGACCGAGGCGCCGCTCGACTGGTCGCAGCCGGCGGCGCGCCTGACCGACCGCATCCGCGCCTTCGACCCGTTTCCGGGCTGCACCGCCATCCTGGCCGGCTCGTCCGAGCCCCTGAAGGTCTGGCGAGCTCGCGCGCTGACCGAACCCCGCGCCGCGGGCCTGCCCCCGGGCAGCCTGCTGCCGGCCGCCGACGGCCGGGTCCTCGTGGCCTGCGGCCCGGGCGGCGTGCTCGAGCTGCTGGAGGTGCAGCGGCCGGGCGCGCGGCGGGTGGGCGCGGCGCAGTGGCGGCAGTCGCTGCCGGCCGGCGCTGCCCTGGCCTTCGAGCCTGCCCCGCCCTGATGAGACGGGCGTTGCAATGAGCGGCTCTTGCATCCGACCCATGCAGGCCCCACCTTCCCACCGGCGTCAGCACCGCTGCCGCCCCTTCCTTCTGGAGAGACTGCCGTGTTCAACTGGATGAAGACCGCCATGCTCATGGCCGCCATCACCGCGCTGTTCGGCGTGGTGGGCGCGGCGCTCGGCGGGCAGGCCGGCATGCTGCTGGCGCTGGCCTTCGCCGTGGTGTCCAACTTCTTCGCCTACTGGTTCTCCGACAAGATGGTCCTGCGCATGTACAACGCGCGGGAGGTCGACGAGACCACCGCGCCGCAGTTCTACGGCATGGTGCGCGAGCTGGCCGAGCGTGCCCGCATGCCCATGCCGCGCGTCTACCTCATCGACGAGGCCGCCCCCAACGCCTTCGCCACCGGACGCAATCCCCAGCACGCGGCGGTGGCCGCCACCACCGGCATCCTGTCGGTGCTCTCGGCGCGCGAGCTGCGCGGCGTGATGGCCCACGAGCTCGCGCACGTGAAGCACCGCGACATCCTCATCTCCACCATCTCGGCCACCATGGCGGGCGCCATCTCGGCCCTGGCCAACTTCGGCATGCTCTTCGGGGGCCGTGACAGCGAGGGGCGGCCGGCCAACCCGATCGCCGGCATCCTGGTGGCCATCCTGGCACCGCTCGCCGGTGCGCTCATCCAGATGGCCATCTCGCGGGCCCGCGAGTTCGAGGCCGATCGCGGCGGTGCCGAGATCAGCGGCGACCCCGCCGCGCTCGCCTCGGCGCTCGACAAGATCCACCGCTACGCCCAGGGCCTGCCCCTGGAGGCGGCCGAGCGCCACCCCGAGACCGCGCAGATGATGATCATGAATCCGCTGTCGGGCGGCGGCCTGCGCGGGCTCTTCTCCACGCACCCGGCCACCGAGGAGCGGATCGCCCGCCTCATGGCGCTGGCGGGTCGTCCTGGCTGAGGCGCAGGCCCCGCGGGCGGCGGCCTTGCGCGCGCCGCTCGCCGAGGAGTTCGGCGCGGCCGCGCAGGCGGTCGGGCAGGTGCTGGCCGGCCGGGCCCTGCCGCAGGCCCTCGCGGCGCTTGCCCGAGAGCATCGCCTGGAGGGCGTGTCGCGCGCCGCGGTGGCCGACATGGCCCATGGGGCCATGCGCCGTCTCGGCACCGCCCAGGCGCTGGCGCAGCGGCTCAACGCCCGCCCGCCCGCCCCCGAGGTGGCCGCCCTGCAGCTGCTCGGCCTGTCCGAGCTGCTGGCGCCCGCCCGCCGGCACGAGGCGGTGGTGGTCGACCAGCTGGTGTCGGCTGCGCGGCTTCGGCCGGCTCTCGCCCCGGCCGCGCCCTTCCTGAATGCCACCATGCGCCGCTTCCTGCGCGAGCGCGAGGCCCTGCTCGCCGCGCTGGCCGACGACCCGCAGGCGCGCTGGAACCATCCCGCCTGGTGGGTGGAGCAGGTGCGCCGCGACCACCCCCGTCACTGGGAGTCGGTGCTGGCGGCCGCCGACTCGCGTCCGCCCATGACCCTGCGGGTGAACCGGCGCCGCGGCAGCGTGGCCGATTACCTCGCGCGCCTGACCGCGGCCGGGATGGCCGGCGTGCCCATCGGGCCCGACGCGGTGCTGCTGGCGCAGCCCTGCGAGGTGACCGAACTGCCCGGGTTCGCCCAGGGCGATGTCTCGGTGCAGGACCTGGCGGCGCAGATCGCTGCCGCGGTGCTCGACCCCCAGCCGGGCGAGCGGGTGCTCGATGCCTGCGCCGCCCCCGGTGGCAAGAGCGCCCATCTGCTGGAGCTGGCCGACTGCCAGCTGCTGGCCATCGACACCGACGCGACCCGCCTGCAGCGCGTGCACGAGAACCTGCAGCGGCTGTCGCTGCAGGCCGAGGTGCGTCAGGGCGATGCCAGCCGGCCGGCCGACTGGTGGGATGGCCGGCCCTTCCAGCGCATTCTCCTGGATGCGCCCTGCTCGGCCTCGGGCATCGTCCGGCGTCATCCCGACATCCGCTGGCTGCGGCGCCGTCGCGATCTCGCGACACTGGCCGAGCGCCAGTCGCAAATGCTGGACGCCCTGTGGGGGCTCCTCGAACCGGGTGGTACATTGCTCTTCGCCACCTGCTCGGTGTTCCGGGCCGAAGGCGAGAGGGTGGTCGAGCGCTTTCGTGCCGGCCGGCCAGACGCCCAGCAACAGACCCTGTTCTGGCGCTGGCAGGGCCACACGGCGCCGCACCGCCTCTCGCAACTGTTGCCGCATGTCGCGCCCGACCGGAACCACGACGGATTCTTCTACGCCTCCTTCCGCAAACGCCAGTGACAGTCCGCCTCGCCCGGGCGCTGGCCCTGATCGTCTGGATCGGGGCGGCGCTGGCGCTTCTGCCGCCGGCCGCCAGAGCCGACGGCATCGAGGTCCGTGCCGCCCGGCTCGAGCCCGCCGCCGAGGGTTGGCAGCTGGCCGCCGATTTCGGCCTGACGCTGCCGGCGCGCCTCGAGGAGGCGGTCAACCGCGGCGTCATGCTCCACTTCGTGGTGGAGTTCGACCTCATCCGCCCGCGCTGGTACTGGTTCGATGAATCGGTGGCCTCGGCCACGCTCACCTACCGGCTGTCCTATCACGCCCTCACCCGGCAGTACCGGCTCGCGCTCTCCGGCATCGCGCAGAGCTTTCCCGAGCTGTCCGACGCCCTGGGGGTGATGTCGCGGGTGCGCGGCTGGCGGGTGCTCGAGCCCGACCAGGCTCGCCCCGGCGCCCAGTACGAGGCGCAGGTGCGCCTGCGCCTCGACACCGCGCAGCTGCCCAAGCCCTTCCAGGTGAATGCCCTGACCAACCGAGAGTGGACGCTCAGCTCCGAATGGAAGCGCTTCCGGTTCAATCCCGAGACGACGAAAAGCGCGCCATAAGCCGGGCGCTGCGCCTTGCGCTGATCGCCTCCCTGGTGATCGCGGTGGTGCTGCTCGGCCTGCTGATCTCGGCGAGCGGCAACACCCGCCTGTTCGAGGACAGCTATCCCATGCTGCTGGGGCTGGCCACCCTGGTGTCGGTGATGCTCACGGTGCTGGTGCTCGAGCTGCTGCGCCGGCTGCTCGCGCGGTATCGGCGCGGCCTGTTCGGCACCCGCCTGATCGCCCGCATGGCCGGGTCCTTCGCGCTCATGACCGTGCTGCCGGTGGCGCTGGTGTTCTTCGTGGCGGTGCAGTTCGTGGGCCGGTCCATCGAGTCCTGGTTCGACTTCCCGGTCGAGCGCGCGCTCGATTCCGGCCTGAGCCTTGCGCGCACCTCGCTCGACGCCATGCTGGGTGACCTCTCCCAGAAGGCCCGGGTGATGGCCGGCGACCTCGCCGAGACGCCCGCCACTCTCTGGCCGGCCACCCTGGGGCGGCTGCGCGAGCAGGCCGGCGCCCAGGAGGCTGTGGTGCTCACCGGCAGCGGGCGCATCATCACCGCCAGCGGCGGGCAGTTCGCGCGGCTGGTGCCCGACCTGCCCTCGGCCGACGCCCTGCGCCAGGTGCGGCTCACCCGGCAGTTCGCCCGGGTGGAGCCGGTCGATGCCGATGGCGCCGGGCGCGCCCTGAAGCTGCGGGTGATCGTGCCGCTGCTCACCGATGCCCAGCGCCTGGACGAGAGCCGCTATCTGCAACTGCTGCAGCCGGTGCCGGCCGCCCTCGCCGAGAACGCCGAGGCGGTGCAGCAGGGCTTTCGCGACTTCCAGGAACTGTCGCTGTCGCGCGGCGGGCTCAAGCGCATCTTCCACATCACGCTCACGCTCACCTTCCTGCTCACCATGCTGGCGGCGGTCTCGGGCGCCTTCCTGCTCGCCGGCTGGCTCACCGGGCCGCTCTCGGAGCTGGCCGCCGCCACCCGCTCGGTGGCCGGGGGCGATTTCCGGCCCATCAAGGACTATTCAGGGCGCGACGAGCTCGGCGTGCTCACCCGCTCCTTCAATGGCATGACCCGGCAGCTCCAGGAGGCGCGTTCGCTGGCCGAGTCTCACCAGCACGAGCTCGAGCGGGTCAACGCCCGCCTCGAGAGCGTGCTGGCCAATCTCGATGCCGGCGTGCTGGTGCTCGATGTCGAGCTGCGCCTGGGTCTGGCCAATCGCGGCGCCGAGCGCATCCTGGGAGGCGAGCTGAGCGGGCTGCTCGGGCAGCCCCTGGCGGCGTTGCCGGGCCTGGGCCCGCTCGAGCCGCAGATCCGGGCCGCCTTCAACGAGCAGACCGCGAGCGGGCCCGTCGCCTGGCAGCGCCAGTTCGTGCTCGGCACCGATCCGGGCCGCGCGGGCGCGGGCGGCTCCGATGCCGGCCCGGCGCCCGATCCCACCCGGCCCGGCGACCAGACCCTGCTGGTGCGCGGCTCGGTGATGCCCGGTCAGCCGGTGGGCTATGTGATCGTGTTCGATGACATCTCGGGCCTGATCGGCGCGCAGCGCGCCCTGGCCTGGAGCGAGGTGGCGCGCCGCCTCGCCCATGAGATCAAGAACCCGCTCACGCCCATCCAGCTGGCCGCCGAGCGCATGGCGCACAAGCTGCACGATCGCCTTCCGCCGCCCGATGCCGAGCTGCTCGCCAAGAACACCCAGACCATCGTCAACCAGGTGGCGGCGCTCAAGACCCTGGTCGACGAGTTCCGCGACTACGCGCGCCTGCCCGCGGCGCAGCTGCAGCCGCTGCAGGTCAACGAGCTGCTCGAGGACGTGCTGCGGCTCTACGCGGCCGGTGACCCGCAGGCCGCCATCCAGGTGTCGCTCGACCCGGCAGCGCCGCGCGTGCTTGGCGATGCCACGCAGCTGCGCCAGGTCTTCCACAACCTGCTCAAGAACGCCCAGGAGGCGCACGCCTCGCCGGGCGCGGCCGCGGCCGATCCGATCGAGGTGAGCAGCGAGCGCGTGGCGCTGGCCGATGGCCGTGCCGCCTTGCAGGTGCGGGTGCGCGACCATGGCGGTGGATTCTCACCGGGCATGCTGGCCCGGGCCTTCGAGCCCTACGTGACCAGCAAGCCGCGCGGCACCGGCCTGGGCCTGCCGATCGTGCGCAAGATCATCGACGAGCATGGCGCGCGAATCGATATCGGCAACTGGCACGACCAGACCGGCCGCACGCTGGGCGCGCAGGTGGAGATCCTATTTACCAAACTCCCGAAAACCGTGGAGAATCCGGGCATTCTGGAAGTGGGCAATCGCGACAGGGACCATGGCTGAGATTCTGGTGGTGGATGACGAGATCGGC
This sequence comes from Burkholderiales bacterium, assembly GCA_037146935.1. Classification (GTDB taxonomy): domain Bacteria; phylum Pseudomonadota; class Gammaproteobacteria; order Burkholderiales; family Burkholderiaceae_E; genus Quisquiliibacterium. The sequence goes on from JBAWWD010000008.1 coordinate 122,695, forward strand.
ATCCGCGAGCTCCTGTCCGAAATCCTCGGCGACGAGGGCCACACCGTGCTGCTGGCCGACAGCGCCACGCAGGCGCGCCGCATCCGTGACGGCAATCCGCTCGATCTGGTGCTGCTCGACATCTGGATGCCCGACACCGATGGCGTCACGCTGCTCAAGGAATGGGCCGCAGCCGGCAAGCTGACCATGCCGGTGATCATGATGTCGGGCCACGCCACCATCGACACCGCGGTCGAGGCCACCCGCATCGGCGCGCTCGATTTCCTCGAGAAGCCCATCGCGCTGCAGAAGCTGCTCAAGTCGGTCGAGCAGGGTCTGGTGCGTAGTCGCGCCGGCCTTGCCCGGGCGCTCGGCGCGGCGCCCGTGGCGAGTGCCGCCCAGCCCCTGTCAGCACCGGCTGCCGCTCCGGCCCCGGTAGTGGCAGGTGTCAGCGTCAGCCCTGCGCCCGCAGTGCCTGATGCGCCTGCCCCGGCTGGCGCCACCGGGGCCACCGTCGCCGTGCGTGACCTGCCCATCGACATGCCGCTGCGCGAGGCCCGCGATGCCTTCGAGCGCGCCTACTTCGAGCACCACCTCTCTCGCGAGCACGGCAGCATGACCCGCGTGGCCGAGAAGACCGGCCTCGAGCGCACCCATCTCTACCGCAAGCTCAAGCAGCTCGGCATCGATCTCTCCCGCGGCGCCTACCGCAAGGGCTGAGTCGCTGCCTCGGGGAAAACCCTAGGCGTGTGGCGCGTGACAATCGGGGCAGGCGGCTCCTAGCATGGCGATCCTCTGAACACGCCTGCACCCAGGAGACGCCCGCCCATGACCGATAACGCCGCCACCCCCGCCAGCCGCCGCCGCTTCATCGCCGGCGCCACCGCCGCCACCGCCGGTGCCGCGTCGCTGGGTTTCCCCATGATCGCCACGGCGCAGACCATCTCGCTGCGCTTCCAGAGCACCTGGCCGCAGAAGGACATCTTCCACGAGTACGCGAACGACTTCGCCGCCCGTGTCAACGACATGGCCGGCGGCAAGGTCAAGATCGAGGTGCTGCCTGCCGGCGCCGTGGTCAAGGCCTTCGACCTCCTCGACGCGGTCAGCAAGGGCACCCTCGACGGCGGTCACGGCGTGCTCGCCTACTGGTACGGCAAGAACTCCGCCATGGCGCTGTGGGGCTCGGGCCCGGCCTTCGGCATGGACCCGAACATGGTGCTGGCCTGGCACCAGTACGGTGGCGGCAAGCAGATGCTCGAGGAGATCTACAAGAGCCTGAACATGGACGTGACCTCGTTCGTGTACGGCCCCATGCCCACCCAGCCGCTGGGCTGGTTCAAGAAGCCCATCGCCAAGCCCGAGGACATCAAGGGCCTGAAGTACCGCACCGTGGGCCTGTCCATCGACATCTTCACCAAGCTCGGCGCCGCCGTGAACGCGCTGCCCGGCGGCGAGATCGTGCCTGCCATGGACCGCGGCCTGCTCGACGCGGCCGAGTTCAACAACGCCACCTCCGACCGCATCCTGGGCTTCCCGGACGTGGCCAAGGTCTGCATGCTGCAGAGCTTCCACCAGTGCTCCGAGAACTTCGAGATCCTCTTCAACAAGAAGAAGTACGACGCGCTGCCCAAGGAAGTGAAGTCGATCATCGAGCACGCGGTCGAGGCCTCCTCGGCCGAGATGTCCTGGAAGGCGATCGATCGCTACTCCAAGGACTACTTCGAGATGCAGCAGAAGCAGGGCGTGAAGTTCTACAAGACCCCTGATTCGGTGCTGCGCGCGCAGCTCAAGGCCTGGGACGAGGTCACCGCCGCCAAGTCGGCCGAGAACCCGATGTTCAAGAAGGTGCTCGAGTCGCAGCGTTCGTTCGCCGCCCGCGCGGTGCGCTGGCAGAACGACACCAATGTCGACTACCGCATGGCGTACAACCACTTCTTCGCCGCCAAGAAGGCCTGATTCCCATCAGGCCGCCCGGAGCCGGCCGAGCTCCGGGCGCGCCAGGGCGCGGCGCCGCGGCGCGCCGCTGACCTGATCTCGCGCGGGTCCGTCCTCGGTCGGGCCCGCGTCCGCGTTTGCTGACCTGGCCGGAGTCCGTCTTGGGTACCCAGGGTTTTCTCTTTCTCATCGACCGCTTCACCACCGCGGTCGGCAAGCTCGCGGCCTGGGTGCTGATCGCCCTGATGGTGCTGGTGTGCGCCGACGTGTTCGCGCGCTACGCGCTGAACCGGCCCAGCCAGTGGGGCTTCGAGCTCAGCACCATGATGTACGGCACGCTCTTCATGCTCTGCGGCGCCTACACCCTGGCTCAGAACGGCCATGTGCGGGGCGACTTCCTCTACGGGTCGATGAAGCCGCGCACCCAGGCGCTGCTCGACCTCATCCTGTACGTGCTCTTCTTCCTGCCCGGCATCGGCGCGCTGGTGTTCGCGGGCATGGATTTCGCCAGCTACAGCTGGTCGATCGGCGAGCGCTCCAGCATCACCGCCAACGGCCCGCCGCTGGCGCCCTTCAAGACGATCATCCCGGTGGCCGGCGCGCTGGTGCTGCTGCAGGGCGTGGCCGAGATCGTGCGCTGTGTGGTCTGCCTGCGAACCGGGCAGTGGCCGCAGCGCCTGAATGACGTCGAGGAGATCGACATCGTCAAGACCCAGCTCGAGCAGTCGGCCTATGTCGACGAGGAGGCGCGCCGCGCCGCCATTGCCAATGTGGGCGACATCGACCAGGCGGCGCACCAGCGTGCGGGGGGCCTCAAGTGACCAGCGGATATCTCGGCCTGCTGATGCTCGGCCTGATCGTGGCCGCGATCATGATGGGCTTTCCCACGGCGTTCACGCTGATGGGCCTGGGCATGGTGTTCGGCTTCATCGCGTACTTCGATGCCGATCAGGCCATGCTCGCCAACCGGGTGTTCGACCTGATGGTCCAGCGCACCTATGGCGGCATGACCAACGACACCCTGCTGTCGATCCCGCTGTTCGTGCTGATGGGCTACGTCATCGAGCGCGCCGCGCTGGTCGACCGCATGTTCCACGCGGTGCAGCTGTCGTTCAAGCGACTGCCCGCCTCGCTGGCGGTGGCCACGCTGGTGGTGTGCACCTTCTGGGGCATTGCCAGCGGCATCGTCGGCGCGGTGGTGGTGCTGATGGGCGTGATCGCCATGCGCCCCATGCTCAAGGCCGGGTATGACGTGCGTCTGGCCTCGGGCGTGATCGCCGCCGGCGGCACGCTGGGCATCCTGATCCCGCCCTCGGTGATGATCATCGTCTACGCGGCGGTGGCCGGCCAGTCGGTGGTCAAGCTCTACGCCGCCGCGATGGTGCCGGGTTTCTTCCTCGCCTTCCTGTACTTCGTCTACATCGTCGGCTGGGCGGTCATCGATCCCAAGGTTGCGCCGCGGCTGCCCGAATCCGAGCTGCAGGTGGATGTGCCGCCCTGGCTGTCGCGCCTCACCGAACTGCACGGCGGCAATGCGCTGGTGGCGGTGCTGCGCGGCCTGGTCTCTCCGGGCCGCACGCGCGACGCCCTGGGCGCCGAGGCGCCGTCGGCGCGCCGGCTGCTCGGCGCGCTGGCAGTGGGCCTGGGCCCCTTGCTGCTGGTGGTGTCCACCTTCGCGCTGGCCTGGTGGTACGTGGTCATCCACAACGGCGCCGCGCCGAACCAGCCCGAGCCGGTGGCTGCCGTGTCGGCGGCTGGCGAGCAGCGCACGGCGCTGCCTTCGGGGGGGCTGGCCGAACCCCCTGGCACGGCCGCCGAGCCGCGCGCCGAAGGGGTGGCCGAGCCACCCGCAGCAAGCGCCCCGGGCCTGGCCGAGCCGCCCGGTGCAAGCGCGTCACCCGCCGGGCTGGCCGAGCCGCCCGGGGCCGCGCCGGGTCTGGCCGAGCCTCCGGGCGCTGCGGCCGCGCCGCCTTCCCTGGCCGAGCCGCCTGGCGCGTCGTCGGCGCCGGCTGGCCTGGCGGAACCGCCCGGGTCCGCGCCCGCCCCCTCGGGTCTGACCGAGCCGCCCGGCAGCGCGCCGGCTGCCGCAGCGCCTGCCGGCGCGGCGCCGCCGCCGTCGCTGCCGCCCGCGGCCGAGGCAGCGCCGGTGGTCTCGAACGTGCCCGAGGCCTTCGGGGCCTGGTTCTGGGGCCTGGCCGCCCTTTCGGCGGTGGGCCTGCTCTGGTACTACCGCCAGTTCTCGGCCCAGCTGCTCGAAGTGCAGCGGCTGCTGTTCGAGTCGGTCATGCCGCTGGCCCTGCTCACCGGGCTGGTGCTGGTGGTGATCCTCTTCGGCATCACCACCGCCACCGAGTCGGCGGCGGTGGGCGCGGCGGGCGCGTTTCTGCTGGCGTGGCGCTCCGGGCAGCTCACCTTCACCAAGACCCGCGAGGCGGTGTACCTCACCGCCAAGACCACGGCCATGGTGTGCTGGCTGTTCGTGGGCTCGGCGCTGTTCTCGGCGGTGTTCGCCCTGCACGGCGGGCAGGAGCTCATCGAGCGCTGGATCCTGGCGATGAACCTGTCGCCGCTGCAGTTCCTGCTGCTGTCGCAGGCGATCATCTTCCTGCTGGGCTGGCCGCTGGAGTGGACCGAGATCATCGTGATCTTCGTGCCGATCTTCCTGCCCATGCTGGCGCACTTCCAGATCGATCCGGTGCTGTTCGGCACGCTGGTGGCGGTGAACCTGCAGGCGGCCTTCCTCTCGCCGCCGGTGGCGATGTCGGCCTTCTACCTGAAGGGCGTGGCCCCGCCCCATGTCACGCTCAACCAGATCTTCGCCGGCATGATGCCGTACATGTTCATCGTGATCGTCTGCATGGCGCTGATGTACGCATTCCCGGGCATGACCCTGTGGCTGCCCAATTTCCTCTACGGGAGCGGCGGCTGATCGGGCACCGGCGGTGAACCAGTTCACGCCCGCAGCAGCCGTTCGTCGGCTACTCTTGGCGTCTGGTCCCCCGCCGGGATTGACGCCATGCCCGAATCTCCGTCCACCGAAGCCACCGTCGATCAGCTGCTGCGCCGCTTCGGCGCCCGCGCGTCCTTCGTGCCGGTGCGCGAGGACGACGTGTTCGTGCGCACGGCGCGGGGCCGGCTCGAGCTGATCGATCGCTGCTCGCCGCTGCCGCGACGCCTGCGCATGCTGCTCACGCTCATCGATGGCCGGGTCTCGGTGGCCGAACTGCGTCGGGGCGTGTCCCGCTACCGCAGCCTGTCCGATGCCCTCGACATGCTGCGTCGCATGCAGCTCATCGAGCCGCGGGCCCGCCGCCTGCACGACTAGCCGCGTGCCGGGTCACGCGCTGCTCCAGCCTCTGCCCGCCACCGACACGCGCACGGCCGTGCTGCTGCTGGCCGGTCGTGGTCACCTGCCCGATCAGTCCCTCGCCCGCTGGTGCCGTGAGCGACCCGCCGATGAGCGCTGGGCCGTGGTGCTGGACGATGCCCGGGGCGCGCGCCCCGAGTTGCCGACCGATCCCGCGCTGCGGGTGAGCGGCTTTGCCGGCGGCTGCGCCTGCTGCGTGGCGGCCGCGCCCTTCTCGTTCCTGCTGGCGCGCGTGCTGCGACAGGGCCCGTGGCATCGGCTGCTCATCCGGCTGGCCGACACCGCCGACCCGGCGGCGGTGATCGACGGGCTGCGCGCCGGCCCGCTGGCATCGGTGCTTGGCCCGATCGCCGTGGTGTCGTGGGTGGCGCCGGGCGAATCCCTGCCCCGGGCGACCGATCTGCGCCTGTCTGCCACCGAGCCCGACTGGCGCACCCTGCTCGCCGCCCTGGAGCACGCCCGCGAACCCGCGCGCTGGCGCTGGCTGGCCGCCGAGGGCCCGCGCCTGGGCTGGGTCTGGCCGGCCGCGATGGTGTTCGATCGGCGCGCGATCGAACAGGCCTTGCGCGCCGCGGCCGCGCTGCCGGCGGTCGCCGCGCTGCGGGCCGAGGTCCGCACCGCGCGGGACTGGTATCGCTTCGACGCTGGCGCCGATCCCGACTGGGCGGTCGCCGACGGCCGGCGCGAGTCGCGCGTGGAGTGCCTGCTGCGCGGGCCCGAAGCCCTGCAGGAGGCGGCCCTGCGCGCGCGCTGGCAGGCCTGCCTGCCCGCGGACGCGCCTGCCCCCCTCGTGCTGGGCTGACCCGCGCCGCTGCCCCTCAGGGGCGCGCCGCCGGCTCGATTCGCGTCACCACCAGCGCGCCGTCGCGGCGCTCGACGCGCACCCGCACCGCCATGCCCGGGCTCAGGCCCTCGAGCAGGCCGACATCGGCCACGGTGAAGACCATGGTCATCGGCGGCATGTCCAGATGCCGCATCTCCTCGTGGCGCAGCGTGATGCGGGCATTGGCCCGGTCGATGCGCCGCACCTCGGCAGCGGTCAGCGGAACGGTCGCGTCGCCGGCCTGGGCGAGGGCGCCGGCAGGCGGGGTCGAGGCGGGTGCGACGGGTGGGGTCGAGGCCGGCGCGCCGGCCGGCGTCGCGACGCCCGCGGCGAGGGCGATCGGCGGCAGGGCGAGGCCCAGCACGGCAATCAGCGCGAGGCGGCTCAGGCGGGCAGAGGCAGGCAGGGTCATGAGGTGCTCCGGTTCAGTGGGCGTGACCGCCCGAGGGTTTGCGCGCGCGGGCGGTGCCCGGGGTGGCCTGGCCGGCCGGGGCGCGCACGGGTTCGGCGGGCATGGCCGGGCCTGGCGCGCCGGCTTGCGCCTTGCTCGCCCCGGCTCCCGCATCGCCGGGTGCGGCGACCCATTCGCGGGCCACGGTGCCCGGGGGGTGGCGGAACCAGCCAGGGTCGCGGTAATCGCCGGCCGGCTGGTCGGCGCGCACCTTGAGCACCGAGAACATCCCGCCCATGGCGATGGCCCCGAACGGCCCCTGTCCGGCCATCATCGGCGCGGTGTTCTCGGGCAGCGGCATGGTCATCTCGCCCATGTCGGCCATGCCGCGCTCGCCCATCACCATGTAGTCGGGCACCAGCGCCCGGATGCGCCCGGCCAGCCCGGTATGGTCCACGCCGATCAGGGTCGGCACGGCATGGCCCATCGCGTTCATGGTGTGGTGGCTCTTGTGGCAGTGGAAGGCCCAGTCGCCCTCCTCGTCGGCGATGAACTCGATCTGGCGCATCTGGCCCACCGCCACGTCGGTGGTCACCTCGGGCCAGCGCGCGCCCGGCGGCACCGGGCCGCCGTCGGTGCCGGTCACCTCGAACTCGTGGCCGTGCAGGTGGATGGGATGGTTGGTCATGGTGAGATTGCCCACCCGGATCCGCACCCGGTCGCCCCGACGCACCACCAGCGGATCGATCCCCGGATAGACCCGGCTGTTCCAGGTCCAGAGATTGAAGTCGCTCATCGTCATGACCCGCGGCGTGCGGCTGCCCGGCTCGATGTCGTAGGCGGCCAGCAGGAAGCAGAAGTCGCGGTCCACCGGCGCGATCAGCGGATGCCGGCCGCGGGGGTGCGTCACCCAGAAGCCCATCATGCCCATCGCCATCTGCACCATCTCGTCGGCGTGCGGGTGGTACATGAAGGTGCCGGGCCGGCGCGCCGTGAACTCGTAGACCATGGTGCGGCCCGGCTCGATCGCCGGCTGCGTGAGGCCGGACACGCCGTCCATGCCATTGGGCAGGCGCTGCCCGTGCCAGTGGATGCTGGTGTGCTCGGGCAGGCGGTTGGTCACGAAGATGCGCACGCGGTCGCCCTCCACCACCTCGATGGTCGGGCCCGGTGACTGGCCGTTGTAGCCCCACAGGTGCGCGCTGAAGCCGGGTGCCATCTCGCGCACCACCGGCTCGGCCACGAGGTGGAACTCCTTCACCCCGGCATTCATCCGCCAGGGCAGGGTCCAGCCATTGAGCGTGACCACCGGCGTGTAGCCGAGCGGGCCCGCGCCCGGGCCGGGCAGCGCGGTGTCGGCGCCACGGCGGCTCACCGGCTCGGGCAGCCGGGCCAGGGCCGACCGCGGCACGGCGGCGGCGCCCACGGCCGCGCCCGCCGCGGCACCGAGCGCGGCCGCGCCGCGAAAGAACTGTCGACGCGGATTCATCACGGATTCCCCTTGCCGGTGGGCCCCAGCAGGGCCATGTCGAGATCGGACTGGGCCAGCCAGAAATCGCGATTGGCCTCGATCGCCTCCATCACCGAGGCGATCTGCGCGCGCGCGTCGGCCAGCAGCTCGAACACGCCGATGAACATGCCGTTGTAGCGCAGCAGGTTCTCGTCGGCGATGCGCCGGCTGATCGGCAGCAGCTCGTCGCGGTGGTGGCGGGCGATGTCCCAGCGGGTGCGCAGCGCGTCATAGGCTTCGCGCACCTGCGAGCGTGCCTCGATCGCCGCCTGCGCGGCGCGCTCCAGCGACTGCTGGTGCAGCGCCTGGGCCCGCGCCAGCCGCGCGCCGCCCTGGTCGAACAGCGGCAGCTCGAAGGAGACCTCCACGCCGCGCTTGTAGCCGGCGCTGCGTTCCCCCTCCAGCACCCGTGCCGGCCCGAGCTCCAGCACGTTGATGAAGCGCGAGCTGCGGGTCAGGCCGAGCTGACGCGCCTGCGCCTCGATCTCGAGTCGGGCCATCATCAGGTCGATGCGCCGGCCCATGGCCTGCTGCTCCAGTTCCGGTCGATCGGCCGGCTCGGCAGGCAGGGCGGGCAGGCGCTGCGGCAGCGTGAACCCGGTGTCCTCGCCCCACAGGCCGAGCAGCCGGATCAGCCGCTCGCGGGCCTGGCGCCGTTCGAGCTGCGCGCGGGCCTCGCCCAGCGCCGCTTCGGCCGAGAAGCGGTGCTCGCGCGCCTGGTCCAGGGCGTTCCAGTTGCCGGCGCGCGCCATGCGGGCGGCGAGCTCGGCGCCCACGGCCGCGGCCTCGCCCACCTGCCGGCGATAGGTCGCGATCTCCTCGGCGGCCACCGCCTGGTACCAGGCCTTGCGGGTCTCGGCGCCGAGCTGCAGCACCGTGAGGATGGCGGCCTGCCGCGCCTGCGCCAGCCGCCGCTCCTCGATGGCAACGGCCTGCGGCAGGGTGAAGACCGAGACCAGATTCACCAGGAAGGCTTGCTCGATCTTGAACTCGCGCACGCCATCATGGGCCCGGCTGGCGTTGAGCAGCGACACATGCGGATTGGCCGGCCGGCTGGCCCGCAGCAGCTCCGCGTGAGCGATGCCCAGCTCCGCGAAGGCCGCCTGCAGGCCGCGGTTGTTCAGCAGCGCGACCTGCACCGCGTCATCGACCGACAGCGGCCGCGCGAGCAGTGCGTCCACCTGCGCGCGCAGCGCCTCGCGCGCGGCGGGCTCGCGCGTCCAGGCGAGCTCGCGACCGAGGTGGGTACGCGCGGCGGCCTGCACGTCGCCGAAGCCGGGGTCGGGGCTCACGCTGGCGCAGCCGGCCAGCACCAGGGGCAGGGCGAGCAGGCCCAGCCGGACGAGGCGGGCGCGCACGCGGCACCGCCGGCTTCCCACGGCGAGGGGGCTCATGGCCGGCCCTCGCGGGCGTAGGCGCGCCAGCCGCCGGCGCGGGCGACCGCCTCGTTGGCATCCTTCCAGGAGCCCACGGCGGTCTCGGGCAGCGGCCGGTAGCCGGCGAAGGCCGATTGATGGCGCAGCAGCGGCACCCGCGCCGCGGGGTCGAGCGGATCGGGCGCGCCGGCTGCGCCCGTGCGCGGCGCGGCGGGTGGACTCGCCGATGCGGTCGCGGAAGGGGGCGCCGATGGGGTTGCAGGCGGGGCTGCGGATGCAGGCAAGGTGGACATGAGCGCAAGGCTCGCGCAGACGATCCGGGTGGCGATCACCCGGTGTGCCACGCCGCGGGCGCGCGGCGGGCAAGGCAGGCAGGTCATGGTCGGACCTCCGGTGGCAGCCGTCCGGCGGCGCTCGGGCCATGCCGGTGGCAGAAGGGTGTGCAGGGGTCAGCCGGCGCGCGCGTGCGCGGCAGCCGACAGGGGGCGCGGGGCGCGCCGGGCGATCAGCGCGCGGCGGGGGCGGGGCGGGGCGGACGCTCCGGTCCGTCGGCCAGGAAGCTCACGGCAAACGCCGTGGCAGGCGCCGGCGTGGCCGGGGCGCCGGATGGCGCCGGCAGGGCTGCCAGGCGCACCGGCAGGGCGCTGCCCAGCAGGCAGGCGGCACAGGCGCTGCACAGGCCTGCCGTGGGCGGCTCGGCGCTGCTCGTGGCGGCGTCTTTGGCAGAAAGGCCCGCTGCGTGCGAGTGGGCGCTGACATCTGGCGCGGGATCAAACGCCTCGCTCGCCGCCGCGTGGGCGCGAACCGCGCCCGCGTCATGGCAGGCCGGCTGGCCAGCCGAGGCTGAGGTCGGGGTCGAGACCGATGCCGGCGCGGCATGGCGCGGCGCGCAGGCCATGGCCGCGGTGGACCAGACCGCCTGCAGCAGCAGACAGCAGGCCAGCAGCAAAGACCACCCCGGACGGCGAAAGGCGCGCATCCGGAAATCATACCCCCGGCCGGAAGCGCGACGACGCTTCGGTTAGGCTCGCCGGGCCCGCGGCACGCGCGTGCTCAGACAGGGCGCGCGGTCTGCCGCGCCCTCTTCCATCCCCGCCCATTTCCGGAGGCCGCCGTGTTGAAGACCCGATTCACCGAGATGTTCGGCATTGAACACCCGATCGTTCAGGGCGGCATGCAGTGGGTCGGCCGCGCCGAGCTGGTGGCGGCGGTGGCCAATGCCGGCGCGCTGGGCTTCATCACCGCGCTCACCCAGCCCACGCCCGACGACCTGCGCCGCGAGATCGCCCGCTGCCGCGAGATGACCGACAAGCCCTTCGGCGTGAACCTCACCATCCTGCCGGCGCTCAATCCCCCGCCCTATGCCGAGTATCGCCAGGCGATCGTCGAGTCGGGTGTGCGCATCGTCGAGACCGCGGGCAACAACCCGCAGGAGCACATCACCGAGCTCAAGAAGCACGGCGTGAAGGTGATCCACAAGTGCACCGCGGTGCGCCACGCCCTGAAGGCCGAACGCATCGGCGCCGACGCCATCTCGATCGACGGCTTCGAGTGCGCCGGCCATCCCGGCGAGGACGACACCCCGGGCCTCGTCCTGATCCCGGCCGCCGCCGACCAGGTGAAGATCCCCATGATCGCCTCGGGCGGCTTCGGTGACGCCCGTGGTCTGGTGGCCGCGCTGGCGCTGGGCGCCGAGGGCATCAACATGGGCACGCGCTTCATGTGCACCGTCGAGAGCCCCATCCACCAGCGCATCAAGGAGCAGATCGTGGCCAACGACGAGCGCGCCACCGAGCTGATCTTCCGCACGCTGCGCAACACCTCGCGGGTGGCCAGCAACGCGGTGAGCCGCGAGGTGGTGTCCATCGAGCGCAAGGGCGGCGCCACCATCGACGACCTCAAGCACCTGGTGGCCGGCCAGCGTGGTCGGGTGGTCTACGAGACCGGCGATCCCGAGTTCGGCATCTGGTCGGCCGGCATGGTCCAGGGCCTGATCCACGACATCCCCACCTGCGCCGAGCTGGTGTCGCGCATCGTGCGCGAGGCCGAGGCGATCATCGCGCAGCGCCTGTCGCGCATGTCGGCGCTGACGGCCTGAGCGGCCATGGCGCTGGTCCGGCTCTCGGAGGTCTCGCTCGAGTATTTCGAGCACGGCAGCGGCCCTCACACCGTGGTGCTGGTGCACGGCTACCAGTCTTCGGGCCGCATCTGGCACGCCACCCAGCAGGCGCTGCCGGCTGGGCGCTATCGCAGCATCGCGGTCAACAATCGCGGCGCCGGGGCGTCCGAGGCCCCGGCCGACGAGCGCGACTTCACGGTGCAGAAGTTCGCCGCCGATCTCCACGAGCTGGTCGATCGCCTGGGCATCACGCGCTTCACGCTGGTGGGCCATTCCATGGGCGGGGCCACGGTGGCGCAGTACGCGGTCGACCATCCCGAGCGGCTCGAGGCCCTGGTGCTGCTCGACCCGGCCAGCCCCAACGGCGCGCCGCTGGCCGGCGCGGCGCTCGACGCCTTCCTCGATGCCCGCGCCGCTGCCCGGCAGTCGCAGCTCGACCGCGGCCGCGAAGACGAGGTGCTCGATGGCCTGGTCGAGGGGCATGACCCCGAGCAGATCCGCCAGTTGCTGGCCGACATCCGCAACGCGCCCGAGCGCCGGCTGCGTGGGTCCATGCGCTCGATGCTGCAGCTGCGACTGGGCGAACGGGTGCGCACGCTGCCCATGCCGGTGCTGCTGGTGGCCGGTGACCGCGACGCGGTGATCCCGCTGCCCGACATGCTCGCGAGCTGGGCGATGTACCCGCCGGGCACTGGCCTGCATGTCTGGCATGGGGTGGGCCATTCGCCCAACCTCGACTGCCCGCGCGAGCTCGCGGCGCTGCTCGAGCGCTTCATCGCGTCGGCCGTCGCCCGGGGTGCGCCATGAGCGCGCCACGTCGGGTGGACGAGGCCGCCGCGCGCGAGGCCTTCGAGCGCGCGATGCTCGAGCACACCCAGGAGTTCGGCAAGTTCTTCCTGGCCCGGCTGTTCGGCATGGACATCCGGTTTCCCGACGGCTGCTGCCGGGTCAGCCTCACGCCGCGCGACTTCATGTTCAACCCGCAGGGCTCGCTGCATGGCGGGGTGGTGGCCACCATCATGGACATCTCGATGGGCCACCTGCTCAATCATGCGAGCGGGCCGGGCACCACGCTCGAGATGAAGACCCAGTACGTGAAGGCGGTGCGCATCGAGCCGCTGGTGTGCACCGGGCGCTTCCTGCGCCAGGGGCGCAGCATCTCGTATCTGTGCGCCGAACTCACCGACGCGCAGGGCGAGCTGGTGGCCTACGCCACTTCCACCTGGAAGTCGCTCAAGCCGGCGGGCTAGAGCTGCTCCCAGGGCAGGCCCTCGAAGCGCCAGCCACTGATCTCGCCGCGGTGGTGGCGCTCGTTGAGCGAGCCCTCGAAGCCGTGCAGCACGTTGATCACCCGCGTGAAGCCGGCGGCCTCGAGCGCCTGCGCGGCGTGCACCGAGCGGTTGCCGCTGCGGCAGATGATCACCACCGGTCGATCGATGGAGTGGCTGACCAGCTTGCGCACCTCGCTCACGAAGTGCGGGTTGACGTCCCAGTCGGGCGCCTCGGCCCAGGGGACGTGCACCGCGCCCGCGGGGTGACCCACGAAGAGGTACTCGGCCTCGCTGCGGCAGTCGATGAACACCGCATCGGGCTGCGCGGCGAGCAGCTCGTGGGCCTGTCTTGGGGTGAGGTCCTGCATCGATCGGTTCCGGGAGGCGCGGTGAGGGGGCGGGTTCGGTGGCGACCCGCGCTCAGGCCGCGGGCGTGCCGTTCAGGAAGGGCACCACCGCATCGAGCCAGCGGCGCGGCCGCTCGGAGTGCCCGAAGTGCGCGGTGGGCAGTTCCAGGCAGCCCGCGCCCGGGATCGCCGCGGCGATCTCGCGGCCGCGTTCGGCGGGGGTGGACGGATCGAAGCGGCCCGTGATCACCAGGGTGGGCGTCTTGATGCGGCGCAGGCCGTCGGCGATGCGCATGTCGCGGATGGCGGCGCAGCACCCGGCATAGCCGCGGGGATCGATGCCAAGCAGCGTGCTGCGCACGGTGCTGTAGTGGATGGTGCGACGCGCCGCGTAGGCGGGGGTGAAGAAGCGCCCCATCACCGTGTCGGCCACCGCGCCCATGCCCTGGCTGCGCACGAGGCGGATGCGCTCGTCGAAGGTGCCGGGATCGGTGCGCGCCGCGGTGTTCGAGAGCACCAGCCGGTCAAGGCGCCGGGGCGCGTTCTGCGCCAGCCACATGCCGATCATGCCGCCGATGGAAAGGCCCGCGTAGTGGAAACGTTTCCAGCCGGCGGCGTCGGCGCAGGCCAGCACGTCCTGACCGAGCTGCTCGAGACGGTACTCGCCGTCGGGCACCTCGGAGGCGCCGTGACCGCGCTTGTCGATCCGGAGCACGTGGAACTCGCGCTCGAGACCGGCCAGCACCGGATTCCACATGGCATGGTCCGAGCCCAGCGAACTGACCATCACCAGCGGCGGACGGTCGGGTCGGCCATCGAGCCGCCAGTAGATGCGGGCGCCGTCTGACTGGGCGAAGGGCATGGGCGGTCTCCGTTGCGCGAGCGGGCAATCCGCCATCTTAGGCCCAAGCCGCCTAGCCGGGCGAGATCGCCTCCGAGCCCAGGGGGGCAGCGCGCCGGCGGGCGTGGCGGAAGGTGTTGCGGCCCTCGGACTTGGCCAGGTACATCGCGGCATGGGCCTGCCGCAGCAGCGCGGCGCTGTCCTCGCCATCGGCCGGGAAGCTGGCGATGCCGATCGACGGCGTGGCCAGCAGCTCGAAGTGCCCCACCCGCAGGGTGGGCTGCATGGCGGCCAGCACGCGGCGCGCCACCGCGGCCGCCTCGGCGGGGTCCTTCAGGCCGGGCAGCACCACCACGAATTCATCGCCGCCGATGCGCGCCGGCTCCTCGCCCGAGCGGCAGGCCGACTGCAGGCGGCGCGAGGCCTCCAGCAGCACCTGATCGCCGATGTCGTGGCCGAGGTTGTCGTTGATCGCCTTGAATCGGTCCAGATCGAGGAACAGCACGGCCACCGCGAGCCCGTCGCGCGCCGCTTCGCGCAGGGCGAGGTCGAGCCGGCGCTCCAGGGCTGCGCGATCGGGCAGGCCGGTGAGCGGGTCGCGCCGGGTGGCCCGTCGCCACAGCGCGGCGGCATCGGCCGAGCTGGTGGCGTCGCGCAGGATGGCCAGCGCGCTGCGCCCGTCGGCCAGCCGCACGAGGCGCAGCTCGGCCAGCAGGCCGTCGGCGTGGCGGGTGCGCAGCCGCACCGCGCGGGGCCGCTCGCCCACCGCGCCGGCCAGCGCGGCCTGGGCCGCGTCGAGCGTGTCCTCGGCCGGCATGATCGGGTCGTTGGCCGCGGGGGCCTCCCAGGTCTCGTCGCCGGCGGCCATCGGGCGGGCCAGGCTGCGCGCCACCTGGGGCTCGTCACCGGAGGCGTCCTCGGCCTGCTCGTCACCCAGCAGCCAGCCGCCCAGCGGTGTGCCCAGGGCCTGCGCGGGCGAGCTCAGCTCCAGCAGGCGGGCCGCCGCCGGGTTGAGAGCAATGATGCGCTCGTCGCGCAGCAGCAGCACGGCGTCCGGGAAGCGGCTGTAGAGCTCGGCGCCGATCCAGGCCGAGCCCGGGGCAGGCTGCTCGGGCTGGGCCTTCGGGTTGCCTCGGCCCAGCAGCGCCTGGAGCAACGCGCGCGCCCGGCTCGCAAGCCCGCGGCGTGACGCGGCGTCGGTGGGGCGCCCGGGATCGGGGTGAAGGGGGCCGGCCATGACAGGCGAACTCCTGCTGAGGGGGTTCGTGGGGTATCGGCGCGGCCTGCGCGATCTGCAGGCAGATTGACCCCACCGGCGCCCAATGCCCGCCGGACGGCGGCTTCGCAGGCTCAGCCGCCGCGGGCGCAGCGAAAGCCGATGTAGACCACGGTGGTGGTGGCCGGCTTGCCCTGCAGGTGCCCCGCGGTCATGGGCCCGGCGCCGTACCACCACGATCCGCCGCGGGTGCGCCGCTCGGCGTCGGCCGTGGCCCCGGGCGGTTCGTCCACCCATTCCCAGGCGTTGCCGCCCATGTCGTGCAGGCCATTGACCCCCGCCGGGGTGGTGGAGACCCGGGCATGGCCCTGGCCCCGCCACAGGGCTGCGCCATGGCGCACGGCGCGCTCGGCCGCTTGCGGCCCGCATTCGCCCAGGCACTGGGCCCCGGCCGGCGTGGCGCCGGTGGGGTACGGATAGCGGCGGCCGCGCTCGAAGGGCGGGGGCGGCGCGGCGCGGGTCTCGGTGTAGGCGGCCTGCACCCATTCCCGGTCAGTGGGCAGCCGCCCGCCTGCCCAGCGGCAGAAGGCCTGCGCCTCATGAAAGTCCAGGTGCACCGCAGGTTCGTCATCGGCCGCGGGCCTGCCGAAGGGGGCTGCCCAGTGCCAGCCCGGCTTGCGCGCCCAGCCGGCCTCGTAGACCTCGCCGCCGCCCTGCCGTTCGGCCCGCGTGACCAGGGCCGTGACACTGGCAAAGCGCCGGAACTGGCCGATCGTGGTCTCGGTGCGGGCGATCTCCCAGCCCTCGATGGGCTGCCAGTCGATGCCGGCGGGGTTGGCGCCGCCCGGCGCCGGGCGCGCGGCGGGCGCGGAACCGGTTGCCCCGGCCATCGCCGCCGCCGCGCTCAGCAACGCCGCCACCAGCCAGGCCGCAGGGCGGCTCGCGGGGGCCCGGGCGGGCTTTGCTATCGTTGCGGGCATGAACATCGTGATCATTGGCGGCGGCATCGGCGGGCTGGCGCTCGCGCTGATGCTACAGGCGCGCGGCATCACCGCGCGGGTTTACGAATCGGCCAGCGAGGTCAAGCCGCTGGGCGTGGGCATCAACGTGCAGCCCAGCGCGGTGGTCGAACTGGCCGCGCTCGGCCTGCTGCGGCGGCTCGACGCCACCGGCATCCGCACGGCCGAGGTCTGCTACTTCAATCGCCACGGGCAGAAGGTGTGGTCCGAGCCGCGCGGCATGAATGCTGGCTACCGGGTGCCGCAGTTCTCCATCCACCGGGGCGAGCTGCAGATGCTGCTCATGCGCGCGGCCGTCGAGCGCCTGGGCGCGCAGGCGGTTCGCACCGGCTGCGAGGCGGTGTCGGTCGACCCCTCCGCCGGCCGGGTGCGGCTGCGCGAGCGCGCCACCGGGCGCGAGTTCACCGAGCAGGCCGATGCCATCATCTCGGCCGACGGCATCCACTCGGTGGTGCGGCGGCAGTTCTATCCCGACGAAGGCCCGCCGCAGTTCTCGGGCTGCGTGCTGTGGCGCGCCACCACCGTGGGCAAGCCCTTCCTCACCGGGGCCAGCATGGTGATGGCCGGTCATCGCGACCAGAAGCTCGTCACCTATCCCATCTCGCGCCAGCATGCCGACCGTGGCGAGTCGCTCATCAACTGGATCGCCGAGCTGCGCGTGCCCGGCGACCAGGCCCCGCCCAAGCAGGACTGGAACCGCGAGGTGGCCCTCGAGGTCTTCGCCTCGCGTTTCGAGCGCTGGGTCTGGGACTGGCTCGATGTGCCGGCGCTGTTCCGCGGCGCGAAGGTTATCTTCGAGTTCCCGATGGTCGACCGCGACCCGCTGCCGCGCTGGACGCACGACCGGGTCACGCTGCTCGGCGATGCCGCGCATCCCATGTACCCGATCGGCTCCAATGGCGCCACGCAGTCCATCCTCGATGCCCGGATGCTCTCCGAGCAGATTGCCGGCACCGACGTCGCCGGTCTGCCGGCGGCGCTGCAGCGCTACGAGCAGGAGCGCCTGCCCAGGACCGCGCGCATCGTGATGGCCAACCGCGCGCAGGGTCCCGATTACGTGATGGATGTGTTCGAGGAGCGCGCCCCCGACGGCTTCGAGCGCGTCGAGGATGTGGCCACTCAGGAGGAACTGATCGAGATCGCCGCCGGCTACAAGAAGATCGTCGGGCTCGACATGGAGACGGTCAACGCGCGGGCGCAGGTCGTGCTGCCGCAGGGCGCGTGACCGAGGCCGAGGCGCTTCGGCTGATGGCCACCTTCTTCCTGGGTGGCTTCTTCAGCATGATCACCATCATCAACCCGCCCTCGGCGCTGCCGGTGTTCACCGCGCTGTCGGCGGGCATGAGCCCCGACGCGCAGCGCCGCCTCGCGGCCCGCACCAGCGGCTACGCGCTGGCCATCCTGGTGGGCAGCCTGTTCGCGGGCGGGCTGGTGCTCAACCTCTTCGGGGTGTCGCTGCCGGCGCTGCGGGTGGCCGGCGGCATCTGCGTGGTGCTGCTCGGCCACGGCATGCTCTTCGGCCACGGGCCGGGTGCCTCCGGCACAGGCGCCGCGCACGCCAATCCGGCGTTCTTTCCGCTGGCGCTGCCCACCATCACCGGGCCGGGCACCATCGCGGTGGTGATCGGCATCTCCACCGAGATCCGCGAGCAGAAGACCGCGCTTGCCGAAGCGCTGGCCTATGCCGCCACCCTGGGCGCGATGCTGGCCACGGCGCTGATCATCTGGCTGGTGCTGCGCAGCGCGCAGGCGGTGTCAGCCCGCCTGGGCCCGGCCGGCATCGAGGTGCTCACCCGGCTGATGGGCTTTCTGCTGCTGTGCGTGGGCGTGCAGTTCATCGCCTCGGGCGTGAGGAGCTTTCTGGCGGGGGGCTGAAGGGTGCAAAGGGGTTCAGCACGGGGACCCCGAAGCCCTTGAAGTCGCCCGTGTTCCGGGTCACCAGCGTCAGCCCGTGGACGCGCGCGGTGGCGGCGATCATGGCAGCACCGACTCGCTCACAGCACCAGCAGGTGCTCCTGAGACGCCCCGCGTACGCTCGACAGTGCCACGCTGCGGTCGAAGGTGACCAGACGACCGCCATGGCGCACGGCCAGCGCCAGCAGGTACAGATCGGTCACCTGCTGATGACCCTGCACGCGAGAGAAATCCACCAGACTGTCGTCGCGCAGCGAGACATCATCGGGCCAGAAGGCGTGGTCCAGGCTCAGACAGGCCTCCTGGAGTCGTGCGCGCACGCGTTGCAGGGGCAGCCCGCCACCGCGCCCATAGCTGGGCATGCCCATGATGCGGATGACCGCGTTCTCGATCAGCGGGCAGGTGGCAATGGTCAGGCCCGGTGTTTCGATGAAGGCATTGGCCACATCCGAGAACTGATGCGCATCGTCGAGGAGCGCCACCCACACGTTCAAGTCAAGGAGGGCGCGGGGTGGCACCGATCGCCCGCGAGCGACTGGCTCGCGGGCAGACCTGGGCTTGGGGGCGCCTGTGTGGGCTGGCATTCAGCGCACTTCCTGATCCATGAGAGCGCGGATGTGATCGGTGGTGATGATTTCGTCGCGAGCCGGAAGGAGGGCGAATCGCCCCCGCAGCGTGTGCCGGCCCGGGGGCGTGTCAGTCGGGGCTGGCGTGCTGGCGCCCCGGCGGACGAGTTCCGAGACGGCCTCGCCCAACGAGATGCGCCTGCGGCGTGCCAGGCTTTGCGCAGCGATAAGGGCGTCTTCAGCGAGGTTGACGGTAGTGCGCATGGGGTTGACCGACGTTGGTATGGACAAGGAAGCGCAGCAGGACGCGGTGCGATGCTCAAGAGGAATCATAGCATCAATAATGCATCAACGCATCAAATAGTGCGGGAGACCTTGGCCTGAAGCCAGTCCCCGAGCGCCTCAACCCCCCCGACCCTTCAGCACCGGCAGCTCGACGAAGGCGCCGGCCCGCTTCTCGGCATTGGCCTTGATCGCCTCCTGGATCTCCTGCTTCTGCAGCATGCTCGCGTTCCAGATGCCGATGTAGTCCAGGCCGTCGGCGGTGCTGTGGTCGCGGGCGTAATTGATCATGCGCTTGGTGCCGTAGACCGCGAGCGGCGCCTTCGAGGCGATCTCGCGGGCGATGGCCATCACCTCGCCGAGCATCGTGGCCTGATCGGGGAACACCCGGTTGACCAGGCCGCAGGCCTGCGCCTCGCGCGCCGGCATGCGTCGGCCGGTGTAGGCCAGCTCGCGCACGATGCCTTCCGGGATGAGCTTCACCAGCCGCGGGAAGGTGCCCACGTCGGCGGTCATGCCGATGTTGATCTCGAACACCGTGATGAAGGCGTCCTCGGTGGCGTAGCGCATGTCGCAGGCGGTGATGAGGTCCACCCCGCCGCCGATGCAGCCGCCCTGCACGGCGGCCAGCACCGGCAGCCGGCAGCGCTCCAGCACATTGAAGCTGCGCTGCATGTGCAGCACATGCTCGTAGAAGCGCGCCCCGTGCTGGATCTGCGCGGTGCGCTCGGCGTCGGGCCCCGGCGCGATGCTGCTGTCGCTGAACATCGAGGTGTCCAGGCCCGAGGAAAAGTGCGGGCCGGTGGACGAGATCACGATCACGCGTGCGCGGGCGTTGTGATCGATGTCTTCCACGATGGCCGGCAGCTCGTCCCAGAACGCGCGGATCATGTTGTTGCGCTTCTCGGGCCGGTTCAGGCGGATGTGGGCGATGTGGTCGGCGATCGAGACATCGAAGCACTGGTAGGTCATGGCGGTTCCTGCGGGAGGGGTGTCGGGATGGCCCGCCTGCGGGCAGGCCAGGGGATCGGCCGTCAGCGGCCCTGGAAGACCGGAGCGCGCTTCTCGGCGAACGCCCGCATGCCTTCCTTCACGTCCTGGGTCTGCAGCAGCGGCAGCAGCTGCAGATACACATGGTGGACATGCTCCGGGAAGGGCTCGTTCAGGCCCATGCGCATCAGCCGCTTGGCGGCCTGCACGGCCAGCGGTGCGTTGCCGGCGATCTCGGTGGCGATCTCGCGGGCGCGCGCCAGGGCGGCGCCGTCATCGACCACCTCGTTGGCCAGGCCCCAGGCCAGGCTCTCGTCGGCGCTGAGCGTGCGGCCGGTGAAGATCAGTTGCGCGGCCTTCGCCCAGCCGATCATGCGCGGCAGGTACCAGGTGCTGCCCGACTCCGGCAGCACGCCGCGCTTGCAGAAGGCCGCGGCCATCTTGGCCGAGCGGGCCATGATGCGGATGTCGCAGCCGATGGCCAGATCCATGCCGTAGCCGGCCGCGCCGCCGTTCACGGCGCACACCACCGGCTTTTCCATCGCCTGCAGCACGGTGGGCGGCGTGGTCTTCAGGTCGAGCGTGGTGCGCGGCGGCTCGTCGGTGCGCAGCATGCCGCGGCCTTGCGCCTGGCCGATCACGTCGAGCCCGGCGCAGAAGGCGCGGCCCGCACCGGTGAGGATCACGCAGCGCACCTCGGAGTCGTCGTCGGCCTGCAGCAGCCGGCGGCCGAGCTGCTCGAGCATGGCCCGCGAGATGGTGTTCATCCGCTGCGGCGCATTCAGGGTGATGGTGGCGATGTGATCGGCCACCTCGTAGAGCACTTCCTGGGGCGTGTCGGTGGTGTCGGTCATCGTCTGCCTGCGTCTGATAGAGGGTATGTCGATGGTACCGAAAGGCCCGCCGCGCAGCCGAAGTCGCATGGCCGGGCTCGTCTCGTTGGTCGAGGCGCGGGTGCAATGGCCGCGCGAGCCCGTGCGAGCGATCGTCTGCGCATGCCGATCCGCCCCGACACCGCCTACAAGCTGCTCTTCTCCACCCCCGAGATCGTCCGCGACCTCGTCACCGGCTTCATCCATGACCCGTGGCTGCGCTCGCTCGACCTCGATACCCTGGAGAAGGTCCCCGCAGAGTTCATCGGCCGGCGCCTGCGCCGGCGCGCGAGCGACGTCATCTGGCGGGTACGCACTGGCGCGGCCGATGATGACGCCCGGCCTGCCTGGGCCTACCTCTATCTGCTGGTCGAGTTCCAGAGCCGAAGCGACCGCTGGATGGCGCTCCGGGTGCTGGCCTACGTCGCCCTGCTCTGGCAGGACCTGCTGCGGCGCGAAGGCTTCCAGGGGCGCGCTCGCCTGCCCCCGATCCTGCCGGTGGTGGTTTACAACGGCCTGCGTCCCTGGCGGGCCGCCACCGAGATCGGCGAGCTGATCGCGCCCGTGTCGCCGGGGCTGGCGCGCTACCTGCCGCGCATGCAGTACCTGCTGATCGACCAGGCGCGCTTCGATGAGACGCAGCTCTCGGCGATGCGCAACCTCATGGCGGCGGTGATGCGGCTCGACCGGCCGGCTGGGCGCGAGTCCTTGCTGTCAGCCGTTGCCGACCTGCGCGCGCTGGTGGCTGGAACGCCGCGGGTGCAACAGGTATTCTCGGAATGGATTCAGGCCCTGTTTGCCGAGCACCCGGTGCTGGCCGACAGCGCCGACATCGATCTGCAGGAGAGGGACATGGGCTTGAGAGAAACACTGCGGCAGTGGGAGAGGGAGTTCCTCGCGCAGGGGCGGCAAGAGGGTCGGCAGGAGGGCGAAGCGCTACTGCTGCAGCGCCAGCTCGCGCGCCGTTTCGGTCCGCTGCCGCCAGCGGTCGTCGAGCGTATCGCCTCGGCCACGCCCGCGCAGCTAGAGCAGTGGGGCGACCGCGTGCTCGATGCCGCCTCGCTCGAGGCGGTCTTCGCAGGCTGAGGGTCGGCTCGCCCCTCAGGGAAGCCAGGGTGGGCGCGCCGCGGCCACGCCGTCAGGCAGCGTCGTCGCCGCCAGCCTGAAGACATTGCCCTCCGGATCCTCGAGCACCGCCTGCCATTGCCCGTAGTAGGTCGCGAAGGGCTCCCTGCGCACGCGCGCGCCAAGATCGCGCGCTCGCGAGAAGGCCTCGTCCACGGCGGCGGGCATGTCGAGCTGAAAGGTCGGGTAGGCAGTCACCGGCGGCGCTGCATCGGTGCCGGCGGCCCGATCGTCGAGCCCGAGCAGCGCGTACGCCGCCTGCGCGTTCAGGCCGAGCTCTGCCGTGCCGTCGCCCAGCGCCCGGAAGATCGGCGAGCGGCTCGCCTCGATCTCGGGCAGCGCGAGCACGCCACGGTAGAAGGTGAACTGCGCGTCGACATCGCGGCAGAACAGGTTGACGACCAGACGCATCGCAGCCGCCTCAGCCCGATGCGCCGGTGTCGGCAAGCCCTGCACGGCGCAGCCCGTAGGTGCGCTCGTACATCTCGCGCAGGTGCTCGCCCGCGGTGCAGGGGGCATAGCGCGGCACGCTGCCCTCGGGCACCGTGCCGGGCAGGGCCTCGATGCGCGCCAGATAGTTCGGCTCGAAGAAGAAGGGCAGGGAGAATCGCGCCGCGCCTCCGGAGTGCCGGTTGCGTACCCGGTGCGGGTTGGAGCGGTACAGGCCGTTGGTCCAGCGCGGCACCATGTCGCCCAGGTTGACCACGAAGCTGTCGGGCAGGGGCGGTGCCTCCACCCAGCCGCCATCGCCCATCTGCACCTCCAGGCCGCCGTGACTGTCCTGCGCGAGCACGGTCACCGCCCCCCAGTCGGTGTGCGCGCCCGCGCCGAAGGTGCGTTCGTCGGCATCGGGTGGATGCGGTGGATAGCGCACCATGCGCAGGCTCACCATCGGCTCGTGGCAGGCGTCATCGAATCGGTGCTCCGGCAGACCCAGGGAGATCGCCATCAGCTGCATCAGCCGCAGCGACAGCGCGTTCATCCGCGCGATCCAGTCCTGGCACAGGGCCCGCGCCTCGGGCACTTCCTCGGGCCACTGGCTGGGCCCGTAGGTCTGGTAGCCGGCGCGCACGTAGGGATGGTCATCGGGCCAGTCCATGCCGCAGTAGAAGCTCTCCTTGAGGTCGGGCTTCATCGCCGCGTCCAGCGTCTGCTCGCCCAGGTTCTCGAACCCGCGCAGGATGGGCGAGCGACGCATCGACAGGGCCTCGCGCCGCTCGGCGGGCAGCTCCAGCAAGCGGCGCGCCAGCGCGAACTGCTGGCGCACCCGCTCGGCGGCGATGCCGTGGCCGAGCACATAGAAGAAGCCGCTGTCCATGGCCGCGCCGCGCAGTTGCTGCGCCACCTCGGCGCTGCGCGGGCCGCCGGGCGCCAGCGCGCCGGCCAGGTCGAGCACCGGGATCATGCCCGTGCCCTCGTGCGGGCTGGCTGGCAATCGGGCGATGGCGGATGGCGTCGGGACAAGAGTCTTCTCCGGGGCGGGTTGGAATGCACCGCGAAGGCGCGCGCGCGAACCTGCCGCGCGCCCACGCGGTGAGCGGCGCACCAGCGAGGCGCGCGCCGGGGCCTTGCCCTTGGGCACGCAGCTTCCATGCCACTGGCGGCACGTCGCCCGAGCATCGGATTGCCGTGCCCGGCATCGGGCATGGTTTCTGCTGAATCTCCCCGAGCGCCGGACCCTGCCGGCCACGACCATACGCCCGCATCCCCTTCACCGCAGGAATCGCCGCATGACATCTGCCAAGCCGCTGGTCGAACTGGCCCGGGAATCGCGCATCGGCGCCGTCCGTTCAAGCACGGTGGCGATCCAGGTGCCGCGCATCGACATCGGCGACTTCGCCGCGCGTCGCGAGGCGATCGCCGATGCGCTCTGGGACGCGGCCGTGGAGGTGGGCTTCTTCCAGGTGGTCAATCACGGCATCGATCCGGCGCAGATGCGCGAGGCCTTCGCGATGACCGAGCGCTTCTTCGGCCTGCCCGATCCGGTCAAGGCCCGGTACCCGCACCGCAAGGCCGACAACGTCGGCTGGGAAAGCCGCGCCCAGGTTCGTCCGTCCACCGGCACGCCCGACCAGAAGGAGAGCTACCAGATCACCCGTCCGCGCATGGCCGGGCTGTGGCCGGCCGAGGCGGAACTCCCCGGCTTCCAGGCAGCCATGCTCGGGTTCGAGTCGCGATGCTGGACGGTGGCCATGCGGGTGCTGTCCTGCTTCGCGCACAAGCTTGGTTTCGCGCCCGATTTCTTCGCCGGCGCGCATGACCCCGCCCGGCCTGACTACCAGAGCACGCTGCGCCTGCTGCACTACTACCCGGTGGATCCGCGCGCGCTCGGCGCGGCCGGGCTCTGGCGCGCCGGGGCGCACACCGACTTCGATTGCCTGACCCTGCTCTTCCAGCGGGCCGGGCAGGGCGGCCTGGAGGTCTGCGCCGGCAAGGATCTGGAGAACCCGGCCTGGACACCGGTGCCGCCCGAGGAAGACGCCATCACCTGCAACATCGGCGACATGCTCATGCGCTGGAGCGATGACCGGCTGCCCTCGAACTTCCACCGCGTGCGCACGCCCGAGCCCGACGAGTATCTCGGCTCGCGCTACAGCATCGCGTTCTTTGCCCAGGCCAACCGCGAATCGGTCATCGCCGGCCCCGCGGCCAAGTACCCCCCGATCAGTGCCGGGGATTACCTTCGCCAGCGGGTGGCTGCCAACTTCCAGCCGGCGGGCGGTGCGCCGGGCGCGCCCCGATGAGCGCCCGGGCCGTGCCCTGGCGCGGCGGGGCATAGCGCCGCCACCACCAGCCCATGAACGCGCGGTAGTTCAGCCGCGCCCAGGCCTGGTACAGGCGCGAGCGGGCCCGACGGTGCCAGGCCATGCCGCCGCCATCGGTCTGCTTGATCAGGCCCAGCGTGCGGCGCCAGCAGCGCCCGGTGTCGATCACGCAGGCCGGATCGGTGGCCGCGCCCCAGTAGGCGAACACCGGCCGAGGCCAGCCCGGGGTGGCCTCGCGTCCCTTGAACTGCTTCTCGGGGTCGGCGCTGAGGTTGAAGCACGCGAGCTGTTCGCGGATGTAGGCAGTGCGAAAGACCGAGGGGTTCAGGCTCAGCCGGCCGCACACCAGGTAGCGGCCGTCATGCCGAGCCCGCCGGTTGCCGAGCAGGTTCAGGCGCACGCTCACCAGGGAAGGATCCGCCGCGAACAGCGCGCGCAGCTCGGCGAGCGGCACGGGCCGCCGCAGGCACCAGTCATCTTCGAGGTGGAAGAACTCGTCGGTCTGCACCTGCGACCAGCACCACTGCACCGCGCCCGGGAACGACGGGGTGTCGGGCGTGCGCGCCACCACCAGCGGGAAGTAGGCGCGGCACAGGGCGAGGATGTCCTGCGCGGTGACGCCGGGCTCGCCGATCGGGTCGATGTTCACGATCAGCCGCACGGGCGTGCCGGCGAGCAGGCCGCGGCTGAAGGACTCCAGCGTGAGGCGCAGGATGTCGGGGCGCAGGGTGGCGATCAGCACCACATCGATGGGAGGCTGAGCCGGCGCTGACCCGGGCGACGCGAATGACATGGCGCATTCTAGGGGCCGGGAACCCACCCATGAAAGCGGCCGCGGTCCGCTCAGGGCCATCGCGCGTGCTTCGCAAGAACCGGTTTGCGGGGCCGGCGCCCGGCGGCGCAGACTGGCTGCATTCGCTGCACGGATTTGATCGCACCCCCACCCGGGCTCATCCGCCGAGTCACCCCCCGCTCATGACCGCCCTGCTCGACTCCGAGACCGTCGCCCCGGCTGACGCCGGCACCGCCGCCCGCCACTACGCCCTCGTGGCCCGTGCGATCGAGCACCTGCGCGGCCACGCCGCCGAGCAGCCCGACCTGGCTGCGCTGGCCGACGCGGTCCACCTGAGCCCGCACCACCTGCAGCGGGTGTTCGCGCAGTGGGTGGGCATCTCGCCCAAGCGCTTCCTGCAATACCTCACCAAGGAGTACGCGCTCGCGCAGTTGCGCCGCTCGCAGGATGTGCTGGCCACCGCCCACGGCGCGGGCCTGGGCAGCGGCAGCCGCCTGCACGAGCTGATGGTGAGCTGCGAGGCGCTGACCCCGGGCGAGATCCAGCGCGCCGGTGCCGGGGTGCGCATCGGCTGGGGCGTGGGCGAGTCCCCGCTGGGGCGGGCGCTGGTCGGCTGGACCGACCGCGGCCTGTGCGAGCTGGCCTTTCTCGACGGCGACGAGGCCGTGGCGCAGGCCGAGCTCGCGCGGCGCTGGCCGTTCGCCCGCCTCGCGCGCGATGACGCTCAGGCCGCTCGTCTGCTCGCCCGGGTGTTTGCCGACGCGCCCGAACGCGGGCGGCTGCACCTGGTGCTGCGCGGCACGAATTTCCAGATCCGGGTCTGGCAGGCGCTGATGGCCAGCGCGCCGGGCGAGCTGATCGGCTATGGTGCGCTGGCGCAGCGGGCGGGCAGCCCGCAGGCCGCGCGCGCCGTGGGCAACGCCCTCGCGGCCAATCGGCTTGCCTGGCTGATTCCCTGTCATCGGGTCATCCGCGAGACCGGCGAGCCCGGCCGCTACCGGTGGGGCGAGACCCGCAAGCAGGCGGCGCGTGTCTGGGAGGCGGCCCGGCGCGATGCCGGGCGTGCGGACGCCACGCCCTGAGATGCCGCCGCGGCATCCGGCCGCGATGCCCTGAGGCGCCGCTGCTGCATCCGGCCGTCAGCGCGGCCCTGAAACGCCCGCTCGCGCGGCCAAGGCACAATCGTCGCAGGCCCCCCTCCGATGGGGCTGCGAGGAGACGACGATGAGCGGACGGATGGCGGGCAAGTGCGCGGTGGTGGTGGGAGCGGGCCAGAGCCCGGGTCCGAATGTCGGCAACGGCCGGGCCACCGCCCTGCGGCTGGCGCAGGAGGGCGCGCGCGTGCTGTGCGTGGACCGCGACGAGGCCAGCGCGGCCGAGACCGCGGCCCTGATCACCGCCGAGGGCGGTCAGGCCTGGGCCTTCAGGGCCGATGTCGCCAGCCGCGACGACTGCGCCGCGCTGGTGGCCGCGGCCCGCGAGCGCTTCGGCCGCATCGACGCGCTGGTGAACAACGTGGGCATCGGCGGCGGCGGTGATGGCCCGGCCCACAAGGCCGAGGAGGCCGCCTGGGACCGCCTGATGGCGGTCAACCTCAAGGGCATGTGGCTCACGCTGCGCCATGCCCTGCCGCTGATGCGCGAGCAGGGCGGCGGCGCGATCGTCAACATCTCCTCGCTCGCCTCGGTGGCCGGCGCCACCATGATCGCCTACGAGGTCTCCAAGGCGGGCGTCAACCGGCTGACCACCAGCGTGGCCTCGGCCAACGCCCGTCATGGCATCCGCTGCAACGCGATCCTGCCGGGCTTCATGGACACGCCCATGGCCGTCGAGGGCGGCGCCCGCGCCACCGGGCGCCCGGTGGCTCAGGTGCGCGCCGAGCGCGATGCCCGCGTGCCCCTGCGCGCCCGCATGGGCAGCGGCTGGGACACCGCCAATGCCGCGCTGTTCCTGTGCAGCGACGAGGCCGGCTTCATCACCGGCGCGCTGCTGCCGGTGGATGGGGGCATGGGGACGCGGGTGGGGTGAGCGGACGGGGTTGACGCCGGCCCGCGTGCCCATTGGCGCCCGCGGCCTGGGGCCGTGCCTCAGGCCACCGTCCCGCCATCGCGCGCCACCGCCCCTTCGCCGGTGAGCGTGGCCACGACGGCCGCGCGCACGCCGCGCACCATGGTGTCGAGCGACAGGCAGGCCGTACCGGTCCAGGCGGCCGCCTGCTCGGGCAGCATGGGCATATGGATGAAGCCGCCGCGCAGTTGCGGGTGTCGGGTGGCGATCAGGTGGGCCAGCCGGAAGAACAGGTGGTTGCACACGAAGGTGCCGGCCGTCTGCGAGACCGAGGCCGGCACGCCTTCGGCGCGCATCGCGGCCACGATGCGCTTGATCGGCAGGCTGCTGAAGTACGCGGCCGGGGCGCCCGGCACGGCTGGCTGGTCTGAGGGCTGCGCCCCGGCGTTGTCGGGCATGGGCGCGTCGTCGATGTTGATGGCGATCCGCTCGACGCTCATGTCGCAGCGGCTGGATGCCTGGCCCAGCGCGATCACCACGGCCACCGGCGATTGCGCCAGCGCGCGCGCCAGCACCTCGCCGCTCTCGCCGAAGCGGCAGGGCAGGCACAGCGCGCTCACCGCGGCGCCGGCGATGCGCTCGCCGTGCAGCGCCCGCGCCACCTCCCACGAGGGATTGACCCTCTCGCCGCCAAAGGGTTCGAAGCCGGTGAGCAGCACCCGTGGCGCATCGCCCGCGTCGGGCCTGTGGGGTCTCATCGCGCCTCAGTCCAGCGTGGCGATGGCACCGGTCACTGGCGCCGCCTCGAACAGCCGCGAGTCGATGTCCACCCACGCCGACCGGTTCTTCTCGCGGAAGTCGTCGGGCAGGTCGGGCCAGGGCATCAGGTTGAACCAGGTGAATCGCATCGCGGTCTCCTCGGTGGGGCCTGCGCGGGCGCGCGGTCGCTCGGGCCAGTGTAGCGCCGGCCCGCGGGCCGCCCGGGGCGCGCGCCCGGCCAGCGGAACAGGCCCGCCAGTGCCGCCGGGCGCGGCGTTTACACTGGCGGTCGCTTCGCCGCCGGATGCGCGCTGCGCGCCGGCAGCCCGGTCAACCTCAAGGAGCCGCCATGCACGATCTGGTCTTTCGCAATGCCCTGCTGCTCGACGGCAGCGGCGCACCCGGCACCCTGGGTGATCTCGCGGTTCGCGATGGCCGCATCGCCGAGCTCGGCCGGGTCGAGACCGCCGGCCGCCAGGAGGTCGATGCCAGCGGGCTCGCGCTGATGCCCGGCATCATCGACGGCCACACCCACTACGACGCGCAGCTCACCTGGGACCCTTTCGCCGATCCCTCGCCGCAGCTCGGCGTGACCACCGCTGTCATCGGCAACTGCGGCTTCACCATCGCGCCCTGCCGGCCGGCCGACCGCGAGCTCACCATGCGCAACCTCACCCAGGTGGAGGGCATGTCCCTCGAGGCGCTGCAGACCGGCATCCGCTGGGACTTCGAATCGATCCCGCAGTACATGGACATGCTGCAGGCCGCCCGCCCCGGCCTGAACGTGGCCGCCTTCGCCGGCCACTCCGCCATCCGCACCTACGTGATGGGCGAGGACTCGCACCGGCGTGTCGCCACCGACGACGAGATCGCCCGCATGGCGGCGCTGGTGCGCGAGGCCATGGCCCATGGCGCGGTGGGCTTCGCCTCGTCCACCAACGAGCCGCACAACGGCTGGGGCGGCATCCCGATGCCCTCGCGGCTGGCCGACCAGCGCGAGATGCTCGCGCTCACCCGCGCCATGGGCGAGTCGGGCCGGGGCCTGTTCATGCTCACCAAGGGCAGCACCACCTCGATCGACCAGCTCGAGCAGATCGCCGCCGAGAGCGGCCGGCCGGTGCTGATCGCCGCGCTCTTCCACAACGACGCCGATCCGCAGCAGGTGTTCGGCGAGCTCGACGCCATGGCGGCGGCGCGCGGGCGTGGCCACCAGCTGGTGCCGCAGGTCTCGGCCTGCCCGCTCACCATGGACTTCACCCTGCGCTCGGCCTATGTGTTCGAGAGCATCTCGGCCTGGAAGGCCGCGATCGGCGCGCCGCTCGAGGTGCTCAGGCCGCTCTATGCCAGCGCGGACTTCCGCGAGGCCGTCAAGCGCGATCTGGCCAACCAGCGGGGTCGCGGCCTGTTCAACGGCGACTGGGCGCTCATGCACGTCTCGGCGGTGGCCGACCCGGCCAACGCCGCGCTGGAGGGCCGCTCGGTGCAGTCGCTCGCCGAGGCCGCCGGCCAGCATCCCCTTGACTGGATGCTCGACTTCGCGCTCAGCGAGAACCTGGGCACCGAGTTCATCGGCCAGCTGCGCAACACCGATCCGCACTCGGTCGGCCGGCTCGTGGCCGACCCCGCCACCCACGTGTCGCTGTCGGATGCCGGCGCCCATCTCACCTTCCTGTGCGACGCGGGCTTCGGCCTGCACACCCTGGGCTACTGGGCACGCGACCAGCGCGCGCTGAGCCTGCCGGCGGCGGTGCACAAGCTCACCGGCCATCCGGCCGCGCTCTTCGGCATCGCCGACCGGGGCCTGCTGCGCGCCGGGCTGGCCGCCGATCTGCTGCTCTTCGATCCGGCCACCGTGGGCCGCGGCCGCAACCAGCGCCTGCACGACCTGCCCGCGGGCGCGAGCCGCCTGCGCGGCGAAGGCCAGGGCGTGCACGGGGTGTGGGTGAACGGCCGCCAGGTGGCCGACGGCAAGGGCCTGCTGCCCGAGGCGCCGCGCGCCGGGCAGCTGCTGCGCGAGTTCAGCGCCTGAGGGCTGGGCGCCGCGGCGCCGCTAGGCCTCGATCGCGAAGCGCATCCCGGCGTGGGCCGTCAGCCGCGCGATCAGCGGCGCGGCCATCGCCGGGGCGGCGGTGAGCACGCCGCCCGCAGCCGGCACGGCATCGCGCAGCAGGCACAGCGCGCTCTCGGTGATCATGCGTGAGGTGCAGCCGTAGCCCGGATCGCGGTCGCCGCCCACCGCGGCGCGCGCGCTGCGCCCGTCAGGCATTTCGGCGATGAACAGCAGGTCGAAGAACCCGGCCTCGCGCTCCTCGCGGCTGGGCCCCTCGCCGGGCTGCGGGCCGCCGTCCTGGGTCATGGATCGGTCGGCGGCCACCGCCTCGGCCCGCGCCTGGCCCTTCTCGCCGGGGCCGGTGACGATCATCTCGTCGTAGACGAAGTCGCGCCCCCAGGGATGGCCGAGCAGGAAGTTCGATCGGTGCACGTTGCGGGTGTTGATCGGCGCCATCACGAAGGGCGCCACCCAGGCATCGAGCGCCGGGTCGATCATCGGCTTGTCGCCGCGCGGCTGCGGCGGGCCGCTGAAGCCGGGCGTGAGCGCGAAGGGGTCGCGCAGCCGGGCCAGCACCTGGGGGTCGCGCGCCGCCGCGGCCAGGGTGGCCCGCAGGCTGGCGGCGGTGCCGCCCGAGAAGCCGCCCTTGCTGCGCCGGACCCGGCCCTTCACCCGCGGCGCCGGCGCGCCGAAGCGCCGGATGGCCTCCTGCTGCACGAACCACACCCCGAGATCGAATGGGATGGAGTCGAAGCCGCACGAGAACACGATGCGCGCGCCGCTGGCCCGCGCGGTGTCGTGGTGGGCGTCGATCATCTCGCGCATCCAGGCCGGCTCGCCGCACAGGTCGACATAGTCGGTGCCGGCCGCGGCGCAGGCCGCCACCAGGCTGCTGCCATGCAGCTGGTAGGGCCCCACGGTGGTGAGCACCAGCTTCGTCTGGGCGGCCAGCGCCTGCAGGGAGGCCGGATCGGCGGCATCGGCATGCAGCAGCGGCAGCGCCGGGCTGGCGCCGATCGCCTCGCGCACCGCGCCCAGCCGCTGCGGCTGGCGACCGGCCAGGGCCCAGCGCAGGCCGGGCTCGGCGGCGCTGCGCGCGGCGAGGTATTCGGCCACCAGTTGGCCGGTGAAGCCGCTGGCGCCGTAGACGACCAGATCGAAGGGACGGTTCTCGCGCATGTCAGCTCCGGGGCGGGCCTCGGCCCGCGGGGTGGTGGCCGGCGCATCGCCGGCCAGGGGGGTGGTGCCCAGGTGGGCGATGGCCGCGTTCACGGTCATGCCCTCGCGCAGGCCGGCCGCGACGGCCAGCGGGTTCAGGTGCGAGAGCACGCCGCTGGCCAGGGTCTCGGTGGCCTCGCCGATGCGCGCGCTGCGGTGCGAGCAGGCCGCGGCGATCACGCCGATGTCCTGCAGCAGGGTCAGGCCGACGATCCCGGCGGCGTCCTTGCCCACGCCAGCGTCATTGAACACCACCGCGTGCGGTGGCCTGGCCTGGTCCAGCACGAAGCGCGCCGCGGCCAGCCCGCCGTGCGAGCCGGTGACCACGAGATGACCGGCCTGGGCGGGGCCGACCGCGGAAATCGAATCGAGCAGGGTGAGCGGGCGCATGGGGCAACAGGCAAGCGGGTAGCATAGCCCGACCATGAGCGCACCCGACCTCCAACCCTACCTGCCCTGGCTCGAGCGGCGCGAGCGCTCCCTCGAGACCCTCAGCCCGGTGCCCGCCCAGCTGCTGGCAGCCACGCTCGACCTGCCTGCCGAACGCCGGCCGCAGGCCGAGCTGCCGCCGCTGTGGCACTGGCTGCATTTCCTGGATCGCACGCCCAGCGCCCAGCTCGGTGACGATGGCTCGCCCCGATCGCGCACGCTGCTGCCGCCGATCGACCTGCCGCAGATCATGTGGGCCGGCGCCGAAACCGAGTTCCACAAGCCGCTGCGTCTGGATGAACCCGCCGAGAAGCGCTCGCGCATCAGCGACATGACCCCGCGTGAAGGCTCGCGCGGCCCCATGGTGTTCCTCACCCATGAGCACCAGGTGCTGCAGGGCGGCGAGCTCGCGGTGGTCGAGCGCACCCGCGCGGTGTTCCTGGGCGCGGCCAGCCCCTCGGCCGCGGCGGCCCCGCCGCCCGAGCCGCAGGGCGAGCGCGAGCGCGAATGGCTGGTCGACGAGTCGGTGCTGTTCCGCTTCTCGGCGCTCACCTTCAATTCGCACCGCATCCACTATGACCTGCGCTACACCACCCAGGTGGGCGGCTATCCCGGGCTGGTGGTGCACGGGCCCTTGCAGGCCATCCTGCTGGCCGAGACCTTCCGGCAGTGGCACCCTGGCGCGCGGCTCACCCGCATCGCGTTCCGCGCGCAGGCGCCCCACTACTGCAGCGGCAAGGTGCTGGTGCGGGGCGCCACCCGGGGCGCGGGCCAGTACGCGCTCTGGACCTGCCCGCCCACCGGCGGGGTGGCCATGAGCTGCACCGTCGATTTCACCGCCGCCTGATCCCGAACCATCCCGGGCCATCTACCGGCCGGTCTCCAACCTGGCAGCACCCTCCATGAACGCTTCCGCCCCGACCCCCTCTCCGATCGCCCGCTCCTGGTGGCCGATCACCCTGTTTGCCGCGGCCCTGCTCATGATCACCATGGGCAGCCGTCAGTCGATGGGCCTTTTCCTGTCGCCCATCAACACCGACACCGGCCTCGGGGTGGTCACGCTCAGCTTCGCGCTGGCGGTGGGCCAGTTCGTCTGGGGCGCGGTGCAGCCCATCACCGGCGCCATTGCCGATCGTTACGGGCCGGGCCGCGTGCTCGCGGGCGGCATCGTCCTGCTGGCGGCCGGCACGGCGCTCACGCCCTTCATGACCAGCGCCTTCGGCATGACCATTGTCCTGGGCGTGCTGGTGGCGGCCGGCGCCGGGGCCTGCAGCTTCTCGGTGCTGATCGGCGCGGTCTCGCAGTACGTGCCGGCCAGCAGCCGCGGCACGGCCTCGGGCGTCATCAACGCCGGCAGTTCGCTCGGGCAGTTCGTGTTCGCGCCGGTGGCCCAGGCCCTGATCGCGGCGGTGGGCTGGATGGGCGCGATGTGGTCGCTGGCCGCCCTCACCCTGGCCTCGCTGCCCATCACGCGGCTGATGCGTCGCGCGCCCCAGCCGGGCGTGGCTGCCAACACCGGCACCGGTCTGCGTCAGGCGGTGCGCGAGGCCTTCGCCAACCGCAGCTATCTGCTGCTGCATGCCGGCTTCTTCACCTGCGGCTTTCACATCGCCTTCCTGGTCACCCATCTGCCGGGCGAGGTCGGCCTGTGCGGGCTGCCGCCCACGGTGGCGAGCTGGTCGCTGGCCCTCATCGGCCTGGCCAACATCGCCGGCAGCCTGCTGGCGGGCCAGGCGGTCAACCGCTTCCGCAGCAAGTACATCCTGTTCTGGATGTACCTCTCGCGCGCGGTGCTGGTCGTGGCCTATCTGGCGGCGCCCAAGACCGCGCTCACCTTCTACCTGCTGGCCATCGGGCTCGGCCTCACCTGGCTGGGCACCGTGCCGCCCACCGCGGGCGTGGTCGCCAAGCTCTTCGGCGTGCGGTACCTGGCCACGCTCTTCGGCATGACCCTGCTGTCGCACCAGATCGGCGGCTTCTTCGGGGCGTGGCTGGGCGGGCTCGCGGTGGCGGGCACCGGCAGCTATCTCTGGATGTGGTACGCCGATGCCGTGCTGGCGCTGGCCGCCGCGCTGGTCAATCTGCCCATCCGCGAGCCTGTCGTGGAGCGCGCGCCCGCCTGAGCAGGCCGCGGCCCGGGCCGCCTTGCGCGGGCTGCGCGCCGCTCTCCGGCGCGCGCGGCAACGCGGCATCGGCCACGCGCAGCAGCTCGGTCTCCAGGCTGTGCACCAGGCGGTCCCAGTGCAGCGCCTGCGCGTCGGCCCGGGCCTGCGCGCCCAGCGCGCGCACCTGCGCCATGTCGCCGGCCAGGGCCGCCGCCAGCGCCACCAGCGCGGCGGTGTCGCCCAGCGGCGCGAGCAGGCCGCTGCGCCCGTGCACCACATGCTCGGCCGCCGCGGCGTAGTCGTAGGCCACGATCGCCAGGCCGCTGGCCATGGCCTCCAGCGTGACGTTGCCGAAGGTCTCGGTCTCGCTCGGAAACAGGAACACGTCGGCGCTCGCGTAGTGCGCGGCCAGATCGGTGCCGCCGCGCATGCCGGCGAAGATCGCGTCCGGAAAGCGCGCCTGCATCCTGGCCCGCGCCGGGCCATCGCCCACCAGCACCAGCCGCGCCCGCGGCGCGCGCGCGCGCATCGCCTCGAAGGCCGCGCCCAGCGCGTCGGGGTTCTTCTCGGGGGCCATGCGGCCCACGTGCAGCACCACCGGTGTGTCGGGGCCCGCGCCCCAGCGTTGGCGCAGCGCGGGGTCGCGGCGCGCCGGCGTGAAGAGCGCGGTGTCGATGCCGCGGCCCACCACCTGCAGCCGCTCGAAGCCCTGCTGACGCAGGCGTTCGAGCATGGCGCGGGTGGGCACCATGGTCAGCGCGGCGCGGTTGTGGAAGCGCCGCAGGTAGCCCAGGATGGGGCGCCGCAGCCAGCCGATGCCGTAGTGGGCGCTGTAGGCATCGAAGTTGGTGCGGAAGTCGGTCGACACCGGCAGGCCGAGCTGCAGCGCCGAGCGCAGCGCCGACCAGCCCAGCGGGCCTTCGGTGGCGATGTGCACCAGATCGGGCGGCTGCGCGCGCCACAGCCGCTGCATCGCGCGGCGCGCCGGCAGGCCCATGCGCAGGTCGGGATAGCGCGGAATGCGCACCCCGCGGATCAGGATCTCGGGGTAGCCGCGGCCCGACAGGGTCTGGTCGGTGTCGGGGTCACGATCCTGGCGCGGTCGCAGCAGCGTCACCGAGTGACCGCGGGCCGCCAGGCCGTCGACGAAGCGCGCCAGCGTGGACGCCACGCCATTGACCTCCGGCGGCCAGGTCTCGGTGACCACGGTCATGCGCAGCCGGCGCGCGGGCGCGGCGGCGTCGGTCTGCTCGCGGTCAGCCTGGCCTTGTGCGTGATGGGCACTGGTCATGCCGCGAGCGTCCGCCGCGCGTGCGACAGGCTGATGACGGCGGGCGGGCGTGGCGCGGTGTCATCGCGCCGACACCGATTCTTCAAGGCGGCGTCATCGTTTGGTCAGCAGGCCGTAGCCTGCCGCGCCTAGCCTGCGCGTCAGACCGGGCGCCTGCCCGGTGCGCCGGGACGGCGTCGCGCCGTCTTGCCGATCGTTGCCACATCGGGGACCCGCCATGCACGCCTTTCTGCACGAACTGCGCATCCAGCGCTGGGATGACCACCGCTTCTACCACCACAGCCGCATCAACCAGACCCTGCACTTCATCAGCGCGCTGAGCTTCCTGATCGCCTATGTGGTGGTGTTCTTCGATCCGCCCAAGGCCGCGCTGATCGCGTGGCTGGTGGCGATGGTCACCCGGCAGTCGGGTCACTTCTTCTTCGAGCCGCGTGGCTACGACCAGGTCAATCAGGTCACCCACGAGCACAAGGAGGAGATCAAGGTCGGCTACAACCTGCGACGCAAGGTGGTGCTGCACGCGGTGTGGGCCGGCGTGCCGCTCGCGCTGTGGCTGCGGCCCGATCTGTTCGGCCTGATCGAACCGGCGCAGGGGTTCGCCGGCTGGCTCGATCAGCTCGGCTGGGCCTGGTTCGCGGTGGGCGTCGGCGCTCTGGTGCTGCGCACCGCGCACCTGTGCATCATCCGCAGCCCGCTCACCGGGTTCGCGTGGTTCGCCAAGATCCTCACCGACCCGTTCAACGATGCGCTGCTTTATCGCGGCGCGCCGGCCGCGCTGCTGCGCGGTGAACTGATCGACCCGCAGCACGCGCGCCACCCGCGCTGACGCGCAGGCTGGCGCGCGCGGCTCAGAAGCGATGCGCCAGCATCTCGCGCAGCATCGACCGGCCGATCGACTGGTCGGTCAGGGTTTCGTCGCGCCACCACCAGCCGTCGGCTCGCATGGCTTCGGCGGCATCGATGAAACGACGGCAGGTCTCGTCGAACTCGGCCTCGCTGAAGCTCAGCGGGAAGATCAGCCGGCCGGTGCCCACCCAGCTCAGCGCCAGGCCCTGCTCGCGCAGGTAGAACTGCAGCATCCAGTTGTAGCGCGAGGGCTGGGTGTAGAACACCGTCCAGACCGTGGACAGGTTGGCCACCCGCACCGGCAGGCCCAGCGCCTGCAGCAACTGGTTCAGACGTGCGGCGCGGCGGTTCCAGGTCTCGTCGAGATCCTGGTAATGCGCCTGGATCTCGGGGGTGGCCAGACGCTCCAGGAAGACCTGCATCGCGGTCATCACGTAGGGATGCGCGTTGAAGGTCCCGCGGGCAAAGCAGATGTCGGCCGGCCGGTCGTCGCGCCAGCGCTTCATCAGGTCGGCGCGGCCGCAGACCACGCCCACCGGCAGGCCGCCGCCCAGGGTCTTGCCGTAGGTGACCAGGTCGGCCTTCACGCCGAAGTATTCCTGGGCGCCGCCGGGCGCGAGCCTGAAGCCCATGAAGACCTCGTCGAAGATCAGCGCGATGCCCCGCTCGGTGCACACCTGGCGCAGTTCCTGCAGCCAGGCCGTGTAGGCCTGGCGATCGAACCCGGCGCGGCGCCGGCTGTTCACCAGCGAGGAGTCGCCGGGCGCGTTGCTGTTGGGGTGCAGCGCCTGCAGCGGGTTGATCAGCACGCAGGCGATGTCGCGGCGGCGGCGCAGCACCCGCAGCGAGCGCGGGTCCATGTCGCGCAGCGTGTAGGTATGGTCGACCGAGGTCGGGTTGCCCACACCCGGCTGAACGTCGTCCCACCAGCCGTGATAGGCGCCGCAGAAGCGCACCAGGTGGGTCCGGCCGGTGTGGTAGCGGGCCACTCGCACCGCCTGCATCACCGCCTCGGTGCCCGACATGTGGAACGAGACCTCGTCGAGGCCCGAGATCTC
The DNA here is from genome assembly GCA_037146935.1 of Burkholderiales bacterium. GTDB lineage: Bacteria > Pseudomonadota > Gammaproteobacteria > Burkholderiales > Burkholderiaceae_E > Quisquiliibacterium. Next base: position 159,959 of record JBAWWD010000008.1, read on the forward strand.
GCGCAGCCGGCGCACGTTGTCGGCCACCGCGGGGTGATAGCCGGCGAGCACCGGGCCCAGCGGCTCGGCGCGGCGTGCCGCCTCGGCCAGGCAGGTCCGGTAGAAGTCCACCCCGAACACGTTCACGCCGTACGAACCGGTGAGGTCGATGAACTCGTTGCCGTCGAGATCGACCAGCCGCGTGCCCTGCGCGCTGCTCAGGAACTGCCCGGCCGAGAGGTGCTCGCGCACCTTGCGGCTGAACGGGAAGGGCACCCGGTAGCGGCTGGTGAACTGCAGGTCCGAGAGGCCCTCGGCGGCCTGCTGCGTGAGCGCCCGGGTCTGCGTGAAGCGCTCGCCGAAGAGCAGCGACAGCCGCGTGAAGGCCAGCTGGCGCTGGCGCTCGATGGCGATCGGCGCGCCGTCGGCGGCGAAGTACCCGTTGTCGTCGAATTCATAGAACGGCACCAGCCGGGCCACCCGACGCGACAGCCGCGAGTGGCCGGCCAGCGAGCGGTGCTTGGCCCGCGACAGTTCGATGCGCCGCCTGAGCGCCGGCAGCGCGGCGGCGGTGGCCGCTGCGCCCAGCGTGTAGAGGGCGAGAGATGCGCTCATGAGACTTCCACCGTGTTGATTTCCGACCCTCCTCTCTAACCCGGCCGCTTTACATGACCATGAATGCACGCAGGACCCTGGCCAGACTGGCCGCGCACGAAGACCTCAACTTCCTGCTCACCAACCGCATACCGCGCATCCAGCTCACCCGCTTCATGGGCTGGTTCTCGCGGATCGAGAACCCGCTGGTGCGCGATCTGTCGATGGCGGTCTGGCGGCTGTTCACCGACATCGATCTCAGCGACGCGAAGCACACCCGCTTTCGCAGCCTGCACGAGTGCTTCACCCGCGAGCTGCGACCCGGCGCGCGGCCGGTCGACCCCGACCCTGCGGTGCTCACCAGCCCCTGCGACGCGATCGTCGGCGCCTGCGGCGCGGTGCGCGGCACCGAGGTGTTCCAGGCCAAGGGCTTTCCGTACGGCATCGACGAGCTCTTCGGCCCCGACCCGGCCGCGCAGAGCCTCGTCGACGGCTGCTACGTCACGCTGCGGCTCACCTCGGCGATGTATCACCGCTTCCACGCCATGCACGCCGGCCGCGTCGAGCGCGTGACCTACATCTCGGGCGACACCTGGAACGTCAATCCGATCGCGCTCGCCCGCATCGAGCGGCTGTTCTGCCGCAACGAGCGCGCCGTGATCACGCAGCAGCTCGACGCCGGCGGGCATCGGGTGAGCATGGTCGCGGTGGCGGCGGTGCTGGTGGCGAGCATCCGGCTGCGCTTCCTGGACGTGCTGCTGAGCCTGCGCTGGCGCGGCCCCAACCGCTTCGACTGCGACCACCGCTGCGAGAAGGGCGATGAGCTCGGCTGGTTCGAGCACGGCTCGACCATCATCGTGTTCGCGCCGGCCGGCTTCGGGCTGTGCGAGGGCATCGAGCCCGGCCGACGCATCCGCATGGGCGAGCCGCTGCTGCGTCTTGCGCCATGAGCGCGGGCTTCATCGGCCTGTCATGCCGGCCGGGTGCAATGCGGCAAGGAACCGGGCCGATGAACCTTGAAGACATCCCCGCCGCCATGCGCGAGCCTCCCACCGAGGCGCACGAGCCGCCGCACCCGCTCGACGCGCATGCCGCTGCCCCCAGCCATCGGCATCGCACGCTGTGGATCTCCGACGTCCATCTCGGCACCACCGGCTGCAAGGCCGCGTACCTGCTGGACTTCCTGAAGCACAACGAGTGCGACACGCTGTACCTGGTGGGCGACATCATCGACGGCTGGCAGCTGCGCCGTGGCTGGTACTGGCACCGCACCCACAACGACGTGGTCCAGAAGGTGCTGCGCAAGGCCCGCAAGGGCACGCGCGTGGTCTTCGTGCCTGGCAACCATGACGAGTTCGCCCGCCAGTTCATCGGGCTGTCCTTCGGCGACATCGAGGTGGCCGAGGAGCTGGTGCATGTCACCGCCGACGGCCGGCGCCTGCTGGTGGTGCACGGCGATCGCTTCGACGGGGTGGTGCAGCACGCGAAGTGGCTGGCCTTCGTGGGCGATGCGCTCTACACCTTCGCGCTGGCGCTCAACCACTGGTTCAACCGCGCGCGCTCGCGCCTGGGGCTCAGGTACTGGTCGCTCTCGCAGTACCTCAAGCAGAAGGTCAAGAACGCGGTGTCGTTCATCAGCGACTTCGAGCAGGCGGTGGCGCGCGAGGCCCGCCGCCGCGGCCTGGATGGCGTGGTCTGCGGCCACATCCACAAGGCCGAAATCCGCGAGATCGACGGCGTGCTCTACTGCAACGACGGCGACTGGGTGGAGAGCCTCACCGCCCTGGCCGAGGCCCATGACGGCACGCTCAGCCTGATCACCTGGGACCGCATCGGCGTGCCAGCCCCGGCCCCGGCGCTGGCCGCCGCGACGGCCTGACCCGCTAGCAGCCGCGCTCGAGCGCCGACAGCGGCCCGGGCGACTGGCCGAAGCGGCGCGCGATGGCCGCCGAGGCCGCATCCATCTGCGTCATGGTGCCGGGGTCGATCGGGACCATCTCCGCGCGCGCCTGGCGCGAGGCCCGCTCCGGGTCTCCGGGCAGGTGGATGCCGCCGATCTCGCGGCCCTCGCTCGAGAGCTTCGCCGAGCGCAGCCAGTCGACGAAGTGCCGCGCCTCGGCCTCGAAGCCCGCGCTGTTGCCGAGCCTGGCCGGGTCGAACACGATCGCCAGCATGTTGTTCCACACCCCGAAGCGGGTGGGGCGGGTGTCGGGGCGCATGGTGTCGCCCCCGATCAGGGCCGCGCCCAGCAGTTCGCAGACCACGCCCAGGGCGTAGCCCTTGTGGCCGGCGAAGGGGCGCAGCGCGCCGTGCGGGCCCTCGGGCGGCTCGAACATCACGGCCGGGTCATTGGTGGGTTCGCCGCTGACATCGATCAGGCTGCCCGGGGGCACCGGCACCTTCTTGTTGTAGGCCACCCGCACCTTGCCTTGCGCCACGGCGCTGGTGGCGAAGTCGAGGATGATCGGCCCGCCATCCTGGCGCGGCATGCCCACCGTGAACGGGTTGGTGTTGTAGCGGGCCTCGCCGCCGCCGTGCGGCGCCACCAGGATGTTGCGGGTGACCGCGTTGGTGAAGTGGATGGACACCATGCCCGCGGCCACGGCCTGCTCGGCCCAGTGGCCCACACGGCCCAGATGGTGCGAATGGCGCAGGCCCATCACGCAGACGCCGTGCTGGCGGGCGCGCTCGATCGCCATCTCCATGGCCTGATGGGTGACCGACTGGCCCATGCCGCGGTGGCCGTCCACCGCCAGCATCGTGCCGGTGTCGCTGATCACGGAGGTGATCCGGTTGAGCTGCAGCTCGTCGTTGAGCAGCGAATCCACATAGCGCGGGACCATGCCCACGCCGTGCGAGTCGTGGCCGGCGAGGTTCGCACCCACGAGGTGGTCGGCGGTGAGGGTGGCTTCGCGGTCGCTGCTGCCGGCGGCCCGGAAGAGGTCGACCACCCAGCGGTGCAGGGCGGCGGTGGGGATGCGGTGTTCGGCCATGGCGATCCTTGATGACGGGAACCCCGGTGCCGGGGGGAGAGGCATCTTAGCCAGCCATGGGCGCCGTCCGGCGACCCCGGGCGCGGAAAACGGAGCGCGGGCGGGCGCCCGCGGGTGGCGGTTCTTGCCCTGGGGCGGCGCGATCGCATAGGGTCGGGTCAGCGTCCTTCCCTCGGGCATCCGTGCCCGCTCCTGCCATGCGTGGCCAGACCCTTGTGTTCGCGATGTGTGCCGGCCAGGTGGGCAACCTGCTGCCGCACGTGGTGGTGCCGGCCGTGATGGTTGGCCACCTCATCCCGCTGTGGGGTCTGAGCAATGCCCAGGCGGGGCTGCTCGCGGCCTCGTACGCGGCCGGCTACATGGCCGCGGTGCCGGTGCTGGCCTCGCTCACCGACCGCATCGATGCGCGCCGGCTGCTGCTCGGCGGCTCGCTGGCCAGCAGCGCCGCCACCCTGGCCTTCGGCTGGCTGGCCCAGGGCCTGTACTCGGCGATGCTGCTGTGGGCGCTGGCCGGCGTGGGCTTTGCCGGCGCCTACATGCCGGGCCTGCGTGCCCTCACTGATCGGCTCGATCCGGGCGACGCCTCACGCAGCGTCACCTTCTACACCTCGAGCTATTCGCTGGGCGTGGGCATGTCGTTCCTGCTCTCGCAACTGGTGGCCGAGACCCTGGGCTGGCGCTGGTCGTTCACGCTCACCGGCCTGGGGCCGCTGGTGATGGTGGCCACCGCCGCGGCGATGCGCCCGGCGCCGCCGCCGCCGCGCCCGCCCGGCGCGCGGCTGCTCGATTTCCGGCCGGTGGTGCGCAACCGCCCGGCCATGGGCTACATCCTGGGCTATGCCGCGCACTGCTTCGAGCTCTACGGCATGCGCACCTGGATCGTCGCCTTCTGGACCTTCGTGGCCGCGCGCCACGGTGGCCAGGCCCTGCTCGAACCGATCACCGTCAGCGTGCTGGTGACGCTGCTGGCCATGCCGGCCAGCATCCTCGGCAACGAGTGCGCGATCCGCTTCGGCCGGCACCGCGCCATCACCGTCATCCAGGTGCTGTCGGCGGCCACCGCGCTGGGCATCGGCCTCGCGGCCGGCGGCCCGCCCGGGCTGCTGCTGGCCCTGGTGCTGGTCTACGCGGTGACCGTGCCGGCCGACTCCGGCTCGCTCACCGCCGGCATGAGCGCCAGTGCCGATCCGCAGTTCAAGGGCGCCACCCTGGCCATGCACTCGATGGCCGGCTTCGGCCTGTCGGCGCTCGCGGGCTGGCTGGTGGGCGTGGCGCTCGATGCCTTCGGGGGCTCGGCCCGCCCCGGCGGCTGGCTGGCGGCCTTCACGGTGCTGGGCGCGGGCGTGCTCGCCGGGCCCCTCGCGCTGCGCTGGTCGCGCGCCCGCCCGTCAGGCTGAACCGCAGCCCGGCCCCACGCCAGCGCGCGCGCCTCAGCCGCCCGGCGGATCGGTGAGGCGCGCGCTGGCCTGCTCGGCCAGGCCCTCGCGGGTGAGCAGACCGTCGACCAGCCGGCGGTACTGCACCAGCGCCGCATCCATCGCCAGCGTGAGCATCGGCGCGTCCGGCCGGGCCGCGATGACCCGCGACTGCGCCCGGATCATCTCGCGGTCTTCGTGGAAGGCGGCCTTCAGGCTGTCGAAGATCAGCTCGGCCACGGTGGTGTCCTCCTGCGCGCCGTGATGGGCCTGCTGGAAGAAGTAGTGGGTGGTGCCGGCGGTCTCGGGCGTGAGCGCCTGGCAACTGTGCAGGCGCACCGCGCGGCTCAGGTCGTCGGCGCGGTCTTCGGCGGGCCGCCCGCCCGAGTGCATCAGCAGGATGCCCGGCACCAGGAAGTCGTAGATGAACCAGCGGTCCACCGGGCCGTCGAAGCGCCGGAATCGCTGGTAGTAGGGCGGCGCGGGCACCGAGGGCACCCGCCGGCTGACCCGGATCCCGCGCGGCACGCTCTCGATCTCGGCGCGCGCCTGCGCGATCAGCGGGCTGCCTCCCAGGGTCTTCTCGTGCACCCAGCTCAGGTGGGAGAAGTCGAGCAGGTTGTCGCAGATCAGCCGGTGATCGACGTCGTAGTGCATGTAGCCCGGGCGGTAGTGCCACTCGGGGTGGTCGCAGGAGAAGTTGTCGGGCAGCAGCGCCGGGTCGGCCCGTGCGGGGTCGCCCATCCACACGAAGACCCAGCGGTTGCGCAGCGCCAGCGGGTAGCGGCGCACCCGCGCTGCCGCGGGCACCCGGTCGGAGCCGGGTATCTCCACGCAGCGGCCGCTCGCGTCGAACTTCAGGCCGTGATAGCCGCAGCGCACGCAGTCGCCCTCCTTGCGGCCGGCCGACAGTGGCGCCAGGCGGTGGCAGCACCGGTCCTCCAGGGCGGTCAGGCCGCCCGCGGTGCGATACACCAGGATCGGCTCGCCCAGCACGGTGCGCGAGAACAGGCCGTCCTCGGGAATCTCGTGGTCCCAGGCGATCACGTACCAGCACTGGCGAAGGAACATGGGCGGCGCTCCGGATGAGGGGCTGCGCGGACGGGGCGATGAGCCCCTGACGCGCGCGGACCGTGGGGGGGGTGAGGGCGTGCGGTGGCGATAGTATCCGGGCTGTCCTGCCACCCATCGCGAAGCGTCTGCCATGCCCCGCCGCCCCATTCCGTTCCACCGTCCGGGCCGCCCGCCTGCCCGTGCGCTCTTCGTCCGTGCCCTCCCCGCCCTCCGATCGGCCCTGGCCGCGCTGCTGCTCGGCGCGTGCGCCCTGCCGGCCTGGGCCCAGGTCAGCGCGAGCGATGCCTGGACCCGCGCCACGGTGCCGCAGCAGAAGGTCGCCGGTGTGTTCCTGCAGTTGCGTGCCGCGGCCGATGCCCGCCTCGTCGAGGCCAGCTCCGGCGCGGCGCGCGCGGTGGAGATCCACGAGATGGCCATGGAGGGCAATGTCATGAAGATGCGGCAGGTCCCCGGGCTGGACCTGCCCGCGGGCAAGCCGGTCGACCTCAAGCCGGGCGGCTTCCACCTCATGCTGATCGACCTCAAGGCGCCGCTGCGCGAGGGCGAGGCCGTGCCGCTGTCGCTGGTGGTGCAGGGCCGCGACGGCCGCCGTGAAAGCCTCGAGGTGAAGGCGTTGGTGCGACCGATCAGCGCCGTGGGTTCGGGCAGCTCGCATGGCCACCCTCACGGCCACGCGCACGGCAAGGCCGGTCAGTAGGTCGCCCCACCGGCCTCAGGCCCGCACCACCGGTCCCGGCCGCTCGAACCACGGCCCGATCTGCTCCGACATCGCGTGCTCGATCAGGCCGCGGCGGGGCTTGAGCGTGGGCGTGAGCAGGCCGTTGGCCACCGTCCACGCGTCCGGCGGCATCAGCACCAGCATGCGCAGCCGCTCATGCGGGGCCAGGCCGGCGTTCACCCGGCGCAGCAGCTCGGCCAGCGCCTGATCGCAGGCCGCCCGCGCGGTGGCGCGCGCGCGATCGTCCGCGGTGACCGCGGTGTCGGCGCCCTCGGCCGCGTCGGGACCGGCGCCGGGCTGGCCCGGCGCCAGCATCAGCATGGCGAAGGCCGCCGGCCGGCCGGCGCCCGCCACCACCGCCATCGCCACCCGCGGGTCTGCCTGCAGCAGCGCCTCGATCGGTGCCGGTGCCACGTACTTGCCGGTGGCGGTCTTGAAGGGCTCCTTGAGCCGGCCGGTCAGCCGCAGGCGGCCCTCGCCATCGCGCTCGCCGACATCGCCGGTGCGAAAGAAGCCGTCGGCGGTGAAGCTGGCCGTGGTCAGCGCGGGCTCGCGGTGATAACCCACCATGCAGCCCGGTGAGCGGATCAGCACCTCGCCCTCGGGGCTGATGCGCACGGCCACGCCCGGGAAGGGTTCGCCCACCCAGCCCGCCCGCGTGCGGCCCGCGCGGCTGAAGTGCGAGCAGGCGAAGTCCTCGGTCATGCCATAGCCCTCGAGCAGGTTCAGGCCCAGTGCCCGATACCAGGCGATCAGCTCGGGGCGGACCGGCGCCGAGCCGCTGCCCGCCATGCGCACCTCGGCCAGACCCAGCCGCGACAGCACCCGGCGCCCGACCACCGGGCCGAGCAGCGGCACGCGCAGCAGCCAGTCGAGCGGCGCTGCCGGAATCCGCTGCAGCACGCTGTCGCGGAACCGCTCCCACAGCCGCGGCACCGAGAGGAACAGCGTGGGCCGGGCGCGGCGCAGGTCGGCGGGGAAGGTGGCCGGGCTGTCGGCGAAGTACACCCGACCACCAGCCCGCAGTGTGGCGCAGGCGACATAGGCCCGCTCGAACACATGGGCCAGCGGCAGGTAGGACAGCAGCCGGTCATCGGGCCGGTAGCCGATCGTGGTGGTGATGATCTCGGTGGCCCGGCTCACATGCCCGAAGTCGTGCATCACGCCCTTGGGTTCGCCGCTGGTGCCCGAGGTGTACACCAGCATCGCCAGGGCGTGGGCGGCGCGCCCCGGACGCCCGGGCAGCGGCGCGCTCGCGCCGATGAGCGCGTCCCAGCGCAGCGCCAGGCCCGGTGGCCCCAGGGGCAGCGCCACGCAGGGCATGCCGGCGGGCACGCCCGACGCCTGCCCGGGCCAGTCATCGAGCCGGCCCACGAACAGCAGCGCGGCGCCGCTGTGCTCGAGCACGCGTCGCAGGCCCGCGGCGGTCTCGGTGGCGAACAGCGCGACGGTGGTGCCCCCGGCCAGCCAGATGGCCAGCTCCGCGATCACGCTGTGCGCGCAGTTCTTCGAGAGCACGGCGATCTTCGGCTCCTGGCCCAGGGGCTGGCCGCGCAGCCAGCTCGCCATGCGGCGCGCCTCGTCCAGGCAGCGCCCCCAGGTGTAGTCGATGCAGTCCGGCGTGCCCGGCTGCGGCTGGGTCAGGTAGACCCGGTCTCGCCACTGGTGCTCGTGGTCGAAGACATGGTCCAGCAGCAGCGGAGGCAGGGTCATGCGGACTCAGGGCGGGCGGGGGACGGGAGCGGGCCGCACCCGGCGACCGGCTCCTGGCCATGCTGGCATGCCCCGCTCGCGGCCCGCTTGCGCAGGCTCGCCGTCAGTCGATCAGCGTGCCGCCCGGCTCGTGGAAGGGATGCGGCCCGTCGAACTCGCCGATCGCGGCCAGGTGCGTGACCAGGCCGGCCTCGGGGGTCCAGGCATGCAGCCGGAAACCGGGCGGCTCCATCGTGAAGGCCGAGGCCGCCTGCGGCGACAGATCGAGGCACACCTGGTGCGCGGGCGCCGGGCAGGTGCTGGCGAGGGTGCCGGCAAAGCGCACGTCGATCGCGCGGTGCAGGTGACCGCACACGATGCGCTCGACGTTGGGGTGGCGCGCGATGATCTCGCGCAGGCGCTCGCCACCGCGGCGCAGCCCCTGGGCGTCCATGTGGCCGATCAGCGTGGCAAAGGGCGGATGGTGCATGGCCACGATCACGGTCTCGCTGGCGCAGGCGGCCAGCTCGGCCTCCAGCCAGGCCAGGCGCTCGTCGCAGAGCTCGCCGTGGCCGGCGCGCGGCACGGTGGTGTCCAGCGCCACCAGCCGCAGGCTGCCGATGCGCACCGAGTACTGCAGGTGGCGCCCGGCCACCGGTTGCGCCAGGTAGCCGTGCGTCGGGAAGCTCGCGCGCAGCATGGCCGGGTCGTCGTGGTTGCCGGCCAGCAGATACACCGGCATGGCGAGCGGCGCGAGCAGCTCTGCCAGATGCCGGTACTCGGCCGGGCGGCCGAAGTCGACCAGGTCGCCGGTGATCAGCAGCGCGTCGGGCTGCTGCGGCAGCGCCTGCAGGCTGCGCACCGCGCGCCGCAGGAAGGCGGCGGTGTCGACGCGGCCGTAGGCGACGCGTCCGGGCTCGCGGATGTGGGTGTCGGAGAACTGCGCGATCAGGGTCATGGAGAGGGCCTTCAGGAGGATCCGGCGTCGTCGAACCAGGGCATGAAGCGGGCGGGGTCCACGCGCACGCCCACGGTGTCGCCCACCCGGGCCGGGCTGTCGCGCTCGACCTCGGCGATCAACGGCATTGGCGCGCCAGCCAGGTGCAGCTGCACCCGCTCGCCCAGGAAGACCCGTCGGCTCACCTGCAGCGTGGCCGCGTCGGCGCCCGGTTCGCCCAGCCTCAGGTCTTCGGGCCGCACCAGCACGGCCGCGCACCCCTGCAGCGCCGGCGGGCAGGGCCAGCGCGCGCCGGCCAGGTGGATCTGCGCGGCGGCCTGCGCCTGCGCGTCACGCGGCAGGCGGTTGACCCGGCCAAGAAACTCGGCGAGGAAGGGGTGGCCAGGGTCGCGGTAGAGGGCCTCGCCGTCACCCACGCCCACGATCTGGCCGGCCCGCATGATGGCGAGGCGGTCGGCGATGGCCAGCGCCTCCTGCTGATCGTGGGTGACGTGCACGGTGGTGATGCGCAGGCGGCGCAGCAGCTCGGCCAGCTCCTCGCGCAGCTGCACCTTGAGCTTGGCGTCGAGCGCGGTGAGCGGTTCATCGAGCAGCAGCACGCGCGGCCGGATGGCCACGGCGCGCGCGAGCGCCACCCGCTGGCGCTGTCCGCCCGAGAGCTCGCCCGGACGCTTGTGCTCGAGGCCCTGCAGTCGCACGAGGTCGATCAGCTCGCCCACCCGCTGGCGACGCTGCGCCTCGGGCACCTGGCGGATGCGCAGCCCGTAGCCGATGTTGGCGACCACGGTCATCTGCGGGAACAGCGCGTAGTGCTGGAACACCATGCCCACGCCGCGCCGTTCGATCGGCAGCGCGGTGACGTCCTCGTCGCCGAAGCGCACGCGGCCGCCGGCATCGGGGCTCTCGAGGCCGGCGATCAGGCGCAGCAGCGTGGTCTTGCCGCAGCCCGAGGGGCCGAGCAGGGCCAGCACCTCGCCCGGCGCCACCTGCAGCGAGGTGGGCCTGAGCGCGCGGGTGCCGTCGGGATAGGTCTTGGCGCAGTCGCTGACCGAGACCGGCAGGCTGCTCGCGGTGGAATCATTCATGGCGGCCATGGCGCCTCTCGAAGAGCGTACCCAGCCACTGCAGACCCCACAGCACCGGCAGGATGACGATGAAGAACACCAGCGTGTAGGCCGAGCCGATCTCCAGCCGCATGGAGGCGTAGCTGTCGGCCAGGCCCACCGGCAGGGTGCGGGTGAGTGGCGTGTGGAGCATCCAGGTGAGATTGAACTCGCCCACCGAGAGCGTGAACACCATCAGGCTGCCGGCCACGATGGAGGGCATCACCGCCGGCACCAGCACCCCCAGGAAGCGCTGCGTGAAGCTCGCGCCCAGCGAGCGGGCGGCTTCCTCGAGCGCGCGCAGCTCGGGCCGCGCGAAGGCGGCGGCCACGGTGCGCACCATGAAGGGCAGGGTGAACACCAGATGGCCCACCAGGATGAACGCGAAGCTGCCGCGAAAGCCGCGCAACTGCCCGTAGGCGAGGATGAGCGCGAGCGCCGTGGCCAGGCCCGGCACCGCCACGGGCAGGGTGATCAGCTCCTCGAACAGGCGCATCGCGCGCGAGCGGCTGCGCGCCATCGCGTAGGCGCAGGGCACGCCGGCCAGCAGGGTGCCGGCCACGCAGCACGCGGCCAGCAGCAGCGAGCGCCATACCGTGTCGCCGTAGCCTTCCCAGACCTCGCCCAGCCAGCGCAGGGTGAGGCCGCTGCGCAGGCCGGTGCTGTAGTTGCCGACCAGGCCGGCGGTGACCGACAGCAGCATCGGCGCCACGGTGAACACCGTCACCAGCACGGTGAGCGACAGCAGCAGGGGCGAACGACGGGCGGCGGCCATGGCGGGTGCGGTGAGCGGGTCAGGCGCCGGCGCCCATGGCCGGACCGGCCAGCCGGCGCGCCAGGAACAGCACCAGCCAGGTCATCAGCCCCAGCGCGATGGACAGCGAGGCGGCCAGCGCGAAGTTGGCGTAGTTGGTGAACTCGTTGTAGATGGTGATCGGCAGCACCTCGAACTTGCTGGCCAGCGTGAAGGCCGTGCCGAAGGCGCCCATGGCCGTGGCGAACACGATCGCCCCGCAGGCCACGGTGGTGGGCGTGAGCGCCGGCACCCAGACATCGCGCAGGATGCGCCAGCGCGAGGCGCCGAGCGAGCGCGCCGCCTCCTCGAGCTGCAGGTCCATGGCCTGCGCCGCCGCGGTGTAGCTGGCGATGGCCCGGGGCAGCGAGAAGTAGAGGTAGGCGAGGAACAGGCCGGTGAGGCCGTAGGCGAAGGTGACCCGCTCACCGGTGAGCGCCTCGGCCGCCTGCGCCACCGCGCCCTGCCGGCCGCCGAGCAGGATCATGAAGAAGCCCACGATCACGCCGGGGAACGACAGGGGCAGGCTCAGCACCGACAGCAGCGCGCGCCGCCCGCGGAAGGGCGTGCGCGCCAGGTACAGGCCCACCGCGGCACCCAGGACGAGGGTGGCCGCGGTGACCGCGAGCGACAGCAGCACGGTGTTGGCCAGGCTGGTCGCGTAGCGGGCGCTGGTGAGCACCGCGACGTAGGTGGCCCAGCCCTTGCCGGCCGGCAGCGCCACCAGCCACGCCATGGGCAGCAGCCAGAAGGCGAAGAACAGCGCCGCCGCCGGCGCCAGACACAGCGCGAGCAGGCGCCGGGTCACTGCACCTCTTTCAGGTAGCGCTCGGAGAAGCCCTTCTGCACGGTGGCCATCTTCGCGTAGTCGACCGCCTTGGCGCGGGCGTATTCGCTGGCCGGCAGGAAGCGGGCCTGCGCCTCCTTGGAGATGGCCGACGCGCGCACCGGCCGCAGGAAGGCATTGGCCCAGATCGCCTGGCCCTCGTCGGACAGGATGAACTCCAGCGCCTTCTGGCCGTTGGCCGCGTTGGGCCCCTTGGCCACCAGGCTCATCACGTAGGGCACCACCACCGTGCCCTCGGCCGGGATCACGAACTCGACCTTGGCGTTGTCCTTGTACTTCGCGCGATAGGCGTTGAAGTCGTAGTCGAGCAGGATGGCGATCTCGCCCGAGAGCACGCGCGCGTAGGAGGTCTGCTTGGGCACGATCGGGTCGTTCTTGCGCAGGGTCTTGAACCACTCGATGGCCGGGCCGAAGTTGTCCAGCGTGCCGCCGCGCGCGTTGTTGACCGCCACCGCGCCCACGTAGCCCACGAAGGCCGAGGCCGGGTCGAGGTAGCCGATCAGGCCCTTGTACTCGGGCTTGAGCAGGTCGGCCCAGGAGCGCGGGATCGGCTTGCCCTTGAGCGCGTCGACGTTGACCATGAAGCCGAGCGTGCCGGAGTGGATGGTGAACCAGTGGCCCTCGGGGTCTTTCAGGCCCTCGGGGATCTCGTTCCAGGCCGAGGGCTTGAAGGGCGCGGTGACGCCGTCCTTGCGAGCCTGCACGCCGAAGGTCACGCCGTAGTAGGCGATGTCGGCCACCGGGCTGGCCTTCTCGGCCACCAGCTGTGCCAGGGTCTGGCCGGAGTTCTTGTTGTCGGGCGGGATGGTGATGCCGGTGCGGGCCTTGATGGCGCGCAGCTGGCTCGCCCAGTCGGCCCACTCGGGCGGGCAGTTGTAGCAGATGGCGGTCTGGGCCTGGGCCGCGCCGGCGGCCAGCAGGCCGGCGGCCACGACGGCGCGCGCGAGGGAGGACAGGGAGATCATGCGGGGCTCCTGGTGGGGGTGGACGATGAACGGGCGGGTGGGGCCGCGCAGGACTCGCCGGCGCGGATGCGATAGGGCAGGCTCAGGCTGGACCCGGGCCCGGGGGCGGTGCCTGCCGAGAGCGACTGCAGCAGCCACTCGACGCAGCGCTCGCCGATCTCGCGGCTGGGCTGCACCACCGTGCTCAGCTGCGGCGAGAGCGCCTCGCCCAGCGCGATGCCGTCGAAGCCCACCACCGAGAGCTGCTGCGGCACCCGCAGCCCGGCCAGCGCGGCGGCGCGCAGGCTGCGCAGGGCGAGCAGGTCGTTGGAGCACAGCAGCGCGGTGGGCCGGCCGGGGCGCCGCAGCCGCTCGGTGAGCGCCTCGGTGGCGGCCTGCATGAACGGCACCTCTATCAGCTCGGCCCGGGCGAGCCCGGCGGCGGCCATGGCGCGGGCAAAGCCGCGATGGCGCTGGCGGGCGCGGTCCGAGGCCGACAGCGTGCCGCTCACCATGGCGATGCGGCGATGGCCCAGGCCGACCAGCCAGCGCACGAGCTCGGCGCAGGCGGCCTCGCCATCGACCGACACGCAGGGCTGGCCGCGGTGGCGGTTGTAGGCGAGCACATAGGGCACTCGCCCCTGGCGCAGCCGCTCGAGGCTGGCGCAGCGGCCGGCGCTGGCCACGGTGAGGATCACGCCATCGACGCTGCGGGCCATGAGGTGCTCGATGGCCTCGCGCTCGAGCGCGGTGCGGTATTCGGTGACCAGCGGCACGATCGCGTAGCCGGCGGCGCGGGCGCGCTCGGCGATGCCTTCCAGGCATTCGGCGAACACCGGATTGAGCAGCGTGGGCAGCACCACGCCCAGGATGCGGCTGCGCTGCGTGCGCAGCGTGCGCGCGCTGGCATTGGGCACGAAGGACAGCGCGTCGGCGCTCTCGAGCACCCGCGCCAGCGTGGCGCTGGCCACGAGGTGCGGCGCGTTGAATGCCCGCGAGACGGTGGCGGGCGACACGCCGGCGTGCGAGGCGACGCGATGGATGGACATGCCGATGAAATCGTTTTCAACGGCGGCAGTGTAATGCCCCGGCATGACCGGTGCGTGACGATGTCGATGGTATAAAGACCGGAATCCACCCCACCGGCCGGCAGGTCCGCGGCCGGTCTTGCCATGCCCACCACCCTCTGCGAACTGCTCGGGATCCGCCTGCCCGTCATTCAGGCGCCCATGGCCGGCGTGCAGGCCGGCGCGCTGGCGCTCGCGGTCAGCCGCGCCGGCGGGCTCGGCTCGCTGCCCTGCGCCATGCTCGCGCCGGCCGCGCAGCGCGAGCAGGTGGCGGCGCTGCAGGCGGCCACCACGCAGCCCGTCAACATCAACTACTTCTGCCACCGCCCGCCGGCGCCGGATGACGCGGCCGAGCAGGCCTGGCGGGCGCGGCTTGCGCCCTACTACCGCGAGTTCGGGCTCGATCCGTCGTCGATCCCGGCCGGGGCCGGCCGACAGCCCTTCGATGCCGCCGCCGCCGAGCTCATCGAGGCCTGCCGGCCGCGGGTGGTCAGCTTCCACTTCGGCCTGCCCGAGCCGGCGCTGCTCGCCCGGGTCAAGGCCACCGGGGCGCGGGTCATGTCCTCGGCCACCACCGTGGCCGAGGCGCGCTGGCTGCGCGACCACGGCGCCGACCTGATCATCGCCCAGGGCCTCGAGGCCGGCGGCCACCGCGGCCATTTCCTGTCACCCGATCTCTCGCTGCAGGCTGGCACGCTGGCGCTGGTGCCGCAGATCGTCCGCGCGGTCGATCTGCCGGTGATCGCGGCGGGCGGCATCGCCGATGCGGCCGGCGTGGCGGCGGCCTTCGCGCTGGGCGCGGCGGGGTTGCAGGTGGGCACGGCCTTCCTGCTGTGCCCCGAGGCCACCACCAGCGCGGTCCATCGGCAGGCGCTGCGCGAGGCGCCGGCGCGCGGCACCGCGCTCACCACGCTGTTCACCGGGCGGCCGGCCCGTGGGCTGATGAACCGGCTGATGCGCGAGCTGGGGCCGCTCGATCCGGCCGCGCCGGCCTTCCCCACGGCCAGCACGGCCATCGCGCCGCTGCGCGCGGCCGCCGAGGCAGCCGGCAGTCCCGAGTGCTCGCCGCTGTGGGCCGGCCAGAACGCCAGCGGCTGCCGCGAGGCGCCGGCCGCCGAGATCCTGGCCGAGCTGGCCCGTGGCGTGCCCGCGGCGCTGCGGGGCGTGGCCTCGTGAGGCGGGCCTGGCGGCGCGCCTGCCCCGCCGCCTGCCCCGGCGTCCGCCCCTGCCCGGGCGCCGCCTGATGCGTGTCCCGCGCGGTCTGCCCGCCTGGCTGGGCCTGGTGTTCGCGGTGGCGGCGGCCGGCGTCATGACCATTCCGCTGATCGAGTGGCTGCGGC
>JBAWWD010000009.1:0-171057 GCA_037146935.1 Burkholderiales bacterium
CCGCCGCCACCGGCGCTGAGGGCGCGGGCGCGGGCGCTGCCGCGGGCGGGGCGACTGGCGTGGTCTGCGTGATGACGGGCGCCGGCGCCGCGGCAGGCGCGGCATCCGGCGGTGGCACGAAGGCGGGCGCAGCAGCCGGCGGCGGCGGCATGCTGCCGGGCGGTGGGGCCTTCTGAGGCGGCGGCGGCGGTGGAGGGGGTGGTGGCGGCGGCGGCGGGATCACCCGCGGCTCCTGGATGAGCCGCGCCTGCACCGGCTTTTCAGGGCTCTCGGGCGCCTTGCGACCCAGGCCGGCCATCAGCGCGACGCCGGCCAGCAGATGCACGCCCACCACCGCGCCCAGACCGACCAGACGGCGCCGGCGCTGCGTTGCCGCCCAGGAACCCATGGCGGGCATCACTCGATGAACTGCTCGCTGCCGACCACGCCGAGGCGGGTGAGGCCGGCGCGCCGGGACGCGGCGAGCACGCCGGCGACCACCTCGTAGCGGGCCTTGCGGTCAGGGCGCAGGTGGATCTCGGGTTGCACCGGCTGGGCAGCCGCGGCCGCCATCCGCGCGGCGAGCTCTTCGGGCCCGGCGAGCGCCGCGCCCTGCCAGCGGACCACGCCGGCGGCGTCGATGTCGATGCGGACCACCTCGGGCTCCTCGCGCACGGGCGGGGGCGGCCCGACCGGCAGATTGAGGTTCACCGAGTGGAGCTGGATCGGGATGGTGATGATCAGCATGATCAGCAGCACCAGCATCACGTCGATCAGCGGCGTGGTGTTGATCTCGACCAGCACCGCCGGGTCGGCATCGGCGCGGCGCAGGCGGCGGCGGGTGGGCTGGGACATGACGGCCTGGGAGGCGCTTCAGCGGGCCGGCGGCTCGGTGATGAACGAGACCCGCGCGATGCCGGCGCGCTGGCAGGCCAGCAGCACCCGGCCCACCGACTCGTAGGCCGCTGCCATGTCACCGCGAATCTGCACCTCGGGCTGCGGCTGCAGCCCGGCCACCGCCGCCAGCCGCTCGCGCAGTGCGGCCGCACCGCTCAGGCGCAGGTCATGCCAGTAGATGGCGCCCTCGCGATCGACCGAGACCACGATGTTCTCGGGCCGGGATTCGCGCACCTCGACGGTTTCGCGGGGCAGATCGAGCGCGACCGACGTGGTCACCACCGGGATGGTGATCAGGAAGATGATGAGCAGCACCAGCATCACGTCGACCAGCGGCGTGGTGTTGATGGCGGCGATCACCTCGTCATCGCCATCGGGCGAGGACCCGACCCCGATCGCCATGCCTCAGCCTGCCCGGGCGCGCGGGGTGGCCAGCATCACCGCGAGCAGGTCGGCCCCGAAGCCACGGACCTCGTCCATGATCAGCCGGTTGCGGCGCACCAGCCAGTTGTAGCCGAGCACCGCCGGCACGGCCACGGCGAGGCCGATCGCGGTCATGATCAGCGCCTCGCCCACCGGGCCGGCGACCTTGTCGATGGACGCCTGACCCGCCACGCCGATGGCGGTGAGGGCGTGATAGATGCCCCAGACCGTGCCGAACAGGCCCACGAAAGGACTGGTGGAACCCACGGTGGCCAGGAAGGACAGGCCGTCCTGGCTGCGGCTCTGGGCACGGTCGACGGCGCGCTGGATCGACAGGGTGATCCAGTCTTCGGGGGCCATCTGGGCAACCAGGCCGGTGTGCTGCTGCGCAGCCGACAGGCCGGCCTCGGCCACCAGCCGGAACGGACTGCCCTCGGCCAGCCCGGCGATGCCGGCGGCCACCGACTCGGCCTTCCAGAAACCCGCCAGCGCGCCAAGCTGCCGGCGCACCCGGGCCTGATCGAGCGCGCGGGTGACGATGAGGTACCAGCTGCCCATGGACATGATCAGCATGATCAGCAGCACCGCCCGGGCAACGAGGTCAGCGCCGCTCCAGAGCGCGGCCAGACCATAGGGATTGTCGGCAACCGTCTGGGCGGCCGCCGGCAGGCCGAGCAGCGCCAGCACGGCCCCGCAGACCACCGGAACCGACGGCAGGGACCGGCGAGAAGGCGCGCGATGCGAGGCTGGCATGGAGGCTCCGGAGAAACGTGCCGGCCGCAAGCGGCGACCGGCCGGGCAAAACCCGGATTCTATGCCGAAGCCGGGTCGGCCCCGGCGCGGGCTCATGAGAGAATCCGCCGCCATCTCCCACCCGCCGGGCTTCCCGGTCCTGCACAGGAATCCATCCCATGGGCTTTCTCGCCGGCAAACGCATCCTGATCACCGGCCTGCTGTCGAACCGATCGATCGCCTACGGCGTGGCCAGGGCCTGCCACGAGCAGGGCGCGGAGCTCGCCTTCACCTACCAGAACGAGCGCTTCAAGGACCGCGTGGCCGAGATGGCCGGCGCCTTCGGGTCGAGCCTGATCTTCCCCTGTGATGTGGCCGAGGACGCGCAGATCGAGGCCCTGTTCACCGCGCTGGGCGCGCAATGGGACGGGCTCGACGGCCTGGTGCACGCGATCGCCTTCGCGCCGCGCGAGGCCATCGCCGGCGACTTCCTCGAGGGCCTGTCACGCGAGGCCTTCCGGGTGGCGCACGATGTCTCGAGCTACAGCTTCGCGGCGCTGGCCAAGGCGGCCTGGCCGATGATGCAGGGCCGTCGCGGCGCCCTGCTCACGCTGAGCTATCTCGGCGCCGAGCGCATGGTGCCCAACTACAACACCATGGGTCTGGCCAAGGCCAGCCTGGAAGCCTCGGTGCGCTACCTGGCCGAGAGCCTCGGCCCGCGCGGCATCCGGGTGAACGGCATCTCGGCCGGGCCGATCCGCACCCTGGCGGCCAGCGGCATCAAGGGCTTCTCGCGCATGCTCTCGCTGGTGGAAAGCAACGCGCCGCTGCGCCGCAACGTCACCATCGACGATGTCGGCAATGTGGCGGCCTTCCTGCTGTCGGACCTCGCCGGCGGAGTCACCGCCGAGATCACCTATGTCGATGGCGGCTTCAACGCCGTGATGAGTGGCGTGGGTGGCGACGGCGATTCCGCCTGAAGACACCGTCGCTGGCCGGGCGGGCCCACGGGCTTGCCGCACGGGCTGCACGGGCGTCTGACCCCATGACCGCGCCACCGCTGCTCGAACTCGCCGGCGTCGGCCGTCGCCTGGGCGGCCGCTGGGTGCTGCGCGGGCTGAACCTGACCGTCCGCGCGGGCGAGCGGATCGCCCTGCTCGGCGAATCGGGCTCGGGCAAGTCGACCCTGCTCAACCTCGTCGCCGGCCTCGACACCCCCGACGAGGGGCATATCCGATTCGGAGGTGTCGAGTTGCCCGCCGGCAATGCCGATGCCAGCGCCGCGCTGCGCCGCGACACCCTCGGGTTCGTGTTCCAGGCCTTTCACCTGATCGCCCACCTCACGCTCGCGCAGAACGTGGCCGTGCCCCTGCTGCTGCAGGGCTGCGCGCGGGCGCAGGCGCTGGCGCGGGCCGATGCGCTGCTGGCCCGGGTGGGTCTGGCCGGGCGCGGCGCGGCCATGCCGCGCGAGCTCTCGGGCGGCGAGCAGCAGCGGGTGGCGCTCGCGCGGGCGCTGGTGCACCGGCCCCGGCTGGTGCTGGCCGATGAGCCCACCGGCAATCTCGACCCGGGCACCGCCGCGCGCGCGCTGCGCCTGATCGAGGAGGAGATCGCCGCAAGCGGCGCGGCGCTGCTGATGGTCACCCACTCGGTCCAGGCGGCGGCCTTCTGCGACCGCCGCCTCGAGCTCCATGACGGCATCCTGCGCCCCGGCTGAGCCGGCGGCCGCCGGTGCCGGCGCCCGCTGGCGGGCCCGGGCCAGCCTGCTCGTCTGGCTGCTCGCCGGCCAGTGGCGCGCTCAGCCGGGCCGGCTGGGCATCGCGGTGCTGGCGATCGCGATCGGGGTGGCGCTCGGTCTGGCCATCGACCTCGTCAATCGCAGCGCGATCGCGGAATTCGGGCAGGCCCTGGCGGTGGTCAATGGCGAGGCGCATGCCACGGTGTCGGCGCGCGGCGCCGGCATGGACGAAGCGCTCTACCCGCAACTGCTCGCCGACCCCGGCATCGCCGCCGCCAGCCCGGTGATCGAGGCCAGCCTGAGCGTCGGCGGCAAGGCCATCAAGGTGGTCGGGATCGATCCCATGCGCGCGGCCGAGGTCACGCCCGGCCTGCTGCCGGCCGCCGAAGGCGAGGGGTCGGCCTCGAGCCTCTTCGAGGCCGATGCGCTGTTCCTGTCGGCGGCGGCGCAGGCCCACTGGGGCGTGCGCCCGGGCGATCGCGTCGAGGCGAATGCCGGCGCGGTGCGCCTGCCCTTGCGGGTGGCCGGCGGGGTGCCGGGCGCCGCCCCCGGCCAGCGCCTGGCGGTGATGGACATCGGCGCCCTGCAGTGGCGCCTGGGCCGGATCGGGCAGCTTTCGCGCATCGATCTTCGGCTGGCCGAGGATGGCCAGGCCGCCCAGACCGGCGCGCGCTGGTCGGCGCGGCTGCCGGCCAACGCGATCTGGAGCACGCCGCAGGCCGGCACCCAGCGGATGTCGAACCTCTCGCGCGCCTATCGGGTCAACCTCTCGGTGCTGGCGCTGGTCGCGCTGCTCACGGGCGGCTTCATCGTCCACGCCACGGTGGCCCTGGCCACCGCGCGACAGGCGCCCGTGCTGGCGCTACTGGGCATGCTCGGCGCGCCGCCGCGTTGGGCGCTGGCCAGCGTGATGGCGCAGGCCGCGCTGCTGGGCCTGGCCGGCGCGGTGCTGGGCGTGGCCGGCGGGCTGGGGCTCGCCGCGCTGCTGCTTGGCACGATGGGCAGCGATCTGGGCGGCGGCTACTTCAGTGGCGCCCAGGTGGCGCTCGCGGCCGAGCCTGGCGTGATCGCCGGCTTCGCCGTGCTCGGGCTGGCCACGGCGATGGTCAGCGGCCTGGCACCGGCGCTGCAGGTCACCCGGCTCGCGCCCGCGCGGGCGATCCGGCACGGGGCCGATGACGAGGACGGCGCTGGCCATCACGGTAGCCGGCGCCATCGCCCCGCCGCGCTGGCGGCCGCCGTGCTCACGCTGGGTGGCGGCGTGCTGATCGCCCTGCCCGCCTGGCAAGGCTTGCCCCTGGGCGCCTATGCCGCGATCGCCTGCTGGCTATTCGCCGGCATCCTGGTGGTGGGACCGGTCACCGCGCTGCTCGCCCGCGCGCTGGATGCCGCCGCGCCGGGGCTGTGGCGCGCTCCCGGCGCCTGGCTGGCGCTGCAGCGTCTGCGCCGGGCCCCCGGCGCGGCCGCGGTGGCGCTCTCGGGGGTGGTGGCCAGCTTCGCGCTCTCGGGCGCCATGGCCATCATGGTCGACAGCTTCCGGCACTCGGTGGCCGACTGGCTCGACACCGTGCTCCCCGCCGACCTCTATGGCCGCGCCGGCGGCCAGGGCGCCGCCGCGCCCCTGAGCCCGGCCATCCAGGCCACCCTGAGCGCCCTGCCCGGCGTGGCCCGGGTGGAGCTCCTGCGCAGCCAGGAACTGCTGCTCGACGCGCAACGGCCGCCGGTGGCGGTGCTGTCGCGCCCGATCGATCCCGCGCAGGCTGCCCGCCTGCTGCCGCTCACCGGGCCGGCGCTCGCGGTGGCCCCGGGCGAGCGCGCGGTATGGGTAAGCGAGGCCATGGTCGATCTCTACGGCTGGCAACCCGGCGCGCAGGTGAGCCTGCCGTTGGGCGGGGCGCCGGTGTCGCTGCGGGTGGCCGGGGTGTGGCGCGACTATGCCCGGCAGCACGGGGCGGTGGTCCTCACCCGCGAGGACTACATCGCGATCACCGGCGATCAGGGCGCCAACGATGTGGCGATCAGCCTCGCGCCGGGCGCCGACGCGGCCGAGGTGCTGAGCCGCATCCGCTCGACGCTGCCCGCGCTGGCGGCGATGGACTGGCGCAGCGCGGGCGAGATCCGCACCCTGTCGATGCGGGTGTTCGATCGCAGCTTCGCGGTCACCTACGTGCTGGAGGCGATCGCGATCGCCGTGGGTCTGTTCGGCGTGGCGGCCACCTATGCCGGCCAGGCCCTCGCCCGCGCCCGCGAGTTCGGCATGCTGCGGCACCTGGGCGTGACCCGGGCGCGGATCATCCGGGTGTTCGCACTGGAGTCCGGGCTGCTGGTGGCCATCGGCGTGGGCTGGGGCGCGGCCCTGGGCGCCGCGATCGCCGCGGTGCTGGTGCACCGGGTCAATCCGCAGTCATTCCACTGGACCATGGACATGCACTGGCCCTGGGCTCTGCTGAGTGCCAGCGCGCTCGGGCTGATCGCGCTCGGCGTGCTCGCGGCGGTGCTCGCGGCGCGCAGCGCGGCCGGCGAGTCGCCGGTGCGCGCGGTGCGGGAGGACTGGTGAGCACGCGCGCCCCGCGTCGGCGACTGCTGGCCGCAGCCGGCGCGGGCGGCCTGGCCCTGCAGGCCGGGCCGATGGCGGCGATGGCCGCAGACGCGCCGGCCTTCGCGCCGGTGCTCCCCGGGCGCCCGCTGCGCTTTCCGCGCGACCATGGCGCCCATCCCGACTTCCGAACCGAGTGGTGGTACCTCACCGGCTGGCTGATCCTCGCCGGCCAGCCCATCGGCGTTCAGGTGACCTTCTTTCGCAGCCGCACCCGGCATCCGGCGGACAACCCCAGCCGCTTCGCGCCGCACCAGCTGCTGCTCGCCCATGCCGCGATCGCCGACCCCGCGCATGGCCGCCTGCGCCATGACCAGCGCAGTGCCCGCGCCGGCTTCGGCCTGGCGCAGGCCAGCGAGACTGACACCGACCTGGCCATCGGCCACTGGCAGCTCACGCGCGACGCCGACGACCGCTACGCCACCCGCATCGAGGCGCGCGACTTCCGGCTTGCCCTGCGCTTCACGCCCGCCGCCGCCCCGCAGCCGCAGGGCGATCAGGGCTACTCCCGCAAGGGCCCGCAGCCGGCGCAGGCCAGCCACTACTACAGCCGACCGCGCCTCGCGGTGCAGGGCGAGGTGGTGATCGCGGGCCGCTCACGCACGGTCGAACGCGGGCAGGCCTGGCTCGACCATGAATGGTCCTCGGAGGTGCTCGATCCGCGCGCGGTGGGCTGGGATTGGGTCGGTCTGAACTTCGATGACGGCAGCGCGCTGATGGCCTTTCGCATCCGGGCAGCCGACGGCGGCGAGATCTGGCAGCACGCCCGATGGCTGCCGGCGGACGGCGCGGCCACCGGAACGCAGCGCGGCGCCGGCAGCGAAACGCAGGGCGGCGGGGGGCCGCGGGTGAGCTTCGAGCCGCTGCGCCTCTGGCGCTCGAGCCGCAGCGCGGGCCAATACCCGGTGGCGATGCGGGTGCGGGTGGGCGAGCGAACGCTGGTGCTCGAACCGCTGCTCGACGATCAGGAGCTCGACGCGCGCGCCAGCACAGGCGGGTACTACTGGGAAGGGGCGGTCAGGGTGCTGGAGGCCGGGCGGGAAACCGGGCGCGGCTACCTGGAGCTGACCGGCTACGCAGGCCCGCTGCGCCTCTGAGCACGGCGCCCGCGGCTCGCGCCGACGCCCGAGCCGACGCCGCCGACCGCGGCAGCGCCCGCACCCGCACCGGACGCGCCCGCGCCCCGGCCTCGCGCATGGCCGGCGGGGCGGGCCGCCCCCCGCGCCTCGCCGCGACGGGCTTGCGCGGCGCCTCGCGCCGATTCCCGTCCGCCAGGCGCGCCGGCCCCGGGCACCAGGCCCCACAGCGCGATCACCTGATCGGCCCGGGATACCGCGCTCATCAGCACCGGAGCGGGCAGCTTGCGCATGATCAGCGGCAAGGCCACGCTGAACACCAGCAGGTCATCCACCCACCCGATCAGCGGGAGATCCGGCAAGGGATCCACCGGCGAGAAGATCCAGGCCAGGGCTGCCACCGCCGCCAGCTTGAGCCGACGCGGCGTGCGCGGGTCGCGGATCGCGAAGAACACGATCAGCGCATCGCGGCCCGCGGCGCGGAACATGCGACGAAGACGCAGCAGCCCCATCAGCGCACCAGCTGGTTGATCTCGATCACCGGCAGCAGCACCGCCAGCACGATCAGCAGAACCACCCCGCCCATGATCAGGATGAGCAGCGGCTCGAGGATGCCGGTGAGCGCGAGCGCGCGGCGCTCGGTCTCGCCGGCCAGCGTGGCGGCGGTGCGCTCGAGCATCTCGGCCAGGTGCCCGGTGGCCTCGCCGCTGGCGATCATGTGCAGCATCAGCGGCGGGAAGCTCCCGCCGGCAGCCAGCGCCCGCGACAGCGAGGCACCTTCGCGCACCCGCGCGATCGCGTCGATCACATTCGCCCGCATGGCCTCGTTGGACAAGGTGAGCGCGCCCGCCTCCAGGGCCCGGATCAGCGGCACGCCGCTGGCGCTGAGGATGGCCAGCGTGGACGCGAAGCGCGAGGTGTTCACGCCGCGCACCAGGCGCCCAACGAGCGGCATGGCCAGCACCCGTCGATGCCAGGCCAGTCGAAACGACGGCGAGCGCAGCGCCGACGCGAAGCCGAAGCCGCCCGCCGCCGCGCCGATCAGCACCAGCCAGCCCCAGTGGCGCACGAAGTCCGAGAGCGCGATCAGACCCACGGTGAGCATCGGCAGCTTCTGGCGGCTCTGCGCGAACACGCCGATCACCTGCGGCACCACATAGGCCAGCAGGGCCGCGATCACGCCGACCGCCACCAGGGTGACGATCGCCGGGTAGACGAAGGCGAGCCCCACGCGCTGGGCCAGCGCGGCGCGCGATTCCACGTGGTCGGCGAGCCGCGACATCACCACCGACAGCTCGCCCGAGGCCTCGCCCGCCGCAACCAGCGCCCGATAGATCTCGGGAAAGTCGCGCGGATACCGGGCAAGCGCCTGGCTGAAGGTCTGGCCGGCCACCACCTCGCTGCGAACCGCCGCGAAGCGCTCGCGCACCACCGCGCGCTCGGCCTGCTCGATCACGGCGCCGAGCGCCTGCTCCAGCGTGAGCCGGGCCGAGAGCAGGCTGGCGAGCTGACGCGTGGCCAGGGTGAGATCGGCGCTGCGCAGCCGCCCGCCGGGCAGCGCCGCGCCAGAGGCGGGCGCCGCACCCACCGGCGTCACCTCCAGGGGCACCAGCGCGCGTTCGCGCAGCAGGCTGCGGGCATGGCGGGCCGAATCGGCGTCGATCACGCCGCGCTCGAGCAGCCCGGCCGCGTCGGCCGCCTCGAAGCGGAAGGCAGCCATCAGTCGCGCGTGACCCGCACCACCTCGTCAACCGAGGTGATGCCCTGCTGCACCCAGCGCTGGCCGTCCTCGCGCATGGCCACCATGCCGGCGGCCAGCGCCGCGACGCGCAGCTCGGACTCGGCGGCATTGCGATGAATGAGCGCGCGCAGGGTGTCGTCGATGACCAGCAGCTCGTACACGCCTGTGCGGCCGGCAAAGCCGCTGCGGTTGCAGGCCAGGCACCCCGTGGCGCGCCAGCCGCCGGCAACCGGGTCGGGCTGACGGCACTGCAGGCACAGCTTGCGCACCAGCCGCTGCGCGACCACGCCCAGCAGCGAGGACGACAGCAGGAAGGGCTCGACGCCCATGTCGATCAGGCGGGTGACCGCCGACACCGAGTCATTGGTGTGCAGCGTGGCCAGCACCAGGTGCCCGGTGAGCGAGGCCTGCACCGCGATCTGCGCGGTCTCGAGGTCGCGGATCTCGCCGATCATGATCACGTCGGGATCCTGCCGCAGGATCGCACGCAGCGCCTTGCCGAAGCTCATGTCGATGCGCGCGTTGACCTGGGTCTGACCGACGCCATCGAGGTCGTACTCGATGGGGTCTTCCACCGTGAGGATGTTGGTGGTGGCGGCGTCGAGCCGGCCCAGCGCCGAGTACAGCGTGGTGGTCTTGCCCGAACCGGTGGGCCCGGTGACCAGCACGATGCCGTGCGGCTGGCGCACCAGGCGGTCGAAACCGGCCAGCGCCAGATCGCTCATGCCCAGGCGGCCCAGGTCCAGTCGGCCGGCTTCCTTGTCGAGCAGGCGCAGCACCGCGCGTTCGCCGTGGCCGGTGGGCAGCGTGGACACCCGGACATCGATCGGCCGCCCGCCGATGCGCAGGGCGATCCGCCCGTCTTGCGGCAGGCGCTTCTCGGCGATGTCGAGCTGCGCCAGGATCTTGATGCGGGAGATGAGCGCCGCGTGCAGTTCGCGCCGCGGCCGAACCACGTCGCGCAGCGTGCCATCGACCCGGAAGCGCACCACCGAGTAGCCCTCGAAGGGCTCCACGTGGATGTCGGAGGCGCCATCGCGGCTGGCCTGGGTGAGCAGCGCGTTGATCATGCGGATGATGGGCGCATCGTCCTCGGTCTCGAGCAGGTCCTCGATGCGCGGCAGCTCCTGCATCACGCGCGAGAGGTCGAGGTCGCTCTCCACCTCGCCCACCACCGAGGCGGCCGAACCTTCCTGCTGGGCGTACGCGCGCGAGATGGCGCCGGCGAGCTCGGCCTCATCCTTGCGCACCGTGACCAGCCGGAACGGCAACACCCGCGCGAGCTCGCCCAGGGCCGAGGGCGGCGTGCGGGGGCCGACCCAGACCTCGAGCGCATCGCCCGACTGCGCCGCCACCAGCACCCCATGGCTGCGGGCGAAGCCGTAGGGCACGTAACGGGCGGGCGAGACGCTGGCCATGGCGAGAGCCTCAGCGCCGAACGGCGCCGTCGATGTCCGGCGAGAGGCTGGCCGGCGCCCCCGGCGGCAGCGGTGACGGTCCCGCGGGCTTGGGCATCGCGGGCAGCAGCGAGGGCGGCATGTCGGGCATCAGCCAGCGCGGCGGCATGCGCGAGTCACCCTGCAGGGTGCGCATGTAGTCGTAACGGTCAGCCGTGAGGCTCTGCGCCGCATTCGCATCGCGCAGCACCACCGGGCGCAGGAACACCAGCAGGTTGGTCTTGACCCGCTTGCGGTTGTCATAGCGGAAGAGCTGCCCGAGCACCGGGATGTCACCCAGGCCCGGAACCTTGCTCGTGCCGCCCTCCACACGCTCCTCGATCAGCCCGCCGAGCACCACCACCTGGCCGTCATCGACCAGCACGTTCGACTCGATGGCGCGCCGATTGGTGATCAGGCCCGCCGAGAGGCTGCGGTCCTGCACGTTGGAGACCTCCTGGAAGATCTGCAGCCGGATGGTGCCGGCCTCGGACACCTGCGGCTTGACCCGCAGCGTGGTGCCGACGTCGCGCCGCTCGATGGTCTGGAAGGGGCTCACCGCCGCGCCGCCGGTGCCGGTGGCGGTGAACTGACCGGTGATGAAGGGCACGTTCTGGCCGATGATGATCCGCGCCTCTTCATTGTCGAGCGTGAGCAGGTTGGGCGTGGCCAGGATGTTGGCGTTGGCCCCGCTCTCGAGCGCGCGGGCGAGCAGGCCCAGGTTGACCGGCGAGATGCCGCCGGTGGCGCCGGGATTGCCCACGATCGCGCCGCTGCGCAGCAGGCCGAGGTTCAGGCCCTGGCCCAGCGCCAGCACGTTGGCGGTGGCGTCCAGGATGTTGCCGCCACTGTTGCGCGCCGGCAGGTTGGTGCCGCCCACCACCGAGTTGCCGCCGCTGCTGCTCTGGCTGAGGAACTGCCACTGGATGCCGAGTTCGGCGGCGCGCTCGGCCGAGACCTCGACGATCAGCGACTCGATGTAGACCTGCATGCGGCGCGAATCGAGGCGGTCTATCACGGCGCGCAGGTTGCGATACACCGGCTCGGGCGCGGTGATGATCAGCGAATTGGTGGCGGCGTCGGCGGCGATGATCACGCCGCCCACGTTGTGGGCCACCGCGCCGGGGAGCGTGCTGCCGGCCAGGGTGCCGGCCCCGGTCGATGCGCCGGTGGTGACGCCCGGGGTGGCGGCGCCTGGCTGGGTTGCGCCCGGCGTGCCGGGGGTCTGCAGGGCGGTGCCCTGCGAGAGGCTGTTCAGGCCCTGGCCGAGCGTGCCCACCCCGGAACCGGCGCCGGCATCGCCGGCGATCACGCTGCGCAATACCTGCGCGAGGCGCACCGCCTCGGCATTGCGCAGGTAGACCACGCGGATGTTGCCCGGCTGCTCGCTGGGCTGGTCGAGCCGCGCGATCAGGCTCTTGGCGAGGTTCAGGCGCGCCGGGCTGGCCGCGCGCACCAGCACGGAGTTGAGCCGGGCATCGGCCAGCACGGTGATCCGCTGACCGGGGTCGACCTGCGCGCCGGCGGCCGCGCGTTGGGTGTCATCGAGCAGGCGGGTGACCGAGGTGGCCAGATCGGTGGCCAGCCCGTGGCGCACCGGAATGACCTCCACCTCGCCAGTGGAGGGGCTGTCCAGGCTGGCGATGATCTTGCCGATGCGCTGCAGGTTGGAGGCGTAATCGGTGATCACCAGCGAGTTGTTGCTCGGGTAGGCGGTCACCGGGTTGTTGGCGCCAACCAGCGGCCGCAGCACCGGCACCAGGTTGGACGCCGACTCATAGCTCAGGCGGAAGATCTGCGTGACGATCTGATCGCCACTGGGCAGCTCGGCGCGGTCGGCGGACACGGGCCCGTTCTGCAGCTTGGCGTCGGCCTCGGGCACCACCCGCACGGTCTGGCCGGCCTCCACCAGCACGAAGCCCTGCAGGCGCAGCTGGGCCTGCAGCAACTGATAGGCCTGGGCGCGGGACACCGGCTTGGGGATCTCGAGCGTCATCTTGCCGCGCACCTTCGGGTCGACGATGAAGGCGCGCCCCATCAGGTGGCTGAACGCGGCCACCACCACGTCGATCTCGGCCTCGCGGAAGTTGAGGGTGATCTGGTTGGACGAGCCGGCGATGCCGGGCGGCGGCTCGGCTGCCCGCGCCACCGGCACCTGGGCGAGCATGGCCGCGAGCAGCAGCGCGCGCACGAGGACGGCGCCTGCCGAGGGCGCCCCGGGCCTGCGCCCTCGGGGCTGGGCCCGCTGGGCCTGGACACTGCTCACTCGCCTACCCTCCAATCCTGATGATCGTGCGCTCGCCCTCGCGGCGGCCGATGAGGGCGAGCAGCGACTGCAGCCGCGGCTGCTCGGCGCCCTCGCCCCAGGCCTGCGCCGTCAGCCGCAGACCGCCCCGCGCGCTCCAGTTGCCCGAGCCGGTGAGTTGCAGCGGCCCGCTCAGGGTGCCCAGCGACAGCGTGGCCTGCGGCCCCGCGCCCACCACCTCGACCCGATAATGGCCAAGCGGCCGCACCGGCGTCATCGCCGAGGCAACCTGGCTGAACTCGATCGCGAAGCGACCTTCGACGGCGTCGGCCCGCACCAGCAGCGGCTCCCAGCGCAGCGCCAGTTCGGCAGACGGCTGGATGGTATTCCATGGCGAGCCGAGCCGGGACAGATCGAGCGCCGGCAGCCGCAGCGCGCCCGGCTCCAGACGCCACTGGGCCAGCGAGCCGCTCAAGCGCAAGGGCCGCTCCGCCCCGGGCAGCGATACCGTGGCGTCGATGATGCCCAGCGGCAGGCCGGCCAGCCGCAATTCCCAGCGCAAGGGCCCCGGCAGCGCGAACCCGGCGCTCACCGGCGACTGGGACGATCCGTCGCGCAGCACCAGCCGGCCCTCGCCACGCCACCAGACGCCGCTGGCTTCGGCCAGCCGCACCCGATCGTGCGAGAGCTGGCGCAAGGCCGCATCCACCCAGGAGGCCGGGCCATGCCAGAGCGCCGCCGCCAGCCCGGCCAGCGTGGCGATCAGCGCGAGCGCCAGCCAGCGCCCCAGTACGCTCGGGGGGGCGGCCATCTTAGGCCACCGCCGAAAGACACCGGCTGCGCGCGGCCATCAGCCTGCCCGCCGCCTTGGCGCTTCAAGCACCACCCGCGCGCTCACCACTCCCGGCGTCGCTTCGCGGGTGAGCGAGAGATCGACCACCCGGGTGCGGGTCTCGGGCAAGGCGGCGGCGAGCCACCCCAGCCAGCGCTCGTGGCTGACGCCCCGGAACCGCATCTCGATCAGTTCGCCGTTGAGCTCGATCTTCTGCAGCGAGGGGCCCAGCCCCGCCGCCGCGGCCGACTTCTCGAGTGCGAGGCGCACCTGGGCCGCCGACGCCGGCGCCGCGCCGCCGCGACCGGCCAGCGTGCCCGCCTCCTGGGCCAGCGACTGGACCGTAGCGAGCTGCGCGCGCAGCAGCGGCAGCTCCTGCTGCAGGGCCGCCCGCCCCCGCCAGGCCGGTTCGATGAACACGAGGAACACCGCCGCCAGCAGCAGCACCGCCCCCGCGAAGAGCACCAGCCGGCGCTCCCGTGGCGACACGCCAGCCCAGCCTGCGAGCAGCTTCTCGAGCATGTCAGCCCGCCACCGCGATGATCGCGAGCGCGTCACCGTCGAAACGCACCCGCAGCCCGGCTCGCGCGCCTTCGGCGATCAGACGCTCGCGCGCCGGCGCATCGGGCGCGCCGGCCGACCAGCGAACCGTGAGCTGGCCGTCGCGATACTCCACCGACGCCGGCGTGCCCACCGCCGCCGGGGCGGTGAGACGGCTGAAGCGGGCGATCAGCGGCAGGAAATCCTCGGGCCCGCTCTGACCCGCCGACTGTCGCAGTTCGGCCACCTGCCGGCGCATCTGCAGCAGCGGATCAACCACCACCTGCGCGCTCGGGAATGCCTGCCGGAAGCTGGACTCCATGGCGGCACGCAGGCCGGCGCGCTCGCGCGCGAGCTGCGCCCAGTGCAGGTTCAGCCCTGCGATGGCCACCAGTGCCGCGGCAAGGCCCAGTGCGGCCGGCAGACGCCAGGCCCGCCAGTCGATGCGCGCCAGCCAGCGGCCGCCCGAACTGCCGGCGCGGCCCAGGCTGAGGTCGATCGCCCCGGCGGGGTCGATCGCCCAGGGCGCGGCCCGCAAGCCCACCCCGAACGCATCGGCCACCGCCGACAGCGACGGAAGGTCCTCCTCGGGGAATCCGATCAGATCGATGTCTCGGGGCAGGGTCGAGGCCTGGGCGCCCTCGGTGTCGCCAGCGCCGGCGACATCGCGCCAACCGGCGGCGCGCAGCAGGGCGGCCATCGACTCCAGGCGCGCGGCGGCGCCATCACCGGCCGCCCAGCCCAGCGACGCCTGGGGCCTCATCCGCAGGGCCAGCGCCTCGGGCAGGCAGCCCAGGGTGGCGCGGCCGGGCGCCAGCGGCAGCACCTGCTGCGCCGGCCAGGCCGCCACCACGCGGATGCCGCGCCGCTCGAATGCGCCCAGCACGAACTCGAGCCAGGCCCGATCGATCACGGCCACCTCGCGCTGGCCACCGGCCAGAGCGGGTCCGGGCACCAGCGCGCAGGCGGCCGGATCCTGGAGCAGCTGTTCCTCGAGCAGGTTGGGCAGGGCGCGGGTCAGGCGCGACGGGCTAAGCGGCGGCAGGCTCACCCGAATGAGGGAGACGTCGCGGGGGTTGAACACCAGTACCGCCGAGCGCATGCGCGGCAGGCTCTCAAGGCTGCAGCGCTGCGGCACGGCGCCGGCCGGCGCCCGCGGCATGAGCGCCTGCAGCACCGGCTCGCCGACCAGCGCCCGCTCGCCCACGCCGCGCGACGGGAGCCAGACGATGCCGTGTTTCAGAGCCGCTGCTGCCATACGATCTCGATCTTCCCGGACGCTCGCGACAGCAGTGTTTCGCTGACCACCTCGACGCGGTCGAAGCGTACCATTCCGCGCAACAGGAAATAGTTCGAGCCGACCCCGGCCAGCAGGGGGGAAAGCACCGGCTGGCCGTTGATCGCCTGCGAGGCCTCCTCCAGGCTGCGAAACACGCTGCGCTCGCGCCGCTCCACGAAGCGCCTCGCGCCCGCCAGCTCCAGCCCGGGCACCACGGCAGCGATCACCTCGGCCGGTGCGGTGTTCACGTTGACCAGCGACGGCAGGGGCGCGCCCGGCGTGAAGGGGATGACCGTCACGAAGGGCTCCAGCCGCGCCACGATGGCGGGATCGAAGCCCGGCAGCGCGAGCAGGTCATCGAGCCGCACCAGCGGCAGTTCGGCAGCGGGTAGGCTGCGCCCCTCCACCATGCGGGGCTGGCTGCGCATCAGCCGCGCCAGCACCGTGTCGACGAGGCTGTCGGGCAGATCGAGCAGCGCGAAGAGCTGGCGCGCCGCCGTCAGGTGCGGCGCCGACACCTGGCCGGTGCCCAGGATGGCGACCAGATTCAGGCGGCCCTGCATGTCGATCATCTGTCCGCTGAGGCTGCCGGGGCGGCTGTCATCGCCGATGCGCGCGCCGGCGGTCACCGTCTCGTCGAGCCGGGTCTCGGCCACCGGCACGGCCCAGGGTTCGCCCAGGTGATCGACCGCGCTGGCCGCGCCGTCGGAGCGCAGGATCACCTTGGCCCAGTCGACCGCGGCACGCTCGATCCAGCGCACCTGCGACATCGCCAGCCGGTTCTCCACCGAGCGGGTGGTCACGTTCATGCGCAGGAACAGCGTGGCCACCACGCTGGTGGCCAGGGCCACCACCAGCAGCGCGCTGATGATCGCCGCGCCGCGGGCGCGCTCGCGCAAGCCGCGATCGCGCTCAGGCCGGCAGCGGGCGCGCCGTGTCACGCCTCGGGCACGATGCGTCGCGCTCAATCGCGCACCCCGAAGACCCGACGCACGGGGCCGCTGCCGCGCCGCTCGAGCACGATCTCCAGACCCACCGGCACCGCCGGCGCCTGACCGGCGGGCGGCGGGGTCCGGGCCATCGCGCCCATGGCCGCCTCATCCATCCAGCCCGCGGCCGGCAGGAAGCCGCGCCAGCGCACCGCGCTGACGCCGGCAATCAGCGGCTGCCAGACCATGCCGGCCGCCCCGACCGGATCGGCATTGCCGGCCGCAGGCGCTCGCCCCGCGCCCGACAATCCATCCGGCGCCTCGGCCACCGCTGCCTGCCAGGGCGCGAACCCGCGCTCCAGGACCCCGCCGCGCAGGCGGTAGCTCACCCGCTGGATGACGCCCGGCGCCGCGCCGCCGGCGCCCTCGCGCAGCAGCAGGAGCGGCGGCGCGCCTTCCTCGGGCGCCGCCGGCGAGAACTGGATGGGTGACTCGGAGGCCAGGCGCAGCCGCACCGGCCAGGCCCGCCGCAGATCCTCCTCGATCTGGGTGAAGCAGACCGTGAGCGAATCGAGTTCGGCCGCCGCGGCCGACAGGCGTTCCCGCGACCGCAGCACCGAATCGATGCCCCGCAGGGACAGCACCGCAAGCACCGCCAGCAGCGCCACCGCGACGATCACCTCCAGCAGGGTGAAACCGCCCTGCCCCGCCGGAAACCGCCGCTGGCCCACGCGCTTGCCCATGCCTCAGGAGTTGCCGCTGGTGACGAAGCCGGTCAGCTTCGCCAGCGGTCGGCGGCCGCCGGCCTCGTAGACCGCGATCTCGACCCGCCGGAAAAACGGGTTTGGCGTGGCGAACACCTCCTCCTGGCAGACCAGCGCCACCCCGGCCTGCGGACAGTCCTGACGGGCCTGACCGACTGGCGGCCAGTCAGACTGCACCCGCATCTGCGCAAGGCGGTTCTCGGCGCTCCACTGCGCCAGCACCCGCAGACGCAGATCGGTGCCCGCCCCGGTGAGCGAGCCCACCGCGCGCAGGCTGGCCATCAGCGCCACCGCGACGATGGCCAGCGCCACCAGCACCTCCACCAGCGTGAACCCACCTGCGCGCTGGGGCGAGCTCACGGCAGCACCTCGAAGCGGCCGAGCCCGTCGCCCGCCAGGCGCACAGCCGCGCCGCCACGCGTCAGCGTGATCTCGAAGGGCGAGTCCACGGGGTCGCGGCCGAAGACCAGCTCGGCACGCCCATCCGCGCGCCGCAGCTGCCAGGAGGTGGGCGCGGCCCAGGCGCGCTCGCGCAATTCGGCATCGTTGCGCAGGGGTCGCCACTGGCGTTCGGAGAAGACCTGGAAGCGGTAGCCAGCGGCATCGGCCGACAGGCGCATCGGCACGCCACGCACCTGCGCCTCCTCTCGGGCCAGCGAGAGCAGCAGCGCAAGCCGCTCGGCCTCGTCGCGCAAGCCCTGCCGTGGCCCCGGCCAGGCGCTGACCACCACCACCGACACCGCGATGCTGATCACCACCAGGGTGACCAGCACTTCGATCAGGGTGAACCCGGCGCTGCGCGGCCGTGCCGCGGCCCGCTGGGCGCTACAGCGACCAGGAGCCGATGTCGGCATCGGCCCCCGATCCGCCGGGCGCGCCGTCGGCCCCCAGGCTGAACACATCGATCTCGCCTTTCACCCCGGGATTGAGGTACTGATAGGGCTTGCCCCAGGGGTCGACCGGCAGCTTGTCGAGATAGGCCTTCCAGTTGGCGGCCTCGGGGCCGGCGGTGGGCCGGGTGACCAGGGCCTGCAGGCCCTGCTCGGTGGACGGGTAGCGCTGGTTGTCGAGCCGGTAGAGCTTGAGCGACTGCATGATGGCGGCGATGTCCTGACGGGCCGCCACCGCGCGGGCCTCGTCGGGCCGGTTCATCACCCGGGGCACCACCAGCGCCGCCAGCACGCCGAGGATGACGATCACCACCATCACCTCGATCAGGGTGAAGCCACGCTGGGCGACCCGCCAGCCGATCCGTCCGGGAAATGCCATGCACGCTCTCCGAGGCACGCCGGACCGCGTGCCCGGCCGGGCTATGATATCAGCCGGCCTTCACCCGCCGCCGTCTCCCACCCACCGCCGCGATCCATGCCCATCCGCCCCTCCGTGCTGCTTGCCGGTCTCAACCGACCGGCCTGGGCGGCCACGCTCGCGGCAGCTGCGGTGCTGGCCGCCACGGCCGCGCACTGGCTCGTCACGCTGGGCGCCCCCACCCCGCAACCCGGCCCGGCGCCAATCGCGTCGGGCGCCGGCGCCCCGCCAGACCTCGCCAGCGCCGCGCTGCTGTTCGGCCGCGCCGACGCGCCTGGCGCGCAGGCAGTCGCCCCGGCCGCCCTCAACCTGCAGGTGCTCGGCGTGGTGGCCGCCGGCCGGCTCGGCAGCGCCCTGCTGGCGATCGACGGCAAGCCCGCCCGCGCTTATGTGGTGGGCGCCAGCCTCGGCCCGGGCCGGCAGCTCAAGGCCATCACCGACCAGTCGGTGGTCATAGACGACAACGGACGCGATCTCACCCTGCCCGCCCCCGCCCGCACGTCCATGGCGGTGCTCACCGCCGGCACACCCGCGCCAAACGCCGCCAAAGGACATTGAGCTCGCCGGCGGCGCGCGGCCGCATAATCCGGCCGCCCACCGATTTCCGGAAGAACCCGTGTCCAGCGCCACCGGCCAGAGCGTTCCCGCGCGCAAGTCCTTCAGGGAAACCCAGTTCGAGGTCCGGGAAGAAGCCATTCTCGACGCCACGCACCGGCTGCTCGCGCTTCACGGCTACGAGCTGATGTCGATGGACCACATCGCGGCCGATGTCGGCATCGCCAAGGGCAGCCTCTACAAGCATTTCGACTCCAAGGACGCGCTGGTCGGCGCGGTCATGGTGCGCCTGCTCAAGCGCACCCGCGATGCCCTGGCCGCCGTGAGCGGCGACTCGGCCATCGGCCGGCTGGAGGGTCTGCTGCGCTGGACGCTGAACGAGCGCCTCGCCGGCGGCATTCCGCACCTGCCGTCCACCAGCCAGTCGCTGCGCGACAGCCTGATGGCCAATCGCCACTATGTCGACGAGCTGCTGCGCCTGTCCGACGAAGTGGGCGAGCTCATCCGCGCGGCGCGCCAGGCGGGCGATCTGGCCACACAGCTGGATGACGAGTTCATCCTGTACACCTTCTATGCCAGGGCCTGCGACCCGACACTCGACTTCCTTCGGCTGGGCGCTACCATTCCCGATGGACGCATCGTCGACCAGATGGTCGCGGCCTGCTTCTCGGGCATCGGCGTTCGCCCCTCCCCCCTCGCGCCCAATCCCCACGCATGACCCCGTACCTCGACCTGATGCGCCATGTGCTCGAGCACGGCGCGCCCAAGGATGACCGCACCGGCACCGGCACGCTGTCGGTGTTCGGCTGGCAGATGCGCTTTGACCTGGCCGCGGGCTTCCCGCTGGTCACCACCAAGAAGCTGCACCTGAAATCCATCATTCACGAGCTCCTCTGGTTCATCTCCGGGGACACCAACGTGCGCTACCTGCGCGACAACGGGGTCAGCATCTGGGATGAATGGGCCAGCCCCGAGGGCGAACTCGGCCCGGTCTACGGCCATCAGTGGCGGCACTGGCCCACGCCCGATGGCCGCGAGATCGACCAGCTGGCCGATGTCATGAACCGTCTGCGTCAGGACCCCGACTCGCGCCGGCTGATCGTCTCGGCCTGGAACGTGGCCGACCTGCCGCGCATGGCCCTGGCACCCTGCCATGCCTTTTACCAGTTCCATGTCGCGCAGGGCCGGCTCTCGTGCCAGATGTACCAGCGCAGCGCCGACATCTTCCTTGGCGTGCCCTTCAACATCGCGTCCTACGCCCTGCTCACCCACATGGTGGCCCAGCAGTGCGACCTCGAGGTGGGCGACTTCATCTGGACCGGCGGCGACTGCCACCTCTACCTGAACCACCTCGACCAGGCCCGAGAGCAGCTCAGCCGCGAGCCCTTTCCGCTGCCGCGCCTGGACATCCTGCGCCGGCCGCCCAGCCTGTTCGACTACCGCTACGAAGACTTCGCGGTGGTGGGCTACCAGGCCCACCCGGCCATCAAGGCACCGGTGGCGGTCTGAGCCCCGACTCCGACCTCAGCCTGCTGGTGGCCTGCGCCCAGGGCCGGGTCATCGGACGCGACAACCAGCTGCCCTGGCACCTGCCCGAAGACCTCCGGCACTTCCGCCAGACCACGCTGGGCCGCGCCATCATCATGGGCCGGCGCACCTGGGATTCGATCGGCAGGCCGCTGCCCGGCAGAACCTCCGTGGTGCTCAGCCGCCAACCCGGCTGGCACGCCCTGGGCTGCCTGAGCGCCAGCACGCTCGAGGCGGCCATCGCCCTGGCGCGGGCCCACTGCCCCGGCGAGGTGTTCGTGGTCGGTGGCGAAGCCATCTACCGGCTGGCATTGCCGATGGCCAGCCGCGTGCTCATGACCGAGATCGCGCTCAGCGTTACCGGCGACGCCCATTTTCCCGAGCTCGATCCGCGCGAATGGACCAGCACCGCGCGGCAGGAGCACACCGCCCAGAGCGGCATCCGCTACGCGATCGTCGACTATCGCCGCCGCTGATCTGCACCACGATCGGGCCGCCGGATGCATCCGGTAAACTTTTGGCCGCCGCCTCCGTAGCTCAGTGGATAGAGCATCCCCCTCCTAAGGGGAGGGTCGCACGTTCGATTCGTGCCGGAGGCGCCAGCAACCGCGCGCGCAGCGCCTGTCCATCTACCCATCAGCGCAGCCCGTTCCCGGATCGTCGCCAGACTCACCAGGCCCCAGGTCCCAGCCCATGAGCAGCTCCAGCAAGTCCGAACATCCCGTGCCGCTGGGCAACAGCCAGCTGCGCATCGGCGTATACGTCACCATCGATCGGCCCTGGCTCGATCACCCGTTTCTTCGCACCCGCTTCCTGATCACCAGCGAAAAGCAGCTGAAGGACCTCATGGAGATGGGTGCCGAGGGTGTCTCCTGGGTGCCGGCGCTGAGTGACGTCGACCCCCTGCCCGCCCCCGATACCGGCGTCGATCCCGCCGCGCCGAAGGCTGACGACCACAAGCAGATGCTGGTGGTCGCCCGCGACATCGTCGGCGACGAGGAAGCCGACGAGGGCGCGGTCAACCCCGCCATCCTGCAATCCAAGCGCCGCGAGGAGAAAGCCCGGCGCCAGCGCCTGCTGGTCGCCGCGGCGCGCCGCGAATGGGAACGCGCCGGTGGCCTGGTGAAGGGCGTGTTCTCCTCCATGGCCTCCACCCCGCGCCAGTCGGGAGAGCAACTCGCCAGCCTGGCAGCATCGGCAGTCGAGCTGCTGCAAAGCGGCGAGGGCATGCTGCAGCTCATGGACAAGCAGCAGGGCGAATCGCTGCAGTACCACGCCATCAACTGCATGACCATGGCAGCGCTGGTCGGCCGCGAACTCGGGCTCGATGACGCCCAATTGCGCGACCTGAGCCTGGGCGCGCTGGCCCATGACATCGGCAAGGTGACAGTCCAGCCCTACCTGCTCAAGCTCGCCGAACGCACCCAGGCCGAGGAAAAGGCCTATCGCGCTCACTGCGATGCCGGGGTCGAGCTCGCCCGCTCGAGCGGATCCTTCAGCGAGGCCGCGCTCGCCATCATCCGCGACCACCACGAGGCACTCGACGGCAGCGGCTTTCCGGCCCGCAAGCGCGGCGACGCCATCAGCCTGATGGCGCGCATCGTCGGGGTGGTCAACCGCTATGACCGCCTGTGCGGCCCGGAATCGCCCGATGCCACGCCGATGTCACCCTCGGAGGCGCTGCGCAAGCTCTGGCGCGAGGAGCGCAACACCCGCCTCGACGAGAAGGTGCTGAGCGCGCTGGTCAAGGTGCTGGGCGTCTACCCACCGGGCACCATCGTCGAGCTGAGCGACGGCAATGTCGCGCTGGTGGTGAGCACCAGCAGCAATCCCATGCGCCCACGGGTGCTGGTGCACAACCCCGATGTGCTGAAGGTGGATGCCGAGCCGATCGCCCTGGAAGACGCGCCCAAGGAACTCGCCATCCGCAAGGCCCTCAAGCCCACCGATCTGCGCCCCGGGGTGATGCTCTGGCTCAGCCCGCGAGAGCGCCTGAGCTGCTTCTTCACGGTCACGCCCAAGAGCTGAGCGGGCGCTACCACACCCCCATCGACAGCCCCAGCCCCAGCGCCTGTCCGAGTTCGGACGCCGCCTGCAGCGGGCCCGGTTCGATGCGCTTGCGCGCCATGATCGCCTGCGAGGTCTGCGCACCGGTGATCACCACCTGAGGGGGCGCGGCCTCGCGCAGGCCCCAGCCGGCAAAGACCCGACCCATCTGCCGCACCGTGCCGGCGCCGTCGGAGCCCGCGCAGACGATCAGGGCCGCCGGGCGGCCCGCCAGCCGGCCCAGCAGCGGGTAGTAGCTGCGGTCGATCAGGTCCTTCATCTGCCCGGCCATGCTGCCCAGGGTTTCGGGCGTCACGAACAGGAAGCCGCCGGCCGCGAGCAGATCGGCCGGCACGGCCCGCCGCGCGGCGAGCAGCCGCACACCCGCGGGCACTTCCCCGCGGGCGCCCCGCGCAGCGGCCCGGGCCAGCGCCTGGCTGCCCCCGGTGTGACTGCACCACAGGATCAGCAGACCCGGGCGGGGCCCAGCCGCCGCCACGGCGTTCAGGCGGCGAGCAGCGCCGCCGGCACCGTCACCGGCATGGCCAGCAGCACCTGGGCAAACGCCTTGGCGAGGTTGTCGGTGCGCAGCGAGGCCATGCCGCCGCCGCCCAGCACGTCGTGCAGCAGGAAGTTCATCGCGTCAAAGCCGGGCACATCGAAGCGCTCGACCTGGCTGGGCTCATTGTGGGCGAAGTGGGCCGCGACACGCTCGGGGGTGAGCCAGGCCGACAGATAGGGCAGATAGGCCGCGCGCCGCGCGATCACGCCGATATTCGCCTTGTTGCCCTTGTCGCCGGAGCGGCCATGCGCCAGACGCAGCAGCGGCACGGTCACCGTCGCCTCGCCCGACCAGTCGGGCGCCGAGGCAAGCACGCGCTGCGGCGGCAGATCGGTGAGCGGCTGGTCCGAGCCCGCGGCGAGGCGCAATTCGCTGCGCTGCCCATCGACATCGATGCTCACTGGCACCTCGGTCTTGGACACCAGGAAGGAGAAGAGCCGGATCACCGGCGAGGGCGTTGGCCGGCCGCCGCCCAGACCACAGGTGCCCGGCGCCATCGAGGTGCCGGCGGGCGCGAACTCGCGGGCGAAGAGATCGAGGCTGGCCTTGGCCGGGCAGCGCACCGCGATCTTGAGCACCACCTCCCGGCTCTCGGGCCGCGCCGAGGCGCCGAACATGTCCTCGCCGCCGAGCACCTCGAGGCGGGTCTCGCTGTAGGGCGGCAGCCCGGCCTCGGCGAGCATGCGGGTGGTCCGGTTCAGGATGGCCTGGCCGGTGCGCCGCGCCTTGGCGGCGGCGTCGTGGCCGCCGATCACCAGCACGGCCTGATTGCGGAAGCCGTCGGCAAAGGTGGCGCTGACCTTGTAGGTGGTGGTGGGCGCGCGCCCGCGGGCGCCGCTCACCCGCACCCGGTGCTCGCCCACCTGCTCGAAGCGCACCTGGGTGAAGTCGCAGCACACATCGGGCACATGATAGGCGCGCGGATCGCCGATCTCGTAGAGGAGCTGCTCCGACACCGTGGCCGGGGTGACCAGGCCGCCGGTGCCGGCCGGCTTGGTCACGATGAAGCTCCCATCGGCGCTCGCCTCGAGCACCGGAAAGCCGATGTTCTCCCAGTCGGGGACGGTGTCCCAGTCGGTGAACAGCCCGCCGGTGCACTGCGCGCCGCACTCGATCAAGTGGCCGGCGAGGGTGCCCTGCGCGAGGTGGTCATGGTCGCTGTCGCGCCAGCCGAACTCGTGCATGAGCACGCCCAGCGTGACCGCGGAATCGACGCAGCGGCCGGTGATGACCACATCGCAGCCCTGGTCGAGCGCGCGCGCGATCGGCACCGCGCCCAGGTAGGCGTTCACGCTCACGAAGGCGGGCGGCATCGGATCGCCGCTGAACATCTCGCGCACGCCACGCTCGC
Organism: Burkholderiales bacterium; assembly: GCA_037146935.1. GTDB lineage: Bacteria > Pseudomonadota > Gammaproteobacteria > Burkholderiales > Burkholderiaceae_E > Quisquiliibacterium. Next base: position 24,557 of record JBAWWD010000009.1, read on the forward strand.
GCAGCCCGGGCACGCTCGCGGAGATCTCGTCGCCCAGCACCACGCCGATCTTCAGGCTGATGCCCAGGCTCTGCGCGACACGCGCCAGAGCATCACGGCAGGCCAGCGGGTTGACGCCGCCGGCATTGGCAACCACCCGGATGCGGCGCGCGACCAGATCAGGCAGCAGCGACTTCATGGTGATGTTCACGAAATCGGTGGCGTAGCCGGCATTCGGGTCCTTGAGCCGCTGCGCGGCCAGGATCGACATGGTCACCTCGGCGAGGTAGTCGAACACCAGGTAATCGATCTGGGCGCCCCGCACCAGCTGCGGCGCCGACATGGCGGTGTCACCCCAGAAGCCCGAGGCGCCACCGATGCGCACGATCTTGTCCGTCATTTCCGTCTCCCTGTCTGTCTGAGGCTCGCCTCGAGCCGATCGACCCGCCGGCTGAGCACCGCCAGTGGCGCATCCTGCGGGCTGGCGGCCCAGCCGTCGAGCAGCATGCCCACGATGGTATCGGCCACCGCCGCCGGCTCGAAGGCCCGACGGCGACCACGTTCATTGAATGTCCAGTGCTCCAGCCCGCCAAAGATGAGATCGCGGGCCAGCGCGCAGTTGAGGTCGGCGCGCAGCTCGCCACGACGCACGCCCTCCTCCAGCGTCTGCTGTAGGAAGCGACTGTAGCGGCGATTGAGTTCGTGCAGCTTCGAGCCGAAGTAGGCGCCTTGCCGGCGCGACTCCCGCACGATCAGCGCGCCCAGCGCGGGGTCATCGAGCGAGATGCGCAGATGGCGCGCCACCAGGAAGCGCAGGCGGTCGCGCGTGCCGTGGATGGCGTCGAGCCTGGGCGCGACGTCGTCCACCAGGGCATCGAAGAACGCGGCGAGCACGGCGTCGAGCAGTTCGCGCTTGTTCCGGAAATAGGTGTAGATGGTGCCTTCGACGCACCCGGCCAGCGCCGCGATCTCGCTGATGGAGGCTTCCTCGTAGGAGCGCGCGGTGAAGACCTCGCGCGCGGCCGCCAGGATCTCGGTGCTGCGGGCCGCCTTGCGGCGGCGCGGCAATGCCGATCCGGCCTGCCGGACAGCCTTGGCTGAATCAGATTCAGAAGTGGAAGGCACGCTGAAATGGTCTCTGGATGCTGCATCGCACCTTGACTGTGCCGGATGATTACAGCAACTTAATGAACGAAATTCAATATCTCCGGGCCCACTATCCGCCATGCCACGCATCGACTCCCAGGCAGACACCCACGGCGAGCGCTACACCGGCCAGCGCCAGCAGATGCTCGAGCTCGTCGCCCAGTTGCGCAGCCTGGAAAGCCGCACCGCCGCCGCCTCGGCGCGCGCCAGGCCCCTGTTCGAGAAACGCGGCCAGCTGCTGCCCCGCGAGCGGGTCGCCCGCCTGCTCGATCCCGGCGCGCCCTGGCTCGAGCTCTCCACCATGGCCGGCTACTGCCTCGATGACCCCGATCCCGAGCGCAGCGTGCCGGGCGGTGGCGTCATCGTGGGCATCGGCTTCGTCAGCGGCGTGCGCTGCGTCATCAATGCGTCAGACGCCGGCATCGATGCCGGCGCCATCCAGGCCATGGGCCTGGAAAAGATCCTGCGCGGCCAGCAGATCGCGCTCGACAACCGCATGCCCTACATCCAGCTCATCGAGTCGGCAGGCGCCAACCTGCTCAAGTACAAGGTCGAGGGCTTCATCGAGGGGGGCGCCATCTTCTACAACCTGGCGCGCCTGTCGGCCGCCGGCCTCCCGGTGATCGGCGTGGTGCATGGCTCGTCCACCGCGGGCGGTGCCTACATGCCCGGCCTGTCAGACTATGTGGTCATGGTGCGGGGTCGGGCCAAGGCCTTCCTGGCCGGCCCGCCGCTGCTCAAGGCGGCCACCGGCGAGATCGCCAGTGACGAAGAGCTGGGCGGCGCCGAGATGCACACCAGCGTCTCGGGCGTGGGCGAGTACCTCGCCGAAGACGACGCCGACGCCCTGCGCATCGCGCGCGACCTGGTCGCGCGCCTGGGCTGGAACCGGCTGGGCATGGCGCCGCAGTCGGCGCTCAAGCTCGATGCCCCGCCGCCGCTCTGGAGCCCTGACGAGCTCGCCGGCGTGGTGCCGCTCGACTTCCGTCAGCCCATCGACATCCGCGAGGTCATCGCACGCCTGGTCGACGCCTCGGACTTCCTCGAGTTCGGCGCCGACTATGGCCCGCAGACCCTCACCGGGCATGCGCGCATCTACGGCATGCCGGTGGGCATCATCAGCAACAACGGCCCCATCGACCCGGCCGGCGCCAACAAGGCCACCCATTTCATCCAGAGCTGCTGCCAGTCGCGCATCCCTCTGCTCTATCTGCAGAACACCACCGGCTACATCGTGGGCAAGGCCAGCGAGCAGGCCGGCATGATCAAGCACGGCTCCAAGATGATCCAGGCGGTGAGCAACGCCAGCGTGCCCTCCATCACCGTGCACTGCGGCGCCTCGTTCGGCGCCGGCAACTACGGCATGTGCGGCCGTGCCTTCGGGCCCCGCTTCGTGCTCTCGTGGCCCAACGCGCGCACGGCGGTCATGGGCGGCGAGCAGGCCGCGCTCACCATGCGCATCGTCACCGAGGCCGGCGCCAAGCGCAAAGGCCTGCCCGTGGACGAGGCGGCACTGAGCGCGCTGGAGAAACGCATCATCGAGAACTTCGATCGGCAGTCGGGCCCGCTCTACACCAGCGCCCGCCTTCTTGACGACGGCATCATCGATCCCAGGGACACCCGCAAGGCGCTCGGCTTCCTGCTGGCCACCTGCCTGGAGGCCGAATCCCGCCGCGTCCAGCCCATGCAGTTCGGCGTGGCCCGGCCCTGAGCCGCCCGCCCTCTTCCCTCAGGAGCATCCCATGATCTACACCGAGCAGCACACCGCGCTGCAGGACTCCCTCAAGCGCTTCATCGACACCGAGATCAATCCGCATGTCGATGAATGGGAGGCCGCCGGCACCTTCCCCGCGCACGAGCTCTTCCGCAAGATGGGCAAGCTCGGCTTCCTGGGCGTGAACAAGCCCGTGGCCTACGGCGGCATGGGGCTGGACTACTCCTACGCCATCGCCACCGCCGAGGCGCTCAACCACATGAACTGCGGCGGCATCCCCATGGCCATCGGCGTGCAGACCGACATGGCCACCCCGGCGCTCGCCCGCTTCGGCTCCGACGAGGTCCGCCAGCAATTCCTCGCGCCCTCCATCAGCGGCGAGTACGTGGCCTGCCTGGGGGTCTCGGAGGTGGGCGCCGGCTCCGATGTCGCCTCCATTCGCACGCAAGCCCGCAAGGATGGCGATGACTACATCATCAACGGCGGCAAGATGTGGACCACCAACGGCACGCAGGCCGACTGGATCTGCCTGCTCGCCAACACCTCCGAGGGCAACCCCCACCGCAACAAGACCCTGATCTGCGTGCCCATGAACACGCCGGGCATCAGCGTGGCCCGCAAGCTCAAGAAGGCGGGCATGAACTCCTCGGACACCGCCCAGTTGCACTTCGATGACGTGCGGGTGCCGCAGCGCTGGCGCATCGGCGAGGAAGGCATGGGCTTCACCTACCAGATGCAGCAGTTCCAGGAAGAGCGCCTGTGGGCGGCCACCGGCTGGCTGGCGTCGGCGCGCATCATCCAGGAAACCATCGACTACCTGCGCAGCCGCGAGGCCTTCGGCAAGCCGCTGCTCAACAACCAGTACATCCACTACAAGCTGGCCGAGCTCCAGACCGAGGTCGAGGCCGTGCGCAGCATGCTGCACCGGGCGGTAGACCTCTATCTCAGCGGCACCGACGTCACCCAGCTCGCCTCCATGTGCAAGCTCAAGTGCGCGCGGGTGGCGCGCGAGGTGGCCGACTGGTGCGTGCAGTTCTGGGGGGGCATGGGCTACATGGAGGAAACCCGCGTCAACCGCTTCTGGCGCGACACCCGGCTGGGCTCCATCGGCGGCGGCGCCGACGAGGTGATGATGGGCATCATCGCCAAGACCATGGGCATCATGCCCCGCGCCTAGGCCCGCACCATGGCACGCATCCAGACACTGCTCGTTGCCAATCGCGGCGAGATCGCCTGTCGCGTCATCCGCACCGCGCGCCGCCTCGGCATCAGAACCGTGGCGGTCTGCTCCAGCGCAGATCGCGCCGCGCTGCACGTGCAGCTCGCCGACAGCCATATCCAGATCGGTGACGCCCCCGCCGCCGAGAGCTACCTGCGCATCGACCGCATCCTCGATGCCTGCCGACGCAGCGGCGCGCAGGCGGTGCACCCGGGTTACGGCTTCCTCTCGGAAAGCGCGGAGTTCTCACGGGCCTGCCGAGATGCCGGCATCGTCTTCGTGGGGCCTTCGCCCGAATCCATCGCCGCGCTGGGCAACAAGTCGGCCGGCAAGCGGCTCGCCCGCTCGGTGGGCGTGCCTTGCCTGCCCGGCTACAACGAGGCCGACCAGGACACCGACACGCTGGTGGCGCAGGCGCGCCAGGTGGGCGCCCCGCTCATGATCAAGGCGGCCGCCGGCGGCGGTGGCCGCGGCATGCGCCGCATGGACACCCTCGATGACGAGGGCGCGCTGCGCGAGCAGCTCGACGCCGCCCGCCAGGAGGCCGCGGCCGCCTTCGGCAGCGGCCAGCTGCTGCTCGAGCGGCTGGTGCTCGAGGCCCGCCACGTCGAGATCCAGGTGTTCGGCGACAGCCACGGCAACTACCTGCATCTCGGTGAGCGCGACTGCTCCACGCAGCGGCGCAACCAGAAAATCCTCGAAGAAGCGCCCGCCCCCGGCGTCAGCCCGGCGCTGCGCGAGGCCATGGGCCAGGCCGCCATCCAGCTGGCGCGCGCCGTGCAGTACGAGGGCGCAGGCACCATCGAGTTCCTGCTGGCGCCCGATGAGCAGTTCTACTTCCTCGAGATGAACACCCGCCTGCAGGTGGAGCACCCGGTCACCGAGGCCGTCACCGGCCTCGACTTGGTGGAGTGGCAACTGCTGGTCGCCCAGGGCGAGGCCCTGCCGCTTCGCCAGGACCAGATCCGTTGGCAAGGCCACGCCATCGAAGCCCGCCTGTGCGCCGAAGACGCCTGGAACGGCTTCGTGCCGCAGGCCGGCGCGGTGCTGGGCTGGCAACTGCCCCAGGGCCGGGCCATCCGGGTTGATCACGGCCTCACCGACACCCCGGTCATCCCGCCCCACTACGACTCCATGATCGGCAAGCTGATCGCCCACGGCCCCGATCGCGAATCCGCGCGGCGCTCCCTGATCACCGCGCTGTCCGAAACCTCGGTGCTGGGCGTGATCACCAACCGCGACTACCTCATCGCATGCCTGCAGGCCGAGCCCTTCGTGCAGCCCCGGCTGTCCACCGCTTGGCTGGGCCAGCACGCCGATGCCTTCGTGCGTCCCGCGCCGAGCGCGGCCTGGTGGGCGATCGCCGCCGCGTGTCAGATGCATGCCAGTGGCGCGGGGTTCGGCGAGTTCGCCAACTTCGCGAGCACCGGCAGGCGTGCCTGGCCCCTGCTGCTCGCCGCGGCAGGCCAGCAGCAGGCCATGCAGGTCAGCGCCGGCGAACCCGGCCACTTCGAGATCACGGTGGGCGGCAGCCGCATCGATGTCGCACTCGTGCCGGTTGCCAACGGCTTTCTGCAGGCCACCATCGACGGTGTCAGCCACCGAGTGCACTGGCGCGCCAGCACCGAGGGCGCCTGCCTCGACGCCCTGGGCGTGTGCGCCAGCCTCACCGACCGCACGCATGAGGGCGCGCGCGGCGAGCGCAAGGCCAGCGGCCGAATCGCCTGCGCCATGCACGGGCTGGTGGTGAAGGTGGCCGTCCAGGCGGGCGAGCAGGTTCAGCGCGGGCAACTGCTGCTGGCCATCGAGGCCATGAAGATGCAGCACCGCATCGAGTCGCCCATCGACGGTACCATCCGCGAGATCGGCGTCGCCGAAGGCCAGCAGGTGTCGCCGGGGCGTCTGCTCGCCATGGTCGAGCCCGCCGCGGCGCCGGGCTGAGCGGCGTATCGCGCCGCCCCACACACGCAGTCCTCTATCGTCCCCACCCCGAACAGGATTCCCCCATGTCCGACACCCCTGTGCTCTACCAGGTCGATGGCGCTGTCGCCACCATCACGCTGAACCGGCCCGATGTGCTCAATGCGCTGAACACCGCGCTGATGCTCGCGCTGCGCGAGGCCGTCGAGAAGGCATCCGCCGATGCGGCGGTCCGTGCGGTGGTGGTCACCGGCGCCGGGCGCGGATTCTCCGCCGGTGCAGACCTCGCATCCTCCTCGGGCGGCACGGGCAATGCCGGCACCACCCTGCGCGAGCGCTATCACCCGGTCATCCTGGCCATGCGCGCCATGCCCAAGCCGATCATCAGCGCGGTCAATGGCGTGGCCGCCGGCGCCGGCATGAGCATCGCCATGGCCGGCGACATCATCCTGGCGGGCCGCTCGGCGAGCTTCCTGCAGGCGTTCTCCAAGATCGGCCTGGTGCCCGATGCCGGCAGCACCTGGTTCCTGCCCCGCTATGTGGGTGACGTGCGTGCCCGCGCGCTGGCCATTCTGGCCGATCGGATCAGCGCCCAGGACGCGCAGGCCTTCGGGCTGGTTTGGCAGGTGCATGAAGACGCCGAGTTGCTGCCCAAGGCACAAGAGATGGCCCAGCGGCTGGCCGCCATGCCCACCCGGGCCTACGCGATGATCAAGCAGGCGCTGAACGACAGCCACCAGCGTGATCTCGCCACCCAACTCGAGCTGGAAGCCGACCTGCAGGTCGAGGCCGGCAAGACCGAAGATTTCCGCGAAGGCGTGGCCGCCTTCCTGCAGAAGCGCCCCCCGCAGTTCAAGGGCCGCTGAGCCATGAACCCGCCGCCTGCCAGCTCGCACAAGAGCCGGGGCGGCCCGCGGCGCCTGGCCGCGGCGGTTCGCTATTCGCTGCAGGGCCTCGCCGACGCATTCCGCCGCGAGGCCGCGTTCCGCCAGGAACTCGCCCTGGTGGCGGTGCTGGCGCCCGCCGCCCTGCTGCTGCCCTTCAGCGCGGTAGAGCGGGTGCTGCTGCTGGGCTCGCTGCTGGTGGTGCTGATCGTGGAGCTGCTCAACTCCGCGATCGAGGCCACCGTGGACCGCATCTCCCTTGATGACCACCCCATGGCGGCCCGCGCCAAGGATCTGGGCAGCGCGGCGGTGATGCTCGCCCTGATCCTGGTCCTCATCACCTGGACCGGCATCGCCGGGCCGGTGCTGTTCGGGATGGTCAGCACCGGCGCCTGATCGCTCAGGCTTGCCGGCGGCTCAGGCTTGCCGGCGGGCCCGGCTCGCAAGCAGGCCTGTTGACACGCGATTCAGGCCCGCCCGAATCCCAGCTACTTGGTTCCCAGCCCCATAGAGCGGGTAACGAGCTCTTTCATGATCTCGTTGGTGCCGCCATAGATGCGCTGCACACGGGCATCGGCATAGGCGCGGGCGATCGGGTACTCCCACATGTAGCCGTAGCCGCCGTGCAGCTGCACGCACTCGTCGATCACCTTGCACTGCAGGTCCGAGCACCAGTACTTCGCCATGGAAGCCGTGGCGGTATCGAGCTTGCCCACCATGAGCAGTTCGATGCACTTGTCCACGAACACACGGGCCACCTGGACCTCGGTCTGCGCCTCGGCCAGCTTGAAGCGGGTGTTCTGGTAGGCCGACACGGTGGTGCCGAAAACCTTGCGCTCCTTCACATAGGCCACGGTCCAGTCGATGGCCGCCTGGGCAGACTCCACCGCCGAGATCGCGATCTGAAGCCGCTCCCAGGGCAGTTCCTGCATGAGGTAGATGAAGCCCTCGTTCTCGCGGCCCAGCAGGTTGCTCACCGGCACCTTGACGTTGTCAAAGAAGAGCTCCGAGGTGTCCTGCGCCTTCATCCCCACCTTCTTCAGCCGCTTGCCCTTCTCGAAGCCGGCCATGCCCCGTTCCACCAGCAGCAGGCTCGTGCCCTTGGCACCGGCCGACGGGTTGGTCTTGGCGACCACGATCACCAGATCGGCAAGGTAACCGTTGGTGATGAAGGTCTTGGACCCGTTCAGCACGTAGTGATCGCCGCTGCGGGTGGCCGTGGTGCGCACGCCCTGAAGGTCCGAGCCGGCTGCCGGCTCGCTCATGGCAATGGCGCCGATGATCTCGCCCTTGGCCATGCGCGGCAGGAAGCGCTGCTTCTGCTCATCCGTGCCGTAACGGTTCAGGTAGGGCGCAACGATCTCGGAGTGCAGCCCGAAGCCCAGCCCGGTGGCATTGACCCGCGCCACCTCTTCCATGAGCACCACCGAGTAGAGCTTGTCGGCATCGGCACCGCCGTACTGCTCGGGCATCGAGGAGCAGAGAAAGCCGTTCGCGCCGGCCTTGGTCCACACCTCACGGTCGACATAGCCCTGGTCTTCCCAGGCGGCGTGATGCGGCACCACCTCGGTCTCGAGGAAGCGGCGCAGCGAGTCGCGGTAGAGGGTGTGATCCTCGTTGAAGAGGGTGCGTTCGATCATTGTGGTTCTCCGTGTCGTGACCCGGCAAAGGTACCAGTTTCTTCCATTAGACTTGACCGCTGACCCGACACTTCAGCCGCCCTCTCAGACCCCGGAGTTCCAAATGACAGAAGCCTTCGTCTTCGACGCAATCCGCACGCCGCGCGGCCGCGGCAAGGCCAGCGGTACGCTTCACGAGGTCAAGCCGGTGACCCTGCTCACCGGCCTCATGCAAGAGCTCGAAAGACGGCATCGTCTGGACACCGCGCAGGTCGAGGATGTGATCCTCGGCGTGGTGAGTCCGGTGGGCGAGCAAGGGGCTGTCATCGCCAAGACCGCCGCGCTCGCGGCCGGCTGGAACGAGCAGGTTGCCGGCGTGCAGATCAATCGGTTCTGCGCCTCGGGCCTTGAAGCGGTGAATCTTGCAGCGCAGAAGGTCAGGTCGGGCTGGGAAGACCTGATCGTGGCCGGCGGCGTGGAATCCATGTCGCGCGTACCCATGGGGTCTGATGGCGGCGCCTGGGCGCAAGACCCCGAGACCAACCTGCGCACGGGATTCGTGCCGCAGGGCATCGGTGCCGACCTGATCGCGACGCTCGACGGATACACACGAGATCAGGTCGACGAGTTCGGCGTGAAGTCCCACCAGAAAGCCGCCGCAGCAAGCCAGGCCGGCCACTTCCACCGCTCACTCGTGCCCGTGCGCGATGCGATGGGCCTCCCCATACTCGATCGCGACGAAACCATTCGCCCCCAGACCACGCTCGAATCGCTGGCCGCCTTGCCGGCATCGTTCGCGAAGCTCGGCGCGATGGGCTTCGATGCGGTCGCACTGCGCAAGTATCCGCAGGTGGAACGGATCGACCACGTGCACCACGCCGGTAACTCGTCCGGCATCGTCGACGGGGCCGCGCTGACACTCATTGGCAACGAGGCTGCCGCCAAGCGCCTGGGCCTCACGCCCCGAGCACGGATTCTTGCCACTGCGCTGACCGGCACCGATCCGACCATCATGCTCACCGGCCCGGCGCCGGCGAGCCGCAAGGCGCTTCAGAAGGCCGGTCTGACCGCCGATGACATCGACCTCTTCGAAGTGAACGAGGCCTTCGCGGCCGTCGTCATGCGGTTCATGCAGGAACTGCAGGTCCCCGAGGAAAAGGTCAACGTGAACGGGGGCGCCATCGCCATGGGGCACCCCCTTGGCGCCACGGGCGCCATGCTCCTGGGCACGCTGATCGATGAACTGGAGCGCCGCAACCTGAAGCGAGGGCTGGTCACGCTTTGTGTTGGCGGGGGGATGGGGATTGCGACGGTGGTGGAAAGGGTTTAGTTGAATCAAGCAGGAGACGGAACCGAGCTAGAGGCTGCTCAACTGGTGATCCAATCCAAGTGCATTAAGTAGATCAACCGGCCCAAATCCAGACGATAACCAGCTGATACATGTCGCTGGATATTTCTCGGCGAACTCACACTCAATATCCACTCGCACCCGGGTCGCAACAACTAGCGGCATTGACTGCGCATTTTCTCTCAATATCGAAAACGCGCCCTCAACCCAATCGCCGAGCGCCCCGACCTGGGCGCAATAAACAATTCCGCAAACGCCATCGTACCGCCCATCACCGAACTCAACAATCGAATTTACAGCCAATAGATCGTCAAACTGGACTCGGATAACATTGCAACCTAGGGCATCAAGCACCCTGCAAATACCCTCGCAAAACTCCGAATCTCGCTCGACAACAACAATCACCCTTCCGAGACTTTCGGTCTTAGAAGACGCAAGCATAAACCCGCCCCCTACCTTATCGGGAGTGATATCCGCGAGAGGCATGGTTATCCGAAACCTCGTACCTCGACCAACGCGACTCTTAAAGGAGATATCATGACCTGGTAACCGAGCAATCGCATGCCTCACCAGGCCCAAACCCAGTCCTGACCCGGGAGCAGCAGCCCCCTGCGACCCCCTGTCATAAAAACCCCAAATTCTCTCGCGATAATCTCGAGGAATGCCCGGGCCATTATCCACAACATCGACCAGCAGAAATCTCTCACGGACCTGCGCCCGGACAATTACTTTCCCACCGCCACCCGAGCGCAACCGAGCGAACTTCACGGCATTGCCAATAACATTCGCAAATATCTGATTCAAATGCCCCGAATCGGACATAACAAGGCAGGCCTGCGATCCAAATCTTCGATCGACCTCCACTTCGGCCGCCCTAACGTTTCCGCCTACCGCCAGCGTAAATTGGTCAATAACCCGAGCGAGACTTTCGCTCACGTCAATCGGCATAACTCTTACCGCCTCACCATGCATGTCCGCCTGAGCAACATCCAATAAGTGCAAGAGCGAGCCTCTCAGGTAATCCAGGGAATCCTTCGCCGTAATCAAATCAACCCTTGCTGAGGCAACATCGCCGCGGTCGAGCCTCTTGATCGCAAGTGACAAGCTAGCCTCCAGGGCCAGTGCAGGCTGCGCCAGATCATGATTGATACCCGCCACCAACGCCATGCGCGACTCGAGAAGGAGGGAACCCTCCTCAGCCCGCGCTTGAGCGACCGCCTCGGCATCCATCGCACGCTGCCGCTCTTTCCAGCCAATTCTCTCGTGCCTCTGCACCTCGCGGGCAAGTACGATTCCAAAAAAATTTGCAAATCCCAGATAGATAATCGACCTATAAAATCCCGCACCCGCGCCGCCCTGCCCCAAGGCGAAGGCGACTCCAAAGCTGAAGACAGCGCTGATCAAAACGCTTACCCCCAAGGGCAAGCGCAAAAATCCATAAATCACAAAAACCGCCAGCATTCCGGCCGGCGTTACATCATACCCATCGCCAAGCGACAACACCCCGGGAAGACTTACTTGACCGACAATTCCGCTTAAGAAAACCACACAACTGCCCCCCACTACCCACACATAATTTCTCAGCGCCCAATCACGTAAAGTAATAAAAATTAAAGCGACAAATACCAACACAACAAGCATCGATATGCGAATTCCGATAACGATATCGGAGCTCGCTCGACTCAACTCCTCAAAGATCAACAAGATCAGCAACAAAGAAGAACTGATTAATGCAACCCAAGTGCTCATCGCCGCACCGACACGACGATAGGCGACGATCGCCCCAACCTCGTCTTGACAATCTCGAAAAGAAAAGCCCTTCACTTCCGAAACCCCTCTGATTTCAACTCAGACTCCAGCAACTCGACCGAATAAAACCAAGAATTGCTTGCAGCATAGCCCTCACCCGCACCCAGCAACAATAGGCCAAAAGTCTTATCTAACAAAGCAATTCATTAACGACCAAACTTGATGACCACGACTCTATAGTCATGGTACACTCAAAAAAATTCGGTCAGCGCCTTATACCATCTAACAGCCATGACAATGAACCCTGAATTAGCCGCGCAATCAGGCGGCATCCCTTCGGACCGAAGCCATGCTCGCCTCAATGGAGGGAGCCTTCCCTTCACTGTCAGGATTGTTAGAAACGAAGAGCAATTGAACAAAGCAGTCTACATTCGATCGGAAGCCTATGGTAGACACTGGCCAAATCTTATGGCGAACCTACAGAAGCCAGAAACACAAGACAGAGATCCGAACTCTCTGATAATACTGGCTGAAAGCAAAGCAGACGGCGGCGCACTCGGGACGATGCGAATTGACACCAATCTGACGTCCCCGCTTCAATTGGAATACGACATCCAACTCCCTCCGGAAATATCGTCCAGCCCAATTGCTTATGTTACGCGAATGGGTGTAAAACAAGGGCGCCTTGGCTCACTCGTAAAACTATCTCTGTTCAAATCACTACACAGGTACTGCCTAGCCAAGCAGCTGGGCTGGATATTGGCTGGAGTGCGCCCACCGAATGACAGAGACTATGTGCGACTAGGATTTCACGATCTAATCGAGGAGGCAAAGCTTGTCCCGATAACTTCATCGGGAGGTGTTCCTGTCAGACTTATGGCGTTTGAGGTCAGGACAGCGGAACGTAACTGGCATACCGCGGGAAATCCACTCTATGAATTCATGTTCAAAGCGTATCACCCCGACATCGAAATATTTTCATCTGTAAACGGCATGTGGGCACAACCTCGTCGAACGCGCTCGACTGTCGGGCCCCTCGATTCTCCCGTCGAAGATCTTGGAATCCCGCTTCTTTAGCGCTCGCCAAATCAGAAGAAAGCTCGTTCATCGTGTAAATAGCGGCACTCTCTGGCTCTATTTCCTACGCATCACATACGCCCACGCCCACTCAACATGCACCAGATCCCTTCTGTCGGGTGGTGCTCAAGCCACTTCACGTAGTCGCCGATACTCGCCTGACCAACTTCTCGGGCTCCGTCCGTGCGCTCTCTCCCTTCCCTTACGTTCCTAACGCGTTCCATCGACCGCCTGCGTCAAGCTACGCTGATCGTGTTGGTTGTTGCTTTGACATGCTCGGTTTTAGCGATCTACCTAGCATCAACGCAAGCCCCCGAACGCCCTGCGGCAATCCCTCCAAATGACATCGTTCTTTTGTCGGAGGATCTACAAATCCAGGGGCCATCCGATGTGGTTCGCCACCTGCGCAACAATCAGGTAGGTATTCGCTTCAACGCGACCAATCAGCCCAATGATCCTTTCTGGTTGTATTTTCCGGTACGAACATCGGGGGAAAATCTGCGAACAATCGTCGAACTGCGAATGCTTCGAGCATCCGCACTCGAATTCTGGCAAATCGACGATGGAATGCGCGCGACCAGCATTAGAGCCGAGAATTCCAAGGGCGGCCTGGCTGTCCATCTAGCCCCCACGGCAGAAAAGATCGTTTACGTCGTTGGGCATGTTAGCCCTATCGGAGTATCACGCCCCAAGGCGTTCCTTTGGTCTTCTGATGCCTTCACGAAATCTTCAGCTCTTTTTGATCGCGCCGGAGGGTCGCTAATCGGTGTCTTTGTGGTACTTGCATTTCTGAGTCTTGTCATTTCGGCATTCAATCGCGACTGGGCATTCTTCCTTTTTGCCGGCTGGCTGATCACCAGCCTCCGTATCGCGAGCGTTAATGACGGCTGGGATCTGTACTGGCTGGGTGTTACTCCCGACCCAGACTTTCTACTTATAATCCTTCGCACCACTCTCGCTGCGCATCCACTTCTCACTCTAACCCTATTTGCCGCGCTCCTCCACGACGAACTCAAAAAGATCGGCTTACTCAAATATATCAATGTCGCAACGTTTATTTTTCTAGGCATATTTTTATGTTCACCTTTCTCTGAGCATTCGACGCTCTTGCCGGTAATTTGGGGAGGCTCAGCATTAGGCATGCTGATGATGCTCGGATCTCTAGCTATGGTTGTATATAAAACCAGAAGTGCAGTTTCGATCTGGTACTCGCTTTCATGGCTAATTACATTTTCCGGTTATTTTCTTGAGCTCGGATACGCATCTGGCCTGATATCTGTTGTTCTTCCGGGTGTGAACACACAGACAACGTCCATGGCGTCTGCCGTTGTAACAACAATCGCGCTTGCGGAGAGACTGCGTACGGAAAAAGTCGAGCGCCTGACCGCACAGAAGGAGCGTGGCGTCGCCCTAAGCCGCCTGAAGGCCAACTACGATGCCATGCCGCTTGGACTTTTTAGCCTTCTTCCGTCCGGCTATGTTGCACTCGGCAATCCGTTCTTTACATCGATGTTCCGGGTCGATGAATCGAAGCTGTCACGGAATGAGCTTCATATCGATGAGTTGCTTTGCCCAGGCGCGTTTGAAAAGCTCTCCCATGCCGCAATGCAAGGCGAGGAAGATCTTGAGATTCAAGTGCCCGAGAGCAAAGGAAATGCTGAACACTGGTACTTGGCTCGGGTCACTTCGAAGGGTGGAGCAGTCGAGGGATCGATTCAAGACATCACGTTACGTAAGCAGGCTGAGGCTCGCTTACGCCATCTAGTTGACCACGACTCCCTGACTGGGCTCAGGAATCGGCGAGGCCTGGAAGAGGCTATGGAGGAAGCCGAAAACTTGGTAGCGGATGGTGTCCCCTGCGCGATCGCCCAACTCTCCCTAGATCGCTTCAAGCTGATCAATGACCTCTACGGACATCGCGTCGGGGACGTCATGCTTCAGCAGACGGCGCTGCGTCTGATGCAGGCTGTTCGTGGGCGCGACCATGTGGCCAGGATCGCCGATTCGTTCGTGGTGATCTTCCTCGACTGCCCGGACTTCGCCACCGTTGGCCTCAGCGAACGCCTGCGCGAGGCGGTCAGCGAGATGCCGTTCGAACTCGAGGGCAAGCGGCTGGACATGACTGCCAGCGTGGGGGTTGTCGGCTTCGACCCCAAGATGGATCTCGTCGATACGCTGGCTGCGGCTGGACGCGCATGCGCCGAGGCGAAATCGCGCGGCCGCAATTGCGTCGTGCAGCTCGACGACAACGACAGCCGCCTGAAGGCGCACCTGGAAGAACTCAAGGTCGTCGCCGACCTCAAGCGCAAGATCCACACCGATCGCTATTTCCTGGACTTCCAGCCCATTGTTGCCCTGCAGGCCCCACATTCCTCGCTCAACTACGAGGTGCTCCTGCGCATGCGTGACGAGAACGGCGGGGTCATCCAGCCAGGTCGCTTCATCGGGGCTGCAGAACGAAACGGGCTGATGTCGGAGATTGATCGCTGGGTGCTGCGCAGCACCCTGGAGTGGCTTGACCAGCACGCCGCCCACCGTGACCGGCTGAGCTTTGCCACCATCAACATCAGCGGCGCCTCGCTCAATGACGCGCGCTTCGTGGACGATGCCTTCGCGATGATCGCTGATCACCCGATGGCCATGCCCAAGCTGTGCTTCGAGATCACCGAGAGCGTGGCCTTGAACGACATCAACTCCACCCGCAGGTTCATTGACCGGGTCAAGCAGTACGGCAGCAAGCTCGCGCTTGATGACTTCGGTGCCGGCTACACCTCGTTCAACTACCTGAAGGAAATACCGGCCGACTTCATCAAGATCGACGGGTCATTCGTTCGCGACATCAACCTCAACCCCGCGAACTATTCGATCACCCGCACCATCGTCGACCTCACTCACGAACTCGGCATGCGCAGCATCGCCGAGTGGGCCGAGACACCAGACACGGTGGCGACACTCGTCGAACTCGGGGTCGACTATGGCCAGGGTTACGGGCTCGCCAGGGCCATGGACAAGAACCTCGTCACCGCGGCCGCATCCTGCGGAGAACTGGTGCGTGACGAGCGGGTTCTCGCGATCATGGCTGCCGGCCCCGCGTATTCAGGGGTCACCGCTGCGGCCGGAGCCGCAGTGCGCTGACGCGCCGCGCTGTAGGTACACGGAAGGGTCAGGCCCCGCGCCGGGCCCGCCTGCGTCATCCCGTATCATTCCGGCTCCCTAGCAGTCGGGCGAGTCTTGCGGCTCGCCCTCGCCCCTTGGAGAGCCCATGAGCAGCCTTGCCTATCACCGGGGCGACGACGGCATCGTCGTCCTCACCCTCGACGCGCCAGGTGCCGCTGTCAACACCATGAACGCGGCATTCAAGGCTGACCTGGCCGCCACGGTAGACCGCCTCGAGTCAGACCGGGATCACATCCAGGGTGTGCTGCTGCGCTCGGCCAAGACCTCATTTTTCGCCGGTGGCGACCTGCGCGAGATCGCGGCCGTGCAGGCAACGGACGCCGAACGCTTCTTCACCGGCCTCGAGGCCATGAAATCGGTGTTGCGCCGGCTGGAACGGCTCGGCCGGCCCGTGGTCGCGATGATCAACGGCCATGCGCTCGGAGGCGGACTCGAACTGGCGCTGTCCTGCCACCACCGGATCGCCCTCGACGACGATCGCATTCAGATCGGCTGCCCGGAGGCCACGCTGGGCCTGTTGCCCGGGGCCGGCGGCATCACCAAGAGCGTGCGCCTGATGGGCCTGATGAAGGCTCTGCCCTACCTCATCGAAGGCAAGCGCATCGCCCCGAAGGAAGCCGCGTCGATCGGACTCGTCGATGCGCTAGCTGCCGACCCGGCCTCCATGGAGTCGATGGCGCGAGCCTGGATTAGCGCCAATTCCTCGCCCGTTCAACCCTGGGACAGGCCCGGCTACCGCATTCCCGGCGGCGCCCCGTCAAGCCCCGCCGTGGCGCAGATGCTCGCCGGCGCGCCGGCCATGCTGCTGGACAAGACCCGCGGCAATCTGCCTGCGCCCGAAGCCGTCCTGGCTGCCGCGGTTGAAAGTGCGCAAGTGGATTTCGACACCGCCATGCGGATCGAGTCGCGATACCTCACCCGGCTTGCCACCGGTCAGGTCGCCAAGAACATGATTGGCACCCTGTTCTTTCAGCTCAACGAGGTGAAGGCCGGCAAGAGCCGGCCAGGCAACTCGGCGCGGCACCGAACCACCCGCGTCGGCATCCTCGGGGCCGGGATGATGGGCGCCGGTATCGCCTGGGCTTGCGCCTCGCGTGGCGTGGCCTGCGTGCTCAAGGACCTGGACATCGCCGCCGCGCAGAAGGGCAAGTCGCTCAGCGAAGCCCTGCTCGCACGACGCGTGGAGCGCAGCACCATGACCGCCGAAGCCGCACAGCGCACGCTCGCGCTCATCCAACCCACGGCCAATGCAGCCGATCTCGCCGGTTGCGATCTGGTGATCGAGGCGGTGTTCGAGAAGCGTGAGATCAAGGCGAACGCAACCCGCGAGGCCGAGGCCGTGCTCGACCATGACGCGGTGTTCGCGTCCAACACATCCACCCTGCCGATCAGCGGGCTGGCGCAGGCCAGCGCCCGCCCAGATCGCTTCGTCGGGCTGCATTTCTTCTCACCCGTGGACAAGATGCCGCTGGTGGAGATCATCCGCGGCCGGCAGACATCAGACGAGACGGTCGCGAAGGCCTTCGACTTCGTGCTTCAGATCGGCAAGACCCCGATCGTGGTGAACGACTCCCGCGGCTTCTACACGAGCCGGGTCTTTGGCAGCTTCGTCAACGAAGGCATGGCCCTGCTCGGCGAAGGCGTGCCGCCCGCCCTCATCGAGAACCTCGCCATGCAGGCCGGCATGCCTGTGGGGCCGCTGGCGGTTCTGGACGAGGTCTCGCTGAAGCTGGCCGATGATGTCCTGCACCAGGAACTCGCCGATCTGGCTGCTGAGGCGGGCGCGGCGGGCCACGACCACGACCACGACCACGATCATGCGCATGACCATGGGCATGCTCACGATCACGATCACGATCACGATCACGATCACGGACATGGGCACGGACACGAACATGGGCACGACCATGCACATGACCATGCCCACGATCACGATCACGGCCACGGTCACGGCCACGCGCATGACCACGGGCATCCGCACGATCACGCTCATGGGCACGAGCATCACCACGGACACGCGCACGGTCACGACCACGAACATTGCACCGAGCACGATCACGGTCACGACCATGCGCACGATCACGCGCACGCCCACCACGACCACGATCATCCGCATGATCACGCCCACGCCGCACCGGCCCCGGCGACCGCGCCAGCCCAGGCGACAGCCAGGCGAACCATCCCCATCAAGGCCGCGCAGCCACACCAGCACAGCCACGCGGTGAAATCACGCCGCATGGCCGAGTCTGCGGTCTATGTGCTCGAGAAGATGGCGCACGGTTACAAGCGCATGGGCCGCGCGCACGGCGGCGGCTTCTACGACTACCCGGAGGGCGCGCCCAAGCAGCTCTGGCCGGGCCTCGATGCCTTCGCCAAGGGGCGTCGGCGCCTGCCCGGCAATGACGACGTTCGTGACCGCCTCCTGTATGCCCAGGCCATCGAAACGGTCCGCTGCCTGCAAGAGGGCGTGCTCGAATCCACCCGCGACGCCAATATCGGATCGATCTTTGGCTGGGGATTTCCCGTGCACACCGGCGGAACCGCCCAGTTCGTGAATCATGTCGGGGTCGCCGCTTTCGTGGCGCGCGCCCGCGAGCTCGCCGCTCGCTACGGCGAGCGCTTCGAGCCGCCTGCCCTGCTCACCCGGCTGGCCAACGAAGGCAAACCGCTGTAGCAGCGCTGGGGCTGCCCGGCACCCCGCACAAGGAGACATCGCCATGCCACGCCAGGAATACCGGGTTCATGAGTATCGCGAGCCGGTGAAGCCCCGGCCCGCAGCCACCATCCTGCTGCTGCGCGATGGCGAACAGGGCCTCGAAGTCCTGATGACGCGGCGCTCCATGCAGGCGAGCTTCGCGCCTGGCGTCTATGTCTTCCCGGGTGGCGCGCTCGACGCGGCCGATCAGGGCGAGCAGGCCGCGCGCCTGTCACGCAGCCGCGAGAGCCAGTCTGAAGAGCAGCGCGCGTTCACCATCGCAGCCATCCGCGAGGCCTTCGAGGAGCTTGGTGTGCTGCTCGCGCACCTGCCCGACGGCAGCTCCGCCGGACAAGCGCACCTCGATCAGCTTTCCCGTGAACGGGACGCCGACTTCCTCGAGCAGATCGAGCGCCACGACATGCGCCTGGCGGTAGACCGGGTCTGGTGGCTTTGCCACTGGATCACCGACCCCGACCTGCCCAAGCGCTTCGATGCGCGCTTCTTCGTCGCCCACATGCCTCCTGGCCAGGAGCCGGTAGCCGACGAAGGCGAGACCTTCGAACCGGTGTGGATCTCGCCCGCCGACGCCCTTCGCCGCCACGCCGAAGGCAGCTTTTCGATGATCTTCCCCACCATCCGCACCCTGAGCCGGCTCTCCGGGTACGCGAGCGCCCAGGCGGTGATCGACGCCTGCCAGGGCGAGCGCCCGATGTGGCGGTCCTCACCCCGCGGCGCGCATTTCAAGGGCCAGATCGAGCGCTACTCCGAGCACGAGCCGCCCTATGGCGAACTCGAGCTGGTGTCCCCGGACGGCCGCCTGGTGCATGCCCTGGACTGGCAGCACGAGAAGGCTGTGCCGCTGATGCGGCATGTGCTGCGCCTCACCGCCCCCAACCCCGGGCGCATGACCGGCCCCGGCACCAACACCTACATCATCGGTGAGCCCGGCAGCGGCTTCCTGGTGATCGACCCGGGCCCGGACCTCTCGGTGCATGTGCAGCGCATCGCGGCCATCGTCGGCAAGGATCTCAAGGCCATCCTCTGCACGCACGCCCATCCGGATCACTCCCCGGGCGCAGTCGAGCTCAAGGCCCTCACCGGCGCGCCGATCCTGGGCGCGCCCTCAGGGCCCAACTTTCGCAGCGAGTGGCAGTTCACCCCCGACCGCACCCTGGTCGACGGCGACACCGTGTCGGTCCCAGGCGCCACCCTGCGGGTGATCCACACGCCTGGCCACGCCTCCAACCACCTGTGCTTCCTGCTGGAGGAAGACGGGCTGCTCTTCTCGGGCGATCACATCAACAACGGCTCCACCGTGGTGATCGATCCGCCCGACGGCAACATGCTCGACTACCTGCGCGCGCTGGAGCGCCTGCTCACCATGCCCATGCAGTACATCCTGCCGGCGCACGGCTGGGTGCTGGGCTTTGCGCACGAGAGCATCCGCCAGCTGATCGCCCACCGCCTCAAGCGCGAGGCCAAGGTGCTCGCAGCCGTGCGCCGCAGCGGCGGCGGCACCATGGACGAACTGGTGAAGCTGGTCTACGACGACGTCGACCCGGTGATGCACCCGGTGGCCAAGCGCTCGCTCTTCGCCCACCTGGAGAAGCTGGTGGCCGACGGCACCGTGCTCACCAATGAAGAAGGGCGCTGGCAGCCGGCTGGCTGACAACGCCCTTCAGGGGGTCTGGCAGGATCAGGCCGAGCGCGCTGCGTCGTCGGCCGCGGCTGCCTTCATCGAGAGGCGCAGACGGCCCTTGTCGTCGGCCTCGATGGCCTTGACGCGGATCTGCTGGCCTTCCTTGAGGTAGTCGGACACCTGATTGACCCGCTCGTTGGCGATCTGCGAGACGTGCAGCAGGCCGTCACGGCCCGGCAGCACCTGAACGATCGCGCCGAAGTCGAGGATCTTGAGCACCGTGCCCTCGTAGATGCGGCCGATCTCGACCTCGGCCGTGAGGCCCTCGATGATGCCCTGAGCCTTCTTGGCAGCCCCGGAGTCGACCGCCGCGATGGTGATGGTGCCGTCGTCCTGGATGTCGATGGTGGTGCCGGTCTGCTCGGTGATCTGGCGGATGGTGGCGCCGCCCTTGCCGATCACGTCACGGATGCGCTCCGGGTTGATCTTCATGGTGTACATGCGCGGGGCGAAGTCCGACAGCTCCTGACGCGCGCCGCCAACCGCGGTCTTCATGTGACCGAGGATGTGCAGACGGCCTTCGCGGGCCTGCGCCATTGCCACCTGCATGATCTCCTTGGTGATGCCCTGGATCTTGATGTCCATCTGCAGGGCGGTGATGCCCTGCTCGGTGCCGGCCACCTTGAAGTCCATGTCACCGAGGTGATCCTCGTCACCGAGGATGTCGGTGAGCACCGCGAAGCGCCCGCCGTCCTTGATGAGGCCCATGGCCACACCGGCCACATGCGCCTTCATGGGCACGCCGGCATCCATCAGCGCGAGGCAGCCGCCGCACACCGAGGCCATGGACGAGGAGCCGTTGGACTCGGTGATCTCGGACACCACGCGCAGCGAGTAGGCGAACTCCTGAACGGTGGGCAGCAGCGGACGCAGCGCGCGCTTGGCGAGGTTGCCATGCCCGACCTCGCGCCGCTTGGGCGAGCCGAAGCGGCCGGTTTCGCCGGTAGCGAAGGGCGGCATGTTGTAGTTGAACATGAAGCGATCACGGTACTCGCCGGTGATCGCGTCGATGATCTGCTCATCGCGGGCCGTGCCCAGCGTGGCGGCAACCAGCGCCTGGGTCTCGCCGCGGGTGAACAGCGCCGAGCCGTGGGCGCGCGGCAGCACGCTCGAGCGGATGGCGATCGGGCGCACGGTGCGGGTATCACGGCCGTCGATGCGCGGCTCGCCCGAGAGGATCTGGCCGCGCACGATGCGCGACTGCAGCTCGAACAGGATGTTGCCCACCTCGTTGCTGTCGGGCACCGGCTGGCCCGCCGCCTTCGCCTCTTCGACGACCTTGGCAGCCACGCCGTTCTCGAGGGTGCGGACCCGGGTGGTGCGCTCCTGCTTGTTGCGCACCGCATAGGCGGCACGCATGTCGGTCTCGGCCAGCTCGTTGATGCGCGCGATGAGCGCCTCGTTGCGGGCGGGCGGCTGCCAGTTCCACTCGGGTTTGCCGCCCTCGGCAACCAGCTCGTCGATTGCCGCGATGGCGGTCTGCATCTGCTCGTGGCCATAGACCACGGCGCCGAGCATCACGTCTTCGGGCAGCTGTTGCGCCTCGGACTCGACCATGAGCACGGCGGCATCGGTGCCGGCCACGACCAGGTCCAGCTTGCTGGAGGCCATCTGGGTGGCGCTGGGGTTGAGCACGTACTGGCCGTCGATGTAGCCCACGCGCGCCGCCCCGATGGGGCCGCTGAACGGGATGCCCGACACGGCGAGCGCGGCCGACGCGGCGATCATGGCCGGGATGTCGCTGTCAACCTCGGGGTTGCTGGACACCACCTGGACGATGACCTGGACCTCGTTGTAGAAGCCCTCCGGGAACAGCGGGCGAATCGGGCGGTCGATGAGCCGGCAGATGAGGATTTCGCGCTCGGTGGGGCGGCCTTCGCGCTTGAAGAAGCCACCCGGAATGCGGCCGGCGGCGTAGAACTTCTCGACATAGTCGACGGTGAGCGGGAAGAAGTCCTGCCCGGGCTTGGCGCTCTTGGCGCCGACCACCGAGGCGAGAACCACGGTGTCATCCATGTTGACCAGCACTGCGCCGGAGGCCTGGCGGGCGATTTCGCCGGTTTCCAGGGTGACGGTGTTCTGGCCCCACTTGAAGGTCTTGCGTGCGATTTGGAACAAGGTGCTTTCCTTTTTAGACATTGCCCGCGCGGTCAGCCGGCGGCGCGGTTCGCCTGCGATCGATCAGACGAAAAAACAAAGGCCCGCAAGCGAATGCCTTGCGGGCCTGCTGGTACTGCCATCAACCCGTGTTGTCCGGGAGCAAGCGGTTCAACCCCGAAGACCGAGTCTTTCGATCAGGGTCTTGTAGCTGGCCTGATTGGTGGACTTGAGGTAGTCGAGCAGCTTGCGGCGCCGGCTCACCATCTTGAGCAGGCCCCGACGGGAGTGGTGATCCTTGGTGTGGGTCTTGAAGTGACCGGTGAGGTCGTTGATGCGGGCGGTGAGCAGCGCCACCTGAACTTCCGGCGAGCCGGTGTCGTTCTTGGCGCGCTGGTAATCGGCGACGATCTTCGCCTTGTCTAGGGTTTCGACGGACATGGTTTCCCTTGGAGAACTTGCGGCGTCACTGGGATGGTGAGCCGTGCGGTTGAAAACGGGAGATTATAGCCTGCGCCGGGTGGGCGGACAAGCCGGCGCCCCAGCCCGCCCTGCGGCTCAGGTGCGCGGCAGGGTCACGCCGAGCTGGCCCTGGTACTTGCCGCCGCGATCTCGGTAGGAGGTCTCGCAGACCTCGTCGGACTCCAGGAACAGCACCTGAGCGCAGCCCTCGCCGGCGTAGATGCGCGCCGGCAGGGGTGTGGTGTTGCTGAATTCGAGGGTGACATGGCCCTCCCACTCGGGCTCGAGCGGGGTCACGTTGACGATGATGCCGCAGCGCGCATAGGTGGACTTGCCCAGGCAGATGGTGAGCACGCTGCGCGGGATGCGGAAGTACTCCATGGTGCGCGCCAGCGCGAAGGAGTTGGGCGGGATGATGCAGACATCGCCCTTGAAGTCGACGAACGAGCCCTCATCGAAGTCCTTGGGGTCGACGATGGTGCTGTTGATGTTGGTGAAGATCTTGAACTCGTCGGCGCAGCGGATGTCGTAGCCGTAGCTGGACGTGCCGTACGAGACGATGCGCCGCCCGTCGCGCTCGCGCACCTGCCCCGGCTCGAAGGGCTCGATCATGCCCTGGGCGGCCATGCGGCGGATCCACTTGTCGGACTTGATGGTCATGAGGCGCAATCCTGGGAAAAGTGGCCGCGATGATAGCGCGCGGCCACGGGTCAGCCGCCGCCGCGCTGGGTATGGAAGTCGAAGCGCCCGATCCAGTCGCGCGCCTGCTCGGCGCGCGCCGGCGGGTACTCGAAGCGCACCCGCAAGGCACGGAAGGTGATCAGCCCCAGGCGCCGCGGCGGCGCGGGCGTGAACCGGACCTCGACGTGGAAGTCGGCCACCGGCACGCGGATCCAGTCATCGCCGCTCTGGAACGCGGCCAGCCCGGTGAACTCGCGCAGCCAGCGTTCCAGGTCGGCGCGGCTGCAGCCCATCTCGCGGCTGTCGCCGAAGCCCGGTCCGCGTGCGCTCATGCGCGCCGATCAGCCACCGGCGATCGGCGGCCAGATGGCGAGCGCCTCGCCCTCGCGCAAGGCGCGGCCCGCGCGATCGCCCGGCGCCACATAGGTGCCGTTGACCAGCACCAGATGCACCAGACGGGCAGGCAGATTGAATCGGTCGATCAGGGCCTGCACCGTGGTGCCCTCGGGCACTTCGAGCACGATGGCGTTGCCCTCGCGCGAGCGCCCATCCACCTGCTGCGGCAGGTGGTCGGAGAGCATGGCGAAGAGCTTGAAGGTGACGAGCATGCCGTGACGCGCCGTGACCGGTTCAGCGGGCGGTGCCGCGCGAGCGGCCCTGCCACTCACCCTGCGCCTGCGCGCTGGCGAGATAGGCCTCCATCAGCCGGGTGGGATCCTGCTTGAGCGCCTCCTTCCAGCGCCCCAGGTGCACGCCACGCTCGACCAGGTTGCGCATCACGCCCACATGCTCGGTCATGCCCAGGCTGTTGGCGCCCACCACCACGTCGTCCTTGAACTCCAGGCGCAGGTAGCGGAAACGTTGCGGGTCGGCGAGCTCGACATGATCGCCGCCAGACACCCCCTCCCACTGGCCGAAGGAGGTGGAGACCAGCCCCAGGGTGTCGAGCACGTTGATCTGGGTGACGCCACGCAGCTGGTTGCGGTGGCCGCTCATGTTCATGGCGGCCACATAGGCCTGATCGACCGCATTGGGCTGGATGGCCGAGACGATGGTCTTGCCCACCACCGGATCGAAGGCCTCGGCGCAGTCGCCGGCCGCATAGACGCCCGGCACGGCGGTCTGCAGGGTCTCGTCGACCAGCACGCCCTGCAGGCAGCGAACCGGCGAGTTGGCCAGGAAGCCGATGTTGGGCTTCACGCCCGTGGCCTGGATGACCAGATCGAAGTCTTCGGTGCGGCCGTTGGACAGGCGCGCGCGCACCTTGTCACCGGGCTCGAGCGCCTCGACCCGCGTGCCGGTGAACACCCGCACGCCCTTGGTCTCGCACCAGGCCTTGATCATGCCGCCGGCGCCGGGGCCCATCATGCGCGGCACCATGCGGTCACCCATCTCGACCACGGTGAGCTGCACGCCGCGCTGCGCCAGCGCCTCGAGGATGATGCAGCCGATGAAGCCCGCGCCCATCTGCAGCACACGCGCGCCCGGCTTGGCCAGCTGCTGGATGCTGCGGGCATCGCGCAGCGTCCAGCAGGGATGCACGTAGGGCGAATCCAGACCCGGGATGGGCGGACGCACCGGCTGCGAGCCGGTGGCGATGAGGCAGCGATCGAAGGGCAGCACCCGGCCATCGGACAGCGCCACGCTGCGCGCCTGGGCATCGAGCGCGACCACCCGCCCCTGCACGGTGCTGATGCACAGGCGATCGAAGTGCCCGGGATCCTTGCGCAGATAGGTGCCGGCCTCGCCGATGTTGCCGATCAGCAGGTACGGGATGGCCATGCGCGAGTAGGACGGCTCGGGCTCGTCGCCGACCAGCCAGATCTCGTCATGGGGCCGGTGCTTGCGGATGGTCTCGGCCGCCACCACGCCGGCCGGGCCGTTGCCGATGATCACGTGCTTCATCACTCGCTCCTGGGCCGACCGGCCGCGGACTGCTCGCCGCGCCGGCCGCGCCGACTGAAAAAAAGGGCGACCGACGGCCGCCCTGGTGACTGCGCGAGGCAGACTGCGCGTTACAGACCCAGTCGGGACCGGGTCTCGGCCTTGAGCTGGCCCTGCTCATCCCAGCCGCGGACCTGATAGTACTCGGGCACCATCTTGTCGATGCCGCTGACCAGGCCCTTGGCCGGACCGGTCTGGGCCGGCTCGGTCTTCAGGCGCGGCGGCAGATCGTCGTCCTTGCGGGTGAAGCCGGCGCGATTGTTGAAGTCGCGCTCGAGGTTCCAGATGCGCTCACCGATCAGGGCGACGTTGTCCATGGTGAACTCGTCGCCGCAGGCGGCCGCCACCTGGGGAGCCAGGTCGGCGAGCGTCCAGGCAAAGGTGGTGAACACGCACAGGCCGGAGGAGTCGAACGCCGCGGTGGCGTCCTGGAAGGCCTTGACCAGATCAGCCTTGCCCTCGGTGACCAGGGGATCGGTCTTGACCGGGATGCCCAGGATCTCGGAGGCGACGGTGTACGAGCGCAGGTGGCAGGCCCCCCGGTTGGAGGTGGCATAGGTGAGGCCCATGCCCTGGATGCCGCGCGAGTCATAGGCCGGGAACTCCTGGCCCTTGACCGACATGGAGAGCTCGGGGTGGCCGTACTTGGCGCACAGCCGCTTGGAGCCCTGGCCGAGTTCCTTGCCGAAGCCTTCGCCGCGCGCGGTGAGTTCGGCCAGCGTGACCAGGGCCTCGGCCGAGCCGAACTTGAGCTCGAGCCCGCCGGTGTGCTCCTTGGTGAGCACGCCCATGTCGTAGAGCTCCATGGCGGCACCGACCGTGGCCCCGAAGGAGATGGGGTCGTAGCCGTCTTCGTTGCACAGCATGTTGGCGTACTGCAGGGCTTCGAGATCCTTGATGCCGGGCGCCGCGCCCAGCGCCCAGGCCGCCTCGTACTCGAGACCGCCGGAAGCGCCCCAGTACTCGGGCTTGTTCTGCACCGAGAAGTGGGTTTCGTCCATCTTGGAGATGCGCCCGCACGCGATGGTGCAGCCGAAGCAGGCCTGGTTGGTGACCAGGTGCGACTTGCCATCGGTGGGACGCTTCTCGGCCATGGCCTCGGCCGAGATGCGGCTGGCGCCCTCGAACTGCACGTCGCGGTGATTGCGGGTGGGCAGCGCGCCGGTCTCGTTGATGACGTTCATGAGGACCTGCGTGCCGTAGGTGGGCAGGCCCTGACCGGTGACCGGGTGGTCGTGGAGGATCTTTTTCTTCTCGGCGGTGACCTTCATGAAGGCCTTGGGGTTGTGGATGTTGCCCACGCCCCGCGTGCCGCGCACGGCGATCGCCTTGAGGTTCTTGGAGCCCGCCACGGCACCCACGCCCGAACGGCCGGCGGCGCGATGCAGGTCGTTGACGATGCAGGCGAACAGGACCTGGTTCTCGCCGGCGCGACCGATGGACGAGACGCGGGTGAGCGGATCCTGGGATTCCTTCTTGAGGATCTCCTCGGTCTGCCAGGTGGTCTTGCCCCACAGGTGGGTGGCATCGCGCAGCTCGGCCTTGTCATCGACCACCGAGAGGTACACCGGCTTGGCCGAGCGACCTTCGAAGATGATCATGTCCCAGCCGGCCATCTTGAGCTCGGCACCCCAGTAGCCACCGGAGTTGGAGCAGGCGATGGCGCCGGTGAGCGGGCCCTTGGTGATCACCGAGTAGCGGCCGCCCGTGGAGGCCATGGTGCCGGTGAGCGGCCCGGTGGCCCAGATGATCTTGTTGTCTGCGCCCAGGGGGTCGACCTTGGCATCGACCTCCTCGACGAAGTACTTGGTGGCCAGACCACGCTGGCCGAGGTATTCGCGCGCCCAGTCCATGCGCAGCGGCTCGCTGACACAGGTGCCCGCGGTGAGGTTGACCCTCAGGAGTTTTCCAGCCCAGGACATGTGTGAATCTCCTTCAGGAGGCCGCAGGCTGGTTGCCCAGCTTGTCGGCCCATTGCTTCATGCGGTCGAGGCCGGTCCAGTTGGCATCGACATAGGTGATGGCGCCGGTGGGGCAGGCTTCGGCGCAGGCCGGTTCGCCGCCGCAGAGGTCGCACTTCTGGACCTTGCCGGTTTCCTGGACGTAGTTGACCGTGCCGAAGGGGCAGGCAATGGTGCAGACCTTGCAGCCGACGCAGACATCGTCGACCACCACCTTGGCGCCCGTGCCGGCGTCGAGCTTGATGGCCTCCACCGGGCAGGCGTGCAGGCACCAGGCCTCGTCGCACTGGGTGCAGGTATAGGGAACCTTGCGCCCGGTCTGATGGAAGTCGAAGACCTTGATGCGGGACTTGGCGGTGGCAAAGGTGCCGTAGTTCTCGTAGCTACAGGCCATCTCGCACTGCAGACACCCGGTGCATTTGTCCGGGTTGATGTGCAGGGATTTCTGCATGGTTCCTCCAGGGGGTGGATGGGCAGGTCGACACGGGTGCTGCGCCCATCCGAGTATTCTCTTATGCAATGGTGGACATAGGCAAGGCTGATGTCCGCCCTGCCCTGCGCCAGCGGGTGCTGAGGCTGGCGGGCCTCGCCTGCCAGACCGTTTTGACGCGCCGCAGCGGACCGCAATCCCGATCGGCAGGGATTTCATTCGCCAGCCGGGCCGTGTCGTGGAACACTCTCGGCTGCGCGTCGACAGGGCCGCCCAGCCCGCCGCTGCCGGTTCATCCGCCGACGCATCGCCTACCCTCAAAGGAGATTCTCCATGGATCACTCCGTCAGCCTGAAGGTCAACGGCAAGGCCGTGACCGCCCAGGTGGAGCCCCGGACGCTGCTCGTCCAGCTGATTCGAGACCACCTCAAGCTGACCGGCACCCACGTCGGGTGCGACACCGCGCAGTGCGGCGCCTGCACCGTGCACCTGAACGGCCGCGCCGTGAAGGCCTGCTCGATCCTGGCCCTGCAGGCCCAGGGCGGTGAAGTCACCACCATCGAGGGGCTCTCGCCCGATGGCCAGCACCCGATGCAGGTCGCCTTCAAGGACTGCCATGCGCTGCAGTGCGGCTTCTGCACGCCGGGCATGGTGATGTCGGCGGTGCAAATCCTGAAAGACCACCCCGGCGCCACCGAGCAGCAGATCCGCGAGGGCCTCGAGGGCAACCTGTGCCGCTGCACCGGCTATCACAACATCGTGCGGGCGGTCTCGGCCGTCGCGGCCCGCGGCTGAGCAAGGAGCAGGGCATGTACGCATTCGAATACCTCCGGCCCGACACCGCCGCGGCAGCGGCTGCGGCCGCCAGCGGCGCCGATGCGCGCTACCTCGCCGGCGGCCAGAGCCTGGTCCAGGCGATGAAGCTGCGTCTGTCCAGCGCCGAGCGCCTGGTCGACCTCGGCGGACTCGACGCCCTGCGCGCCATCGAGGTGTCGGGCGGTCGCGTCGTGATCGGCGCCATGGCCACCCACGCCCAGGTGCACGCCTCGGCCGCCGTGCGTGGCGCCATTCCGGCGCTGGCCGACCTCGCCGGCGGCATCGGCGACGCCATGGTGCGCAACATGGGCACCCTGGGCGGCTCGTTTGCCAACGCCGATCCCGCCGCCTGCTATCCGGCCGCCGCGGTGGCGCTGGGCGCCACGATCCGCACCGATCGCCGCGAGATCCCTGCCGAGGCCTTCTTCACCGGCCTCTACGAGACCGCGCTGCAGCCCGGCGAGCTGGTCCTCTCGGTGAGCTTCCCGGTGCCCACGCGGGCGGCCTATGCCAAGTTCAAGCAGCCGGCCTCGCGCTTCGCGCTGGTGGGCGTGATGGTGAGCCAGTCGCCGGCCGGCGTGCGGGTGGGGGTCACCGGCGCCCGCGCCTGCGTGTTCCGCTGCGCCGAGCTCGAGGCCGCCCTGAACGCCAGCTTCACGCCCGAGGCCGCCGCCGCGGTGACGTTGCCGGTGGCCGGCATGAACGCCGACCTGCACGCCTCGGCCGATTACCGGGCCGCCATGGTGGTCACCATGACCGCCCGGGCCGTCAAGGCCGCCCTCGGTCGCTGAGCGCCGCATCCGCCCGCCCCGGCCTGCGCCCAGGCGGGCTCTCCCCTGACGGGCCGCTCGCGCCCGTCGTTCACCTCGCCCCGCCATGACCGCCATCACCGATGTCGACCACCTGATCGCGGTGCTCGCCGATCAGCAGTACGTGGCCGATCGCCGCCTGGCCACCTCGGTGTTCCTCGCGCTGCGGCTGCAGCGGCCTCTGCTGCTCGAAGGCGAAGCGGGCGTGGGCAAGACCGAACTCGCCAAGGCCCTGGCCAGCGCGCTGGGCGCCCCGCTGATCCGCCTCCAATGCTACGAGGGCCTGGACATCGCCCAGGCCGCCTATGAGTGGAACGTGCCCCGGCAGATGCTCGAGATCCGGCTTGCCGAGGCGCTCGGCCACCAGGACCAGGGCAGCCTCTCGGCCTCGCTCTACCGTCGCGAGATGCTGATCGAGCGGCCGCTGCTGGCGGCCCTCACCCAGGAGCGCGCGCCGGTGCTGCTGATCGACGAGCTCGACCGCGCCGACGAACCCTTCGAGGCCTACCTGCTCGAGATGCTGGCCGAGCGGCAGATCACCATCCCCGAGATCGGCACGATCCGCGCGGCCCACCCGCCGATCGTGCTGCTCACCTCCAACCGCACCCGCGAGCTGCATGACGCCCTGCGCCGGCGCTGCCTCTACCAGTGGGTGGACTATCCCGACGCCGCGCGTGAACTGGCCATCCTGAGCCGCAGGGCGCCCGGCGCCTCGCAGCGCCTGGCCGCCGAGGTGGTGGCCTTCGTGCAGCGCATGCGTGAGCTCGACCTCTTCAAGGCGCCCGGGGTGGCCGAGGCGATCGACTGGACCAACGCGCTGCTCGCCCTGGATGCGATGGCGCTCGACCCGGCCTCCATCGAAGCCACCCTGGGCGTGCTGCTGAAATACCAGGACGACATCGCCCGACTGTCGGGCGGCGACATCGCGCAACTGCTCGACGAGTTGCGCGCCCGCGACCTGCCCGCGGCCTGATCCGTGTCGGGGGAACTCGCCGGCAACGTGCTGCGCTTTGCGCGCGTGCTGCGCGCCGCCGGCATGCCGGTGGGCACCGACCGCGCGCTGCGCGCGGTGGCCGCCCTGGAGGTGATCGGCGTGGCGCGGCGCGACGACGTGCATGCCGCCATGTCTGCGGTGATGCTCGACAGCCACGCCCAGCAGCCGGTGTTCGACGCCGCCTTCGAGGCGTTCTGGCGCGATCCCCGCCTGCTGGAGCGGGTGCTGGCCAGCCGCCTGCCGCAGATGGCCGACGCGTCCGCGGCACCCGCGCCCCGCGGCAACCGGCGGGTGGACGAGGCGCTGGCCTCGCAGGCGGGCGGCACACCGGGGCCGCACCGGCAGGACACCGAGACCGTGGCCGATGCCGCGCTCAGCCACTCGGCGCGCGAGCGGCTGCGCAGCACCGACTTCGAGGCGATGAGCGTGGCGGAGTTCGCGCTCGCCGAGCAGCTTGCCCGCACCGTGGCACTGCCCCTGCGGCCCGTGGTCAGTCGCCGGTTCACGGCGGCGGCGCGCGGCCGGATCGACCTGCGGGCCAGTCTGCGCGCCATGCCGCGCCAGCCCGATGCGCCCGCGCTCGCGCACCAGCGCCGACGCCGCCTGCCGCCGCCGGTGGTGATGCTCATCGACATCTCCGGCTCGATGGAGCGCTACGCCCGGGCCTTCCTGCACTTCGCCCACGGCATCACCCGACGCCAGCGCAACACCCACACCTTCGTGTTCGGCACCCGTCTCACCGACATCTCGCGCTGCCTGCGGCACCGCGATCCCGACGAGGCGCTCGCGCTGGCCGGTCGCGCCGCCAGCGACTGGCAGGGCGGCACCCGGATCGCCAGCAGCCTGGCCGCCTTCAACCGCCAGTGGGCTCGGCGGGTGCTCACCCGCAACGCCTCGCTGCTGCTGGTCACCGATGGCCTGGACCGCGGCGATGCCGCCGAACTCGATCATGCCGCGGCCACGCTCGCCCGCTGGGCGCGGGAAATCATCTGGCTGAACCCGCTCCTGCGGTACGATGGTTTCGAGCCGAAGGCGGCCGGGGTGCGCGCGCTACTCCCGCACGTCACCGCCATGATTCCGGTTCACAATCTGCGCAGCCTGACGGACATCCGGCAGGCCATCGAACGGCAGCGCGGCGCCGCCCCTGGCGCGGGCTTCAGGCCCGCCCGGCGGCGCAACGCAGCCTGACACCACAGGATCCGCATCCATGAATCTCCAGGGAGAACGCCGCCTGCCCGCCAGCCCCGAGCAGGCCTGGGCGGCACTGAACGATCCGCAGGCGCTGAAGGCCTGCATCACCGGCTGCGAGTCGCTCGAGCTCAGCGGCCCCGACGAGTATTCGGTGGTGATGGCGGTGCGGGTGGGCCCGGTCAATGCCCGCTTCAAGGGCCGGCTGCGGCTGCTCAACATCCAGCCGCTGCAGTCCTACACCATCGAGTTCGACGGTCAGGGCGGCGTGGCCGGCTTCGGCAAGGGCTCGGCCGATGTGGCCCTGTCGGCTGATGGCGATCAGACGCTGCTGCGCTACGGCGCCAAGGCGCAGGTGGGCGGGAAGATCGCGCAGATCGGCTCGCGGCTGGTCGATTCCGCGGCCGAGAAGGTCGCCGGCGAATTCTTCGCGGCCTTCGAGAAGTACCTCACCGAGCAGGCCGCCGCTGCGGCGCCCGCGGGCGAGGTCCCGGCTGAGGCCGCGCCCGCGCCGCAAGGGGCCGAGGCGGGCGGCGCGCCCGCCGCAGCGCCGGCCGAGCCTGCCGCCGCTGGCGGCCTGCCCTGGGGCTGGATCGCCCTGGGCGCGGCGGTGCTGGCCGCCGCGGCCTGGCTGATGGCGCGCTGACCCTTCCCCCTGCAAAGGAACACGACATGGACAGCCTCGATCTGCAGGTGCTCAGGCAGGCCCGCGACTGGCGGGCCGAGGGCCATCGGGTATGGCTCGTCACGGTGGTGGAGACCTGGGGCTCGGCGCCACGGCCCCCGGGCGCGCTGCTCGCCCTGCGCGATGACGGCCTGGTGGTCGGCTCGGTGTCGGGCGGCTGCGTCGAGGATGACCTCATCGAGCGGGTGCGCCAGGGCGAGCGCGTCGACAAGCCCTCGGAGATCCGCTACGGCGTCAGCAAGGAGGAGGCCGCCCGCTTCGGCCTGCCCTGCGGCGGCAACCTGCGTCTGGTGCAGGAGCCGCTTGCCGACGCGGCCTGGATCGATGAGCTGCTGGCGCGCACCGCGCGACATGAGCTGGTCGGGCGCCGCCTGCACCTGCCCACCGGCGCGGTCACGCTCGAGGCCGCGCGCCGCGGTGAGACCTTCACCTTCGATGGCCAGACCCTGCGGGCGGTGTTCGGGCCGCGCTGGCGGCTGCTGATGATCGGCGCCGGTCAGCTCTCGCGGGCGCTGGCCCAGATGGCGCTGATGCTCGACTTCGAGGTGATCTGCTGCGATCCGCGCGAGGAGTTCAACACCACCTGGGACCTGCCCGGCACCCGCTACGCGCCAGGCATGCCCGACGACGTGGTGCTCGAACTGGAGCTCGACCCGCACAGCGCGGTGGTCGCCCTCACCCATGACCCCAAGCTCGACGACATGGCCCTCCTCGAGGCGCTGAAGTCGCCGGCTTTCTATGTGGGCGCGCTGGGCTCGCGGGCCAACACCGCCAGCCGCAAGCAGCGTCTGGCGCTCTTCGATCTCTCGGCCGACGAGATCAACCGCCTGCACGGGCCGATCGGGCTGGACATCGGCAGCCGCACCCCGGGCGAGATCGCCGTGTCGATCCTTGCCGAGATCATCGCGGTGCGCAATTCGGTCGAGCTGCGGCAGAAGAAACCGGTGGAAGTCACCGGCCCGGCCTGCTCGCTCTGAGCCGCCGCCGGGGCCCTCGCGCCCCGGCCCCGCCGCCATGAGCCGCCAGGGTCCGGTCGTCCCGATCCGTCTCGAGTACACGCTGCAGTCGCCCAGCGACGGCCTGCTCAGCAATCCCTTCATGCGGGTGCTGGGCAGCCTGCACCGGCAGGGCTCGATTGCCGGCGCCGCCCGCGAGCTCGGCTGGTCGTACCGGCATCTCTGGGGCTATCTGAAGGCCCGTGAGCTCGAACTGGGCCGGCCGCTGATCCTCTGGGACAAGGGCCGGGCGGCGCGTCTGAGCGAGTTCGCCGAGAAGCTGCTCTGGGCCGAGACCCGGATCATGGGCCGGCTGGCCGCCCAGATCGAGAACCTGGCCACCGAGGTCAGCCGCGAACTCTCGCTCGCCTTCGATGACGGGGTGCCGATCGCCGGCTGCGCGGCCAGCCATGATCTGGCGCTGCCCGAGCTTCGCCGCCTGTGCGGCGACGCCGGACTGATGCTCGACATCCGCTTCGAGGGCAGCGTCGCCGCGCTGCAGTCGCTGCGGCGCGGCCAGTGCCGCTTCGCCGGCATCCATCTGCCGCTGGGCGTGCCGGGCCTGGGCGCGAAGGGCTCGGCCATCCACCGGGCCTTCGCCACCCGCCTGCGCCCGGGGCGCGAGAAGCTCATCCGGGTGTGCTCGCGCGAGCAGGGGCTGATGCTCGCCGCCGGCAACCCGCTGGCGGTGACCGGCATGGCCGACCTGCGGCGGCTGCGCTTCGTCAACCGCGCGCCGGGCACCGGCACCCGGGCCCTGCTCGATGACCTGCTCGCGCAGGCCGGCATCGCGGCCGAAGACATCCGCGGCTATGAGCAGGAAGAGGCCAACCACCTGTCGGTGGCCATTGCGGTGGCCACGGGCGCGGCCGATGCCGGCTTCGGTCTGCGCGCGGCGGCGGCCGCGCACGGCTTGAGCTTCGTGCCGATCGTGACCGAGGCCTACTTCCTGGTGTGCGATCGTTCGGTGCTGGAATCGACGCCCGGTGAGCGGCTGCGCGCGGTGCTGGCCTCGGCCGAGTGGCGCGAGGCGCTGGAAGCCCTGCCGGGCTACTCGGCAGAGGCGGCGGGCAGCGTGGTCTCGCTGCGCCGCACCCTGCCCTGGCTGAGCTGAGCTGAGCGGCCAGGTGACGGGGCGGCCGCGGCCGCCCGTGCGCGGCCTCAGGTGTTCTGCACCACGATGCTCGGAAACTTCGAGCTCATGTCGCGCGCCTTCTCGGCGATCTTCACCGCCACGGTCCGCGCGATGGCGCGGTACTGCGCCGCCAGAGCGCCGTCGGGCTCGGCCACCACGGTGGGCTGACCGGCATCGGTCTGCTCGCGGATGCGGATGTCGAGCGGCAGGCCGCCGAGGTAGTCGACGCCATAGTCGGTGGCCATGCGCTCGCCGCCGCCCTGGCCGAAGATGTGCTCGCTGTGTCCGCAGCTGGAGCACACATGGATGGCCATGTTCTCGACGATGCCCAGGATGGGCACCCCCACCTTCTCGAACATCTTCAGGCCCTTGCGGGCATCGAGCAGCGCGATGTCCTGGGGCGTGGTCACGATCACCGCGCCGGTGACCGGGATCTTCTGCGACAGGGTGAGATGGATGTCGCCGGTGCCCGGGGGCATGTCGACCACCAGATAGTCGAGGTCGCGCCAGTTGGTGTCACGCAGCAGTTGCTCGAGCGCCTGCGTGACCATCGGGCCGCGCCAGACCATCGGCGTGTCGGTGTCGATGAGAAAGCCGATGGAGCTGGCCTGGATGCCGTGGCCCTCCATGGGCTCGAGGGTCTTGTTGTCGCGGGTCTCGGGCCGGCCCGAGATGCCCAGCATGGTGGGCTGCGAGGGGCCGTAGATGTCGGCATCGAGCATGCCCACGGCGGCGCCTTCGGCGGCCAGCGCCAGGGCCAGGTTGACCGCGGTGGTGCTCTTGCCCACCCCGCCCTTGCCCGAGGCCACCGCGATGATGTTCTTCACGTTGGGCATGAGCTTCACGCCCCGCTGCACCGCGTGGGCGATGATGCGCTGGTAGACGTTGGCGCTGACATTGGCCACGCCGGGCAGCCCGCGCAGCGCGGCGATCACCGCGCGACGGATCGGGTCGATCTGCGAGCGGGCCGGATAGCCGAGCTCGACATCGACGCTCACGGAGTCATCGTCGATGCGGATGTTGCGCGCCGACTTGCCGGCGACGAGATCCTTGCCGGTGTTGGGATCGATGACACCCGACAGGGCCGCGCGGACGTCGGCTTCGGAAACAGGCATTCGGCACTCCTGGAGGCGCCCGCGGCCAGGAAGCCGCGCGGCAGGAAAGCCGGGGAGTTTAGCAAGTCCGTTTGCTAAGATCGGGGCTTGCCCCCTTCAGCCTCGGGATCCTGCCGCCACCGGCAGCCCTCGTCCGGAACCCGCCATGGCCGCGCGCCGTCTGTTCGTCACCACCGCCCTGCCCTACGCCAACGGCTCCTTCCACATCGGCCACTTCATGGAGTACATCCAGGCCGACATCTGGGTGCGGTTCCAGCGCATGCGCGGCCACGAGGTGCACTTCGTGTGCGCCGATGACGCGCACGGTGCGCCGATCATGCTCAAGGCGCAGGCCGAGGGCATCCGCCCCGAAGACCTCGTGGCGCGCATCGCCGCCGAGCGGCCGCGCTACCTGAACGGCTTCCTGATCTCGTTCGACCACTGGCACTCCACCCACTCGCCCGAGAACACCGAGCTCTCGCAGTCCATCTACCGCGCCCTGAAGGGCAATGGCCTCATCGACAGCCGCGAGATCGAGCAGTTCTACGACCCGGTCAAGGGCATGTTCCTGCCCGATCGCTACATCCGCGGCGAGTGCCCCAAGTGCGGCGCCAAGGACCAGTACGGTGACGCCTGCGAGGTCTGCGGCGCGGTGTACTCGCCCACCGAACTGCGCAATCCGCGCTCCACGCTCTCGGGCGCCGTGCCGGTGCTGCGCAGCTCCGAGCACTTCTTCTTCCGGCTGTCCGATCCGCGCTGCGTCGCGTTCCTGCGCGACTGGACCCAGAGCGGCCGCCTGCAGCCCGAGGTCGCCAACAAGGCCCGTGAATGGCTCGACGGCGAGCGCGGCCTGGGCGACTGGGACATCTCGCGCGACGAGCCCTACTTCGGCATCCCGATCCCCGACGCGCCGGGCAAGTACTTCTATGTGTGGCTCGACGCCCCGATCGGCTATCTGGCCAGCCTGAAGCATCACTTCGACAGTGGCGGCGCGGCGCGCCTCACCGCGCAGCCATTCGAGGACTTCCTGGCCGACCCCGCGGTGGAGCAGTACCACTTCATCGGCAAGGACATCATCTACTTCCACACCCTGTTCTGGCCGGCGATGCTGAAGTTCTCCGGCCGCAAGGTGCCCGACAACGTCTTCGTGCACGGGTTCATCACCGTGAGCGGCGACAAGATGAGCAAGAGCCGCGGCACCGGCATCTCGCCGCTGCGCTACCTCGACATCGGCATGAACCCCGAGTGGCTGCGCTACTACATCGCGGCCAAGCTCAATCCGCACGTCGAGGACATCGACTTCAATCCCGACGACTTCATCGCGCGGGTCAATGCCGACCTGATCGGCAAGTACGTGAACATCGCCAGCCGGGCCTCCAACTTCATTGCCCGGTTCTTCGACGGCCGCCTCGCCGATGTGGCGGCCATGCCGGCCTGGGCCGAGCTCGATGCGGGCGGGGTGGCCGGCCAGATCGCGCAATGCTACGAGGGCCGCGACTTCGGCCGCGCGTTGCGTCTGGCCATGGAGTTCGCCGACCGGATCAACCAGGCCTTCGATGCCGCCCGCCCGTGGGAGCTCGCCCGTGATGAATCGCGGCGCGCCGAGCTGCAGGCGGTGTGCTCGCTGTGCCTGGCCGGCTTCCAGGCGCTCACCGTCTGGCTCAAGCCGGTGCTGCCGGCCCTGGCCACCCAGGCCGAGGCCTTCCTGGGCAGCGGCTCCCTGGGCTGGGACGATGCCCTGCGCGTGCCCATCGCCGTGGGCAAGTACCAGCACCTGGCCACCCGGGTCGATCCGCGCCTGCTCGAGGCCCTGATCGCGCCCGAGGCGCCCGCAGCCGCTGACACCGCGCCTGCCGGCGCCAAGCCCGCCAGCAAGTCCCCGGCAGGCGGCAAGCCCGCCAGCGGCAGCCCGGCGGCCGCCAAGGGCACGGCGCCCGGCGCTGCGCCGGCCGAGGGCCTGATCAGCATCGACGAGTTCTCGCGCCTGGATCTGCGGGTGGCCCGCATCGTGGCGGCCGAGACCGTCGAGGGCTCCGACAAGCTGCTTCGCCTGAGCCTCGACTGCGGCGAGCCGCAGCCGCGCACCGTGTTCTCCGGCATCCGCTCGGCCTACGCGCCCGAGCAGCTGGTCGGGCGCCTCACCGTCATGGTGGCCAACCTCGCCCCTCGCAAGATGAAGTTCGGGGTGTCGCAGGGCATGGTGCTGGCCGCCGGCTGGGAAGACCCGGCCCGCGGCGGCGGCATCCACCTGCTCGACCCCCAGGCCGGCGCCGAGCCGGGCAT
Source organism: Burkholderiales bacterium (assembly GCA_037146935.1). Lineage (GTDB taxonomy): Bacteria > Pseudomonadota > Gammaproteobacteria > Burkholderiales > Burkholderiaceae_E > Quisquiliibacterium. The sequence goes on from JBAWWD010000009.1 coordinate 62,360, forward strand.
GCGGATCCGCTGAGACCGCGAGGCGCGCCCGATGCAACTGGCGCGCTTCCGGCCACGGCTGATCGACAGCCTGGCGGGCTATACCCGGCGGGATCTCTCGGCCGACCTCTCCGCCGGGCTCACCGTGGGCGTGGTGGCGCTGCCGCTGGCCATGGCCTTCGGGATCGCCAGCGGCGTCAAGCCCGAGGCCGGCATCTTCACCGCCATCGTCGCCGGCTTCCTCATCTCCGCCCTGGGCGGCTCGCGGGTGCAGATCGGCGGACCGGCCGGCGCCTTCGTCGCGCTGCTCTACGGCATCGTCGAGCGCCACGGCGTGCCCGGACTGCTGCTCGCCACCATGGGCGCGGGCGTGCTGCTCTTCCTGATGGGGGCTCTGCGGCTGGGCGGCATGATCCGCTTCATCCCGCTGCCCATCATCATCGGCTTCACCAACGGCATCGCGGTCATCATCGCCCTGCAGCAGGTCAAGGACTTCCTCGGGCTGGCCATCCCGCGCATGCCGGCGCACTTCTTCGGTCAGCTCGATGCCATCGCCAGCCACATCGGCAGCGTCAACCCCAGAGCGCTCATCATGGGGCTGGTGGCGCTGACACTCATCGTGCTGTGGCCCAAGTCCTACCACCCCAACGCGGCTCGCTGGCGGCGCTGGATGGCCGCAGTGCCGGGCACCGTGGTGGTGCTGGTGCTGGGCACCGCGGTGGTCGCCCTCACCGGCATGCCGGTGGAGACCGTGGGCAGCCGTTTCGGGGGCATCCCGCGCGAACTGCCCGGGCTCGCGCTGCCGCACTTCGAGTGGGACACCGTGCGCAGCCTGGCCGCTCCGGTGATGTCGATCGCGCTGCTCGGCGCGATCGAGTCGCTGCTGTGCGCGCGCGTGGCCGACGGCATGATCGACGACCGCCATGACCCCAACCAGGAGCTCATGGCCCAGGGCATCGCCAACCTGGTCAGCCCGCTGGTGGGCGGCATCGCGGCCACCGGGACCATCGCGCGCACCGTCACCAACGTGCGCAGCGGGGCGCGCTCGCCGGTGGCCGGCATCGTGCATGCGCTGTGCCTGCTGCTGATCGTGCTGCTGGCGGCCCCGCTCGCGCACCACCTGCCCATGGCGGTGCTCGCGGCCATCCTGCTGTTCGTGGCCTTCAACATGGGCGACTGGCACGCCTTCCGCGAGCTGCGGCAGTTCAGCCTCAACTACCGGATCGTGCTGGTCTCCACCTTCCTGCTCACCGTGATCTTCGACCTCACGGTGGCGATCGAGGTGGGGCTGGTGCTGGCCAGCCTGTTCTTCATCGTGCGCATCTCCTCGCTCACCCGCCTGGAGCCCGTGCGCCTGCCCACCGATCTCGGTCAGCTCCCCGATGGCCGCCGGGTGCGCGCCTACCGGCTCTTCGGGTCGCTCTTCTTCGGCACGGCGACCCGCATCGAACAGCTTTCGGATCCGAGCGGCCCCGCCGGCGAGATCGTGGTGCTCGACCTGCATCAGCTGATCAGCATGGACACCACCGGCCTGGAGGCCCTCCAGGCACTGCTGCGCTCGCTGCGCCGGCGCGGTGGCAGGCTGATCCTGGCCGAGGCCACCGAACAGCCGCTGTCACTGATCCGGCGGGGCGGACTGCTCGATGAGCTCGGCCGCGAGAACCTGTTCGCCGATCTCGAGTCGGCCCTGGAGGCCGCCCGCCGGACCCCGGCCCCCGAGCTGGCGTAAAATCGCGCATCTGGAGCGCACCATGGCCATCTACCAATCCGACATCACCCGTTTCCTGCAGCAGCTCAAGCAGGACAAGCCCCACCTCGAGGAAGACCAGCGCAAGGGCCGGGCCATCTGGTGGGACCACCCCCAGGACCTCGACACCACCGCCCGTGATCAGCAGTCGCGGGTGCGCCAGCAGGCCTACGTCTACCAGACCCGGGGATGACCCTGCCTGCCGGCGATGCCCTGCAGGCGCCGGACGACCAGCTCGAGCTCAAGGTGCTGGCCCGGCTCTACGGCGAGCCGGTGCTGCAGCTGCCGCTCGACCTCTACATCCCGCCCGATGCCCTGGAGGTGTTCCTCGAGTCCTTCGAGGGGCCGCTTGACCTGCTGCTCTACCTGATCCGCAAGCAGAACTTCAACATCCTCGACATCCCCATGGCCGAGGTCACCCGCCAGTACCTCGCCTACGTGGAGCAGATTCGCGAGCACAACCTCGAGCTGGCGGCCGAGTACCTGCTGATGGCCGCCATGCTGATCGACATCAAGTCGCGCATGCTGCTGCCGGTGCGCAAGGCCGACACCGGCGAGGAGGTGGAAGACCCCCGCGCCGAGCTCGCCCGTCGGCTGCTCGAGTACGAGCGCATCAAGCACGGCGCCCAGCAGATCGACCAGCTGCCGCAGATCGGGCGAGACTTCCTCGCCGCGCGCGTGCTGCTCGACCAGACCGTCAGCGCGCAGCTGCCCGATGTCGCGCTGCCCGACCTTCGCAACGCCTGGGCCGATGTGCTTCGCCGCGCCCGCCTCACCCAGCACCACCGCATCACCCGTGAGGAACTCTCGGTGCGCGAGTTCATGACCACGGTGCTGCGCGCGCTGCAGCACCGCCGCTTCGCCGAATTCCAGGAGCTCTTCGAGCCGGGGCGCGGCGTGCCGGTGGCGGTGGTGACCTTCATCGCGCTGCTCGAGCTGGCCCGCGAGTCGCTGGTCGAGATCACCCAGGCGGAGGCCTACGCGCCCATCTACGTGCGCCTGGCCTACCGGCCGAGCTGAGCGGGCGCGCCGGCCCCGATGGCCTTGCGCATCACCGACAATGCGCCGCTCGACGCGCTGAACACCTTCGGCGTCAGTGCGCGCGCGCGGCGCCTGATCGAGCTCGACCACCTCTCCGACCTGCCCGCCGCCCTGGGCGCGCTGGCTGGCGAACCCACCCGGCTGGTGCTGGGTGGCGGCAGCAACCTGCTGCTGGCCGCTGACTTCGACGGCACCGTGCTGCGCATGCGCACCCGCGGGCGGCAATGGCAGCCCGCGGCCATCGGCGCCGAGGTGAGCCTCCAGGCCGGCGAATCCTGGGACGAGGCCGTGCGCTGGACGCTCGCGCAGGGCCTGCCCGGCCTGGAAAACCTCGCGATGATTCCCGGCACCTGCGGGGCGGCGGCCATCCAGAACATCGGCGCCTATGGCGTGGAGCTGGCCGAGCGCTTTGCCGGTCTGACCGCGGTCGACCTCGATACCGGCCTGCAACAGGACTTCACCGCCGAGGCCTGCCGGTTCGGCTACCGCGACAGCGTGTTCAAGCAGCCTGGCGGCGAGCGCTGGCTGATCCTCAGCATGCGCCTGCGGGCCGGGCCGCAGTTTGCGCCGGTGCTGAGCTACGCGCCGCTGGCCGCGGCCTTCGCGGGGCGTGCCGGCGCGCCGAACGCCGCGGCGGTGGCCGCCGAGGTGCGCCGCATCCGCGCGGCGCGCCTGCCCGACCCGGCGCGCATCGGCAATGCCGGCAGCTTCTTTAAGAATCCGGTGGTGAGCGCCGAGCTCGGGCAGGCCCTGCGCGAGCGCCACCCCGACATGCCGATGTATCCGGGCGCCCTCGCCGCGCCAGAGGCGGGCATGAAGCTGTCGGCGGGCTGGCTCATCGAGCAGTGCGGCTGGAAAGGCCACCGCAGCGGGGACGCCGGCGTGCATGCCGATCACGCGCTGGTGCTGGTCAATCACGGCCATGCCAGCGGCGCCCAGCTGCTGCGGCTGGCCATGGCCATCAGGGCCAGCGTGCACGAACGCTTCGGGCTCTGGCTGGAGCCCGAGCCGCGGATCATCGGCGGCGCATGACCCGATCAGGGCTGCTCGCGGCGGAACAGCCAGTGGCGCTCGTCGGAGGCAGCCGCATCGTGCTGGTAGCCTTCCAGCGCGAAGGCCTTGAGGTCTTCCGGATCGCTGATGCGCTGCTCGGCGGCAAAGCGGGTCATCAGGCCGCGGGCACGCTTGGCCGAGAAGCTCACCACCTTCCAGGTGCCGCCCCGGCGCTCCTGGAAGACCGGCTGCACCACCCGGTGCCCCAGGCTGTCGGCGCGCGCCGCGCGGAAATACTCGTCGGAGGCCAGGTTCACCAGCACCGGCCGGCGCTGCGCGTCGAGCGCCTCGCGCAGCGCCTGCGCGATCCGGTCACCCCAGAACGCATAGAGGTCTCGACCGCGCGGATTGGCGAGCCGGGTGCCCATCTCCAGCCGATAGGGCTGGATCAGGTCCAGCGGCCGCAGCAGGCCATAGAGCCCCGACAGAATGCGCACATGCGATTGCGCCCAGGTCAGCCCGGTGCTGCCCAGGGTGGCCGCCTGCAGGCCCTCGTAGACATCGCCGGCGAAGGCCAGCGCCGCCGGCCGCGCGTTGGCCGGCGTGAAGGGCGGCTGCCAGTCGCGAAAGCGCGCGGCGTTGAGCTCGGCCAGCGGCTCGGAGATGTCCATCAGCGCACCGACCTCGGATGCCGGCAGGCCGCGCAACTGCTCGATCAGCATCGCCGAGGCGTCGAGCATGTCCGGCTGCGTATGCCGCCGCGTGGGCAGCCGCGATTCGAAGTCGAGGGTCTTGGCAGGGGACAGGACGATCAGCATCGGCTTCTCCGGACGAAGCGGCGATTATAGGGACCGACCGGTGAGCAGCACGGTGGTGATCGACACCAACATCTGGCTGGACTGGCTGGTGTTCAACGACCCTGGCGTGACGCGCCTGCGCGCCGAGGTGGCGGCAGGCCGTCTGCGGGTGGCCGCCACCCCGGTGATGCGCGCGGAACTGCTCGCGGTGCTGCAGCGGCCGCTGATCCGCGCGCGGCACGGTGATGCCCAGGCCTGCATCGCGGGCTTCGATGCCGTGGCGGCCCTCAACGCGGCCGCGCCGGCCTGCGGCCTGCGCTGCACCGATCCCGATGACCAGGCCTTCATCGACCTGGCCTGTCATCTGCGCGCCGGCTGGCTGCTCAGCAAGGACCGCGCGCTGCTGCGGCTGGCCCGGCAGGCGCGGGCACGGCACGGCCTGCAGGTGCTGACGCCGGTGCAGTTCGACGCTGCCTATAATCAGCCGCCCTGCGCCCTGCCCGAGCCGCCATGACCGCACCCCTCGCCCCCGTCATCCAGAGCAAGCTGCCCGAGGTGGGCACCACCATCTTCACCGTGATGTCGGCGCTGGCCGCCGAGCACGGCGCGGTCAATCTCGGTCAGGGCTTCCCCGACTTCCACTGCGACCCCGCGCTGCTCGATGCGGTGAACCAGGCCATGCGCGACGGCCGCAACCAGTACCCGCCGATGAGCGGGGTGCCCGAGCTGCGTCAGGCGATCTCGGCCAAGCTGGCGGCGCTCTACGGGGCGCGCTACCACCCCGACACCGAGATCACGGTCACCGCGGGCGCCACGCAGGCGATCTTCACCGCGATCATGGCGGTGGTGCGCGCCGGTGACGAGGTGATCGTCATCGAGCCGATGTACGACAGCTACCTGCCCAACATCGCGCTGGCCGGCGCCACCGCGGTGTGCGTGCCGATGCGCGAGGACTTCACCATCGACTGGGCGGCAGTGCAGGCCGCGGTCACGCCGCGCACGCGCGCCATCCTGGTGAACTCGCCCCACAATCCCAGCGGACGGATCTTCACCCCGCAAGACCTCGATGCGCTGGAGCGCATCGCAATCGCCCATGACCTGTTCGTGATCTCTGACGAGGTCTACGAGCACATGGTGTTCGACGGGCGCGCCCATTGTTCGGCAGGCAGCCGCCCGGCACTGGCCGCCCGCTGCTTCGTCATCTCGTCCTTCGGCAAGACCTACCATGTCACCGGCTGGAAGGTGGCCTACTGCGCCGCGCCGGCCGCGCTCACCGCCGAGTTCCGCAAGAGCCACCAGTTCATCGTGTTCACGGTGAACACGCCGGCCCAGGTGGGCCTGGCCCGCTACATGGCCGATCCCGCGCCCTACCTCGACCTGCCGGCGTTCTATCAGCGCAAGCGCGACCTGTTCCGCGATGGCCTGAGCGGCACCCGCTTCCGGCTGCTGCCCTGCGAGGGCACGTATTTCCAGGTGGCCAGCTACGAGGCGATCTCCGATCTGCCCGAGAACGACTTCGCGCAGTGGCTCACCCGCGAGATCGGCGTCACCGCGATCCCGATGTCAGCCTTCTATCGCTCGCCGGTCGACCGACGCCAGGTGCGCTTCTGCTTCGCCAAGCGCGACGAGACGCTGCGCGAGGCGCTCTCGCGCCTGGGGCGGCTGTGAGCGCTCGGCGCCCGCTGCTGGCGGGCATGCTGGCCGCGCTCGGCACGCTGGCGGCCTGCGGCGTGGTGCCGCTGCCCACCCTCAAGCCCCCCACCCTCTCGGTGAGCGGGCTGGAGCCGGTGGCCGCCAGCCGCGAGCAGATCCGCTTCAATGTCCGGGTGAATGCCGCGAACGCCAATGACAGCGCCATGCCGATCCGGGCGCTGGGCTTCTCGGTGGAGGTGGGTGGCCTGGAGATCGCGCAGGCGGTGGCCGCCGAGGCGCCCTTCGAGTTGCCGGCCAATGGCAGCCGCGAGATCACGCTCGCGGTCACCAGCCCGACCAGCCGCCTGCTGGAGGCCGCGCGGCGCCTGCCCTCAGGGCAGATCAGCTACCGGCTGCACGGCACCGCCGCCTGGGGGCCGCTGGCGATCCCGATCCCCTTCGAGCGCAAGGGCGAGTTCGATCTTGCCCGCCTGCTGCTGCGGCGGGCGCCGAGCGCTGGCGCACCGGGAGGCTGAGACAGCCGCCCGGCCGCGCGCCGGCCTTACTTCACATCCTGCAGGCGCTTGCCCTCGGCGGCCAGGCGCTGCAGCAGCGGCGAGAGCACGAACTCCGGCCCGAGCTTGGGCGCGTAGGCCTTCAGGCGCTCCACGACATGCGCCAGACCGACGGTGTCACCGTAGAACATCGGACCGCCCCGGTACACCGGCCAGCCATAGCCGTTGATCCAGACGATGTCGACGTCGGAGGCGCGCAGGGCGATCTTCTCCTCGAGGATGCGGGCGCCCTCGTTGATCATCGGGTACACGCAACGCTCGAGGATCTCCTGCTCGCTGATCTCGCGCGGCGCATTGCCGGCCCGCGCCGCGAACTCGCGCACGATCTTCTCGGTGACCGGCGAGGGACGCGCGTTGCGCTGCTCGTCGTAGTCGTAGAAGCCGCCACCGGTCTTCTGCCCGCGGCGGTCCATCTCGCACAGCACCTCGCGCACCGTGGCGCCCTTGGAGGTCTCGCGCGACCAGCCGATGTCCAGGCCGGCAAGATCGGACATCGCGAAGGGCCCCATGGGCAGGCCGAAGTCGTAGAGGACCTTGTCGATGTCCCAGGGCATGGCGCCTTCGTTGAGCATGGCCTGGGCCTGCAGCGACCGGGCACGCAGGATGCGGTTGCCGATGAAGCCCGGGCACACCCCCGAGACGGCACCGATCTTGCCGATCTTCTTGCCGATCTGCATGGCGGTGGCAAGCACCGAATTCGACGTCTTCTCGCCGCGCACCACCTCGAGCAGGCGCATGACATTGGCCGGCGAGAAGAAGTGCATGCCGACCACCGCCTCGGGCCGCGACACCGCGGTGGCGATCTCGTTGACATCCAGCGCCGAGGTGTTGGTGGCCAGCACCGCGCCGGGCTTGGCGATGGTGTCCAGCTTGGCGAAGACCTCCTTCTTCAGCGCCATGTTCTCGAACACTGCCTCGATGATCAGGTCACAGTCGGCCAGCGCTTCCAGCGAGAGGGCCCCGGTGAGCAGCGACATGCGCTTCTCGACATCGGCCATGCTCAGGCGGCCACGCTTGGCGGTGGTCTCGTAGTTGCGGCGGATGACCGCAAGGCCGCGATCGAGCGCGTCCTGCTTCGTCTCGACCAGCGTGACCGGAATGCCGACGTTGGCGAAGTTCATGGCAATGCCGCCGCCCATGGTGCCGGCGCCGATCATGCCCACCTTGCGCACCGGCACCAGGGGGGTGTCTTCCGGCACATCGGGGATCTTCCAGACCTGGCGCTCGGCGAAGAACACATAGCGCTGGGCCGCCGACTGGGTGCCCGACATCAGTTCCATGAAGAGCTGGCGCTCGACCTTCATGCCCTCGTCGAAGGGCAGGTTCACGGCCGCCTCGACGCAGCGGATGTTGTACTCGGGCGCTAGGAAGCCGCGGAACTTCCGGGCATTGGCCTTGCGGAAGTCGGCGAAGATCTCGGGCTTGCCGCGGGCGGCGATCATCTTCTCGTCGGACTCGCGCACCTTCTTCAGGGGGCGATTCTCGGCCACGATGCGACGCGCGAGCGCGATCGCGCCGGCCCGCAGCTCGCCCTCGGGCACGATCTCGTCGACCAGACCCATCTCGAGGCACTGCGCCGCGCCGACGTGCTGCCCGGAGGTCATCATCTCGAGCGCCTTGGCGGCGCCCACGATGCGCGGCAGCCGCTGGGTGCCGCCGGCGCCCGGCAGCAGGCCGAGGTTGACCTCGGGCAGCCCGCACTTGGCCGAGGGCACGGCCACCCGGTAATGGCAGCACAGCGCCACCTCGAGGCCGCCGCCCAGCGCGGTGCCGTGGATGGCCGCGACCACCGGCTTGGGCGAGTTCTCGATGGCGTCCTGGGCCTCTTTCAGGCCAGGCTCGCGCGGCGGCTTGCCGAACTCGGTGATGTCGGCGCCCGCGATGAAGGTGCGGCCGTCGCAGATCAGCACCACCGACTTCACCGCCGGGTTGGCCACCGCGGCGCGCACGCCCTCGAGGATGCCGGCGCGAACCGGCTGCGAGAGTGCGTTCACCGGCGGGGAGTTCAGGGTGAGGATCGCGACATCGCCTTCGACCTTGAGGTCGGCGACTGCTTCGGCTGCTGCCATCGGGGGTCTCCTGTGGGGGGTATGGGTGAAGGGCGGCACGCGCTCAGGCGCGCTTGCCGGCCCTGGCGGTGAAGGCGGCGATGCGTTCCTGCATGTCGGGGCCGCGCCCCTCGCTGCGGTGGCTCTCGTGGGCCAGCCCGGCGGCCAGCGGCAGCGATTCGGTCTCGCGCATCAGGCGCTTGTTGGCCCGGTGGCTGAACCAGGAATTGGCGAGGATCTCGGCGGCCAGGGCCTGCAGGTGTTCGTCGAAGCGCTCGTCGGGCACGCACTCGTCGGCCAGACCCATGGCCAGGGCCTGCTCGCCGGTGACGGTCCGGGCCGTGAAGCTCATCAGGCTCGCGCGCGAGCGCCCGACCCGCCGCGGCAGGCGCTGGCTCATCCCCCAGCGCGGGGTGAGCGCCCATTTGCCGTGGGTGTCGGCAAAGCGCGCGGACTGCGACGCGACGATCAGGTCGCCAGCCAGCGCGAGCTCGAGCGCGCCGGTGTAGCAGTGGCCGTGCACCGCGCTGATCACCGGCTGCGGCAGATTGGCCAGCATCTCGATGGTCTCGGACTGATACCCGGGCGTGGGCGCTTCCACGCCACCCGCGATCGCGGTGAGGTCGTTGCCGGCCGAGAAGCAGCGGCCCGCGCCGCGCACCATCACCAGACCCACGCTGTCGGTCTGCCGGGCGATGGCCTCGACATGGGCCCGCAGTTCGATGAACAGGGGCACCGTGAGCGCGTTGAGCTTGTCCGGACGGTTCAGGGTGAGCGTGACCAGTCCGTCGCGGTCGGTGCGCAGCACCAGTTCGGCCATGGTGTGTCTCCTGCGGTGAGTGGGTCAGGCGCGGCGGCCGGTGCGGCCGGGCATCCGCCAATGGGGCCGCGCGCGGCCCGGACGGTGCGGCAGTATCGCGGCAGAGCGCGGGCGGTGTCGAGGCGCGCGCCCGCCCCGGGCCTGCGCGGCATACCATAGCGGGGCAATCCGGCCGCCACGCGCCCATCGCCATGGACAGATTCAAGCAGATCGAAACCTTTGCCGCCGTGGCCCAGCGCGGTAGCCTGTCGGCCGCCGCGGCACTCGAGGGCGTGGCACCGGCGATCATCGGCCGACGCATCGATGCGCTGGAGGCGCGCCTGGGCGTCAAGCTGCTGGTGCGCACCACCCGCAAGGTGAGTCTCACGCAGGAGGGCACCGCCTTTCTGGAGGACTGCCAGCGCATCCTCGAAGACTTCCACAACGCCGAGAGCGCGGTCTCGCTGGGCGGCCGGCAGGCCAGTGGCCACCTGCGGGTGAGCGCCCCGGCGGGATTCGGCCGGCGGCATGTGGCGCCGCTGCTGCCAGCCTTCCTCGCGGCCCATCCGCAGGTGACGATCTCGCTGGAGCTGTCAGACCGCCTGGCCGACATCGTCACCGAGGGCATCGATCTGGCGATCCGCATCGGCCATCTCGAAGACTCGAGCCTGGTCGCGGTGCGCCTTGCCGCCAATCGCCGGGTGGTGGTGGCCAGCCCCGGGTATCTCGCCCGGCACGGCGCGCCCGCCACCCCGACAGACCTGGCCGGCCACCAGTGCCTCACCTTCGGTCGCCACGGCAACCAGGCGCGCGGCTGGCTGTTCACCGTCAATGGCAAGGTCGAGGCGGTGAGAGTGAGCGGCGCCCTGGAATGCAACGACGGCGCGGTCCTGCATGAATGGGCGCTGGCCGGCCATGGTCTGGCCTGGCGATCGATGTGGGAGGTGGCCGAGGAGTTGCGCGCCGGCCGGCTGGTGAGCGTGCTCGATGCCTTCGAGGCGCCGGACAACGCGATCCATGCCGTGTTCGCGCAGCGGCGCCATCTGGCGCTGCGCATGCGGCTGCTGATCGATTACCTGAAGCAGACCTACGCCAGCCCGGGCTACTGGCCAGGCGCGCGCTGAGGGCGGGCGCTCATCAGGGACGAGGGCGGCGCGCGGGCCGCCTGCTGGCGACAAGGGCGGCCCGCAGGACGCCCACAAACGACAAGGGCGACCCGCGGGCCGCCCTCCGGAAGCGCCGCCCGCGCGGGGCGGCGGCCTCAGCGTGGCAGGATCACTTGAGGTGCTTGCCCACCAGACCGGTCATCTCGAACATGCTGACCTGAGCCTTGCCGAAGACTTCCTTGAGCTTGGCGTCGGCGTTGATCATGCGCTTGTTGACGGCGTCCTGCAGGCCGCCCTTCTTGATGTAGTCCCACATCTTCTTGACCACCTCGGTACGCGGCAGGGGCTTGTCGCCGACGATGGAGGCGAGCGCAGCGCTGGGCGTGAGGGGCTTCATGAACGCCGCGTTGGGCTTGCGGGCGGGCTTCTTGGCCGCCGCTTTCTTGGCGGGCGCAGCCGCCGCCTTCTTGGCCGGCGCAGCCGCTTTCTTGGCGGGCGCCGCGGCCTTCTTGGCCGGCGCCGCCGCCTTCTTGGCCGCCGGCTTCTTGGCAGCGGGTTTCTTCGCCGGTGCCTTGGCAGGCGCCTTGGCAGCTTTCTTGGCGCCACTCTTGGCTGTTGCCATGTGTATGCCTCCGTCAGTGGGTTGGAATGTGTGCGCTATCAGCACGCCGGCCCGACCGGGCCGGGTAATTCACGCAGACGCAAGAATGACGGTTCTTTGAGCGCTCGCCAATAGCCCGCATGCAAAAAGATCGGGCGCAATCGCGCCCGTGTTGCTTCGCGGACTCAGGCGCTCTCGGTCTCGCGCCCGGCGCGCTTGCGCTCGTGCTCCTTCAGCAGGCGCTTGCGCAGGCGGATACTGCGCGGCGTGAGCTCGACGAGCTCGTCCTCGGCGATGAATTCCACGGCCTTCTCGAGGGTGAGTTCGATCGGCGGGGTGAGCACGATGTGCTCGTCCTTGCCCGAGGCGCGCACGTTGGTGAGCTTCTTCTCCTTGACCGGGTTCACCACCAGGTCATTGTCGCGGCTGTGGATGCCGATGATCATGCCCTCGTAGAGCGGATCACCGGGCTTGACGAACATCCGGCCGCGCTCCTGCAGCTTCCACAGCGCATAGGCCACCGCCGCGCCGTCGTCCTGGGAGATGAGCACGCCATTGCGCCGGTCCTCGATCTCGCCCGCCCACGGCCCGTAGTCGTCGAACACGTGGCTCATGATGCCCGTGCCGCGGGTGAGGTTGAGGAACTCGTTGTGGAAGCCGATCAGGCCGCGCGCCGGCACCCGGTAATCGAGGCGGGTGCGGCCCTTGCCGTCGGACTCCATGTTGCGCAGTTCGCCGCGGCGCCGCCCGAGCAGCTCCATGACCGAGCCCTGGTTGGCATCCTCGAGATCCATGGTGAGCATCTCGTAGGGCTCCTGACGCTCGCCATCGACGGTGCGCAGCCGCGGCTTGGGCCGCGACACCGCGAGCTCGTAGCCCTCGCGCCGCATGTTCTCGAGCAGGATGGTCAGGTGCAGTTCGCCGCGGCCCGAGACCACGAAGGTGTCGGAGTCGGCCGCGAAGTCCACCCGCAGGGCGACATTGCTCTTGAGCTCGCGCTCGAGGCGCTCGCGGATCTGCCGGCTGGTGACGAAGCGGCCTTCGCGACCGGCCATGGGCGAGGCGTTGACCAGGAACTCCATGGTCATCGTGGGCTCGTCGACCTCGAGCATGGGCAGCGCCTGCGGCTGCTGCGGATCGACCACGGTGCAACCGATGTCCAGGTCCTCGATGCCGTTGATGGCGATGATGTCGCCGGCCTGCGCCTCGTCGACCACCTCGCGTTCCAGCCCCTTGAAGCGCAGCACCTGATTGACCTTGCCGGTCACCGGTGCGCGGCCGGTGACCGCCGGATCGCCGAACATCACCAGCACCTGCTGGCCGGCACGCACCCGGCCGCGGGCAACCCGGCCGATGCCGATCTTGCCGACATAGCTGGAGTAGTCGAGCGCCGAGATCTGCAGTTGCAGCGCGCCCTCGACATCGTCGGCGCGGGCCGGCACGTGCGCGAGCACCGCCTCGAAGAGCGGCGCCATGCTCAGGCCGAGCGCCTGCGCGGCGGCGAGGCCGTCGACCCCATCGGCGGGCAGATCGCGAATCGCCGACAGAGCGAAGCCATTGACAGCCGAGGCGTAGACCACCGGGAAGTCGAGCTGCTCCTCGGTGGCACCGAGCTTGTCGAAGAGGTCGAAGGTCTGGCTCACCACCCAGTCGGGGCGGGCCCCCGGGCGGTCGATCTTGTTGATGACCACGATCGGGCGCAGGCCCAGCGCCAGGGCCTTGCGGGTGACGAAGCGGGTCTGCGGCATCGGTCCTTCCACCGCGTCGACCAGCAGCAGCACGCCATCGACCATCGACAGCGCGCGCTCGACCTCGCCGCCGAAGTCGGCGTGGCCCGGGGTGTCGACGATGTTGATGCGGGTGCCGTCGTAGTCGACCGCGCAGTTCTTGGCGAGGATGGTGATGCCACGCTCGCGTTCGAGGTCGTTGCTGTCCATCACCCGCTCGGCCACCTGCTGGTTGGCTCGGAAGGTTCCCGACTGCCGCAGCAGCTGGTCGACCAGGGTGGTCTTGCCGTGGTCGACGTGGGCGATGATCGCGATGTTGCGGATCGGGGTGGTCATGAGAGGCTCGTTGGGTTGATGCTGAAGGGAAGGAGACGGCGCGGCGCAAGCAGCCCGTCGTCGTACTGGCCGGTGCCGATCAGGCGCGCGCCGTGATAGACCCGCACGCGCTGACCGCCGTCGCCGGCAGCAGGGTCGTCGGGATCGATGGGGTCGGTGCGGGTGACCGCAGCCAGACGCAGTCGCTGGCCGTGCAGAAACCGCCGCGCATGCGGCTCGTCGAGCACCACCGGCGGCAGCCCGGACACCAGCATGTCGGCCGGCTGCAGCAGCGCCAGCCGCTCGGGCAGCGTGAGCGACTCGAGCTCGGCGAGGCTCACCGCGCCCTGCAGGCCGAGCCCGCCCACGCGCTCGCGCCGCAGGGCCACGAGATGCGCGCCGCAGCCCAGACGCTCGCCGATGTCCTGCGCCAGCGTGCGGATGTAGGTGCCCTTGCCGCAGCGAACCAGAATCTCTGCCCGCAGCGAGCCCGGCTCGCCCGTGGCCACGCCGGGCACCGGCTCGAGGCCGAGCAGTTCGATGGCATCGATTCGCACCGCGCGCGGTGCACGCTCGAGCTCGATGCCCTCGCGGGCGTATTCATAGAGCGGACGGCCGTCGCGCTTGAGCGCCGAGAACATCGGCGGCACCTGCGCGATGCTGCCGACGTGCGCGGCGCAGGCGTCACGGATGTCGGTCTCGTCAGCGGCCACCGGACGGCGCTGCAGCTCGCGACCTTCGGCATCGGCCGTGTCGGTGACGACGCCCAGGAGCAGCGTGGCCCGATAGGACTTGTCGGCTTCCAGGCTCTCGTGGGAGAAGCGGGTGGCCAGGCCGAAGGCCAGGGGCAGCAGCCCGGTGGCCATCGGGTCGAGGGTGCCGCCGTGGCCCGCCTTGCGCGCGCCGAGCAGCCGCTTGACGCGGTTGAGCGCGTCGGTCGAGCCCCAGCCCGCCGGCTTGTCCAGCAGCATCACGCCGTCGATGTCCTGTGTGTCCTGGCGATTCATGATCGGGCGGCGTGGCCGCAAGTGAGACGCGGCACTGGCCGCGATGAAGCATGAGCGGCCGGGATGACCGGCCGAAGACGACCCGCCGGGCGGGTCAGTCGCGGGCCTGCACCGAGTTGGCCGCGTCGATGAGCGCCGACAGGCTCGCGCCACGCCCCACCGAGGGGTCGTGCACGAAACGCAGTTCCGGCGTGGTGTGGATGCGCACCCGCCGACCGAGCTGCGAGCGCAGGAATCCGGCGGCGCGCCGCAGGCCCTGGAGCGTGAGCTCGAGCGTGGCGGGGTCGTCGGGAAGCACGCTGAACCACACCGTGGCGTAGGCGTAGTCGGGCGTGAGGTCGACACCGGTAAGGGTGACCAGACCCACCCTGGGATCCTTGAGCTCGCCGCGGACCATCTCGGCGAGCTCGTGGTGGATCTGCTCGGCCACGCGCGCGCCGCGGCCGCTGCCGCCGGGTTTGTGGCGGGTCATAGGGTGCGCGCGACCTCCTTCACCTCGAAGGCCTCCAGATGGTCGCCTTCCTTGATGTCGTCATAGCCGCGCAGCGACAGGCCGCATTCGAAGCCTTCCTTGACCTCGCGGACATCGTCCTTGAAGCGCTTGAGCGACTCGAGCTCGCCGGTCCAGATGACGGTCTGGTCGCGCAGCAGCCTGATCTTGGAATTGCGGCGCACCAGACCCTCGGTGACCATGCAGCCGGCGATCGTGCCCACCTTGGAGATGCGGAAGATCTGGCGGATCTCGACCATGCCGGTGATCTCCTCGCGCTGCTCGGGCGCGAGCATGCCGGACATGGCCAGCTTCACGTCATCGACCGCCTCGTAGATGATGTTGTAGTAGCGGATGTCGATGCCATTGGACTCGGCCAGGCGCTTGGCCTGCTGATCGGCGCGCACGTTGAAGCCGATCACCACCGCCTTGGAGGCGGTGGCGAGGTTGATGTCGCTCTCGGTGATGCCGCCCACCGCCGAGTGCACCACCTGGACCTTGACCTCGTCGGTGGAGAGCTTGGCCATGGCGTGCACGAGCGCCTCCTGGGAGCCCTGCACGTCGGACTTGATGATGAGCGAGAGGGCCTTGGCGGCACCCTCGTTCATCTGCTCGAACATGTTCTCGAGCTTGGCGGCCTGCTGGCGGGCGAGCTTGACGTCGCGGAACTTGCCCTGACGGAACAGCGCGATCTCGCGGGCCTTGCGCTCGTCGCCGAGCACCAGCACCTCTTCGCCAGCCTGCGGCACCTCCGAGAGGCCCTGGATCTCGACCGGGATGGACGGGCCGGCCTCGGTGACCGGCTTGCCAGCCTCGTCGAGCATGGCGCGAACCCGGCCGAAGACGCTGCCGGCGAGCAGCACGTCGCCACGCTTGAGGGTGCCCGACTGCACCAGCACGCTGGCCACCGGACCGCGGCCCTTGTCGAGGCGGGCCTCGATCACCAGACCCTTGGCCGCGCCCTCGCGCGGCGCGCGCAGCTCGAGCACCTCGGCCTGCAGCAGCACGTTCTCGAGCAGGGTGTCGATGCCGGCACCGGTGCGGGCCGAGACCTCGACGAAGGGCGACTCGCCGCCGTACTCCTCGGGCACCACTTCCTGGGCGACCAGTTCCTGCTTGACCCGGTCGGGATTGGCCTCGGGCTTGTCGATCTTGTTGATGGCGACCACGATCGGCACCGATGCCGCCTTGGCGTGGTGGATGGCCTCGATGGTCTGGGGCATCACGCCGTCGTCGGCCGCCACCACCAGGATGACGATGTCGGTGGCCTTGGCACCGCGCGCCCGCATGGCCGTGAAGGCCTCGTGACCCGGGGTGTCGAGGAAGGTGATCACGCCGCGCGGGGTCTCGACATGGTAGGCCCCGATGTGCTGCGTGATGCCGCCAGCTTCACCCGCGGCCACCTTGGCGCGGCGGATGTAGTCGAGCAGCGAGGTCTTGCCATGGTCGACGTGGCCCATGACGGTGACCACCGGCGGACGGCTGTGCAGCTCGACGTCCGTGGCCGGCACTTCCTCGAGGAAGGTCTCGGGGTCGTCGAGCTTGGCGGCCACTGCCTTGTGGCCCATCTCCTCGACCAGGATCATCGCGGTTTCCTGATCGAGCACCTGGTTGATGGTGACCATCTGGCCCAGCTGCATGAGGCGCTTGATGACTTCAGCCGCCTTGACCGACATCTTGTGGGCGAGGTCGGCCACGGTGATGGTCTCGGCGATGTGAACCTCGCGCACCACCGGTTCGGTGGAACCCGCGCTGCCTGCGCCGTCGTCGCGATGGTCACGGTGACGGCCGCCGCCACGGGGACCACCCCGCCAGCCGCTGGCGCCGCCGGTGTCGCCACGGGTCTTGAGGGCGCGCCGCTTGGCGCCTTCCTCATGCCACGACGAGGAAAGCTTCTCGGACTTGACGTGCTTCTTGTCCTTGCTGTCGGGAGCCGGCGCGGCGGGCTTGGCATCGGCCTTGGCGGTGACCGGGCGATGCAGGGTGCCGGTGGTGGCGCCCTTGGCACCCGGGGCGCCGGGCGCGCCCGGCTTGGCCGCAGCAACCTCGGGCTTGGCCGGCGCCGGCGGCGGCGCCTCGGCCACCTTGGGCTGCGGGCGGCGCTGGGCGTTCATCAGCCGGTTGATCTCGGCGACCTCGGCCTCGGCGCGACGACGCGCCTCGGCGCGGGCCGCGGCCTCCTGCTGGGCACGGGCGGCTGCCGCCGCGGCCTGATCGACGGCCTCGACCGCGGCGCGGGTCTGGGCGACCGCCTGCTGGCGATCGTCCTCGGACTGGGGCTTGGGCGGCTCGGCACCGACGGCGCTCGCGCCGGGCGCGGCGGCCGGCGTCTCGGCCGAGGCCTGGGCGGCGGCCAGCTGGGCAAGACGCTCGCGCTCGACGCGGGCGGCCTCCTCGCGGCGCGCGGCCTCGGCGGCGGCTTCCTGTTCGCGCTGGCGCTCGAGCTCGAGGGCCTCCTGCTTGGCGCGCAGCTCGGCGGCCTGCTGCTCCAAGATTTGGCGGTTGCGGTCTTCTTCCTCGGCGAGGCGACGGGCCTCCTCCTCGGCGGCGCGGGCAGCCTCGGCCGCCGCTTCGGCCGCGGCGGCTTCGGCGGCAGCGGCTTCAGCCGCAGCAGCCTCGGCGGCCGCCGACTCGGCCAGCGCCTCGGTGCCGTCACGCTGGACGAACACCCGCTTCTTGCGGACCTCGACCTGGATGGTGCGGGCCTTGCCCGAGCCGTCGGCCTGCTTGATCTCGGAGGTCTGCTTGCGGGTGAGGGTGATCTTCTTCTTCTTGAGCGGGTCGTCGGCGCCGTGGGCCCGCCGCAGCGCCGTGAGCAGCTGCTCCTTGTCGGCCTCGGTGAGGCTGTCCTGCGGGGAGGACTTGTTCACGCCGGCCGAACGCAGCTGCTCGAGCAGCACGTCAGCGGGCATCTTCAGCTCGGCAGCGAATTTCGCTACGTTGGTCAGCACCATCGTCATCCTTTGGGTCGCGCCCGCCGTCTCAGGCCGACTCGTTCTCGAACCAGTGCGCACGCGCCTTGAGGATCAGCTCGCGGGCGCGCTCCTCGTCGATGCCGGTGGCCTCGACCAGCTCGTCGACCGCGAGTTCCGCCAGCTCGTCACGGGTGAACACGCCGCTGTCGGCCAGCCGGGCCGCCAGCTGGCGGTCCATGCCCTCGAGGGTGAGAAGATCGTCTGCGGTCTTCTCGATCTTTTCCTCGGTGGCGATCGCCTCGGTGAGCAGCACGTTGCGTGCGCGGTTGCGCAGCTCGTTCACCGTGTCCTCGTCGAAGGCCTCGATCTCGAGCATCTCGTTGATGGGCACGTAGGCCACTTCCTCGACGCTGGTGAAGCCTTCGTCGATGAGGATGTCGGCGACCTCCTCGTCGACATCGAGCTTGTGCATGAACAGGTCGCGCACCACCATGCGCTCGGAGGTCGCCTTCTGCTGCGACTCGTCGGCGCTCATGATGTTGATCTGCCAGCCGGTGAGCTCGGAGGCCAGACGCACGTTGCGCCCGCCCGTGCCGATCGCCAGCGCGAGGTTGTCCTCGTCGACCACCACGTCCATGCTGTGGCGGTCTTCGTCGACCACGATGGACGACACGTTGGCCGGCGCGAGCGCGCCGATCACGAACTGCGCCGGGTCTTCGGACCACAGCACGATGTCGACCCGCTCGCCGGCGAGCTCGCCGGTGACCGCCTGCACGCGCGAGCCGCGCACGCCCACGCAGGTGCCGATCGGATCGATGCGGCGGTCCTTGGTGAAGACCGCGATCTTGGCGCGAACGCCGGGGTCGCGCGCAGCGGCCTTGATCTCGAGCAGACCCTGCTCGATCTCGGGGACCTCGAGCGCGAACAGGTGGCGGATGAAGTCAGGGGAGGTGCGCGACAGGATGAGCTGCGGCCCACGCCCCTCGCGGTTGACCCGCAGGGACATCGCCCGCACACGGTCGCCCACCCGCAGGTTTTCCTTGGGGATCATCTGGTCACGCGGCAGCCGCGCCTCGAGCTTGCCGGCCTCGATGACCGCGCCCTCGCGGTCGATGCGCTTGACGGTGCCCGACAGGATGGGCTCCTCGCGGGCGAGGAAGTCGGCGATGATCTGCTCGCGCTCGGCATCACGGATCTTCTGGAGGATGACCTGCTTGGCGGCCTGCGCCCCGATACGGCCGAGATCGATGGCGTCGAGCTCCTCCTCGATGAACTCGCCCACCTGCACATCGGGGATCTGCTTCTGGGCCTCGGACACGATCATCTGCAGGTCGTGATCCTCGAGTTCGCCGTCGGGCACCACCTGCCAGCGGCGGAAGGCCTCGTAGTCACCGCTCATGCGGTCGATGGCGACACGCGCGTCGATGTCTTCCTTGAATCGCTTCTTGGTCGCGGACGCGAGCGCGCTCTCGAGGGCCTGGAACACCACCTCGCGGGCCACATTCTTCTCGCGCGCCAGCGCGTCTACCAGCAAAAGGACTTCACGGCTCATGGCCAGGCCTCCTAGAACGCCACCTTGGGCACCAGACGTGCCCGATCGATCTCGTCGAGCGCAAACACCAGCTTACGGGCCGCCGGCTGCTCGGCCGCCACCGCCCGCGACTTGCCGCCGGCACCGACCGCATCGCGGGCAACCCGGCGGGCCGCCCCCGGCTGCGGCGGCGCCACCCGGGCGCCGCGCCGCGGGGTTGGCGCGGGCTCGATCAGCACCAGCCCGAAGCGCCCGTCGGGCTCGACCTCGAGGATGCCCTCGAAGTGCCGGCGCCCTTCCAGCGGCCGCTTCAGCTTGACAGTGACCTCCTCACCCGCAAATCGGATGAAGTCGGCCGGTTTCTTCAGGGGGCGGTCCAGCCCCGGCGAGGAAATCTCGAGTCGACGGTAGTCGACATCCTCGACGCCGAGCACCGCGGAGAGCTGCCGGCTGACCGCCTCGCAGTCTTCCATCCGGATGCCTTCGGGGCGGTCGATGAACACGCGCAGCACACCCCCGACCGCCATTTCGGCGTCGACCACTTCATACCCCATGCCGACGACCGTCGACTCGACGGCGGACTGCCAAGAACCCAACAGACTGTTTCCCGTGAGAGCGTTGACCGGGATGCCGTCTGCGGCCGGAACACCCGCCGCAAGACCGACATCACAAAGCGCCTGCGCAAAAAAAAATGGGCCTGCCAGCCCATCTTCTTTGAGCACGCCTGCCGGTGCATGGTCGAGCAGGCGCTTGGAATCCAAAGATTATAGCGCTTATTCAGGCGCTTTGCGAGCCGAGTCACCGCGACGTCGGGAGCGCGAGCGCCCGCCAGGACGCCCTGGCCGACGGTTGCCGTCCGCCCCGGCGGCCTGCCCCGGCTGGCCTGCCGGGCCAGGCGCGGGGCCCGCGCCCGGTCGGCCACGCGGCCCGCGCGGTCCGGGGTTGGCGCCCGAGGCGGGCCGCGGCCCGCCCTGGCCCGGCCCGGCGTCGGCACCGCCGAACGCGGCCGGCCCGCCACGCCCGGGCTGTCCGCCCTTGCCCGGCTTGCCGGGCTCACCGGAACGCCCCGGCTTGCCCTGCCAGCCACCGCGCCCCGACGGACCGCCCTGACCGGGCTGCCCCGGTTGGCCGGGCGCCCCGAACTTGCCCGGCTTGCCCGGCTTGCCGCCCTTGCCGCGGCGGGGCGCGGAGCCGGGTCGCTGCCCGCCCGGCCCGCCCTGCCCGCCAATGCGCAGGCCCGAGGGCGCGCCGCCCGACGGATAGGTGAACACCACTTCGCCAGTGGCGCTCGGCCCGACCGCCGGCGGCGGGCCCATGAAGCCCCGACGCCGACCGCCGCGCGCGCCCGGTTCGCCCTTGCGGACCTCGCGGGTGATGCCTTCGAGGTGGGCATTGGCCATGCCGGGTTGCCATTCATCATCGAGGACGGCGATGTCGTCATCATCGAAATCATCGTGTCGCGGGTGGTCCGAGACCACCTCCTCGGTGTCGGCCGCCCCCTGCACCGGTCCGGCACGCCGGACCGCGGTGAGCAGCAGGCCGACGTCGGCCTCGGACAATTCCGTCCAGCGGCCGCGCGCGAGATTGCGCGGCAGCCCGAGCGGGCCGAATCGCACGCGCACCAGCCGGCTGACGGTAAGCGAGACCGCCTCGAACATCCGGCGCACCTCGCGGTTGCGCCCTTCGGAGATCACCACCCGGTACCAGTGGTTGACCCCGTCGCCGCCGATGTCCTCGAGCCGCGAGAAGGCGGCGGGGCCGTCGTCGAGCTCGACGCCGTTCAGCAGCCGCTCGCGGGCTTCGTCATCGATGCGGCCGATCACCCGGACCGCGTATTCGCGCTCCCAGCCGTAGCGGGGATGCATCAGGCGGTTGGCGAGCTCGCCCGAGGTGGTGAACACCAGCAGGCCCTCGGTGTTGAAGTCGAGCCGGCCCACCGAGACCCAGCGGCCGCCCCGCACCTTGGGAAGGCGTTCGAAGACCGTGGCGCGCTGCCCGGGATCGTCGCGGGTGGTGATCTCGCCGGCGGGCTTGTGGTAGAGCAGCACCTTCGGCTGGGTGGCGATCACCTTGCGGTTGAGCGGGCGTCCATTGACCCGGACCTGGTCATTGGGGCCGATGCGCTGCCCGACATGGGCGGGCTGGCCATTGACCGAGACCCGGCCGGAGATGATCAGTTCTTCCATGTCGCGGCGCGAGCCCAGCCCGGCATCGGCCAGCAGCTTGTGCAGCTTGGGACCGTCCTCGAGCCCGGGTCCGGCATCGGGCACGCCCTCGGGCGGCTCGGGCGGCGCGGTGACCACCGACTCGGCAAAGAACGGAATCGGCTCGGTGGGCTCGGGCGGCGGCGCCGGGTGCCGGGGCGGGCGTGCCTCGGCGGACCGGCGAGCCTCGCTGCCCGGTTCGCCCGCCTCACGCGGACCGCCGCGGGCGCCGCGTCGGCGAGCCGGACGCGGGCCACGCGCATCACCCTGCTCGCCCTCGGGGCCACGCCGCCCTCGTGCGGAACGCTCGCGCCGGGAGAGCATGTTCGGCTGACGGTCACCTTCCTCGTCCTCGACCTGATCGTCCTCAGCCCCGCGGCCAGGCCTGGCCACCGCCGCCTGGGAGGCGCTGGCGCCCTGGGCATCCGCCGGGATCGGCGCGCCCGCTGCCTCGGCCTTCACCCGCTTGGGCAGGCGCAGCTGCGGACGCCGCCCGGGCACAAGGGCCGGGGCCGGCGCGTCCGGCGCGGCCGCGCCGGCAGGCACGGACGGGGAGTCGGCCACCGGGGCGGCAGGAGGAGTCTCGGGCGAGTCTGTGGGCAAGGCAGGGTCCTCCGCGCGTCAGGACGCGTCGCGGGGTTCGGAATCAGGGAGACGGACATCGGCGGCCGCAGGCGGCTCTGCCGGATCGAAGGCGATCGACTGCTGCCCGAGCACCGCGGCCGCCTGGGCCGGGCTGGCCGCATCGGGCAGCAGCGGCAGGTCGTCGAGCGAGCGCAGGCCGAGATCATCGAGAAACTGGCGGGTGGTGGCGAACAGGGCAGGCCGGCCGACGACATCCTTCTGGCCGATCACCTCGATCCAGCCGCGGTCTTCGAGGGCCTTGACCACCGAGGTGGACACGGTCACGCCGCGGATGTCCTCGATGTCGCCGCGGGTGACCGGCTGGCGGTAGGCAACGATCGCGAGGGTCTCGAGCACGGCACGGCTGTAGCGGGGGGCCTTGTCGGCCTGCAGGCGGCCGAGAAACTCGGCGAGCTCGGGGGCGCTCTGGAAGCGCCAGCCACTGGCGAGCTGTACCAGGCGCACGCCGCGGTCCTGCCACTCAGCCTGAAGCTCGCGCAGCAGGGCTTCCATCTCGGCGGCGGACAGCGACTGCTCGAACAGGCGCCGCAGCTCAGCGACGGACAGGGGCTGCCCGGCGGTGAGGAGCGCCGCCTCGATGACGATCTTCGCCTGAGCGATTTCCATGCGCGAGAAGGCGCCTGCTGATCGAATGATTGAACCGGCGAACCGGGCGGCGCGGCCGACCACCACTTGGACGGCAGAACGGGCGAAAGTCTGTGCAACCCGTTGCGCGTGCCCCGGGTACCCGGGGCGACCAGAGCCGGCAGGCCCTGGTGAAAAACCGTTGGTTGCGGGGGCAGGATTTGAACCTGCGACCTTCGGGTTATGAGCCCGACGAGCTGCCAGACTGCTCCACCCCGCGTCCGGAAGACAGAGACTATACCCCGGAATCGGCCCGCAGGGCAAGGCAAGGCCGGGAAACCGACCAGCGGCGGCGCCTCAAGGCCGGCAGCAGACGCGGGTCGGCACGGTTGCGGGGCGGCCCTGCTTGCCCACGACCGGGCTGAGATACACTCGCCACGATCATTCACGGACGGTCCCGGATGCGCTTCTGTTCAGCTTGCGGCCAATCGGTCGAGCACACCATTCCCGCCGGCGACAACCGTCCGCGCTACTGCTGCGCCGGCTGCGGCACCATCCACTACCAGAATCCGCGCATGGTGCTGGGCACCGTCCCGGTCTGGGGCGAGCAGATCCTGCTCTGCCGCCGTGCCATCGAACCCCGCTACGGCTTCTGGACCCTGCCGGCCGGCTTCATGGAAAACGGCGAGAGCACCCACGAGGGCGCGCACCGCGAAACCATCGAGGAGGCCGGCGCGCAGATCGAGATGGGCGAGCCCTTCTCCATCCTCGACGTGCCGCATGTCGACCAGGTTCACATGTTCTTTCTGGCCACGGTGCTGAACGAGCGCTTCGACCCCGGCCCCGAGAGCCTGGAGGCCAAGCTCTTCAGCGAGGCTGACATCCCCTGGGACCAGATCGCCTTCCCGACCGTCACCCATACCCTGCGGTGGTTCTTCGAGGACCGGCGCGCGGGCCAGTGGCGGCTGCATACCCAGACGCTGCGCTACGACCGCCGCCCCCGGGCCTGACGGTCGCCCGCCGGTCCGACCGCGATCCCGCCTGGTCGACCGTGCGCCTGCGACTGCCCTGGATTGACCCCACCGACCCGCTGCCGGCGCCCGACCAGGCGCCCGGTGACGCGCCGATCGCGGCCGGCCTGGACCTCTCGGCGCGCCGCCTGATCGAGGCCTACCGGCAGGGCATCTTTCCCTGGTACAACGAAGGCCAGCCGGTGCTGTGGTGGTCGCCAGACCCGCGGATGGTGCTGCGCCTGGCCGATTTCAAGGTGAGCCGTTCGCTGCGCAAGGTGCTGCGAAGCGCCCGCCGCGAGGGCCACTGGACGCTCAGCCTCGATCGGGCCTT
Organism: Burkholderiales bacterium; assembly: GCA_037146935.1. Taxonomy (GTDB): domain Bacteria; phylum Pseudomonadota; class Gammaproteobacteria; order Burkholderiales; family Burkholderiaceae_E; genus Quisquiliibacterium. The sequence continues at coordinate 86,420 of JBAWWD010000009.1, forward strand.
CCCGCAGGTGATGGCCGCCTGCGCCGCGCCGCGCGGCAGCCATGGCCACGGCACCTGGATCACCGCGGCCATCCGCCAGGCCTATGGCGAACTGCATCGCCTGGGCATGGCGCACTCGGTGGAGACCTGGCGCGGCGATACCCTGGTGGGCGGCCTGTATGGCGTGGCCATCGGGCGGATGTTCTATGGCGAATCGATGTTCGCGCGCGAAACCGATGCCTCGAAAGCCGCGCTCGCCGGGCTGGTGGCGCTGCTGCGGAGCCAGGATTTTCGCGTGATAGACTGCCAACAGGAAACCGGGCACCTCACCTCGCTGGGCGCTGCACCGGTGGCGCGCGCCGATTTCCTCCGGGAAATGCGCGAGCTGACTGCCCTGCCCCCGCCGGATTGGTCCAGCCTGCGAATCGCGCTGCCTGACGCATGACCCACCCCACCGAGTTGCCGTTCTCGGCGCTGCAGTTCTACGCCACCGCGCCCTATCCCTGCAGCTATCTCGCCGACCGGCAGGCGCGCAGCCAGGTGGCCACGCCCAATCACCTGATCAACGCCGACGTCTACAGCGAACTGGTGCGCGCGGGCTTTCGCCGCAGCGGCGTGTTCACCTATCGGCCGCACTGCGATGGCTGCCGGGCCTGCGTGCCGGTGCGGGTGCCGGCCGCTGATTTCACCCCCTCCCGCTCGCAGCGCCGCGCGCGCCAGCTGCACGCGCCGCTGCGCACCCTGGTGGCCCGGCTGGGCTTTGCCGCCGAGCACTACGACCTCTACCTGCGCTACCAGTCATCGCGGCACTCCGGCGGCGGCATGGACCAGGACAGCCGCGAGCAGTACGCGCAGTTCCTGCTGCAGAGCAAGGTCAATACCCGTCTGGTGGAGTTCCGCGAGGCCGACGGCCGGCTGCGCATGGTGTCGATCATCGACATCCTCAATGACGGCCTGTCCTCGGTCTACACCTTCTATGACCCGGACGTGCCCGGGGCCAGCTACGGCACCTTCAACATCCTGTGGCAGATCGAGCAGTGCCGCACGCTGGGGCTGCCCTACCTCTACCTGGGCTACTGGATCGCCCAGAGCCCCAAGATGGCCTACAAGGCCGGCTATCGCCCGGTCGAGTACCTGCACAGCGGCCGCTGGCAGGCCGAGCCGCCGCCAGCCTCGCGCTGACCTCCGCACCGCCCGATCCCGCTCCTGCGCCCCTTCACGATGAATGCCTACGACCTGGCCCGGCCGCTGCTGTTCGCGCTCGATGCCGAACGCTCCCACGATGTCGTCCTCGGTCAGCTCGACCGGGCCCATGCCTGCGGCCTGCTGCGCCTGATCGCCGGCGCGCGCGTGGATGACCCGGTGGAGGTGATGGGGCTGCACTTTCCCAATCGGGTCGGCCTGGCCGCTGGCCTGGACAAGAACGCCGCGCATGTGCCGGCCCTGCGCGCCCTGGGCTTCGGCTTCCTGGAGGTGGGCACCGTCACGCCCCGGCCCCAGGCGGGCAATCCGCGGCCGCGGCTGTTTCGGCTGCCCGAGCGCGAGGCGATCATCAACCGCATGGGCCTGAACAACCAGGGCGTCGACCGCTTCCTCGAGAACCTGGGGTTCGCGCGCGAGCACGGCGTGGTCGGGGTGAACATCGGCAAGAACGCCGACACGCCCATGGAGCGCGCGCTCGACGACTACCTGATCTGCCTCGACCGGGTCTATGAGCGCGCGAGCTACGTGGCGGTGAACGTGTCCTCGCCCAACACCCGCAACCTGCGCCAGCTGCAGGGAGGCGACAGCCTCGACTGGATGCTCGAGGGCCTGGCCAATGCCCGGCATCGCCTGCAGCAGACGCACCGGCGCCGCGTGCCGCTCGCGCTGAAGATCGCGCCCGATCTCGACGAGGCGCAGATCGCGGTGATCGCGCAGGCCCTGCCGCGCCATGACTTCGACGCGGTGATCGCCACCAACACCACGGTGGCCCGCGATGCCGTGGCGGGCCTGCCCCACGCCGACGAGCCGGGTGGCCTGTCAGGCGCGCCGGTGCGCGAGGCCTCCAACCGCGTGATCGCCGCCCTGCGCGAGCGCCTGCCCGAGGGCTTCCCGATCATCGGCGTGGGCGGCATTCTTTCGGCCGCCGATGCCCAGGCCAAGATCGCGGCCGGGGCAACGCTGGTCCAGGTCTACAGCGGCCTCATCTACCGCGGTCCCGCGCTGGTTCGGGAATGCGCGCAGGCGCTGGCCGAGCAGGCCGAGCACCACTGAGCGCGCGCCGGCGGCGTCGTACCATCGGGCGATGACCATTCCGCCCGGACGACCCGCATGACGCTCACCGCCGATGAACTCGCCCTGATCGACCGCACGAGCGCGCTGGCGCGCGAGGTGGTCGCGCCGCAGGCCGCCCGCTGGGAGCGCGAGCGGCGCATCGGCCATGAAGGCATTGCCGCGGCGGTGGCCCTGGGCCTGACCCGGCTGCAGGTGCCGCGCGAGCAGGGCGGGCTGGACCACTCGTTCAGCTGCAAGGCGCGGATTGCCGAGGTGCTCGGTGGCGCCGACTTCGGCTTCACGATGTCGCTGATCAACACCCAGAACATCGCCGCCAAGCTGGCGCGCGATGCCCGCCCCGAGATCGCGGCCCGCTATCTGCCCGACCTCATCGCGGGCCGGCGCCTGGGCTGCACCGCGCTCACCGAACCCGGCGCCGGCTCGGACTTCGCGGCCATCACCACCCTTGCCACGCGCAGCCCCGGCGGCTGGCGCCTGAATGGCGCCAAGGCCTGGATCACCAATGCCGCGCAGGCCGACGTGGTGGTGCTCTACGCCCAGACCGAGCCTGGCGCCAAGGGCCGCGGCATCGCGGGCTTCCTGGTCGATGGCCGACGCGAAGGCTTCATCCGCGAGCCGGCCTTCGCGCTCGGCGGCCAGCACAGCATCGGCACCGGCGGGTTCCGGCTGCAGGACTACGAGGTCCGCGACGACGAACTGCTGCACCCGCCGGGTCAGGCCTTCAAGACCGCGCTCGCGTCGATCAACGGCGCGCGCACCTACATCGCGGCCATGAGCTGCGGCATGGTGGCCGAGGCGCTGCGGGTGGCCAGCGAGTACGGCGAGCGGCGCAGCAGCTTCGGCCGCCCGCTGGCCGATCACCAGGGCTGGCGCTGGCGCATCGCCGAGGCCGCGAGCGAGCTCGCCGCGTGTCGCCTGATGGTGGCGCACGCCGCCGCGCAGATCGACGCCGGTGTCGATGCGCAGCTTGCCGCCGCGCAGGCCAAGCTGCTGGCCACCCGCATGGCCGATCGCCAGTTGCCGGCACTCGCCCAGGCCATGGGCGCCGAGGGCCTGCGCGAAGAGCACCCGTTCTCGCGGCATCTGATCGGCGCGCGCGTGGCCGGCTTCGTCGATGGCTCCTCCGAGATGCTGCTGGAACGCATCGCGGCCGTGATGCGCTCGGCCTGAACCGCGGCGCCGTCGCGCTTGCGCGCTCGACCTGAGCCGCAGCGCCCTCGCGCTTCCGAAATGCCGGCCCCGGCGCCGGCCCGTTCCGAAGCCGGCGTCGGTGCCCGCGGCCGCCCGCCCGCGCCGCGGGTGAATCCATTAGGCTCGCGCCTGACGCGCGCAGCCCCTGCCCGCCCAATCCGGAGACCGTCAATGGCCCTGCAAGCCCTGGAGACCCTGCTCTACAGCGTCGAGGATGGCGTCGCCACCGTCACGCTGAACCGCCCCGACAAGCTCAACGCCTTCACCACCCGGATGCGCGACGAGCTGATCGCGGTGTTCGACGAGACCGATGCCGATGACGCGGTTCGCGCCGTGATCATCACCGGCGCCGGCCGCGGCTTCTGCGCCGGCGCCGATCTCTCGGCCGGCGGCAAGACCTTCGACTACGCCTCGCGCAGCGAGAGCGCTCGCGAGGAATCCAAGGTGGGTGAGGTCTATCGCGACGGCGGTGGCCTGACCACCCTGCGCATCTACCGCAGCCTCAAGCCGGTGATCGGCGCCATCAACGGGCCGGCGGTGGGCATCGGCGTGACCATGCAGCTGCCGATGGACATCCGTCTGGCCTCCACCGAGGCGCGCTTCGGCTTCGTGTTCGCGCGCCGTGGCATCGTGCCCGAGGCCGCGTCCACCTGGTTCCTGTCGCGGGTGGTGGGCATGCAGACCGCGCTCGAATGGTGCTTCACCGGCCGCGTGTTCAATGCCCAGGAGGCGCTCGAGCGCGGCCTGGTGCGCTCGGTGCACGCGCCGGCCGACCTGATGCCCGCGGCCCGCGCCCTGGCGCGCGAGATCGCCGACAACACCGCCCCGGTGTCGGTGGCGCTCACCCGGCAGATGCTCTGGCGCATGGCCGGGCAGGATCACCCGATGAAGGCGCACCGCATCGACAGCCGCGCGGTGCAGGCCCGCGGCCAGTCGGCCGATGCGCGCGAAGGCGTGAGCTCGTTCCTGGAGAAGCGCCAGCCGGTGTACCCGAACCGGGTGTCCACCGACATGCCGGGGTTCTTCCCGTGGTGGGACGAGCCGCCTTTCGAGTGAGCCCCGTGCGGGCGCTCAGGCCTTGCCGAGCGCCCGCAGGCCACCCGGCAGGCGCGGCGCCTCGCCATGCGGCGTGAGCTCGCTGGCGGTGCGCCAGGCCTGGCGCATGGCGCCCAGGCTGAGCGGCGGCACCAGTCCGCGACTGACCACCAGGCGCTCGAGCGCCGTCAGCCAGTGGCGGTAGTAGTCGTGGCCATCAGGGGCGGCACCCTCGTCCTGCGCCTGCGCGAGCGTCTCCGACAGGCAGGCTGCCCACTGCGGCCAGGTGAACAGACCGCGCTCGTGCAGCGCCACCACCAGCGCGAAGGCCTGGGCCTCCCAAGGTTCGCGAAACACCGGCCCCTCGGCGCCACAGGGCGGCCCGTCGGCAGTCATGCGGGGGCGCTCTCGGTGGGCGCCGCCTCGAGGTAGGACTCCCAGCAGTCGACGCACACCGAATCGGCCGTGCCGTCAGGACCCCAGAGTTCGCGCCCGCTGAACATCACCGTGTAGAGCCACTGCGGCTGCTCGCCCTGACCGAGGGCGTTGCTGTCCGGGAAGACATGCGCGCCGTGGATCGCGGTGATGACGCCGACATGGCCGCGCACGTAACGCGGCAGGCGCACATGGCCCACAGGGTGGATGTTGCGCGCGCGCACCCGGTCGCCCGTCTGCCAGCGCGCGGGTGCCGCGGCCGCGCGCAGCGTGGGGCCACCGCGGGCCAGCACACCGGCGACCGCCTGCGCCGGCACCGCCCGCACATCGGGCAGGGGTGGGTCGATGGCGCGCCCCGCCTGGATCTCGGCCGCGCTGGCCAGACCGCGCGACTGCAGCAGCCGCTCCAGGCCGAGCGCCCAGATCTCGTAGTAGCTGCTGCCGAGGTAGCGTGCCGGCGGCAGGCTTTCACGGGCGCTGCGGGCCATGTCGATGTTCCAGCGGCCCAGGAAACCGGCTGCCAGCGTGACCGCGAAGGCGCGCCGCTCCCAGGCCTCATGGAAGAGCGGCTCGTCGCGCTCGGGCTGCACCGGGCCGAAGCCCATGGCCCCGCCCAGGTCATGGGGGCCGTTCATGCTGCCACCCCGACGCCCGGCGCGCGGGCAAGCCCGGTGCCGATCATGCTGTCGCGGGTGACCAGGGCGGCCAGTTCGGCTTCGCCCAGGTGCGCGGTGCCGGGCGGCCGCATCGGCAGCACCAGGTAGCGGATCTCGGCGGTGGAATCCCAGACCCGGATGCGGGTCTGGGCCGGCAGCGTCAGGCCGAAATCGGCGAGCACGCCGCGCGGGTCGATCACCGCGCGGGACCGGTAGGGCGCGGACTTGTACCAGGCGGGCGGCAGGCCGAGCACCGGCCAGGGGTAGCAGGAGCACAGTGTGCAGACCACGAGGTTGTGCTGCTCGGGGGTGTTCTCGACCGCGACGAGATGCTCGCCCTGCCGGCCGACGAAGCCGAAGTCAGCCGGCTCGGCCACGGCCGCGGTGGCGTCGCGCAGCAGCCATTCGCGGTAGGCGGGATCAGCCCAGGCCCGCGCCACCACCCGGGCGCCCAGGTGCGGGCCGATGCGGTGCTCGTAGGTCTCGATGATCGCGTCGAGCGCGGCGGGATCGATGTAGCCCTTCTCGGTGAGCAGGGTCTCGAGCGCGCGCACCCGGATGTCCATCTCGGAGAGCGCCGCGCCATGCGCGTGGGGGGTCTTGTCGGCCATGGGTATGATTCTGCATCAGGCCGGCGCGACCGCGCCGCCTGTCCCCGGGCAAGACATGGCCGAACTGATTCTCTGCACGCTCAACGCCCGCCACGCCCACGCCTCGCTCGGTCTGCGCAGCCTGCGCGCCCATCTCGGTGCGCTGCGCCCGCGCAGCCGCATCATCGAGTTCGTGGTGGGCGCCCCTACCGAAGACATGGCCGAGCGGCTGCTCGCCCACCAGCCCCGGGTGATCGGCTTCGGCGTCTACATCTGGAATGTCGAGGCCACCACGCGACTGGTGGCGCTGCTGCGCCGCGTGGCGCCCGAGGTGGCCATCGTGCTGGGCGGCCCGGAGGTCAGCCATGAGATCGATCAGCAGCCGATCTGCGCGATGGCCGACCATGTCATCACCGGGGCAGGCGAGACCGCCTTCGCGCTGCTCGCCCGTCAGCTGCTCGACGGGCCGCGCCCGCTGAACCGTGTCGTGCCCGGTGGCGACCCCGATCCGCGAGAGCTGGTGCTGCCGGTGGACGAGTTCACGGACGATGACCTGCGCCATCGCCACCTCTACCTCGAGGCATCGCGGGGCTGCCCCTACCGTTGCGAGTTCTGCCTCTCGGCCCTCGACCGAACCGCCCGGCCCTTCGAGCTGACCCGGGTGCTCGACGCGCTGGCCAGCCTGCATGCGCGGGGCGCGCGCCGCTTCCGCTTCGTCGACCGCACCTTCAACCTGCGGATCGACACCGCCGGGGCCATCCTCGACTTCTTCCTGGCCCGCCAGGCCAACAACCCGGCCGACCCGGTGTTCGCGCACTTCGAGCTCGTGCCCGATCACCTGCCGGCGGCGCTGCGCGACCGGATCACCCGCTTCGCGCCCGGCACGCTGCAGTTCGAGATCGGCATCCAGACCTGGAACCCCGAGGTGCAGGCGCTGATCAGCCGTCGGCAGAACAACACCGCCGCCGAGGACAACCTGCGCTGGCTGCTGCACGCCACCCAGGCGCACCTGCATGTCGACCTGATCGCCGGGCTGCCCGGCGAAACCCTGGAGAGCTTCGGCGAGGGCTTCGATCGACTGGCGCGCATCGCCCCGCACGAGATCCAGGTGGGCATCCTCAAGCGCCTGCGCGGCGCGCCCATCAGCCGCCATGAAGCCGCCTTCGCGCTGCGCTTCAACCCGGCCCCGCCCTACAACATCCTGTCCACCCGCGACATCGGCTTTGCCGACCTGCAGCGCATCAGCCGCTTCGCCCGCTACTGGGACCTGATCGGCAACTCCGGGCGCTTTCGGCGCAGCCTGCCGCTGGTGCTCGGCGATGCGCCCTTCCGCCGCTTCCTGGCCCTGTCGGACTGGCTGTTCCAGCGCACCGATGCCACCCACCGGATCAGCGCCGAGCGCCTGGCCGAGCTGGTGCTCGCATGGCTGATCGAGGCCGGCCCGGCCGGTGACCCAACCGGCCGCGCAGTCGGGGACGAGGCCGCGCGGCAGGCGGCCCGCGATGACTACGCGAGCAGCGGCGCGCGCGGCCGCCCGGCATTCCTCGCGCGCGGACTGCCCGGGGTGAGCGACGCGCAAACCACCGTCGCCGCCGCCACGCCCTCCGCCACCCCTCCCCGTCAGCAACGTCACCTCGCATGAGCCTCACCCTCCTCGATGCGACCGCCACCGCGGCCGCTCTGCCCCACGCGGCGCTCGCCGACGCGCTGGCCGACATGCTGGTGCGACGGCGCGCCGGTCAGACCCTCTCGCCCGAGCGCCTGGTGGTGCCGCTCACCGGCGGCGTGCTGCTCGCGATGCCCGCGAGCGACGGCGAATATGCCGTCACCAAGCTGGTGACCGTCCACGCCGACAATCCGCGCCGCGGCCTGCCCAGCCTGCTGGGCGAGGTGCTGCTGATGCGCGCCGACACCGGCGAGCGGCTGCTGATGCTCGACGGCCCGACGGTGACCGCCCGCCGCACCGCCACGCTCTCGGCGCTGGCAGCAAGGCGGCTGGGGGCGGCCCGCGGCGCCGAGATGCTGGTGGTCGGCGCCGGCGTGCAGGCGCGCGCCCATCTCGAGGCGTTCGCCGAACTGCTCGCGGTGACGCGGGTGTGGATCCTGGGCCGCGACCCCGCGCGCGCCGAGGCCTTGCGCGCGCACGCGACCGGCCTGGGCCTGCCCGCCGAGGTGGTCCGTGACCCCGCCGCGGCCCTGGCCCGCTGCCAGATCGTCGTCACCGCCACCACCGCGCTTGCGCCGGTGATGCCCGATGCCGTGCGTGACGATGCCTTCGTTGCCGCGGTGGGCGCCTACCGGCCCGAGATGTGCGAACTGCCGGCCACGCTGGTGCGCCGGGCGAGCGTGGTGGTCGATGACCGCGCCGGGGCTCGCCACGAGGCCGGCGACCTCATCCAGGCAGGCATGGCGATCGAGTCGGTCGCGCAGCTCGAGGATCTCGAGCCCGGAGCGCTCGCCCCCGGCGCCGGGCGCCCGGTGGTGTTCAAGAGCGTGGGCCAGGCTCTGTGGGACCTTGCCGCGGCGCGTCTGGCCTGGCACAACAGCCCGGCGCCTGGCGAGGCCGCGCCCGCCGCCCGATCGGTGCGGCCATGAGCGTCGCGGGCGGCGCCGTGCCGCGGTTCGATGTCGCCGTGATCGGCGCCGGCATCATGGGCTGCGCCAGCGCCTATCGGATGGCAGAACGCGGCCTGCGGGTGGCGGTGCTCGAGCGCGAAAGCGCGCCGGCCACCGGATCCACCGGACGCAGCGCCGCCGGGGTGCGCCTGCAGTTCTCCGACGAGACCAACATCGCGCTCTCGGCCAGCAGCCTGCGCGAGTACCGTGACCTGCCCGCGGCGGCCTACCGGCCGATCGGCTATCTCTTTCTCGTGCCGCCCGAGCACTGGGCGGCGCATTGCGCGGCCGTGCCCCTGCAGCGCCGTCTGGGCGCGGCCGTGCAGATGCTGTCGCCCGCCGAGGCCGCGCGCATCGTGCCGATCGACCCGAACGGGCTGGCCGGCGCCACCTGGTGCGCCCAGGATGGCGTGGTCGATCCGCATGGCATCTGCCTGCACTACGCCGAACAGGCGCGCACCCTGGGCGCCAGCCTGCGCATGAACGCCGGGGTGAGCGCGATCGAGCGCCGGCCCGGCGGCTGGCGGATCACCGCCGGCGAGCACAGCCTGCTCGCCGACCGCGTGGTCAATGCCGCCGGGGCCTGGTCGGGTCAGGTGGCGGCGCTGGCCGGCCTGTCCGTGCCGGTGGATGCGGCGCGCCGGGTGGTGTTCGCGAGCGCGCCACTGCCGGCCTCGCTGATGCGTGCCGCGCCCTACCCGCTCACCGTCGACCTCGGCAGCGGCTTCTACTTCCGCTCCGAGAACCAGCGCCTCATCTTCGGCCAGAGCAACGCCGCCGACACCGGCTTCTCGGAGGGCATCGACTGGCCCTGGCTCGATACGGTGGTCGCCTCGGCGCTCGATCGCTTCCCCTGGTTCGAGCAGGTGAGCCTCGACCGCCGGGCCTGCTGGTGGGGCTACTACGAGGTCACGCCCGACCACAACGCGATCATCGGCGCCGACCCCGACGAACCGGCCTGGATCAACGCCTGCGGCTTCTCGGGGCACGGCGTGCAGCAGGCCGCGGCGGTGGGCCGGGCGGTGGCGCGCATCGCGCTGGACGAACCCACCGAGATCAACCTCACCTCGCTCTCGATCAGCCGCTTTCGCGGCAGCGGGGGCGGCACGTCACCGAGCGAGCGTCTCATCGTCTGAACACCAGAAACTGACAGGCTCGGTTGATTTTCACAGGGTGGTATAGAATTTCAGGCGACTGGGCGCCGCCCCGCGCGCGCGCAGACCACCCCACCCGCGCTCCCCTGCCATGTCACGCCCACGCTCCTCCGATCCCGCCGACGCCGGCAAGACCGCCATCCAGGTCATCGACCGGCTGGTGGCACTGCTCGATGCGCTGGCCGCGCAGCCCGACGCGGTCAGCCTGAAGGAACTCTCGCAGCGCACCGGGCTCCACCCGTCCACCGCGCATCGCATCCTGAATGACCTGGTCACCGCCCGCTTCGTCGACCGCTCCGAGCCTGGCGCCTATCAGCTCGGCATGCGGCTGCTCGAGCTCGGCAACCTGGTCAAGGCGCGGCTCAATGTGCGCGACGCGGCGCTCGGCCCGATGCGCGAGCTGCACCGGGCCACCGGCCAGCCGGTGAACCTCTCCATCCGCCAGGGCGACGAGATCGTATACATCGAGCGGGCGGTATCCGAGCGCTCGGGCATGCAGGTGGTGCGGGCGGTGGGCGGGCGCGCGCCGCTGCACCTCACCTCGGTGGGCAAGCTGTTCCTGGCAGCTGACGAAGCGCGCCAGGTGCGCGCCTATGGCACGCGCACCGGGCTGGCCGGCCACACCCGCAACAGCATCACCGAGCCGGCGCGCCTCGAGCGCGAGCTGGCGCTGGTGCGGGCGCGCGGCTACGCCCGCGACAACGAGGAACTGGAGCTTGGCGTGCGCTGCATTGCTGCCGGCATCCGGGATGACTCCGCCCGCCTGGTGGCCGGCCTGTCGATCTCCGCGCCAGCCGATTTCGTGCAGGACGACTGGATCGACCTGCTCTGCAAGACCGCCGGGCAGATCTCGTCGGCGCTCGGCTACGAGCCGGCCGACGCGTAGCTGGTGCGGATCGGCGCGCCACCGCCCGCCGAGGGGCGCTCGGTGCCACGCCGGTGGCCAGACTCTACCCACTGCCGCAGCCGCTGGGCATCGCCATAACGGGAGTGCCGCCCAGCCGAGTCGAGCAGCACCATCAGCATGGGACGCGAGTCCATCACCAGCTGCATGATGAGGCAGCGACCCGCCTCGGCGATGTAGCCCGTCTTCTGCAGGCCGATGGACCAGGAAGACTGGTCGATCAAGCGGTTGGTGTTGCGAAAGGCCACGGGTCGCCGGCCGGCATCGACCGTGAGCCCCGAGGCGGTGGAGTACTGACGGATGAGCGGGTACTCGTAGGCCGCGCGCATCATCCGGGCGAGATCGTTCGCGCTGGCCATGTTGCGCCCGGACAGCCCGGTGGGATCGGAGAAGCGGCTGGACGACATGCCGACGGCGCGCGCCTTGGCGTTCATGGCGGTCACGAATGCATCGAGGCCGCCGGGATAGTGCCTGCCCAGGGCGTGGGCGGCGCGGTTCTCGGAGGCCATGAGGGCGAGCTGCAGCAGTTCGCCGCGGGTGAGCCGCGTGCCGGGGGGCAGGCGCGAGCGCGAGCCCTTCTCGGTGTCGATGTCGTCGGCGGTGATCTGCAGCACCTCATCGAGCGGCAGGCCGGCGTCGAGCACCACCATCGAGGTCATGACCTTGGTGATGGAGGCGATCGGCAGGACCGCATCGGAGTTCTTGGAGAACAGCACCTCGCCGGTCTGGTGGTCGGCCAGCAGCGCCACCGCGGAGTGCAGATCGAGCGGGTCATCGACCGCATGCAGGCCGCTGGCCTGGCCGACCGACAGGCGCGCCGGGGCGGCGTTCAGTCGCGGTGCCGCCACGACCGCGCCAGCGGCGCCGCCGGCAGCCAGCACCGCCGCGGTGCGTGCCACGGTCTGGCGCTTGCGGGCCGTGCTGGCCACCGCTGCCGCCGTGCCCGCGCCGCGCTGAGGCGCCGCGGCCTGGCGCGCGCCCGCAGGGCGCTCGGCCCTGGAGAGCTTGCCCGAGGGTGACTGGCGGTCGATCGCGGGTTGCCGCGCGGGGGCGGCGCGACTGGCAGAGCGGCCGGCATCGGCCTCACGGGCCTGGGTGGGCGAGGCCGCGAGCAGCAGGCAGGCGGTGAGCAGGGCCGCCGGAAAGACGATGGCGGCGCGCGCGGCGCGACGATCAGGACGAGACAAGGACACCCCCGCTTGGTATGCAGAACCCGCCGACCCCTGCTGCCGAACCGGCGGCGGTCAGGTGGGCGCGCATGCCGCGAAACCGCGCGCGCGACGCCCCTGAACCTGCCGGGCGGAGTCTACCAAAAAGACCATGTGAATGAAGCGCTTGAGAGGGGATTTTCAAGCCGACTCTTGGAACGCCGACCAGCGGCGTCCGCCGCCGCGCGGTCGGCGCCGGGGCTCTAAGTTGCATTGCAATGCAGCGCGCAGCACCTGCACCCTGCGATGTGACATCGGTCACGCCCCAAGCCGCCAGATCATCAGGCGGGTGAATTGATGCCGCAGACCCGCGCAAACCGATCGATGGCGCACAAGTCTTTGCAATTCAATGACATCGGCCTTTTCGCCATCGCGGCCAGCCAGGCGTGAGCACCCGCGCGTCCATCACTTGACGCGATTTCAAAAAGCCCTACAATGCATTGGTGCGGCGCACAAATCGCAGGTCACCTTGTGCGAACGCCGGGCTCCCAACCAAGACACCCCCAACGCAGCGAGGCACCCATGGTCAATACTCCCGAGCAGTTCGTGCAGGCCCAGAAACTCACCTTCGACACCTTCCAGGCCGTCGCGCTCAAGTCCTTCGAGGCCTTCGAGAAGCTGGCCGAGCTGAACCTCCAGGCCATGAAGTCCTCGTTCGAGGAAAGCGCTGACCAGATGCGCGGCCTGATGAGCGCCAAGGACATCAAGGTGGTGGGCGACTGGTCGCTCAACGGCCTGCAGCCGACCGCCGACAAGATGGGCGCCTACGCCAAGCACGTCTATGACATCGCCAGCGAAACCGGCGGCGAGATCGCCCGCCTGGTCGAGAAGCAGATGGCCGAGGGCCAGAAGCAGTTCACGGCCTCCATCGATGCCATGGCCAAGAGCGCCCCGGCCGGCAGCGAAGGCATGGTCACCCTGATGAAATCGGCGGTCTCCGCGGCCAACACCGCGTTCGACCAGGTTCAGAAGGCGACCAAGCAGGCCGTGGAAGCGGCTGAAGCCAATCTGACCGCCGCCACCAAGGCCACCCGCCCGGCCGCCCGCAAGGCCGCCTGAGCCCCTGCGGGACTGCGCCCGGTCCGCCCCGGACCGGGCCGCGCCTGAGCCCTCAGGCCTGGCGCATCAGGATCACTTCCCGCATCTGCGGCGCCGGCTCGGCGCCCTGCCCCGACCGAAAGCGCGCGAGCAGTTCCTGCTCCCGCGCTTTTGCCGTTTCGCCATTGCGAGCCTTCACATGGCCGAATCCACGGATGCTCTCCGGGATGGCGGCGATCTGGGCGGCCAGCCCGCGACTGACCGGCGTCAGGCCCGCCAGCAGTTCATCCACCGTGCGCTCGTAGGCCACGATCAGCTCGCGCTCCCAGCGTCGCTCGGCGGTGTGGCCGAAGGGATCGAGCACCGATCCGCGCAGCCCGCGCAGGCCGGCCAGCACACGGAACACCGGCATCAGCCAGGGACCGAAGGGCCGCTTGACGAGCTCCCCCGCGGCATTGCGCCGCGCGAGCAGCGGGGGCGCGAGGTGAAAGCGCAGGTGATAGTCGCCCTCGAACTGCTCGCGCAGACGGGCCAGGAAGGCCGGGTTGGCGTACTGCCGCGCCACCTCGTACTCGTCCTTGTAGGACATCAGCTTGAACAGGCCTCGGGCCACCGCCTCGGTCAGCGGCCAGCGGCCTGCCTCGAGGCCCTCGCCGGCCGGACCGGCCGGCAGGGCCGCCTCAGCCCGGCGCACCCGCTCGACCACCGCCAGATAGCGGCGCGCCCAGGCGTCGTTCTGGTAGCCGGTGAGGAAATCCACGCGCCGCGCGATGAGCTCGTCGAGCGTCTCGGAGCGCTGGCGCGAGGGCGGCAGCGCCCGGGCAGGCGTGGCCACCTCGCTGACCCGCTGCGGGTCGACCGCGGCGCGGCGCCCCCACAGGAAGGCCTTGCGATTGGCCTCGATGGCCACCTCGTTGAGCTCGATGGCGCGATCGATCGCCCGCGCCGAGACCGGGATGAGACCCTTCTGGAAGGCGTAACCGAGCATGAACATGTTGGCGGCGATGGCGTCGCCCATCAGGCCGGTGGCCAGGCGAGTGGCATCGATGAACGACACCGACTGCTCGCCCGCGGCCGCCGCCACCGCGGCCTCCATGCTGCCCAGCGGAAAGCGCCACTCGGTGTTGCGGGTGAACTCGGCGGTGGGCGTGGCCGCCACGTTGGCCACCACGCGGGTGCGGCCCTGGGCCATGCGGATCAGCGCCTCCTTGCCCGCCGTGACCACGATGTCGCAGCCGATCACCGCATCGGCCGCGGCGGTGCCCACCCGCGGCGCATGCAGTTGCGAGGGATCGAGTCCGAATCGGACGAAGCTCATCACGGCGCCGTTCTTCTGCGCGAGGCCGGCCATGTCGAGGACGGTCACGCCGCGGCCCTCGAGGTGCGCGGCCATGCCGAGGATCTGCCCGATGGTGACCACCCCGGTGCCACCGATCCCGGTGACCATCAGCGAATAGGTGCCGGCCAGTGACGGCAGCGTGACATCGGGCAGGCCGATGGCCACCGCGTCATCGGCCACCGCGCCCGCCCGGCCGCTGCGCGGCTTGCCGCCCTCGACGGTGACGAAGCTCGGGCAGAAGCCGTTCACGCAGGAGAAGTCCTTGTTGCAGGCCGACTGGTTGATGGCGCGCTTGCGGCCGAACTCGGTCTCGACCGGCTCGATCGACACGCAGTTGGACTTCTGGCCGCAATCGCCGCAGCCCTCGCAGACATCCTCGTTGATGAAGGCGCGCCGTTGCGGATCCGGGAAACTGCCGCGCTTGCGACGACGGCGCTTCTCGGCCGCGCAGGTCTGGTCGTAAACCATGACCGTCACGCCATCGAGCTCGCGCAGTTCGCGCTGGACCGCATCCAGATCGGCGCGATGGCGCACGGTCACGTCGCCGGGGAAGTAACCGGAGGGGTATTTGTCGGGTTCGTCGGTGACCACCACCACCCGGCGCACCCCCTCGGCCTGCACCTGGCGCACGATGGCCGCCGGCGTGAGCTGACCGTCGTGGGTCTGGCCGCCGGTCATGGCCACCGCGTCGTTGAAGAGGATCTTGTAGGTCATGCGCACGCCGCTGGCCACGGCGTGGCGGATGGCGAGCGAGCCCGAGTGGTTGTAGGTGCCGTCGCCCAGGTTCTGGAAGACATGCGGGGTGTCGGTGAAGGGCGCCTGCCCCACCCAGGTCATGCCCTCGCCGCCCATCTGCGTGAAGGTGGCGGTGGAGCGGTCCATCCATTGCGCCATGTAGTGGCAACCGATGCCGGCCAGCGCCCGCGAGCCCTCGGGCACCCGGGTGGAGGTGTTGTGCGGACAGCCGGAGCAGAAATACGGAATGCGCTCGATGGTCTCGAAGTGCCGGCCATCGCCCTTCTCGCGGGCATCGAGCTCGGCCAGCCGGCGCTCGATGCCGGCCTGCACCGCGGCATCGATCACGCCGCGGCGGGTCTGCTCGGGAGCGAGCCGCTGCAGCCGGGTCAGCCGCGCGGCGATGAGCCGCGCGCAGAATGCCGGCGAGAGCTCGCCGTGGTCAGGCACCAGCGGCGCGCCATCCTGGTCACGCTTGCCGAGCACCGGCGGGCGTTCCGCCAGGCCGTAGAGGTGCTCCTTGAGCTGCTGCTCGATGAGCGGCCGCTTCTCCTCGATGACCAGGACCTCGGCGGCACCGGCGCAGAACGCGGTGATCGCCCCGGGCTCGAGCGGCCAGGGCATGCCCACCTTGAACACCTTCAGGCCGACGCGCCGGGCAGTGGCATCGTCGATGCCGAGATCGGCCAGGGCCTGCATCACATCGAGCCAGCTCTTGCCGGTGCTCACGATCGCGAGCCGGCAGGGCTCGCCGCCCGCGGCGATGTCATCGCGCCCGAAACTGTTGGCATCGAGGCGGTTGGCCCGCGCATAGGCGAGCGCCGCGGGCAGCTTGTGCCGCATGAGCCGTTCCTCGAGCTTGAGGAAGGTGTCCTCGGGCAGGCGCAGATGCAGCCCGCCGGGCGGCAGGTCGGGCAGATCGGGCAGCACCGGCCGCGCCCGATCGGGGCCGACATCGACGATGCCGGCGGTCTCGATGGTGTCAGTGACCGCCTTGAGCGCGGCCCACACCCCCGCGAAGCGCGACAGGGCCAGGCCGTGCAGGCCAAGGTCGATGTAGTCCTGCACCGTGGCCGGGGCGAGCACCGGGATGCCCACCGCGCTGAAGATGTGGTCGGTCTGCGCGGCCATGGTGGAGGACTTGGCGCCGTGGTCGTCGCCGGCCACCGCCAGCACGCCGCCATGGCGCGAGGTGCCGGCCTGGTTGGCGTGGCGCAGCGCATCGCCGCTGCGGTCAACGCCCGGCCCCTTGCCGTACCAGATGGCGAACACGCCGTCATGGCGCGCGCCAGGGAAGCAGTTGACCTGCTGCGTGCCCCAGATGGCCGTGGCTGCGAGGTCTTCATTGAGGCCAGGCACGAAGCGCACCTGGTGGGCGTCGAGCTGGCGGCGGGCCCGCCACAGGGCCTGGTCGAACCCGCCCACCGGCGAGCCGCGGTAGCCGGTGATGTAGCCCGCGGTGTTCAGGCCGGCGGCGAGATCGCGCTGGCGCTGCATCAGCGGCAGCCGCACCAGCGCCTGCGTGCCGGTGAGATACACCCGCCCCTCGGTGGCGTCGTACTTGTCGTCGAGGGTGACCTGGCGCAGGCCGGGATCGATCGGCATGTTCATGATGGATTCCTTCGGGTCGGGATCGATGCGGGATGACGCGCGTTCAGCGGGCGGCGCCGGCGCCCGGCAGGTCTTCCACCGGCCCGAGCGCCCGCGCGCCCGCGTCCAGTTCAGGCCATGCCGCCGCAACCAGCGCCACCGGCCCCTTCACGCCGAGCTCGATGTGCCGGGCGCGGCGGTCATCGCCCACCGAGGGCAGCGAGAACACCTTGACGCCCGGGAAGCGGGTCTCGATCGCCTCCATCAGCGGGGTGGCCGCCGACTCCGGGGTCTGGAAGAGCAGCAGCGAGCGCTCGGCCTGCGGCTGACGATGATGCAGGTGCGCGTAGTGGTGGTCGAGCACCCACTCGATCATCGGCCAGGCCATGACCGGGAAGCCGGGCACGAAGTAGTGCTGCCGGATCGCGAAGCCGGGGATGCGGTTGTAGGGGTTGGGGATGATCGCCGCGCCGGCCGGGAACTCGCCCATGCGCAGCCGCTGGCGGTTCTCGGGGGTGCTCATGTCGGCATTGCCCTTGCCCTCGCGGGCCATCTCGGCGGTGCGCTCGGCGATCAGGGCCTGTGCCTCGGGATGCAGCGCGAGCGGCAGCCCGAGCGCCGCGGCCGCGGCCTGGCGGGTGTGGTCATCGGGCGTGGCGCCGATGCCGCCGCAGGAGAAGACCGTGTCCTCGCTCGCGAAGGAGTCGCGCAGCGCCGCCACCAGCCGCTCGCGGTCATCGCCCAGGTAGCGCACCCAGGCCAGGCCCAGGCCACGCGCCGTGAGCAGTTCGAGCACGCGCGGGAAATGCTTGTCCTGCCGTTTGCCCGACAGGATCTCGTCACCGATGATGATCAGTCCGAATGCCATGCTCAGGCCTCGCGGGAAGGAGTAGGCGCGGGCACCGGCGCCGCGCCCGCTGAACCGATTGCGGCCGCGCCACCCGCCGCCCGCAGCTCGCGCAGCGCCGCCAGCGAGAAGTGCCCGAAGGCCAGCGACGAGAGCACCGGCGTGACCAGGAACAGCGGCGGCACGTAGTTGAGCAGCGTGACCAGCATGCCCAGGGCGAGGTAGCCGCGGCCATGGCGGTCGATGAGCAGGTCGCGCTCGGCGGCGCTGGCATGCTCCGAGAGACTGTCGAAGCGCAGCATGCGCGCGGTGAGCCAGCTCCACCAGAACCAGGGCACCAGGAATCCCGCGAACGGGATCAGCCAGAACGGCAGCGTCACCAGGTAGCCGAGCAGGAAGACGGCCAGCGCGCCCAGCGCCACGCCGATGCCGCGCACCACAGACCAGCCGCCGGCGACCGCCACATCGGGATAGTGCCGGCGCGACAGATGACGCATGACCACCGGCGTGGCCGCCACCGAGACCAGCACCATCGCCAGCACGAACATCAGCGGCGCGAGCAGCATCAGCGCCACCAGCGCGCTGGCCAGGGTGCCCACCCGCTGCAGCCCCACCATGTTGAGCCAGCCGCTGATCATCGGCAGGCTGTCGCGGCCGTACATGAGGCTGCGCAGCCAGGCATTGAGCGGGTCCCAGAGCCAGATCCAGGCCGCGATCCAGAACACCAGGGTGGCCGCGAAGGGCAGCACCAGCAGGCCCATCATGCGCGGGTGAAGCTGGCTGGACAGGGATCGCCAGAAGGCGGCGAGCACGCGGCTCATGAGGAATCTCCGAAGAAAGGCGGCCGCGAGGCTCAGGCCGGACGGGAATCGCGACGCCGCAAGGCCATGGCCATGCGACGCAGCGCCAGCCACTGCTGCCGCCAGAAGCCGCGGCCGTAGTCCTGGCCCGAAAGCTGGTCGGCGATGCCGGTGGGCAGGAAGCCGGGGCGGAAATCAGCGGTGCGAAAGAGAATGTCCCAGACCGGGAAGAGCACTGCGAAGTTGCAGCCCCCGGCCGGCCCCTCGTGGCCCACGCCGATGGCATGGTGACGTCGATGGAAGCTGGGGCTGACCAGCACCCGCTCGAGCACCCCGCCCCAGCGCCAGCGCAGGTTGGCATGCTGCAGGCTCTGGATCAGGCGCGAGGCGACCACCAGCGCCACGAAGTGGCCGGGCCCCACGCCGATCGCCAGCGCGGTCAGCGCGAACAGGCCGTCGCGCAGCAGGGCATCGAGCAGGTGGTTGCGATCATCGCTCCAGAAGGTCATCTGCCGCTGGCTGTGGTGCACGGCGTGCAGCGCCCACCACCAGCGCCAGGCGTGCTGCCCGCGGTGGATGGCGTAGTCGAGCAGATCGAGCACCACCAGGTAGATCAGGAAGGCCACCAGCGGCAGGTCGGTGATGCCCGGCCAGAGCTGGTCGATGTTGGGTCGTGAGACCTCGAGGAATCGGAGCTGCGCCTCCAGCCCGTCGATCAGCGGCGTGAACAGCGCGAACGCCAGCAGCGGCAGCAGGCCCAGCCGGTGCAGCAGGGTGTAGACGATGTCGGTGCGCACCGCGGCATGGTCCTGCAGCGGCTCGGCCGGCCGACGGCGCTCGAGCGCGCCCATCACCGCCGCGAGCAGCGCCACCTCGAGGATGCCCACCAGGAACCACTCCACGGCATCGAAGGCCATCTCGGCCAGGTGCATGGCGCCCAGCTGGTAGAGCAGCGGCTGCACCGCCTGCTCGAAGAGCCAGCGCTGCGCGTCGCCGAAACGATCGGCAGGCCACTGCCAGAGCGGACTCAGGTGATCGATGAGGGTGGCCGGGGTCATGCGAGGCGCAAGAGGCGTTGGGTGGGGAGCGGGCCGTGAGGCGTGGAGCCAGGGTTGCCGTGATCAGGAGGGCGGCAGGCCGGGATGCTCGCGCAGCGTGGCAAAGCACAGGCCCCGGGCCTTCAGGCCGGTGATCAGCGGATCGAGCATGGGCGCCCAGGGGTCGCGCCGCGACCAGATGCCCAGGTGGGCGATCAGGATGTCGCCGTCGCGGATGCCGGTCAGGGCCTGACGCAGCAGTTGCGCATTGGGGTGGGTCTCGGAGGGCAGTTCGTCACCCAGGAAGCCGGCGCTGGCCCAGTGCACATGCCGATAGCCGCAGGCCTGCGCGGCCTGCATGGCCGACGCGGGCGCCCGCCCGCCCGGCGCGCGCCAGATCGGATCGAGCCCGCGGCCAGCCAGCGCGCGCAGACGGGCATCGACCCGCGCGAGCTCGGCACACAGCGCGGCCGCGTCCCAGCGCTGGGCGCGGCCGGCCTGCGGCCCGAACTGGGGCTTGGCCAGGGTGACCGCCCGATCATCGCCCGCCGGCGCGGCGCGCAGGTAGACGTGGTCGAAGGTGTGCGAGCCGAAGGCATGGCCCTCGGCCACGCGCGCGCGCCAGAACCCGGCCCAGGCATCGTCGAGGGAATGATCGCCGCGCGGCGTGCGCTCGTTGGCCAGGAAGAAGGTGGCCTTCACGCCATGACGCGAGAGCGTGTCGGCGATGAGCTCGGCCTGACTCATGTTGCCGGTGTCGAAGGTGAGATAGACCTGGCCGCGACAGGCCGGCGCTGGCGCCGTGGCGGGCTGCGCGAGCGCGAGCCCGGGCAGCAGCGCCAAGGACACCCAGAGCCGCCAGCGCATGGGGCGCATCAGATCAGCGGCGCCCGGTTGTGCAGGTAGACACCGTGGGGCGAACGCCCCACCGGCACGGTGCGCGTGACGCGGCCGGCGTCGAGGTCGACGATCGCCACCTGCCGGGCGAAGCGCGCGGTGACCCACATGGTGCGCCGGTCATCGAGGATCTCCATGCAGTCGGGGCCGCCCGGCACCGGGATGGTCTGCACCACCTGCAGGCTGTTCATGTCGATGCGGCAGATGGTGTTGTCCACCCGGTTGGAGACATAGACATGCCGGCGGTCTCCGGCGCCACGGAAGTTGTGCGCGCCGCGCCCGGTGCGCAGGCGGGCGACGCTGCGTCGCGCCCGCCAGTCGATGACATCGACATGGTCCTGGCCCATGACCCCCACCAGCAGATGCCGGTCATCAGGGGTGACCAGGATGCCGGCGGGCTGGCGGCCCAGGCGCAGCTTCCAGGCGACGTCCTGGGTCTGCAGGTCGATGGCGGCGATCTCGTCGCTGTCCTGCAGCGTGACGAAGGCCATGCGGCTGTCGGCCGAGAACCAGACATGGCTGGGCGCCTTGGGCGTGGGCACGCGGCGCGCCAGGCGGATGTCGGTGCCGTCGTAGTGGTACAGATCGACCCGGTCAAGGCGCAGGCACACCGCCACGAACCAGCGGTTGTCGGGCGAGAATCCGATCTGGTAGGGGTCGTCTATCTGGCGCAGGCGCCGCTGCACCTGGCCGGTGGCCGGGTCCAGGAAGTGCAGGTCGTTGCTGATGGCATTGGCCACGATGAGCGAGCGACCGTCGGGCTTGGGATAGAGGTGGTGGGGCTCCTTGCCGACATCGACCCGGCCCACCTCCTGGAAGGTCTTCTGGTCGATCAGCGAGACCGAGGCATCACGGCTGTTGAGCACGATGGCCAGCGGCAGCGCGGCGGGGCTGGACGGGGCTGCGGCGGTCTGGGCGCCAGCCCCGGCGGCCGCCAGCGCGGCCTGAAGCGCGAAGACGCGGCGGGAGACGGAGGCGAGGGTCATGACGCACCTGAAGACAACGGGATCGCCGGCGTGGCGGCAGGCCGCAGCGGCCGGCCGGAAAGCGGCCGCTTTCGCCATTCTATTAGACTGCGGACTCGGTTCCGGCCATGCTGAGCGTTCTCGAAGTCACCCTCCCGGTATTTGCCCTCGTCTTCTGCGGTTTCTTCGGCCAGCGGGGCGGGCTGCTGCCCGCGCAGGCGGTGCAGGGCCTGAACGCGTTCGTCTTCTACTTCGCGCTGCCGGCCATGCTCTTCCGGGTGGTGGCCACGCAACCGATCACCACCCTGACCGACTGGCGCTTCGCGCTGGGCTATGCCCTGGCCACGCTCGCGGTCTTTCTGTTCACCCGCGCGGCATCCCTGCCGCCCCGCAAGGGCCCGCCCACCGACCCGCAGGCGCGCGCCCTGGAGCGCTCGCGGGCAACCACCTTCGGGCTGAACACCGCCCACGGCAACGTCGGCTATCTCGGCGTGCCGCTGGTGGGCGAACTCGGCCGCGATCTGGTGCCCTCGATGATCCTCGCCATGATGAGCGACATCTTCCTGGTGATCACCCTGGCCATCGCGCTGCTCGAACTGGAGCGCCGACGCCATGGCGGTGCCGGCGGCCCCACCCGCTCGGTGCCGGTCACCATCATCAGCGGCCTCGTGCGCAGCCCCCTGGTGATGTCGATCGCCGTGGGGCTGGCCTGGTCGCTGGCCGCGCCGCCCATGCCGGGCGCGCTCGACAACTTCATCCGCCTGATGGGCGCGGCCGCCGGCCCCTGCGCGCTGTTCGCGATCGGCGCCTCGCTGGGTGACCGCCGCATCAGCATCGAGCCCGCGGTCACCGGCTTGATGGTGCTCAAGCTGCTGGTGCACCCCGCGCTCGCCGCGTTGCTGCTCTACGGGGTGTTCGATGTGGACCATCGCGCCGCGGCGGTCGGGGTGCTGGCAGCCAGCCTGCCGGCCGCCAGCAACACCTTCATCATCGCGCAGCGCTACCAGTTGCCCGCGCACGAGATCAGCTCGGCCATCCTGGCCGGCACCTTCGTCTCGCTGATCAGCGTGTCCACCGTGATCTGGCTGCTGGGGCTGCGCGCCTGAGGCGCGCGAGGCCGCTCAGCCCGACGCGGCGATGGCGGCCCAGGCCTTCTGCAGCCGCTTGATCGACACCGGCATCGGCGTGCGCAACTCCTGCGCGAACAGCGACACCCGCAGTTCCTCGAGCAACCACCGGAACTCCTCCAGCCGCGGATCGGGCTGACCGCGGCGCTGGGCCAGGGCACGGCGCCAGGGCGCCTGCAGCGCGGCCAGCTCGGCCATCTGCGCGGCATCGCGGGCCGGATCGGCGCGCAGCTTGTCCAGGCGCAGGGCCACCGCCTTGAGGTAGCGCGGCAGGTGCGCAAGCTGCCCGGGCGGGGTGAGCGAGAGCCAGCGCGGCGGCAGCAGCGCGGCCAGTTGCTGGGTGAGGTCGGCCGTCACCGCCGGGTGCGGGCGGGCCTGCGGCAGCTTGCGCTGCACCGCCTGATGCTCCTCGAGCACCGTGAGCAGCGCGCGCGCCACCTCCTGGCCAATCAGGTTCAGCCTGGGACGGCACTGGGCCAGCCGCTCGGAGAAGGACGCCGCGTCGGCCGGCAGCGGTTCGGCGAGGCAGGCGCGGTCGATCAGCACGCCGATCAGCTCGCGCCGCAGATCATCGGCACCCCCGAAGGGCGCATAGGCCAGCTCCAGACGTCGCGCCTCGGGCAGATTGCGCTCGAAGAAGCGCAAGGGTTCGCGCAGCACGATCGCGAACAGCCGGTTCAGCCCGCGCCGGTGGGTGATCCGCGCCTCGTCGGGGGAATCGAAGACCTGCAGCTCGACCGCATCGCCGACATCCACCAGGGCCGGATAGCCGATCAGGGTGTCGCGCCCACGGGCCAGTTCCATGATCTCGGGCAGCGCCCCGAAGGACCACTCGCGATAGCGCTGCCCGGCCTGCGTCACCAGCGCCGCGGCCTTGGCGCCGGTGCCCGGACTTGCCGCCGCCGTGGTGAGCGCGCCGGCCGTCGCACCGCCGGATGCGGCGCGCGCGACCGCGTCGGTGGCGGACCCGGACGCCCCCTCGGGTGCGGCCCGGGATGCGACGTGGGAGCTGGCCTGAGGCGCGGCCCCAGGCGCCGCCACGACTCGTCCGGCCACCCGGCGCAGCGCCTCCTGGAAACTGCCCTGGGCGCGTTCGCCATGCCGTGCGCGCAGCTCGGCGAGATGGCGCGACAGATCGAGCACCCCGCCGTGGGCATCGACCAGCCGGAAGTTCATGAAGAGATGGGGCGGCACCGTCTCGAGCTTGAAGTCGGCCGGAGTGACGGCAAGCTGCCGGGTCAGGCGCAGGTCTTCGACCAGGGCATTGACCAGCGGCTGCGTGGCCCGGGCCTCGCCGGTCTGCGGGTCGGTGGCGCGCGCGACGAAGCCCTCCACCCACTCGGGCAGCGGCACGAGATGGCGGCGCAGCTTCTGCGGCAGCGACTTCACCAGCGCGCCCACCTTGTCGGCGAGCATGCCCGGCACCAGCCACTCGCAGCGCACCGCGTCGACCTGGTTGAGCGCGAACAGCGGCACGGTGAGCGTGGCGCCGTCATCGGCAGCGCCAGGGTCGAAGCGGTAGTCGAGATCGAAGCCCAGCCCGCGCATCAGCAGGCGCCGCGGGAAGGCATCGCTGCCCACGCCGGCCGCGTCCTTGCGCATGAGCTCCTCGCGGGAGAGCATCAGCAGACCGGGGCTGCCCGGCACGGTCTCGCGGTACCAGCGCTCCAGCAGCGCCGCGGAATGCACGCCCTCGGGCACGCGGGCCTCGAACCAGTCGCGCAGCCAGGCTTCGTCGACCAGCAGATCGGGGCGGCGGATCTGCTGCTCGAGCTTGCGGATCTCGGCGATCAGGCGCCGGTTGTGCCTGAAAAAGGGCAGCTCGCTGTCCCAGTCCATGGCCACCAGGGCCTCGCGGATGAGCAGCTCGCGCGCGAGCACCGGATCGCGCGCGCCGTACTGCACACGGCGCTGCGACCAGATGGTCAGCCCGTAGAGCACGCCGCGCTCGAAGGCCACCACCTGTCCGGCCTTGCGCTCCCAGTGCGGCTCGCTGAACGATCGGCGGATGAGATGACCGGCCGCCTGCTCGATCCAGGCCGGCTCGATGCGCGCCACCGTGCGGGCATAGAGGCGCGCGGTATCGACCAGCTCGGCGGCCATCAGCCAGCGTGGCGGCTTGCGAGCCAGCGTCGAGCCGGGGTGGATCGCGAAGCGGGTTTCGTGGGTGCCCTGGTAGTGCGGTTCGTCGGGCGCACGCGACCCCAGGTTGCCGAGCATGCCGGTGAGCAGCGCCCGATGAAGCTGCTCGTAGGTGGCCGGGCCGGTGTTGACCCGCCAGCGCATCTCGGCCACCGCGTCGGCGAGCTGGGCATGCACATCGGACCACTCGCGCAGCTTGCGCGGCGACAGGAACTCCCGCTCCAGCCGCGTCTGCAGACGCCGGTTGCTGAGCCCCTCGGTCTGCGCGTTGCGCCAGTAGTCCCAGAGCCGGACGATGGCGCTGAAGTCGGAGTGCTCGTCGACAAAGCGCCGGTGCTGCTGGTCGGCCGCCTGCTGCGCATCCATGGGCCGCTCGCGCGGGTCCTGGGACGACAGCGAGGCCGCGATCACCAGCATCTCGCGCAGGCACTGGCCGTCACGGGCGGCCAGCAGCATGCGGCCGATGTGCGGGTCGACCGGGAGCCGCGCCAGCTGCCGGCCGGTCTCGGTGAGCTGGTTGCGCTCGTCGAGCGCATCGAGCTCGCGCAACAGCGCGTAGCCGTCGGCGATCGCCTTGCGCGGCGGCGGATCGATGAACGGGAAGGCCTCGATCTCGGCCAGCCGCAAGGCCTTCATGCGCAGGATCACCGCCGCCAGCGAGGAGCGCAGCACCTCGGGGTCGGTGAACCGGGGTCGGCCGGTGAAGTCGCTCTCGCCATACAGGCGCACGCACACCCCGTCGGCCACCCGGCCGCAGCGGCCGGCACGCTGGTTGGCCGCGGCCTGCGAGATCGGCTCGATCTGCAGCTGCTCCACCTTGCTGCGGTAGCGGTAGCGCTTGACCCGCGCGGTGCCGGTGTCGATCACGTAGCGGATGCCGGGCACGGTGAGCGAGGTCTCGGCCACGTTGGTGGCGAGCACGATCCGCCGTCCGCCCGAGCCCGAGAACACCCGCTGCTGGTCGGCCGCCGACAGCCGCGAGAAGAGCGGCAGCACCTCCACCGGACCGCGCCCGAGCGGCCCGCCGCGGGCGCCACCCGCGGCGCGCGCCTGGGCCCGGCGCAGGTGCTCGGCGGCATCGCGGATCTCGCGCTCGCCAGGCAGGAACACCAGCACGTCGCCCGGGCGCTCGCGCCAGAGCTCCTCGACCGCCTCCTCGATGCGCGAGGGCAGGTCGTCCTCGTCGTCGTCGTCGCGCGCCGCCTCGTCGAACTCCCGGTAGCGGATCTCCACCGGATACAGGCGCCCGGACACCTCGATCACCGGCGCGGGCCTGCCCCCGAGGGTGAAATGCCGCGCAAAGCGCTCGGCATCGATGGTGGCCGAGGTGACCACCAGCTTGAGGTCGTCACGACGCGGGCCCTCGAGCAGCTGACGCAGGTAGCCCAGCAGGAAGTCGATGTTCAGGCTGCGCTCGTGGGCCTCGTCGATGATCAGGGTGTCGTAGGCCCGCAGCAGCGGGTCGGCCTGGCTCTCGGCGAGCAGGATGCCGTCGGTCATCAGCTTGATGCAGGCGCCACGGCTGAAGGTCTCGCTGAAGCGGATCTTGTGGCCGACATGCACCCCCAGCGGCGAGCCGAGCTCCTCGGCGATGCGCCGCGCCACGGTGGTGGCCGCCAGCCGGCGCGGCTGGGTGTGCCCGATGAGGCCCCGGCGGCCGCGCCCGGCGAGGGCGGCGGCGATCTTGGGCAGCTGCGTGGTCTTGCCCGAGCCGGTCTCGCCGCAGACGATCACCACCGGATGGGCGAGGATGGCCTGCGCGATCTCGTCGCGACGCGCGCTGACCGGCAGCGCCTCGGGAAACTCGAAAGCCGGCAGCGGCCGCAGGTCAGGGGTCACCGCGAAATTATAATGAGCCGATGACCGCCTCCACCGCCCTGCCCGACCCGCAGCAGTTCGTCGACTGGCTGCGCCGCGTCGCGCCCTACATCCACGCGTTCCGGGGCAAGACCCTGGTGGTGGCCTTTCCCGGCGAACTGGTCCAGGCCGGGCGTCTGCCCGCGCTCGCCCAGGACATCGGCCTGCTCAATGCCATGGGCATGCGCCTGGTGGTGGTGTTCGGCTCGCGGCCGCAGATCAACGAGCAGTTGCGCCTGCGGGGCGAATCGCCGCGCTACGCCAGCGGCCAGCGCATCACCGACCCCGTGGCCATGGAGTGCGCCAAGGAGGCCTCGGGCGAGATCCGTCTCGACATCGAGGCCGCGTTCTCGCTGGGGCTGCCCAACACGCCCATGGCCCACTCCTCGGTGCGGGTGGTGTCGGGCAACCTGGTGGGGGCCAGCCCGCTGGGCATCGTCGACGGCGTCGATTTCGGCCACACCGGCGTGGCCCGGCGCATCGAGGCCGACACCATCCGGTTCGCGCTGCAGAGCGGCGCCATCGTGCTGCTGTCCAACATCGGCTTTTCGGCCACCGGCGAGGCCTTCAACCTCGGCATGGAAGACGTGGCCGCCACCACCGCCATCGCGCTCGATGCCGACAAGCTGGTCTTCGTCTCCGAAACCCCGGGAGTGCTGGGCCCCGATGGCGCGGTGATCGGCGAGGTCTCGGAGGCCGACGCCCAGGCGCTGCTGCGCGAGGGCGGCCTGCCCGCGCCCACCGCCCGCTACCTGCGCCATGCGCTGCGCGCCTGCGAGGGCGGCGTGGCGCGGGCCCACATCATCCCGTTTGCCGTGGACGGCAGCACCCTGCTCGAACTCTTCCAGCACGACGGGGTGGGCACCATGGTGGTCGAGGAGACCCTCGAGGCGCTGCGCGAGGCCACCGTCGATGATGTCGGCGGGCTGGTGGCCCTGATCCGCCCGCTCGAGGAAGACGGCACCCTGGTGCGTCGCGACCGCGCCCGCATCGAGCGCGAGGTGAGCAACTTCACCGTCATCGAACATGACGGCGTGATCTTCGGCTGCGCGGCGCTCTACCCCTACCCCGAGGATGCCATCGGCGAGATGGCCTGCCTGGCGGTCAATCCGCAGGTGCAGGGCAAGGGCGACGGCGAGCGCCTGCTCAAGCGCATCGAGCAGCGCGCCCGCGCGGCCGGCCTGCGCCGGCTGTTCGTGCTCACCACCCGCACCATGCACTGGTTCCAGAAGCGCGGCTTCGTGCAGGCCGATGTCGAGGAGCTGCCGCGCGAGCGGCGCCACCTCTACAACTGGCAGCGCAAGTCGCAGGTGCTGATCAAGACGCTCTGAGCAGCCGTCGTCCCATGCCGCGCGCCCGTGCCGCGCCTAGCGGCAGACGGTGCCCGCGAGCGAGGCGGGCATGGGCTCGGCCCCGGGGACCCCGACTTGGGCCGAATCCATGGCCGCCTTGGCGGCCGCATCGCTGAGGCAAGCCCAGACCGTGCCGCCCGCCCCGCCAGAGGGCTTGAGCACCAGGTAGTAGCGCTTGACGCCATCCGGGTCCACCGCAGGCGCGTACTTCACCACCACCAGGGTGTCCGCGCGATACAGCGCCTCCACCTGCTTGCTGGGCCAGGCCTCGATCAGCTCGGGCGCCGGCAGCGGCGGGGGACCGCCGTCTTCAGGGAGCGCCATCGCAAGGAGAGGCCTGCTCGGCCGGGACTTGCCCTTGTTGAGCTCGTAGTACTCGGTCGCCGCCGCCTTGGCCGGCATGGCGAGCTCCAGGCCCTGGCTGATGTAGACCCGGCGGGTGTAGCTGGCGTAGGTGGGCATGGTGATCGCGGCCAGGATGCCCACCACCACCAGCCCCGTCAGAACCGACATCACCGACCACCCGCGCTGGCGGCGGGCAACGCACATGCCGCAGGAGTGTTGCATCAACTGTTTCGACATACCGAGCTCGCGAGGGAAGTGGGCATGCCCATGCCGTAGGGCATCTGATAGTTGGCCTCGATCAGCGCCGCGCCAGCGGCATCGCCGCTCAGGCATGACCAGACCGTCTTGTTGGCGACGCTGCTCGGCTTGAGCACCAGGAAGTAGTTCGTCTGCCCCTGGGGGTCGATCCGGGTGGAATAGACCACCACCACCATGGCGCCCGCCAGGCGCACCGACTGCACTCCCTTGCCGGTCCAGGACCCCACCTCTTCGGGCAGGTTGTACTCGATGATCTGCTCCTGGCCCAGGTCGATGATCTGCGCCGGCGGGTTCGGCTTGCCCTTGTTCAGTTCGTAGTATTCGGTGGCCGCCACCTTGGCCGGCATGGCCATCTCCAGACCGTCGCTGATGTAGACACGGCGGGTGTAGCTGGCATACGTGGGCAACGCGATGGCGGCCAGGATGGCCACCACGGCCAACCCGGCCGTGATCGACACCAGCGAAAGACCATGCTGCCGCGCACGCGGACAGCGCCGTTCAGTCATCCGATGCGAGCCAGGCATTGCGCCCTCCTCTCTTCACGACGTACATGCGCCGGTCAGCCACCGCGATCAGGGCATCGGCATCGCTGCCGTCGCGCGGATACACCGCCACGCCGAGGCTGCCCGAGACCCTCACCTCATGGCCCTGCAACAGGAACGGCCGGGCCAGCTCGGCGCAGATGCGTGCCGCCACGATGCCGGCGTCATCGGCGCCGGCCAGCTCATCGAGCAGCACCACGAACTCGTCGCCGCCCCGCCGGGCGAGCAGATCGGTGTCCCGCAGCAGGGCCTGCATCCGTTGCGTGGCCTCGACCAGCAGCAGGTCGCCCACCTCGTGCCCGAAACGGTCGTTGGCCTGCTTGAAGTGGTCGAGGTCGATGTAGATCAGGCCGAAACACCGCGCGTGCCTCTCTGACCGGCTGAGCGCATCGGCCAGCCGTTCATGGAAGAGCGCGCGATTGGCCACGCGGGTGAGTGCATCGTGCGTGGCCAGGAACAGGTAGCGCTGGTTGCTGGCCTCGAGCTCGGCGCTGAGTCGGCGCAGGCGCAGCGCGCCCAGGCGCGACTGGGTGGCCAGCACCACGCTCAACCCGAACAGCCCGCAGATCATCAGGATGGCCAGCAGTTCGCCCGACAGCGGCGAGAGATGCGTGTAGGCCCGGGGAAATCCCTCGAAGACCAGCAGCCATTCCTGCCCGTCGATCGCCAGCGGGGCGGTGGTCTTCAGCGGCTCGCGATCCCCGCGCAAGGCCAGCCCGTTCGGATGGCTGTCGAAGATCGTCACCTGACCCGCGCCGTCCTTGCCGGTCTGCACCCGCAGCCGCAGGTTCGCCGGCAAGGTGCCCAGGGTGGCCGAGATGAGCTCGCGAGTGTCGAAGAGCGCGAACACCCAGCCGAAGGGGGTGCCGCGGTCGGGGGCGCTGCCGGGCTCGTACACCGCCTGCAGCATGAGCACATGCGGTCGCTCGGCCGCGCCGTTCTGCAGCATGACCGGCGCACTGAGCCGGGTGAGGCCGCGCTCGCCGCTGACGCGCATCGCCTCGCGCAGCGCCGGCATGGCCGCCAGATCGGTGCCGATCAACGCGAGGTTGGCCGGGGTCTCGGGCGCCAGCCGCGCCACCGGCGCGAGCGACCCGTCAGCCGACACGGCCTGCAGCTGGTAGTCGGGATAACCGTGGCGCTGCATGCGGCCCACATGGCGTTCCTGATGCTCACGGGCCACGAAGGGCGTGACGCCAAGGCCGCGCACGCCCGGGAAATCGGTCTGCAGCATCAGATGGGCCACATGGCGCCACCACTCCTCGCGGCTCAGCACGCCCTGCACCGTCCACAGCGATCGGGTGCCGCGCAGGATCTGACGGTAAGCGGTCATCCGCTCCTGCAGCCGCATGGCGAGCTCACGCGACTCGACCGAGAAATCGGCCGCCAGGTCATGCACCTGTCGGGCCTGGCGGGTCTGCCAGACCGAGATCCCCACGAAGACCGAGAGGGCCACGGCGAGCACTGCGGGCAACCAGGCCTTGAGGTCGCCGCCTCCGGGAGACCGGGCGCCCAGCCAGTCGACCGCCTGCCGACAGACAGCCCGAAGACTGCCGCCTGCCGGGGTCGACGGCAGCGGCGCGGCAAGCGGGAGATCGGGGCGCGGGTCCACGGGTGGCTGAGAGGGTCTCTCACATTGTCCGGGAGCGGCCGAGCGGCCCCGACGGCCCGAAACCCGGCGGCAG
This sequence comes from Burkholderiales bacterium, assembly GCA_037146935.1. Classification (GTDB taxonomy): domain Bacteria; phylum Pseudomonadota; class Gammaproteobacteria; order Burkholderiales; family Burkholderiaceae_E; genus Quisquiliibacterium. Next base: position 117,021 of record JBAWWD010000009.1, read on the forward strand.
GCAGCCGCCGACCGACGGCAACCTGACGCCGTCGGGGGTGACGTTTTCGGTTCCGCCGCAAACCGGCGACAATGCCGGCCTTTCGATCCGTTCAGGAAGCCCGATGACCCGAACCGTCACCTGCGTGAAGCTGCAGAAGGAAGCCGAAGGCCTCGACTACCCGCCCTACCCGGGCGAGCTCGGCAAGCGCCTCTGGGAAAGCGTCTCGAAGGAGGCCTGGCAGGCCTGGCTCAAGCACCAGACCATGCTGGTGAACGAGAACCGGCTGAGCCTTGCCGATGCGCGCGCCCGCAAGTATCTGGCCGCCCAGATGGAGAAGTACTTCTTTGGCGACGGCGGCGACCAGCCGGCCGGTTTCGTGCCCCCGGCCTGACGCGCCCTGTCAGGCGTAGCGCCGCACGCCGTCCTGCCCGGCCACCAGCACCACGGTGGCCGGCGCGATCGCGAACAGCCCCACGCTGACCACCCCGGGCCACAGCCCGATGCGGGCCTCGAGGCCCGCCGGGTCATCGATGTGCAGACCGCTCACGTCCAGGATGGAGTTGCCGTTGTCGGTGACGAACCCGGCCCGCGCGGCCACCTGACCCCCGAGCGCGCTCAGCCGACTGGCCACCAGCGCCGCGGCCATGGGAATGACCTCGACCGGCAGCGGAAACCGCCCGAGACGCGCGACGCGCTTGGAGGCATCAACGATGCACACGAAGCGCTCGAAGGCCGAGGCCACGATCTTCTCGCGGGTGAGCGCGCCACCCCCGCCCTTGATCATGCGGCGCTCGCCATCGATCTCGTCGGCGCCATCGACATAGACCGGCAGGGGCAGGCCTTGCGCGAGGGCCTCATCGATGCCCAGCACCGGAATGCCCACCCGCTTCAGCCGGGCGCTGCTGCGCTCCGAACTTGAAATCGCGCCGGGACAGCGCGCGGCCTGCTCTCCCAGGGCATCGATGAAGCAGTCGACGGTGGAGCCGGTGCCTACCCCGACCACGCAGCCAGGCACCAGCTCGTCGAGCGCGGCGCGGGCCACGGCCCGCTTGAGGTCATCCTGATTCATCGCCGGATTCTATCGCGGCGAGCCCGCCCGCTCAGAGGTAGTCGAACAGGGACATCTTCGAGATCTGGGCGTAGGAGCGCATGGCCGCCGTGAGCGCGGTCTGGTTGTTCTGGAATTCGGAGATCGCCTTGGCGTAATCGACATCGACCAGCTTGGAGAGCTGCGAGGACAGCTGCAGCGAACCGTCGGCCGCCAGCTTGTCGCGCGCCTCGAGAGCGCGCAGCCCCTCGCCGACCTCGGTGCGCTTGGTGGACACCCGATCCATCGCGAAATCCAGGCCGGAGACGGCGTCTTTGACCGTGCTGCTCACGGTGGCCCCGGTGCTGGTGGCATCGTCGAGCACCGCGATGGTCTGATCGAGCAGGTCGAAGATGCTCTGGGTGCCGGTGGCCGCCGGGATGTCCATGAAGGTATGGCGCCCGTCCAGCACCGTGGCCGAAGTGGCGTCCAGGCCCACTTCCTGCTCGCCGGGCTGCGCATCGTAGGTCACCGAGGCGCCCTCGGTGAACGGGGCCGTCTTGCTGCCCTGACCGCCGAAGAGGAAACCGCCCACGCCATCAGGCCGGTTGGCCAGGGCCAGCAGCTCCTCGCGGTAGCCCCGGAGCTGGGTGGCGATCTGGTGCCGGTCGGCAGCCGAGTAGCCGCCGTTGCCCGCCTGGATGACGCCCTCGCGCACCAGTTGCAGGACATCGCCCACGCTGCTCAGCACACCGTCGGCGACCTGCAGCTGGCCGGTGGCGAAGTCATTCATGCGCTGCTGCAGCTCGATGCGGCGCTGCGCCGAGCGGGTGCGCTCGGCGGCGGCCGCGGCCACCGGATCGTCACCGGCCGAGAGCAGCTTCTTGCCGGTGGAGAGCTCCTCCTGATTGCGGACGAGCTTGGCCTGGCGCTCGGTCATCGAGTCGATGGCGTTCTGGTAGGCGTAGGCGGTGGCGATTCGCACGATGGCGCTCCGGGATCAGTCGGTCATGCGGGCAGGTCAGCGGGCCGCCTGCAGCAGGGTGTCGAACATGTTCTGGGCCGCCGAGATGATCTTGGCGGCGGCCTGGTAGGCCTGCTGGAACTGCAGCAGCCGCGCCGCTTCCTCGTCGAGATTGACACCCGACACCTCGGCCCTGGCCGACTCGGCATCGGCCAGGCTGCGGGTCGAGAGCGTCTCGGCAGCCTTGTTGGATTGCGAACGCGAGCCCAGGTCGGCGATCAGTTCGGAGAAGGCATCGCCCGGTCGCTGGCCGTCGACCAGGAAACGGTCGCCGAGGGCAACCATCTCGCGGGCATTGCGGTTGTCGATCGCGGGATTGGCGGTGGCCGTCACGCTGAAGCTGTCGCCGTTGGCCGGCGTGCCCAGCAGGGTCATGCGCCAGCCGTTGTACTGCAGCGTCATGCCGGGGGTGTAGCTGACGCCCACCGGATTGCCGGTGCCGGTGCCGGTGACGTTGAAGGTGGTCGCGCTGGTGAACTGGATGCTCACCGGCGCGGTCAGGTTGGGGTCGTTGGCATCGATGCCGAAGGCCGTCACGCGGGCATCACCGGTGTTGGCCTGCCCGCGCAGCGGCGTGGCCGCCATGCCGGTGGCTATGCCGGCCGGCCCGCCAAGCACCATCGAGAAGTCCGAGGCGAATTCGGAGGCCGCGCGCAGCAGGAAGCGATCCCCGGCCGCCGCGGTGCCGCTGTCCAGGCTGATGCTCAGGCCGTCGAGCGTAGCCGGGAAACCGGCCAGGGTCTGGCTGCTGCCATCGGCAAGGCGGGTGCTGGTCCAGGCGCTGCCGTCATAGCGAAACTCGTAGTCGCTGGCGGCCAGCACCGACCCGTCGATCACCGCGGCCGACAGGACGGCGCTGCCGGTGTTGCCCGAGGCCACGCTGACCGCCGGGTTGGCGAACGCGAACATCGGCGAGCCCACATTGCCGTTGGCATCGCGGCCCAGCGCCTGCTGGCTGTTGTAGGCCCAGGCCACGGCAGCGCCCAGTTGCCCCAGACGCCCGGAGATCGCCGCGAGGTCGTCGTCACGGAAACGCAGCGCGCCCGCGATCTCGCCGCCGCCCATGGTGTCGCCGTCCACCGGGATGGCCGCGCTGGGGGTGTCCAGCGTCACGATCAGCTTGCGCGGGTCGAGGGAATCGGCCGTGGCGGAGAAACTCGCCGCCGCGCCGCCGACCACCAGGCTCTGCCCGGATGCCGCGTAGAGATTGACCGTGCCGTCGCCGTTGATGAAGGCGCTGGCCTTCATCTGCTTGTTCACCGTCTCGATCAGCCGGTCACGGGCGTCGAGCATGTCGTTGGGCGGCTGGCCGCTGGAGGAATTGCGCGCGATCTGGTTGTTCAGGTCGGCGAGCTGGCGCAGGGCATCGTTGACCTTGCCAACGCCCTGCCGCACCCGCAGGTCGGCCTGGCCCCGCAGCTCCTCCATCTGCGCATACGCGCTCTCGAAGCGCTCGGCCAGGGTTCGCGCCCGGCTGAGCACCACGGTGCGGGAGGGGGTGTCGCCGGGGCGGTTCACGGCATCGGCCAGCGCGGTGCGCAGGTCGTCGATGCCCGCGCCGATGCCGTTGTCGGTGTCGGTGAAGATCCGGTCCAGGCGCTCGAGCTGGGTCTGGCGCACCGAGTCGGCGCCGGCGGCGGCGGTGGCCGAGGCCACCTCGCCGGCCACGTACTGGTCGTAGCGGCGAGCAACCGTCTCCACCGAGGCGCCGCGGCCGATGAAGCCCGCGCCGGTGTAGGTGCCCGGCAGCGTCGAGAGCACGGCCTCCTGACGGCTGTAGCCAGGGGTGTTCACATTGGAGATGTTGTGGCTGGCGGTGCGCATCTGCGCATACGCCGCCATCATCGCGGAGGTGCCAACGCCGAACAGTCCGGACATGATCGTTTCCTGGTGGGCGCGTCGGTCAGGTCACCAGGCGCTGCAGGGTCAGCGTCTTCTGGATCGTCTTCTCGAGCTTGGCCCCGTAGGCCGGGTCGGTGGCATAGCCGGCGCGCTGCATGTTGGCCGCGAAGGCCTGCACGCTGCCGCCCGACTGGATCACCCGGCTGTAGCGCGGGCTGCTGGCCATCATCGAGGCCCAGTCCTGGAAGGCTTCGCCATAGGAGCCATAGGACCGGAAGCGCTCGACCCGGCGGGTGGGCTGGCCGCCGACATACTCGGTGGTGCTGGCCGCGGCCGATCCGCCCTGCCAGCCGCCGGTGGCCTTGACCCCGAAGAGGTTGAAGCTGCCGCTGCCGTCGGCATTGCGGATCTCGTGGCGGCCCCAGCCCGACTCCAGCGCCGCCTGGCCCACGATGAAGGCCGCGGGCACGCCGGTCTTCTGCTCGGCCAGCAGCGCATGCGGCCAGACCTTGCGCACGAAGTCGGCCTGCGGTCCGCTGAGTTGCGACAGATCGGGCTGCGCCGGCGAGCGCGGCGCAGCCGCCTGCTCGGTCCAGCGGGCCGCGGCCGCGGCTGCGGCAGCCGCACCGGGAGCTGCACCCTGCGCAGCCGAAGCGGCCTGGACCAGCGCACCCGCAGCGCCAGCCGAGCCTGCGACCGATTCGCCGCCGCTGGCGGCAAAGGCGGCCAGCGCCTGACGGATCACGGCCTGCGGCGGCATCCCTGCCACCGGCAGCGCACCGCCCGCCGTGGCCGGCACCGCGCTGCGCGCAAGCGCGGCGGCGGGTTCCAAGCCCATGGGCGCAACAGCGGCGGTCTGGGATGCCGGGTCGCCCGGCCGGGCGCCGGCACCCGGCGCATCACCCATCTGACGGGTGAGCTGCCGCGCGATCACGTCGGCCAGACCGCCCGGGCGCCCCGACAGGGACTGGGCAAGCTGCTGGTCGAACATGTCCGAGTAGGTGCCCTGGGCATTGCTGTCCCACATGCCGCTCTTGGGTGTGGCGTCGCGCATCGCCTTGAGCATCTGGCGCATGAACAGCGACTCGACCTGACCCGCCGCCGCCCGGGTGGCCGCGCGCGGATCGCCCGAGGCCTGGCGGCGCAGGGCGTCCAGCGACCGGGAGTCGGTGGCGAGCAGCGGAGTCGAGGGTTCCATGTCGCGACCTTCCTCAGATGATCTCGAGCTCGGCCTTGAGGCTGCCCGCCGCCTTCAGCGCCTGCAGGATCGCGATCAGGTCGCCAGCGGTCGCCCCGAGGGTGTTGAGCGCCTTGACCACGTCGGTGAGCTTTGCCGCCGCGTCGATCTGCATCACGTTGCCGCCGTCCTGGCGGATCTGGATGTCGGCCTTCTCGGCAACCACGGTCTGGCCCTGCGAGAAGGCGCCGGGCTGCGAGATGACTGGCGTGGAGGAGATCGTCACGCTGAGATTGCCGTGGGCGACCGCGCTGGGGGCCAGTGTGACCGTCTGATTCATCACCACCGAGCCGGTGCGGGCGTTGACCACCACCTTCGGCGAGGGCAGCGCCTGCGCCACCTCGACGTTCTCGAGCTGGGCCAGGAAGGGCACCCGGCGCTCGGCCTCGGCCGGCATGCGCACCTGGATCACCCGCGCATCGATCGCCTGAGCCAGCGACGCGCCCGAGCCCAGGGTCTGGTTGATCGCATCGGCCACCTTGCCGGCCAGCGTGAAATCGGTCTGGACCAGCTCGAGGCGGATGGTTTCCCCGGACAACGCGGGCGTGGCCACTGCCCGCTCCACGGTCGCGCCGGCGGGCACGCGGCCCGCGCTGAGGTGATTGATCTGCACCCGGCTGCCGCCCGCCGAGGCGCCGGCGCCGCCCACGAGCACGTTGCCCTGAGCGATCGCGTAGACCTGGTTGTCGGCGCCGCGCAGCGGGGTGAGCAGCAGCGTGCCGCCGCGCAGGCTGCGGGCATTGCCCAGCGACGAGACAGTGACATCGATGGTCTGGCCGGGGCGGGCGAAAGCCGGCAGCTGCGCGGTGACCATCACCGCGGCCGAGTTGCGCAGCTGCGGCGTGACCCCGGGCGGCAGCTGGATGCCCAGCTGCGAGAGCATGGAGTTGACGCTCTGCGCGGTGAAGGGCGCCTGGGTGGTCTGGTCACCGCTGCCGTCCAGGCCCACGACCAGGCCATAGCCGAGCAGCTGGTTGTTGCGCACGCCCTGCATCGTGGCCAGGTCCTTGATGCGCTCGGCGCGCGCCGGCTGGGCGGCCAGGGCCAGCCCGAGCAGGCCCGCGGCGAGCAGCGCGCAGGCGCGCAGGCGGTTGATGGCGTGGTGGCGCATGAGGGACCTCAGATGGGCACGAAGCTGAGGAAGAAGCGCGACAGCCAGCCGGTGGTCTGGGCGCGATCGATGTCGCCGCGGCTGCGTACCTCCAGCCGGGCGTCGGCCACCTGGGTGGAGGTGACGAGATTGCCGGGCAGGATGGTCGCGGGATTGACCACGCCCGAGAAGCGCAGCCGCTCGACGTTCTGGTTGATGCCGACCTGCTTCTCGCCAACCACCGCCAGATTGCCGTTGGCCAGCACCTCGACCACGGTGACCGTGATGGTGCCGGTGAACTCGTTGTCGGTGCCGGTGGCGCCCTTGCCCTCGAAGCTGTTGCTCGAGCTACCCTGCGCCTTGAAGCGGGTGGTGGAGTTGGGCGTCATGAAGGGCAGCAGGCCCACGCTCGCATCCACCGAGCCGGTGCGGTCGACGGTGCTGTTCGAGCTCTGCTTGGCCGAATACTTCTCCTGGATCTGGATGGTGAGCACATCGCCCACCAGACGCGCGCGACGGTCCTCGAACAGGCCGCGATGCGAACCGGCCACGAAGATCGCGCCCGGCTCGGCGGTGCTGCTGGGCGCGGCAAGGGCCAGCATGACCGGCGGGCGCACCGTGGTCGGCTCGCGCACATCCACGGTCGGGCGGACCATGGCGTCGTTCAGCGGCGCGCAGGCGCAGGCGGCCATCGCGGCCATCGCCAGGGCGAGGATGCGCGCGGCGCGCAGGGCGGAGAACAGCGTGGTCATGGCGCGGACCTCAGATCTGCGAGAGCTTGGCGAGCATCTGGTCGGAGGTCTGGATCGCCTTCGAGTTGATCTCGTAGGCGCGCTGGGTCTGGATCATGGCCACCAGCTCCTCCACCACGTTCACGTTCGAGGTCTCGACGAAACCCTGCTTGAGCGAGCCGGTGCCATTGGTGCCGGCGGCGCCGAGCGTCGCCGTGCCCGAGGCGGTGGTCTCGAAGAACAGGTTCTGGCCCCGCGGGTCGAGACCGGCCGGGTTCACGAAGCTCGCCAGCTGGATCTGGCCGGCGGTGGTGGCGGCGGTCTGCCCGGCGACGGTATAGGTCACCGTGCCATCGGAGCCGATGGTCACCGACTGAGCCGTGGCCGGGATGGTGATCGGCGGCGCGATCGGGTTGCCGTTGGAGGTGACGATCTGCCCCTGGGCATCGACGCGGAACTGGCCGTCGCGGGTGTAGCCCACCGTGCCGTCGGGCATCTGGATCGGGAAGAAGCCGTTGCCGTTGATGGCCACATCCAGCTTGTTCTCGGTCTGCTGCAGCGATCCCTGGGTGAACACCCGCGCGGTGGCGGAGGTCCGCACGCCCACGCCGAGCTGCAGGCCGGTGGGCAACTGGGTCTGCTGGGTGCTCTGCGCGCCGGCCTGGCGCATGTTCTGGTAGAGCAGGTCCTCGAAGACCGCGTGCGAGCGCTTGTAGCCCACCGTGCCCACGTTCGCGAGGTTGTGGGTGATGGTGTCGAGCTGCATCTGCTGCGCGTCCATCCCGGTCTTGGCGATGAATAGTGACCTGATCATCCGGTTCTCCCTGCGGCGCGAACGCCGATCAACCCTTGAGCGAGAGCAGCTGCGCTGCCCGCTGTTCGTTCTGCTCGACATTCGAGAGCAGCTTCATCTGGATCTCGAACTGGCGGGCCAGCGCGATCATCCCGACCATCGACTCCACGACATTGACGTTGCTGCCCTCGAGCGCGCCGCCGGCCACCCGAACGCTCGCGTCTTCGGCGGCCGGATCGCCATTGACCACGCGGATCAGACCGTCGGCGCCCTTGGCCAGGCTCTCGGCCGGCGGATTGACCAGCTTGAGCTTGCCCACCTGCAGCGGCGGCTGGTTGCCCTGGCGCGCGGTGATCGTGCCGTCGGCGCCGATCACCACCTCGGCATTGGCGGGCAGGTTGATGGGGCCGCCGTCACCGAGCACCGGCAGGCCGCTCGCAGTCTGCAGCGAGCCGTCGGCGCCCATCTGGAAGGCGCCGTTGCGGGTGAGCGCCTCGCTACCGTCGGGAGTCTGGATCACGAACCAGCCGGCGCCGCGGATCGCGGCGTCCAGAGGCCGCGCGGTGGTGTTCACCGGCCCCTGGTCGCGGCTGAAGCCCGAACTGGCCTCCAGGTTGAACACCCGGGTGCTGGCCGTGCCCGCGCCCTGCACCGGCACGGCGCGAAAGCTCATGAGGTCGGCGCGAAACCCGGTGGTGGCCGCGTTGGCGAGATTGTTGGTGACCGCCTCCTGGCGCTGCGCCAGCGCCTTGGCCCCCGACATCGCCGTGTAGATCATGCGGTCCATCGCTGCCTCCCTGGTCTATGCCTGCGTCGCCGGTTCGGTCAGCGCAGGTTGACGATGGTCTGCAGCAGCTGGTCCTGCGCCCGGATGGTCTGGGCGTTGGCCTGGTAGACGCGCTGGGCGGTGATCATGTTCACCAGCTCGCCGGTCAGTTCCACGTTCGACTGCTCGAGCGCGCCCGACTGCAGCATGCCCAGGCTGCCGGTGCCCGGAGCCTGGGGCTGGTTCGGCGGCCCCGACACCGCGGTCTCCACCCACTGGTTGCCACCCACCGGCTGCAGGCCCTGCGGGTTGCGGAAGTTGGTGAGCACCAGGCGCGCCTGGATCTCCGAGCGGCCGTTGCTGTAGCGCGCCAGCAGGTCGCCGTCGGGCGCGATGCGGAATCCGGCCAGTTCGCCCACCGAATAGCCGTCCTGATCGAGGGCGGTGACCACATAGGGCGAGCCGAACTGGGTGATCGCGGTCAGGTCGGTCTCGACGGTCTGGTTGCCGCCCTCAGTGGCCGGGAAGGGCACGGTGAGGTCGAGCTTCGGGGGCGTGGGCGAGGCGCGGCCATCGGTACCGAAGGTGAGCGAGGTCACCGGGTTGGTGGCAAACGGCGTGCCGTCCAGCGAGGCGTAGATGTCCCAGCTGTTGTCGCCGGTCTTGCGATAGTAGGTGGCCAGGGTGTGGGTCTGGCCCTGCGGCGCGTAGACCTTCATCGAGGCCATGTTGGTGTAGCTGGTGGCATCGGTCGGGTCGAACGCGGTGGCCGCCGGCGTCGCCGTGGTACGGGCGTCCAGGTTCATGCCGATGTTCAGCTCCGAGGTGGGCTTGGGCTGCAGGTTGCCCATCGACAGCCGCACATCGGTGTTGATCTGCCCCATCACCCCGGTGGTCGCATCGACCACGTTGCCCTGCACCCGGCCGCCCTGCGTGCTGACGATGTAGCCGTCGGAGTCGACCTTGAACTGGCCGTTGCGGGTGTAGCTGAGCGCACCGTTGGTGGAGAGCTGGAAGAAGCCCGAGCCGTCGATCGCGACATCCAGCGGATTGTTGGTGGTGGCAATGTCGCCCTGGGTGAACTGCTGGGCCACGCTGGACACCGTCACGCCGATGCCGATCTGGTTGCTGCCGCTGCCGCCCAGCGAGTTGGCGAAGGCATCGCTGAACTCGGTTCGGGAGACCTTGGCGCCCACCGTGCCCGAGTTGGCCACGTTGTTGCCGATGACATCGAGGTTGCGCGCCGCGGCGTTCAGACCGCTCAGACCCTGCTGGAAGCTCATGCCCTTGCTCCTGGTGATTCGACGAAAGGTGAGGAGGAAACCGGAATCAGAAGATCGCCTTGATCGCGCCCGGCGCGACGCCGGCACGGCCGGCGAGGTCCAGCCGCACCGCGGCACCGTCCTGCGACACGCCGATCACGCGGGTATTGCTGAGCGCGGTGGCCGCGACGGGGTTGCTGCCGTCGGTGGCGCTGACCCGCAGGCGGTACTGGCCCGCGGGGGCCGTGCCACCGCCATCGACGCTGCCGTTCCAGTCGAAGGTGGTCACGCCGGCGGCTGGCGACTGGAAGCTGCGGGTGAAGACCACCTTGCCGGCGCTGTCGAGCACCTCGGCAACGGCGCCGCGCGCGGTGCCGGCCAGCTCGAAGCCCAGGCGGGAAGCGGCGCCACCGACGTCGCGGCTGAATTCGTCGCCCGCGGCCAGCACCTGACGGCCGAGCATGCCCACCGAGTCGGTCGCCGAGGCGCTGGCGCCGCGCTCGACCAGCTTGCTCATCGAGGCATTCAGCGACTCGATGCCGCGCACCGTGTTGATCTGCGCCAGCTGCGAGGTCACCTGGGCGTTGTCCATCGGATTGAGCGGGTCCTGGTTGCGCATCTGGGCGACCAGCAGCTTCAGGAACCGGTCTTCGGTGCCGGCCGCGCTGGCATCGGCGGTGCCCGAGGCCGGGTCGGCAGAGCCGCCGTTGACGGCGGCGAGCAGGCGGGCGCGGTTGGCGGCGCTCTGATCGGTGCTGAGCGCGCTGCTGGTGGCGGAAAGGGCGGTCATGGTGGGTTCCGATGTCACTGGCCGAGCTGCAGGGTCTTGATCAGCAGCTGCTGGGTGGTGTTCAGGACCTCGACGTTGTTCTGGTAGGAACGCGAGGCGGCGATCATGTTGACCATCTCTTCCACCGCATTGACGTTGCTCGCGGTGACATAGCCCTGGGGGTCGGCCAGCGGGTGGGTCGGGTCATAGGAACGCTTGCCCGGCGAGTTGTCCTCGGTGATCCCGCTCACCCGGACGCCACCGACGCCACCGGTGCGCTCGGGCTGGCGGGCCTCGAACATCACCTGACGCGCCTTGTAGGCCTGGCCGTCGGGGCCGGCCACGCTGTCGGCGTTGGCGAGGTTGGACGCCACCACGTTCAGGCGCTGGCTCTGCGCCGCGATCGCGGTCGAGCTGATGTTGAAGATCTTGGAGAGCGACATGGCAGGCTCCTGCGCGACTCAGTCCGGGCTCATTCGCCGCGGATGGCCGAGAGCATCGTGCGCACCCCGCCGTTGATGAACCGCAGCGTGGCCTCATAGCGCACCGAGTTGTCGGCGAAGTTGGCGCGCTCGCGGTCGAGCTCCACCGTGTTGCCGTCCATCGAGGCCTGTTCCGGCAGGCGATACTGCAGGGCGAGATCCCGGGCCTCGGCGGCACCAGCGGCGGCGGGCTGGCCCGCGGCGTCGAGGCCGACGCCAGGGCGGCGGGCCGGACCCGCGGTGGCCGCCGACAGGGCGCTCGCGAAATCGAAGTCACGCGCCTTGTAACCAGGCGTCTCGGCGTTGGCGATGTTGCCCGCCAGCACCTTCTGGCGCTCGGCGCGCAGCGTCAGGGCCTGCCCCTGGAACTGGATGGAACTGACGAATCGATCGAGCATGGTGCCTTCTCCGCTAGCCTGTCCACGAACTCCGGGACACGCCGATCTTCGGCCAGGCCCGGAAAACTTAAGCGCCGATAAGCCGGCCCGCAGCCCCCTTTTTCGGCGCCACCGCGCGGCGCTCCCGGTTCACAGTGGCGGACATCGTCGTCTTACCGGAGCGCTCATGCGCCAAGCCCCTTCGTCATCGCCTTCGCCACGCCTGCGCCGCAGCCGCGTGCGCGCCGCTGCGCTGGCGTCCTGGCTGATCGGGCTTTGCGCCGCCCTCGCCGGCCCGGCGCCGGCTGGCGCGCAGGCCTCGGGCACCGCGGCGCCGGTGGCGTTCGCGGCGCCGTCGGCGCAACCGGGCAGCCCGCTGCCTGCTCAGGGTGCGGCGCTCCCCGACCCCATCGACGAGGCGGTGCGCATCCTGGCCGAGCGTGAACTGACCGCCGCCCGCGTGAACCGGACGCGCATCGAGGTCAAGGTCGGTCAGTTCGACACCCGGGTGCAGCTCGCGCCCTGCGCCCGCGCCGAACCCTTCGTGCCACCGGGCGGGCGACTGTGGGGCCGGACCCAGGTAGGCGTGCGCTGCGTGTCGGGCGCGAGCTGGATGATCCGGCTGCCGGTGACCGTGAATGTCTTCGCGCCGGTGGCGATTGCCAGCGCCTCGTTGCCGGCCGGAGCCCCGATCACCCCGGCCGACGTGCGCATGGAGGAATACGACCTCACCCGCGACCCCGCGCCACTGGTCGTGGACGCCGCCACGCTGATCGGCAAGCAGCTGACCCGCACCCTGACCGCCGGGCAGGCTGTGCGGGTGGACGCCTTGCGCACGCCCCCGAGCGTGAACGCCGGGGATCCGGTCCAGATCGTGGTCAACGGACAGGGGTTTTCCCTGACCAGCGAGGGCGTGGCGCTCACGCCCGGCTCCGAGGGGCAGCCCCTGAGGGCCCGGACAGAGTCCGGGCGGGTGGTGGTGGGCATCCTCCGGGATCGCACCATCGAACTGAGGCTCTGACGCAACAGGCAAACTCTCCCGCGCATTAGGCTCAAGTTTCCGCGAGGGCGGACGATAATCCTCACAGGAACCCTCAAGCGCCCAATTCCAGGCCGGGAGGCTGATATGAAAATCAACGGTACCAACGATCCCAAACCCGTCGACCTGATCAACAGGGCGACCAACGCTAGCCGTGCCCCCACCACTCCCCAGGAGAGCGTGGCGGGCGTGACCCCGACCGACCAGGTCAGCCTGTCGGCCACCACCCAGAGCCTGGTGGGCACCGACAGCGCCGAACCCGTCGACACCGCCAAGGTGGAGGAGGTCCGCGCCGCCATCCAGGAGGGCCGCTTCCACGTGAACGCGCAGGTGGTCGCCGACAAGATGATCTCGGCGGCCTCCGAACTGCTCGAGACCATCAGCGTCGGAGGCGCCGGTCGATGAAACCCGGCCTGCCGCCACGGACTGCGGGGAGCGCCCAGGTGGCGCTCGATGCGGTCGCCAGTGCGCTTGACGCACAGGAGGCGGCAATCGCCCAGGGAGACGCAGCGGGCATCGAAACCGCCAGCGCGCGCCTGTCAAAGGCGCTGAGCGCCCTGGCAACACTGGGCGCAATGCGCGATCCGGCAGCCCGGGCGCGGCTTGCCCGCCTGCGCCGCCATCTCGCGTCCAACGCCGAGCTGCTTGCGCGCGCGCGCGGCATCAATCAACGGGGCGTGACCGCCCTCTTCGGGCCTTCGGCCACCTACGGGGCTGGCGGCAACGCCGGTCTGGCCGCCCCCACCCGCTCGCTGCGCATGGCCTGAGCGCCTCGCCGGCGCTCGCGTTCAGCCGGTGCTGCGCAGTTCGCTGGCAGCCGCCAGGATGCGATCGAGCGCATCCTGCAGCGCCTCCAGCGCGGCACCCACCCCGGCTTCCGGCATCTCGCCCGCCCCCGCCGCCTTTGCCTCACCCGACAGGTGAGACTCGAAGCGCCGCGCGGTATCGACAATCTGCCGCGACGCCGCTTCCACCCGGCCAGACAGGTCCGTCATGGCGCGCGCCATCAGCCCCAGGCTGTCGGCCGTCGCGTCGCGCCGCGAGGCCTCCACCGACAGGTTGAAGGCGAGCAGGCGGGTCTGAAGGGCCACCTCGGCCATGGACTGCGCGGCATCGGCGATGCGGGTGAGCGCATCGAGCACACCCGCGGTGCGGTCGGCCTGGGCTGCCGCGCCGGACGCAGCGAGAGAGGCCAGGTGCCGTGACACCGCGACCGCGTCGAGGATCTCGGCGCCAAGCGCGGCGACGCGCACCGGCGAAGGGCTGCGGCCCTCGGGGACGTCGCCAGCCATGACCGAACGGCCCGCGCCGCTCAGGCCCAGGAGCGCAGCCGTGCGCGCAAGCGGGCGACCGCCTGGCTGTGCAGCTGCGAGACCCGCGACTCGGTCACCCCGAGCACCGCGCCGATCTCCTTGAGATTCATGTCCTGCTCGTAGTACATGCCCATGACCTGCTTTTCCCGTTCCGGCAGGCCCTCGATGCCGGCCACCAGCGCCGCCCGGAAGCGCTCATCGCGCAGGCGAGAGACCGGCTCGTCGTCATCGTTAGCCTGGTAGCGGTCAAGGAAGCCCTCTTCGGAATCGTCGGAGCCCATCTCGTCGAGGTAGATGAGCTGCGATCCCCGGGCTTCGGTGAGCATCACGTGGTAATCGGCGATGGAGAGGCCCATCTCGGCCGCGATCTCGAGGTCGGTGGGCGGGCGCTTCAGACGCTGCTCGAGCCGCTGGACCGAGGACTCGATGGTGCGCTGGTTGCGCCGCACCGAGCGCGGCAGCCAGTCGGTGCCGCGCAGTTCGTCGAGCATGGCACCGCGCACCCGCTGCATGGCGAAGGTCTCGAACTGGGCGCCCTGGTTGGCCTGGTAGCGCGACAGGGCATCGAACAGGCCGATCATGCCGGCCTGGACCAGGTCATCGAGCTCGACGTTGGCCGGGAGCTTGGCGATCAGCTGGGCCGCGATCCGGCGCACCAGCGGCCCATACTGGCCGATGGCGGCATTCCGGTCGAGCGTCCCGCGGGCGGTGTACATGCAGCCGGCTCCCGCTCAGTGAACCGCGTGGGCCGAGGGCGTGAAGGCCGGGAGCAGCCACTCCCGCGCGGTGCTCGCGATGCCCTCGAAGGCCCGCGCCGCCGGGCCCTGCTCGGCCATCGCGAACACGCTGGCGCGCGAGCGCACGGCCAGATCGAGGCCCGGATCGCCGCCGACCGCGCCGCCGAACATCACCGCGGCATCGAGATACCGCGCGGACACCGCGGCCAGGCGCCGATGGAGTTCCTGGGCCTGACGCTCGGAGGCCACCCCGTCGAAGATCACGCGGAACCGGGTCAGCGAGAACGTGCGGACGAGCGCCTTGAGCCAGGCGTAGGTCAAGGCCAGATCGGCCTCGGCCGGCCCGCACAGCAGGGCGGTCTCGGTGGTTCGGGAGGGCATGAGACTTCCGAGCAGGGCAGCGGGCGCATGGAACACGGCGACATCATAGCCTTCCCGAAGCGAGGCCACCGCGCTGAAGACCGCTTCGGCCGCCAGGGGATCGGCGCTGAGCGGCCCCAGACCTCGCGACGCCGGCAGCACCGGCACCCCCTCCGCGCTGCGGCACAGCACCTGGGCGGCGCGGCAGCGACCCTCGATCAGGTCATCGAGCTCGAAACGCGGCTCCAGCCCGACCAGAGCCGAGACGCCGGCAGAGTGGGCATCGATGATGACCGGTCGCGAGCCCATCCGCCCGAGCGCCGCCGCCAGGTTCAGCGCGAACACCGCGCTGCTGCCCGGCCGGGTGTCGGCCACGACCGGCAACAGCCGCAGCCGGCGCGGATTGAACAAGCGGCGCAAGCCGCTTGCCTGATCATGGGTCGACTCAAACATTGGCCTTGCGACCAGCCGGCTGCCGCCGCGCGCTGCTGCTGGCGGCGAACATCATGCCGAGCATCTGCTCATCCATCTCGAAGGTGGGCGCGCTCTGCGCCGCGAGCGCGCGCTCGACCAGCGCGCGCGGATCGGCCCAGTGCCAATCCTCCGGCACCCGCTGGCCATCGGCGATGCCGAGCACCCGCATCTTGTGGCGCACCGCGCAGTCCAGGGCCGCCGCGGGGCGCACCGCCTCGTCCATCTTGGAGATGATCATCCCCGCCGACTGGTGCCCGCGATAGGCCTGCACAACCTCCTCCATGGTCTCCACCTGGGTGGCCGCATTGACCACCAGCAGGCGGCTGACCGCCTGGCCATCGAGCGAATCGAGCATCTCGTCGACCCGCTCGTCGCGCTGGCTGATGCCGGCGGTGTCGATCAGCACCAGCTTCTTGCTCTGGTAGAGCTGCAGGAAGTCGTTCAGCGAGGGCGCGTCATGGGCGACATGCACCGGCACGCCCAGCATCCGGCCGAAGCTGCGAAGCTGGTCCTGGCCGCCGATCCGGTAGGCGTCCACCGTGATCAGGCCGATCGACTGGGTGCCATGGCGCAGCGCGAAGCGCGCGGCGATCTTCGCGGTGGAGGTGGTCTTGCCCACCCCGGTGGGACCGACCAGCGCGAACACGCCGCCGCCCTCGATGAGGGAGCCCGACGGATCGCAGCGCAGGTTGCGCACCAGCGCCTTGCGCAGCCAGCTGGCCGCCTGCGCGTCGTCGCAGCCTTCCGGCAGGCGCTCGACCAGCGCGCGCGCCAGTGCCGGCGAGAAGCCGGCCACCAGCAGTGACTTCAGCAGGCGGTTGCGCGCCGGTTGCCGGCGGGTGGACTCGAACCAGGACAGCGCCTCGAGCTGGCCGGCGATGAATTCCTTCATCTGCCGCAGTTCGGCCATGACCGACTGCTGGACCGACTCGGTGATGGACTCGCGCGCATCGCCCAGGGCGTCGGCCAGCAGGCCCGGGGAGAGGTCGGCCGCCGCGGGCCGCGACGGACGGGCCGCGCGCGCCATGCCGTGGGCCGGCGCCTGCGGCGCGGGCGCCATGGCGGCGGATGTCGGCTGCGCCGTGGGCGCCACCGGGGCCGGTCGCGGCGCTGGGCGGGCCGCGGCACGCGCCACTGGGGCACGGCTCTCGCTCGGGACAGCGGGCGCGGCATGGCGGGCGGTGCGCTCGCCCGATCCGCCCATGGTGAGCGTCACCGGGTCGCTCTCCGGTCGGGTGATGGTCGCGCCCTCGCCTGCCGCCGAGCCCTCGGCAATCCGACGAGCCAGCCGGTCACGCACGTACTGCTGGAACGACAGCGTGTTCATCTCGGGCACGCCGGTTTCCGTGAGCGGCCCCTCTTCCGCCGCCGATCCCGCCACCGATCCCGCCGCGGCAGCCGCGCCGGCCGGGCGCGCCGGCAGGCGCATCTGATCACCCTCCTGGATGCCGCGACCGGTGTCGGCCATGGCCAGGATCTCGACCCCGCCATCGACCGGCTGGTTCTTGAGAACGATCGCGTCAGGGCCGAGCCGCTCGCGGACCTTGGCGAGGGCTTCCTTGTTGGTCTTGCCGAAAAAGCGTGTGACGTTCACTTGTTCTCTCCGATGATGCGACCGATCCGGATCGATTGGGTTTCAGGTATCTCGGCATGACCCAGCACCCGCAGCCGGGGCACGCCTTTCTTGAGCAATCTGGCCAGCGGCGCGCGGATGCGGTCAGGGACCAGCAGGCAGGCCGCCACGCCCGAGTCCTCCTGCCCCTGGGCCGCATCGGCCGCGCTGCGCAGCACGAAATCGGCCACGCCGGGTTCCAGACCCGCGGTGGATCCCGGCCCGAGCGCCTGCGCGAGCAGGTTCTCCAGGCCGGGTTCAAAGGCCAGGACCGAGAGCTCGCGCACCGGCCCGAAGATCTGCTGAACGATGGCCGGCGACAGCGCGATGCGCACCTCGCGGGTGAGCTCGTCGGGGTCCTGGGTGCGCACGCCGTGCTCGGCCAGGGTCTCGACGATGCCGCGCAGGTCGCGCACGTTGACCGCCTCCTCGAGCAGGTTCTGCAGCACCCGCTGGAACACCGCCAGCGGGATCAGCTTGGGCACCACTTCCTCGCCGAGCTTGGGCGCGTACTTGGCAAGGTGATCCAGCAGCTGCTGGGCCTCGGCGCGTCCCATCAGCCGGGCCGCATGGACCTGCATCAGGTGATGCAGGTGGGTGGCGATCACCGTGGGGCAGTCCACCACCGTGAAGCCCGCCCCCACCGCGACGTCGCGCGAGCGTTCCTCGATCCAGGTGGCCGCCAGCCCGAAGGCCGGATCGATCGTCCGGGTGCCCGGCAGCGCCAGGGTGAGATGCCCGGGGTTGATCGCCATCAGCATGCCGGGGAAGGCCTCGCCCTCGCCCACCATCACGCCCTTGAGCATCACCCGATAGGCGCCCGGGCGCAGCTCGAGGTTGTCGCGGATGTGGACGGCCGGCGGCAGGAAGCCCACCTCGCCCGCGAACTTCTTGCGAACGCCCTTGATCCGCCCGAGCAGGTCGCCGCCCTGGTCCTTGTCCACCAGCGAGATCAGGCGATAACCCACCTCGAGACCCAGCAGGTCGACCGGCGCGACATCATCCCAGCTCGCATCGTTGCTCGGCGTGGGCGTGGCCTCGACCGCGGGCGCCGCTGCCTTGAGGCGAGCGCGCTCGCCGAGCCACCAGGCGCCGTACCCGAACGCCGCGGCCAGCAGCAGGAAGGAGAAGTGCGGCATGCCCGGCACCACGCCGAGCAGAGCCACGACGCCCGAGGTGATGCCCAGGGCGCGCGGCATCGCGGTGAGCTGCCGGGAAAGCTGCTCGCCGACATCCTCGTCGGTGCCCACCCGCGACACGATCAGCGCGGCCGCCACCGAGATCACCAGGGACGGGATCTGCGCCACCAGCGCGTCGCCGATCGCCAGCAGCACGTAGTTGTTGGCGGCCTGGGCTAGCGTCAGGTTGTGCTGCATCAGGCCGATGGCGATGCCACCGAGCACGTTGATGAACAGGATCAGGATCGCGGCCATCGCGTCGCCGCGCACGAACTTCGAGGCGCCGTCCATGGAGCCGAAGAAATCCGCCTCCTGGCCCACCTCGGCACGGCGGCGTCGGGCCTCGGCCTGGTCGATATGGCCGGAATTCAGATCGGCATCGATCGCCATCTGCTTGCCGGGCATCGCGTCCAGGGCAAAGCGGGCCGACACCTCGGCGATGCGGCCTGCGCCCTTGGTCACCACCACGAAGTTGATCACGGTGACGATCGCGAAAACGATGATGCCGACCGCGAAGTTGCCGCCGATCAGGAAGTGGGCAAAGGACTCGATCACCTTGCCGGCCGCGTCGGTGCCGGTGTGGCCGTTGATCAGCACCGCCCGGGTGGAGGCCACGTTGAGCGAGAGGCGCAGCAGCGTGGTCACCAGCAGCACCGACGGGAACACCGAGAAGTCCAGCGGTTTCACCGTGTAAGCCGCCACCAGCAGCACCACCACCGACAGCGCGATGTTGAAGCTGAACAGCAGATCGAGCAGCAGCGGCGGCAGCGGCAGGATCATCATCGCCAGGGTCAGGACGATGATCAGCGGCATCGCCAGCGCCTGCCAGGGCGGCAGGTGCAGCGTCAGGCCGCCGAGTTGCACCACCATCGGGGTGCCGCGAGTCGCGCTGGTCGTGCTCATCAAACCCCTGCCTTCGGATCAAGACCGGCGGGCACCGGCACATCGGTCGGGGCCGCCGGCATCGGGCCGCGGCCCGGCACCCAGTGACGCAACCGGTAGACATACGCCAGGACCTGCGCCACCGCGATGTACAGGGCCTGCGGAATCTCCGCGTCGAGATCCACGCGGGCGTACAGGGCACGCGCCAGCGGCGGGGCCTCGACCATCGGCACGCCGGCCTTCTGGCCGGCCTCGCGGATGCGAGCCGCGACATGGTCGATCCCCTTGGCGATCACCCGCGGCGCGCCCATCCCGGACTCGTCATAGCGGATGGCCACGGCGTAGTGGGTCGGGTTGGTGATGACCACATCGGCCTTGGCCACCGCATCGATCATCCGAGCCATCGCCGCCTCGCGCTGACGCGCGCGGATCTTGCCCTTGATCTTGGGGTCGCCTTCAGCCTGCTTGAATTCCTCGCGGGCCTCCTCGTGGGTCATTCGCAGCTTGACCCGGTGGCGCCACCACTGCCAGGGCACGTCGAACAGCGACGCAAAGAAGAGCACCAGCAGCATCAGGGCCACACCCGTGATCAGATTGGCACGGACATGCTCCAGGGCGATCGGCAGCGCAGCGCGACCAAGCCCGAGGTACTCGGCAAAGCGGTTGCGACCGAACCAGACCGCCACGGCCACCAGCACCGCCGCCAGCAGCAGCGCTTTTCCGAGGTTGATCAGCGCATCCTTGTCGAAGATGCGCCCCAGGCCAGTGACCGGATTGAGTCGCGAGAAATCCGGCTCGAGCGACTTCGTGGAGATCGAGATGCCGCCGGGCGCCATTGCGCCGCAGATGGTCGCCACCGCCGCCATCGCAGCACAGGGCAGAATGATCCAGAACGCGGTGCCGGCGAGCGAACCGAGCAACTCCGGCATCAGCGCGGGCTCCATCGCCGCGGGGCGGGTGAAGCGCAGCGAGTGACGCAGCAGTTCGATCGAGCCCTGCCCGATCGCCGGCCCCAGGAGCACGAAGCTGCCCAGCGCCGCGCCCATCACCGCCAGATGGCCGAGATCACGCGAACGCGGGATCTGGCCCTGCTCGCGCGCCTGCTGCAGCTTCTTGCCGGAAGCCTCTAGCTGCTTGTCGTCCTGACTGGTCTCGGAATCGGCCATCGCTCGGGTTCGAGGGAATCTCGACCCCGATTATTCGCGCGCGACACCCTGTCGAAAGCCGGGAATAAGCGGTGACACCCGCCCTTATTCGATGCCGCAGCGGCGCGGCCGGCGCGAGCGGCGCTCGATCAAGCCCCGGCGCGCCGAGCGATCCTCAGTTGCCCGGGTCGGCGGCGGACTCGTCGGCCAGCTCGGCGCCGTTGAGCAGCCGCGACTCGGCAGCCCGGTTCATCACCACGATGGAGATGCGACGGTTGACCGGATGACGCGGGTCGTCGGGCTCCATCGGCACCGCCGAGGACAGGCCCACCACCCGCAGCACCTTGGCATCGTCCATGCCGCCCGCCACCAGTTCACGCCGCGAGGCGTTGGCGCGATCGGCCGACAGTTCCCAGTTGGAATAACCGCGCTGGCCACCGCCGTAGGGCGCGCTGTCGGTGTGCCCGGCCAGCGACACCTTGTTGGGGACCTCGTTCAGGACCTTGCCGATCTCGCGCAGCAGCTCGCGCATGTAGTCCTTGACCACCGCCGAACCGCTGTCGAACATCGCCCGATTGCGATCATCGACGATCTGGATGCGCAGCCCCTCGGGCGTGAAGTCGAGCTTGATCTGACCGCTGAAGCCCGCCACCTTGGGGTTGCCGGCGATCGCCTCCTCCAGCTTCTTCTTCAGCTCCTCGAGCATCTTCTGCTCTTCGCGGCGCAGTTCGTTGCGCGCCGCCTGCAGGTTGATCTGGCGCCGCTGGGTGCTCTCGATCTCGCCGCGCTTGACCTGGCCTGCCGCGCGAGTGAGGTCGGTGCCGCCGCCCTGCACCACCGAGGAGCTGTCACCGCTGCCCGAGCCGCCGCTCAGGGCGACCTTGAGGGGCGTGTTGAAGTGTTCCGCGATGCCCAGGAGTTCGCCCTTGGTGGTCGAGCCCAGCAGCCACATCAGCAGGAAGAACGCCATCATCGCCGTGACGAAGTCGGCATAGGCGATCTTCCAGGCGCCGCCATGGTGACCATGGCCGCCCTTCTTGATGCGCTTGACGACGATGATCTGCGACTTCTTGTCGGCGGCGGCCATGGGCGGCGGTCAGTCGGCGGTGAGGGGCTGGGGTGAAGGGCTGGCGCTGGCGCGTCAGCTGCGCTTCTGCTTGACGTGCGTCTCGAGCTCGATGAACGACGGGCGCTCGGTCGAGAACAGCACCTTGCGGCCGAACTCCACCGCGATCGCCGGTGCGTAGCCCTGCATGCTCGCCAGCAGGGTGGTCTTCACGCAGATGAGTTCCTTGGCCGCCTCCTCCGCCTTCTGCTCCAGCAGGCTGGAGAGCGGCGAGACGAAACCGTAGGCCATCAGGATGCCCAGGAAGGTGCCGACCAGCGCGCCGGCGATCATCCCGCCGAGCACCGCGGGCGCCGCGCCCACCGAGGCCATGGTCTTCACCACGCCGAGCACCGCGGCCACGATCCCGAAGGCGGGCAGCGCGTCGCCGAGCTTCGCGATCGAGTTCATCGGGCCATGAGCCTCCTGATGGTGGGTCTCGATCTCGCTGTCCATCAGGCTCTCGATCTCGTGGGGATTGAGGTTGCCCGAGACCATCATCCGCAGGTAGTCGGTGATGAACTCCACCAGATGGTGGTCACTGCCGGCATTCGGATAGCGCTGGAATATCGGACTCTCGTGCGGTGACTCGACATCCTGCTCGATGGCGATCAGGCCCTCCTTGCGGGCCTTGGTCAGGATCTCGTAGAGCAGCGCCATGAGCTCCATGTAGCGCGCCTTCGTGTACTTGGAGCCCTTGAACAGACCGGGCAGGGCCTGCATCGTGGCCTTCAGCGCCTTGGCGCTGTTGCCCACCAGGAAGGCGCCGAGCGCCGCACCGCAGATGATGAACAGCTCGATCGGCGCCGCCTTGGCCAGCACGCCGAACTTGCCGCCGGCCAGGGCATAGCCACCGAAGACGGCGACGAGCACGACCACATAACCGATGATGACAAACATGGGGCAGCGCCTGCAGACGGTGGGTTCCTGTCTGCTTTCGGCCCGAGCCGCGCCGACTTGAGGCGCAGCGGGCGCCGTCTGGCGGTCCGAACGCCCGACGAACGCGATCGCGTCGGCGCGGGCCCCTCGATAGCGACCCCGGAAAGCGAAAAGGCGGGCCATGCCCGCCTTTCCCTCCCCAGCCGGCGCCCACACGGACGCCCGCCGCAGCAGCCGGTCAGTGGATGGAACCCTCGCGCCGCCCCTTGCCCGCGCGGGCCGGGGGCTCGCACAGCCCGCAGACATAGCTGCCGGTGAGTTCGTAGGCGTGGTTCACGAAACTGCCGCCGCACCGGGTGCAGCGGGTCAGACAGAGCATGCCCGAGTCGACGAACTTGACCAGACGCCAGGCGCGGGTGATGGAGAGCAGCGCCTCGACGCCGTGGGTGCGGACCTCGGCTTCATACAGTTGCCAGGCCTTCATCAGCACCTCGACCTCGTCCAGGGCACTGGCCTTCTGCAGATACTCATGGATATTGAGGAACAGCGAGGCATGGATGTTCGGCTGCCAGGACAGGAACCAGTCGGTGGAGAAGGGCAGCTGGCCCTTCGAGGGCGACTTGCCGGCCACTTCCTTGTACAGCTTGAGCAGGCGCTCGTAGGGCAGATTGGTCTCGGACTGCAGCAGTTGCAGCCGCGCGCCCATCCCGATCAGCGCGATCGCGCGCTGCACCTGTTTGTTGTCTTCCAGCAGGCTGCGGGTGGCCATGATCAGACCGCCTCGCTGAACTTGCCGGCCATCAGGATGCTGGCATGCAGGCGCGAGGCGCTGGCGTCCTCGCGCTCGGCGCCGCGACGGCCGTGGTCGGACAGCAGCGACCAGACCATCTCCTCATCGAAGCGGAAGCGACACATCAGGGTGTTGCCGGAGGCGACCTTGATCATCTGGCCCGGGGTGAGCGCCTCGATGATGTCGGCGATCTCCTCCGAGATGCCGAGCCGGAAAAGCGACTGCGTTCTGTCGGCGCGAATCAACCGCTGGGCCAGGATCAGGTAGGAAAGATTGGCGTCGCGGATCTCGGACAGCAGGCGGTCATCGGTCATCACGGGGTTCTCCTTGGGTTCTGGCGCGGTGCATTCAAGGAACGCATCCAACATGGCGCCAGTCTCGGAAAAAGCCGGGGTTTCTTGAATCCGAATTTGTCGGTGAATCCTGTGCGGCGGATGCCTACAGCCGTAGGAGTTCTTCCGACAGATTGACTGTGCTAAAGGCCACACTTTCACCGCCGATAACCAACCCAAGGCGTCGTGCCCCGGGAGCCAGGCCCCAAGCCCGGCAACCTGCGGAGAGAGACAACAGGGCAATGCGCCCTCTCCCCGACAGGCACGATTCACAGGCTATCCGACGGAGTCGAACGACATGACCATCATCAACACCAACCTGCTGTCCCTGAACGCCCAACGCAACGTGGCGAACAACGCCGCCAGCCTGGGCACCTCGATCAACCGCCTGTCCACCGGCATGCGGGTCAACAGCGCCAAGGACGACGCTGCCGGCCTGGCGATCTCCGAGCGTATGAGCGCCCAGTCCCGCGGCATGGAGATCGCCCGCCGCAACGCCAACGATGCGGTCTCGCTGTCGCAGACTGCCGAAGGCGCCCTGGGCAGCATCAGCGGCATGCTGCAGCGCATGCGTGAACTCGCCGTGCAGTCGGCCAATGCCACCAACAGCACCACCGACCGCACCGCGCTGAACAACGAGTTCAACCAGCTGCAGCAGGAGATCACCCGGACCGCCAACACCACGCGGTTCAACGGCAATCTCATCCTGACCCAGACCACCAGCTTCGACTTCCAGATCGGCGCCAACGCCACCACCAACGACCAGATCTCGGTCAGTGCGCTGAACGTGCTCAACAGCAGCACGACCGCGAGCTCCGACGTCGGGGCGCTGGCGCGGGTGACGAACAGCTCGTCGATCGACATCAGCACGGTCGGAACCCGGGGCAGCATGGCCAGCAGCGCCACCAACTTCGCGACCTACTCGACGCAGACCATGGGCACCGGCGCGATGGGTGCCGTGGAGGTGCTGGACTACGCCCTGGCCCAGGTCAACACCGCGCGCTCCACCTTCGGCGCGGTGCAGAACCGGTTCGACGCGGTGATCTCCAACCTGAACATCTCGATCGAGAATCAGGCCGCCGCCCGCAGCCGGATCGTGGACACCGACTACGCGCGCGAGACCGCAACTCTCGCCCGCGCCCAGGTGCTCCAGCAGGCCGGCATCGCCATGCTCTCGCAGGCCAACCAGGTTCCCAACCAGGTGCTCTCGCTGCTGCGTTAAGCAGCCACTCTCTCGGCTTGACGGGGGGCGCATGGCAGCAGCCGCGCCCGGGTCGTCAACCGATCGCAGCAAGGCTCCGGGGGGCGGCCCTCGCCCCCCCGTTACCTCTGTGCAAGGTTGATCATGACCATCATCAATACCAATCTGCTGTCGCAGAACGCGCAGCGCAATCTGGGGACCAATGCCGCCAGCCTCGGCACCTCGATCAACCGCCTGTCCACGGGCATGCGGGTCAACAGCGCCAAGGACGACGCGGCCGGCCTGGCCATCTCGGAGCGCATGAGCGCCCAGTCTCGCGGCATGGAGATCGCCCGGCGCAACGCCAACGACGCGATCTCCCTCGCGCAGACTGCCGAGGGCGCGCTTGGCAGCATGAATGACATGCTGCAGCGCATGCGTGAACTCGCCGTGCAGTCGGCCAACGCCACCAACAGTTCCACCGACCGCACCGCGCTGAGCAACGAGTTCAACCAGTTGCAGCAGGAGATCACCCGGACCGCCAACACCACCCGGTTCAACGGCAATCTCATCCTGACCCAGACCAGCAGCTTCGACTTCCAGATCGGCTCGAACGCCACCACCAATGACCAGATCTCGGTCAACGCGATCAATGTGCTCAACAGCAGCACGACGGCCAACAGCGATGTCGGCGCGCTGGCCCGGGTGACCAACAGTGCATCGATCGACATCAGCACGGTAGGGACCCGCGGCAGCGCGGCCGGCGCAGCCAACTTCGCGGCCTACGGTCCGACCGCAAGCATGGGCACCGGTGCGATGGGAGCGGTGGAGGTGCTGGACTACGCCCTGGCCCAGGTCAACACCGCGCGCTCCACCTTCGGCGCGGTGCAGAACCGCTTCGACGCGGTGATCTCCAACCTGAATGTCTCGATCGAGAACCAGGCCGCCGCCCGCAGCCGGATCGTGGATACCGACTACGCCCGCGAGACCGCAAGCCTCGCCCGCGCCCAGGTACTGCAGCAGGCCGGCATGGCCATGCTCTCGCAAGCCAATCAGGTTCCCAACCAGGTGCTTTCCCTGCTGCGCTGATCGGCGCTGCTGATGACCTGACGCTCGCGCACTCGAGTTCCCGTCGACCTCATCGACCGATCACCGCAAGGCTTCAGCGGGTGGCCTTCACCCGCCAGTCATTCTCCAGAAGGTCGACGATGTCCAGCGCAATCCCGCCCAGGCCAGGGTCAAAGGGCGGTTACCGACGCCAGCCGTCCCCGCCGCCGCCGCGCACCGTGGGGCCCTTCCTCGGCAAAGCTCTGTCGGACCTTCAGGAAAGGGCCGCCCAATGACACATCCGCATCCAGCAGCCAAACGCGGGCCGCAAGCGCGGCGGGCCGCACGCCGCCAGCCCCTGGCGACCGCAGGCCCGCCCCTCGAGCACGCCCGCGCGCCGCCCTTCCCGATCCAGGCAGCCGGTCGTTCGGCCGGCCCTGTCCGCAGCACCGGCCCCCCTCGTCCACGGACGAAGCGGCCGGCGTCGGCGCAGTTGCGCGCCGGCCCCGACCCGCCCGGAAGATCAGGCAGGCACCGACACACCCGGCAACTGACAGACGGTCATGCGCTGATCTCAGGATCAGCGTCATTCAAAGGAGGCCCATGACGCCCGCCCAGGCGGTAGCAATACCCATCCTTTAAGACTCTAGGAAGATCATGACGATCATCAATACCAATGTGCTGTCGCTGAACGCGCAGCGCAACCTGGCCAGCAACTCAACCAATCTGGCCACTTCCATCAACCGCCTGTCCACCGGCATGCGGGTCAACAGCGCCAAGGACGACGCTGCCGGCCTTGCCATCTCGGAGCGGATGAGCGCCCAGGCGCGCGGCATGGAGATCGCCCGCCGCAACGCCAATGACGCGGTCTCGCTCGCGCAGACCGCTGAAGGGGCGCTGGGCAGCATGAACGGCATGCTGCAGCGCATGCGCGAACTGGCGGTGCAGTCGACCAATGCCACCAACAGCTCCACCGACCGCACTGCGCTGCAAAACGAGTTCAACCAGCTGCAGACCGAGATCACCCGAACCGCCAACACCACCCGGTTCAACGGCAATCTCATCCTCACGCAGACCACCAGCTTCGACTTCCAGATCGGTTCGAACGCCACCACCAACGACCAGATCTCGGTCAGCGCGGTGAACGTGCTCAACAGCAGCACGACCGCCAGCACCGATGTCGGCGCGCTGGCGCGGGTGACGAACAGTTCATCGATCGACATCAGCACGGTGGGAACCCGGGGCAGCGCCGCCAGCACGGCCACCAACTTCGCGACCTACTCGGCCTCGACCATGGGCACCGGCGCGCTGGGGGCGGTGGAAGTGCTGGACTTCGCGCTGGCCCAGGTGAACTCGGCACGCTCCACCTTCGGCGCGGTGCAGAACCGGTTCGACGCGGTGATCTCCAACCTGAACATCTCGATCGAGAATCAGGCCGCCGCCCGCAGCCGGATCGTGGACACCGACTACGCGCGCGAGACCGCAACTCTCGCCCGCGCCCAGGTGCTCCAGCAGGCCGGCATCGCCATGCTCTCGCAGGCCAACGCCGCACCCAACCAGGTGCTGTCGCTGCTGCGCTGAGCCTCCGCCGTCCGGTCGGTCCGCCAGGGCCGGCCGGACGGTTTTTTTACGCCTTCCCCAACAGCGTGCGCGCAGAACCCGGTCGCAAATGAGCGGATTTACCGGCGCTTATCCGCGAACCCGGCGGCTGCCCTTGGGAGGACACTCAACTCGTCAATCCTACGACGAGGAGTCGTCCCGTGACCCAGATCATCAACACCAACCTGACTTCGCTGAACGCGCAGCGAAATCTCTCCACTTCGCAGAACAACCAGGCGGTCTCCATCCAGCGCCTGTCATCCGGCATGCGGGTGAACAGCGCCAAGGACGACGCTGCGGGCCTCGCGATCGCCGAACGCATGAACGCTCAGGCCAAGGGCATGACCGTGGCCATGCGCAATGCCAACGATGCGATCTCGCTGGCGCAGACCGCCGAGGGCGCGCTCGGCAAGATCAGCGACCTGCTGCAGCGCATGCGCGAGCTGGCGGTGCAGTCGGCCAACGCCACCAACAACAGCGCCGACCGCTCGGCCCTGCAGAACGAATTCTTGCAACTGCAGTCGGAGATCGACCGCACGGCGCAGACCACGCGCTTCAACGGCAACTCGATCCTCACGCAGACCACCACCTTCGACTTCCAGATCGGCTCGAACGCCACCGCGAACGACCAGATCTCGGTGAGTGCGATCAACATCATGAACACGAGCACGACGTCGAGCTCGGATACCGGCGCGGTCGCCCGCTCGGCCAACGCCGCGATCAACATCAGCACCGTGGGCTCCCGCGGCAGCGCGGCCGGTTCCGCGGACTTTGCCCTCTACTCGGCGGCCACCATGGGCTCCGGCGCGCTGGGTGCGGTCGAGGTGATCGACTTCGCGCTGCAGCAGGTCAACGTGGCCCGCTCGACCTTCGGCGCCGCGCAGAACCGCTTCGACGCGGTGATCTCGAACCTGAACGTCGCCCTCGAGAACCAGGCCGCGGCCCGCAGCCGGATCGTGGACGCCGACTATGCCCAGGAAACCGCCCGTCTGGCGCGTGCCCAGGTGCTCCAGCAGGCCGGTGTTGCGATGCTCTCGCAGGCCAACCAGTTGCCGCAGCAGGTGCTGCAGCTGCTGCGCGGATAAGCCGCCGTTCGGGTCGACTCCACCTGAAGCGCGCCCGCGGCCAGCCGCTGGCGCGCTCTTGTCGCTTGAACGTCCGCGTGAACCATCGGCAGAGCGCCTGACACGCTTGCGCATCCCACCCTCAACCCCAACAGGAGATCAGCATGGCCACGATTTCAAGCGCCGCGGGCGCCATCGACGTCCAGGGAATCGTGTCGCAACTGATGTCCGTCGAGCGCCAGCCCCTGCAGGCGCTGCAGACCACAGCCAGCGGCATCAATACCAAGCTCTCCGCGGTGGGCCGGGTTCAGAGTGCCCTCTCCAACCTGCAGTCCGCCGCGCGCGACCTCACCAACCTCAGCAACTGGCAGCAGGTGACGGCCAGCAGCAGCGACGAGACCGCCGTCAAGGCCACCACCAGCACCGGCGCGGTGGCTGGCGTGTATGACGTGACCGTGAACCAGCTCGCGCAGCGGCAGACCCTGGCCAGCAGCAGCTTTACCGCGAGCGACACGGTGATCGGCGGCGGCACGCTGTCCATCCAGCTTGGCAGCTACAGCAGTGGCACGAACACCTTCACCGGTGTGGGCACCGCCGTGAGCGTGACCGTGGCCGCAGATTCAACCCTCAGCCAGGTGCGCGACGCGATCAATGCCACCAGCGGCACCGGCGTGAGCGCCTCGATCGTCGATGACGGCACCGGTTCGCGACTGGTGCTGCGCAGCACCGCCACCGGCGCGAAGAACAGCGTCAGCATGACCGTCGTGGACAGCGACGGCAACAACACCGACTCGACCAGCGGCCTGTCGCGACTGGCCTTCGACCCGACGAAGGCGGCCGGCAGCGGCAAGAACCTCACCCAGACCCAGGCGGCACAGGATGCCTCGGTGACCATCAGCGGGCTGACGGTGACCTCGAGCACCAACACGGTGTCGGGCGCGATCGAGAACGTGAGCCTCGATCTGCGCAAGGCCGGCACCGGCAACACCAGCATCACGGTATCGACCAACACCACTGCCATGCGCGGCATCATCGACAAGTTCGTGAGCGCCTGGAACGATGTCAACAGCAACCTGAACGTGGCCACCAGCTACAACGCCGAGACCAAGGTGGCGGGGCCGCTGCAGGGCAACAACACCTTCATCGGCCTGCAGCGGCAGCTGAAGACGTTGGTCTCCTCGTCCCTGTCCGGCGGGGACCTCACCCGGCTCTCCGACGCCGGCATCGAGGTGCAGCGCGACGGCTCCCTGAGGGCGAACGGCACCAAGCTGGATCCGTTCCTGGCCACACCCGACAAGCTCAAGTACCTCTTCGCCAATTCCAGCAGCACCAACAGCAGCCTGAACGGCATCGCCCGCCAGATGGACACCCTGATCACCAGCGTGCTGGGCTCGGGCGGCGCGATCCCCGCGGCGCAGGATGCCCTCAAGACCCGCCAGACGCAGAACACCGATGCGCAGGCCAGTCTCAAGGTGCGCCTGACGGCGATCGAGAAACGACTGACCGACCAGTACTCGGCGGTGAACAAGAACATCAGCGAGATCAGCGGCGCCGCCAGTTCGCTTATTTCGAAGTTCGGGTGATTTGCCCGGCTTTTCCGCGCTTGTGAAGTCTCAAGCAGGCGGAGATCGGGCCGATAACAAGGGCAAGACCTTACTGGAGCTGCCCGATGTTCGCACCGTACCGAAGCAATGCCGTCGCCTACCGCCAGATGGGCGTGGAGACCGCGATCGCCGACGCCTCACCGCACAAGCTGATCGCCATGCTGTTCGACGGAGCGCACGAGTTCCTGCGCAAGGCCGGCAGCGCCATGGAGCGCAAGGACTACGCCACCAAGGGCGAGGCGATCACCCGCGTGATCCGCATCATCGACGAAGGCCTGCGCGCCAGCCTGGATGAGCGGGGCGGCGAGCTCACCGGCAACCTGCGCACGCTCTACACCTACCTGATGGGTCGGCTGCTCACCGCCTCGCTGCGCAACGACCCCGAGATCCTGACAGAGGTTGGCGAGCTCCTGGACACCATCTCCAGCGCCTGGGCGCAGATCGCCCCCGGTCGCGCGGCCGGCACGGCCGGCGCCGCCGGCGCCGCGCCGCGCAGTGGTGAACCCGCCCCGATCCGCCCCTCCCTGCGGTCGCTGGTCGCGACGCGCTGACCATGTCGCGCACCTCGCCCCTGCCCGCGAAGACGGGCGACCGCACCGACTCCCTCCTGGCCGACTACCATCGCGTGGAGGGCCTGTGTCAGGCCATGCTGGAGGCAGCCCGCCGGGATGACTGGGACCAGGTCGGTGACCTGCAGTCGGCCAGCCGATCGCTGATCGAGGCGCTTCGCGACCAGCCGCAATCGCCCCTTCCGACCGCGGCGCTGCGCGAGAAGCTGCGCATCATGCGCCGCATCCTGCTGATCGATGGCGAGCTGCGCCGGCTGGCCGAGCCCTGGCAGGAAGGCCTGGAGCGGATGTTCGCGCCGCCGCTGGAGCGCCGCCAGGGCGCGCCGCGACCGGCCTGGAACTGAGCCGCGCGCCCGCCAGGGCCATCGCTCGCGTGACCGGGACACGATGTCACCCCTCACCAGCAGCCGGCCGACCGAGCGGGCAGATGCCTACCAGCCGGTGACGGATGCCCAGACCATCCGGCTCATGCTGATCGAGCTGATGACCGGGGGGCATCGCCTGAGCCTCGTGCCGCTTGGCGCCTGCACCCGGAACCTCGCGGGCCTGAGGCTGCTCACGGACGAACGGGGGATTCGCCTGACCCATGCCAGCGGGGAATGGCCTGCGCTCGCGGAACTCATCGACGCGACCATCACCGCCGAGGTTCGCGGCGCCCGGCTGCGCTTCGAGGCTGCGTCGCCGCGACTCGAGGCGCACGAGGGGGGGACGGCGCTCCGGCTGGCCTGGCCGCAGCGCCTGCTGCGGCTGCAGGAACGGGATGCCTTCCGGGTGCAGCCCGCGGATCAGCCCGGCCCGCAGTGCGTGCTGCGCACCGAGCCCGGCCGCGAACGCGCCCATGCCGTCCTGGATCTCAGCGCGCTGGGCCTGTCCTTGCACTGGCCGGCGTCGGTGCCGGCGCCTGGCGTGGGCGAGCTCTGGCTGCACTGCCGCCTGGAGATCCCGGGCCGCGCGCCACTGCCCTGCGATCTGCGGGTGCGGGCCGTCAATCCGCTGTCAGGCGACGACGGCGCGGCTCGGAAGATCGGCTGCGAATTCGACCGCCCCACGCCGGAAACGCAGCGCGCGGCGCAGGTCTATGTGCTCGAGACGGAACGCGCGGCGCTGACCGCGCGCCGGCAGCCCACCGGCGCCTGAGGCAGGGCCTGCGCGGCAGGCCTCAAACCTGGATGTTCATGATGTCGGTGTAGGCCGACACCAGCCGGTTGCGCACGGTGAGCGCGGCCTGGAAGCCGACCTGCGCCTTCTGCATGGCGACCATGGTGTCCTCCAGGCTCACCGAGTCGGCGCCCAGCTGATACTGGCGCTGGAGCTGCCCTGACTCGTTCTGCATCTGGCTCACCGTCTTGAGTGCCGAGTCGAGCGCCTTCGCGAAGCCGGCGCCACCGGTGGGTGCCGCCGCGCCCGGAGCACGGCCGAGACCCGCCGCGCCAACGGACCCGAGGCCTTGCAGCAGTTTCAGTTCCATGAGGTGTTCTCCAGGGGGTGCATGGCGTCACTGTATCGGCGGCGCCCCGGGCGCAGCGGCGAAATAGCGACCGAAGACCGCGCTATTTCCGGGTTAAGCGCCCTCAAGTTCTCCGGACAATGGCCGTCGACCCCCCAAAGCCCGGTGACCGCAGCCCATGGATACCACGATCGACCAGGACGTCATTGAACGACCGCGCGGCCTCGCAGCCCTGCCGATCCGGCAGATCGCCATGCTGGGCATCGGCGCAGCTGCCCTGATCGCGATCGTGGTGGCCTCGGTGATGTGGGCCCGCACCCCCGACTACAAGGTCCTGTTCGCCAACCTCGGCGACAAGGATGGCGGCGCCGTGGTGGCGCAGCTCTCGCAGATGAACGTGCCCTACAAGTTCGCCGAAGGCGGCGGCGCCATCCTCGTGCCGGGCAACATGGTTCATGACGTGCGCCTGAAGCTCGCCTCGCAGGGGCTGCCCAAGGGCGGCCTGGTGGGCTTCGAGCTGATGGAGAACCAGCGCTTCGGCGTCACCCAGTTCCAGGAACGGCTGAACTTCCAGCGCGGACTCGAGGGCGAGCTCTCGCGCTCCATCCAGTCGCTGCCGGTGGTCCAGGCAGCCCGCGTGCACCTGGCCCTGCCGACCCAGAACGGCTTCCTGCGCGAACAGCAGAAGGCCTCGGCCTCGGTGCTGCTCAACCTGCACCCCGGTCGCATCCTCGATCGCGCCCAGGTCGCCGGCATCGTGCATCTGGTGGCCTCGTCGATTCCCGACATGAATCCCAGGCAGGTCAGCGTCATCGACCAGACCGGCGCGCTGCTGTCGAGCAATGGCGAGTCGCCCGCGGCCGGGCTCGACGCCAACCAGCTCAACTATGTCCGCCAGCTGGAGACCGGTCATATCCAGCGCATCCTGTCGATCCTCGAGCCGATCTACGGCCGCGACAACATCCGCGCCCAGGTCTCGGCCGACATCGACTTCACCCAGAGCGAGCAGACTGCCGAGCTCTACAAGCCCAACCAGGGCGGCGAGCAGGCGGCGGTGCGCAGCATGCAGACCCTCGAGGCGCGCGACCCGGCCGACAAGTCGGCCTCCGGGATTCCGGGTGCGCTGTCCAACCAGCCGCCAGCGGCCGCCTCGGCGCCCGCCAATGGCCCGGCCCAGACCCTGCAGACCGCAGGCGCGACCGGTGTCGGTGCGAACGGCCGGCGCGAGGCGGTGACCAACTACGAGGTCGACAAGACCGTGCGGGTGACCCGCGCCGGCAGCGGCGTGGTCAAGCGCCTGAGCGCCGCGGTGGTCGTCAACCATCGCAAGGCCACCGCCACCAACGGCAAGGTGAGCTTCACCGCCCTGAGCGCCGCCGAGATCGAGAACGTGAACGCCCTGGTGCGCGAGGCGATCGGCTTCAGCAAGGACCGCGGCGATTCCATCAACGTGGTCAACGCGCCGTTCTCGCAGGAGGAAGCGCCCAAGGCGGTGGAAGTCCCGCTGTGGAAGCAACCCGACGTGATCGACATGGCCCGCGAGGCCGCCCGCTACCTGGGCCTGCTGGTGCTGGCCGCGATCGTGATCTTCGCCGCGATCCGCCCCTCGGTGAAGGCGCTGGTGAACCGGCCGACCGCGGTGCGCATCAGCGAGACCGTGCGCAACGATCTCGCCCTGCCGCCGCCCGGATCGGGCACCGGCCCGGGCGGGGCGCCCGCGCTGGAGGGCACGGTGCTGCCGGCGCTGCCCAACCCGCAGCGTGACGACGTGATCAAGATGGCCAAGGACAACCCCGCCGCGGTCGCCAACATCGTGCGCTCGTGGGTGAACAAGGAGGAATGACCGGTGTCTTCCCAGGAAGGTCTGCAGGACAGCGCGATTCTGATGCTCGTCCTGGGCGAGGAGTCGGCGGCGGAGGTCTTCAAGCACCTGTCGCCGAAAGAGGCGCAGATGGTCGGCGAGGCCATGGCCCGCATCCGCACCACCAAGAAGGAGAAGGTGGAGGGGGTCATCACCCGCTTCCGGGCCGATACCGAGGGCCAGGGCATGCTGGTGGACGACACCAACAAGTACATCCGCACCGTGCTGACCCGGGCGCTGGGCGAGGAACGCGGTGGCCTGCTGATCGACCGGATCCTGCAGGGCGGTGACGTCTCGGGCATCGAGAGCCTGAAGTGGATGGACGCGGCCTCGGTGGGCGAGCTCATCCGTGGCGAGCACCCGCAGATCATCGCCTCCATCCTGGTCCACCTCGAGCGTGACCACGCCAGCGCGATCCTGCAGCAGTTCTCCGAGCGCACCCGCAACGACGTGATGCTGCGGATCGCCACCCTGGACGGCATCCAGCCCAACGCGCTGCGCGAGCTCAACGACGTGCTCGGTCGGGTGCTGGCCGGCAGCGACAAGCTGAAGAAATCCAAGCTCGGCGGCTCCAAGACCGCGGCCGAGATCCTGAACTTCATGAACGGCAACCAGGACCAGGTGGTGATCGAGGCGATCCGCGAGACCGATCCGGATCTCGCCCAGAAGGTGATCGACCAGATGTTCACCTTCGACGACCTCATCAAGCTGGAAGACTCGGCGATCCAGCTGATCCTGCGCGAGGTGCAGAGCGACCAGCTGGTGATCGCCCTGAAGAGCACCGAGCCCGCATTGCGCGAAAAGGTCTTCAAGAACATGAGCCAGCGCGCCGCCGAGACCCTGCGCGAGGACCTGGAGTCCAAGGGCCCGGTGAAGATCTCCGACGTCGAAGCCCAGCAGAAGGACATCCTGAAGATCGTCCGCCGACTGATCGAGGAAGGCCAGATCGCCCTGGTGAGCGGCACCGAGGAAGGCTATGTCTAATCGGATCATCGGCGCCGAGGAGCTCGGCGAGGTTCGTCAGGTGAAGATGCTGGAGCTGTTCCATGAAGGCCCGGCACCGGCGCCCGGTGGCGGCCGCCTGCGTGGCGCCAACCGCGAGCCGCCGCCCGACTTCAAGGACGGCTTCCGGCGCGGCATGGAGGAAGGCTTTCGCCGCGGTTCGGCGGCGGCGGCCGACCAGATCCAGCGCGAGCACGGCGCGCGGCTGCAGTCGATCGTCGACCAGTTCGCGGCGCAGGCACAGGCGCTGCACGCCGGCATGGACCAGGCGCTGGCCACGGTGCGCGCCGACCTCGCCGACCAGGCAGTGCTGCTGGCGCTCGAGGTGGCCCGGCAGGTGATCCGCGCGGACCTCACCCTGCAGCCCGCCAGCCTGCTGCCGGTGGTCCGTGAGGCGGTGGCCAGCCTGGTGGACGAGCGCTGCAGCTTCGTGCTGCACATGAACCCGCAGGATGTCGACCTGCTGGGCGCCAGCCTGGAGCCGATGCTCACCGCGCGGGGCGCCCGCATCCAGCCCGACCCGGCGATCGGCGTGGGCGGCTGCCGCGTGCAGGCCCCGGGCGCCGAGATCGACGCGACGCTGTCGACCCGGTGGGCCCGCGTGCTGGCCGCGATCGGCCGCAGCGACGAGTTGCCCGCGCCCGAGGTCACGGCATGACGCCCAGCGCCGCGGCCACGCCGGCCGCCCTGCAGCGGCTGCTCGCCGGCGCCGCCGAGATGGCGGGTCATGCCCAGCCGCTCGCGGTGCACGGCCGATTGATCCGCGCCGCGGGCCTGGTCCTGGAGGCCACCGGCCTGCGGCTGCCGGTGGGCGCGATCTGCCGGGTGGAAGGCGGCAGCGGCGGCGAGGCCGGCACGGTCGAGGCCGAGGTCGTCGGCTTCGGCAACGACCGGCTGTTCCTGATGCCCACCGGCCAGGTCACCGGACTGTCGCCCGGCGCGCGGGTGACGCCGATCGAGGCCCCCGTGCGCAAGCCGGTGCTCGGTGGCCCCACCCACGCCTGGCGTCGCACCACCGACCGCATGCGCCACCTGCCGATCGGCGAAGGACTGCTTGGCCGGGTGGTCGACGCCTGCGGGGTGCCGATCGATCGCGGCCCGCCCCTGTCGGACGTGCAGAGCGAGCCGATCCAGCGCCGGCCGATCAGCGCCATGGACCGCGAGCCGGTGCGCGTGCCGCTCGACACCGGCGTGCGGGCGATCAACGCCATGCTCACCGTCGGCCGCGGCCAGCGCCTGGGCCTGTTCGCCGGCGCCGGCGTGGGCAAGAGCGTGCTGCTGGGCATGATGGCCCGATTCACCGCTGCCGACGTGATCGTGGTCGGCCTGATCGGCGAGCGCGGCCGCGAGGTCAAGGAATTCATCGAGGACATCCTGGGCGAGGAAGGCCGGCGCCGATCGGCGGTGGTGGCCGCCCCCGCCGACTGCCCGCCCTTGCTGCGCCTGCAGGGCGCGGTCTACGCGACAGCCATCGCCGAGCACTTCCGCGAGCAGGGCAAGCATGTGCTCCTGCTGATGGACTCGCTGACCCGCTATGCCATGGCCGCCCGCGAGGTGGCGCTGGCCATCGGCGAGCCGCCGGCCACCAAGGGCTACCCGCCCTCGGTGTTCGCCAAGCTGCCGCTGCTGGTGGAGCGCGCCGGCAATGGTCGCGACGGCCATGGCTCGATCACCGCCTTCTATACCGTGCTGGCCGAGGGCGATGACCAGAACGACCCGATCGCCGACGCGGCCCGCTCCTTCCTGGACGGCCACTTCGTGCTCACCCGGGCACTGGCCGAGAGCGGTCATTACCCGGCGCTGGACATCGAGCAGTCGATCTCGCGGGTGATGCACAACGTGTCCGATCCCGGGCATCTCGCCCTGGCCCGTCGGGCCAAGGCGATGTGGGCCCGCTACCAGCGCAGCCGGGACCTGATCTCGGTAGGCGCGTACGTGCCCGGCAACGATCACGAGACCGATCAGGCGATCGCCCAGTTCCCGCGGATTGCCGCAATGCTGCAGCAGGGCATGAGCGAGTGCTGCGACTTCACCGCGTCCTTGCGCGGCCTGGAGTCATCCGTCGCGCCGGCAGGCCACGCATGAGTCGGCCCTCCACCCTGTCGATGCTGATCGACATGCGGCGCCGGGAACGCGACCGCATCGCCGGCCAGACCGCGCAGGCGCAGCGCGATCGCGACGCGGCCGCCCGCACGCTGCAGACCCTGAGCAGCTATCAGGAGGATTACCGCCAGCGCTCGCCCAAGAATGCCCGCGAGGCCACCGACACCGGTGCGGTGCGGGTGCACGAGAACTTCGTGGGCAAGCTCGGTCAGGCGATCGGCCAGCAGGACGCCCTGACCCGCAGCCTCGATGATCGCCACCGGCAGCAGCTCGTGGCGCTCGCCGAGGGGGAGCGGCGCCTGAAGGCGCTGGAGACCCTGGTCCAGCGACGCGAGGCCGCCCGCCGACGCAGGCAGGAATCGCTGGAACAGAAGCAGACCGATGAATTCGCCGCGCAGGCGCACGCGAGGGCGACCTCGGGGAGTAACGGACATGATTGACGAACTGCGGATGTCGCCGGCACGCCACCTGCTCTCCGGGCGCCTGGGCGCGGCCGGGGACCGCGGCCCGGGTGGCTTCGATGTCGCGCTGGGCGGCGCGCTCGAGCCCTCACCCTCGCACGAGCTGCCCGCCCCCGCGGATGTCCTCGCGCGGCGCGGCTCACCCGCCATGCCGCCGCGCGCCGAGCCGGCGGCCGAGGGCAATCCGGCCGATCGCATGATGCGCGCCCGCCGTCAGGCCGAGCGGCAGGCCCGCCCCGAGTCCCGGACCGAGACCCGGCCAGCCAGCCAGGCCGATGCCCGGCGCGGGGAACGCAAGGATGACGCCGGCAGTGAGGAGAGCAGTCCGCTGGAGCCGCACCGGCGTCTCGCGCCCGAGGCGAACGAGCTCTCGTCGGCGCAGACCGAACCCGCGGCGGACGACGATGCCGCGGGCCTTCCGGCGGCAGACGCGGGCGCCGAGGGCGGCGCGCCCGGCAAGGCCAACGCAGCGCGTCTGGCCGCCACGCCGACCGATGCGGCGAGCCTGCTGCTGACTCAGGCGGACGCATTGCCGCGCCCCATCGCGGCCAAGTCTAGCGGCAGCGCAAAGGCGGGCCAGACCGCCGCCGGCGAGGCAGACTCGCTCGCGGCGGCCGGCGGGCCCGCGCGGCATCTGCCGGGCGCGGCAGCGCAGACCACCGGCACCGACCCGGCCCCGCTCGCGCAGAGCGCCGCACAGAGCACGCTGAGCCGTCAGGCTCCGGCAGCGGTGACCGATGCGTCGGCAGCTGCAGGCAGCAGTGCTCGCCAGGGTGGCGCCGCGGGCGCCATGGGCGGGATGCCGACGGGCAGCGAGGTTCGCCCCGGCGACACCTCGCCCGCCACGGCCCAGGGGACCGGACCCCGACGGGATGGCCCGATGCATCCGCTGGCCGCCGCCTATGCCGCCCGCGTCGACTGGCGCCCCGGGGGCGGGGCTGCCGGCGGCCAGGCCGGTGACCAGGGCGGACCGGGCAGCGGCGACATGGGCGCGCCCGCCCGATTGCTGGCCGCCCTCGAGGAGATGCGTCAGAGCGGCGGCAGCGCCTCTTCGCAGGGCGCGGCGGCCTTTGCCGCGGCGCTGTCGTCGAGCCAGGCCACGACCGGACCGGCGCCCGGCGCCGCGGAGCCCGCCCCGATCCGCCTGTCCAATCCATGGCCGGTGGACCATCCTGCCTTCCCCGCGCACCTGGCCGAGCAGGTCGGCGACTCGCTGCTTGCGGGCCTGGACCGGGCCGAGATCACGGTCACCCCGCCCGAGATGGGTCCGATCCGGATCGAGCTCTCGCTGAACGGCGAGCAGGCCAGCGTGGCCTTCAGCGCCGCCCAGCCCGACACCCGGACGGCCATCGAGCAGTCGCTGCCCCTGCTGAAGTCGATGCTCTCCGAGCAGGGTCTGCAACTCGCCGACAGTTCGGTGGGCTCGGGTTACCGGCCGCCGGCCGATGCGGGCGCGCAATCGCCCGCCGGCGATGGCGCCGGCTCGCGCGGCAACGGCCAGGCCGGCGCGCGCGCTGGCGGCGCGGGAACGTCGCTGCCGGCCGGCGTCAGCGGCGGCGGCACACCGTCTGCCGGCCGCGCCAACGGGCTGCTCGACCTCTTCGCCTGAGGGCGGCCCCCTCCCGTCCGGCCATGAACCGCCGGGCGGCGGCTCTTCGCCCCCTCGACGGCGGCAGGGGCCGCGACAGCCCGCAAATGTGGGGGCGCAGCCCCGCTTTTCCCGGCAACGATCCGTCCGGGCGCTGAGAACATTGCTTCCCAGGGGACACCGAGCGGTTCCCGTGACGGAGCACACATGGCGGAAGACAAGAAACCGGCGGAAGACGGCGACAAGCCCAAGGCCAAGCGCGGCAAGAAGGGCCTGATCCTGATCGCCGCGGCCGTGCTGCTCCTGGGCGGTGGCGGCGGCGGCGGCTGGTATTTCTGGTCCAAGTCCAAGGCCAATGCCGAGGATGAAGCCGAAGCGCCGGCCAAGGACCCGCAGAAGCAGAAGACCTTCGCGACGCTGGAACAGTTCGTGGTCAACCTCGCCGACGAGGGCGGCGACAGGCTCGCCCAGGCGGTGATCGTGCTGGAACTCGCCGATGCCAAGGCCGCCAACGACCTCAGCGCGCAGATGCCGGCCGTGCGCAACGCGGTGCTGCTGACCCTGTCGTCCAAGCAGACCAAGGACCTGCTCTCGGTGAGCGGCAAGAAGGCGCTGGCCAGTGAACTGGCGCTGGCGATCGGCATGCAGATCGGCTGGGAGCCGCCCGAGCCCGAGGAGGAAGCGCCCCGCAAGCGCAAGGTCAAGGCCGAGCCGAAGAATGCCGAGGCCGCGACCGACGAGGGGACCAAGGCAGAGGCTGCCAAGGGCGATGCGGCCAAGGGCGACGAGGAGCCGGCAGACGCCGAGGACGGCGCCGATCGCAAGTCCAAGAAGGCCAAGAAAAAGAAGAAGAGCCACCCGCCCAATCCGGTCGAGGCGGTGCACTTCTCGCAGTTCCTCGTGCAGTGAGCCGCGACGATGGCTGACCAGTTTCTCTCGCAGGAAGAAGTCGACGCCCTTCTCGATGGCGTCAACGGTGGCGCCAACGACGAGGCCGACGAGGCCGACAGCGGCGTCAGGGGCTATGACCTCGGCAAGCAGGAGCGGATCGTCCGCGGCCGGATGCCGACCCTGGAGATCGTCAACGAGCGATTCGCCCGCAACATCCGCCTGGGCCTGTTCAACTTCATCCGCCGCAACCCCGAGATCTCGGTGGGCCAGTCCAAGGTGCAGAAGTACAGCGCCTTCCTGCGCAACATCGTGGTGCCCACCAACATCAACGTGATGAACGTGAAGCCGCTGCGCGGCACGGCGCTGATGATCTGCGAACCCTCGCTGGTGTTCACCGTCATCGACAACCTGTTCGGCGGCAGCGGCAAGCTGCACACCCGCATCGAGGGCCGCGACTTCTCGCCCACCGAGCAGCGGATCATCCAGCGCATCGTCGA
The DNA here is from genome assembly GCA_037146935.1 of Burkholderiales bacterium. Classification (GTDB taxonomy): domain Bacteria; phylum Pseudomonadota; class Gammaproteobacteria; order Burkholderiales; family Burkholderiaceae_E; genus Quisquiliibacterium. The sequence continues at coordinate 157,162 of JBAWWD010000009.1, forward strand.
GGTCTTCGTCGACGAGTACCGCAAGGCCTGGGAAGGGGTGTATCCGCTGGAGCTGGAGTACGTGCGCTCGGAGATGCACACCCAGTTCGCGAACATCGCCACGCCCTCGGAGATCATGGTCACCGCCAGCTTCGACATCGAGGTGGGCGAGGCCGGCGGCGCGATGCACATCTGCATCCCCTACTCCACCCTGGAGCCGATCCGCGAGATGCTGCACTCGTCGGTGCGAGCCGACCAGAACCAGGCCGACCGGCGCTGGGTGACCATGCTCACCCAGCAGCTGAAATCGGCCGACGTGGAGATGGTGGCCGAGTTCGCCACCGCCCGGGCCACGCTGCGCCAGCTGATCTCGCTCAAGCGCGGTGACTTCATCGGCCTGGACATGCCCGAGACCGTCACCGCCAAGGTGGAAGGCGTGTCGATCTTCGACTGCAACTACGGCATGTCCAACGGGCGCTATGCGATCAAGGTGCGCGAGACCCTGAGCGGAATCGAGGAAGTCCTGAAAGGCAACGGCAATGAATGACGAGAACACGCAGGATCGCAACGATCAGGCCGACGACTGGGCCGCGGCCCTCGCCGGCGAGGACGATGCCGGCCCATCCTCGGCGCAGCCCTCCTTCGACAGCCCCGGCAACATGAGCGCGGCCGACACCACCGCGGCGCTGTTCCCGCAACTGAGTGGGGGCAAGACCATCCAGGCCAGCAACGAGATCGACATGATCCTGGACATCCCGGTCCAGCTCACCGTCGAGCTCGGCCGCACCCGGATCCCGATCAAGCACATCCTGCAGCTCGCCCAGGGCTCGGTGATCGAGCTCGAGGCGATGGCCGGCGAGCCGATGGACGTGCTGGTCAACGGCTGCCTGATCGCGCAGGGCGAGGTGGTGGTGGTGAACGACCGCTTCGGCATCCGGCTGACCGACATCGTGACCCCGTCCGAGCGCCTGCGCCGGATGAACCGCAACTGAGGCGATGCGCCGATGACCGCCTCGATACTGCCCTCGCTGCTGGCCTTCGTCGCGGTGCTCGCGATGATCCCGCTCGCGCTGTGGTTGATGAAGCGCACCCAGGGGCTGCGGCCTCGCGCCAGCGGCCCGCTCTCGATGGTGGCGGGCCTGTCGCTCGGGCCGCGCGAGCGGATCGCCGTGGTGCAGGCCGCGGGCCGCTATCTGGTCGTGGGCATCACCGGCCAGTCGATCACGCTGCTGAGCGAACTCCCCGAATGGCCTGGCGATCAGCCCGCCGACGCGGCGCCGGCGCCCGGGCTCACCGCCTCACCCGTCTTCGCCCGCCTGCTGCGAGGGCTCGAGCGCCGCGATGCCGATCGTGCGGACCGCTAGCCGCCTGATCGCCGCCCTGGCGCCGCTGCTGATCGCGGCGCCGGCGCTGGCCCAGGGCGTGTTCTCGGTGAACGCCAGCAGCGCGCCCGGGGGCGGCACCACCTACTCGGTGCCGGTCCAGACCCTGCTCATCTTCACCGCGCTGTCGTTCCTGCCGGCGGTGCTGCTGATGATGACGAGCTTCACGCGCATCGTGATCGTGCTCTCGCTGGTCCGCCAGGCGCTGGGGCTGCAGGCCACGCCGCCCAACCAGGTGATCGTGGGGATGTCGCTGTTCCTGACCTTCTTCGTGATGTCGCCCACGCTGGAGCGGATCCACGCCGATGCCTACAAGCCCTACTCCGAGCAGAAGATCAGCTTCGAGGATGCCCTGACCCGCGGCAGCGGCCCGCTGCGCGAGTTCATGTCGCGGCAGACCCGCGAGGCCGACCTCGCCCTGTTCTCGCGCATCGCCAAGGTGGAGCGCGGCACGCCCGCGGCCGAGGTGCCCTTCAAGGTGCTGGTGCCGGCCTTCGTGATCAGCGAGCTGAAGACCGCCTTCCAGATCGGCTTCCTGGTCTTCGTGCCCTTCCTGATGATCGACATGGTCGTGGCCAGCCTGCTGATGTCGATGGGCATGATGATGGTCTCGCCGGTGCTCGTCGCCCTGCCCTTCAAGCTGATGCTGTTCGTGCTCGCGGACGGCTGGAACCTGCTGATCGGCTCGCTGGTCGCGAGCTTCGGCACCGGATAGGAACGCCATGACACCCGAATACGTGGTCAATGTCGGCCGCCAGGCCCTCGAGATGATGATGCTGGTATCGGCGCCCGCGCTGCTGGTGGCGCTGGGCATCGGCCTGGTGGTCAGCGTGCTGCAGGCGGTCACCCAGATCAACGAGGCCACCCTCACCTTCCTGCCCAAGCTGATCGGGGTGGGCATCACGCTGGTGCTGGTCGGCCCATGGATGCTGGCCGTGCTCACCGACTACATCGCGCGCACCCTGACCAGCGTGCCGGCGGCGATCTCGGGCAACTGAGCGCTGCCCGCGCGAGCGCCATGATCACGCTCACCGACCAGCAGGTCTTCGCCTGGCTGAGCGCCTTCCTGCTGCCCTTCTTCCGGGTGCTGGGCATGATGACCAGCGCGCCGATCTTCTCGAACCGGTCGTATTCGAACCGGGCGAGGGTGGCCCTGGCCGCGGCGGTCGCGCTGCTGGTGGCCCCGTTCGCCGGCGCGCCCGACACCGCGCTGCTCGGCACGGCCGCGGGCATCGGAGCGGTCGCCCAGGAGGTCGCCGTGGGCATCACCATCGGCTTCGTGGCCCGGCTGCTCTTCACCGGCTTCGAGATGGCGGGCGAGCTCATCGGTCTGCAGATGGGCCTGTCCTTCGCCGGCTTCTTCGACCCGCAGGCCGGCACGGCCAACCCGGTGGGCCTGACCATCAACTCGGTCTCGACGCTCACCTTCGTGGCCATCAACGGGCCGCTGGCCCTGCTGGCCACCGTGATCGAGAGCTTTCAGTGGCTGCCTGCCGGCAGCTCCGCCGCGGCCTTCCTGAGCGAGCGTTCGCCGCTGCAGCTCGGCGCGGAGACCTTCGCGCTGGCGCTTTCGCTGGCCCTGCCCTTCATGGGCATGCTGCTGTTCGTGAACGTGGCGATGGGCGTGGTCTCCCGGGTGGCGCCCCAGCTGAACCTGTTCGGCGTGGGCTTTCCGGTGACCATCCTGGTGGGCCTGGTGATGCTCAGCGTGGGCCTGCCGATGATCGAGGCCCCGCTGGTGGGGCACTTCGAGCGCCTGCTGGCCCACCTCTCGCGCTAGCGCCGCGCGCCGGGGCGAGCACCACCGCCGCCCGCGCGCGCCGCCGCGCGGCTCAGCGGATGAGCCGCCCGGGGAGTTCGCCGGTGAGCTCGTCGTCGTGCAGGATCTCCACACCCGACACGAAGGTGTGGCGATAGCCGCGGGCACGCTGGATGAAGCGGCGGCCGCCCGCGGGCATGTCGTGCACGATGGTCGGGCGCAGCAGATCGAGCCGGCTGAAATCGATGAGATTGAGGTCGGCCTTCAGGCCAGGGGCGATCAGGCCGCGATCGGGCAGCCCGTAGGCCAGGGCATTGCCGCGGGTCTGCTTGTGCACCAGGAACTCCAGCGGGATGCGCTCGCCGCGGCGGCGATCACGGGCCCAGTGCTTGAGCAGGAAGGTGGGCGCGGCGCCATCGCAGATCAGGCCCACGTGGGCACCGGCATCGCTCAGGCCCATGACCGTGGCATCGCTCACCAGCATCTCGCGGACGACATCGAGGCTGCCCTCGGAGTAGTTCTCGAAGGGATGCATGAGCAGGCCGCCGCCCTGGTCGGCGAGCAGCGCGTCCATGGCCAGTGCCCAGACGGTGGCGCCTTCGCGGGCGGCACGCGCGCCCAGGCTTGCGCTCATGTCGGGTTCGTAGTCCTGGGCCTCGTCCATCACGAAGCTGCGCTCGAGCATGCGCTGCATGAAGCGCTCGGCCGGCGTGCCGGTGCGTTCGGTCACGAGCCGCTCGCGCAGCGCCGGCTCGGCCTGCAGGCGGGCGGCCACCTCGCGGCCCGGCAGCCCGGCCAGCGAGGCCCAGGCGGGATGATCCAGGAAGGGATGGCGGCTGGAATCGAGGCACATCAGGATGCCGATGCCCTTGGCGCCGACCTGACCGTTCATGGGCAGCCCGGCGGCCCGCCCGGCCTTCAGGTTGGCCAGGGTTTCGCGCCAGAGATCGGGCGCCTTGTCGCTTTGCAGCAGCAGCACCGACAACGGGCGCCCGGAATGCACCGTGGCCTGGCGCAGGAGCTCGAACTCGCCCGGACCGAAATCGGAGTTGACCTGCAGCACGCCACGGCCGGCGCGGCGCAGGCCTTCGGCCAGCGCATGGAGCTCGGGGGCGTCTGCCGTCATGCTGGGCGTGGGGCGGCCATCCGCGGCGCGGTGCTTGGGCGTGCGCGAGGTGCTCACCCCGAGCGCGCCCGCGGCCAGCGACTGCTCGACCAGCCGGGTCATCTCGGCGAGCTCGGCGGCGGTGGGCACCTCACGGTGGTCGGCGCCGCGCTCGCCCATGACGTAGAAGCGCAGCGCGCCGTGCGGCATCTGGGTGCCGATGTCGATGGCATGGGGCTTGTCGGCCAGCGCCTTCTGGTAGCCGTCGAAGGACTCCCAGCAGAAATCGATGCCTTCGGCGAGCACCGCCTCGGGGATGTCCTCGACGCCCTGCATGAGGTTGATGAGGTAGTCGCTCTTGCCCGGCTTGAGCGGAGCGAAGCCCACGCCGCAGTTGCCGAAGACCGCGGTGGTCACGCCATGCCAGCACGAAGGCGTGAGCGAGGCATCCCAGGTGGCCTGCCCGTCGTAGTGGGTGTGGATGTCGACGAAACCGGGGGTGAGCAGCAGTCCGTCGGCTCGGATTTCACGCCGGCCAGCCCCGACGCCGGCGCCAACCTCGGCGATGCGGCCTTCGGCCACGGCGACATCAAGAGGACGACCCGGTGCGCCCGAGCCGTCGACGACCGTGGCACCGCGGATGACGAGGTCATGCATGAGAGAGCTCCCGATGGACGATCCGTGATCTTACTGCGCGCCCGCTGGCGCTGGCGGGCCGTTTCCGCGCGGCGGTCGGCCCGTGGTTGCCGGATCGTGCCGGAACCGGCCACACTCGCGCCGCGGGAGCCGGCAGCTCCCGAGTGACGCGCCGCATGCCGCCTGGCGCGCGCCTTCCGGAAAAGAGGTCTTCATGAGCTGGGTGATTCTCGCCGTGCTGGTCGCGATCGTGTTGTGGGCCATCAGTGCCTACAACCAGCTGGTCGCGCTGCGCAACCGCTTTCGCAATGCCTATGCGCAGATCGACGTCCAGCTCAAGCGCCGCTATGACCTGATTCCCAATCTGGTGGAGGTCGCCAGGACTTACCTCAAGCACGAGCGCGAGACCCTCGAGGCGGTGATCGCCGCGCGCAACGGCGCCCTGGGCGCGAGTCAGGCGGTGGCCGCCAACCCCGGCAATGCGGCCGCGATGCAGGGCCTGGCCAGCGCCGAGGACGTGCTGCAGGGCACGCTCGGCAAGCTGTTCGCCCTTGCCGAGGCCTACCCGGACCTGCAATCCAACCAGAACATGATCCAGCTGTCCGAGGAACTGACCAGCACCGAGAACAAGGTCAGCTTCGCCCGCCAGGCCTTCAACGACGCGGTCATGCAATACAACACCGCCACCGAGCAGTTCCCCGGCTCGCTGCTGGCCAGCCTGTTCGGCTTCCAGACCGCGCAACTGCTGCAGGCCACCGAGGGCGCCGACGAGCGCAAGCCGGTCCGGGTGCAGTTCTAGCGGTGGATTTCTTCCATCACCAGCAGGAGGCGCGCAAGGCCACCCGCCGGCTGCTGCTGCTCTTTGGGCTGTCCGTTCTCGGGGTGGTGGCGGCGGTCAACGGCGTGGCCGTGCTCGCGATCGGCGCGGTCGGCTTCGCCCTGAGTGCCTTGGGCCACGGAATCCTGAGCGGCGCGGTGCTCGTGCTGATCCTCGGCGGCACGCTGCTCGAATCGATGCGCCTGCGCGCGGGCGGTCCGGAGGTGGCGCGCATGGTCGACGCACGGCCCGTGGATCCGCAGACCCGCGACCCGTTCGAGCGACGGTTGCGCCATGTCGTGGAGGAGATGGCGCTGGCCTCGGGCGCGCCGGTGCCGCGGGTGTACCTGATGGCCGACGAACGCGGCATCAACGCCTTCGCGGCCGGCAACAGCCTGCAGGACGCGGTGATCGCGGTGACGCGAGGCGCGATCACGCGCCTGTCGCGGGACGAACTGCAGGGCGTGGTGGCCCATGAGTTCAGCCACGTGCTGAATGGCGACATGCGCCTGAACATGCGCATGATCGCGATGATCTACGGCCTGACCGTGGTCAGCGCGTCGGGACGATTGCTGATCGACTTCGGCCTGGAGGCCCGGGACTTCAGGCTCTCCTTGCCGCTGGGGATCATGGGCGTGATGCTCTGGATGCTGGGCTGCATCGGCGGGCTGTTCGCCCGGCTGATCAATGCCGCGGTGTCGCGCCAGCGCGAATTTCTCGCCGATGCCAGTGCGGTGCAGTTCACCCGCAACCCCGACGGCATCGGCGGGGCGCTGCGCAAGATCGGCGGTTTCTCGCCGGCCATGCCAGGCATGGTCCGGGAGCTGCTGCACGGCGGCAAGGGGCTGGGCAGCGAGATCGCCCACCGGCACGCCCGGACGCTTTCGCCGCTCTTTCTGGGCGCAGCGAGCGTCTCTCTAATGAACGGGGTCTTCGCCACCCACCCGCCCCTGACCGATCGCTTGCGCCGCATCTACGGGCGATCGGTGGGCATGCTCGAGGCGACCGAGCAGCCCGAGCCAGTCGCCGAGACAGCGGCCGCCACGCACCTGGCACGCGGGCCGATCAGCCCGCTCGCGCCCGCGGCGCCGGGTGTGCCAGACCTCACCTCATCCATCGGGCAGGCGGCTGCGCCGGCCGATGCGCGGGCCTATGCGGAGTCATGGCGGGATCGCATCCAGACCCTGGGCCTGGACGCCGCGCTGCGCGATCCCCGGCAGGCCAGACTGCTCGTCCTGGCGCTGCTGCTCGACCGCGACGCGACGACGGCGCAGGCACAACGCCGGATCGTGGTCGAGGCCCTGAGCGCGAAAGTCAGCGACGCCCTCGACACCCTGCAAGCGGCCGTGGCCGCCCTGCCGCCCGGCGGGCGGCTCCCCCTGCTCGACCTCGCGATGCCGGCGCTGCAGCAACTGCCGCTGGCCGAGTGCGATGCCCTGCTGCGGCTGGCCGACACGATGATCGCCGCGGACGGGCGGGTGAGCCTGCCCGAGTTCCTGCTGCTGACCACGCTGCGGCGGCGCATCGGCAGCGCCGCGCGGGTACGGGTGCGTCCGGTCTACCGGTCGCTGCGCGATCTGCCGGAGGACGCCGCGCTGGCGCTGTCGCTGATCGCGCACCTGCGCAGTTCGCGCCCGGCGAGCGAGGCCTTCGCCGCCGGGCGGGTGTTCCTCGAGGGGCTCGAGCCGGCGCTCACGCCGCTCGGCTCGCTCAACCACGCCACGCTCGGCGCGGCGCTGGACCGTCTCAATCAGCTGATGCCGCTGGCCAAGCCCGCGCTGGTCAAGGCCTGCGCGGCTGCCGCCTGGGATGCCGGGAGCCGGCAGGTGGACTGGCGCGCGGCGAGCGCGCTGCGCACCCTGTGCATCGCCCTGGACGCGCCGATGCCGCCGATGACTCAGGCGGCTATCGACGCGGTGCACTGATCACAGGGCCTTGTGCGCGCCGTCGCACAGCGCGCCCTTGCCGCTCTGCTTGCAGCCGCAGAACCAGACCTTGCCGTCCTGCTCGGCCTTGTAGGGCACCGGGGTGATGGCGGTGTCCTTGTGCGAACCGTCGCAGAAGGGCTGGCGGGCGCTCTTGCCGCAGGCGCACCACCAGTAGGTCTTGCCGGCCTCGACCTCGATCGGATAGGGGGCCTTCTGCGCGATGGTGGTTCCGGGTTTCATGAATGACTCCTGCGGGATGGTGGCCGGCGCGGGCTGCGCCGCTCGTCACACGGCATCATAGAGGCACAGCCCACCACCGACCGGAGAACCCGATGGACATCGCCTGGCAGAGCCTCACCCAGCTCAAGGCCGCGCTCGACGCCGGCCGGCTCAGCGCGCAGGAGATCACCGAGCATCTGCTGGCCCGCATCGCCCGGCTCGATCCCGAACTGCATGCCTTCGTGTCGGTGGACGCCGAGTCGGCGCTCGCCCTGGCGCGGGCCGCCGACCAGGCCCGTGCCGCCGGCCTTCCCCGCCCGCCGCTGCACGGCCTGCCGGTGGTGCTCAAGGACCTGCTCGACATCGAGGGCCGGGTCTGCACGCTCGGCTCGCGCCGCAACCTGCAGCGCGTGGCCGGCGTCACCGCGGCCACCGTGGAGCGGCTGCTGGCCGCCGGCATGGTGCCCCTGGGCAAGGTCCACATGACCGAGTTCGCCTTCGGCGGCTGGGGCACCAACCCGCTGATGGGCACGCCGCGCAACCCCTGGGATCGCGCGGTGCACCGCGTGCCCGGCGGTTCGTCCAGCGGCACCGGCGTGGCGGTGGCGGCAGGGCTCGCGCCGGCGGGCATCGGCAGCGACACCGGCGGCTCGGTGCGCATCCCCTGTGCCTTCAACGGGCTGACCGGCCTGAAGGTCACCCATGGGCGCATCAGCCTGCACGGCACCGGACTGCTCAGCTGGACGCTCGACACCATCGGCCCGATGGCCCGCACGGTGGCCGACTGCGCGCTGCTGCTCGATGCGCTGGCCGGCCCCGACCCGCGCGATCCCACCACCCTGGCCCAGCCGCTGGAGCGCTTCGCGCGCGAGCCGCGCAGCGTACGCGGCCTGCGGCTGGCGCTGCCTGACGCCGACCAGTTGCCGGCCCTGATGGATGCCGGGGTGACCGCCGCCTGGCAGGCTGCCGCCCGACGCTTCGAGTCGCTGGGCGTGCAGGTCATGCCGGCCCGGCTCCCGGCCTGGTTCTTCGAGCTCGCGCCCGCGGCGGGTCGGATCATCGCCTCGGAGGCCTACTCGCTGCATGGCGCCTATGTGCGCGATCCGCAGGTGCCGCTGGGCGACGCGGTGCGCGGCCGCATCCGCCAGGCCGAGGCCTTCGGCCCGGGTGACTATCCGCAGGCGCTGCGCGACATGGCCGCGCGCCGCCGCGAGTTCGCCGAGTGGTTCGAGGCCTACGATGCCATCCTGCTGCCCAGCGTGCCGATCCCGGCGATCCCGGTGGCCGAGGTGGACGAGGCCTCACCCGCGCCGGGCATCCTGACCCGCCCGGCCAACTACCTGGGCCTGTGCGCGCTGGCGCAGCCGGCCGGTCTGGTGCGCGGCCTGCCGGTGGGCGTGCAGATCATCGGCAAGCCCTTCGACGAGCGCACCGTGCTCAGCCTGGGCCAGGCCAGCGAGAGCGCCGGCGGCAGCGAACTGCCGCGCCCGGCGCTCGACTGAGGCCGCGCGGCGCAGCGCACGCCGCGGGCATATGCCCGGCAACCCGCTCCGGTGCCTGTGCCCGGCAGCCCGCCCCGGTGAACGCCCGGGGCGGCGCGCTCAGGCCACCGCGGCCAGGCTGCGACGCACCGCGGCCAGCGTGGCCTCGATGTCGGCGTCGGAGTGCGCGCCCGAGAAGAAGAAGGCCTCCACCGGCGAGGGCGGCAGATACACGCCCTCGTCGAGCATGAGGTGGTAGAAGCGCTTGAAGCGCTCGACATCCTGGGCCTGGACCTCGGCGAAGCTGGTGGGCGGGCTGGCCAGCATGTAGCAGCCGGCCATCGCGCCGATCGACTGGGCGCAGAAGGCGACGCCGGTGTCGCGGGCGGCCTGGTTCATGCCGGCGACCAGATGGGCGCAGCGCGCCGAGACCGTGTCGAACCAGCCCGGCGCCGAGATGATGTCGAGCGTGGCCAGGCCGGCGGCCATGGCGATCGGGTTGCCCGAGAGGGTGCCGGCCTGGTAGACCGGGCCCAGCGGGGCCATGAGGTCCATGACCCTGGCCGGCCCGCCGATCGCGCCAACCGGCATGCCGCCCCCGATCACCTTGCCGAAGGCCGAGAGATCGGGCACCACGCCCAGCACCTGCTGCGCGCCGCCGAGCGACACCCGGAAGCCGGTCATGACCTCGTCGAAGATGAGCAGCGCGCCATGGCGCGTGCAGAGCTCGCGCAGGCCCTGGTGGAAACCCGGCGCCGGCAGAATGAGGTTCATGTTGCCGGCCACCGGCTCGACCATCACGCAGGCGATGTCGTCGGGGTGCTGCTCGAAGAGGGCCTGCACGCTGGCGAGGTCGTTGAACTGGGCCACCAGCGTGTGGCGGGCGAGATCGGGCGGCACACCGGCCGAGCTGGGCGTGCCGAAGGCCAGCGCGCCGGAACCGGCCTTCACGAGCAGGCTGTCGGCGGTGCCGTGATAGCAGCCCTCGAACTTCAGGATCTTGCTGCGCCCGGTGAAGCCGCGCGCGAGCCGGATGGCCGACATGGCCGCCTCGGTGCCCGAACTGGTGAAGCGCACCTTCTCGACATGCGGGAACAGCGCGCACAGCCGCTCGGCAAGGTCGCTCTCCAGGGTGTTGGGCGCGCCAAAGGACAGGCCGCGGGTGGCCGCCTGCTGCACGGCGGCGATCACCGCGGGATGCGACTGCCCGGCGATCATCGGCCCCCAGGAGCCGAGGTAGTCGATGTAGCGGCGGCCTTCGACGTCCCAGAGGTAGGCGCCCTCGGCCCGATCGATGAAGCGCGGCGTGCCGCCAACCGCGCGGAAGGCGCGCACCGCCGAATTGACACCGCCCACCAGCACGCGTTTGGCGCGCTCGAATTCCGCTGCATTGGTCGTCATAGCCCGTGTGTCCGTGCTGAAGGTTGAACCGGTCGCCCGGGCGGCCAGCAGCCCCGGCGGATGGGCGCCAGTCTAAACGCTCGTTGACGCGGACGGGTGTCAGCCGGGCCGATAACGGCCCGGGGCGCTCAGGCCACCAGCGCGGCCTCGATCGCGCCGAGCGCCCCGTAGTCGGCCCGCACCCGGTCGCCGGGCGCGACCGGCAAGGGCACGATGCAGGTGCCGGTGGTGACCAGATCGCCCGGCTTGAGCCCCGGGCCGTGGCGGGAGAGCTCGTTGGCGATCCAGGTGAGCGCGATGCGCGGATCGCCGAGCACGTTGGCGCCCTGCCCCCGGGCCGCGACCTCGCCCGAGCGCCAGACCTGCACGGGATGGGCGGCGAGGTCGACCTCGCGCCAGCCCGGCGCCATGGCCGGCCCGACCACCAGCCAGCAGGCGCAGGCGAAGTCGGCGATGAGCTGCGGCGCGCCCACCCGCGCGAAGTCGTGGTAGCGCGAGTCGGGGATCTCGATGGCGGGGTGCAGGTCGGCCACCGCGGCCATCACCTCGGCCTGGGTCCAGGGCCGCAGCCGCGGCGGCAGCGCGCGGTCCATGCGGAAGGCGAACTCGGCCTCGATCACCGACATGCGGCTCGTGCCGATGGCGACCGACGCGCCAGGGGCGAGCAGGCGGTCGGCGAGCAGCCGGCCCGCCAGCGGGCCATCGACCCCGATGTGCTGCTGGCCGGCCTGGCTGGTGGCCGCGATCTTCCAGCCGACCACCGACTGCCCGGTCAGGGCGGCGAGCTCGGCCTGCGCCGCATAGCCCGCCGCGCGGTCGGCGGGGCGGCAGGCGGCCGGCAGGGCATCGGTGGCGCCGCCGCCCTGCCACAGTGGCAGCAGATGGCGGGCGGCCTCGCGCGCGGCGCTCACCGCGACCCCGGCTGCGCGAGCAGGGTCTCGATCTCGGCCGCGAGCGCGGCAGGCTCCACCTGCGGGGCATGACGACTGACGGTGCTGCCGTCGCGGGCGACGAGAAACTTGGTGAAGTTCCACTTCACCGCCTGCGAGCCGAGCAGACCCGGCGCCTGCGCGGTGAGCCATTTCCAGAAAGGATGGGCCTGCTCGCCATTGACGTCGACCTTGGCGAAGAGCGGGAAGTCGACGCCGAAATTGCGCTCGCAGAAGGCGCCGATCTCGTCGGCATCACCCGGTTCCTGCGCGCCGAACTGGTTGCACGGAAAGCCGAGCACCACCAGGCCCTGGTCGCGGTAGCGCTCGTGCAGCGCCTGCAGACCGGCGTACTGCGGGGTGAAGCCGCAGCGGCTGGCGGTGTTCACCGCCAGCACCACCTTGCCGGCATGGCGGGAGAGTTTGACGGGCTTGCCGTCGAGGCCGCGGGCCTCGAAATCACTGAGCGTGGGCATGGTCAGGGACTTTCTGGCGCTGTGCTGAAGGCGCCGACAGGAACGGGACCGCCGGCCGGTTCCACCCGGACCGCGCAGTACTTGAACTCGGGGATCTTGCCGTGCGGATCGAGCGCCGGGTTGGTGAGCAGATTGGCCGCCGCCTCGGTGTAGGCAAAGGGCAGGAAGACCGTGCCCGGGGCCACGCCCTCATCGGCCCGCGCGGTGAGCACGATGCTGCCGCGGCGCGAACTCAGGCGCAAGCCACCGCCGGCGGCCACGGCCAGCCGGGCGAGATCCGTCGGGTGCAGGGCGGCGGTGGCGGTGGGCTCGATCGCCTGGAGCACCCCGGCGCGCCGCGTCATCGCGCCGGTATGCCAGTGCTCCAGGAGACGGCCGGTGATCAGCACGAAAGGATAGGCCGCATCGGGCTGCTCGTCGGCCAGACCGGGCTGCGCGGGCACCAGCCGGGCGCGGCCGTCGGCGGTGGGGAAACGCTCGCCGAACACCACCGGGTGGCCGGGATCGGCTTCATCGGGACAGGGATAGGTGACCGAGCCCTCGCGCTGCAGCCGCGCCCACGAGATGCCGCGGATCGAGTCCATGGCCTGGCGCATCTCCTCGAAGACCTCGCCGACATCGCGATAGCGCCAGTCAAGGCCGAGCTCGGCGGCCATGCGCTGGATGATCCAGAGGTCGCGTCGCGCCTCGCCCGGCGGGCTGAGGGCCGCCCGCCCGAGCTGCACCATGCGATCGGTGTTGGTGAAGCTGCCATCCTTCTCGGCGAAGGCCGAGGCCGGCAGGATCACGTCGGCCAGCATCGCGGTCTCGGTGGGGAAGATGTCCTGCACCACCAGCCAGTCGAGCGCGGCGAGCGCCTGCCGCGCATGGGCGAGGTCGGGGTCGGACATGGCCGGGTTCTCGCCCATGATGTACATGCCGCGCACCTGACCGGCGATGGCGGCGTGCAGGATCTCCACCACCGTGAGGCCGGGCCGCGAGTCGATCGGCGCGCCCCACAGCCGCTCGATCCGGGCGCGGTGAGCGTCGTCGTCCACGCGGTGGTAGTCGGGCAGCATCATGGGGATGAGGCCGGCATCGGAGGCGCCCTGCACGTTGTTCTGGCCGCGCAGCGGATGCAGGCCGGTGCCCGGGCGGCCGATCTGGCCGGTGATCATCGCCAGCGCGATCAGGCAGCGGACATTGTCGGTGCCGTGCACGTGCTGCGAGATGCCCATGCCCCAGAAGATCATCGAGGCGCGGCTGCGGGCATAGCGGCGCGCCACCGCGCGCAGGGTCTCGGGCGCGATGCCGCAGACCGGCGCCATGGCCTCGGGCGTGCAGTGCGCCACCGCGGCGGCCAGCGCCTGGAAATCGGAGGTGCGCTCGCGCACGAACTGCGCGTCGACCAGCCCCTCGGCGATGATGACGTGCAGCAGCGCATTGAGCAGGGCGACGTCGCTGTCGGGCCGGAACTGCAGGGCATGGGTGGCCAGGCGCGACAGCTCGGTGCGGCGCGGGTCGGCCACGATCAGCGCCGCGCCCCGATGGACCGCGTTCTTGATGAAGGTGGCGGCCACCGGGTGATTCACGGTGGGGTTCGCGCCGATCACCAGGATGCACTCGGCCAGCAGCGCATCGCTCACCGGATTGGAGACCGCCCCCGAGCCCACGCCCTCGAGCAGCGCCGCCACCGAGGAGGCATGGCAAAGCCGCGTGCAGTGGTCGACGTTGTTGGTGCCGAAGCCGGTGCGCACCAGCTTCTGGAACAGGTAGGCCTCCTCGTTGCTGCCCTTGGCCGAGCC
>JBAWWD010000010.1:0-143389 GCA_037146935.1 Burkholderiales bacterium
GTTCGCCGTGGTGCTGCCGGTAGCGGCCACCGTGTAGTTGCCCGCGTCCGCGCCGGTGAGATTCACCCCGGTGACACTGATCGGCTTGTTTACACCTGCGTTTCGATCCGCGAACGAAGCGCTGCTCACAACGCTCAGGCTGTCGCCCTGGATGCGGTTGTCGGTGGTGGTCACCGTGGCCGCAGTCGTGCCGTCGTAGACCCGGTTTACGCCCGCGTAGTTCACCGCCAGAACACGCGGGTCGATATTCGCCGTGGTGCTGCCGGTAGCGGCCACCGTGTAGTTGCCCGCGTCGGTACCCGCGAGGCTCACCCCGGTAACGCTCACCGCCTTGCCCACACCTGCGTTGCGATCCGCGAAGGAAGCGCTACTCACGACGCTCAGGCTGTCACCCTGGATGCGATTGTCGGTGGTGGTCACCGTAGCCGCAGTGGTACCGTCGTAGACCCGATTGACGCCGCTGTAGTTCACCGCCAGAACACGCGGGTCGATGTTCGCCGTGGTGCTGCCGGTAGCGGCCACCGTGTAGTTGCCCGCGTCGGTACCCGCGAGGCTCACCCCGGTGACACTCACCGCCTTGCCCACACCGGCATTGCGATCCGCGAACGAAGCGCTGCTCACAACGCTCAGGCTGTCGCCCTGGATCCGGTTGTCGGTAGTAGTGACAGAGGCCGCGGTGGTGCCGTCGTAGACCCGGTTTACGCCCGCGTAGTTCACCGCCAGCACGCGCGGGTCGATGTTCGCCGTGGTGCTGCCCGTGGCCGCCACGGTGTAGTTGCCTGCATCAGCACCAGACAGGCTCACCCCGGTGACACTCACCGCCTTGCCCAAACCCGCGTTTCGATCCGCGAACGAAGCGCTGCTCACAACGCTCAGGCTGTCGCCCTGGATGCGGTTGTCGGTGGTGGTCACCGTCGCGGCCGTCGTGCCGTCGTAGACCCGGTTCACGCCCGCGTAGTTCACCGCCAGAACACGTGGGTCGATATTCGCCGCGGCGCTACCCGTGGCCGCGACGGTGTAGTTGCCTGCATCAGCACCAGACAGGCTCACCCCGGTGACACTCACCGCCTTGCCCAAACCCGCGTTTCGATCCGCGAACGAAGCGCTGCTCACAACGCTCAGGCTGTCGCCCTGGATGCGGTTGTCGGTAGTAGTGACAGAGGCCGCGGTGGTGCCGTCGTAGACCCGGTTTACGCCCGCGTAGTTCACCGCCAGCACGCGCGGGTCGATGTTCGCCGTGGTGCTGCCCGTGGCCGCCACGGTGTAGTTGCCTGCATCAGCACCAGACAGGCTCACCCCAGTGACGCTCACCGCCTTACCCGCACCCGCGTTTCGATCCGCGAACGAAGCACTGCCCACAACGCTCAGGCTATCGCCCTGGATTCGATTGTCAGTGGTGTTTACCGTAGCCGCAGTGGTGCCGTCGTAGACCCGGTTCACGCCGCTGTAGTTCACCGTCAGCACGCGCGGATCGATGACACCGACGGCCGCGGAGACCACGTTTGCCTCGGGCAAGTACCCGTACACCGCCACGCCCTGGTTGCCTGCACTGACAAGCGAGAGGCCGTCGACCGTGACGAGCTTGGCGGTGCCAGCCGAGCGATCAACAAAGCGCGCAGCACCCGGCGACCACAGAACCTGGTCACCATCCAGGGTGCCGACGACACCGAGCATGGCGGAGGTGACCGATGCATCGGCGCTGCCGTCGTAGGTCTTCTGGACCGGGCCATTGAGGGTTGCCAGCACGGTCGGGCGGACCTGATACAGAAACCCGTTGCCGCTGCCCGGCCCACCATAGGCCGCGCCGTCGTACTGCTGTCCGTAATGACGAAAGCCATGGGCCAGGCCGCCACGATCGCCACCGACCGGGCTGCTGGAATAGACCAGCCACCGTCCCGACGGGGCGCTCAGGGACTGCGCGCCAGCCTGATTGAGGAAGACCCCGCCCGCCGAGAGCACGGCAGCATCGCCGGTGCCCGCCGCGCGTGCCGCCCCCCCGGATACGATGATCAGATCGCCGCTGGACTGCGCCAGCAGTTGCCCACCCGCCGTCAGGCCACCCGAGATCCGCAGCGCGCCCTGAGCAGCCTGAAGATCCAGGCGGCCCGCTGACGCGATAGCGCCGGTGACCAGGTCGCCCTGGAGTTGGCGGATGGTCACGCCGGCGAGTTGCCCGCCGATGACCCCACCGGACTGGCTGAAGGCACCCTCCACGGTGACGCTGCCGTCACCTGCGAGTTGCCCGCCGGAGATGGCCAGCACGCCGGTGGACAAGGCGCCGGCGACGTTCAGCGACCCGCCACTGATCGCGACCGAACCGGGGGAAACTGTCCCGCTGATGTTGAGGCTGCCGTCTTCAACGGCGAGCTGACCGGCGCCTTGCAGCTGCCCGCCGATCGTCACCGGACCCGAGCCCGACACCCGCAGCGTGCCGCCGTTGTTCAGTACGGTGGCATTGATCGTCTGCGCGCTGGCGCTCGAGGCCCGCAGAACGCCGTCGTTGGTGAATTCCAGCGGCGCGTTGTAACGATCGATCGGCCTGGCCTCGGTACCGGCCAGCGTGATGCTGCCGGAGGCCTGGTTGTGGAACCGATTGGTCTGACCGATGCCATCGAAGAAGAGCGAGCCCGCGCCCTGCAACTGAATGGCGCCGGTATTGGACCAGGAGAAGCCACCGCTCTGCTCCCCCATGATCCAGAGCTTGCCCTCGATGAGCGAGGTGCCGGCGGTGTGGAGCGTGCCGCGCCCCATCAGGAAGGACGGCCCACCCGAGGCGACTTCGAATCGATCGGCCACCGACAGGCCGCTGTCGGCGAAAAGCGCGCCGCCGCGGAGCGAGAGCCTGCTGAGTTGCGCCCAACCGTTGAGCCGGGCAGAACCGCCCAGCACTTCGAGCGCCCCGCTCTGGCCGCCCATGACCGAATCATTGCCCTGGAAGCTGCCGCCCTCCACACGCAGGGTGCCTCCCAGCGTCGTGAAACCATTGACCGTCAGTGACCCGCCCGTGACCCTGAGCAGGTTGCCGGTGTTGATGGTGAGGCCACGTACCTCGGAGCTGCCCGAACCGTGCTCGACTGCATACCCGGTGCTGATCAAGGCCTCGTCTTCTGCCCCCGGCAACCCGCCCTGCCAGTTGCCTGGCGTCTCCCAGCGAAGATCGCCTGCGGCATTGCTGAACACCCGGGTGCCCCCGGTGGCGTACACCAGGCGGACCGCCTCCCCGGCACTCATCCCATAGCTGGCGCTGAACCCGCCGCCGAACCCGCCCACGCTCGCGAAACCGCCCGCCGACCCGGCCGTGGCAGTCACCACGGGGACAAAGCTGCCTGTCGACAATTGGGGCGAGCCCTGCAGGACACCTTGCAGGGAGCCGCCCAGATCGATCCGGCCGGTGACCGCAAGGACATCGTACTGACCCGAGCCAGTGCCACCCACGGCCAGGTCCAGCACGCTCGATGAAGTCAGTTCCACGTCGCCGGTCACGGCGAGCGTGCCCGTCTGCCGAGGCAAACCGGGCCCCTGGTCGATGCCCGGACGCAATCTTCCCCGGTTCACCAGGCGGTTCGCCCCGCTGCCGACCACCAGCGTGCCCGACCCGGTGATGAGCCCATCGTTTTCCAGACCGCCCACGCCATTGGGGTCGCGGGTCAGGGTACGCCCGGCGCCGATCTCGAGGATGCCCTGCTGGACGAAGGCGCCGTAGGTGTTGATCTGGATGTTGCCGGCCGACGCGCGCACGGTGCCGGCATTGGTCACGCTGTCGCCGCCAAGGCGCATGGTGCCGCCTGCATCGCTCGCGTCGATCAGGCCGTTGTTGAGCACCCGGTTGCCCACGCCGCTCTGAGCAGAGGAGATCGCGGTGCCGTAACCGCTGATGATCAGGCCCGGACCATAGGTGAGCTGCTGTTGCTCGCCAGTCTGATGAAGCGCGGCACCACGCAGGCTGAGCGTGGCCGCGCCCGACAGCGGCGCAATGGTCTGACTCACAGCGCTGCCGGGAAAGACAAGGCCATCGCCCGTCAGCGTGACGGTGGCGCCATCAGCAAGCGCAAGGTTGCCCAGCACCGAGACGCGACCGCCCAGGCTCATCGAGCCGCCCAGGGTAACCCCGCTGAGCGTGGCGCCGGTCTCGCCGGTGAAGCCCGCCGCGCCACGCACCGTGCCGCCACTGAGGGTGCCGCGCAGCTTGCGATCACCGCCCGCGAAGTCGAGCGTCGCGCTCGCGGCGAGGTTGTAGGTGTAGTCGACCCCGTCGGCGTTCAGGGACAGCGTGCCGGCATTGATGTCGACGTGGGCCGTGCTGCTGCTCGAGAACGTGCCCGGGCCGGCGCTGCTATCGCGCAGCACGATCGACGAGGAGCCCGAGGAGGTCTTGCGCAGCGTGCCGTTGTTGGTGAGGGTGAAGGCGCCCGGGCCGTCGCGGTCGATGGGCCGCGCGCTCGACCCGGCCAGCACCAGCGTGCCTTCATTGCGCAAGGTGGCATCACCGGAGTAACTACTCGCGCCCATCACCACGCGGTCATCGCCTTCGATGGTGAGCGTGCCGGTGTTGACCCAGGTCTTGCCGGCCGCCAGCCGCAGGGCGCCCTGCGCCTCGCTCATGCTCACGGTGGTATTGCCCGACGTGGTCAGCTGACCGCTGCCCGCCAGCACCGAGCTGCCAGAGGCCTGAAAGGCACCCGTCACGGTGACATTGGCGGTGTTGAACAGGGTGCCGCCACGCATCGTGAGGCTGGGCAGGCTCAGGCCGCTGCCGTTTTCGAGCACCAGCTTGCCGCCCTGGACAGTCACTGGCGCCAGCGCGCCCGACAGGCCGGTACCCGTGGTCAGCGAACCGCCGGCCACGGTGATGCCGGCGCCGTTGCGCACGAGCGTGAGGCCCCGCTGATCGACCACCGAGGCCCCCGAGACCCGCAGCGACCCGTAGCCGCCACTCAGCCCCTCGACATCCGCGCCGCCCGTGAAGGTGAAGGAGCCCTCCGAGAATTCGAGCGCGGCGGCCGCGCCGACACCGAACTTGCCGGTGTTGCTGCCCGGGCCGGCGGTCGACACCACCAGCGATCCGGCCGAGACATTGATCACGCCGCCATTGTTCAGGGTGGTGGCGCGGAGGGTCTGCGTGCCGCTGCTCGTGATGGTGCCGACATTGGTGATGACACCGCCATTGATGGCAGCCGCCGCTGTACCCACGAGGGTCAGCGTGCCCTGGTTCGAGACCGTGGCGCCGGCCAGCGGCAGAAGGGAACCGGCACCGGAGATCGTGACCGCCCCCTTGCTGGTCCAGTTGCGGCCTTCGCTCAGGCTCAGCGCGCCCGTGATCGTGCCGCTGCCCTCAGTGACGAATCCCGAGGACAGGCCGACTTTCAGCGACCCCGCCACGCTGAGCTGGGTGGTGACCTTGACCGAGCCCGAGCCCGTGAGGACCCCGCCGGTGGTGTCGGCCGACACGCTCAGGCGGCTGATGGTCGCGTCTGCCCCGTCGAGCGTGAAGGTGGGATTGCCCGCGGCAAAACTGACCCGACCGCCATTGGTAGTGGCGGTGAAGGTACCCCCATTGAGACTCACCTTGGCGTTGCCGAGCACGGTGGCGCCGAGGCCGCTGCTGTCACTGTCGGACCTCATCACCAGATTGAGACGCCCGCTCCTGGCCTCGATATCCGCGTTCAGCGCGATGTTGTTGTGCGCCCTGAAGGTGAGCGTGGCGTCACTACCGGAGCTCTTGGTGATGCCGGCATTGACGAAGATGTTCCCAGCCTGCTGCCCGCTGGTGCCGGTGGTGATGAGGACATCCGTGCCCTGATTGAGGGCCTCCGAGATTTGGCCCGCGCGCAGCGTCGCATCGTTGGCGAACGGCTTGGCGGTCAGCAAGTCGTCGTCGAGAGTCAGGTAGACATCGGCCGCGCCACTGTCCTGCTGGATGGTCAGGTTGTACGGATCGATCAGCCAGGTGCCGCCCTTGCCCGCGGGGGCCGATGCATCGGCGGACTGAGTCACCGACAGCACCCGCAGGCCCGAGGTCTCGATGAAGCCGCCATCGCCGCCCAGCGGCCCGCCGCGGGCCGAGATGCGGCCGTGTATCAGGGCAGTGTCATCAGCCCACAGGATGACCTTGCCGCCATCGCCAAGCGCGGTGGCATCGGCGCGAATGACGGCGCCCGCGCTCATGCCCAGCCGCTGCGCGTTGGGTCCGCCGGCGCTCGCGCCCTGAAGATCCCCCCCCACCAGTACCGTGCCGCCCCCGGCCGGGCCGGAGACATCGATGTTCAGGGTCTCGCCCAGCACGATGTCGCGGCCCAGCACCCGCACGCGGCCACCCGAGCCCACCGTGCCGCCGGCCAGCAGATGGCGGGGATCGGGCTGCGGCGCGGAGGGCGCGGGCGCAGGCGCAGGCGCGCCGGGCGGGACAGTTTGTGACGCGGGGACCGCAAGCGGCGTGTTCACCGACGCCGGCGCGGCAGGCGCGACCGATGCCTGTGTGACCGATGTCACCGGTGAGACGTCAGCAGCGCCCGCGGTCGCAACCAGCGGCGCAGCCGCCGGGCTCGCAGTGGGAGCCGCGGCGGCGGACACCGTGACCGATGCGCCCGGCGGCATCGACACCGATTCCGCGGCCGGGGTCGAAACCGTGGCGGGGCCGCCGCCGACGGACGGCAGGGGCAATGACGCGGTCTGGGCGCCTCCCGTCAGCGAGGGCGCCACCGTCGCGGAGGAGAGCGGCGCTGCCGTGGCGCTCGCGTCGATGCGACCCTGCAGGCTCACCTGCTCACCGGCCTGGATGTCGATCTCGCCACCCTTGCGTCGGCCCTGGGCATCGAGGCCGCTGGCCACCATCTGCCCGCTGGCCGTCTGCTCCACGCGGCGCTGCGCGCGCAGCACGATGCGCCCGTCTTCACCCACCACCGCCGTGGTGGCCTGCAGCAGACCGGCATTGCGCACGAGTTGCCCATGCAGCCCGATGCGCCGCGCCACCACCTCGCCGAGGTTGATGGCGGCCGACTCGGGCGCGGCCACTTCC
This sequence comes from Burkholderiales bacterium, assembly GCA_037146935.1. Taxonomy (GTDB): domain Bacteria; phylum Pseudomonadota; class Gammaproteobacteria; order Burkholderiales; family Burkholderiaceae_E; genus Quisquiliibacterium. The sequence continues at coordinate 7,016 of JBAWWD010000010.1, forward strand.
CAGGACACCTCGGGCGCCTGCGGATTCACCAAAGTCACCCGGTGGCCCGCGGCGAGCAGCACCTGGCCCTCGGGCGAGTGGATGATGCCGCTGTTCTCGACCTGCGGCGCCACCAGATAGACCAGCCCGCCCGAGGCGGTGCGGATGCTGCCTTCGTTGCGGATCGCGCCCGCGGCGCGGTTCTCGGCGGCGGTGCCGCCGAAGTTCATGCGGCCGGCCGCGAAGTCTTCATTGCTCAGCTTCAGGGTGGAGACCACCAGCGCGCCCACATCCACCTGAGCGCCGCGGCCGAAGGCCACGCCGCTGGGGTTGATGAGGAACACCCGTCCGTTGGACTCGAGCCGACCGAGAATCTCGCTGGGCGCGCCGGACACCACCCGGTTGAGCACCTGGCTGGCGGCGCTGGGCTGGATGAAGCGAGTGGTCTCGCCGGCGCCAATGCTGAACTGGTTCCAGTGGATAACCGCGCCGTTGCTGGTGGTGACACTCAGCGTGGCGCCATTCCGCTGAAGGGTGGCGCTGCCCTGGATCACCTGGGCACCGGTGGGGTTGGCCCACGCCGGCGCGCCGATGGCCGCGATGGCGCCGGCCAGCAGACCCAGCCGCCAGGGGCGCGCCGCACCCTGACCCACTGCCCGGCTGGCAGGGAGAGTCAGTCTGGCACGAACAGGTCTGGCCCCACGATCAGAACCCATAGCTCATGGCCATGTGCAGGAAGACGTCGCCGGGCACGGAGATGCCGTCACCCTGCACGACCCAGCCGGTGTCCAGGCGCAGGGACATGCGCTGATGCCATGACAGCCGGATGCCTCCGCCCAGGCTGGAGAGCAGATGACGCTCCTTCTCGCCCGGCAGCGCGTTGTTGCGCTGAACCGCGGCCACATCGGAGAAGAGCTGCCAGCCAAAGGCGGTGCCGGCCGCGTCCTGCAAGGAACGGACCGGCGACTGGAACTCCAGCGAGAAGCGCTGCCCGCGATCGCCGGCCGCGACACGGCTGCTGAAGCCGCGTACCGAGCCGTCACCGCCGATGGCGAACTGCTCTGCCGGCACCAGGGCATCGCGCGTCCACTGGCCGCTCCAGGAGGCCAGCAAGGTGTTGGTGCGCACCGAGACACTGCCGCCGAGGTTCCAGCGGGTGATGCCGTAGTAGGGATTGGCGCCGGCGCGCAGACCGGGCTCCCGGAAGACGGCCGCGTCGCTTCGGCCGCTGCCTGGCAGGTTGCGGTTGTAGCTGGCCAGCCCGAACAGCGACCAGCGCTCCTCGCGCCGGCTGGCGCTGTAGCTGAGCGAGAGCGGGCGCAGGGTGACGCTGGGAATGAGGCTGGGCCCATCACTGGCGGTGGCAACACGGCTGTTGACCTGCTTGATGTCTAGCCCGAACGCGAACCGGGGATCCCACGCGCCCAACCGCGGCAGCAGCCGGGTGGCACGCAGACTGAGAGTGTTGCCGCTGCTCGACATGAAGTAGTCGCCGGCAGCCGTTCTGAACGTGCCCGAATCGACATTGGAGTGCAACAGGCTGCCATCGAGAAGCCATTTGAGCCGATAAACGGGCACTCTCAACCCGACAGACGCGATCTGGACGTCATGTTCGCGCCCCGGCGCGGTGATGGCCTGGGCGGTGCCCACGACGTCGCGATCGAACAGGTTGTGGTGCTGAACTGCCGCACCGACCCGCCACTGCCCGGTGCTGGGCGAGCCGGTGTTGTCGAGCGTGACCTGGCCCGCCACCGGCGGCAGATCGCTGGTGCGCAGGGCGGCGCTGAGCGCGCCGTCATCCTCGGTGCGAAAGGTCACCTGCATGTAGCGACCAGGGTTCTCGTTGGCCAGGCGCAGTTCATCGCCCACCTGGGTATCCGAGGGCGTGGCGCCCTCGCGCAGCGACGGGACGGCCCGCCGCTGGTTGGCCAGACCCCGGTGCCGGGCCCCCTCGAGCGTGACCTTGCCGAGCTTGAGCTCTTCCACCTGAAGACGCACCAGTCCGCCCTCGATGGTCTGCTCCGGCAGCGCGACGCGCACGGCGGTGATGCCGGCGCGGGCGTACACCTCGCGCACCGCCTCCTGGGCGAGCTCGATGTCCGAGAAGCGCCGGCCCTCGCCGGTGAACGGGGCCACCGCAGCCTGCAGGGCAGGCAGCGGCACCCGCGTGGCGCCCTCGATCTGATAGCTGGCGATCCGAAAGCGCGGCTCGACCGGCGCGCTCGGCGCCGGCTGCGCGCTCGGCGCGGGTTGGGCGCTCGGCGCGGTCTGGGCGACCGCCACATGCTGCCCCATCAGGGCCAGCGCAAGAACCAACCCGACCAGCACGCCCGCGTTGCGCAGGACCCGAACGGCAAGCGTCATGCGCACACCCGCCGCTTTCGCGGCCGGCGCTCTGCCGGCATCATGGCCGGTGATGACATTCGGCATTGCCAAGAAATTCACTCCACGGGGCGTGGCGCTGTTCGCTTCCGCGGCGACCACGCTGCTGGTGACACTGGTGCTGACCTGGTTCATTGCCCAGGGACTCACTCCGCCAGTGTTGCAAAGGCTCGACCTGTTCATTCACGACAATTGGGTGCGATCAACCCTGCATTTCACGGGCACGCCCAAGGTCACGCTGCTCGCGCTGGACGAGGCGAGCCTGCAGAAGATCGGCCAGTGGCCCTGGCCGCGCGACCGCATCGCGCAGGTGGTGCAGGCCGTCATCGACCAGCATGGCGCGCGGGCGATCGCCTTCGACATGGTGTTCGCCGAGCCCGACCGCAGCGATGCCGACCGCATCCGCGAGCGACTGGCCCGCACGCCCGGCGCGCAGGGCTCGGCCCTGGGCGCGCAGATGCAGGACCTGCTGATTGAACTCGACCGGGATGCAGCCCTGGCCCGGGTGCTCGAGGGCCGGCCGGTGGTGCTCGGTCACTACTTCACCAACGACGCCAGCCAGCGCGTGGGCGCCCTGCCCGACCCGTGGCTGCCGGCGGACATCGCCCATCAGTCCGGCGTGTTTCCGCCGCGCGGCGACGGCTACGGCGCCAATCTCGAATCGCTCGTGCATGCCGCGGGCCGGGCCGGCCACATGAACCCGTCGGTGGACGCAGACGGCGTCACCCGCCGCCTGCCTCTGCTGATCGAGAACGAGGGCATGCTCTACCCCTCGCTGATGCTGGCCGCGCTCACCATCGTGGCCGGCGATCAGGCCCAGGTGGACTTCGGCCAGGCCACCACGCTGCGCGGACAACCGGTCACCGAGACCATCACGCTGGGCCCCTACCGATTGCCCATCGACGGCCAGGCGCGCTCCATGCTGCCCTTCTTCGGCGCGCGAGGCAGCGTGCCCACGGTGTCGGTGCTCGACATGCTCGAAGGCCGCATGCCGCCAGATCTCATGCGCGGCCGGGTCGTGGTCTTCGGCCCCACCGCGCCAGGCCTGCGAGACAGCCGCGCCACACCGGTGGACACCAACCAGCCGGGCACCGAGCTGCATGTGTCCTGGCTGCAGGGCGCGCTCGACGCGCGACTGCCCAGCCGACCGCACTACACCGACGCCACCGTGCTCACGCTGGTGTGGTGCGTGGCGCTGGGCATGCTGGCCGGCGCCTGGCGGCTGCGACCGGCGCGCTTCGTGGCCACCGCAACGGCGCTGGCGCTCGGGGTCTGGACGCTGGGATGGTGGCTGTGGCGACAGGATCGGCTGGTGCTGCCGGTGGCGCTGCCCCTCGTGCAGATCGCGGTGCTCTTCGTGGCCCTGGGTGGCCTGGGCTATCTGCTCGAACTGCGCGGGCGCAGCGCGATCAACCGACTCTTCGGGCAATACGTGCCGCCCGAACTGGTCAACGAGATGAACGAGGATCCCGAGAGCTACAGCATGTCGGGGCGGGCGGTGGAGCTCACCGTGATGTTCGCCGACGTGCGCGGCTTCACCACCATCTCCGAGAAGCTGGAGCCCACCGCACTCGGTGAGCTGATGAACACCCTGCTCACCGACCTGTCGCGGGTGATCCGCGCCGATCACCTCGGCACCATCGACAAGTACATCGGCGACTGCGTGATGGCGTTCTGGGGCGCGCCGGTCGCGCGGCCCGACCATGCGGCAGCCGGGGTGGCCGCAGCCATCGACATGCAGCGTTCACTGGCGCTGCTGGTGCCCCGCCTGACGCTGCCGCCCGGGGCCAGCATCGCGATCGGCATCGGCCTGAACACCGGCCGGGCCGTGGTGGGCAACATGGGATCGGCCTATCGCATGGCCTACACGGTGATGGGCGACACGGTGAACACCGCCTCGCGCCTGGAGGGCCTGACCAAGGCCTATGGCGCGCAGATCGTGGCTGGCGACGCGGTGCGCCTGGCCGCGCCCGACCAGTTCCTGTGGCGCCGGCTCGATCTGGTCCGGGTCAAGGGCCGCGACACCCCGCTGGCCATCCACGAGCCGCTGTGCCGGGTGGAAGACGCCACGCCGGCGCAGCGCGACATGGTGCGCCGGCACGACGCGGCGCTGGCCCGCTGCCTGGCCAGGGACTTCAGCGGCGCGCTCGCTGACTGGCAGGCGCTGCAGGGCGACGCCGATCCGACCCTGCACAGCGAACTGCATGCGGTGTGGATCGCCCGGTGCGAGCATTACCTCAGCGCGCCGCCACCCGCTGACTGGGACGGAGTCCACACCTTCGAGACCAAGTAGGGCAGCCGCCCGGCCTGCGCTAGATGTCGAGCTGCTCGGGCTTGAGGAAGCGCTCGCCGTACTGCTGCGGCACGCCCCTGGCGAGGAACACCTCGTAGAGGTCGGGATCGATGTGCCCGTTGTCGCGGAAGCGCTCCATGATGGCCAGCGCCTGCGACAGCTTCATCGAGGACTTGTAGGGGCGGTCGGCCGCGGTGAGCGCCTCGAAGATGTCGGCGATGCCCATGATGCGGGCCTGCACGCTCATCTGCTCGCGGGTGAGGCCCCGCGGATAGCCCTTGCCGTCCATGCGCTCATGATGGCCACCCGCGTACTCGGGCACGTTGGCGAGGTGCCTGGGCCAGGGCAGCTGCTCGAGCATGTGGATGGTGGAGACGATGTGGTGGTTGATCACCTCGCGCTCCTGGGCGGTGAGCGTGCCCGCGCGGATGCTGAGGTTCTCGATCTCGTCGGCCGACAGGAATGGCCGCCGCTCACCGGCAGGGTCGGTCCAGGGATAGCGATCGCTGATCTCGCGGATGCGGTCCACCGAGGCGTCATCGAGGCTCTCGCCGCCATGGTTCACGCGGTGCAGGAACTCCCTGTCGGACTGAAGCTGCGCGCGCACCCGGGCCAGCTCGGCCTGCGCGGGCTCGGCCGGCTGGCCGGCGGCGATCGCCTGCAAGGCAGCGATCTGCGCATCGCGCTCGATCACCTCGAAGCGGGTGTCGAGCAGCTCGATGCGGTCGAAGATGGTCTGCAGCTTGGTGGCCTTGTCCACCACGTGAACCGGCGTGGTGACCTTGCCGCAGTCATGCAGCAGCGCGGCGATGCGCAGCTCGTAGCGGTCCTTGTCGGTGAGCTGGAAATCGGCGAGCGGCCCCTCGGTGGTCTGGTTGACCGCCTCGGCGAGCATCATGGTGAGTTCGGGCACCCGCTCGCAGTGGCCGCCGGTATAGGCGGACTTCTCGTCGATGGCATCGTCGATCAGCTTGACGAAGGCCTCGAAGAGGTTCTCCAGCTGCAGCATCAGGCGCCGGTTGGTGAGGGCCACGGCCGCCTGCGAGGCGAGCGACTCGGCCAGCCGCTGGTCGGCCGTGGAGAACGGATGCACCTGGCCCGAGGCCGGGTCGGTGGCGTTGATCAGCTGCAGCACACCGATGATGGTGGACTCATGGTCGCGCAACGGCACCGTCAGGAAGGACCGCGACCGGTATCCGGTGGCGCGATCGAATCGCATGGTGCCGGAGAAGTCGAAGTTCTCGTCGGTGTAGGCGTCGGCGATGTTGGCCGTGGCGCCCGAGATGACCACGTGGGCCGCCACCATGTGGTCGTTGGGGCTGCCGTCGTCCATGTAGAGCGGCAGGTCGGTGAACTGCGGCGGCAGCGAGGCCGACGAGCTGCCACCGAAGGCGATGCCCATCGACAGGGTGCGCACGATGCGAAACTGCAGGTGCCGCTGGTCTTCGGACACCGTGTAGAGCGTGCCCCCGTCGGCGTGGGTGATCGACATGGCCGCCTGCAGGATCTTCTCCAGGAGCCGGTCGAGGTTGCGCTCGCCAGAAAGCGATGCGCCCACGTCGTTGAGCTGCTCCAGGCGTCCGAAGAGGCTGTCCTGCGAATCCATCTCTGGCTTGTCGGGTCTTGCGCCGTCACGCGCGGCGCCTCGGGGTTGCCTGTCCACGCTAACCCAGCGCCCCGTCTCTGGCAAGACACAAACGAATGCCCGCGCCACACTCGGAGACTGGCGGCAGTGGGATGGTCTCGTGCCACCATTGACCAGCACCAGCCAGCCCGCCCCCAGACCCAGCCCGACCCCCGCCGCGCCCCAGGAGAAACCATGTCCGCCGACCCCGCCCCGGGCAATCCCACCGTGCTGATCCGCAACGCCCGCTGCGTGGCCACCATGGACGACACGCTGGGCGAGCTGCGCGACGCCTCCATCCTGGTGCGCGGCAATCTGATCGAGGCGGTCGGTCCGGCCGATGCGCTCGCGGCACAGGCCGATGACGTGATCGATGCCAGCCGCCATCTGGTGGTGCCCGGCATGGTCAACACCCACCACCACATGTTCCAGTGCCTGACCCGCGCGGTGCCGGCGGCGCAGGATGCCGAGCTGTTCGCTTGGCTGCGTCAGCTCTACCCGATCTGGGCCAACCTCACGCCCGAGATGGTGCATACCGCCACGCAGCTGGCCATGGCCGAGCTCCTGCTGAGCGGCTGCACCACCAGCAGCGATCACCTCTACCTCTACCCGCGCAGCCGGCAGGGCAAGGTCAACCTCGAGGACAGCATCCGCGCCGCGCAGGAGATCGGCATGCGCTTCGTGGCCTCGCGCGGCAGCGTGAGCATGGGCGAGAGCGCGGGCGGCCTCGCCCCGGACCGTCTCATCGAGAACGAGGCCGAGGTGCTGGCCGAGTGCCAGCGCCTGATCGAGACCTGGCATGACCCCAGCCACGGCTCGATGCTGCGCATCGCGGTGGCGCCCTGCTCGCCCTTCACGGTCACCCCGGCGCTGATGCGCGAGTCGGCCGCGCTGGCCCGGTCCTATCGGGGGCGCTTCGGGGCCAACGGGGTGCGTCTGCACACCCATCTCGCCGAGAACGACCATGACGTGGCGTTCAGCATGGAGACCTTCGGCCGCAGCCCGATCGACTACATGAGCGATGTCGACTGGCTGGGCGATGATGTCTGGCATGCCCACTGCGTGAAGCTCGACGATGACGGCATCTCGCGCTTTGCAGCCACCCGCACCGGCGTCGCCCACTGCCCGTGCAGCAACATGCGGCTGGCCAGCGGCATCGCACCCATCCGCCGCATGCTCGATGCCGGCGTGCCGGTGGGCCTGGGCGTGGACGGCAGCGCCAGCAACGACGCCGGGCACATGGTCAACGAGGCCCGCCAGGCAATGCTCCTGGCGCGGGTAGGCCGTGCGATGCGTCCGCCCGAAATGCGCGACGGCCGCCGGTTCTTCGGCTGCGACCTCGGCCCCGCCGAGATGACCGCGCGCGACTCGCTGCGCGTGGCCACCCGCGGCGGCGCCCAGGTGCTCGGACGCGACGACATCGGTCGCATCGCGCCCGGCCAGTGCGCCGACCTCGCGCTGTTCCGCCTGGACACCCTCGAGATGGCCGGCGGCGCGGTGCACGACCCGGTGGCGGCGCTGCTGCTGTGCGCCAGCCCGCGTGCCGACCAGGTGCTGGTCAACGGCCGTCGGGTGGTGATCGACGGCGAGCTCGCCACGGTGGAGGCCGGGCCGCTGGTCGAGCGGCACAACCGGCTCGCGCGCGAGCTGGTCCTGGCCCCGCGCTGAGGCGGCCCTCTTCCACACCATCACGACAAAGCCCCGTCCAGCATGCACTACCGGCAGGCCATCGGCGCGCGGGTCTACCGCTTCGAGAACCTCGCCCAGCTGCTCGCGCGCGCCTCGCCGGCGCGCTCCGGTGACCATCTCGCCGGCGTGGCGGCCGAGAGCGCCGAGGAACGCATGGCGGCGCGGCTGTGCCTGGCCGACGTGCCGCTCGCCCGCTTCCTGCAGGAGGCGCTGATCCCCTATGAGGACGATGAAGTCACCCGCCTGATCCTCGATGGCCATGATCGCGAGGCCTTCGCGCCGGTGGCCTCGCTCACCGTGGGCGGCTTGCGCGACTGGCTGCTGAGCGATCAGGCCGACACCGCCGCGCTCACCCGCCTGCAGCGCGGCATCACGCCCGAGATGGCGGCAGCGGTGAGCAAGCTGATGCGCAACCAGGACCTGATCCAGGTGGCCGCGCGCTGCCGGGTGGTCACGGCCTTTCGCAACACCATCGGCCTTCCCGGGCGACTCGCGGTGCGCCTGCAGCCCAACCACCCCACCGATGACCTGCGCGGCGTCGCGGCCTCCATCGTCGATGGCCTGCTCTACGGCGCGGGCGATGCGGTGATCGGGGTGAACCCGGTGGGCGACAACCTCGGCGAGCTGGCCGCGCTGGTGCACGCGCTCGACGAACTGATCGGCCGGCTGCAGGCGCCGACCCAGTCCTGCGTGCTCACCCATGTCACCAACACCCTGGCGCTGATCGAGCGGGGCGCGCCGGTGGACCTGGTGTTCCAGTCTGTGGCCGGCACCGAGAAGGCCAACCGGGGCTTCGGCATCAATCTGGCGCTGCTGCGCGAGGCGCGCGAGGCAGCGCTGTCGCTGCGCCGGGGCACGGTGGGCGAGCACGTGATGTACTTCGAGACCGGCCAGGGCAGCGCGCTCTCGGCCGACGCGCATCACGGGCTCGATCAGCAGACCTGCGAGGCCCGCGCCTATGCCGTGGCGCGCGAGTTCTCGCCGCTGCTCACCAACACCGTGGTGGGCTTCATCGGCCCGGAGTATCTCTACGACGGCAAGCAGATCATCCGTGCCGGGCTGGAGGACCACTTCTGCGGCAAGCTCATGGGCGTGCCGCTGGGCTGCGATGTCTGCTACACCAATCACGCCGAGGCCGACCAGGACGATGTCGACACCCTGCTCACGCTGCTGGGCACGGCGGGCCTCACCTTCATCATGGGCGTGCCCGGCGCCGACGACATCATGCTCAACTACCAGAGCACCTCGTTCCACGACGCGCTGTACCTGCGACGACTGCTCGGCCTGAAGCGCGCGCCCGAGTTCGAGGCCTGGCTGCAGGGCATGGGCATCACTGACGCGCAGGGCGATCTGCGGCCGGCCGACGCGAGCCACCCGGCGCTGGCGGCGCTGCGGCAACTCCCCATGCTGCGATGAGCGCATCGGACCGCACACCGGCGTCGCGAGCCAGCGCCACGGCCGCCGCGCCCGACCCCTGGACCGAGCTGCGCGCCTTCACCCGCGCCCGCATCGCGCTTGGCCGCAGCGGCGCGAGCCTGCCCACCGATGAAGTGCTGCGCTTCGGCCTGGCCCACGCCCAGGCCCGCGACGCGGTGCATCGCGCGCTCGACGTCGAATCGCTCGCGCAGGACCTCTCGGGCGGCGGCATGCCCGCGATCCGCCAGGTGCGCAGCGCCGCGCCCGATCGTCACACCTATCTGCTGCGCCCCGATCTCGGCCGGCGCCTGCGGCCCGAGGACGCGGCCGCGCTGCGGGCCGACGCCGGCACCGCAGTGCCCGATCTGGTCTTCGTGCTGGCCGACGGCCTGTCGGCGCTCGCCGTGCAGCGCCACGCCGTCCCGCTGGTGCGGCAGGCCCTCGCCATGGCGCCCGAGGGCTGGGTCATCGGCCCGCTGGTGATCGCGCTGCAGGCCCGCGTCGCGCTGGGCGACGCAGTGGGCGAGGCGCTCGGCGCGCGCTTCGTGGCGGTGCTGATCGGCGAACGGCCGGGCCTGGGCTCGCCAGACAGCCTCGGGGTCTACCTCACCGCGCAGCCGCGCACAGGACGCATGGACGCCGAGCGCAACTGCCTGTCGAACATCCGCGCCGAAGGTCTGCCGATCGAGACCGCGGCGCGCAAGCTGTGGTGGCTTGCGCAGCGGGCGCGCCAGATCGGCGGCACCGGCACGCAGCTCAAGGACGAATCGGATCGTCTGCTGCCCTGAACGGGCGCAGGTCATCGGCGCTCATCTCATGGGCGCGGCCGAAGCCGGCATTCAGGCTGATCCGCTGAAGCGCAATCCGCCAGAACGCGAAGTCACCGAAGTCGGCATAGAGCGCCGCGCGGGGATGCGCGGCCAGGAAGCGCTCGCGCGCCGCCACGCCCTGGGCGCAGTCGCGGGCCAGCTTGTCGGCCACGCCCTGCGCGCTCAGCCGCGGGTGCGCCAGCGGATCGCCCGCGCCGGGCTCGCCGATCAGCACCGAGCAGCGCGGATCGGTCTGCAGGGCTGCGGTGTGCGCGGCCAGCGTCGAGATGAGGATGATCAGCCCGCCATCATCATCCGCGACCAGCGCCACGCGACTGGCCGCGGGGTGGCCGCTGCCCGGCTCGATCACCGCGAGGGCCCCATGGCGCGCGACGGCGATCAGGGCGCGGGCCTGATCGCGGGCCGCGTCATCGACCGGGCGCAGTGCGTCGGCGCGCTTCATGTCGGCAGCGCCGGCGCGAGCATGATGCGCCGCTCGAACTCGCGCAGCCGCTTGTACACCGAGATCAGATCGACGATGGTGGTCCAGCTGTTGACCAGGTACTGGAAGGAGCCCTGCACCCGGTCGAAGGCCCGCACGATCTGCTGCATGAGGCCCAGCGTGATCGCGCCCCCGATCAGGGTGGGGCCGAGCGCCACATAGGGCACCAGCACCGCGAACTGCAGGTACGACCACTTGGCCACGTCGAAGTAGAGGTAGTGGAAGAAGAGCCGGAAGTAGTTGTGCCGCACATCGTCGAACAGCCCATGCAGCGTGGCCGGCGCGGCACGATCCGGATGGTCTTCGCCGTAAACCAGCTCCTTGCGGTAGGCCGCCTCCACCCGCTGGTTGTGAAACTCCAGCCCGGGCAGGCGGATGCCGATCAGCGCCATGAGCACCGTGCCGGCCAGCGCGAAGGCGATGGCCACCCACACCAGCGAGTGCTCGACGCGACCCAGCCAGGGCAACTCGGTGACATTGGCCGACAGCGTCCAGAGGATGGGCAGGAAGGCCACCAGCGTCATGACGCTGTCCATGAAGCTCACCCCCAGTCCTTCCATCAGACGCGCAAAGCGCATGGTGTCTTCCTGGACACGCTGAGAGGCGCCCTCGATGCCGCGCACCCGCTCCCAGTGGGCCACGTAGAAATCGTTCATCGCCTGCCGCCAGCGGAACACGTAATGCTTGACCAGGAAGTCGAGCAGCACCGAGATCAGCACGTACACCGCAGCCAGTTTTCCGAAGCTGGCGATGAAGCCCCAGTAGGCATCGAGCGCGACGCTGCCCGGGGTGGCCAGCGCCTTCTGGACGAGGTTGTAGAACTCGCCGAACCACTCGTTGATGCGGACATCGAGTTCGACCTTGTACCAGGTGCCGAACAGGATCACGGCCGAGCCGAAGATCGACCAGGCGAACCAGCGCCTGCTGAGAAAGAAACTGCGGAACACGAGCGCCCCTGATGGTCGTGGAAGAATACGCCTGCGATTGTCCATCACCAGCCTGGCTTCCCGCAGGCCGGCCCAGACCACACCCCGCAAGGAAGGCATTCCAATGCTGCGATGCTGCTCCCCGATCTTCAACGCCTGGTTCAACCGGCAGGCCGAGGCCTCCCCGATGCGCCGCCGCTTCCTGTCGCAGGGCGGCGTGTTCTCGTCGCTGCTCGCAGCCGAGGCGATGGTGCCGGCGATGGCGCAGCCGGCCGCACCCGCCCCGGTCACTGCTGGCGCCGCCGACCTCATCCTGCATGGTGGCGACATCGTCACCGTGGACGAACGCCAGCCCAGCGCCGAGGCCGTGGCGGTTCGTCGCGGCGTCATCGTGGGGGTGGGCACGCGTGAGGAGATTCTCAGGCGCTTCAAGGGCGCCGGCACGCGTCTGGTGGACCTGGCCGGCAAGACCCTGGTGCCGGGCTTCATCGACTCGCATTCCCACGTGGCCCAGTACGAAGGCACCTGGGGCCTGCCCAACCTGAGCCCACCGCCGGTGGGCACGGTGCGCAGCATCGAGGACATCATCGTCATGATGCGCGAGCACATCGCGCGGCGCGCCATTCCCGAGGGCGAGACGGTGTTCGCGGGCGGCTACGACGACTCGCTGCTGGCAGACCGGCGTCATCCCGTTCGCGCTGACCTCGACCGCATCTCCACCCGTCATCCGCTGTTCCTGCTGCACGCCTCGGGGCATCTGGTGGCCACCAACAGCCTGGCGCTGCAGCGGGTGGGCATCGGCAAGGACACCAAGGACCCCGACGGCGGACTGATCCAGCGCGAGCCCGACGGCCAGCCCAACGGCGTGCTGGAGGAGATCGCCGCCCTGCCCCTGCTCGGCCTGATCAAGGGCAACCCGATGGATCAGCGTCTGAAGCACTTCGACGAGATCCAGGATCTCTACGCCAGCCTGGGCATCACCACAGCGCAGGACGGCATCACCATGCCCGCCGATTACGCGCTGATGCGCGAGGCGTCCGGGCAGGGGCGCCTGAAGATCGATGTGGTCTGCTATCCGCGCTGGGATCTGTTCAACGATGTGCTGGCCGGCCGCAAGACGCTCGAGGTGGAGATCCATCCGCCGGGCAGCGCCGGCGCCGACTCGCTGGGCCCCCCGGTCAGGCACGGCGAGGCCCGCATCGATCGCGATGCCCGGCTGACCGTGGGGGTCTACCGTCGGCGCCTGAAGGTGGGCGGCATCAAGATCACCGTCGACGGCTCGCCCCAGGGCAAGACCGCCTACCTCACCCGCCCCTACGTCAAGCCGCCTGCCGGCCAGCCCGCGGACTATCGGGGCTACCCGTCGGTGAAGCAGGACGAACTCGATCGCTGGTTCGACATCGCCTGGCGACATCAGGTGCAGCTGATCGTTCACTGCAACGGCGATGCCGCGGCCGATCAGATGATCCGCTCGGTGCGCAAGGCCACCGCCACGCATGGCCGCAAGGACCTGCGACCCGTGATGATCCACGCGCAGATGATCCGCCCGGACCAGATCGACGCCATCGCCGAGACCGGCATCTTCCCCAGCTTCTTCACCGCGCACACCTTCTACTGGGGCGACTGGCACGTGAACGAGACGGTGGGGCCCGAGCGGGCCGCGCACATGAGCCCAACCGGCAGTGCCGCGCGTCGGGGCCTGCGCTTTGGCAATCACACCGACGCGCCGGTGGTGCCCCCAGACTGCATGGACCTGATGTGGACCGCGGTGAATCGGGTCAGCCGTTCGGGCCAGGTGATCGGCCCCGACCAGCGGCTGACGCCCCTGCAGGCGCTGAAGGCGATGACCCTCGATGCCGCCTACCAGTACTTCGAGGAGAACCGGAAGGGATCGATCACCGTGGGCAAGCTGGCCGACCTGGTGATTCTCGATCGCAACCCGCTCACGGCGGCGCCGATGTCGCTGCGCGAGATCAGGGTGGTGGAGACCCTCAAGGAGGGGAAGACCATCTGGAAGCGCAAGGCGGCGGCCTGATCGGCCCGGCGGTGCAACTCGCGGACCCGGCAGACGGGTCCGGCGCCGGGCTCAGGTCGTGCCCATCCAGAGATCCGTCAGGTTCTCGAAGCCCCACTTCTCGGGCAACTCGCGCGAGACGATGCGGTCCGAGCAGTCAGGTGACGCCAGGTCGAGCACGTAGCGGTGCACCGGCATGCCGGTGGTGGTGGAGTAGAACACCTTCACCCGAGGCTTGACGAGGCTGCGCGGGTTCTGGTCCACCACCACGCCCATCTTGCCGGACTCGAGCTTGACCAGGGTGCCCACCGGGTAGATGCCGATGCAGCGCACGAAGGACTGGAAGAGCTCCGGATCGAAGGAACCCTTCCACTGCGACATGCGCTGGATGGAGGCGGACGGGTCCCAGGCCTGCTTGTAGGCGCGGGTGGAAGTGATGGCGTCGTACACGTCGCAGATGGCGCCCATGCGGGCCATGCGGGTGATCTGCTCGCCGGACAGGCCCTTGGGGTAGCCGCTGCCGTCGATCTTCTCGTGGTGGTGCAGGCAGACATCGAGCGGGATCTCGCCCAGGCCCTTGCACTCGCTGAGCATGGCAAAGCCCTGCTCGGGATGCTTGCGCACCACCGAGAACTCCTTGTCGGTGAGCGATCCCGGCTTGTTCAGGATGTCGAGCGGAATGGCCATCTTGCCGATGTCATGCAGCATGCCGGCCACGCCAGCCTGGCGGGTTTCCTCTTCGCCCAGACCGATCTGGCGGGCAAGCGCCACCATCAGCGCGCACACCGACACCGAGTGCATGAAGGTGTAGTCGTCCTTGGTCTTGAGCCGGGCCAGGCTCACCAGCGCCACCGAGTTGCGCTGCACCGAGGCCGAGACCTCTTCGACGAAGGGCAGCACCTGATCCACCTCCAGGGCCTTGCCCATGCGCACCTCGGTGAACAGGGTGGTGACCTCGCCGCGCATGCGGCTGACCAGCTGGGCGGCCTTGTGCACCTCCACCTCGAGCTCGACGCGCTGTTCGGCGGCGGGCTTGGGCGCAGCGGCCGGGCGGGGCGGCGCCGTGAAGAGCGGAGCAGGGGCAGCCGCCGGCTTTTCGGACGAGAGGCCACCGATGACCCGGCTCTTGCTCTCGTCGATCCAGAGATGCTTGACGCCGGCCTCCTGGATGGTCGCCACCAGTGCCTGGTCTTCGACCAGGAACTTGGTCTTCCAGAACGGGTGGTTCAGCCAGGAGCCCTCGAAGGACTGGACGAACATGCCAGGCCTGAGATCGGCGCACGGAATTTTCTTCAGCATGACCCGGCCATTTCACCCGCGCGCCGGTGTCCGGGTCAAAGCCGCGGTGATGAAGCACGGGCAAGCGCCGATGGGTGGTCGGCAAACGGGGGGTCGGCGGCGGCCAGAGGGCCACCGGCGGCTGATACCGGGGCCGCGGACAGGCGGCGGATGCCGGGGCCGCCGACCGGCGGCACGGATGCGCACATGGCGCGGCCGGAAACGGTCCTGCCGCGTTCCGCCCAGACCTGTCGGGCGCGCCCGGGCCTCGCGCCGAACGCTAAGATCGCCGGGAGATGAACCGGCGCCACGCGGCTGCCGACCAACCCCAGGGAGACAGGCGATGGATGGCGTCAATACCCGCTCGCGGGCGACTGCGGAGCAGATGCGCGAGCGCATCGGCAGCGACTTCGGCACCTCGGACTGGATGCTGCTCGATCAGGCGCGCATCTCTGCATTCGCCACGCTCACCGAGGACGAGTACTTCATCCACACCGACCCGGAACGTGCCGCGCGGGAAACCCCCTACGGCGGCACCATCGCCCACGGTTTCCTCACCCTGTCGATGCTGGCCCAGATGGGCTACCAGGTCTGCCCCGCCATCGAGGGCACCAAATCCGGCGTGAACTACGGATTCAACCGGCTGCGCTTCGTGGCGCCGGTCAAGGCCGGCTCGCGAGTGCGCGGCCGCTTCCGCCTCAAGGACTTCGAGGCGAAGCCCGGCGATCGCTGGAACGCCACCTGGGATGTGACCATCGAGATCGAGGGTGGCGGCAAGCCCGCCATCGCCGCGGAGTGGCTCAACGCCGGCTTCTTCTGAGCCGGTCGCGGCCTGGCATACCCGGCCTGCGGCAGGCGCGGGCCCCGCAGCCCGGTGCGGGCTCAGGCCAGCGGTCGGCGGGTTTCAGCCACCACCCAGGCGGCGTAAGCCGGCAAGGCCATGGCCGGGCGCACCGCGATGATCTCGGGCACCTCGTGCGGATGCAGTGCCTTCAGGCGCGCGGCCATCTCAGGGAAGCGTGACGCCGCGGTCTTGATGACCAGGCCCACCTCGGTGGCGCTGACCACCTCACCGCGCCAGCGATACACCGACTGCATCGGCCCGGTGATGTTCACGCAGGCAGCCAGCCCTTCGCTGACCAGCGCCTGGGCGATGGCCTGGGCGCAGGCATCATCGGGCGCATTGGCATGCACCAGCAGCAGACCGTCCGGGCGACCGGTCTCCACCGGCACGGGACGGGGCAGCGGCGCGCTCACGCTCATTTGCCCGGGAACTTGCCGGCCTGCTCGCCCCAGAGCGCGCGCAGGCGGGCATCACGGCCGCAGGCGGTCCGGTAGTACTCGTAGCGCACCGGATTGCGACGGTAGTAGTCCTGGTGATAGTCCTCGGCCGGATAGAACGGGGCCGCGGGCTGCACCGGCGTGACCACCGGCTCCTTGAAGGGCCGGCTCTTCTCGAGCGCAGCCAGTGATGCGCGCGCGATGCGCAGCTGCTCCTCGTCGAGCGCGAAGATCGCGGTTCGGTAGGGCGAACCGACATCGCAGAACTGGCGGTCACGCACCGTGGGATCGATGGTGCGCCAGAAGTACTCCACCAGCTGCGCGTAGCTCACGCGGGCCGGGTCGAAGGTGATCTCCACCGCCTCGGTGTGGCCGGTTCCCTTGCGCGACACCTGTTCGTAGGTGGGGTTGGGCACGGTGCCGCCGGTGTACCCCGAGACCGTGGCGAGCACGCCGGGCACCTTGTCGAAGTCGGCCTCCACGCACCAGAAGCAGCCGCCCGCGAAGATCGCCCGGGCGGTGGCGGGCGCCCCGGCTGGCCCGGCCACACCGGGAGTGCCCGCGGCCGGCGCAGCCCCCGGCGCCGCCGGCCGAGTCTGCGCCACGGCGATCCCGCCAAGCAGCATGAGCGCGGCAGCCAGCAGCCATCGGCGCGCGGCGCTCATGCCGCCCCCTCGATGAAGCGCAGCGCCACGCCATTGTTGCAGTAGCGCTTGCCGGTGGGCGCCGGCCCGTCGTCGAAGACATGGCCATGATGGCCATCACAGCGCGCGCACCGGTACTCGGTGCGCACCATGAACAGCTTGCGATCGGTATGCAGGGTGAACACCCCGGGCAGCGCGGTGTGAAAGCTCGGCCAGCCGGTGCCGCTGTCGTACTTGGCCTGCGAGGAGAAGAGCGGCAGGTCGCAACCGGCGCACACGTAGCGGCCCGCGCGCTTTTCCTGGTTGAGCGGGCTGGTGAAGGGGCGCTCGGTGCCCTCCTCACGCAGCACGTGGTATTGCGCTGGCGTAAGACGTGACCGCCACTGCGCCTCGGTGAGGCGCAAGGTCTCGAAGGATGCGGCGGGCGCGGTGCTGCCTCTGGTCTGGGCTGGTGCCGAACGCGCCAGCCAGGGCAGGCAAAACAGGGACAGCAGGGAACGCAGCTGGTGACGGCGACGCATGGGGCAGGCTTCCATGGGAGGGGGCGGCTGATGAGTCGCAGCCGGCGGCCCCGGGATTACGGAAGCATACCGCCGCGCGCGTCAGACCGAGGCGGTGCGCGCCTGAGCAGCGAGGCCATGGCGCGGATCGATGCCCTCGACGATCTGCACCACGTACTCGGCGATGTTCTTGGCGTGGTCGCCCACGCGCTCGATCGACTGCACGATGAACACCAGCGCCAGGGCGTCGGAGACGCAACGCGAGTCGGCAGCCATGGTGGCGATGAGTTCCTCGATCAGGCCGTCACGCAGCTGATCGACCGCGCGATCGCGCTCCGCCAGCGTGGCCGAGACCGCGGTGTCGTGGCGCACGAAGGCGTCGATGGCAGCGCCGAGCATGGCCACCACCAGATCGGCCATGCGCTGGATCTTCTCGAGGTCGATGGGCAGCGGGCGGCCGTTGAAGTCCTTGGCCTTCAGGGCGATCTTCTTGGCCTCGTCGCCGATGCGCTCGAGATCGTTGATGCTGTGGATGACCGCGATGGTCTCGCGCAGGTCGACCGCGATCGGCTGGCGCCGGGCGATCACCTGATTGCAGCGCAGGTCGGTCTCGACATGCATCCGGTTGACCGTCTCCTCGTCGGTGAGCACGTCCATCACCCGACGCAGGTCACCGTAGCGGACGGCGTCGATCGCGCGCACGAACTGCCGCTCGACCAGCCCGCCCATGGTGGTGACCGAGCTGCGCAGGGTGTCGATGTCGGTGTCGAAGGCCTTGTGGGTGTGTTCGGTGGGCATGCTGCGTCCTTCAGCCGAAACGGCCGGTGATGTAGTCCTCGGTGGCCTTCTTGGTGGGCTTGATGAACAGCTGGTTGGTCTCGCCGAACTCGACCATCTCGCCCAGGTACATGTAGGCGGTGTAGTCGGAGATGCGCGCCGCCTGCTGCATGTTGTGGGTGACGATGGCAATGGTGTACTCGAGCTTGAGCTCGTTGACCAGTTCCTCGACCTTGGCGGTGGAGATCGGGTCAAGAGCGCTGGTGGGCTCATCGAGCAGCAGCACGTCGGGGCGAACCGCCACCGTGCGCGCGATGCACAGCCGCTGCTGCTGGCCGCCCGACAGCGACAGGCCGCTCTGGCCCAGCTTGTCCTTGACCTCCTCCCAGAGCGCCGCCTTGCGCAGCGCCCACTCCACCCGGTTGGCCATGTCGGCCGACGAGAGCGTCTCGTACAGGCGGATGCCGAAGGCGATGTTCTCGTAGATGGACATCGGGAACGGCGTGGGCTTCTGGAACACCATGCCGACCTTGGCGCGCAGCAGGTTCACATCCTGATCCTTGTCGAGGATGTTCTTGCCGTTGAAGACGATGCTGCCCTCGGCGCGCTGACCCGGGTAGAGGTCGAACATGCGGTTGAAGGTGCGCAGCAGGGTGGACTTGCCGCAGCCGGAAGGGCCGATGAAGGCGGTGACCTTGCGGCGCGCGATGTCGAGGTTCACCTTGCGCAGGCCCTGGAACTTGCCGTAGTAGAAATCCAGGTCCCTGACCTGGATCACGCTGTCGGCGACCGGGGTCTGGACGGGGGCTTCGAGGGTCTCGGTCATGGGGGTCTCCGTCAGGCCTGCAGCTTGTCGCGGAACAGCAGGCGGGCAGCGATGTTGATGGACAGTACGATCAGGGCGATCAGGGCCGCGCCGCCCCACGCCAGGCGCTGCCAGTCCGGGTACGGGCTCATCGCGAAGTTGTAGATCACCACCGGCAGGTTGGCCACCGGCTGGCTCATGTCCAGGCTGAAGAACTGGTTGTTCAGCGCGGTGAAGAGCAGCGGCGCGGTCTCGCCGATCATGCGGGCGATGGCGAGCAGCACGCCGGTGATCACGCCACCGCGCACCGCGCGCAGCGTGACCGCGAGACTCACCTTCCAGCGCGGCGCGCCCAGGGCGAACGCCGCCTCGCGCAGGCTGCCCGGCACGAGATTGAGCATGTTCTCGGTGGTGCGGACCACCACCGGCACGGCGATGAGCGAGAGCGCGAGCGAACCGGCCCAGCCCGAGAAGTGCTTCACGGTGGCCACCGCGATCGCATAGACGAACAGGCCGATCACGATGGAAGGCGCCGAGAGCATCACATCGACCACGAAGCGTGTGGCCGACGCAAAGCGCGACTGCTGCCCGAACTCGGCCAGGAACACGCCGGCGAGGATGCCGATGGGCGTGGACACCAGCGTGGCGAAGCCCACCATCATGAGGCTGCCCACGATCGCGTTGGCCAGTCCGCCCCCCTCGGTGCCGGGGGCCGGCGTGCTGTTCAGGAAGAACGCCGGCGTGAACGCCGAGAGCCCGTTGTAGAAGAGCGTCCAGAGGATCCACAGCAGGCCGATCAGCCCCAGCGCCATAGACACCGTGGACAGGGTGAGGCCGACCAGGTTGGTTGCGAGGCGACGGCGATAGATGCGCTGGTCCATGGCGGCTCCGTCAGCGGCGGGCCGAATCGCCACGTGGGCGGGTCAGCAACTTGGCGAGCGCGAGCACCACGAAGGTGATCACGAACAGGATCAGGCCCAGGCCGAAGAGCGCCGGGATGTGCTTTTCGGGGCTGGCCTCGGCGAATTCATTGGCCAGGGTCGAGGCGATGGAGTTGCCCGGCGCGAAGAGGCTGGCCGCCAGCCGGTTGGCGTTGCCGATCACGAAGGTGACCGCCATGGTCTCGCCCAGGGCGCGGCCCAGGCCGAGCATCACGCCGCCGATCACGCCGACGCGGGTGTAGGGCAGCACGATGTTGCGCACCACCTCCCAGGTGGTGCAACCCAGCCCGTAGGCCGACTCCTTGAGCACGGGCGGCACAGTTTCGAAGACGTCGCGCATCACCGACGCGGTGAAGGGGATGACCATCAGCGACAGGACCATGCCGGCGGTGAAGATGCCAACGCCCAGCGGCGGACCGGCAAAGATGGGCAGGCCGGTAGCGATGAGGGCGGGCTGGATCCAGGCCTGGATCAACGGCGCCAGGACGAACAGACCCCAGATGCCGTAGATGATGGAGGGCACGCCGGCCAGCAGTTCGATGGCCGTGCCCAGGGGGCGGCGCAGCGCGAGCGGGCAGCTCTCGGTGAGGAACATGGCGATGCCGAAGCTGATCGGCACCGCGAACAGCAGCGCGATCGCGGAGGTGGCGATCGTGCCGTAGATGGCGATCACCGCGCCGTAGACGTCGTCGGTGGGGCTCCAGGTGGTGCCGTACAGGAAGGCAGGCCCGGCATCGCGCAGGGCGGGCCAGGCCTGGGTCAGCAGCGAGAGGAGGATGCCGGCCAGGGCCAGCAGCACCAGGAGCGCGAACGAGAAGGTGATCGCGCGGAAGGCGCGATCCTGGAAGGCGAATCTCGCAACCCGCGCGGCGAGTTGCGCGGATGCGGTGCTGGACAGCCGAGCGGTGGAGTCATCCAAGGCGCTCTCCGGAGTCAGGGAACGAGTATCAGCCGATGTTCGCATGGCGAGCCTCCGTGAGACAGACGCCCTCCACGGGGAGGGCGTCCGGGCGGACCTCGGAAGCGGCGTTAGCCGCCGAGGATCAGTTGAGAACCGGCTTGCCGCTGGCGTCGCGGATGTCGTTCCAGGACGCCTCGATCAGCTTGACGACCGACGGCGGCAGGGGCACGTAGTCGAGGTCGACGGCCATCTTCTGCCCGCTGTTCATCGCCCACTTGAAGAACTTGAGCGCCTCGGCCGAGCGCTTGGCGTCACCCGCAGCGCGGTACATCAGGATGAAGGTAGCCGAGGTGATCGGCCAGGCCTCGGCACCGGGCTGGTTGTTGAGGTTCACGCCGAATCCCGGCTCCGATTTCCAGTCGACCCGGTTGGCGGCGGCGGCGAAGGTGAGGTCATCGGGCTGCACCACCTTGCCATCACGGTTGACCAGCGCGGTGTGGATCATCTTGTTCTGCTTGGCGTAGGCGTACTCCACGTAACCGACGGCGCCGTCGATCTTGGTCACGTTGGCGGCCACACCGGCGTTGCCTCGCCCGCCGAGGCCCGTGGGCCAGTTGACGGTCTTGCCGCTGCCCGGGGCGGCCTTGAAGGCGGACGACACCTGCGCGAGGTAGTCGGTGAAGACGTAAGTGGTGCCCGACGAATCGGAGCGATAGACCAGGGTGATGGCCGTGGCGGGCAGCTTCACGCCCGGGTTGAGCTGGGCGATGGCCGGGTCGTTCCAGGTCTTGATCTGACCGCGGAAGATGTCTGCCAGCACGGTGCCGGTGAGCTTCATCTCGCCGGGCTTGACGCCAGCCAGGTTGACCACCGGCACCACGCCGCCGATCACGGCCGGAAACTGCACCAGGCCGCCCTTGCTGAGTTCATCGACGCTGAGGGGATCGTCGGTGGCGCCGAAATCGACGGTCTTGGCCTGGATCTGCTTGATCCCGCCACCGGAGCCGATCGCCTGATAGTTCAGGGCGACGCCGCTGGCCGCCTTGTAGGCTTCAGCCCACTTGGCGTAGATGGGGGCCGGGAAGGTGGCGCCGGCGCCAGTGATCTGGGCCTGGGCGATGCCGGCGGTCAGCAGGCCGCAGGCGACGAGGAGGGAACGGAACAGCATGATCGTCTCTCGGGGATTGAGAAGAGCAACCAGTCTGTTCCGGCATCGTGACAAGACGATGACATCCCTCTGAAAACCCGCTCGTGAAAGGGGTTCCCGGGGCCCCGCAGGCCGTCCGGGCGCCCCGGGTGGGGGGCCCGACATGACAGAACGATGACGGCGCGTGCAGCACCGTCGCGCTCGCCCTTGCCGCTGCCGCGGCGAGCCTCAGCCGCGGGCGAAGCGCGCCGGCCGCTTTTCGCGGAAGGCGGCGATGCCTTCACGGTGCTCGGCCGAGCCGATCAGGGGCGACTGCAGGTCGCGCTCGAGCAGGATGTGCGCGCCAATCGGCATCTCGGGGGCGGCATCGACCAGGCGACGGGTGCCGACCACCGCCACCTGCGGCCCATCGGCCAGCCGGCGGCAGATCGCCATGGCCTCGGCGTGCAGGGCGGCGTCGTCGATCACCCGGGCGACCAGTCCCCAGCGCTCGGCGTCCTGGGCGCTGATCGCGTCGCCCAGCAGGCTGGCGGCCAGCGTGCGGGCGCGACCGGCCAGACGGCTCATGAGCCAGGTGGCGCCGACATCGGGCACCAGACCGAGCTTGGGCACGAAGGTGAGCACGAAGCGCGCGCTGGCAGCCATGAGGATGACGTCGCCCGCCAGCGCGATGCCCACCCCGCCACCGGCTGCCACACCGTTGATGGCGCACACCACCGGCATGGGCGCCTCGTTCAGCGCCCGCACCAGCGTGATCACCTTCTCGAAACCGGCGCGGTTGATGGCGATGCGCTGGGTCTCGGTGACCTCGGGGGCGAACGGTCGCCCGACGAGGTCGGCGCCCGAGCAGAAACCGCGACCGGCGCCGGTGATCAGCAGCGCGCGCGCCCCCGCCAGCGAGGCCTGCTCGATCGCTTGCGGGATCTCCTGGAACATCTCGGCGTTGAGCGCGTTGAGCGAGGACGGCCGGTTCAGGGTGAGCTGGGCGATGTCATCGGCGATGGCGAGCGTGATCGCCTGGAAGGCCGGCGCGGACTGGGTCATGGTGTCTCCGTTCGGATCAGTCGAGGGGGAAGCCCAATGCTGCCAGAGCGGCCACCAGACGATCGCGACCGGAGAGGCTTTCCGGTCCGCGAACCCGACTGCTCGACTGCGCGGTCCAGTCGGCGGCGGGCATCCGCTGCGAGGTCTGGAACGCGCGCATGACGGTGTCGTACTGCGCGAAGGCGGCGCGCTCCTGGGTGGCATCGACCCGGTACTGCTCATGGTGCAGCACCACCGATGGCGCCAGGCGCGGCTTGACCGAGGCCGGACGGGCGGGATCGGGGGAGCCCAGGCACAGGCCGAACACCGCGAAGGCGCGCGGCGGCAGGCCGAGCTCGCGGGCCACCTGCTCGGGCCGGTTGCGCATGGCGCCGATGTAGACCGCACCCAGCCCCATGGCCTCGGCGGCGACCACCGCGTTCTGCGCCGCCAGGGCCGCGTCGACCACCGACACCAGGAACATCTCGAGGTACCGGTCGGCATCGGCCGGCACCCCGGTGACCTCGCCGACCCGGTCGAGCCGGGAGAGATCGGCGATCCACATCAGCAGCAACGGGCACTCGCGCACATGCGCCTGGCCGCCGGTGACCTCGGCCAGCCGGGCCTTGCGCTCGGGATCGCGCACGGCGACCACGCTCCAGGTCTGCAGGTTGGACGAGGTGGACGCCGACTGCGCGGCCGCCACCAGCGACATCAGCGTGGCATCGGACACCGGGTCGGGCAGGAAGGCGCGCACCGAGCAGTGCCGCAGCAGGCTGTCGACCACGGGATGCGGGGTGGCGCCAGCCCACTCGGTCGCCGGGTCGGGCGTGGGCGAAGGCATGGCATAGCGGGCATGCAGGGCGCGGGCGAAATCGGTCATGGCAATGGGCGATGGGATGAAGGAATCAGAAACGGCAGACAGCCGCGGCGGACGATGCCGGCGCAGCGAAGGAGGAGGGGCAGATCAGATGAGAGCGGCCCGCGGCAATGCGGGGGCGCAGGTGCGGCCGCGGCCCGGGGGCCGGCGGCAGCCCGGCGATCGACGGGTCAGCGACCCGGACGGTAGGTGCGGCGCTGTGGGCCGGAGGAGGGCATGGCATCGGTGTCCTTGTGGCGGAAACGGATGCGACCCTTGGTGATGTCGTAGACCGACAACTCGAGCGTGACCCGGTCGCCGGCGAGAATCCGGATCCGATGCTTCTTCATCTTGCCGGACACATAGGCGTTCACGGTGGCGCCGTTGTCCAGGGTGACGCGATAGCGGGTGTCGGGCAGAACCTCGGCGACCACGCCGTCGACTTCGATCAGATCTTCTTTGGCCATTGGGGTGGGGGTTGACGGCAAACCACCGGCGGCTTGCGCCGCCGGACGGTTCACCTGAGGGCTCAGATCACCTGGATCCGGCTGGCCTGCAGGCCCTTGCGGCCCTGCGTCACTTCGAACTGCACGCGCTGCTTCTCGGCGAGGGTCTTGAAGCCCTGGCCCTGGATTTCGCTGAAGTGCGCGAACAGATCTTCGGAGCCATCATCGGGGGCGATGAAGCCGAAGCCTTTGGTTTCGTTGAACCACTTGACGGTACCGGTTTTGGTGCTCATTGGTTTCTCCCATGCGAGCGTTGAAAAATTCGGGACTCGGCCCGAACGGCGACGACGCACAAGAAACGCAACCAGGGATAACCAGACTGGAACCAGCCCCGGGGAGGGGCCGTTTGACCGGGAAAACCGCCGAGAAACACCGCTTGAGACGCGTGCACCCTCAACCATCCCACCTTCGGGCAGAAATGTCAATGCCTGAAAGGGGATTGGGCATAATCGCGGGTTTGCCAATCCAGCCGGCGCTTTCCGTCGGCGCCCCCGCCCCCCGTCCATGACGCCTGCCCCCGCCCTGCCCCGCAACGCCATCCTGCCCTACGCCGGCACGATCTTCCTGTCGGCCTTCCTGCTGTTCCTGGTGCAACCGGTGGTGGCCAAGCAGATCCTGCCCTGGTTCGGCGGCTCGGCTGCGGTGTGGACCACCTGCATGGTCTTCTTCCAGTCGATCCTGCTGGCCGGCTATGCCTATGCCGACTTCACCAGCCGGCTGGGGCTGCGCCGGCAGGCGGTGGTGCATGCGGTGCTGCTGGCGGTGTCGCTGGCGCTGCTGCCCATCCTGCCCGATGCGTCCTGGAAGCCGTTGGGCGACGCCGAGCCGATCGGCCGCATCCTGCTGCTGCTCACCGCCACCATCGGCCTGCCCTACTTCCTGCTCTCGTCCACCACCCCGCTGCTGCAGGCCTGGTACTGGCAGCGCTTTCGCAGCGCCGTGCCCTACCGGCTGTTCGCGCTGTCCAACTTCGCGTCCATGCTCGCGCTGCTCGGGTTCCCGGTGCTGTTCGAGCCAGCGCTGTCGCTGCCCGAGCTCGGCTGGGGCTGGTCGGCGCTCTATGCGGTGTTCGCGGTGGTGTGCGCAGGCACCGGCTTCCTGTCGGCGCGCGGCGCCGCGGGTTCGGCGCAGCCGGTGCCGGACCAGGCCGCGGCCGGCGGCACCGCCGCCGCGCCGGGCACCGGCCGGCAGCTGATGTGGCTGGCGCTCTCGGCCATGGGCTCGGCCATGCTGCTGGCAGTGACCAACCATGTCACGCAGAACATCGCCAGCGTGCCCTTCCTGTGGGTGATCCCGCTGGCGCTGTACCTGCTCACCTTCATCCTGTGCTTCGACCATCCGCGCTGGTACCGGCGCGGCCTGTTCCTGGTGCTGCTGGCGGCCGCACTGCCGGCGATGGCCTGGTTCATCGGCTCGCTGAACCTGCGGGTGGCCGCGCCGCTCTACTTCGCGGGGCTGTTCGTGGCGTGCATGGTCTGCCACGGCGAGCTCGCCGCCATCAAGCCCGACCCGGCCCACCTCACCCGCTTCTACCTGATGATCTCGGTGGGCGGAGCGATCGGCGCAGTGCTGATCGCGATCGTGGCCCCGCTCACGCTGCCGGGCTACTTCGAGCTGGGCATCTCGCTGGTGCTGCTGGCCCTGCTGCTTGCGCTGCGACTGCAGTCGATGCTGCGGGTGGCGGCAATGCTGGTGACCGCCGCGTCGCTGGTGCTGGTGGTGCGCGGCGGCATCGACTACACCTCGGGCATCCGAGTGATGGAGCGCGACTTCTACGGGGTGGTGCGCACCCGTGACTGGACCAATCCGGTGCCCTACCGGACCATGTACCACGGCGGCATCATGCACGGCGGGCAGCTGCTCGGCGAGAAGTACCGCAACGTGCCGGCCGACTACTTCAGCCCCGGCTCGGGCTATGGGCGGGTGTTCGCCGCGCTCAACGAACAGACGCCGCAGCAGCCGCGTTCGGTGGGCGTCATCGGCCTGGGGGCCGGCGTGCTGGCCGCGTATGGCCGGCCCGGCGACACCATGGTCTTCTACGAGATCAGCCCGCGGGTGGTCGACATCGCCAAGCGTGAATTCACGCTGCTGGCCGACAGCGGCGCGAAGATCGAGGTGGTGATGGGCGACGGCCGGCTCTCGCTCGAGCGCGAGGCGCCGCGCCGCTACGACGTGATGGGCATCGACGCGTTCTCGGGCGACTCGATCCCCATGCACCTGATCACCCGCGAAGCCATGGCGCAGTACGCCCGCCACGTGAAGGACGATGGCGTGATCGTCTTCCAGGCCACCAACCGCTTCGTGAACCTGCCGCCGGTCATCAAGCGCCTGGCCGCCGAGGTGGGCATGCACGCGGTGCTGGTGTCCGACTCACCCCCGGCCACCGAAGACTACCGGTACTGGTATTCGTCCACCGACCAGGTGGTCGTCAGCCGCAACCGGGCGCTGCTCACCAGCGGCCCGCTGGCCGCGGGCGCGGTGGAGATCCCCGATCTGCCGGGGCTGCCGGTGTTCACCGACGCCCATCACAACCTGGTGCGCATCCTCAAGTAGCAGCAGCCGGGCGCGCGCCAGGGGCGCGCGGGATGGCGGCGAGCAGGTGGCGGGTGTACTCGTGCTGCGGCTGCTCGTAGACCGCCTGCGCATCACCGGCCTCGACCACCCGGCCGGCCTGCATCACCAGCACCTCGTCGGCAAGGTACTTCACCACCGCGAGATCGTGGGAGATGAAGAGGTAGGACAGCCCGAACTCGTCCTGCAGGTCGCGCAGCAGGTTGAGCACCTGGGCCTGCACCGAGACATCGAGCGCCGAGACCGATTCGTCACAGACCACCACCTCGGGGCGGGTGCTCAGGGCGCGGGCGATCGCGATGCGCTGGCGCTGGCCGCCCGAGAACTCGTGCGGGTAACGTGACAGCGCCGCGGCGGGCAGCCCGACCCGACGCAGCAACTCCTCCGCCAGGTGAAGGCGTTCGGCGGCATCGGCGCCAATGGCATGCAGGCGCATCGGCTCGACCAGGGTCTGGGCCACGGTGAACCGGGGATTGAGCGAGGCGTAGGGGTTCTGGAAGACGATCTGCAGCCGCCGGCGCCAGGCGAACCACGCGTCCGCGTCGAGACCGAGCAGATCCTGCCCGCTGCTGAGCACCGCGCCGGCATCGGCGGGCAGCAGTCGCAGCAGCGCCAGCCCCACCGTGGTCTTGCCGCTGCCCGACTCCCCCACCAGGCCGAGGGTGCGGCCACGGCGCAGGCTGAAGGACACATCGCGCACCGCCGGCACGCGCTGCTGGCGGAACCATCCCTCGCGCAGCCGGAAGGTCTTGCTCAGGCCGCGCACCTCGAGCAGCACCGGGTGGGCGGCCTCGGGCCCGGGCGCCGGCATTGCCTCGGGCGCCGCAGGCGACGAGTCGATCACCGGCAGCCGATGCGGGCGGGCATCGAGCGGCGGACGGCAGGCCAGCAGCGCGCGGGTGTAGGGGTGCGCCGGCTGCGCCAGCACGGCCTGGACGCTGCCCTGCTCGAGCACCTCGCCGGCGCGCATGACCACCACCTGATCGGCAAGCTCGGCCACCACGCCGAGGTCGTGCGTGATGAACAGCATCGCCATGCGCCGCTCGCGCTGCAGCCGACGCAGCAGGGTGAGGATCTGGGCCTGGATAGTCACGTCGAGCGCGGTGGTCGGCTCGTCGGCGATCAGCAGCTCGGGTTCGCAGGCGATCGCCATGGCGATCATCACCCGCTGCTGCTGCCCGCCGGAGAGCTGATGCGGATGCGAGCGCGCGAGCAGCGCGGGTTGCGGGATGCCCACCTCGTCGAGCAGGCCGATCGCGGCCCGGTGGGCGGCCTCGGCGCTCAGCCGACGGTGCAGCCGCAGCACTTCGGCGATCTGCGCGCCAACCCGCATCACCGGATTGAGCGAGCTCATCGGCTCCTGGAAGACCATGGCGATGCGCGCGCCGCGCAGGGCGCGCAGGCGGGCCGACGGGGCGCCGAGCAGCTCGTCGCCCTGGAAGCGCACCGACCCCCGCGCCCGGGCATTGGGCGGCAGCAGGCCCAGAGCAGCCAGGGCGCTCACGCTCTTGCCGCTGCCGGACTCGCCCACCAGGGCCACCGTGGTCTGGGCCGGCACGGCAAATGACACCCCGCGCAGCGCGGTGGTGCGCGTGCCCCGTTCGCCGAGGAAATCGACCTGCAGCCCGGACACCGCGAGCAGCGGATCGGCCGGGCCTGGCGCAAGGACGTGACGGGCGCTCATGCCGCGCCCGCGCCCGCGTCCACGCCGCGCAGCCGCGGATCGAGCGCATCGCGCAGCGCATCGGTGAGCAGCGAGAACGCGGTGACCAGCACGGCCATGCTCACGGTGGCCGCGAGCAGTTGCCACCATTGGCCGGTGACGAGCTCGGACTGCGCCTCGGCCAGCATGGTGCCCCAGGACACGCGATCGAGCGGCACGCCGAAGCCGAGGAAGGAGAGGATCACCTCGGCCTTGATGAAGCCCACCACATGCTGGGAGAGCTGCACCAGCGAGACATGCGCGACGTTGGGCAGGATGTGCAGGAACATGCGCGAGGCCCGGCCTGCGCCGATGGCCTCGGCGGCACGCACATAGTCGCGCGCCCGGTGACGCAGGTACTCGGCGCGCACCAGCCGATAGATGCCGGTCCAGCCGGTGAGGCCCAGGATCACGATGATGTTGGCGATGCCGGGGCGCAGCACCGCGGCGAAGGCCAGGATCAGCAGGATGCCGGGGATGGCCGTGAACACGCTGTAGAACCACTCCAGCGCGTCGTCCACCCAGCCCCCCAGGAAGCCCGCGCAGGCGCCCAGCGCAGTGCCGATCAGCGTGGCCAGCAGCGCGGCGCTCAGGCCCACGAAGAGCGAGATCTCGGTGCCCTTGATCGCCTTGGCGAGCACATCGCGTCCCCACTTGTCGGCGCCCAGGGGCAGGTGGGTGGCGCGGGCCGGCTCGGCGCTGTCGATCTCGGCCGCGCGCCGGTCCCACTCGGCCTGACGGGGGGCGAGCGGATCGACATCGCGGATGTCCAGCGTCGGGCCGGCAGCCGTCTGGGCTGTGCTGCCGATTGCGCCCGTGCCCGCGCCCGTGCTCGTGCCCGCGCCAGCCGGCGCGGTGCCCAGCCAGCTCGGTGGCGCGTAGGACACCGCCACCTCACGGCTCCAGTCACGGGCGACCAGGCCGCTCCAGGAGGCCAGCATCAGCAGCAGGTAGGCGATGACCACCACCAGCGACACCCGTGCGACCCGGTCCTGGCGCAGCCGGCGGGCGGCCAGCGCGAGCAGCCCGGCCCGGGCGGCCGGGGCCGCCGACGAGGCCGAGGCCGGTGCCGGTGCCGATGTGGGCGTCCCTGCCATGATCAGCGGTACCCGACCCGCGGATCGAGCGCCCGGTAGAGCAGGTCGACCAGCAGGTTGATGCCCATGGTGAGCAGCGCGAGGCTGACCGTGACGGCCTTGACCACCGGGAAGTCGCTGCGCTCGACCGCGGCGATCACCTCGCGGCCCAGGCCCGGGATGGAGAAGAACTTCTCGAGCAGGAAGGAGCCCACGAAGACACCGGGCAGCTGGATGGCCACGCTGGTGAGGATGGGGATGGCGGCGTTGCGCAGCACGTGGCGCAGCAGCACCGCGCCCTCGCCCAGGCCCTTGGCGCGCGCGGTGCGGACGTAGTCCTGCTCGAGCTCATCGAGGAAGAACGAGCGGTAGAGCCGGATCTGCGGCGCGAGCGACACGGCCACGGCGCAGATGACCGGCAGCGGGGCGTACACCAGCAGATTGCGCAGCGGGTCTTCGCTCCAGCCCTGCACCGGGAACCAGCCCAGCCGGAATCCGAAGAGGTACTGGAACACGATGATGTAGACCAGGAAGGAGATCGACATGGCCACCGTGCAGGCGACCATGATCGCGCGGTCGGTGAGCGAGCCGCGCACCCAGGCCACCGCCAGCGCGAGGCCCGCGCCGATCACGGTCTCGAGCACCAGCACCGGCAGCATCACGGTGAGCGTGGGGCCGATGCGGGTGGCGAAGATGGCCCGGATCTCCTCGTTGGTGGCCCAGCTGCGGCCGAAGTCGAACGTGAGCACCTCGCGCACGAACAGGCCGAGCTGGGCCCACCAGGGCTGGTCGAGGCCGAGCTGCGCACGGATCTCCTGCACCCGGGTGGGGTCGGCGATCAGGCCGGCGATCTGCTCGGCGGGGTCGCCGCCCACCCAGTGGAAGAGCACGAAGACCAGCAGCATCACCCCCGCCAGGGTGGGCACGGTCTGCCAGAGACGACGAACGAGAAAGCCGAGCATCACGACAGCATAGAATCGAAGCGAAGCCCCGGCCACCCCGGCCGGGCCCTGACCATGCCGATCCACCGGTCCTGCCCATGCCCGCCGCCCTTGCCGCGCTGCTGCTCGCCCTGGGCCTGATGGTCGGCAGCCCGGCCGCGCTCGCCGCGGGTGAGCGGGTGCTGCGCTACGCGCTGCCGGTGGCCGAGACCGGTTTCGATCCCGCCCAGATCAGCGACCTGTACTCCGCCACGCTGGTGGCGCACCTGTTCGATTCGCCGCTGCAGTACGACTTCCTGGCCCGGCCGGCACGCCTGCGCCCGGGCAGCGCCGCGGCCATGCCCGAGGTGTCGCCCGACGGCCGGCGCATCCGCGTGCGCATCCGGCCCGGCATCCGCTTCGCCGACGACCCGGCCTTCGGCGGCGCGCCCCGCGAACTGGTGGCCGAGGACTATGTCTACAGCATCAAGCGCCACTTCGACCCGCGCTGGCGCAGCTCGAGCCTGGGCACCTTCGAGGAATACCTCGCCGGCCTGCCGGCGCTGCGGGCGCAGGCCCTGAAGAGCGGCCGCTTCGACTACGACACCGAGGTGGAGGGCGTGCGCACCCTCGACCGCTACACCTTCGAGCTCAACCTGGTGAAGCCCAACTTCACGATGGTGTACGCGCTGGCCGATTGCCGCGCCACCTGCGCGCTGGCGCGCGAGGTGGTCGAGGCGCAGGGCGATCGCATCATGGAGCACCCGGTGGGCACCGGCCCCTTCCGCCTGGCGAGCTGGAAGCGCTCCTCGCGCATGGTGTTCGAGCGCAACCCCGCGTACCGCGAGGCCCACTACGACGCCCAGCCAGCCGACGACGACGCCGAGGGCATGGCCATCGCGCAGCGGCTGCGCGGGCGGCGCCTGCCCATGCTCGATCGGGTGGAGATCGACGTGGTCGAGGAGGCGCAGCCGCGCTGGCTCGCCTTCCTCAACGGCCAGCACGACCTGATCGAGATGGTGCCCAACGAGTTCGCCCCGATCGCCTTCCCCGGTAACCGGCTGGCGGCCTACCTCGAGCGGCGCGGCGTGCGCATGGACCGCTACCTGCGCCCGGACATCCGCTACACCTTCTTCAACTGGACCGATCCGGTGGTGGGCGGCCCGCAGCCGGCGCAGGTGGCGCTGCGCCGCGCGATCTCGCTCGGCTACAACAGCCACGACGATCTGCGCATCCTGCGGCGCGATCAGGGCATCCCGGCGCACGGCATCGCGCCCCCCGGCACGGCCGGCTACGACCCGGCGCTGCGCACCGGCATGAACGAGCACAGCCCGGCCCGCGCCCGCGCCCTGCTCGACCTGCATGGCTACCTTGACCGCGATGGCGACGGCTATCGCGAGCGGCCCGATGGCCAGCCGCTCACCCTGGAATTCGCCACCGGCAACGACCAGTCGGCCAAGCAGGTGAACGAACTCTGGAAGCGCAGCATGGATGCGATCGGCATCCGCCTGCGCTTCAAGCGCGCGAAGTGGCCCGAACAGCTCAAGGCCGCGCGCGCCGGCAAGCTGCAGATGTGGGCGGTGGGCGGCACCGCCGGGGCGCCCGATGCCGACGGCACGCTGGCCTCGCTCTACGGCCCGAACACCGGCCGCGCCAATCTCAGCCGATTCGACCTGCCGGCCTACAACCAGCTCTACGAGCAGTCCACCCGCCTGCCCGACAGCCCGCAGCGCAACGCGCTGATCCGCGAGATGACCCGCCTGGTGCTGGCCTACCAGCCCTGGAAGGTGCATGTGCACAGCATCAGCACCGACCTCAGCCACGAGCGGGTCATCGGCTGGAAGGCCCACCCGGTGATGCGCCGGCGCTGGGACCACATCGATGTCACTCCCGCGCCGGCGGGCGGGTGAGCGCGAGCCGGCGGGCGGCTGCGCGGGAGCCGGCGGGCGGGTGAGCGCGCTTGCGCGCGGGTGGCCAGCCCGACCCTAGCGGGGTCGGCTGAAGGCGTCGCGCTCGGCCTGCACGCGGGCGCAGACCACGCAGTCATGGGCATGGTCGTTGACCACCCCCACGCTCTGCATGAAGGCATACATCGTGGTCGGGCCCACGAAGCGCCAGCCGCGCTGCTTGAGCCCGCGTGACAGCGCCACCGACTCGCGCGACTGGGTGAGCGCGCGCAGCGCGGCCTCGTCCAGCCGCGCCGGCCGGCTGCCGGGATCGGGTTCGTGGCGCCACACGAAGGCGGCGATCGACCCGAACTCGTCGCGCAGGGCCAGGGCACGAGCCGCATTGCCGATGGCCGCCTCGATCTTGCCGCGATGCCGCACGATGCCCGGGTCGGCCAGCAGCCGCGCGACCTCGGCCGGGCCGAAGCGGGCAACGGTCTCGATCTCGAAGCCGGCGAAGGCGGCGCGGAAGGCTTCGCGCTTGCGCAGGATGGTGAGCCACGACAGGCCGGCCTGGAAGCCTTCCAGGCACAGCTTCTCGAAGAGGCGGCGGTCATCGGCCACCGGCCGGCCCCACTCCTCGTCGTGATAGCGGCGATAGTCGTCGGGAGCGTTGCGCGCCCAGTGGCAGCGCGGGGCGTCGGCGGGCAGGATCATGGGCGGGTTCAGTCAAGCCACTGGCCGGCCAGAAAGCGGCGCCAGTGCGGGTCGGATGGAGACTCGAAGCAGCGCTGCGCCGGCCCGCATTCATGCACCCGGCCGCGGTGCATGAACACCACATCGGTGGCCATGCGCCGCGCCATCGCCAGGTCATGGGTGGCCACGATCAGCCCCGTGCCCTCATCGGCCAGTCGCATCAGCTCGCGCTCGACACCGGCCGCCGCGCCGGGGTCGAGGCTGGCCGTGGGCTCATCGAGCAGCAGGGCGAGCGGCTCGAGCGCGCGGGCGCGGGCCAGCGCCACACGCTGCTGCTCGCCGCCCGACAGGCTGCGCGCCGGGCGCTCGGCGGCGTAGCCCAGGCCCACGCGCTCGAGGGCGGCGAGCGCCGCCGCGCGACGCGCGGCGCGCGGCATGCCGGCCACCGCCAGGGCGTGCTCGATGTTGGCGCTCGCCGAGCGCCGCAGCATCACCGGCTTCTGAAAGACATAGGCGAGCCGCCGCGCCGCGCCGCCCGACCCGGACGGGGCGTGCGGTCCGTCGTGAAAGGAGATATGGCCACGCGTCGGCGGGAGCAGGCCCTGCAGCAGGCGCAGCAGCGAGGTCTTGCCCGCGCCGTTGGGGCCCAGCACCACCACGCGGCGGGTGAGCGGCAGCGTGAGGCTGAGGTCACCGAGCAGCGTCACCCCGCCGGCCTGCAGACCGACCCCGCGCAGCATCACGCACGGCGCCGCGGCCTGGTCCGGCTCAGCCATGACGCCGCTGCGCGTAGACGCGCAGTCCGTGGGCGAGCGCATTGACCGAGAGCACCATGAGCACCAGCACCACGCCCATGGCCAGGGCCAGGGGCAGGTCGCCCTTGCTGGTCTCCAGCGCGATGGCCGTGGTCATCACCCGGGTGACGCCGTCGATGTTGCCGCCCACCACCAGCACCGCGCCGACCTCCGCCGCTGCGCGACCGAAGCCGGCGAGCACCGCCGTGGACAGCGAGAACCGCGCCTCGCGCAGCAGCGTGCCCATGGTGACCAGCTTGCCCGCGCCCAGCGAGGCGAGGTAGGGACCGAACTCGGCCAGCGCGTCCTCGAGGGTCTGGCGGGCAAGGGCGGTGATCAGGGGCGCCACCAGCAGGGCCTGGGCGATGACCATGGCGGGCGGGGTGAAGAGCAGCCCCAGCGGGCCCAGCGGGCCGGCGCGCGAGAGCATCAGGTACACGATGAGCCCGACCACCACCGAGGGCAGCCCCATCAGCGCATTGAGCCCCGCGATGACCGAGCCCCGCCCCCGGAACGGGGTGAGCGCCACCCAGGCCGCCAGCGGCAGCGCCACGGCCGCGGCCAGCAGGGTGGCCGCGCCGCTCACCTGGATGCTCAGGCGCACCACCGGCCAGAGCCCCGGCAGGGAGCCGTCGAGCAGGCCGAGCAGCCGGGCCAGGGTGTCGGCGGAATCGGACATGGCGCGCAATCTAGCAAATCGGCGCGCCCCCTCCGCTCCCGACCCCGGGTCCTGCCCGGCTGGCCGGCCTCAGGCGCCGGTCAGAGCGCCCTGCGCGGTCTCAGGCGCCGGCCATGGCGCCCTGCACCCAGCGCACCAGGTCGGCCGCGCTCATCGCGCCGCTGCGCCGCGCGAGCTCGCGACCGCCGGCGAAGACCGCCAGCGTGGGAATGCCGCGAATGCCCAGGCGCTGCGCCACGTCCGGCTCCAGGTCGGTGTTGAGCTTGGCGAAAGCGACCTGCCCGCCCATCTGGCGGGCGGCTGCCTCGAACTGCGGCGCCATCGCGCGGCAGGGGCCGCACCACGGGGCCCAGAAGTCCACCACCACCGGCTGACCGTGACGCGCCAGCAGCCGCTCGAAACCGTTCTCGTCGACCTCGCGCGGCGCCTGGGCGAGCAGGCCTGCGCCGCACTTGCCGCAGACCGGCTGCTCGTCGAGCCGCGCCTCGGGCACACGATTCACCGTGGCACAATCCGGACACACCAGTTCCATCCCGATCTCCCTGCCGGCCACGCGCCGGCTGCCGCAGGGCGACCCGGTCCGGACGCCCTTTCCGCGCACATGGGGATGGCCCCGCGCTCACGCAAGCCCCGCCCATGTCCAATTCCCACGCACCGCTGCAACACCTCGGCCCGGCCTGGTTCGCCCCGGTGATGGGCTGGAGCGGCCTGGGCCTGGCCTGGCTGCGCGCGCAGCCGGCCGCCGGCGAGATGGCGCGCCAGACCGCGCTGGCCTGCGCCGCCGTGGCGGGCGCGGTGTTCATGGCGGTGCTGGCCGCCTCGGTGCTGCGCGTGTTCCGGCACCGCGGCGCGCTGCAGGCCGATCTCGCCCACCCGGTGCGTCACGGCTTTGCCGCCGCCCTGCCCATCTCGATGATGCTGCTGGCCACCCTGGGCATGGGCCTGGGCCTGCCGGCAACGCAGCTGGCGCCGCTGTGGTGGTGCGGCCTCACGCTGCAACTGCTGGTGACCGCCTGGGTGATCAGCCGCTGGCTGGCGGGCCGTCTGCCCTGGCCGGGGCTCACGCCGGTGATGTACATCCCGATCGTGGGCAATGTGCTGGTGCCGCTGGGCGCGCTGCCCCTGGAGCAGCCCGACATCGCGTGGGCCTGCCTGGGGGTGGGGGTGTTCTTCTGGCCGGTGGTCACCGCGATGGTGGTGCTGCGGCAGGCGCAGCTGCCCCTGCCCGATCGGCTGGCGCCCTCGTGGTTCATCCTGCTGGCGCCTCCCTCGGTGATCGGGCTGTCGGCGCTGGCCATGGGCGCCCCGGGCTGGGTGGGCATTGCCTTGCTGGGCATTGCCGCGCTCACGCTGGCGGCGGTGCTCAGCCGCGTGCCCGCGATGTGGCGAGCGGGCTTCGGCATGCCAGCCTGGGCGGCCTCGTTTCCGCTGGCGGCGATCAGCGCGCTGACGCTCAGGTTGAGCGAGAACTCGGCAGGACTGCGCACGCCCGGGGTGCTGATGCTGGCGGTGAGCACCGGCGTGATCTGCGGCCTGAGCCTGGCCACGCTGCGCGGCCTGCGAAACGGCACGCTGCTGGTGGCAGAACCCGCTGCCGCCCCTGCCCCAGCATCGGGCTCGGGCTCGGGCTGACGGCGCCCGAGCCGCGCGGCCTGCAGGCGCGCGCGCCCGGCCCGGCCACGCTGGCCGAGGCCGGCCTCAGGCGGCCGACGGGATCAGCAGGTCATTGAGCGAGCGGCCAGCCGCGAGCTCGGCCTCGACCCACTTGGGCTTGCGCCCGCGGCCCGTCCATTCCTCGCCCTGCGGCCCGCGGTACTTGGGCGCCACCTTCTTCACCGGACCATCGGCCGACTTGCGGGCCTTGCGGCGCCCGACCTTGGCCGGCGCCTGCGCCTGATCACCCTCGGCACGCGCGGCAGGCCGCCCCGGACCCTTGCTGCCCGGCTTGCGACCCCGGCCCGGCGCAGACCCGGGAGCCGGCGGCGCAAGACCGATGTCGGCCGCGGTGAGGCCGAATTCGGCGATCTTGCGGCGGATGTCGCGGATGGTGGTGGCGAGCTCCTCCTTGCGCGCGGCAGCCGCCTGGCGCTGGAGGTCCTCGATCTGGGTCTGGAGTTCCTTGTAGGTGGGCATCAGTACGCCTTGAATATGAACGGGATATGGGACGGATAAATCCGGATAGCGGCTGCGAATATTAGACGGATTCAAAACCCGCCACGGAAAATAATCGGGCAGAAAATGTCGGAAATCAATCCGGCATTAACTCCGATTAATGAGGACATCCATCGGGATTAATCCGTCGGACTGATGGCGGAACCGCGCCAGAGGTGCATCACCGCGTAGGCGCGCCAGGGTCGCCAGCGCTCGGCCGCGGCGCGGGCGCGGGCCGGGGTGTTCGCGCCCAGGGCGCGCATCAGGACCAGATCACCAGCCGGAAATGCGTCGGCCCAGGCGAGCGCGCGCATCGCGATGTATTGCGCCGTCCAGTCGCCGATGCCGGGAATTGCCCGCAGCGCGTCCAGGGTGAGCGCGAGCGGGGCTTCGGGGCTCAGGCACAGCCCGTCGTCGCGGATCGCCCGCGCCAGCGCGACGATGGCCGCGGCGCGCTGGCGGATCAGCCCGCACTGCGCAAGCTGCTCGGGCTGGCAATCGGCCAGACGCGCCGCGCCGGGGAACACCAGCCAGGGGGCCTCCTGCCCGGGTGAACCGGCGAGCGGGGTGCCGAAGCGCTGCGCCAGCCGTCCGGCCAGGGTATGGGCCGCAGCCACGCTCACCTGCTGGCCCAGCACCGCCCGCACGGCGAGCTCGAACCCGTCGAAGGCACCCGGCACGCGGATGCCCGGCGCCTGCCTGGCGAGCGGGCCAAGACCGGCGGCCACCGCCGACGGCTGGCAGTCGAGATCGAACAGGCGCCGCAGCCTGACACGCAGCGGCTCGGCCACCGGCGCAAGCGCGGCATCCAGGCTCACCCGCAGCACGGCGCGCGTCGGGTCAGGCTGCACGCACACGCGCCCGTCATGCTCGCGGCCATCGGCATGCAGCCGCACCGCCCGCTGGTAGCCCTGGGGCCCGAGCGCCTCGACGCCCGGGATGAGGCGCCGCGCGAGAAAGCCGGTGACGAACGCCCAGTCAAGGGGCGGCTGCCAGGGCAGCTCGATCAGGCAGGGCGCGTCGCGCCCGGCCACCGGCTCAGGCCGTGGGCTGCCAGGGATGATGGGCGATCCAGTGATCGGCGATGTCGATGCGGCGGGCCACCCAGACCCGGTCATGGCGCTCGATGTGGTCGAGGAAGCGCTGCAGCGCCAGCAAGCGGCCGGGCCGTCCGAGCAGCCGGCAGTGCATGCCGATGGACATCATCTTCGGCGACTCGGCGCCCTCGGCGTAGAGCACGTCGAAGCTGTCGCGCAGGTACTCGAAGAAGTGCTGCGCGGTGTTGAAGCCCTGCGGCGAGGCAAAGCGCATGTCGTTGGCATCGAGCGTGTAGGGCACCACCAGGTGCGGCACCCGCCGGCCCTCGCTCACCGCCACCTCGGTCCAGAAGGGCAGGTCATCGCCGTAGTAGTCGGCGTCGTAGCGGAAGCCGCCGTGCTCGACCACCAGACGCCGGGTGTTCGGGCTGTCACGCCCGGTGTACCAGCCCAGCGGGGCATTGCCGGTGAGCTGGCGGATGATGTCCATGCCGATGCGCATGTGCTCGCGCTCGGTGGCCTCGTCGATGTTCTGGTAGTGGATCCAGCGCCAGCCGTGGCACGCGATCTCGTGGCCGAGCTCGACGAAAGCGCGGGTGACATCCGGATGGCGCTGCAGTGCCATCGACACGCCAAAGACCGTGAGCGGCAGGCCGCGCCGCTCGAACTCGCGCAGGATGCGCCAGACCCCGGCGCGCGAGCCGTACTCGTAGATGGACTCCATGCTCAGGTGGCGATCGGGGTACGCGGCCGCGCCGATGATCTCGGAGAGGAACTGCTCCGAGCCGGGGTCGCCGTGGAGCACGCAGTTCTCGCCGCCCTCCTCGTAGTTGAGCACGAACTGCACGGCCACGCGGGCGCGGCCGGGCCAGTTGGCCTGGGGCGGGTTGCGGCCGTAGCCGACGAGATCACGGGGATAGGCAGGATTCATGAGAGCTCCACGAGGAGGTCGCGCGCGGCGACGGTCTCGCCCACACGCACATGCACGGCCCGGATCGTACCGTCACGCTCGGCCCGGATCTGGGTTTCCATCTTCATGGCCTCCAGCGAGACCAGCGGATCGCCGGCGCGCACCGCCTGCCCGGCCTTCACCGACACGGTGACCACCATGCCGGGCATGGGCGCCGGAACATGCCCGGGGTTGCCCGGCTCGGCCTGCGCGCGCTGCTCGCGGCGCGGCGCGCCGGCCTTGTCGACCCGCATGGTGCGCGGCTGGCCGTTGAGCTCGAAGA
Organism: Burkholderiales bacterium; assembly: GCA_037146935.1. GTDB lineage: Bacteria > Pseudomonadota > Gammaproteobacteria > Burkholderiales > Burkholderiaceae_E > Quisquiliibacterium. The sequence continues at coordinate 46,056 of JBAWWD010000010.1, forward strand.
AGACCTTGACCACGCCCTCCTCCTCGGCCGGCGCGGTGCCCTGCATGCGGATCACCAGGGTCTTGCCGGGGTCGAGCCCCACGGCGATCTCCTCGCGCTCGGCCATGCCGTGGAAGAAGGCAGGCGTAGGCAGCACGCTGACATCGCCGAAGCGGCGGTGGTGGTCGGAGAACTCCTTGTAGACCTTGGGGTACATGAGCCACGAGGCCAGCGCCTGGTCGTCGATCTGATGGCCGCAGGCCCGCTCGGCGTCACGGCGCGCCGCCTCGAGATCGACATCGGGCAGGGTGTCGCCCGGCCGGTAGGGCTGCGGCGGCTCGCCCTTGAGCACCTTGCGCGAGAGCGCCGGCGGAAAGCCGTCGGGCGGAAAGCCGAGCTCGCCCTTGAACAGCGACACCACCGACTCGGGAAAGGCCACCTCGCGGGCCGGATCGGCGACATCGGCGGCGCTGAGATCGTTGGCCACCATGGACAGGGCCATGTCACCCACCACCTTGGAGGTGGGCGTGACCTTGACCACATCGCCGAACAGCCGGTTCACCTCGGCATAGGCGCGCGAGACCTCGGGCCAGCGGTGCTCCAGACCCATCGCCCGGGCCTGCTCGCGCAGGTTGGTGTACTGGCCACCGGGCATCTCGTGGTTGTAGACATCGGCGGTGCCGCTGCGGATGTCGGACTCGAAGGCGGCGTACTGGCGGCGCACGCCCTCCCAGTAGTGCGAGATGGCGAGCATCGCATCGAGGTCGATGCCGGCCGGCTGGCCGGCGCCGCCGCCGCGACCGGCCTTGAAGCGCGGGTCGCGATCGGAGCCGGCGAGCGCGGCGACGATCGCCGAGAGGTTGGGCTGCGAGGTGAGCCCGCTCATCGCGTCCATGGCGCCATCGACCGCATCGGCGCCGGCCTCGATCGCCGCCAGCACCGAGGCCGCCGCCGCACCGCTGGTGTCGTGGGTGTGGAAGTGGATCGGCAGGCCGGTTTCCTCCTTGAGCGCCTTGACCAGCAGCGACACGGCGCGCGGCCGGGCCAGGCCGGCCATGTCCTTGATGCCGAGCACGTGCACGCCGGCATCACGCAACTGGCGCGCGATGTGCGTGTAGTAGCGCAGGTCGTACTTGCGGCCGTGGTCGAAGACATCGGCGGTGTAGCAGATGGCGCCCTCGCACAGCGCGCCGGCCTCGAGCACCGCGTCGATGGACACCCGCATGTTGCGCACCCAGTTCAGGGAGTCGAACACCCGGAAGATGTCGATGCCGGCAGCCGCGGCCTGCTGCACGAAGAAGCGCACCACGTTGTCGGCGTAGCTGGTGTAGCCGACCGCGTTGGCGCCACGCAGCAGCATCTGCAGCGCGATGTTCGGCACCGCCTCGCGCAGTTGCGCCAGACGCTGCCAGGGGTCTTCCTTGAGAAAGCGCATGGCCACGTCGAAGGTGGCCCCGCCCCAGCACTCCAGCGAGAACAGCCCCGGCAGCAGGCGCGCGTAGTGCGGCGCCACGCGCAGCATGTCGATGGTGCGCATGCGGGTGGCCAGCAGCGACTGGTGCGCGTCGCGCATGGTGGTGTCGGTGAGCAGCGGGCGCTGCTCGGCCAGCATCCAGGCGGCGAACTTCTTCGGGCCGAGCTGCCGCAGCAGCGTGCGGGTGCCCGGCGGCGGCGGCGCCAGCAGGTCGGCCCTGGGCAGCGGCAGGTGCAGGTGGCTGAGGTCGGCCTGCGGGCGGCCCTTCATGTCGGGCTGGCCGTTGACCGTGACCTCGCCGAGGTAGCGCAGCACGCGGGTGGCGCGGTCGCGTCGGCGCGAGAACTTCAGCAGCTCGGGGGTCTGGTCGATGAAACGGGTGGTGACCGTGCCGGCGACGAACTGCGGGTGATTGATGACGTTCTCGACGAACTGCAGGTTGGTGGCCAGGCCGCGGATGCGGAACTCGCGCAGCCCGCGATCCATGCGGCGGATGGCCTCCTCCGGGGTGGGCGCCCAGGCGGTGACCTTGACCAGCAGCGAGTCGTAGTAGGGCGTGATCACCGCGCCGGTGTAGGCGGTGCCGCCATCCAGGCGCAGGCCGAAGCCGGCCGCGCTGCGATAGGCGGTGATGCGGCCGTAGTCGGGGGTGAAACCGTTCTCGGGGTCTTCGGTGGTGATGCGGCACTGCAGGGCGTGGCCGTTGAGACGGATGTCGGGCTGCGCCGGCACCGGCGAGCCCGGCTCGCCGATGCGCGCGCCTTCGGTGACGCGGATCTGCGCCTTGACGATGTCGATGCCGGTGACCTGCTCGGTGACGGTGTGCTCGACCTGGATGCGCGGATTGACCTCGATGAAGTAGAACTTGCCGGTGTCGGCGTCCATGAGGAACTCGACCGTGCCGGCGTGGGTGTAGCCCACCGCGCGCCCCAGCGCGAGCGCCGCCTCGCACAGCGCCTCCCGGCCGGCGGCGTCGAGGTAGGGCGCGGGCGCGCGCTCGACCACCTTCTGATTGCGCCGCTGCACCGAGCAGTCGCGCTCGAAGAGGTGCACCAGGTTGCCGTGGGTGTCGCCCAGGATCTGCACCTCGACATGGCGGGCGCGGCGCACCAGCTTCTCGAGGTAGACCTCGTCGTTGCCGAAGGCTGCGGCCGCCTCGCGCCGGGCCACCGGCAGCTGCGCGGCGAGGTCGGCCTCGTTCTCGATCACCCGCATGCCACGACCGCCACCGCCCCAGCTCGCCTTGAGCATCAGCGGATAACCCACCGCCTCGGCGGCGCCTGCGGCCACCGCGAAGTCGGCCTGCTCGGCGGTCTGGCGCTGCACCTCGGAGGCGTCTGGCGCGATCGGGGTGCGCGGCAGCACGCCGGTGGCCGGCATCACCGGCACGCCGGCCGCCACCGCGGCATGGCGCGCCGCGACCTTGTTGCCCAGCGTGGTCATCACCTCGGGGCTGGGCCCGATGAAGCGGATGCCGGCTGCCGCGCAGGCGCGCGCGAATTCGGGGTTCTCGGAGAGGAAGCCGTAGCCGGGATGGATGGCGTCGACCCGCGCGAGCCGCGCGATCCGGATGATGTCGTCGATGTCGAGATAGGCCTGCAGGGGCTTGCGGCCTTCGCCCACCAGATAGCTCTCGTCGGCCTTGAACCGATGCAGCGCGAAGCGGTCCTCGTTGGCGTAGATGGCCACCGTGCGGATGCCGAGTTCAGCAGCGGCGCGCATCACGCGGATGGCGATCTCCGACCGGTTGGCCACGAGCAGGGACTGGATACGGCGCATGAGAGAGGGCACTCCGGGGAAAGGCGGCGCGCCCGGGAACGGCAGGCAGGCGCGGTCGGTGAGGCGGCGGGCTGGTTTGCTGCGATGCAGCGTATCGGAAGCCATGCGGGCCGACAATCAGGGATGTCGCGTAGACTCCAAGGCCTGAAATCCGCCCTGTCCGACGCTTGACTCCGCCCCCCTATACCGTCCGCCGGCATCGGTTTTCGGCCCTTGCGCGCGCGTCGATGCTGATCGCCGTGCTGCTCGCCGGCGGCTGCGGCGGGGGCTCGGGCGGGAGCAGCAGCGCGGGCAACGGGGGCGGCACCGGCACCGTCGATGGCCTGCCGGCGCAAGACGGCTGCACCTACCGCTACACCCTCACCAGCAGCCCCCAGCTCACCGGCACCGACCCCCTGCTGGCCAGGCAGTGGCACCTGGCCAACACCGGCCAGAGCGGCGGACTCGCCGGTGAAGACGTGCGGGCGCAGGCCGCCTGGGCCGTCAGCCGGGGCGAGGGCGCGCGGGTGGCGGTGGTCGATGACGCGGTCGACATCCTGCACCCCGACCTCTCGCCCAATGCCGTGGCCGGCGCGAGCTACAACTACCGCACCGGCTCGGTGGGCAACCGCTGGCCCCTGCCCTGCCTGGCCGACGAGACCCACGGCACGGCGGTGGCCGGCGTCGTGGCTGCGCGCGACGGCAACGCGGTGGCCGGCGCGGGCGTCGCGCCCCGGGTGGGTCTGGTCGGCCTGAACCCGCTCGCCACCAGCTACGCGGCGGACATCGCCGACGCGCTCGGCCGCGGCCTGACCGACACCGGGGTCTACAACAGCAGCTGGGGCTCGCCCGACAACGGCCGGCCCAACCGGGTGGATGCCAGCTTCGCCGCCGCGATCGACAACGGCATCACCAATGGCCGCGGCGGGCGCGGCGCGGTCTATGTGTTCGCCGCCGGCAATGGCGGGTGCATCAGCACCAATGCCGGCGGCCAGTGCGTGGGCGAGAGCTCGGGCCTGGACGGCTACACCAATCATCTCGGCGTGCTGGTGGCCTGCTCGGTGGATCACCGCGGCCGGCGCCCGTACTACGGCGAGACCGGGGCCAACATCCTGGTGTGCGGCAGCACCTCCGACGACGCCGGCCGGGCCGCGATCACCACCCTGGCGCCGCAAGAGGGCACGCGCAGCAACTTCGGCGGCACCTCGGCGGCTGCCCCGATGGTCTCGGGCGCGGCCGCGCTCGTGCTCGCGGCCAACCCGACACTCACCTGGCGCGACGTGCGCCTGCTGCTGGCGCGCACCGCGCGACGCAATGACCCCGCCTCCCCCGACTGGGTCACCAGCGGGCCGGGCCTGCCGCACCACCCGGAGTACGGCTTCGGCACGGTCGACGCCCAGGCCGCGGCGAACGCGGCGCGCGGCTGGAGCAGCGTGGGCGGATCGGCCTCGCTCATCAGCTGCGGCCCGTACACCCGCAGCCCCGGCCAGGCGATCCCCGACGGCCCCGCGGGCGCGATGGTCGAGGACAGCGTGACGGTCGACGCGGCTGGCTGCGGCATCACCCGCATCGAGCATGTCGAGGTGGCCTTCACCGCGAGCCACCCCTACATCGGTGACCTGCGCATCCGGCTGGTCAGCCCCAACGGCCTGGTCAGCCGGCTCGCCGACGCCCGACGGTGCCTGAGCGGCTGCGGCAGCTACAGCGACTGGCGCTTCGGCTCGGTGCGGCACATGGACGAGGCCGCGGCCGGCGCCTGGCGCCTGCAGGTCACCGACCTGCAGGCCAATGACACCGGCAGCGTCCAGACCTGGGGACTGCGGATATGGGGACGCTGACCATGAACACGCGTCGCGCCGGCATGACCTTGCGGTCGGGCCTGTGGCTGGCCCTCACGCTCGCGGCCGCCAGCAGCCCGGCGCAGGCCCAGCAGCGCTACTGGTACGACGGCGGCGAGCGTCGCCTGCTGTGGGCCGAGAGCGGCCTGCGGGCCGACTTCAACGCCGCGCCCGGCACCAAGCAGTCGGTGATCCAGCCAGTCATCGGCGACAAGCCCGCCGCGCCGGCCGGCACGACCGACACGCCCGTGTACCGCGATCAGGCCGATGCGGGCGGGCGCATGCGCGCCCTGCCGGGCGGGGTGCTGCTCGGCCTGCGGCCCGGGACCTCGGCCGCGGCGCGCGACGCGCTGCTCGCGCGGCACGGCCTGCGCCTGGTCCGGCCGATCGGCGAGCGGGGCGACGTGCTGCTGGTGGCCTCGCCGCCCGGCGACGCCTCGCTCGATCTGGCCAACCGCCTGCACGAGAGCGGCGATTTCGCCAGCGCCTCGCCCAACTGGTGGCAGCCGCGTCAGCTCAAGTGACCGACGCGCGCACCGGGCCGGCCAGGCTCAGCGCGGACTCTCGTAGAACACGTAGTTGGTGCCGAAGTCGCTGATCTCGAAGTAGACCCGCTTCTCGCCGGGATCGACCACCCCGTTGAGGTTCTCGTCGAGGACCCCGTAGCCGTAGCGATAGGGCCGCGGCTGCTTGTCTTCGGTGCCCATCGCGGTGGACATCTTGTCGATGGCCACGAAACGGCGCACGAGCTTCTCGCCGGCATACACCTCGAGTACGCCATTGGTGCCGGTCCAGTTCTGGATGCTGCGCTGGATCCGGTTCTGGGTTTCCTGGGTGCAGCCGGCCGCGAGCGCGGCCAGCAGCAACGCGGCCAGGGCCGCTGGCCTGCGCCAGCCGATAGAATGGGATTGAACCATCGACGCCTTCCATGAACGACTCGACACCTGTCACCGTCAAGCGACTGGACTATACCCCGCCCTCCCATGAGGTGGCCGACCTCGATCTGGTCTTCGAGCTCGGTCGCACCGACACCCGGGTGAGCGCCACCGCGCGCTACCAGCGGCCGGCCGGCGCCGCGGCGGCGCCCCTGCGCCTGCACGGCGAGGGGCTCGATCTGCTCGGCATCGCCATCGACGGCCGCGCGCTGCGCCCCGACGAATACCAGGTCGACGGGCACGGGCTCACGCTGGCCAGCCCGCCGGCCCGGTTCACGCTGAGCCTCAGCAACCGCATCAATCCGCAGGCCAACACCGCGCTCTCGGGCCTGTACGTCTCGAACGGCAACTTCTACACCCAGTGCGAGGCCGAGGGCTTCCGGCGCATCACGTTCTTTCCCGACCGGCCCGACGTCATGACCCGCTATCGGGTCACCCTGATCGGCGACTGCGAGCGCGAGGCCGTGCTGCTGGCCAACGGCAACCTGGTCGAGCAGGGGCCCTGGCCGGCCGATGCCGAAGGCCGGGCGCGCCACTTCGCGCGCTGGGACGATCCCTTCCCCAAGCCGAGCTACCTGTTCGCGGTGGTGGCCGGCCGGCTGGAGGCCGCCGAGCAGCGGCTGCGCACCGGGTCCGGACGCGAGGTGCTGCTGCAGGTCTGGGTGGAGCCCGGCAATCTCGACAAGACCGATCACGCCATGCGCTCGCTGGTGCGCTCCATCCGCTGGGACGAGGAGCGCTTCGGCCTGGAGCTCGACCTCGACCGCTTCATGATCGTGGCGGTGGGCGACTTCAACATGGGCGCCATGGAGAACAAGGGCCTGAACATCTTCAACACCCGCTACGTGTTCGCCCATCCGCGCATCGCCACCGATGGCGACTTCGCGGCGGTCGAGGCGGTGGTCGGCCACGAGTACTTCCACAACTGGACCGGCAACCGGGTCACCTGCCGCGACTGGTTCCAGCTCACGCTCAAGGAGGGCCTCACGGTCTTTCGCGACCAGGAGTTCTCGGCCGACATGCTCGCCGCCGAGGCCGACAGCCCGGCGGCCGCGGCCAGCGCCCGCGCGGTCAAGCGCATCGAGGACGTGCGCGCGCTGCGGGCCTCGCAGTTCCCCGAGGACGCCGGCCCGATGGCCCACCCGATCCGGCCCGACGAATACCAGGAGATCAACAACTTCTACACCATGACGGTCTACGAGAAGGGGGCCGAGGTGGTGCGCATGCTGCAGACCCTGGTGGGACGCGAGGGTTTCCGCCGCGGCATGGACCTGTACTTCCAGCGGCACGACGGTCAGGCGGTCACCTGCGACGACTTCGTCGCGGCCATCGCCGATGCCAACCGGCGCGACTTCCGTCAGTTCAGCCGCTGGTACTCGCAGTCGGGCACGCCGCGGCTGCGGGTGCGCGGCACGCATGACCCGGTGAACCGCCGCTACCGCCTCGAGGTCTCGCAACGGGTGGGCGACGCCCCGAGCGAGCTGCACCTGCCGCTCGCGCTCGCGCTGCTCGGGCCCGATGGCCGCGAGCTGCCGCTGCGGCTGAGCGGCGAGGCGGCACCGGGCGCGGGCTCACGTGTGCTCGAGATCACCCGCCCGGTGGAACACATCGAGTTCCTCGACATCGCCGAGCCGCCCACGCCCTCGCTGCTGCGCCACTTCAGCGCGCCGGTGATCGTCGAGCATGACTGGAGCGAGGCCCAGCTCGGGTTTCTTGCCGCCCATGACACCGACCCCTTCAATCGCTGGGAGGCCGCGCAGCAGCTCGCGCTGTCGGCGCTCATCGCCGCGGTGGCCGGACACGCGCCAACCACTGACAGCGCGCTCACCAACGTCTGGCGGGCCGCGCTCGACGATGCCACGCTCAGCCCCGCCTTTCGCGAGCTCATGCTCGCGCTGCCCGGCGAGGGCGTGGTGGCCGAACAGCTGGACGTGGTCGACCCGCAGGCGCTGCGCGCGGCCCGGCTGGCGGTGGGCGCCACGCTGGGGCGGGCACTGGCCCCGCGCTGGCGCGAGCTGTACGAGCGGCTCGCGCCGGAGGGCTCCTACCACCCGGGCGCCGCGCCCGCTGGCCGGCGCGCGCTGCGCAACCTGGCGCTGGGCTTTCTCACGCTGGCCGGCGAGCCAGACGCTGGCGAGCTCGCGCTGCGGCAGTTCGAGAGCGCCGACAACATGACCGCGCGCCAGGGCGCGCTGGGCGCCCTGCTGCTCGGGCACGCCCCGCAGGCCGAGATCGCCCTGGCGCGTTTCGCCAGCGAGCTCGGCGACGAGCCGCTGGCCATGGACAAGTGGTTCTCGATGCAGGCCACCCGCCACCGCAGCCCATACGGGCGGCCGGTGCTCGAGCAGGTGCGCGCGCTCATGGCGCACCCCGCCTTCTCGCTGGCCAACCCCAACAAGGTCCGCTCCCTGATCGGCGCGTTCTGCCAGGGCAATCTCGCCGAGTTCCACGCGCCCGACGGCTCGGGCTACCGGTTCTGGGAAGAGATCATCGGCGAGCTCGACCCGCGCAACCCGCAGCTCGCCTCGCGCCTGGCGCGCGCCATGGACCGCTGGCGCAAGTACACGCCCGATCGCCAGGCGCAGGCCCGCGCCAGCCTGCAGCGGGTGATGGCGCGACCCGACCTGTCGCGCGATGTGCGCGAAGTGGTGGGCAAGGCGCTGGGCGAGGCCTGAACCGGGGCCGCCGTCGCCTGCGCGATAATGCCGGCCCGCCCCCCTCGGAGACTCCCCTGATGAACCGGATCAGCCTCACCCAGTACCTGGTCGAAAAGCAGCGCGAGAAGGGCCTGATCCCGGGCGAGCTGCGGCTGCTCCTCGAGGTGGTGGCGCGCGCCTGCAAGCGGATCAGCTACGCGGTGGGCAAGGGCGCGCTGGCCGACATGCTCGGCGAGGCGGGCTCCGAGAACGTGCAGGGCGAGTCGCAGAAGAAGCTCGACGTGATCGCCAACGAGACCCTGCTCGAGGCCAATCTCTGGGGCGGGCACCTGGCGGCCATGGCCTCCGAGGAGATGGACCATCCGCACTTCATCCCCAACGAGTACCCCATGGGCGGCTTCCTGCTGCTCTTCGATCCGCTCGACGGCTCCTCGAACATCGACGTCAATGTCTCGATCGGCACCATCTTCTCGGTGCTGCGCCTGCCCGAGGGCGTGAACGAACCGCGCGAGTCGCACTTCCTGCAGCCCGGAGACCGGCAGATCGCCGCCGGCTACGCGGTCTACGGGCCGTCCACGCTGCTGGTGCTCACCGTGGGCGACGGCGTGGCCTGCTTCACCCTCGAGCGCGAGACCGGCAGCTGGTGGCTCACCGCCGATCGCATCCGCATCCCCGAGCAGACCCGCGAGTTCGCGATCAACGCCTCCAATGCGCGCCACTGGGAGCCGCCGGTGCGCCGCTATGTCGACGAACTGCTGGCCGGCAGCACCGGCCCGCGCGGGCGCGACTACAACATGCGCTGGGTGGCCTCCATGGTGGCCGACGTGCACCGCATCATGACCCGCGGCGGCGTGTTCATGTACCCGCGCGACGCCCGCGAGCCCGACAAGCCCGGCAAGCTGCGCCTGCTCTATGAAGCCAACCCCATGAGCTTCCTGGTGGAGCAGGCCGGCGGCGCCTCCACCAACGGCCACGAGCGCATCCTGGCGCTGCAGCCGGGCAAGCTGCACGAGCGGGTGGCGGTGTTCATGGGCTCGCGCGAGGAGGTCGAGCGCGTCACCGGCTATCACCGGGCCTGAGCGCGTCCAGCGCGAGCCACACCTCGCGCATCGCCACATCGCCCGGGTCGGTGCGGGTCACGAATCCGAGGTGACGCAGCAGCCCGAGCATGCGGGTGTTGGTGGCCAACACATGGCCCTCGATGCGGCGCAGCCCGCGGGCGCGGGCCGCATCGATGATCGCCCGCATCAGCGCCCCGCCCAGGCCGCGGCCTTGCCAGCCGTCGGCCACCGCCACCGCGAACTCGCAGCTCTCGGCATCGGGGTTGAGCAGGTAGCGCACGACACCCACCAGCTCGCCGCGCGGCGCGGGCTCGGGCGCCACCGCCACCAGCGCGAGCTCGCGGTCATAGTCGATCTGGGTGTAGCGGATGAGCATGCGCGCCGGCAGTTCGGCCAGCGCAGAGATGAACCGGAAATAGCGTGATTGCGCCGACAGGCCCCGGGTGAAGGCCTGCAGCAGATCGGCGTCTTCGGGCTGGATGGCGCGCAGGGTCCAGGCCGCGCCCTGGGGCGTGACGCGCTCGCCGCCCAGGTGCGCCGGATAGGGCCGGATCGCCAGATGCCGGTGCGGCTCGGGCTGCGGTCCGGGTCCGTCATCGAGCAGCACCCGCGCGTCCACCGCCACCACGCCCTGCGCGTCGGCGATCACCGGATTGATGTCCATGACGGCGATCCAGGGCAAGGCGCAGACCAGGTCCGACACGGCCACCAGCAGGGCCTCGAGCGCGTCGCGGTCGATGGCCGGTGCGCCGCGGTGCTCGCCGAGCGCGGCGGCCACGCGGGTGCGGCCGATCAGGCGCGAGGCCAGGTAGCGGTTGAGCGGCGGCAGCTCGAGGGCGACGTCACGCACCACCTCCACGCCGGTGCCGCCGGCGCCGAAGGCGATCACCGGCCCGAAGAGCGGATCGCGCAGCACGCCCACGTAGAGCTCGCGCGCATGGGCTGCACCGTCACGCCGTCGATGCGCGCCTGCGGGCGCGCGGCCCGCACCGTGGCGAGCAGCTCGTGATACTGGGCGCGCAGCTCGGCCGGGTTGCGCAGGTTGAGCACCACCCCGCCGGCATCGCTCTTGTGGTCGATGTCGGGCGAATCGATCTTCAGCGCCACCGGGAACCCCAGCTGCGCGGCCTGCGCGATCGCGGCCTCGGCCGAGGCTGCGCGCAGGGTGGGCGTCACCGGCACGTGAAAGGCCTGCAGCAGGGCCTTGGACTCGACCTCGGCGAGACCCGCGCGGCCGCTGTCGAGCGCCTCGCGCACCAGGCGCCGGGCGGCCTGCAGATCGGGCGGGCGCTGGCCCGGCACCGGCCGCGGGATCTGGTGGAGCAGCCGCTGGTTCTGATGGAAGCGGGCGAGGGTCGCCCAGGCATCGACCGCCGATTCCGGCACCGAGTACACCGGCAGCCCCGCCGCCTCCAGCGGCGCGGCCAGCCCGCGCATGCGCTGCTCGCCCATCCAGCAGGCAAAGAGCGGCTTGCCGGCCTCGAGCAGCGCCGGGCGGGCCCGCAGCACGGCCTGCGTGAGCCCGGGCACATCGGCGCCGTCATAGGGCGCCGCCAGCACCAGCAGCCCATCCAGGCCAGGGTCATCGGCCAGGATGCGCAGCGCCGCCTCGAGCTGCGCCGGCTGCAGACCGATGCCCAGGTTCAGCGGATTGCCGCCCTCGCCCGCCGGCGAGCCGGCCAGCGCCTGGGCGAGCCGGGCGCGGGTGGTCTCGGCCAGGGGCGGCAGCGTGAGACGCTGCGCACGCGCCTGATCGGCGGCAAGCACGGCCGGCCCGTTGCCGTTGGCGACCACGCCCAGGCGCGAGCCCACCGGGCCGGTCTGGGTGGCGAGCAGCCGCGCCGCGGTGAAGAGCTGGGTGAACAGGCCCACCGGCAGCGCGCCAGCGCGACGCAGGGCAGCGGAATAGACCGCGTCGGAACCGCAGAGCGCGCCGCTGTGGGTGCGCGCCTGCGCGGCCGGCTGCTCGCCACGCTGGCCCTTGAGCACGATCACCGGCTTGACCAGAGCCAGCGCGCGCAGCGCGCTCATGAAGCGACGGGCATCACGCACCGCCTCGAGGTAGACCACCACCGCGCGGGTGCGCTCATCGGCACAGAGGAAGTCGAGCACCTCGGCCAGGTCGATCGCAAGCTCGGCGCCGAGCGAGGCGACCAGCGAGAAGCCGGTGGCATGGCCCGCCACCCAGTCGAGCACCGCGCCATTGAGCGCGCCCGACTGCGAGACCAGGGCCACCGGACCGGCGGGCGGGGTGGGCCCCATCCGGCCGGCGTTCAGGCCGATGGCCGGACGGATGAAGCCCAGCGTGGCCGGGCCGAAGAGCAGCAGCCCGAGCGCCTGGGCCTGGGCCTGCCAGTGGGCGAGGGTCTGTCGCGCCGCGGGGTCGGCAGCCGAGGCGCCGGTGAGCAGGCAGGCGCGGCGCGCGCCCTGCTGCGCGGCCAGCCGCAGCGCCGCCGACACCTCGGCCGGGTCGACGGCCAGCACCGCCAGCAGCGTGGTATCGGGCGGCTGGCTGGTGGTCGGGTGCGGGGACGGCTCGGGCGCGAGTTCGGCCAGCGAGAACAGGCGGGCCGGCACGCGCGGCGCGCGGGCCTCGTCGGTGAGGGCCTGCGCCATGGCCAGGGCCCAGGCCGCAGGCCGCGCCCCCAGCACCACCACCAGCTGGTCGGGCTCGAACAGCGCGTGCAGGCGGTGCCGCGCCAGCACGGCTAGAGCAGGCCCAGCAGCGCCCGGACGTGCTGCTCGGCGCTGCGCGCCAGCGCCGGCAGGTGGTAGCCGCCCTCGAGCAGCGAGACCACCCGGCCCTGCGCGCACTGCTCGGCCAGTTCGACCAGGCGCGCGGTGACCCAGCCATAGTCAGCATCGCGCCAGCCGAGTTGGCTCATGTCGTCATCGCGATGCGCGTCGAAGCCGGCCGAGATGAAGATCATCTCGGGCTGGAACTCGCGCAGCGCCGGCAGCCAGACGGTCTCGACCGCCTCGCGCATCGCCTCGCCACCGGAGTACGGCGCCAGCCCGACGTTGCGCATGTTCGCGCCGCGCGGTTCGTCGCCGTTGAACGGGTACAGGCGACGCTGGAAGGTGGACACCATCAGCACCCGCGGGTCGTCGGCGAGGATGTCCTCGCTGCCGTTGCCGTGATGCACGTCGAAATCGGCCAGCGCCACCCGCTGCAGGCCGAGCTCGTCGAGCGCGTGGCGGATGCCCACCGCCGCGTTGTTGAAGAAGCAGAAGCCCATCGCGCGGCCGCGTTCGGCGTGATGGCCGGGCGGGCGCACGTTGCAGAAGGCGCGCTGGTAGCCCTCGCGGAGCACCAGTTCGGTGGCGCGGACCGCGGCGCCGGCGGCATGCAGGGCCGCGGTGACACTGTGCGGGTTGAGCGCGGTGTCGGGGTCGATGGCCACCAGCCCCTGGGCAGGCGAACGCGCCCGCAGTTCGGCCAGGTGCAGCGCCTCATGGGCCCGGGTGATCTGGGTATCGGTGGCCGCCGGCGCCTCGAAGCGGTCCATGAGGTCGAGCAGGCCGGTGGCGAGCAGGCGGTCCGAGATCGCGGCCAGACGCTCGGGGCATTCCGGGTGGCCGGCCCCCATCTCGTGGCGCACGAAGCTGGGATGGCTGAGGTAGGCGGCCTTCATGGGCGGGGCGGGGGAGGCCCGCGGCGGCGGTGTGGAGCGGGTGAAGGGAATCGAACCCTCGTATGCAGCTTGGGAAGCTGCCGTTCTGCCATTGAACTACACCCGCGACCTGTTCATTTTACGCGAAGCCGACCCCGGCCGCCCAGCGCGACCTCAGGGTCAGCCGCCGGTGAAGCGCGGCGCGCGCTTGTCCTTGTAGCTGGCCAGCCCTTCGCGGAAGTCGGCGGTGGCGGTGCAGCGGTCCTGCTCGCGGTTGGCCGCCGCGAAACCCTCGTCGTAGCTGACATCGGCGGCGGTCCAGAGCTGCGCCTTCATGGCGGCCAGGGCGCGCGGCGCGGCGTTGGCGGCGATCGCCTTCGCGTAGTCGGCCACATGCCCCATGAGCCGATCGTCGTCGAGCACGGCATTGATCAGGCCGATGCGCTCGGCCTCCACGCCGTCGAAGCGGCGCGCGGTGTAGAGCAGGTCGGCCGCGCGGGCGATGCCGATCAGGCGCGGCAGCAGCCAGCCGATGCCCTTCTCGGCGGGCACGCCCAGCCGCGCGAAGGTGGCATTGAAGAGGGCGGATCGGGCCGCGAAGCGGATGTCGCAGTGCAGGGCCAGGATGAAGCCCCAGCCGAAGGCCGGACCGTTGACCGCGGCGATGGTGGGCTTGCGCGAGCGGATCAGCGCGTTCCAGCCGGCGCTGAACCCGGCTGCCAGCGGCGGGCCGATGTCGTCGCCCCACTGCGGCTCGGGCCGCGGCGTGGCCTCGCCGGCCCCGCCGGCCTGGCCGGTGCCGATCACGCCCAGGTCGAGCCCGGCCGAGAAGCCGCGGCCCGCGCCAGTGACCACGATCACCCGCGCGGCCGGATCGGCAGCGGCCTGGCCGACGGCATCGAAAAAGGCCTCGAGCATGGCCGGCGTGAGCGCGTTGAGCTTGTCAGGCCGGTTGAAGGTGATCGTGGCCACGCCGTCGCTGGTGTGGCTGAGGATCTGGGAGTCGGGGGTCATCGGCGCTTCCGGGAGGATGGGAGCCGGTATCCTAACCAACCCGCGAGACCCTTCCGCCGCGCCAAGCCGCGCGCCCGCGCCCTGCCCGTCGCCGATGACCGCCAGCCCACGCCCCGACCACATCCGCAGCTTCGTCAACCGTCGCGTCCACTTCACCCACGGCCAGCGCGCCGCGCAGGAGCGCCTGCTGCCGCGCTTCGGCATCGCCCATCAGGCGGCGCTCCTGGACACCGCTGCCGCCTTCGGGCGGCAGGCGCCGGTGGTGCTGGAGATCGGCTGCGGCATGGGCGAGACCACCGCCGCCATCGCGCTGGCCCGGCCCGACACCGACTTCATCGGGGTGGAGGTCTATCCGGCCGGCGTGGGCGCGCTGCTGCGCCGGCTCGACGAGCAGTCCATCGGCAACGTGCGGGTCATTCGCCATGACGCGGTGGAGGTGCTGCGCGACATGATCGCCCCCGACACGCTGGCCGGCATCCATGTCTACTTCCCCGACCCCTGGCCCAAGGCGCGGCACCACAAGCGCCGGCTGATCCAGCCGCCGCTGGCGAGCCTGGCCGCCAGCCGCTTGCGGCCCGGGGGCTATCTGCACTGCGCCACCGACTGGGCGAACTACGCCGACCAGATGCTCGCGGTGCTGCAGGCCGAGCCGGCCTTGCGCAACACCGCCCAGGACTTCGCGCCGCGACCTGACTGGCGCCCGCTCACCAAGTTCGAGAAGCGCGGGCTGGCGCTGGGCCACGCGGTGCGCGACCTGATCTTCGAGCGTCGCGAGGCCTGAGGGCCGGGCTCAGGCGGCCCAGTTCACCCAGCCGAAGTGGGCGGTGAGCAGCACCAGCCCCCCGAACACGATTCGGTACCAGGCAAAGGCGCGGAAGTCATGGCTGGCCACGAAGCGGATCAGCCAGTGCACGCAGGCCAGCGCCGACACGAAGGCCACTGCCAGCCCCACGGCGAACATCGGGAGGTCATCGGCCGAGAGCAGCGCGCGGTACTTGACCAGGTCGTAGACCCCGGCGCCCACCAGCGTGGGGATGGCCAGGAAGAACGAGAACTCGGTGGCGGCGCGGCGTGACAGCCCGAACAGCATGCCGCCGATGATGGTGGCGCCCGACCGGCTGGTGCCCGGCACCAGCGCGAATGCCTGCGCCACGCCCAGCTTGAGCGCATCGAGCGCGCTCATGTCATCGACCTCCTGGATGCGCGGGCGCCGGCGCGCCTGGCCGCGCTCCACCCACAGGATGATCAGGCCGCCCACCACGAAGGCCAGCGCCACCGGGACCGGCTTGAACAGGTGCGCCTTGATGAACTTGCCGAAGAGCACGCCCAGCACCGCCGCCGGCAGGAAGGCGATGAGCACGTTCAGCGCGAAGCGCTGCGCTCGGCGCTCGGAGCCCAGGCCGGCCAGCGTGGACGCGATGCGCGCGCGGTAGTACCAGACCACCGCGAGCATGGCGCCGGTCTGGATGGCCACGTCGAAGAGCTTGGCCTTCTCGTCGGAGAAGCCCAGCAGGCTGCCGGCGAGGATGAGGTGGCCGGTGCTCGAGATGGGCAGGAATTCGGTGAGACCCTCGACCAGCCCGAGCAGGGCGGCCTTGGCGAGCAGGGGCAGCCCGTGCAGGAAGTCGATCATCGGAGTCTCCGCGGCAGGCCGCGATGATAACCGAGCCGTCCGGGCCCGATCCCGGCCATCCGCCGCTCAGGCCTGCGGCGGCGCGGCGGGATCGTCGGGCGAGAAGGGCTGCGCCAGCCGGGCCTGCCAGCCCGACCATGACTGCTCGACCCAGGCGCTGAAGCGGCGCGCGAAGGTGTCCGGGGTGTAGAGCGCGGCGCGGTCGATGCAGGCCTGCGGGTCGATCGGCTGCGCCAGCGCCTCGAAGCGGGCCACGGCATCGATGATCGCCTCGGGGGTGGATTCCTGGAAGAACAGGCCGGTGGGGCGGGCGGCGTGCTCGCCGGCCACGGTCTCGGCGGTGCCGCCGCGACCGAGCGCGATCACCGGCGTGCCCTGGGCCTGGGCCTCGAGCACCGAGATGCCGAAGTCTTCCGTCGCCGCGAACAGGAAGGCCCGCGCCCGGGCGAGGTGTTCGCGCATTGGCGCATCGGGCACGAAGCCCGCGAAGCGCACGTTGGATGGCGCCACCGACCGCCAGCGCGCGAGATCGGGTCCGGTGCCGATCACCAGCAGGCGGCGCTGCGGCATCGCGCGGAAGGCCTCGACCATGAGGTCGATGCGCTTGTAGCCGATCAGCCGCGACACCGTCACGTAGAGATCAGGCTCGCGCGGCAGCCCCAGCGGCGCATGGATGCTCACCGGCGGCGGGATCACCACCGCCTCGCGCCGCCAGGCCTTGAGGATGCGCCGCGCCACGAAGGCCGAACTCGTGGCGAAGGCGTCGACGCCGGCCGCGCTGCGGTGATCCCAGAGCCGCAACCGGTGCAGCATCAGGCGCGCGGCCAGACCGCGCAGGCCGCGGTCCAGGCCCTCGGTGTGCAGGTACACCGGCTGCAGGTCCCAGGCATAGCGCATCGGCGAATAGCAGTAGCACAGGTGCAGCGCGTCGGGCGGCACGATCACCCCCTTGGCGACCGCGTGGCTGCTCGAGATGATCAGGTCGAAGCCCGAGAGATCGAACTGCTCGATCGCGAAGGGCATCAGCGGCACCGTGTACTTCAGGCTGCGCGGCAGGCCCGGCATGCGCTGCAGGAAGCTGGTGTGCACGCGACGGCCCGCGATCAGGTGCCGGTCGGCCTCGGGCAGACGCTCGAAGAGCGTGAAGACCTCGGCCTGCGGCAGCAGCGCCAGGATGGCCTCGAGCACGCGCTCGGAACCGGCGTACTCGAACAGGAAGTCATGCACCACCGCCACCCGAATGCCGGGCGGCAGGAGAACGGGTGTGGCGGGGTTCATCAGCGGCCTCAGCGGGCGGGCTGGCGGCCGAGCACCTCGGCCATGTCGGGCGGCTGGCCGCGCCCGGCGCGGTCGCGCAACGGCTGGCAGTCGATCGCCGCGCCCGGCGCGGCCAGGGTCTCGGCGCGGCCGAGCACCCGGTCGGGATACCCGTACCGGCCCAGGGTGAGCGTGCCGCGGGCCACCGTCAGCTGCGCCTCGATCTTCGGGTAGGTGCGCAGCCAGGCCTCGCCGCCCAGCCAGCGGGTGGGTCCGGTGGGCGGACCCAGCACCTCGCCGCAGGCCTGCTCGAGCGCCGCGAAGACCGGATCGACCCGCGTGCGCCGCGCGATCGCCCCGGGGCGGGCATCGGGCGCATCGACCAGCGGGCAGCTGACCACCTGATCCGAAAAGCGGCGGACCTGCTCCGAGGCCCGCTGATCGATGAGCCAGGTGCCGCTCGGCTGAGGGCGCACCCGGAATGCCGTACAGGCCGGCTCGTCGATGCGCAGGTCGAAGTCGGCGAGCTGATCATCCATGGCTTCGCGGGTGGTGGGCAGCAGGCCGGCCCGACCGTCCCGCGCATGATCGGCCGCGGCGACCAGCCGAAGCCGACCGCGCCAGGCGCGCAGCACCGGCAGGGCCGAGCGGGCCTGCAGCGGCAGCGAGCAGTACTCGCAGGGCGAGGACAGGTTGGCGAAGGCGCTGTCGGCGTGCATCAGCGGCGCGAGGTAGGTCCACGAAAACTGCGAGAGCGCGACATGCAGATGCGGCTGCTCGCGCAGCGATGATGGCATGTCGGCGGCAAGCGCCGCCTGCGACCACGCCTCGGCCTGACCGAGCTCGCGCCGATCGGCCGCCACCAGGGCGTAGAAGGCATGCACCGCAAGCAGGACGGCGAACACCGACTGACGCGCGCGGCCGGCCGGCAGCAGCGCGCGCACGCCCTCCACCAGCAGCACCGAACACAGCATCAGCAGGCCCACGCCATAGCGGCCGTTGCCCGAGCTGTGCATCCAGGCCAGGCACCAGAGCAGCGTGAACAGCCACAGCGGCCACCGGCTCGCCTGCGTTGGCCGAGCAGCGGGCGCATCGGTCTGGCGCCGACCTGTCGCACGCAACCACAGCCATCGCCCGGCCAGTGCGGCGAGCAGGAACACCAGCAGGGCCAGCCGCGGGTCCGGGGCATGCCACTCGAGATAGGCGAGATTGCCCGGCTGACGCGGGTCGGCCACCCGGAATGGGAAGTCCAGCCATTGCTCGAGAGAGTCGGGCACGAAACGCTCGCCGCCGGGGCGGGTCATCACCCTCAGCAGGTAGAGACGTTGACGCCAGACAGCCAGCCCGTCCGCCGCCGCGGGGGGGACGGCCGGAGCCGCGGCCGCGGCCGCGGCAGTGGCAGTGGCAGTGGCAGTGGCAGTGGCGGTGGCAGTGGCGGTGGCAGTGGCGGTGGCAACGGCAGCCGGCGCAGAAACGGGCGATGCGGCGGGCGATGCGGCGAGAGCGGACTGATCGGCCGGCGCGGGGGACGACGGTCGGTCGAACAGGAACTGCGCCATCGGAAACACCGGATTGCCGTAGGTCCGGTAGAGGTGCTGCGCCCAGGCGCCACCGCCGGCCATCGCGCCCGCGAGTCCACCCAAGAGAAAGAGCCCGATCACCGCCAGCCGACGCAGCCGGCGCCCGGCCAGCCCGACCCCCATCAGCAGCACCGGCGCCACGGCGGCAGCGGGCGCGTTGCTCAGCTTGAGCAGCGCCGCCAGCCCGAACGCGAAGCCACCCGCAAGCGCCCAGCGACCGGCAGCCGCGCCACCCGCACCCGCGCGCGCGCAGCACCACACCCCGGCCAGCAAGGGCACCGCGGTGGTGGCATCGGCATAGCTCGTGCCAGCCAGGGCGAGGAACACCGGGGTGAGCAGGGCGAGGGCGCCGGCGAGCCAGGCGCCCTCGCCCGGCCCGGCGCGGTCACGCGCGATCAGCCAGACGAACCACACCGCCAGTGCGTGCCAGGCCGCCGCCGCCGCGGCCACGGCTGCCTCGCCCCAGCCGGCGCGCGCGAGCAGCCATGCCGGCACATAGGGCAGCGGATTGAGGAAGCTCTGCCCGCCCATGGGCAGGAAGCCCTGACCGACGCGCCCCTGCGCCCAGGCGTAGCCGGCATAGGCGTGGTAGTGGCCGCGATCCCAGGTCCAGCTCGGCCCCTCGAGCAGCCGCCACGCGATGGTGCCCACCAGCGCCAGCAGGAAGGCCAGCGCGGCCGCGGGCAGGCGCCGCGAAGGCATCGGGGGCGGAACCCGCGCGCTCAGCGCGGCTCGTCGGGCGCCGTGGCCGCGGTGACCGGCCGGGCGCGCAGGCGGGCCCGCGGCTGGGTGATGAAGCTGAGCACGAAGGACCCGAAGATGCACTCGCTGCCGGCCAGCAGCAGCGTGACCGCCGGGATGGTGACGCGCATGGCGCGCGACGGATCCAGGGCCGCCAGACCGGCGTCGGTCCAGACCCACACCGAGGAGAGCACGCCGGCGAGCCCGCAGGCCACGAGCGCAAGCCCGAGCAGGATGCCCCGCTCGAGGCTGTAGACCCGCATCAGCCAGGCAAAGCTGCGGCTGGCCGGCAGATGGCCCGCATGCACGCCGGCCGCCTTGGTGAGCACCGCGAGCAGGCACATCTGCAGGCCCAGCACCGACGCGGTGGCGCAGTAGAGCAGGGTCTGGATGTCGAAGCCGATCGGCCCGATGCGGATCGGGGCGATGGTGAGCAGCAGCGACAGCAGCGCGCCCACGCCGCACAGCGCCAGGCCCGGATAGAGCAGCAGCCAGCGCGGGCTGAACATCAGCAGCAGGCGCAGATGCCGCCAGCCGTCGCGCCAGCTGCGCAGGTGCGGCGGCCGGTCGCGGCCGTCGCGGGCGAGCGTGGTGGGCACCTCGGCCACCCGCAGGCCGGCCAGCGTGGCCCGCATCACCATCTCGCTGGCGAATTCCATGCCGGGCGAGGACAGCCCCAGCCCCAGCACCGCCTCGCGATCGAAGGCCCGCAGCCCGCAATGGAAGTCGCCGATCGGGCTGCGAAAGAGCAGCCGCCCGATGAACGACAGCACCGGGTTGCCCAGATAGCGGTGCAGCGGCGGCATCGCACCCTCGGCGATCCCGCCGGCAAAGCGGTTGCCCATCACCAGCTGCGCGCCGGCCGACAGCTGCTCGACGAAACCGTCGAGCGCGCCGAAGTCGTAGCTGTCATCGGCATCGCCCATGACCACCCAGCGGCCTCGGGCGGCGAGGATGCCGCCCATGAGGGCCGCGCCATAGCCGCGCTCGCTCACGCGGACCACTCGGGCACCGGCCGCCGTGGCCAGCGCGATGGAGGCATCGCGCGAGCCGTTGTCGGCGATGACCACCTCGCCGGCGATGCCGGTGCGGGCGAAGAAGGCCATGGCCTTGCCCACGCAGGTGGCCACAGTGCGCTCCTCGTTGAGGCAGGGCATCACCACCGAGAGCAGCGGCTGCACCAGCGCGGGCTGGTGCGCGGCCGGGCCGGACGGGACTGGCTGAGGGGCAGCAGGGCTCATGGCAAATCCGCCAGGCGGCAGGGCGGCGTGGGCAACGGACATGGTGGGCGCAGACGCGGGCGGGGGAATGCCGCGATGCTGAGGCAGGACATGGCGCTGGCCCTGCCCGACTCAGCCGGACGGCGCGGCCGCGGTGCCGGACGGCGCGGCCACCGCAGGCGCGGTCATGAGCTCCAGCCGTGTCAGCCAGGCCAGCGCCTGCGCGGGCGAGTCACCGCACATCGCGGCAGACGGCTGCAAGCCGGCGCAGCAGCGCGGGCGTTCGGGACGGCCGAAGAGCGCGCAGCGCAGGTCGGCGGTGAGCTGCACGCATCGCTGGCCGGCGGGCTTGCCCTGGGGCATCCCGGGGATCGGGCTGCTGATCGAGGGCGCGATGCAGCAGGCGCCACAGGCGGGGCGACAGGCCGGCGCGACAGGCAGGGCAGACATGGCCCGAAGTCTAGCCGCAAGCGGGGGGGGCCACGACCTTGCCCGACCCGGTTTGACCCTCCTCAACCCCCACCCTAGAATGCGCGGCTTCCCCGAGCACGCCAGGCCCTCGCTGCGCGAGCCACCCACGTCGCCCTGGCGGCCCTCGCATCGCTGCCCGGACATCCCGGTTGCCCACACCATGAAGACCCGTACCCTGCTGATCACGGTGCTTGCCTCGGCCCTGGCGGCCGCGGCCTGGTGGCAGTTCGGCCGGGCGCCGAAACCCGCCGCGCCGCCGAATGCGACGGGCGCTGCCGGTGCCACGGCGCCGGGCGCGGGCGCGCCGGCTGGCAGGCCGGCGTCCGCCGATGCCGCGCCGGCCGCCCCGCTGGAATTTGCCGCCGCCGACCTGCTCACCATCGCCCAGGGCAGCATCACCCGCAGCATCCCGATCACCGGCAGCCTGCGCGCGGTGCGCCAGGGCCTGGTGCGCGCCAAGGCCGCCGGCGAACTGCGCGAACTGCTGGTGCGCGAGGGCGAATCGGTCAGCGCCGGCCAGACCATCGCCCGCGTGGACCCCACCGAGTTCGAATCGCGGGTCAAGGAGCGCGAGGCCCAGCTGCGCAGCGCCCAGGCGCAGCTCGAGCAGGCCGAGAGCACGCTGGCCCGCAATCGCCAGCTGATCGACCGCGGCTTCATCTCGCCCAGCGCGCTCGACAATGCCAGCTCGGCGCTCGACGCCGCCGCAGGCGCGCGCGATGCCGCGCAGGCCCAGCTCGCCGTCGCCCGCAAGGCGCTGGCCGACACCGCGGTGCTCGCGCCGATGGCCGGCGTGGTGGCCGAGCGCTTCGTGCAGCCCGGCGAGAAGGTCTCGCCCGACGTCCGCATCCTCAGCCTGATCGACCTCGGCCAGCTCGAGATCGAGGCCCCGGTGCCGGCCGGCGAGCTCGGCGCGGTGCGCATCGGGCAGACGGTGTCACTGCAGGTGGAGGGCGTGAGCGGCGAGCAGTCCGGGCGCATCCTGCGCATCGGGCCCGCCACCACCACCGGCACGCGCTCGGTGCCGGTCTACATCGGCATCGAGAATCGGGGCGAGCGGCTGCGGGTTGGCCTGTTCGCCCAGGGCTCGCTGGCGCTCGAGACCCGCCAGGGCGTGGTCACCGTGCCGCTCTCGGCGGTGCGCGAGCGCGCCGGCCGCAGCTTCGTGTACGCGCTCGTGGAGGGCAAGCTGGTCGAGAAGGACATCGTCCCCGGCCTGCGCGACGAGTCCGCCCGCGACGCCCGCGGTGGCGCGGGTCTGGTCGAGGTGCGCAGCGGCCTCGCCACCGGCGATCGGATCGTCGCGGTCAACCTCGGCACCCTGCGGGCAGGCTCGCCGGTGCGGGAACTGCCGGCGCGCTGACGCGCGTCGCGCCGCCCGGTCCACCGGCGCCCCGGTACAGCCGCCATGTGGTTCACCCGCGTCTCGATCAACCACCCGGTGTTCGCCACCATGATGATGGTGGCCTTCCTGGTGCTGGGCCTGTTCTCCTACAAGCGGCTGCCGGTGGAGCAGTTCCCGGATGTCGCGTTCCCGGTGGTGGTGGTGCAGACCGAGTATCCCGGCGCATCCCCCGAGGTGGTCGAGTCGGAGGTCACCCGTCGCCTCGAGGAGCAGGTCAACACCATCAGCGGCGTGTACGAGCTGTCCTCGCGTTCCTACGAGGGCGTGTCGCTGGTGATCGTGCGGTTCGACCTCGCCGTCGACCCGGTGATGGCCGCGCAGGACGTGCGCGAGAAGATCGCCCTGGTGCGGCCGGCGCTGCGCCGCGAGGTCAAGGAGTCGCTGGTCACGCGTGTCAATCCCGACGACGATCCGGTGGTCTCGGTGGCGGTGCGCTCGCCGCAGCGCGGCGCCCGCGAGCTCACCACCCTCACCGAGCAGGTGATCAAGCGGCGGCTCGAGAACGTGCGTGGCGTGGGCCGCGTGACCGTGGTGGGCGGCGTGCGCCGCGAGATCCAGATCGCCCTGCGCCCGGCCGAGATGGAATCGCTGCGGGTGGGCATCGACCAGGTGCTGGCCGCCCTGCGCGCCGACAATCAGGAACTGCCCGCCGGCACGCTCACCAGCCGTGACCGCGACCAGGTGGTGCAGATCCGCGCCCGCCTGCGCAGCCCGGCCGACTTCGAACGCATCGTGGTCGCGCGCCGCGGCGGCCAGCCGGTGTACCTCTCGCAGGTGGCCCGCGTGGTCGACGGCGAGGAAGAGCCCGAGAACGCCGCCTTCGTCGACGGCGAGCGCGCCATCGCCATCGACATCGTCAAGGCCACCAACGAGAACACCATCGAGGTGGTCAACGGGGTGCGACGCACCCTGCAGCAGCTCGAGGCGCAACTGCCGCCCGATGTGCGCACCACGGTGGTCCGCGACGCCTCCACGCCCATCCGCAATTCAGTGGCGAGCGTCCAGCGCAACATCATCGAGGGCGCGCTGCTCACCGTGGCGATCGTGTTCCTGTTCCTGTCGTCGTGGCGCTCCACGGTGATCACCGGGCTCACGCTGCCGATCTCGCTGATCGGCACCTTCCTGGTGATGTACGCGATGGGCTTCTCGATCAACATGGTCACGCTGCTCGCGCTGTCGATCTGCGTGGGCCTGCTGATCGACGACGCGATCGTGGTGCGCGAGAACATCGTGCGCCATCAGGCGATGGGCAAGCCGCACAAGCAGGCGGCCTTCGATGGCACGGCCGAGATCGGCCTGGCGGTGGCCGCCACCACCTTCACCATCGTGGCGGTGTTCATGCCGATCGGCTTCATGGGCGGCATCATCGGCCGCTTCTTCAAGCAGTTCGGGGTCACGGTGGCCTTCGCGGTGCTGCTGTCGATGCTGGTGTCGTTCACGCTCGACCCGATGCTCTCCTCGGTGTGGCGTGACCCCGACGCCCACGGCGCGCGCGGCCGCGGCCCGGTGGCCTGGCTGCTGCGCCGGTTCCAGGCCCTGATGGCGGGGCTGGAGCGCGGCTACGTGGGGCTGCTGCGATGGGGCCTGCGCCACCGCTGGCTGGCCACCCTGATCGCGCTGGTCACCTTCCTGGCGGCCTTCCCGCTGATGGGCGGCATCGGCAAGGAGTTCGTGCCGCAGGCCGACAACAACGAGATCTACGTGCGCTTCCACACCCCGGTGGGCTCGTCGCTCGCGCTCACCCAGGACAAGGTGCGCCAGGCCGAGGCGGCGCTGCGCGAGTTCGACGGCGTGCTCTTCACCTACGCCACCGTCAACACCGGCGCCATCCAGGGCCGCAACTACGCCACGCTCTTCGGCAAGCTCACCGAGCGCGCCCGCCGACCGATGTCGGTCCAGCAGATGCGCCAGCCGGTGCGCGAACGGCTGGCGCGCATCCCCGGCCTGACCATCACCGATGTCGGCACCCTCAGCTCGGTCGGTTCCGGCAAGCCGGTGCAGGTGAGCATCCAGGGGCCCGACATGGCCGAACTCGAGCGCCTGGCCGCGCAGGCGCAGGCCGCGATGCAGACCGTGCCGGGCATCGTCGACCTCGAGTCTTCGTCCAAGCCGTCCAAGCCGACCATCTCGGTCGATGTCAACCGCGCGCTCGCCTCCGACCTGGGCGTGGGCGTGAGCCAGGTGGCCGGCGTGCTGCGCCCGCTGCTCGCGGGCGAATCGGCCAGCACCTGGCGAGCGCCCGATGACGAGAACTACGACGTGAAGGTGCGTCTGCCGCGCGACAGCCGCGTGGCGGTGACCGACCTCGAGCGGCTCACCGTGGCCTCGGCGCAGACCGAGCCCGACGGCAGCCCGCGCATGATCGCGCTGCGCCAGGTGGCTGCCTTCATCACGGGCACCGGCCCCACGCAGATCAACCGCAAGGACCTGTCCCGCGAGATCCTGCTCAGCGCCAATGTGCAGGGCGCGGCCTCGGGCACGGTGGGCCAGCAGGTGGCCGAGCGCCTGGCCGGGATCAGCCTGCCGCCGGGCTACCGCTTCGTCACCGGCGGCGCCACCCGCGACATGACCGAGAGCTTCGGCTTCGCCGCGCAGGCGCTGCTGCTGGCGGTGATCTTCATCTACATGATCCTGGCCTCGCAGTTCGGCAGCTTCCTGCAGCCGCTGGCGATCATGGCCTCGCTGCCGCTCGCCCTGATCGGCGTGGTGGCTGCCCTGCTCGCCTGGCGCAGCACGCTCAACATGTTCTCGATGATCGGCTTCATCATGCTGATGGGCCTCGTGACCAAGAATGCCATCCTCCTCGTCGACTTCGCCAACCAGGCCCGCGCCCGCGGGGTGGAGCGCGCCCAGGCGCTGCTCTCGGCGGCCGAGATCCGCTTGCGGCCGATCCTCATGACCACCCTGGCCATGGTGTTCGGGATGCTGCCGCTGGCCATGGGCACCGGCGAGGGCTCGGAGCAGCGCGCGCCCATGGGCCATGCCGTGATCGGCGGGGTGATCGCCTCCACCCTGCTCACGCTGCTGGTGGTGCCGGTGCTCTACACGCTGCTCGATGACCTCGGCGCCTGGCTCGGCCGGCGCGGCCGGCGCGGCTCGCCGCCCCAGGGCGGGGCCGACGGTTCGGCCTCCTGAGCGCCGGACAATCCCGGCCGGCTTGCTAGAATCAATGATTCCCCTCGCCCGGATCGCCCTCCCATGGATTTCGAACGCGCCCGCTTCAACATGATCGAGCAGCAGATCCGCCCCTGGGACGTGCTCGATCAGGATGTGCTCGACCTCTTCAGCGTGCTGCGCCGTGAAGACTTCGTGCCCCCCGCCTGGCGGGCCATGGCCTTCACCGACATGGAAGTGCCGCTCATCCTGGATGGCAAGCCCACCGGCGAGTGCCTGTTCCCGCCGCGCGTGGAAGCCCGGCTGATGCAGTCGCTGGCGGTGCGCCGCCACGAGCATGTGCTCGAGGTGGGCACCGGCTCGGGCTTCATGGCCGCCCTGCTCGCGCACCGCGCGCGCAGGGTGCTCAGCACCGACATCCACGCCGGCCTGGCCGCCTTCGGGCGCGACAACCTGCAGCGCGCCGGCATCCGCAATGTCGCCATCGAGACCTTCAATGGCGCGCAGCCCCCGGGCACAGACCGCTTCGATGTCATCGTGCTCTCGGGCGCCGTGCCCTTCGTGCCCGAGAACCTGCTGCAGCGGCTCGCCCCGGGCGGACGGCTCACCGCCATCGTCGGCAACGCGCCGTCCATGACGGCGGTCATGCACACCCGCACCGCCGAGAACGCCTTCACCTGCGAGCCGCTCTTTGACACCCTGGTGCGGCCGCTGCAGGGCTTCCCGCAACCTGCCCGCTTCGCCTTCTGATGCGCGAGATCTCCGCCAGCGAGCTCGCGGCCTGGCTCGCGCAGCCTGATGCGCCGGTGGTGCTCGACGTGCGCGAGCCCTGGGAGGTGGCCATTGCCAGCCTGCAAGGCAGCGTGCACATCCCCATGCGCGAGATCCCGGCCCGCTTCGGCGAGCTGCCCACGGCGCGTCCGGTGGTGTGCCTGTGCCATCACGGCATGCGCAGCGCCCAGGTGGGCATGTTCCTCGAGCGACAGCAGCTTGCCGGCGTATGCAATCTCACCGGCGGCATCGATGCCTGGTCGCGCATCGTAGATCCCGCAGTTCCCACCTACTGAGGACGCCATGAAATCCCTGCTGCCCGCCATGACGGTCACCGCGCTCGCCCTGTCCTGCGCGCCGGCGGGCGCGCAGTTGCTCGACATCGCCCAGGCCTACAAGGAGGCGCTCGCCAACGACACCGTGGTGGCCAGCAGCCGGGCGCAGCTGGCCGCGGTGCGCGAGCGCGTGCCGCAGGCCCGCGCTGGCCTGCTGCCTACGGTCACCGGCACCGGTGCCCTCAGCCGGCAGGTGGTCGACACCAATCTGGCGCCAAAGCGCGAGTTCAACACCCAGAACTACCAGATCAGCCTGAGTCAGCCGCTGTACCGGCTGCAGAACGTCGAGGCCTTCGAGCAGAGCAAGCTGCAGGTGGCCGCCGCCGAGGCGCAGGTCGCGCAGGCGCAGCTCGACCTGATCATCCGGGTGAGCCAGGCCTACTTCGATGTGCTGGCCGCGCAGGACAGCGTGGCCACCATCCGGGCCCAGAAGCGCGCGATCAGCGAGCAGCTTGCCTCGGCCCGGCGCAACTTCGAGGTCGGCACCGCCACCATCACCGATCAGCAGGAGGCGCAGTCGCGCTTCGACCTCGCGGTGGCCCAGGAGTACGCCGCCCTGAACGACCTCAGCGTGCGACGCGCCACGCTGGCCCAGCTGGTGGGCAAGCCGGTCAGTGCCCTGCAGGTCCTGCGGCCGGGTGTGGCACTCAGCCCGCCGCAACCCGAAGACGAAACCCGCTGGACCGAGAACGCGCGCCAGAACAGCCTGCAGGTGCAGCAGTCCCGGGTGGCGGTCGAGGTGGCCCGCCGCGAGATCGACCGGCAGCGCTACGGTCACCGGCCCACGCTCGACGCGGTCGGCTCGGTGGGCTACTCGCGCAGTCCTACCGCCTCGTTCATCGGCGTGAACAGCGCCTCGGGCTCGGTCGGCCTGCAGCTGAGCATCCCGCTGTATGCCGGCGGCGCGATCGATGCCCGGGTTCGCGAGGCCGCGCAGCTGCGCGACAAGGCCGAGGCCGACCTCGAGAACACCCGCCGGCAGGTCGAGCAGTCTGCCCGCCAGGCCTACCTGAGCATGCGCAGCGGCCTGGCGCAGGTGCAGGCGCTGCAGGCGGCCGAGAAATCCAGCCAGCTCGCCCTGGACAGCAACCTGCTCGGGTATCAGGTGGGCGTTCGCATCAACATCGATGTGCTCAACGCCCAGCAGCAGGTCTTCAACACCCAGCGTGACCTCGCCAAGGCCCGCTACGACGTGCTGATGAACGGGCTGCGCCTGAAATCGGCGGCCGCAAGCCTGTCCGACGCCGATCTGCAGTCGCTGACCGCGCTCATGCAGACCCCTGACGGCGACCCCACCGAACCGGCGCCCCCGCCGGCGGCCTCGCCCGCGACGGCCGCGCCCGCGGCGGCCTCTGCGCCGGCGTCCGCGCCCGCATCCGCGCCTGCCGGCGCCCAGGTCACGCCGCTCTCGCCGCGCCCGCGCTGATCGGCCCTCAGCCGGCGCCGGGCGCAAGCCAGGGCGCCAGGGCCGTGAGCGTTCGCTGCGTGGCGCCGCGATGGGCCTGCCAGAAACGCTCGCCGGCATCGCCCATCGCCTGGCGCGCGGGCGCATCTCCGATCAGCGCCAGCGCCGCTGACACCGCTGCGCCCGCATCGGCTACCCGACGAGCCGCACCGGCGGCCACCGCTTCCTCGGCGGCCTGCTCGAAATTGCGGGTGTGCGGCCCCACCACCACCGGCACCCCCAGCGCGCAGGCCTCGATCAGGTTCTGACCGCCAAAAGGCAGCAGCGAGCCGCCGATGACCGCGACATCGGCCATGGCGTAGTACGCGGCCATCTCGCCCATGGAGTCGCCCAGCAGCACGTCGGCCTCGGCCTCGGCATCGGGCCAGGCGGGATCCGATCGGCGCGCCAGCCGCAGGCCGGTCTCGCGCACCAGCGCGGCAACGGCCTCGAAACGCTGCGGGTGGCGCGGCACGAGCAATAGTTGAGGACCCGCCCGCGCCGGGCCGGCGGGGTTGGCGTCGGGGCTGGGCTGCGATTGGGTCGGGCTGTGGGCCGCGGTCGGCGCCTTCGCCTGCTGCCAGGCCGCCAGCAGCAGCGCCTCCTCGCCCTCGCGGGTGCTGGCGCACAGCACCCGCGCCCGCCCCCCGCAGTCCTGATGCCACTGCCGACCCTGCGCCGCCTGCTGCGTCGACGGGGCGACATCGAACTTCAGGTTGCCCAGCACCGCGGCATCGGGCCGACCCAGTCGCGCCAGGCGCTCGGCATCGCCGGCTGTCTGGGCCAGCACCGCGGCCAGGCTGCTCAGTGCCGGGCCGAGCAGCGCCTCCCAGCGCAGGCCGCGGCGCAGCGATCGCTCGGAGAGCCGCGCATTGACCAGCACCAGCGGCACCTGCCGCGCGGCCGCCTGCGCGCACAGCTGCGGCCAGAGCTCGGTCTCCATGAGCAGGCCGAGCGATGGTTGCCAGCGGTCCAGAAAGCGGGCGGTGGCGCCCGGAGTGTCGTAGGGCAGATAGCACTGCCGCACCCGGCCACCCCAGCGCCGCGCGAAGAGCTCCTCGCCGGTGGCCCGGCCGGTGGGCGTCATGTGGGTGAGCAGGATCCAGCGCTCGGGATCACTCGCGAGCAGGCCCTCGATCAGCGGCTGCGCGGCGCGGGTCTCGCCCACCGAGACGGCATGGATCCAGATCGGCGGGTGTCCGGCGGGCCGATCGGCGGCGTCACGGGCAGCGCCGATCGCCCAGCGCTCGGCCCAGTGCTGCCGGTACTCGGGCTGGACGCGGGCGCGCCACAGCAGGTAGGCGGCTGCCAGCGGCGAGCCCAGCCGCCAGGCCGCGCCGTAGAGGCTCAGCGCGAGCCCTTGACACCAAGAAAGCGAGCGCATGCTCACCGGGAATGGCCCGTGCTTGCGTGCGCGATCACACCCAGCCCGACCAGCGCCGCGCTCACCGCCGACGCCGACGGCCAGGCCCCGTCCTGCCCGAGCGAGACCGCGCGTTCGGTCCAGTACGGTCCGAAACGCCAGGCCGGGGTGGCCGCGAAGAGCGCTGCGGTGGGCGTGTCGAGCGCGGCCGAGAGGTGGGTGAGCCCGGTGTCCACGCCGACCGCCAGGCGGGCCTGCGCGAGCAGCGCGGCGCACTGCGCCAGGCTCAGCCGCGGCGCGACCCAGGCGCCCTCGCCGATCGCGGCGGCCAGCCCCATGGCGCGCGCGCGCTCGGGCTCGCTGCCCCAGGGCAGCACCACCCGCAGGCCCTGGGCGCTCAGGGCCTGGCCCAGCGCCTGCCAATGCGGGTCGGGCCACTGCTTGGCTGGCCGCGAGGTGGCATGCAGGAACACCGCGAAGGGCCCGGCGGCAAGGCCGGGGATGGGCGCCACCGGCGCCTGCAGCCCGAAGCGCGGCAGGCCGGCCACCGGGTAGCCCAGGGCCTGGCCGGCGAGCTGGCGCAGCCGCTCGATGGCATGCAGGCGCAGCGGCACCCGATGGCGCTGGCGGTACCCGAGGCTGGCAAGCGGCTCGCGCACGCTGGCCCGATCGAAGCCCGCCACCGGCGCGCCGGCCAGCCGCGCGAGCCAGACGCTCTTGACCAGGCCTTGCAGGTCGAGCACCAGACCGTAGCCGCGCCCCCGCAGGCGCTCGCGCACCGCCGCCACCTCGGCGCGAACCGCGGGCGAGAAGGGCGTGCGACGCCAGCGGCGCACCGCCACCGGCACCACCTCGGCCACCGCCGGATGCAGGCGGGGCAGATCGGCGAAGGCCTCCTCGACCACCCAGTCGATCTCGATGCCGGGATGGGCGGCGACCAGATCGCTCACCACCGGCAAGGCGTGGACGACGTCGCCCATCGAGCTGGATTTGACGATCGCGATGCGCACGCCGCGCAGTGTAGCGGCCCGCGTCGATTGGCTATGCTTGCGGCCACCATGCCCTCACCCGCCGCGCCGCCCGCCACCCCTGCACCGCCCGCTCCCCCTGCACCGCCGCTCGGGCCGGATCCCCGACCGGACCCGCGCGCCATGCCGGTGGTGATCGGCGACCTGCAGGGCTGCCTGCCCAGCCTGCAGCGACTGCTCGATCGCGTGACGCGCGAGGCCCCCGACGCGCCGCTGTGGTTCTGCGGCGACCTGGTCAATCGCGGCCCGGCATCGCTGGAGACACTGCGCTTCGTGCGCTCGCTGGGCACGCGCGCCCTCACCGTGCTCGGCAACCATGATCTGCACCTGCTGGCGGTGGCCTGGGGCATCCGGCCCGCGCATCGCAGCGACACCCTGGAGGAGATCCTGGCTGCGCCTGACCGCGATGCCCTGCTGCACTGGCTGCGCACCCGACCGCTGGCCCACTGGGCGCACGGCCACCTGCTGGTGCATGCCGGCGTGCTGCCGGCCTGGGATGCCGCCACCACCGTGGCGCTGGCCGCCGAGGTGCAGGCCTGCCTGGGCGGGCCCGATCCGGGGGCCTTTCTGGCCACCATGTACGGCAATCAGCCTGCGGCCTGGGACGACGCGCTGGCAGGCCCCGACCGGCTGCGGGTGGTGGTGAACGCCCTTACCCGCCTGCGCTTCTGCACGCCCGCCGGCGAGATGGAGTTCGCCACCAAGGACGCGGCCGATGCGGCCCCGCCGGGTCACCTGCCCTGGTTCCGGGCGCCCGGACGGCGCACCGCCGACGTCACCGTGGTGTTCGGCCACTGGTCGCAGCTCGGGCTGATGCAGTTGCCCGGTCTGCTCGCGCTGGACACCGGCTGCGTCTGGGGCCGGGCGCTGTCGGCGGTGCAGCTGGCCGACGATCCTGCCGAGCGCCGGATCTGGCAGGTGGCCTGCTGAGGCCGGCAGGGCCGGCGCCCGCGCGCGCGGCGCCGACTCAGGCCGCCGGCTCGAGCACGTGGATGACGCGGCTCAGGATGTGCTCACGGGTGCGAGCGGCATAGGCGGCCATGTGCGGCGCGGCGGCATGCGCCCGCAGCGCGTCCATGCTGGCCCACTTCTCGATCACCACGAAGCTGTCGGGCCCGAGCGCGGTATGGTGGGCCGACAGCCCCTGCGCGTCGGTGGCCGGGGCGTACTCGATGCAGCCGTCCTCGGCGTGCACCGCCGGCATGTTGGCGCGGAAGGCCTCGAGCACGGTGTCACGAAGACCGGGCCGGGTGGTGATGATGGCAAGGACATGGACCATGGGGTTCTCCTGGGGGCGCTTCGTCAGTGGACAGCGCGCTGCTGGCCGTCCCAGTAGCGCGCGCGGATGGCCTTCTTGTCGAGCTTGCCCAGGCCGGTGACCGGCAGGGCATCGACGAACTCGATGCTCTTGGGCGTCTGCACCGCGCCCTTGGCCTCGCGCACTCGCGCGATCAGCGCCTCGGCGCTGACCTGGGCGCCGGGCTTGAGCACCACCAGCGCCTTGACCGCCTCGCCCCACTTGGGGTCGGGCACGCCGATGACCGCGGCGCTGGCCACCGCGGGATCGGCGGTGAGCGCATCCTCGACCTCGCGCGGGTACACGTTGAAGCCGCCGCTGATGATCATGTCCTTGCTGCGGTCGACGATGTAGATGAAGCCGTCCTCGTCGCGCCGGGCCAGGTCGCCGGTGTAGAGCCAGCCGTGGCGCAGCGCCCGCGCGGTCTCCTCGGGCTTGTTCCAGTAGCCCTGCATCACCAGCGGGCCGCGCACGCAGATCTCGCCCACCTCGCCCACCGGCACCTCATGGCCGCTGTCGTCGAGCAGCTTCACCTGGCTGTTGGCGATCGGGCGGCCGCACGAGGCCAGCCGGTGCGGGAAGCGCTCGGGGTCGTGGTCCTGCTGGCGCAGCACGGTGACGGTGTTGGGCGCCTCGGACTGCGCGTAGAGCTGCATGAACACCGGGCCGAAGACGGTCATGGCCTCGGTGAGGCGCGCCGGCGACATCGGCGAGGCGCCGTAGATGATGAGCTCGAGGCTGCGGATGTCGGCCTCGCGCAGGCCTGGGTGGTCGAGCAGCACGTAGACCATGGTGGGCACGAGGAAGGTGCAGGTGATGCGATGGCGGGCGACCAGATCGAGGAAGCGCTGCGCCTCGAAGCCCTTGCTCATGACGAAGGTGCCCGAGCGCATCATCACCGCCAGGATCATCGCGCCGGCGGCATGGGTGATCGGGGTCATGGCCAGCATGCGCACCTCGCGCGGCCAGTCCCATTCGGCGAGCTCGGCCATCACCATGGCCACCTGCACCCGGTGGGTGTGGATCACGCCCTTGGGCCGCCCGGTGGTGCCGCCGGTGTAGATCAGCACGCAGATGTCATCGGTGCCGGCCTGCGGCTGCAGGGGCGCGGCCGGGCCGGCCTGCGCGGCGGCGAGGATGTCCTCGCCGAAGTCGTTGGGGCCCAGGCCGAAGATGCGCTGCAGGCCGGGCAGCCGGGCGCGCAGCCGGTGGGCGCGCTCGCCGAACATCGGCGGATCGACCAGCAGCGTGGTGACGCCGGAATCCTCGAGCAGGTAGGCGTGGTCGTCCTCGGAGCCGAGCGGATGCATCCAGGTGATGCGCAGCCCCATCACATAGGCGGCGGCCGAGGCCATGAAGGCCTCCGGCCGGTTCGACGACAGCGCGGCGATGGCATCGCCCTTGCGCACGCCGCGCTCGGCCAGCGCCCGGATGAAGCGGCCGAGCAGCACGCCGAACTCGCGGTAGGTGATCGACTGATCGTCGAGGATGAAGGCCACCCGGTCGCCGCCGCGCTCGATGGCGCGCACGACCAGATCGCCCATGCTGCAGGCGTCGTGGAGCTGGGGATGGACGGGATTCATGGTTGGGCGACGGCAGATGAGGGCAGGCAGAGGCGTTGGCGGACGGCGCTCAGAACGGCAGGTCGGCGTCGGGGCGCTCGGCCAGGATGGCGGCGCGGAACTGCCCCTGGATGCGGGCGAGCGCGGCGGCGTCATCGGCCTCGAAGCGCATCACCACCACCGGCGTGGTGTTGGAGGGGCGCGCCAGTCCGAACCCGTCGGGATACTCCACCCGGATGCCGTCGATGTCGATCACGCCGGTGGCGCCCTCGAAACGCGCGTTGCGCTTGAGCGCATCGACCAGCGCGAAGTGCTCGCCCTCGGCGCAGCGCAATTGCAGCTCGGGCGTGGTCGGTGAATCAGGCAGCGCCTGCAGCACCGCGCCAGGGTCGGCATGGCGCGACAGGATCTCGAGCATGCGCGCGCCGGCATACAGGCCGTCGTCGAAGCCGTACCAGCGGTCCTTGTAGAAGATGTGGCCGCTCATCTCGCCGGCCAGCGGCGCGCCGGTCTCCTTCAGGCGGGCCTTCACCAGCGAATGGCCGGTGCGCCACATCATCGGCACGCCACCATGGGCGCGGATGAAGCTGGCCAGATTGCGGGTGCACTTGACGTCGTAGATGATGGTCGCGCCGGGCTTGCGCGCGAGCACCTCCTGCGCCAGCAGCATCAGCTGCCGGTCGGGGAAGATGATGTCGCCGCGGCGGGTGACCACGCCGAGGCGGTCGCCGTCGCCATCGAAGGCCAGGCCGATCTCGCAGTCGGTCTCGCGCAGGCAGCGGATCAGGTCCTGCAGGTTCTCGGGGTGGGCCGGGTCGGGATGGTGGTTGGGGAAGGTGCCGTCCACCTCGCAGAAGAGTTCCACCACCTCGCAGCCCAGGGCGCGGAACAGCGCCGGCGCCACCGCCCCGGCCACGCCGTTGCCGCAGTCGATCGCGATCTTCATGGGGCGCGCGAGGGTCACGTCGCCGGCAATGCGCGCCACGTAGCGCTCGAGCAGCGAGGCCTGCCGCAGCGAGCCGCGCTGCGCCGGGGGCACCGGCGCATGCTGGCCGGCGGCGATCTCCTGGCCCAGGCTGGTGATGGCCGCGCCATGGATGGCATCGCCGGCCACCACCATCTTCAGGCCGTTGTAGTCGGGCGGGTTGTGGCTGCCGGTGACCGCCACCCCAGACCCTGCGCCGAGCTCGAACGTGCCGAAGTAGACCACCGGCGTGGTGACCATGCCGACATCGATCACGTTGACGCCGGCATCACGCAGCCCCTCGGCAAGCGCCGACGACAGCGCGGGGCCCGAGAGCCGGCCATCGCGCCCGATGACCGCCTCGGTGCCGCCAGCCGCGCGGATGCGCGCGCCCAGCGCCAGACCGATCGCGCCGACCACCTGCGGATCGAGGTTGCGGCCGACCACGCCGCGGATGTCGTAGGCCTTGAAGATGCTGGGATCGAGAGTGCTCATGGCGGTGCTCGGGGGTGAAGAGAATGGATGGCGGCGACGGCGACCGACCAGGGTGCGCCCGTCCTCAGGCGGCCCGGCGCAGCTGCCGCAGGTTCTCGGGCAGGGTGTCGTCCAGGGGCAGCTGCAGCTGCGCGGCGAGCGCGGCGCGGGCCTGCTCGACGATGTCATGACGGGTGGCGGCCGCCGCGCTCAGCGCCGGCAGCAGGTGCAGCTCGCAGTGGATCCGGGGCTCGGCCAGCACCCGCAGCAGCGACTGCACGAAACTGGTGTCGCCGATGAACTCGATGGCCTGCGAATGCCCGCCGCGATGGTGCGCATAGCGCACGCCCACCGGCACCACCGGCGCGCGCGCGCGCACCGCCGCCTCGACGAGATTGGCGTGGAAGGGCAGCAGGCGCCGACCATCGCTGGTGGTGCCCTCGGGGAACACCGCCACCCGCGCGCCCGCGCCCAGCGCATGCACCAGCTTCTCGATCATGCGGTGCACCGCGTGCCGACGGCCGCGCTCGATGAACAGGTTGCCGGTGCGTGCCACCAGCAGGCCCACCAGCGGCCAGCGCGCGATCTCGGCCTTGGCCACGAAGGACACCGCGCAGCGGCTGTCGATCACGAAGATGTCCATCCAGGACACATGATTGGCCACCACGAAGCTGCCCGCGGCGAGCTCGCTCAGCGGCGCGGCACCGGGCGCGGCGCGCACGCTCACCGACACCCCGCAGGCGGCCACCAGCAGCCCCGACCAGCGACGGATCGCCCAGCGCCGGAAGCGCTCGGTGCCCAGCGGAAAGAGCAGCAGCACCGTGGCCAGCCCGCCGAACAGCAGGCCGATCAGCAGCGGCAGGCGCAGCGCGATGCGCAGCCGGCTCAAGCCGGCCTCGAGTACACGATGCGCCCCCCCACCAGCGTCATGCGGGCGCGGCCGGCCAGCTCACGCCCGAGATACGGCGAGTGCCGGCCCTGGCTGCGCAGCGCGGCGGGCTCGACCAGCCAGTGCTCGCCAGGGTCGAACAGGCACAGGTCGGCCGGCGCGCCCGGCGCGAGGTGGCCACCGTCGATGCGCAGGATGCCGGCCGCGGCGCTGGTGATGCGCGCCAGGGCCGCGGGCAGGCTCACGCCGGCCTCGCTCGCCCACTTCAGGGTGAGCGGCAGCAGCAGCTCGAGCCCGGTGACGCCGGGCTCGGCTTCGCCGAAGGGCAGCAGCTTGGCGTCGTCATCGACCGGGGTGTGGTCGGAGCAGATCGCGTCGATCACGCCCTGGGCCAGACCGGCGCGGATGGCCTCGCGGTCGCGCTGCGCGCGAAAGGGCGGATCGACCCGGTAATGGCTGTCGAAGTAGCCGATGTCGACATCGACCAGATGCAGGTGGTGCACGGCCACGTCACAGGTGACCGGCAGGCCCTCGTGCTTGGCGCGACGCACCAGCTCCACGCCGGCCGCCGACGACAGCCGGCACAGGTGCACCCGGCACCCGGTGGCGCGCATGAGCTCGAAGATCAGGTGCAGGGCCACGGTCTCGGCGGCTACCGGCACGCCGGGCAGGCCCAGGCGCCCGGCCACCGGGCCGCTGGCCGCCACCCCGCCACGGGCAAGCCAGTGGTCCTGCGGCTGCAGCCAGACCGTGAAGCCGAAGGTGCACGCGTACTGCATGGCCCGCATGAGCGCGCCGCTGTCGGCGAACAGCTGCCCGGGCTGGGCGAAGCCCACGCAGCCGGCCTCGGCGAGTTCGGCCATCTCGGTGATGACCTCGCCCTTGAGCCCGACGGTGAGCGCGCCCAGCGGATACAGGCTGGCGCTCTCGAGCTGGCGGGCGCGGTGCTTGAGCATCTCGACCAGGCCGGGCTCGTCGAGCGGCGGATCGGTGTCGGGCGGGCATGACAGGCTGGTGACGCCGCCGGCCAGCGCGGCCTGCATCTCGGACTCGAGCGTGGCCCGGTACTCGAAGCCAGGCTCGCGCAGCCGCGCGGCGAGATCGACCAGGCCGGGCGCGATCACCAGGCCGCGGGCATCGAGGGTCTGCTGGGCCACGAAGCCCGCGGGCGCGGGGCCGATCGCGGCGATGCGGCCGTCGGCCACATGCACCGCGGCCATCTGGTCGAGCTGGCGGGCCGGGTCGATGACGCGGCCGTTGAGGATGGACAGTCTCATGGGATCACTGGGTGGCCAGCAGGCTCATCACGGCCATGCGCACCGCGATGCCGAAGGTGACCTGGTCGAGGATCACCGACTGCGGGCCGTCGGCCACCGAAGACTCGATCTCGATGCCGCGGTTCATGGGGCCGGGATGCATGACGATGGCATCGGGGCGGGCCAGCGCGAGCTTCTCCTGGGTGAGGCCATAGTGCTTGAAGTACTCCTGGGCCGAGGGCAGCAGCGCGCCGCGCATGCGCTCGCTCTGCAGCCGCAGCATCATGATGACGTCGACATCCTTGAGCCCCTCGCGCATGTCGGTGAACACCCTAACGCCCATCTGCTCGAGCCCGGCCGGCAGCAGGGTGTAGGGGCCGATGGCGCGCACCTCGGGCACCCCGAGCGTGGTGAGCGCGTGGATGTCGGAGCGCGCCACCCGCGAGTGCAGGATGTCACCCACCACCGCCACCCGCAGCTGGGTGAAGTCCTTCTTGAAGTGGCGGATGGTGTACATGTCGAGCAGGCCCTGCGTGGGATGGGCATGGCGCCCGTCGCCGGCATTGATGACATGCACGTGAGGCCCGCGCAGGCGATCGAGGTGCTGCGCGATCAGGAAGGGCGCGCCGCTGGTGGCGTGCCGCACCACGAACATGTCGGCGTGCATGGCCGAGAGGTTGTCGATGGTGTCGAGCAGCGACTCGCCCTTGGAGGCCGACGAGGTGTTGATGTTCAGGTTGAGCACGTCGGCCGACAGGCGCTTGGCCGCGATCTCGAAGGTGGTGCGGGTGCGGGTGGAGTTCTCGAAGAACAGGTTGAACACCGACTTGCCGCGCAGCAGCGGCACCTTCTTCACCTCGCGGTCGGCCACGCCGACGAAGCCCTCGGCGGTGTCGAGGATGTGGCTGACCACCGCGCGCGGCAGGCCTTCGATGGTGAGCAGGTGCTTGAGCTCGCCGTGCTCGTTCAGTTGCGGATGTCTCATCGGGGCGCCTGCTCGGTGCGCAGCGTGAAGCGGCCCTCGGGGTCGCGGGCAAGCACGTAGTCGAGGCCCGGCGGCAACGGGGCCACCACTCCGCAGTAGCCGGCCTGCACGGGCAGCTCGCGGCCGCCGCGGTCGATGAGCACCGCCAGCTCCACCCGCGCCGGACGGCCGTAGTCGAAGAGCTCGTTGAGCGCGGCGCGCACGGTGCGCCCGGTGAACAGGATGTCGTCGACCAGGATGAGGTGCGCGCCGTCGATGGGCAGCGGCAGTTCGGTGGCCGGCTTGCCCGCCGGCAGGCCACGGCCCACGCGCCGGCCGTAGTCGTCGCGGTGGAAGGCCGAGGACAGCAGGCCCAGCGGCGTGCCCGGCGCGAGCTCGGCATGCAGGCGCTGCGCGATCCAGGCGCCACCGCTGTGGATGCCCACCAGGCGCGGCGGCGTGGCGGCGGCGCGCAGGGTGTCACGCAGTGAGTCGCGCAGCGCCAGGTAGGCGGCTTCGGCGTCGGGGGCGGCAGGCAGGGTGCTCATGGGGGCAGGCGCGGGACGGGGTTCAGGCGGCAGGCGAAGCGCCCTCGCCCAGGTATTGTCGCAGGATTATCGCCGCGGCCTGGGCATCGGGCGCATCAGGGTCGGCCCCCTCGGACAGCGCCTCGGTGGAGCTCCAGCGCTCGTCGGTGAGGTGCACCGGCAGGCCGAAGCGGCCGGCCAGCTGCCGCGCGAAGCGCTCGCAGCGCGCGGTCATGTCGTGCGGCGTGCCGTCCGGGTGCAGTGGCCGGCCGACCACCAGCGCCGAGGGCTCCCAGTGGGCAAGCAGCCGCCCGATGGCCTCGAAGCGCGCCGCCACCGGCACCGAGGCCAGCACGGTGAGCGGCTCGGCCGAGCCGGTGAGGGTGTTGCCCACCGCCACGCCGATGCGTCGCTCACCGAAGTCGAAAGCCAGCAGCGAGCGGACCGGGCCCACCGGATCAGGCGTGCCCGGCGGACATCGAGAGGAAGGCGGGATCGATGCCCAGCCGGCCGAAGGCCCGCGCCAGCCGCTGCTCGACCGGCGTGCGGAAGATCAGCTCGGCGTCGGCCGGCAGGCTGAGCCAGGCGTTGCGCGCGATCTCGTCCTCGAGCTGGCCGGCGCTCCAGCCGGCGTAGCCCAGCGCCACCAGCAGCTCGCCCGGGCCCTCGCCGCGCGACACCGCCTCGAGGATGTCGCGCGAGGAGGTGAGGCCCACGCCGTCGGCCACCGCCACGGTGGCGTTCCAGTGGCCCAGGGGCTGATGCAGCACGAAGCCGCGGTCTGTCTGGACCGGGCCGCCCAGGAACACCGGGCTGGCGCCCAGCGGCTGGGGGGCGAGCGGGAGCTGGATGCGCTCGAACAGGGTGCCCAGGGTGATCTCGGTGGTGCGGTTGATGACCAGGCCAAGGGCGCCGCGCGCGTTGTGCTCGGCCACGTACACCACCGCGCCGACGAAATTGGGGTCGGCCATGCCGGGCATGGCCAGCAGGAACTGATGGGTGAAGTCGGGCGACAGCGCAGAGGGCATGGGGAGGCAGGGCAGCGCGCGCCGCCTGCGGACGACCCCTGGCGGCACTGTGATGAAATTGTAAAGAGGCCCCCGGGTTGGCACAATCCGCCGCCCTGCCCGGAGCCCGCATGAACCCTGCCGCCGACGCTGGCGCCCGCCGCCCGCCCCACCCCGACCGGGCCCTGGTGTGGTTCCGCCGTGACCTGCGCGCTCACGACCACGCCGCGCTCGCCGCCGCGCTAGCCGCCCATCGCCAGGTGTGGTGCGCCTTCGTCTTCGACACCGACATCCTGGCGCCGCTGCCGCAGCGCGCCGACCGCCGGGTGGCCTTCATCCACGACAGCCTGATCGCGCTGGACGAGCGGCTGCGCCGCGACGGCGGCGGCCTGATCGTGCGCCATGGTCAGGGCGCGGCGGTGATCGCCGGGCTGGCGGCCGAACTGGGCGTCGCGGCGGTGTACGTGAACCGCGACTACGAGCCCGCCGCAGTGGCGCGCGACGAGGCGGTCGAGTCGCTGCTCGCGGCCGAGGGCCGTCGGCTGGTGAGCCTGAAGGACCAGGTGGTGTTCGAGCGCGACGAGGTGCTCACCGGCGCGGGCACGCCCTTCTCGGTGTTCACCCCGTACCGACGCGCCTGGGAGCGCCGGCTCGCCGCCGAGCCCGAGGCCATCGCCGAGCGCGTGGTGCGCGGGGAGCAGCGGCTTGCGCCGCCACCGCCCGGCGAGCGCATGCCCAGCCTGGCCGACATCGGCTTCGAGCCGGTGGACCTGGCCGCGCTGAACATCCGGCCGGGCAGCCCGGGCGGCGAGGCGCTGCTCGCCGACTTCGCCCGGCGCATCGGCGGCTACGGGCGCGATCGCGACTATCCGGCGGTGCGCGGCCCCTCGTACCTCTCGGTGCACCTGCGCTTCGGCACGGTGTCGGTGCGCGAACTGGCGCGCCTGGCGCGCGATCGCGCGCGGCAGGAGCCGGCCAGCGCCGAGGGCGCCTCGGTGTGGCTGGGCGAGCTGATCTGGCGCGACTTCTACTTCCAGATCCTGCACCACCACCCCCGGGTGGTGGACGCCGCCTTCCGGCCCGAGTACGACCGCATCACCTGGGCCGGCGGCCCCGCGGCCGAGCGGCTGCTGCGCGCCTGGCAGGAGGGCCGCACCGGCTACCCGCTGGTGGACGCCGCGATGCGCCAGCTGAGCCACAGCGGCTACATGCACAACCGGCTGCGGATGGTGACCGCCTCGTTCCTGGTCAAGGACCTGGGCATCGACTGGCGCGAGGGCGAGCGCTGGTTCGCGCGCGAGCTGATCGATTTCGATCTCGCCGCCAACAACGGCGGCTGGCAGTGGGCCGCCTCCACCGGCTGCGATGCCCAGCCCTGGTTCCGCATCTTCAACCCGGTGACGCAGTCGCAGCGCTTCGACCCGCAGGGCCGGTTCATCCGTCGCTACCTGCCAGCGCTCGCGAACCTGCCCGACCGGGCGATCCACGCGCCCTGGCTGGCCGCGCCGCTGGAGCTTGCGGCGGCTGGCATCCGCCTGGGCGAGCACTATCCGCGCCCCGTGGTGGCTCACGACGTGGCGCGGGAGGCTACGCTCGCCCGCTACGCGGTGGTGAAGGCGCCCGCGGGCCTCAGCCCGAATTCGCCTGACGCGGCACCGGGCGGGTGAAGCGGGCGAGCAGCGCCAGCAGCTCGTCCTCCGGGTAGGGCTTGCCCAGGTAGGCATCGACGCCCAGCTCGAGGGCGTGATTGCGATGCTTGTCGGCGGTGCGCGAGGTGATCATCACGATCGGGATGCGGGCCAGCCGCGCATCGGCGCGCAGGTGGCGAAGCAGCTCGAAGCCGTCCATGCGCGGCATCTCGATGTCGAGCAGCATGGCATCGGGAACCACCTCCTCGAGCTGACGCAGCGCATCCACGCCGTCGCGGGCGAGCAGCACCTGGTAACCCTCGCGGCTGAGCAGCCGCTGGGTGACCTTGCGCACGGTGAGCGAGTCATCGACCACCATCACCAGCGGCGGCAGGGCCTCGGGCATCACCGCCTCGATGGCGGGCGCCGGCAGGCTGCGCTCCAGGCTCTCGCCGGCTGCCATCTTGGCAAGCACCACCAGATTGACGATCAGCACGATGTCGCCATTGCCGAGCACCGTGGCGCCGGTGAG
This sequence comes from Burkholderiales bacterium, assembly GCA_037146935.1. Lineage (GTDB taxonomy): Bacteria > Pseudomonadota > Gammaproteobacteria > Burkholderiales > Burkholderiaceae_E > Quisquiliibacterium. The sequence goes on from JBAWWD010000010.1 coordinate 87,848, forward strand.
GCCCGGCACACGCGCCGCCTGCGCGCCCACGCTCTTGACCACCACCTCCTGGTTGCGGGTCACCTCGTCGGCATGCACCGCGATGCGCTGGTGGCCGGCGCGGATGATCACCACCGGCGAGAGGTGCTGGGCGAGCGGCACCAGATCCGGCAGACCGGCCAGACCGCCGAGATAGAAGAGCGGCACCACCTGCTCCTGCCAGGGCAGCGCGTGCTGCGCATAGGCATCGGCCAGCGCCTGCGGCTTGAGCTGCAGCACCTGCTCCACGCTGGACGAGGGCACCGCGAAACGCGAGCGCCCGGCCGACAGCAGCACCACCTGCGAGACCGCCAGGGTGAGGGGCAGATGCACCGTGAAACGGGTGCCGCGGCCGGTCTCGGTCTCGGTCTCGATGCGTCCGCCAAGCGAGGCCACCTCGGCGCGGACCACGTCCATGCCCACACCGCGGCCCGACAGCTCGGTGACGCTGGCGGCGGTGGAGAAGCCCTGCACGAAGATCAGGTCGGCCAGTTCGCGATCGGACAGCTTCGCGTTCTCGGCGATCAGCGATTGCGCCAGCGCCCGCTGGCGGATCCGGGCGAGATCGAGCCCGCCGCCGTCATCGGCGAACGAGAGCACGATCTCGCGCCCTTCCTGGCGAACCTCGACCCGGATCTCGCCGGTCTCGGGCTTGCCGTGCGCCTGGCGAACGGCGGGCAGCTCGATGCCATGGGCGACCGAGTTGCGCAGCAGGTGTTCGATGGGACCGGCCATGCGCTCGAGCACGCCGCGATCGACCTCGACCGTGGCGCCGCGGATGTCGAGGTTCACGCGCTTGTCGGTCTCCTTGGCCGCGCGCCGCACCACGCGATAGAGCCGGTCGGCGATCGAGCCGAACTGGACCATGCGCGCCCGCATGAGGTCCTGCTGCAGATCGCGCAGCACCTGACCCTGGCGGTGCAGGTCCTGGCCGGCGCCGTCGAGGCTGCGCATGGCATGGCCCTGCACGGTGGCCACGTCATTGACCGATTCGGCCAGCATGCGGGTGAGTTCCTGGAACCGGGTGTAGCGATCGAACTCCAGCGGGTCGAAGGTGCGTTCATGGTCCTTCTGCTGGGCGATCCGCGCCTGGATCTGGGTGTCGGCCTGGATCTCGATCTCGCGAAGCTGCGCCCGCAGACGGCCGACGTTCTCGGTGAGTTCGAGCAGCGACTGCCGCAGCACCGACAGCTCGTTGTCCAGGCGCGAGCGCGAGATCGACACCTCGCCCGCCTCGTTGACCAGTCGGTCGAGCAGATCGGCGCGCACCCGCACCAGCGGCGCGGGGGCAGCCGGCGCCGCGGCCGGGAGGGCCGGCGCGGCCGGCGCCAGGGGTGGCAGGGCGACGGCGGGCCCGGACACGGCATCGGGTGCCGGCGCCACGGCCACGGAGTCGGGATCGGTATGCGGCAGCGCCTGTGCCGGATCGGCCAGCGAGCCGTGCGGATCGGTCGGTGCCGCGTCGCCCGCGACCGGCGCCGGGACCGCCTCGGCGGGCGCCTGCGCCGTCGGCCGGCGCAAGGCATCGAACAGGGCCATCGCCTTGTCGGTGTGCGCGATGAGCTCCTCGATGCGGGCCGGGTCGGGCACCGCCAGCGCGGCCAGCTCGTCGACGCGGGTCTCGGCATCGTGCAGCAGCTGCCCCAGGTGCATGGCGCCGGCCATGCGGGCGCTGCCCTTCACGGTGTGCAGGATCCGCATGAGCAACTGCGGCAGGCTGGCATCGTGCGGCGCGGCCGCCCAGGCACGCAGGCTCTCGCCGATGCGCGGCAGATCGTCGGCCGCCTCCTCGAGGAAGATCGGCAGCAGCTCGGGGTCGATCTCGTCGGCCGGTGGCGGCTCGGCCGGTTCGGCCGCGACTGCGTCGGCTGCATCAGCCGCGTCTGCCGCATCTGCTTCGTCTGCCGCATCTGCTTCGTCTGCCGCATCCGCCGCGTCTGCCGCATCCGCCGCGCGCGGCGCGGCCGCGTCGCCCGACCAGCGCTGCGACAGTGCATCGAGCTCGGCGAGCAGCGCGGGGTCTTCCAGGGGCCAGTCGCCACCGGCAAACCGGTGCAGCATGCCGTGGATGCGGTCGATCGCCATCGCGACCCGCGCGAGATCGTCGGGCGCGACCCTCTGCCGCGACTGCGACTGCCGGCGGTAGGCCCGCTCGAGAGACTGCGCCAGCCGGTGCACGGTGTCGAGCTGCATCACCGCCGCGCCGCCGCTCAGCGAGTGCGCGGCGCGCAGCGCCTCGGCGGACACGTCCCGGGCGGGTTGCGCCTGCCAGTCCTCGACATCGGCGCGCAGGGCCGTGATCAGTTCGTCGGCCTCGGACAGGAAGATGAGGTAGAGCGGACGGCTCAGGTCACGACCGCCGACCCGGACCGTGTCGGGCGCTGTCGGCGGGGCGGCCGGCGGCTCGGGAGGCGTATCGGCCGCCAGCGGCAGCACCGCGTCGGGCTCGTCCAGGAGGACCGCTTCCGGCTCGTCGAGCAGCACCGCATCCGGTTCATCCGCAAGCGCCACATCGGGCTGCGGCTCGCGCGAGGCAGGAGCCTCGACGATCGCGGGGATGTCGATGGCCTCGGCAGACGGTGCGTCGGCGATCGGCGCATGGCCGTGCGGCGCCGGCAGGGGCTGACCCTCCCGCAGGGCGCGGACGGCGCGGCTGAGGGGTTCGGGATCGATCGACGGGCGCTGCCCCGTCCGCAGCGCCGCCACCCAACCGATCATCTCGCCGTGCGCGCGGCCGACCAGGTCGAAGAGATCGGGATCGCCGGGACTGGCACCGAGCGCGAACCAGTGGTTGAACAGTTCCTCCATGGCCCAGGCGGCCGCGCCGAAGGCCTCCAGTCCGACCATGCGGCTGGACCCCTTCAGGGTGTGGAAGGCCCGCCGCAGCGCCACCAGCGGCGCCTGATCCTGCGGCGTCGCCTCGGCGCAGGCCACCTGCTCGGCAATCGTCGCGAGCACCTCATCGGCCTCGTCCAGAAAGATGCCGATCAGCTCGTCATCAGCCGTGGCCATGGGCTCGGCCGCTGCGGGCGGCGGCGTGACTGCCACGGGCGGCACCGGTGACCGCAGGGGCGAGCGCGCCGGCGACTGCGCGGCGTCGGCCAGCGCCTGGTTGGCACTGGGGGCAACGGTCGGCGCGAGATCGGACAAGGTCCAGTCGGCCTGCTCGAGCGCGGCCAGCGGATCGGGTGCCGACTGCCCGGCAGGCCGTTCAGCCGGCGCCTCGAGCGCCGCGGGCGGGCCGAGCCAATCAGGGCCGCGGCTGATCCCGGCCTGGATCAGGTCGCTGTCGAACTCGAGGGCGTCAGCGTCGGGCATCAGGCGCTGCACCGGTGCCTCGAGTTGCGGCAGGGCGTCGACCGCCTTGGCAAACACCGGCAGCAGATCGAGTTGCGGATCGGGATCGACCGCGCCCACCGACTCGGCGGGGGAGACATCATCGCGCGCCCGGGGCATTGACGCAGCCATCTGCGACAGCCCCTCACCGCCCTCGGGCGGCGGCGTCGCGGATGGGCTGCGACCCGGCTCGGCGACACCGGCGCTCAGGTCGGCCCGGAATTCGCCGGTGGTCTCGTCGACCCAGAAGCGTCCGCCGTCCTGCCCGGCCTGGGCGATCGAGTCGATGAAGAAACCGAGGGCGCCGAGGCTGGATGCGATCTGCCAGGCCGGATCGGCGGCAGGCGCCGCCTCGGGCTCGGCGTCGGTCGAGGCCTCGGTTGGCGGGAATGCACCGAGCTGGTCGGCCACCAGATCGGCCCCCCGCGCCGCGGCCTCATGGCCGAACAGACGCAGCGCACCGGCGATCTGCCGCAGCCCGGCCACGGACTCGCCCAGGGAGTGGCCCGCGGCCGGATCGGCCAGCGCCTCCTCGAGGGTCTTCTCGATCACCCGCAGGCTTGCCTGTGCCTCGGCCACGAAGGCCGCGGTGGTGGCGCGCTCCTGTGCCGCGCGGCCGAGTTCACGCATCCAGCCGGGAAGCGCCGCCGGATAGTCCCTGCCCGCCAGCGCAGCGCTGAGGCGGTCGCTGGTCTCGATCCCGCGACGGTCATGGGCCGGGTCGGGGCGTCCGCCCTGCTCGAGCGCCTGCTCGAGGAAGAGGATGGCGGTGGCCACCTCGAGCGCGACAGCGTCGGGCATCTGCCCCTGCTCGACCCCAGGCACCCGGCGCACCTGCGCGAGGGTCCGGGCCAGCGCCTGAAGGCCGACCGCCGGCAGCGCGTCGAGCGGCGCGCGCATCGCCTCCAGGGCCTCGAGCAGCACCGGTGCGTCGCTGAGACTGCCACGGGACAGGCGGTCGAGCGCGCCGCGGGCGCGTCCGAGGGCCTCGCGGGCCTGGCGCATGGCGCGCGCATCGATGCGCCCCGCCGGGGCGAGATCGGCCTCCTCGGAGGGCGCCTCACCCAGGTCGAAGGCGAGCCGCACCGCATCGACCGCGGCATCGCCCGGCACCGCCAGGCTGATCGCGAACAGCATCTCGGCCAGCAGGCGTTCGCCGGCAACCGGGCGCGACTCGAGCGTGCTGCGCAGGTGCAGGTTGAAACGGGCGAGCAGCCGCTTGGCCGTCGCATCGAGGGGCACGCGCCCGCCGTGCAGGCCGCTGAAATAGGCATCAGCCACCCACCAGAAGCCCAGGTCGTGGACGCCCGGCGCCGCGGCCCGAACGGCGCTGACCGCGCGCCACATCAGGCGCGGACCGATCGGCGAGCCGGGCTCGCGAATGGCCTGCAGCAGACCCTTCTCGAAGGCAGTGCGCATGGCCGCGACCGGCGGCGCGCCATCGGCCGGCGCAGGCGGCAAGGGCGCATCGGCGAGCGCGGCGAGGTTGGGGCTGAACAGGTCGGCGGGGTTGGCCGGTCCGGCCTTGCGGGCCTGCAGCAACTGCTCGTAGACCGGGAACAGGCGCACCGGACGATCGGGCCGGCCGGCGGCAAGCTCATCGAGATAATCGACGAAGGTCTGCAGGGCGTTCATCAGCAGGCTTGCGATCACCGGCGTGAACACCGGCTCGCCGCTCTCGCAGGCCGAGAGCAGCGCCTGCGCTTCACGGATCACCGGCTCGGTGCCCTCGACACCGATGAAGGCGAGCACGCCGTTGAACTGGCCGAGCAGCCGGCGGGCCTGCTGCAACCCCGAAAGATCGACCGCCTCCAGGCTGAGTTGTCGCTCGAGGGTGTCCTCGATGCGCGCGAGCGTGGCGCGAATCTCGGGAAGACACCAGGAGACGCTGACGGGATCACAGGCCATGGCGGTGCTCAGGCAACCTTGAAGCGCGAGACGGAACTCTTCAGTTCCTGCGCGAGTTCTGCCAGCTGGCGGATCGAGCCCGCGGTCTGCAGCGTGCCCTCGCTGGTCTGCTCGGTGACCAGCAGGATGCGCTGGATCGACTGGGCCACGGTGCCGGCCGAGGCCGCCTGCCGCGAGGTGGTGTTGGAGAAGTCCTCGATCAGCTCGGCCAGGTGGGTGGAGACCCGGCCGATCTCGCCCAGCGCGCGCCCTGCGTCGTCGGACAGACGCGTTCCCTCCACCACGCCCTGCGTGCTGCGCTCCATGGCGGCGACCGCGTTCTGGGTGTCGGTCTGGATGGTCTTGATCAAACCCGCGATCTGGCGCGTGGCCTCGGCACTGCGCTCGGCCAGCCGCTGCACCTCCTCGGCCACCACCGTGAAGCCGCGCCCGGCCTCGCCGGCAGATGCTGCCTGGATGGCGGCATTGAGCGCCAGCACGTTGGTCTGCTCGGTGAGGTCCGAGATGAGCTCGACGATCTCGCCGATCTCCTGCGAGGACTCGCCCAGCCGCTTGATGCGCTTGGCGGTCTCCTGGATGTGATCGCGGATGCCGTTCATGCCGGCGATCGCGGTGTGCACCGCGCGCGCGCCCTCCTGCGAGGCGCTCAGCGAATGCCTCGCCACATTGGCCGACTCGGCCGCGCGGGCCGAGACCTCGTTGATCTGCTGGGCCATGCGCAGCACCGACTCGCCGGTGTCGCGGATCTCGCGGCTCTGCTGCTCGGAGGCGGTCTGCAGGCTCGAGGCGATCATCTGCGCCTGCGACGACGCCTCATTGACCATCTCGGCGGTGGCATTGATGCGCGACACCAGGCTGCGCAGTTCCTCGACGGTGTAGTTGACCGAATCGGCGATGGCGCCGGTGATGTCCTCGGACACCGTGGCCTGCACGGTGAGGTCGCCATCGGCCACGCCCTGCAGCTCGTTCATGAGCCGCAGGATGGCCGCCTGATTCTGGTCATTGGCCTGCTTGGCATCCTGCTCCAGGCGCTCGGCCTCTCGCAGCCGATGCTCGACCTCCCGGGCGCGGGCCCGGGCCTCGACACGCCAGGCCCGCAGCAGGCCCAGGCCGGCCGAGGCGGCCAGCATCACGCCACCGAGCGCGAGCCACAGCCGCCAGAGGCGGTCATCGGGATCGACCACGGCGCGCGCGCGCATGTCGTCGAAGCGCAGGCGCAAGGCCTCGGTTTCGCGATCGAGGGCGATTGCCTGCCCGGCAAGCGCCTCGCTGGCGGCTGGATCCAGCGCCATGAAACGTCCGGCAAGATCGTCCATGCGCTTCCAGGCCGCGCGCAGCGGCTCGAGCCCGGGCGCCACCGCCTCGGACAGCGCGATGGGCTCGCCCTGCGGACCGGCCGACGGTGCCTCGAAACGCGCGAGCAGACCGCCCAGCGCCTGGCGCGAGCGGCGCAACTCGGCAATCGCGGCTTCGCCTGCGCTGGGCGCCAGCAGCGCGGCACGGCCGAGCTTCTGCGACTCGATGGTCCCATCGGCCAGCGCCGCCACCACCAGCGCCTCGCGGCCCGTCTGCCAGCGATCGAACCCGGCCACCGCCACCGCGATCGCCAACCCCATGACCAGCAGCGTGAGCAGCCCCGCGAGTTCGCCGCGCCGCGGCGTCTGCGCACGGGTGACTGGCCGTGCCTTGCCCGTGGCCGGCGCCGTGCCCGCCTGGGGGGCGGCCTCCGGGGTGCGGGCCGCGGCAGCCGGCATCGGTGCCGCCACCGCAGCAGCCCCTGTCGCTGGCCGTGACGATGGCGCCGGGCGCCCGGGCGCCCCGGCGCGCGCGGCCGCAGGGGTTTCCGGGGCGGCCTGGCGCGCGCCCGGGGTATCCGGTCGAGACGCGCCGAAGCGGGAATCCGGCGCCAGGCGATCGACCGCGAAGGCGGGATCGTCATCGGCAATGGCGGTGTCACCGAAGATGGTGTCGGGCTCAGGCCGATTCCGGGTCATCGCCGTGTTCTGGAAGAAGGTGCCGAGCCTCACCGACACCTCCCGCGGGAGGGCTGGCCAGTCGACGCGAAGCGGCGCGCGCGCATGCTAGCGGGCCACCGCCAGGAAGCGCTCGTCGGCGGCCAGCCGGGCGAGACTGAGCTCATGCCACTCGCGGCCGTCCGGATCGACCAGACAGCGCCCCGCCCAGGCAAGCGGCAGATCAGCGGAGGGCTCATGGCGCCAGCCCGAGGCATCGTTCAGGCCGAGCATGCGGCTGACCACCAGCGCGGCGTTCAGGTTGAGGCTGGCCGAGATCGCCAGCAGCCGCGACTCCTTGACCAGCGGCGTGAACCCGCCGCCGCTGAAACGCAGCAGGTCGGACACGCCGAACAGAGTGCCACGCAGGTTGACCAGGCCGCGGAACCAGTCGCGGGTGTTGGGTACAGGGCTCATCTGCGCCGGCACCGGCACGATCTCGCCGGCCTCGGCCAGATCGACCAGCCAGCGGCGCTCGTCGATGGCCATGCCCAGCCGCGCCACCCGGGGCGAGGCGCTGGCATTGCGAAGCCGCTCGGCGAGCCGCTCCTGGAATTCCCGAAGGTGGGACTTGGTTTCGCCGTCGAAGGCCATGGGGCGGCTCAGTTCACCAGCCCGGCCACGCAGGCCAGGAGTTCGTCGGGCTGCACGGGCTTGACGAGGTAGTCACGCGCGCCCTGGCGCAAGGCCCAGATCCGGTCGGTGGGCTCGGCCTTGGTGGAACAGACCACCACCGGGATGTCGCTGGTCTCGGGATCGCGGCTGAGGTCACGGGTGGCGCGAAAACCGCTGGCTCCGGGCATCACCACATCCATCAGGATGAGGTCGGGGCGTTCGGCGCGGGCGCGGACCAGGCCATCGGCGCCGTTGTCGGCGGTGATCACCGCATAGCCGCGACCGAGCAGCAGCTCCGACAGGAACTGCCGCTGCGTGGGCGAGTCATCGATGATCAGGATCTTTCGGCTCATGCCGGATCCGCCGCGTCGGCCGGCGCAGACTCGGGCGCGGCCGGACGCGCATGCTCGGCCACGGCCTTGAGCAGCGTGTCTTTCGTGAACGGCTTGGTGAGGTACTGCTGGGAGCCCACGATGCGGCCTCGCGCCCGGTCGAACAGCCCGTCCTTGGACGAGAGCATCACCAGCGGCGTGCGGCCGAACTTCGGGCTGCGGCGGATCAGCGCGCAGGTCTGGTAGCCGTCGAGCCGCGGCATGAGGATGTCGCAGAAGATCAGGTCAGGCGCGTGGTCGGCCACCTTGGCCAGGGCATCGAAACCGTCCTCGGCCAGCACCACCCGGCAGCCGGCCTGTCCGAGGAAGATCTCGGCGCTGCGCCGGATGGTGTTGCTGTCATCGATCACCATCACCGTCAATCCGGCGATATCGCGGGTCTGGCTCATGGGGTGACTCATGCGTCGCCGCAGCGGCGCGGTTCGAGGGGAGGAAGGGCATGGTACGCCGCCGGGATCGCGGCAAGCCGCGCCACCGACCGAAGGCACGGGCGCCGCGACGAGCGAGCCGCCGTGCCCGCTGCGACCGCTGCCATGCGGGCCGCAGACCGAGCCGGCGCCGGCTGCGGGCTCAGGGCGCCCAAGGCTGCAAGCGGACCAGCCGGAGCACATCACCGCTGCCGGCATCGACCAGCGCGACGAGATCGCGCTTGCCGCCGCGCACCGGATACCAGCGCACCGTGTCATCGGCCCGGTCGACCGACTTCAGCGCCGCATCGACATCGGCCGCAGGGTTGAGCTGGCGCAGCCGCGCCACCGTCTGGGCCTTGGCCAGCCCCTGGCGTCGCACCGCCTCGTAATCGGTGTAATAGCGCGGCAGCAGCCGCAGATCGATGCCTTTGGTGGCCGCGGCCAGCAGCAGGGCGCTTCGCTCCTGAGGGTCTTCGGGCAACTGCGCGCCCACCACCCGCGGGCCGGTCTGGCTCAGCGCCCGGAAGCGCTCGGGCGCCAGCGCCAGCTGGTCGGGATCGATGTCGGCATCGCTCACCAGCTCGAATCGATCGACCGCGAAGACCATGAACACCGGCCGCGCCAGATGCACCGAGTGCACCCCGTAGGCGAGCGCGCCGATCTGCAGCGCCGCGATCACGGCGAGGTCGAAGACCAGGCTGCGCTTGCCCTTGCGATAGACCACGAAGGTGAGCGCCGGCCCCAGGATGACGTCACAGGCGCTGACCAGCAGCAGGAGCTGCGGCGCACCCGCCGCCACGAAGATGGGCCACGGGTACCAGAGCGCGATCATGATCGCGAACACCGCCGCGGTGACGCCGACGCTGATCAGCAGATGCAGGCCGGCGGCGCGGGCGCGATCGGCCAGCGCGGACGAGGGGAGCTTCACGGGGGCCGATGGCCCGGCGGCATCGGGCAGGGTATTCGCCATGGCGAGGGAATCAGGGGTGGTGACCCCATGATCTGAACCCATCGCCGTGGCCCCGGACAAGGCCACCCTGACGGATGGAAGCCGTCAGGCGCCGGAACGCCGCAGACTGGGACTCAGACCTCGACCATCTCGAAGTCTTCCTTGCGAGCGCCGCATTCCGGGCAGGTCCAGTTCATGGGGATGTCCTCCCAGCGGGTGCCCGGCGCGATACCCTCGTCGGGCAGGCCTGCCGCCTCGTCGTAGATCCATCCGCAGATCAGGCACATCCAGGTACGGTTGCTGTCGCTCATGAGGGGAGACCGGTGTCGGGGTGATCGGATTGACGCCACCCGGATGGTAACCCGAGCACAGCGGTCGGCCGCCCGCCGCCCTGCCCCGGACCACAAGGCGAAACCGTCGCGGCCTCAGGCGCGCTCAGCGACAGTCGGCGGGGCGAAACTTGACCGCCAACGTGCCCGCGCAGGCCCAGACGATCTGCGAACTCAGGGGCGCGCCGGTGGTGGGCAGCGCCGCGCCCCCGGAGGACGGGGTCAGCGTGATGGTGCTGCCATCGGCGATCTTGGTGCCGTAGGTGATCGTGATCACGCCCGTGGTCGAGGCGATGCCGATCGACTTGACCTTCTGGGCATCGGTGAGCGGGGAGTTGTAGCCACGGGCATAGTCGGTGGACCCCACGCCGGCGTTCTCCACCACGGCGAGCTTGGCCTCGCCGGCGAGGGCAAAGCCTTCGGATACCCGGGCCCGCACCGTGTAGTCCTGGTACGCCGGAATGGCGATCGTGGCCAGGATGCCGACGATCGCCACGACGATCATCAGTTCGATCAGGGTGAAGCCGCGGGCGCGCTGGATCATCTTGGGTTCCTGGCGAGTGGACAGGCGTGGTACCGCCTGAAGGCCCCGCAGGTTACCCCATATTGCATAGGTCCCAGGAACAAGTTCCGCTTCCAGGATGCCCTCCAGGGCGCCCTGAAAGGCATCGAGGCCAGGATCCTCTCGGACCCCGGCCTCGGTGGTGACCGCAGCAGGCCCGCAGCCTCAGGCCACGGACGCCGCCGGTTCAGACATCAACGGCAGTCGGCGGGACGGAACTTGCTCGCCAGCGTGCCGCCGCAGGCCCAGGTGATCTGGGAAGCGACCGGCGCGCCGGTGGTCGGCAGGGCCGCGCCACCCGTGGACGGGGTCAGGGTGATGGTGCTGCCGTCGGCGATCTTGGTGCCGTAGGTGATCGTGATCACGCCAGTGCCGGCCGTGATGCCGATCGACTTGACCTTCTGGGCATCGGTGGCAGGCGAGGTGTAGCCCTTGGAGTAGTCGGTCGAACCCACTCCCGCATTCTCCACGACGCTCTTCTTCGCCTCATTGGAAAGCGCAAAGCCCTCAGCGACCCGCGCGCGCACGGTGTAGTCCTGGTAGGCCGGGATGGCCACGGCGGCCAGAATGCCGACGATGGCCACGACGATCATCAGTTCGATCAGGGTGAAACCTTGCTGGACTTTTTTCATGTGTAGCTCCTGGATGGAAACGGCCGTCTGGCCGAACGGTCTGAAGAAGACAGGGATCACACCCTCTCGGTACTCAGCAGGGCAGAGCCCGTGCCAGCCGCCACCAGCGGTTGGCACGGGCCGACGAACGGCTGTCATGTGCGCAATGTCACGGGTCAACGCCCGCGGGCATCGGCGCATCTGTCCAAGTGCGCCCAGGGGGGTGACCGGCAGGGTCACCCGGGGTGACGCGATGCGTCAGCTGTGCCGGGAGCGGTCCGGCGTTAGCTCACAGGAGCGCCGCGGGATGACGCCCAAGAACAAGAAGGCCGGCATCCTTTCGGATCCGGCCTCGATTGCCATCGCAGCAGACCCGCAGCCTCAGGCCACGGGCGCCGCGTGCCGAGAAATCAACGGCAGTCGGCGGGGCGGAACTTGGTCTGCAGCGTGCCGCCGCAGGCCCAGGTGATCTGGGAAGCGACCGGCGCGCCGGTGGTCGGCAGGGCCGCGCCACCCGTGGACGGGGTCAGGGTGATGGTGCTGCCGTCGGCGATCTTGGTGCCGTAGGTGATCGTGATCACGCCAGTGCCGGCCGTGATGCCGATCGACTTGACCTTCTGGGCATCGGTGGCAGGCGAGGTGTAGCCCTTGGAGTAGTCGGTCGAACCCACTCCCGCATTCTCCACGACGCTCTTCTTCGCCTCATTGGAAAGCGCAAAGCCCTCAGCGACCCGCGCGCGCACGGTGTAGTCCTGGTAGGCCGGGATGGCCACGGCGGCCAGAATGCCGACGATGGCCACGACGATCATCAGTTCGATCAGGGTGAAACCTTGCTGGACTTTTTTCATGTGTAGCTCCTGGATGGAAACGGCCGTCTGGCCGAACGGTCTGAAGAAGACAGGGATCACACCCTCTCGGTACTCAGCAGGGCAGAGCCCGTGCCAGCCGCCACCAGCGGTTGGCACGGGCCGACGAACGGCTGTCATGTGCGCAATGTCACGGGTCAACGCCCGCAGGCATCGGCGCATCTGTCCAAGCGCGCCCAAGGGGGTGACCGGCAGGGTCACCCGGGGTGACGCGATGCGTCAGCCGTGTCGGGGGCGGTCCAGCGTCACCTGACCGGAACACCGCGGGCTGCCGCCCAAAAACAAGAAGGCCGGCATCCTTTCGGATCCGGCCTCGATTGCCGCAGCAGCCCCGCAGCCTCAGGCCACGGGCGCCGCGGGTTCAGACATCAACGGCAGTCGGCGGGACGGAACTTGCTCGCCAGCGTGCCGCCGCAGGCCCAGGTGATCTGGGAAGCGACCGGCGCGCCGGTGGTCGGCAGGGCCGCGCCACCCGTGGACGGGGTCAGGGTGATGGTGCTGCCGTCGGCGATCTTGGTGCCGTAGGTGATCGTGATCACGCCAGTGCCGGCCGTGATGCCGATCGACTTGACCTTCTGGGCATCGGTGGCAGGCGAGGTGTAGCCCTTGGAGTAGTCGGTCGAACCCACTCCCGCATTCTCCACGACGCTCTTCTTCGCCTCATTGGAAAGCGCAAAGCCCTCAGCGACCCGCGCGCGCACGGTGTAGTCCTGGTAGGCCGGGATGGCCACGGCGGCCAGAATGCCGACGATGGCCACGACGATCATCAGTTCGATCAGGGTGAAACCAGCTTGCACGCGCTTCATGGAGGGCTCCTTGGGTTGATCTGACAGATTTGTAACAGCTGAAAGGCGAGAAACTCCACCTCTGAGCTCAGACTGAGCAGGGATCGTGCCCGCCGCGGGGGAGTGCCGCTGATCCGCCGACGAACGGCGGCTTTTCGACAGAATCCTGTCAGCTGGACTGGCGCGGGGCGGGGGTTGGTGCAGCGCAGAGGCGCGCTGCCTCCCGGCGCCCGGCGCCCGGCGCAGGCTGCCCTAGCGCGTCAGCCGGAGTGCCCTGCTGCGTCAGCCCTGACTCAGAGCGTCAGCAGATCGCCGCGCTCGAGCAGCCCGGGCGAGAAGGCGCCCGCCCAGACCTGCAGCTCCTGCGCGATGAGCTGGCGGTCGGAGGGCTTGAGGTGGGTGATCAGCACCTGCGCCGGCCGGGTCAGCTTGGCCAGTTCCTCGGCAAGCTGCACCGGATACAGGTGGCGCGAGGCGATGGCGAGATCACGCTCGCGGTTCGCGAAGGCGGTCTCGATGATCAGGTAGCGCAGGTCAGGGATCTGGTTGACCACCTGCCAGAAGGCGTCGTTCGGGCCGGTATCGCCGGTGAAGACCAGGCTGGCTGCCGCGCTGGCCACCTGATAGCCCAGCGCCGGCACGGTATGGCGGGCCGGCAGCGCCCGCAGGCGGCGCTCGCCCAGAACAACCGTCTGATCGAGCGCGATCGGCTCGAAGATCAGCCAGGGCGCGTCGGCCTGCGGGATCTCGGTGAAATCGGGCCAGATCACCCAGTTGAAGACATGGGCGCGCAGCGCCGCGATGGTCTCGGGAAGGGCGTGGACCACCAGCGGCCGGTTGCGCAGCGCCCCGGCCGAATCCACCAGCAAGGGCAGGCCCGCGATGTGATCGAGGTGAGAGTGGGTGAGGAAGACATGATCGATGCGCGCGAGCTCCTCGAGGCTGAGGTCTTCAACCCCGGTGCCCGCATCGAGCAGGATGTCATGGTCGATCAGGAAGGCGGTGGTTCTGGAGTGGCCACCGATGCCCCCGCTACAACCCAATACCCGCACCTGCATCGACCCGGTCCTTGTTGGTGGCTGGCATGTCATCGTCCATGCCGTCTTGCATCGGGATCGTGTCGCTGGCCGCCAGCGAAGCCGGGGTGAAGATCAGCACCGGCTCGTGACGGCCGGCCAGCGGGGCCTTGCCCAGCGGCGCGAACCGATGGCCACGCGCCTGCTGCGCGGTGGACTCACCGACGATGATCGGCTGATCGTACAGCTTGGTCAATGCTTCAAACCGCGCGGCCAGATTGACCGGATCGCCGATCACGGTATACGTGCGTCGCAGGCGCGATCCCATGTCGCCCACCCGGACCAGGCCGGTGTTCACGCCTACGCCGACATGCATGGGTGGCAGGCCGCGCAGCCGCAGCACCCGGTTCAGGCGGGTGACCTCGTCGAGCATGGCGAGCGCGGCGCGCACCGCGTGGTCGGCGTGGTCGCGGTCAGGCAGCGGCGCGCCCCAGAAGGCCATCACCGAATCGCCGATGTACTTGTCCACGGTGCCGCCGTGGCGATGAACCACCTCGGTCATCGCGGTGAGGAAGGTGTTCAGGTATTCGCGCAGTCCCTCCGGCGGCATGGTCTCGGCGATCCGGGTGAAGCCGCGGATGTCCACGAACAGGATGGTCAGCACCCGGTTCTCGCTGCCCGAGGCCGACAGGCGGGCCGGGTCGCGGACCATGCGCTCCACCAGCGCGGGCGAGAGGTATTCGCCGAACAGGTCGGCCATGGCGCGGCGGGTACGCCCCTCGACGAAATAGCCGGCGGTCAGGTTGAAGATCAGCAGCAGCACCACCAGGCCCTGCGCCGCCGACACCGGGATCACCATGCCCAGGTTGTTCCAGGCGATGCCGGCCGAGCCCCAGATGGTGAGCGCCGCGGCGCCGCTGAGCGTGACCGCGCCCAGCGCACCGAGCACCGGCATGGTCAGCGCCAGCGCCGCGCCCACGGTGAGGACCACCAGCGCCCCCAGCCCGGTGGCCGCGGCCGATCGGGTGAGGAGCAGCGCCCCGGCCTGCGGGTCGGCATTGACCGAGTCGAGCGCGGCAGCGATCAGGGTGGCGTGGATCTCCACCCCCGGAAACGCGGCCCGGATCGGCGTGGCGCGCAGGTCGGTGAGACCCGGCGCAGACGAACCCACCAGCACCACGCGGTCCTTGAAGCGCGCCCAGTCGACGCGGCCCTCCAGCACATCGGCGGCCGACACGTAGTCGAAGCGCGAGGCGCGGCCGTCCGCGCCGCTGATCTTGCCGGCATAGGGCACCAGCGCGGTCAGGCCGTCCGAGAGCGGCAACCGCACACTGCCGCGTTCGCCGTGCAGGCTGAGCTCATCGGCGTCCAGGCGCACGCGCGCCGAGCCCAGCCAGTGACGCAGCACCGACACGGCCAGCGACTCGTACAGGCCGCCGCGGTACTGCGCCATCAGCGGCAGGGCCCGGACCGTGCCGTCGGGATCGATCAGCGGATTGAAGAAGCCGGCACCCGCGGCGTTCTGCTGCAGCGAGGCGAGGTTCGCGCCGAAGCCATCCCAGCGGGTGATGCCGCCGGTGTCCAGGCCTGCCAGCATGTCGCTGCCCAGCACCGGATCCGGCAGGGCGCCGCTGGTGCGCCCGCCGCGGTCGGCGGTGAAGTAGTAGCCAAGCACCACCGGGCGGCCCGCAAGCTGGCGGGCGAGTTCGGCATCCTCGTCACCGGTGTGCTGAGGCTCGGCAAAGACCAGGTCGAGGCCGACCACGCGCGCGCCGCCGCGATCGATCAGCGCGCTCGCCAGTTCGCCCATGCGGGCGCGCTGCCACGGCCATCGGCCCACGCGGGCGATGCTGGCTTCGTCGATGTCCACGATCAGCACCCGGCGATCGGGCGGCGCCACCGAGATGCGCAGGCGGCCGTCGTAGACGGCATTGTCGAGCGTGTCGATCAGCGAGACCGGCAGCAGACCCAGGGTGCCCGCGGCAGCCGCGAGCGTGAGCATCAGGCCGGCAAGACGGCGGCGCAGGCAGGCATGCCCGGATCGGGAAGGAGTGGGCCAGCGCATCGATCGGCTCGGATTGCCAGTGGCACCCCGGATCAACCGGCGTGGGGCGCGCCCATCGGCGCGGCCCGTGGGCAAGCCGGCGGGGGCAGACCACTGCCCTCGTCATCGACGCCCATGCCGCGCGGCAGGGTCTGGTCGATGGAGGCACGATGCCCGAAGTCATGACCCGGCCGGGTGGCCAGGGGCAGGACAGCGGAGCGCGCGAGCGGTGCGGCATGAGGGCTCATGCCCGGACTCTAGGCGCAGCGCGGGAGGCGCCGCCGGCCTGTCGTCATGAACGGCCAGCGACCTCCGCCAGGCGGCGCTGGCGCCGATTGTCGGGCCTGGGGACGCCCGACCGGCGGTCGCCGGTCAGGCCGGCGACCGGATCACCGATCAGGCGGGAATACGGGTCGGGTCAATTCGGCGGGCCGATGGGCCTCGCCAGTCGGGTCAATCAGGCGGGCCGATGGGCCTCGCCATTCAGACAGGCGCCAGGGTCATGAGGACTCGAGCGCTCGGGGGGCGGAGGCCTGGGCGCCCGGTGGGTCGCCCCGCAGGCTCAGTGCCCGGATGCCCCGTGCCCGCCGGCCTTCCGGCGTCGCGACATCACCCAGCCGATCAGGAGCACCAGCACCACACCCAGCAGACCCGACACCAGGCCCAGCTTGGTGGCAGGAAGGCCAACCTGCTCGGCGGTGGCGATCAGGGAATCCTTGATGGCAGGGTCGTCGACCACGATCTCGCCAGCGATGAAGCCCAGCAGCCCCGCTCCCAGCCAGACCACGAGCGGAAAGCGCTCGATCACCTTGAGCAGCAGGGTGCTGCCGAAGATCACCAGCGGGATCGACATGGCCAGGCCCACGATCAGCAGCAGGGTGTCGCCCTTGGCGGCAGCCGCCACCGCGATGACGTTGTCCAGGCTCATGACCAGATCGGCGATCAGGATGGTGCGAACCGCCGCCACCATGCCGCTGGCTTCCTTGCCGGAGCCCTCTTCCTCATCCTCGGGCAGGACGAGGGTGACGCCGATGTAGACCAGCAAGACCGCGCCAATGAGCTTGAGCCAGGGCAGTTGCAGCAACTGCGCAGCCACCAGGGTCAGCACGATCCGCATCACGATGGCCGCGCCCGAGCCGATCATGATCGCCTGCTTCTGCTGCTTGGGTGGCAGCGACCGGGCGGCCAGCGCGATCACGACCGCGTTGTCGCCCGAGAGCAGGATATTGATCCAGACGATCTGGCCCAGGGCCAGCCAGAATGCAGTGGAGCCGATTTCCATGATTGCTCCTGGCCTACAGCACGCTCTTCAGCAGTCGCCCCATCTCGGAGGGATTGCGCGTCACCTTGAAGCCGCAGGCTTCCATGACCGCCAGCTTGGCATCGGCCGTGTCGGCGCCGCCCGAGATCAGCGCGCCGGCATGGCCCATGCGCTTGCCCGGAGGAGCGGTGACACCGGCAATGAAGCCGACCACCGGCTTGCGCATGTTGGCCTTGGCCCACTGCGCGGCAGCGGCTTCGTCGGGGCCGCCGATCTCGCCGATCATGATGACCGCGTCGGTCTCGGGATCGTTGTTGAACATCTCGAGCACCTCGATGTGCTTGAGCCCGTTGATCGGGTCGCCGCCGATGCCAACCGCGCTCGACTGGCCCAGCCCCAGCTCCGTGACCTGCGCCACGGCCTCATAGGTGAGCGTGCCTGAGCGAGACACGATGCCGATGCGGCCCTTGCGGTGGATGTGGCCGGGCATGATGCCGATCTTGAGTTCGTCAGGCGTGATCAGGCCCGGGCAGTTCGGTCCGAGCAGGATGGTGCGCTTGCCGCCCGCGGCCTCCTTGGCCTTCATGCGGTTGCGGATTTCGAGCATGTCGCGCACCGGAATGCCTTCGGTGATGCAGACCGCCAGGTCGAGGTCGGCTTCCACGGCCTCCCAGATGGCAGCGGCCGCGCCGGCCGGCGGCACGTAGATCACCGACACCGTGGCGCCGGTGGCGCGCGCGGCCTCGCCGGCGGTGGCGTAGATGGGGATGCCCTCGAAGTCTTCACCGGCCTTCTTGGGGTTGACCCCGGCCACGTAGCACTGCCGGCCATTCGCGTACTCACGACACATGCGGGTATGGAACTGGCCGGTCTTGCCGGTGATGCCCTGCGTGATGACCTTGGTGTCCCGGTTGATCAGGATTGCCATTGCGTGATCTCCGATGTCAGGGGCGAACGGCGCTCAGCGCGAGCCGGCGGCCGCGGCCACCACCTTCTGCGCGGCTTGTGCCATGGTGTCGGCCGCGATGATCGGCAGCCCGGACTCGGCCAGCATCTTCTTGCCGATGTCCTCGTTGGTGCCCTTCATGCGCACCACCAGCGGTACGGTCAGGCCCACCGCGCGCGACGCGGAGATCACGCCCTCCGCGATGACATCGCAGCGCATGATGCCGCCGAAGATGTTGACCAGGATCGCCGAGACCTTGGGGTTGCGCAGCATGATCTTGAAGGCTTCGGTCACCTTCTCGGTGGTGGCACCGCCGCCCACGTCGAGGAAGTTGGCCGGCTCACCGCCGAAGAGCTTGATGGTGTCCATGGTGGCCATCGCCAGGCCAGCGCCGTTCACCAGACAGCCAATGTTGCCGTCGAGCTGGATGTAGGCGAGGTCGAACTTGCTGGCCTCGATCTCGGCGGGATCTTCCTCGTCGAGGTCGCGCATCGCGGTGATGTCGGGGTGGCGAAACAGCGCGTTGGCGTCGAAGTTGAACTTGGCGTCGAGCGCGATGATGTCGCCGCTGCCGGTGAGGATCAGGGGGTTGATCTCGGCGAGCGAGGCATCGGTGTCCCAGTAGGCGCGATAGAGCGCCTGCAGCACGGCACGGGCCTTGGGAACGGAGGCAGCGGGCACGCCGATGCCGGTGGCGAGACTGTCAGCGTCGGCATCGGTGAGGCCCGTGGCCGGATCGACGAAGACCTTCAGCAGCTTCTCGGGGGTGTGCGCGGCCACCTCCTCGATGTCCATGCCTCCCTCGCTGGAGGCCATCACGCACACCCGCTGGGAGGCACGGTCGGTGACGATGCCGACATAGAGCTCCTTGCGGATGTCGGCGCCCTCTTCGATCAGCAGGCGGCGGACCTTCTGGCCCTCAGGCCCGGTCTGATGGGTGACCAGTTGCATGCCCAGAATGGACGAGGACAGTTCGCGCACCTGATCGATGGAGCGGGCGAGCTTCACGCCGCCGCCCTTGCCGCGGCCACCGGCATGGATCTGCGCCTTGACCACCCAGACGGGGCCACCGAGGGTCTGGGCGGCGCTGACCGCCTCCTCGACCGTGAAGCAGGGAATGCCGCGCGGCACTGGCACGCCGAACCGCTTCAGGATCTCCTTGCCCTGATACTCATGGATCTTCATGGGTGATCACCTCGAACACGGGATGGGCACGGCGGGTCGTGGCCTTGGCGCGCGCCGGAACAGGAAGAAACACGCTGGCTGGGCGCAGTACGCTCAACCCGGGCAATCCAGTTGCCAGGGAAATTGTTGCGCCGCGCAATCCGAGATGTTACCACAGGGGCATCGCGGGTTCGCCCGTTGGAAGGGCCCCGCGCCGCTGGCGCGACGGCGGGGGCGCGGACCCGCGCTTACTCGAGGGTTGGATCCTCAGCATGCCCTGGCATTGGCGCGTTCTGGCCAAGGCGAAGCCGCCGAAAGACCGACGCCACCGCCTCGGCGCCGAAGCCGCGCGCCATGAGGAACCGATGCTGACGGGCCCGCTCGGCGAGATCAGTGGGCGGCACCCCGAAGCGGCGCTCCCAGGCTTGCCAGGCGAGTTCAGGCTCGGCGCGCCGCAACTCGGCGAGCGGCTCGGCGCTGATCTCACCGCCAAGCCGATGCTCGGCGAGCTCTTGCGCCAGGCGGCGCACGCCGTAGCGGGCGCCCCGCCTGCGCACCAGGCTTTCGATGAACCGCTGATCGCTCAGCAGGCCTTCCTGGGCCAGCCCCTGGAGGAGCGCCTCGAGCGTGTCGGGATCGGGCGCGTGCGGCGCAAGCTTGCGGGCGAGCTCGGTACGGCTGTGCTCACGACGCGCGAGATGCGCCAGCGCCCGCGCCCTCAGCGAGAGCGGAGGGCCAGACCGCCTGCCGATCAGGCGGCCTCCTCGGCGCCACCCCGATGGCTGACCCCGAAGTGCTCGCGAACCTTGTTCTCGATCTCTCGGGCGAGTTCGGGACGCTCGCGCAGATACTCGCGGGCGTTGTCCTTGCCCTGCCCCACGCGTTCGCCCTGGTAGCTGTACCAGGCACCGGATTTTTCAATGACCGAGCACTCGGCGCCGAGATCGAGGATTTCACCCTCGCGGGAGATGCCTTCGCCGTAGAGGATGTCGAAGGCGGCCTGCTTGAAGGGCGGAGCGACCTTGTTCTTCACGACCTTGACCTTGGTCTCGGAGCCGACCACTTCCTCGCCCTTCTTGATGGAGCCGGTGCGCCGGATGTCAAGCCGGACCGAGGCGTAGAACTTCAGGGCATTGCCGCCGGTGGTGGTCTCGGGGTTGCCGAACATGACACCGATCTTCATGCGGATCTGGTTGATGAAGATCACCATGCTGTTGGTGCGCTTGATGGTGCCGGTGAGCTTGCGCAGCGCCTGCGACATGAGACGGGCCTGCAGACCGGGCAGGGAATCGCCCATCTCGCCTTCGATCTCGGCCTTGGGGGTGAGCGCGGCGACGGAGTCGATGACGATGAGGTCAACCGAGCCGCTGCGCACCAGGGCATCGGCGATCTCGAGCGCCTGCTCGCCGGTGTCGGGCTGCGACACCAGAAGATCGGAGAGATTGACCCCGAGCTTGGCGGCGTACTGGACATCGAGCGCGTGCTCGGCATCAATGAAGGCGCAGGTGCCGCCGAGCTGCTGCATTTCAGCGATGACCTGCAGCGTGAGGGTGGTCTTGCCGGAGGACTCAGGGCCGTAGATCTCGATGACCCGGCCACGCGGCAGGCCGCCCACACCCAGCGCGATGTCCAGGCCGAGCGAGCCGGTGGAGACCACCTGGATGTCGGCCGCGACCTCGCCGTCGGCCAGCTTCATGATGGAGCCCTTGCCGAACTGCTTCTCGATCTGGGCCAGCGCGGCGGTGAGCGCCTTGGCGCGCTCGGTTCTGGATTTGGCGTCTTCCATCTTGATGACCTTGTCCATGGCGTTTTCCGGTGGGGTGAGGCACAAAGTATCCCACAGGACTACTGTATAAACAATCAGACCTTTGGCTGATTCCTCGGGGTGTGGCTGCTGGCAGACAGGCCTCAGGGCTCGGCCGCCAGGCCGAGCGGTGGCGGCGCCACCCGCTGCAGGGCGCCCCGCAGCGCGAACAGTGCCGCCTGCCGGCGCACCGCCGCGCGATCGCCGTCGAACCGGTGCGTGAGGCTCTGCGCCGCCTCGCCGCGCAGGGCCCAGCCGAAGCACACCAGCCCCACCGGCTTGTCGGGGCTGCCGCCACCGGGGCCGGCGACCCCGGTGACCGACATGGTCAGGAAGGCCGCGCTGCGGGCCAGGCCGCCCTCGGCCATGGCTCGCGCAACCGGCTCGCTCACCGCGCCGAACTGCGCGAGCAGGGCCTCGGGCACGCCCACCAGATCGGTCTTTGCCTGATTGCTGTAGGTGATGAAACCGCGATCGAACCAGGCGCTCGAGCCCGGGGTCTCGGTGAGCGCGCGGGCGATCAGCCCGCCGGTGCAGGATTCGACGGTGGCGAGCATGCGGCCCGAGGGCACGAGCAGACGGCCCAGGCGCGTGGCCAGGGCGACCACCGCGGCATCGTCGGCGACAGCGTCTTGGGGCAGGGTCATGGCCTCAGAACCAGGAGCGCGCGAGCGCGAGGAGGAACAGCGTGACGAAGGCGGCGAGCAGGTCATCGAGCATCACGCCCAGGCCACCCGGCACACGGCGATCGGCCCAGCCGATCGGCGGCGGCTTGGTCGCATCGAGCAGGCGGAACAGCGCGAAGCCGGCCAACTGCCAGCCAAAGGTCGCCGGCAACACCATGAGCACGATCCAGAACGCGACGATCTCGTCCCAGACGATGGCGCCGTGGTCCTTCACGCCAAGGTCATGCGCGGTGCGCGCGCAGGCCCAGGGGCCGATCGCCAGACCCACGGCGATCAGCGCCGCCTGGGCCGCGGCCGGCCAGTGCGCCGGCAGCGCCAGCCACGCCACCCACGCCCAGAGCGTGCCGACCGTGCCAGGCGCGCGCGGCGAGAGGCCGCTGCCAAAGCCCAGCGCGATCCAGCGCGACAGGTGCGGCCGCATGAAGGCGAACCCGGGCCGGGCGATGGCGTCAGCGGAAATGGTCGAAGGCATGGAGGGCATCGGTGTCGATGGTAGCCCCATCGCCATCAAGCAGCCGGATACCCGGCGCGCTCACCAGGGTGCCGATGCGGGCAGGCGCGGCGCCGTCACCGGCCAGCGCCGCGATGCCGGCACGGGCCTCGGGCGGCGCGCTGAAGAGCAGTTCGTAGTCGTCGCCACCGGCCAGCGCCAGCGCCCGCTGGCGATCCGGCGGCAGACCCCCCAGCGAGGGCGAGACCGGCACTGCAGGCCAATGTACGCGCGCGCCGATGCCGGAGCGCTCGCACAGGTGGCCGAGGTCTCCCCACAGCCCGTCGGAGAGGTCGATGGCCGCCTGCGCCCGGCCCAGCAGGGCGCGGCCCAGGCGCAGGCGCGGGCTCGGCCGCTCGAGCCGGACACGCGCCGGGTGGCCCTCAGGCAGCGGCCGGCCGGCCAGCCGCTCGGCCACCGCGAAGGCCGCGGCGCCCAGCGGGCCCGAGACCCAGAGGTCATCGCCGGGCTGGCCGCGATCGCGGCGCAGGGCCTGCGCCGGGGGGACATGGCCGAACACCGTGATGCCGATGGTGAGCGGCCCGCGGGTGGTGTCGCCGCCAATCAGCTCGCAGTCATGGCGGGCGGCCAGCCGGAGCAGCCCGGCGGCAAACCCGGCCAGCCAGCGATCGTCGGCCTGCGGCAGAGCCAGGGCCAGGGTGAAGCCGATCGGCGTGGCGCCCATGGCGGCCAGATCGGAGAGATTGACCGCCAGCGACTTCCAGCCCAGGGCGGCGGGATCGACATCGGTGAAGAAGTGCCGGCCGGCCACCAGCAGGTCGGTGCTGACCGCCAGGCATTCCCCCACCGGAAGGTCGCCCAGCAGGGCGCAGTCATCGCCGATGCCCAGGCGCGCGCGGCGCAGCGGCGCGCCGGCGAAGTGCCGGCGGATGAGCTCGAACTCGCCCATCAGTGACGCCGGGCAGCCACCTCCGTGGCCCGCAGCCGGCCCGCCACCCGGTCGAGCACGCCGTTGACGTAGCGAAAGCCGTCGGTGCCGCCGAAGGTCTTGGCGAGCTCGACCGCCTCGTTGATGACCACGCGGTACGGAATCTCGGGATGCCGGGCGAGTTCATAGGCGCCCACCAGCAGGGTGGCGTGCTCCACCGGGCTCAGCTCGGCCAGGGTGCGGTCAAGATGCGGCACCAGGGCCTCGTGGAGGCTGGAAAGGTCGCGGATGACCCCGTGCAGCAGCGCGGACAGGTGCTCGCGGTCGGCCTTGCCGAACTCCGGGGCCTCGGCCAGATGCGCCTCGATCGCACCGCCGTCCTCGCGGGCGACCAGCCACTGGTAGAGGCCCTGCACCGCGAGCTCGCGGGAGCGGCGCCGGGCGCTGCGCTGCGCCGGACGCGGCGGGCCGGACGCGGGGCGCTCGGCCATGGATCAGTCGTCCTCGAGCTCGTCGTCGTCGGCGCCGCCGCCGAGCGATGCGATGGAGGCCGTGAGGTTGGCCATCTCGACCGCCACGCGGGCGGCATCGGCGCCCTTCTCGGCGGCCCGGACCATGGCCTGATCATCATCCTCGGTGGTGAGGATGGCGTTGGCGATCGGGATGGAGAAGTCGAGCGACACCCGCGCAACGCCGGCCGCGCTCTCGTTGGAGACCACCTCGAAGTGATAGGTCTCGCCGCGGATCACCGCGCCCAGCGCCACCAGAGCATCGAACTCGCCGGTCTGGGCGAGCTTCTGCAGCGCCAGCGGGATCTCGAGCGCGCCAGGGACCGTGCAGACGAAGATGTCTTCCTCGCCCACGCCCAGGCGCATGAGCAGCTCGAGGCAGGCCTCGCGCAGGGCCGCGCACACCGGCTCGTTGAACCGGGCCTGGACCACGCCGATGCGAAGGCCTTCGCCGTTGGTTCCGGCATCGAAGATGTCAATGCTCACCGCTCACCTCATTCCCCGGGCTCGAAGCCGGCAATTTCCAGGTCGTAACCCGCCACGCTGGGCAGCTTGCGCGGCGCGGACAACAGCCGCATGCGACGCACGCCAAGCTCCTTGAGGATCTGCGCGCCGGTGCCATAGGTGCGCAGGTCAAACTTGCTGGTACGGCGCAGCGAGCCATCGCCGCGCGCCAGCCGGATCATGGCATCGGACTGCGCGAAGACCGCATCAGCGCCAAGCGCGCAATTGAGCATGACCAGCACGCCGTGGCCCCGGGCACGGATGGCCTGCAGCGACCGCTGAACGCTCCAGGCATGGGTGCCGCGCGCGACATCGATGAGATCGAGGACCGAGGTGGGCTCGTGCACCCGCACCAGGGTTTCATCAGCAGAGGCCGGGTCACCGAGCACCAGCGCCAGGTGCGGCTGGCCGGAGGGCTTGTCGCGGAAGATGTTGAGCTGGAACACGCCATGGGCGGTCTCGATCTCTCGCGTGCCCACCCGCTCGACCAGGGTCTCGTTGGCGCTGCGATACTCGATGAGGTCGGCGATGGTGCCGATCTTCAGGCCGTGCTGCGCGGCGAACTCGATCAGGTCGGGCAGACGGGCCATGGTGCCGTCTTCCTTCATGATCTCGCAGATCACCGACGCGGGCGTGAGCCCCGCCAGCGCGCCGAGGTCGCAGCCGGCTTCTGTGTGCCCGGCGCGGCTGAGCACGCCACCGGGCTTGGCCATCACGGGGAAGATGTGGCCGGGCTGCACGATGTCTTCGGGGCGCGCGTGGCGTGCCACCGCCGCCGCCACGGTGCGGGCGCGGTCAGCGGCCGAGATGCCGGTGGTGACCCCCTCGGCGGCCTCGATGGACATGGTGAAGTTGGTGCCGGTGCGCGCGCCGTTGCTGGCGGTCATGAGCGGCAGGGCGAGCTGCCGGCAGCGCTCTTCGGTGAGGGTGAGGCAGATGAGGCCGCGCGCGTGCCGGGCCATGAAGTTGATGGCCTCGGGCGTGACGAAGTCGGCCGCGAGGACCAGATCCCCTTCGTTCTCGCGGTCTTCCTCGTCAATGAGGATGACCATCTTGCCGGCCCGGAACTCGGCGAGGATCTCGGGTGTCGATGAAAGCGCCATGCCGCATTCTACCCCGCGGCCCGGCAGCGAACCGCTCAGGACAGTCCGCGATTCCAGCGGGCGAGCACACGGAGGTCGTCGCCCACCCGGTCCACCGCGTGGAAGACCAGCCGCTGGCGGGCCTCGAGCTCGGGCAGGGCCGGCAGGTCGAACATGCCGGCGGCATCGCCGATGAGGCTGGGGGCGAGGTAGACCAGCAGCTCGTCGATGCAGCCCTCGCGCACCAGCGACCCATTGAGCTTGAAGCCCGCCTCGACATGCAGCTCGTTCACGCCGCGGCGCGCGAGCTCGCGCATCAGGGCCGGCAGATCGACCTTTCCGCCCGGGCCGGGCAGCACGAGCAGTTCGCAGCCGCGGTCCTGCAGTTCGCGCGCGCGCGTCGGATCCTCGACCGCGCAGACCACCAGCGCCCCGCCCTGCAGCAGCCGGGCATGGGGATCGACGGCCAGTCGGGAGTCGACCAGCACCCGCAACGGTTGCCGATCGGTGGCCACCTCGCGCACGGTGAGCCGCGGGTCGTCATCGCGCACCGTGCCGATGCCGGTGAGCACCGCGCAGGCCCGCGCCCGCCAGTGATGCCCGTCGGCGCGCGCGGCGGCGCCGGTGATCCACTGGCTGCGACCATCGTGCAGCGCCGTGCGGCCATCGAGGCTGGCCGCGAGCTTGAGCCGCACCCAGGGCAGGCCGCGGGTCATGCGCGAGACGAAACCGATGTTCAGCTCGGCGGCCTGCTGGCCGAGCAGGCCGCAGCGCACATCGATGCCGGCATCGCGCAGCATGGCCAGCCCGCGGCCGTTCACCGCCGGGTTGGGGTCTTCCATGGCGGCCACCACGCGGCTCACGCCGGCATCGATCAGGGCCTGCGCGCAGGGCGGCGTGCGGCCGAAGTGGCTGCAGGGCTCGAGCGTGACGTACACCGTGGCGCCCCGCGCGAGCTCGCCGGCCTGCGCCAGCGCGAGCACCTCGGCGTGGCCCTGGCCGGCGCGCCGGTGCCAGCCCTCGCCCACCACCTGCCCGTCGCGCACCACCACCGCGCCCACCCGCGGGTTGGGCGTGGTGGTGAACAGGCCCTGCGCGGCAAGCGCCAGCGCCCGGCTCATGTGCTGATGATCGGCATCGGTGAACATGGACCGCCGATTGTACCGACGCGCGAAAGCCCGCCCGGGGCAGGCGATACACTCGCCCCGGTTCAACCGACGAGGTCCCGCCATGCCCGACGCCGCATCCCAACCCACCCACCCGGACCGCGCCGGCGGCCAGATCCTCGCCGACGCCCTGGCCATCCATGGCGTGGACACCCTGTTCGGCGTGCCGGGCGAGAGCTATCTCGCGGTGCTCGACGGCCTGTACCGGCACCAGGACCGCATGCGCTTCGTCATCTGCCGGCACGAGGGCGGCGCCTCGTTCATGGCCGATGCCTACGCCAAGCTCACCGGCAAGCCCGGCGTGCTGATGGTGACCCGCGGCCCCGGCGCCACCAACGGCTCCATCGGCGTGCACACCGCCTTCCAGGACTCCACGCCGCTCATCATGCTGATCGGCCAGGTGGGCAACGACTTCATCGAGCGCGAGGCCTTCCAGGAGATCGACTACCGGCGCATGTTCGGGCAGATGGCCAAGTGGGTCGCCCAGGTCGACCGCGCCGACCGCATCCCCGAATACATGCTGCACGCCTTCCAGACCGCCACCAGCGGCCGGCCCGGTCCGGTGGTGCTCGCCCTGCCCGAGGACATGCTCACCCAGCGCGCGGCGGTGGCCGACACCCGGCCTTTCCAGCCGGTGCGCGGCGCCGCCTCGCCGGCGCAGCTCGCGCAGCTGCGCGCCCGGCTGGCCGCGGCGCAGCGGCCCTTCGTGATCGCCGGCGGCGGCGGCTGGACGCCTGGCGCGGTGGCGGCGCTGCAGTGCTTTGCCGAGCGCAACCGGCTGCCGGTGGGCGTGTCCTTCCGCAATCAGGATGTCTTCGACAACCACCACCCGCTCTACGCGGGCGACGTCGGCATCGGCATCAATCCGAAGCTTGCCGCGCGCATCCGCGAATCCGACCTGGTGCTGGTGCTCGGCCCGCGGCTGGGCGAGATGACCACCTCGGGGTACACCCTGTTCGAGGCGCCGGTGCCGCGCCAGCCCATCATCCACGTGCATCCCGGCGCCGAGGAGCTGGGCCGGGTCTACCAGACCGAGATGATGATCAACGCCGGCATGCCCGAGATCACCGAGGCGCTGGCCGAGATCCAGGTCGACCCCGCCGCCTGGCAGGCTCGCGCGGCCGAGGCGCGGGCCGACTACGAGGCCTGGCAGGGTCGGCCCCCGGCCATGGCCTCGCTCGCCCCCGAGCTCGATCTCTGGCAGGTGGTGCAGACCCTGCGCGAACTCGCGCCGGCCGATGCGGTCATCACCAACGGCGCCGGCAACTTCGCCACCTGGGCTCACCGCTTCTGGCGCTACGCGCCGGTGTCGGCACGGCGTCTGGCCGACGGCCGCGCCGCCGCGCCCGACGAGTCCGGCGGCGCGCAGACCCGCTCCCAGCTCGCGCCCACCTCCGGGGCGATGGGCATGGGCGTGCCCGCCGCGGTGGCGGCGGCCATCGCCCAGCCCGAGCGCTGCGTGATCTGCTTCGCCGGCGACGGTGACTTCCTCATGACCGGCCAGGAGCTGGCCACCGCCACCCGCTACGGCGCGGGCCTGGTGGTGCTGGTCTTCGACAACGGCATGTACGGCACCATCCGCATGCACCAGGAGCGCGAATACCCCGGCCGGGTGCTGGGCAGCGGCCTCACCAACCCCGACTTCGTCCAGTTCGCCCAGGCCTTCGGCGCCCACGGCGAGCGCGTCACCCGCACCGCCGAGTTCGGCCCTGCGCTGGCCAGGGCGCTGGCCGTCGCCCGCGATGAGCGGCGCCCCGCCCTGCTGCACCTGCAGATCGACCCCGACGCGATCACGCCCAACCTCACGCTGGCGCAGATCCGCCGCAACGCGGAGCAGGCCGGCCGCTGAGGGGCGTTCATCGGCCGGCATGGCACGGCGGTCGCCCACCGGCGCACCGCCGGGCGGGCGCCTGCTAGCCTGCCCGAATGGACCTCCCCGTTGACCTGCGCACGCTGTATCTGGTGGGCGCCGCCGCCAGCGCCATCTGCGCCGTCAGCCTGCTCTCGGCCCGTCGCACCCATGGCCCCAGCGGGCCGGCGCTGGTCTGGGGCGCGTGGTCGCAGCTGCTGGTCAGCCTGTCGCTGCTGGTGTCGGCCATGCCAGCCACCCAGCCCGGCACCACGCTGCAGATCCTTGCCGACGCGGGCGGCACCGCCGGCCTGGTCATGCTGTATGAATCGGTGCGCCGGCTGTGCCTGCTGCCGCCGCGCCCTCACCTCGCCGCGGGCATCGTCATCAGCCTGATCGGCCTGCACATGGCGCTGAGCGGCCTGAACACGCCAGTCGACGAGCTCTACCCCCAGATCGGATCGGTCATCCAGGGCGGCTTCGCGGCGCTGATGCTGCCGGTGCTCGGCCGGCGACTGGCCGTCGATCCGCGCGGGCCCATGACCGCGGCAATCGCCCTCGCAGGGTTCCTGGTGTTCGCCCACCTGTTCCGGCTGTCCTGGGTGGGGGTCTTCGCCGGCGCGGGCCTCACCGGGCCGGGCTTCTCCGGCAGCGTGATCGAATCGCTGCTCGCGGCGCTCTGCTCGCTGTCGCCGCTCATGCATGCGCTGGTGACCATCAGCTGCGTCAACGGCCGGCTGGCCGGTGAACTGCGCCGGGCCGCGTCCACCGACGAGCTCACCGGGCTGTCCACCCGCCGCGACCTGTTCGCCAGCGCGCGGGCCAGCCTGCTCACCCAGCGGCACCGCACCGCGCTGCTCATGATCGACATCGACTGGTTCAAGCAGGTCAACGACCGGCACGGCCACAAGGTGGGCGACCGGGTGCTGGCGCATTTCGCCGCGGTGCTGCGCGATGCCCTGCCCGGCTGCGATCTGGTCGCGCGCTATGGCGGCGAGGAGTTCTGCGCCCTGATCGAGCGCGACAGCGAGGCCCTGGTGCGCGAGGAGGCGCTGGCACTGTGCGAGCGTGTTCGGGCCCATCCATTCCAGGCCGAGAACCTGCGCATCCCGCTCACGGTGTCGATCGGCGTGGCCCAGGGCCGCGAGGCCGCCACCATCGAGGAGCTCTTCGCGATGGCCGATCGGCGGGTCTACCTGGCCAAGGCGATGGGGCGCGACCGCGTGGTCGATCGCCGCTCGGCCCGGCCGGCAGGCAGCGAGGAGGCCACCCGCTCCGACGAACCGCGGCGCGCGCGCCCCGCAAGCGGCCGGCCGCCGCTGGCCGAGGCCGGCCTGCCGGGCCCTGGCTGAGCGCGCCTCAACGGCCGCGTCGGGGCTTGACCTCCTGGATCAGGTCGGTGAACTCGTCCACGTCCTCGAAGCTGCGGTACACCGACGCGAAGCGCACGTAGGCCACCTTGTCCAGGCGCTTGAGCTCGCGCATCACCAGCTCGCCGATCCGCTCGCTGGGCACCTCGCGCAGGCCCAGCCCCAGCAGCTTGTCCTCGATGCGATGGGTGGCCGCATCCACCTGCTCCAGGCCCACCGGCCGCTTTCGCAACGCAAGCTGCAGCGAGGCGCGCAGCTTGCGCCGGTCGAACTCGGCGCGTGAACCGTTCTTCTTGACCACCGCCGGCATCGTGAGCTCGATGCGCTCGTAGGTGGTGAAGCGCTTGTCGCAGTTGGGGCAGCGCCGACGGCGGCGGATGGTGTCGCCGTCGTCGGAGGCCCGGGTGTCGATGACCTGGGTGTCGCCGTGGTCGCAGAACGGGCAGTGCACGACCGGCTCCGCGACCCGGCGCCCGGCTCAGCGGTAGACCGGGAAGCGCGCGGTGAGTTCGGCCACCCTCGCCCGCACCGACGCGATGCGGGACTCGTCCTGCGGCGCATCGAGCACATCGGCAATGAGGTGGCCCACCGTCACCGCCTCAGGGGTGCCGAAGCCACGGGTGGTCATGGCCGGCGAGCCGAGCCGGATGCCGCTGGTGACGAAGGGCTTCTCGGGATCGTTCGGGATGGCGTTCTTGTTGCAGGTGATGTGGGCCTGGCCCAGCACCGCTTCGGCGGCCTTGCCGGTGATCCGCTTGGCGCGCAGATCGACCAGCATCACATGGCTCTCGGTGCGGCCCGACACGATGCGCAGGCCGCGCTCGATGAGCGTGCGCGCCAGCGCGTCTGCGTTGGCGATCACCTGCCGCTGATACACCGCGAAGGACGGATCGAGCGCCTCCTTGAAGGCCACCGCCTTGGCCGCGATCACGTGCATCAGCGGGCCGCCCTGCAGGCCGGGGAAGATGGCCGAATTGATCGCCTTCTCGTGCTCGGCGCGCATCAGGATGATGCCGCCACGCGGCCCGCGAAGGCTCTTGTGCGTGGTGGACGTGACGATGTCGGCGTGCGGCACCGGGTTCGGGTAGACCCCGGCGGCGATCAGCCCGGCGTAATGGGCCATGTCGACCATGAAGATCGCGCCCACCTCGCGCGCCACCCGCGCGAAGCGTTCGAAGTCGATGCGCAGCGAATACGCCGACGCGCCGGCGATGATCAGCTTGGGCCGGTGCTCGCGGGCCCGCGCCTCCATCTGGTCGTAGTCGATCGCCTCGTTGGCATCGAGCCCGTAGGAGACCACCTTGAACCACTTGCCGGAGATGTTCAGCGGCATGCCGTGGGTGAGGTGCCCACCCTCGGCGAGGCTCATGCCCATGATGGTGTCGCCGGGGTTCAGGAAGGCGAGGAACACCGCCTCGTTGGCCTGGGCGCCCGAATGCGGCTGCACATTGGCGGCATCGGAACCGAACAGCTTGCGCACGCGGTCGATGGCCAGCTGCTCGGCCACGTCCACGTGCTCGCAGCCGCCGTAGTAGCGCTTGCCCGGGTAGCCCTCGGCGTACTTGTTGGTCATCTGCCCGCCCTGCGCGGCCATCACGGCAGGGCTGGCGTAGTTCTCGGAGGCGATGAGCTCGATGTGCTCTTCCTGGCGCCGGTTCTCGGCGACCATGGCCTGCCAGAGCTCGGGGTCGACGACTTCAATGGTCCTGCTGCGATCGAACATGGGATGACTCCTCGAACAGCCGATGGTGGGTGCTGACGGCTGCCCAGGCGCGCGGCAGACATGGAAGACGGGCGGCGCGAACCCGCCGCCCCGACAAGGTCTGCGCTCCCCGGTAGTGCTCTACCTGATCGCCAGTCGCGCAGACCCTTGTATTTTATCGAAGCGGCCGACGCGCGGGCAAATGAGCCCGCGCAGACGGGCGCGGGTCAGTCGAGATGGTCGACCACGCCCCAGGCCACCACCGCCCAGCCCTGCGGCGTACGGCGGATCGCGTTCAGACTGGCATTGCGGATGGGCTGACGACGCGGATCGGCGAGCGCGATGTCCGCGGCAATGCGATGAACCACATCGAGCACGCCGCCGTGGGTCACCGCCACCACTCGCTCGCCAGGGTGGCGCGCGGCCATGGCCTCGATGGCCGCGAGCACCCGGTCATGGAAGCCGCGCAGGCTCTCGCCGCCGCCGGGCAGCGCGAAATCGAGCTCGCGGCCCCGCCAGCGGGCAAACGCCGGGCCCCAGTCGCGCTGCAGTTCCTCGGGGGTGAGCCCTTCGAAGGCCCCGTAGTGGCGCTCGCGCATGGCCGGGTCCACCCGCACCGGCAGGCCCAGCCGACGCGCGATCGGCTCGGCGGTCTGGCGGGCGCGGGTCAGGTCGCTGCTGTAGACGGCGCTCACCGGCGCGGCGAGCGCCTGTTCGGCAAGCGCCTGCGCGGCCCGTTCGGCCTCCGCATGGCCGTCCGGGTCGAGGGGGATGTCGATGTGCCCCTGGAAGCGGGTCTCGCGGTTCCAGGCGGTGAGCCCGTGACGCACCAGCACCAGCTCGGTCATGTCGAGGCCTCGCGAAACACCCGCACCCGCCCGGTCATGGGGAGACCCCTCGCGGCGCCGGCCCGGGCGGGGGCGCATGCAGCCAGAAGGTCACCGGCCCGTCATTGACGAGGTGCACCTGCATGTCGGCGCCGAACTCACCCGTGGCCACGCGCGGGAATGCCTCGCGGGCCATGCCAACCAGGCCATCGAAGAGCTCCCGGGCCAGCGCCGGCGCGGCCGCGGGCGTGAAGCTCGGTCGCGTGCCGCTGCGGGTGTCGGCCGCGAGCGTGAACTGCGGCACCAGCAGCAGGCCGGCGTCGCCAGCGCCGGCAGCCAGCTCGACCAGGCTGCGGTTCATGCGCCCCCGCTCGTCGGGAAACACCCGGAAGGCGAGCAGCCGCGACAGCAACGCGCGCGCCTGCGCGGGGGTGTCATCGCGCTCGGCGCACACCAGCACCATGAGGCCGCGCCCGATCTCGCCGACCACCGCGCCATCGACCTCGACGCGGGCCTGCGCCGCGCGCTGCAGCAAGCCGATCACCGCGGCTCAACCGACCAGGGTCACGCGCGCGAAGCGACGCTTGCCCACCTGGACCACGTACGTGCCTGCCGGCAGCTTCAGGCCCTTGTCGCTGACCCGCTCGCCGTCGATCCGCACGCCGCCCTGCTCGATGTTGCGGGTGGCCTCGGACCCCGACGGCACCAGCTGCGCCTGACGCAGCAGCTGCGTGACCGCGAGCGGGGCACCCTGGACCGTGACCTCGGGCATGTCCTCGGGCAGGGCGCCCTCGCGGAAACGCGCCTCGAAGGCGGCCAGCGCCTGCTCGGCACGGGCCGGCGAATGGAAGCGGGACACGATCTCCTGGGCGAGCATCACCTTGGCATCGCGCGGATTGCGGCCCTGCTCGCAGCTCGCGCGCAGCGCGTCGATCTCGGCCATCGGCCGGAACGACAGCAGCGTGAAGTAGCGCCACATCAGGGTGTCGGAGATGGACATCAGCTTGCCGAACATCTCCTCGGGCGCGTCGGTGATGCCCACGTAGTTGCCCTTGGACTTGGACATCTTCTCGACGCCGTCGAGCCCCTCGAGCAGCGGCATGGTCAGGATGCACTGCGGCTCCTGGCCGTATTCGCGCTGCAGCTCGCGCCCCACCAGGAGGTTGAATTTCTGGTCGGTGCCGCCCAGCTCGATGTCGCTCTTGAGCGCCACCGAGTCGTAGCCCTGCATGAGCGGATAGAGCAGCTCGTGCACCGAGATGGGCACGCCGCCCTTGAAGCGACGGGTGAAGTCATCGCGCTCGAGCATGCGCGCCAGGGTGTAACGCGAGGCGAGCTGGATCATGCCGCGCGCGCCAAGCGGATCGCTCCATTCGGAGTTGTAGCGGATCTCGGTGCGGGCCGGGTCGAGCACGAGGCTGGCCTGCTCGAAGTAGGTTCGGGCATTGGCCTCGATCTGCTCGCGGGTGAGCGCCGGCCGGGTGGTGTTGCGGCCGGAGGGGTCGCCGATCATGGCGGTGAAGTCGCCGATCAGGAAGATCACCGTGTGGCCGAGGTCCTGTAGCTGGCGCATCTTGTTCAGCACCACGGTGTGGCCGATGTGCAGATCGGGCGCGGTGGGGTCCAGCCCCAGCTTGATGCGCAGGGGCACGCCCGTGCGCTCGCTGCGCGCCAGCTTGCGCAGCCACTCCTGCTCGATGAGCAGTTCGTCGCAGCCCCTCAGGCTGATGCGCAGGGCGTCGCGGGCCTGCTCGCTGATCGCGGAATCCGGGGCGTTCATGGGGGGAGCCTGTTGGGACCTTGTATCGGATGGTTTACACTGGCGGCTCGCCGTGATTTGCCGCCGGCAGGTGTCGATTGCCTGCCGCCCGGCAGCCTGTTGCCAGGCTACCCGGCGCGTGCCGCAGAACCCCGCAATTCTACCGAAGCGCCCGTCCAACCCGGCTGCCCGTCGCCAACATCGTCCTGTTGACCGAGTCCGCCCGCCCCCGCTCATGCCGCTGCCTGCTCGTCGCCTTCGCCAGATTTCGCTGATCGTCGCCCTCGTGGGCGGGCTCGGCGCGGTCACGGCCTTCGGCACCGATCCGCTGGCCGGCGCTGCGGCACCCGAGGTCCTCACGGTCACCGAGTCCCTCGCGGTGTCGGTCAGCGCGGCCGACGGCAGCGAGAGCTTCCTGCAGAGCGAGCTCGTCCGTCGGGGCGACAGCCTGGCCATCGTGCTCGCCCGGCTTGGCGCCAACGACACCGAATTCCTGCGCTTTGCCGCCATCGATCCCGTCGCCCGCCGGGCGCTGGTGCTGCGCCCCGGCCGCAGCCTGCGGGCCGAGATCGATTCCCTCGGCCGGGTGCAGCGCATTGCCTACCGCGGCACGGGCTTCGAGGATGACCCCCGCTCCGCCCAGGCCGCGCGGCGCCTGATCATCCGCCGTGCTGATGCCGGCTTCAGCGCGCATGAGGAATCGGTGCCCATCGAGCGCAGCACCGAGATGCGCGCCACCGAGATCCGCACCTCGCTCTTCGCGGCCACCGACGGCGCCGGCATCCCCGAGTCGGTCGCGGTGCAGATCGCCGAGATCTTCGGCGGCGACATAGACCTCCAGAGAGACCTGCGTCGCGGTGATCGCCTGCGGGTCGTCTACGACCTCCTTCGTGAGGCCGACAGCCTCGACGCACCCGTGGCCACCCGGGTGCTGGCCGCCGAATTCGTCACCGGCGGCAAGGTGCACCGCGCCTTCTGGCACGAGCGTCGCGGCAAGGGCGAGTACTTCGATGCCGAGGGCCGCAGCCTCAAGAAGGCCTTCCTGCTCAACCCGCTGGAGTTCAGCCGCGTGTCCTCCGGCTTCAGCGAAGCCCGGCTGCACCCCATCATGCGAGACTGGCGCGCCCATCGCGGCGTCGACTTCTCCGCGCCGGTGGGCACGCGGGTGCGCGCCGCCGCCGAGGGCGTGGTCGAGTTCGCCGGCCAGCAGCGCGGCTACGGCAACGTCATCATCATCCGCCACGCCAACCAGAAGTCCACGCTCTACGCGCACCTGCAGGACTTCGCCACCGGCATCCGCACCGGCGCCCGGGTTGATCAGGGTGATGTCATCGGCGCAGTCGGCATGAGCGGCTGGAGCACCGGCCCCCACCTGCACTATGAGCTGCGCATCGCCGGCGAGCACGTCGATCCGCTGAAGGTCGCCCCCACCGAAGCCCGTGCGCTCGAGCCCGCCGAACGCGTCGCCTTCTCTGCTGCACTCAGCCCGCTGCGGCACCGGCTCGCCCTGCTCGACAGCCTGCGCAGCGCCAGCTTCCAGTAGGCGGGTTTCGCCCCCACAGGGCGCTCCCTCCCGTCAGGCGTTCAATTCGGCGGGCACAGCGCCTGCCCACGCGCCGGGCAAACCTCTCCGGCGCGTAACGCCCACGCCTGACCAGCCCATGCGCCCGCCGCAAGCCACTCCGCTCACCATCGGCCTGATGTCGGGAACCAGCCTCGACGGCATCGATGGTGCCCTGGTGCGCTGGCATGAGGGTCGCCCACAGACCCTCGCCTTCCAGTCCCTGCCGATGCCGTCAGCGTTGCGTGCCGAACTGCTCGCGCTGCAGGCGCCGGCGCCCGATGAACTGCACCGTTCCCGGCTCGCCGCCATTGCGCTGGCCCGCGCCTACGCGGAGGTCTGCGAGCCCCTCATCCGAGAGGCACATGCCCAGCAGGCAATCCGTGCGGGCCTGATCGGCGCGCATGGCCAGACGGTTCGTCATCAGCCCGACCAGGGCTATACCGTGCAGTTGCTCGACGGCGCGCTGCTCGCCGAACTCACCGGTTGGGATGTGGTCTGTGATTTCCGCAGCGCCGATATCGCCGCAGGCGGCCAGGGCGCGCCGCTGGTTCCCGCATTCCACGCCGAGGTGTTCGGACAACCCGGCGAGCGCCGCGCGATCGTGAACCTGGGCGGGATCGCCAATGTCAGCCTGCTGGCAGGTGACGGCACCGTGCTCGGCCACGACACGGGCCCGGCCAACCTGCTGCTCGATCTCTGGGCTTCGCGGGTGCTCGGCACCGCCATGGACATCGACGGCGCGCTCGCCGCTCGCGGCCGCCCGCACGCCGGTCTGCTGGCCAGGCTGCTGGCTGACCCCTATTTCTCGCGGCCCGCGCCCAAGAGCACCGGGCGCGACCTGTTCACGCCGGCCTGGCTCGATGCCGCGTTGCGCGACGCCATGCCTGATGCGCAGCAGAACGCCGCCGACGTGCAGGCCACCTTGCTCGAACTCACCGCGGTCACGGTCGCACGCGATTGCCGGGCCTTCGGCGCTCAGGCGGTATTCCTGTGCGGCGGCGGCGCCGCCAATCCGGTGTTGGTGAGAAGGCTCACCGATCTGTGCGCCCCGGCCACCGTGGACCGAACCGAGGCGCTCGGCGCGCCAGCCCAGGCGGTGGAGGCGGTGGCTTTCGCCTGGCTGGCCCGGCAGCGTCTGCAGAACCTGCCCGGCAACCTGCCCTCAGTGACAGGCGCGAGCGGCCCCCGGGTGCTGGGGGCCATGCACCGGGGGCGGCAGCCCCCGGCCTAAGCGCGTCAGGCCGAGAACGAAGAACCGCAGCCGCAGGTGGTGGTGGCGTTGGGGTTCTTGATGACGAACTGCGCGCCGTTGAGATCGTCCTTGTAGTCGATCTCGGCGCCCACCAGATACTGGAAGCTCATGGCATCGATGAGCAGGGTGACCCCGTTGCGGGTCATCACGGTGTCATCCTCGTTGGTCTCTTCGTCGAAGGTGAACCCGTACTGGAAGCCGGAGCATCCGCCGCCCTGGACGAACACCCGCAGCTTCAGGTTGGTGTTGCCTTCCTCGTCGATCAGCTGGCGCACCTTGTCGGCCGCGCTGTCGGTGAAGATCAGCGGGGCGGGCATCTCGGCAACGGCGTTCATGTCGGTTTCTCCAGTGAATACCACAGTGTAACGG
The DNA here is from genome assembly GCA_037146935.1 of Burkholderiales bacterium. Taxonomy (GTDB): domain Bacteria; phylum Pseudomonadota; class Gammaproteobacteria; order Burkholderiales; family Burkholderiaceae_E; genus Quisquiliibacterium. Next base: position 124,894 of record JBAWWD010000010.1, read on the forward strand.
TCAGGAACAAACCCTGCACCCGGCCCGGCTATCAGCCCGATCCAGGCCTGTCGGCAAGGGCCGGAAAGACAAGAGCCGCACGCGGCGGCTCTCGAGAGTTGGCAGGGCCCGGCAAGTGGCGCCGGGCCAACCGCGTCAGCGCTTGGAGAACTGCTTGCGCCGACGGGCCTTGTGCAGACCGACCTTCTTGCGCTCCACCTCGCGGGCATCGCGGGTGACCAGACCGGCGCGCGACAGCGCCGGCTTGAGGGTCTCGTCGAAATCGATCAGCGCCCGGGTGATGCCGTGGCGAACCGCCCCGGCCTGACCGCTTTCGCCACCGCCCTTGACATTGACCTTGACGTCGAAGGCTTCCAGGTTGTTGGTCAGCTCGAGCGGCTGACGCACCACCATGCGACCGGTCTCGCGGGCGAAATAGCTGTCAAGCGGCTTGCCGTTGACGACCACGCGCCCGGAGCCCTTCTTGAGAAACACGCGGGCCACCGACGTCTTGCGCCGGCCAGTGCCGTAATAGAACTCGCCGATCATGTCAGATCTCCAGTGCCTTGGGCTGCTGAGCCGTGTGGGGGTGAGTGGGCTCGGCGTAGACCTTCAGTTTCTTGAGCATGGCGTAGCCCAGGGGCCCCTTGGGCAGCATGCCCTTGACCGCGTGCTCGAGCGCGCGCCCGGGGAACCGGGACTGCATCTTGCCGAAGTCGGTCTCGGTGATGCCCCCCGGGTAGCCGCTGTGCCGGTAGTACTTCTTGCCAATCGCCTTGTTGCCGGTCACCCGGATCTGGCCAGCATTCACCACGACGATGAAGTCGCCGGTGTCCACATGGGGCGTGTACTCGGGCTTGTGCTTGCCGCGCAGGCGCAGCGCGATCTCGGCAGCGAGCCGGCCCAGCACCTTGTTGGTGCCATCGACCACAAACCATTCACGCACCACCTCGTGAGGCTTGGCGGAAAACGTCTTCATCACTGTTCCTGTTCTTGGATGAACCGACCGCAACCGAGCCAGTCACCTGGTCTGATCGATTGATCGGGTCGCTTGGCTGGGCCGCTTGCACGGCTGTGTCAAAGCCCCTTCCGGGCGTTGCCGCACCCCACCGCCCAACCTGTTTACGGCGGAAAGCCTGCTATTCTATCGCGGCTTCTGAACCCAAGTCAAAGGCTTCCAGCGGGCAAAAAAAAGCCCGAACCGGAGGGGTTCGGGCTGAATCCACCATTGGAGGAGGGTGGAGGAGACGCGGGGGGTTGTCATCGACAACCGATGGCGCAACTATAGCCCACGTCATGCTGCACCGCAAGAATCTTTTGCGGCGCCGCAACAAACACGCGGCAGTCTGCGCGCCAAAACAAAAACCTATCAATTTCAGACACTTGCAACAACCGCGAATGGAGATTCGGGAGCCTCATCACCCGAATTCCTGACAATCCCTCTCGGAAACCATTCTGTTTTTCGCAGCGCAACACACCCGCCCGGCGGGCCTACCCGGAGTCCCCTCATGGAATGCACCGTCAGCTGGACCGGCCTTGCCGGCATGAGCTTTCTGGCCACCACCGGCAGTGGCCATACCGCCGTGATGGACGGCGCCGTGGAGGGCGGGGGCAACAACCTGGCGCCGCGGCCGATGGAACTGGTCCTGGCAGGAACTGGCGGCTGCACGGCCTATGACGTGGTGCTGATCCTGCGCAAGAGCGGGCAGGACATCCGCGGCTGCGAGGTCAAGCTCACCGCCGAGCGCGCGCCGACCGACCCCAAGGTGTTCACCGCCATCCACTTCCACTTCATCGTGCGCGGCCGCGCGCTGAAGACCAATCTGGTGGAACGCGCGATCAAGCTCTCGCACGACAAGTACTGTTCGGCCTCGGCCATGCTGGCGCACACCGCCCGCCTGACCATGGACTGGGAAATCCTGGAAGACTGACGCGATTGCCCCTCGGGGCACCTGCCGTCATCGCGCCCGCGGCGGCGCGCGGGCGCCTCGGCGCCGCGTCTGTCTATATGCGGTGGGCCGTGGTGGTCATCACCCGGGCTGCCAGCCGCATCGCGGCCCGCAGCGGCGCCGGCAGTCCCGCACCGCCCAGCGCCTCTGCCGTCCGGGCATGCGCGGCTTCGTCGCCCTTCATCTGCGCCACCACCGCCCGTGATCGGGCGTCGTCGGCCGGCAGCCGCTCGAGGTGGGAATCCAGGTGGCGCTCCACCTGATGCTCGGTTTCGGCCATGAAGCCCAGGCTGACGCCATCACCGGCGCGCGACGCCATCAGCCCCAGCCCGAAAGCGCCGGCATACCAGACCGGATTGAGCAGCGACGGCCGCCCACCCAGCTCGGCGATGCGCTCTCGGGTCCAGGCCAGGTGATCGATCTCTTCCTGAGCCGCGCGCAGGAAGGTCTCGCGCAGCACCGGATTGCGGGTACCTGCGGCCTGGCCGTCATAGAGCGCCTGCGCGCAGACCTCGCCGACATGATTGACGCGCATCAGCGCCGCGGCCAGGGCTCGCTGGTCGGGCGCGAGGTCGGCGTCGGAAAGCGCCGCCGCCGGATTGGGCCGCGCCGCCGGCAGACCGGAGGCCAGCGTGGCCATCCCACGCCCGATCGACACCAGCAGCCGATCGAGCGGCGAGAGCACCGGCCCCCGGGCCACGGGGCTGGGTTCGTCTACCCGGGGATCATCGGAAGCGGCATTCACGGGAACATCAGAAAGGAAAGAGCAGTCATCAGCCCATTCTAGCGATGCCGGGCAGCGCCCCATGCCTGTGCCCACTGTTGCCAATGCACCACAGCGTGGCGAAAAAAGCACACCCTCGGTAGCTGCGTGCTTTGACCCCCGCTGGAATTTGATGACAATGCAATGACTTCCGACCGGTGCTCGGGCCCGCCTGTGGCCAGGAACCGGGGGGTGGTGGCGGCGTGAGGGCCGCCCGGTGATTCCAGAAACCAAGGAGATTGACCCATGAAGAAAACCCTGATCGCGCTCGCCGTCGCTTCCGCCGTCCCGGCGCTGGCCCAGGCCCAGACCTCCGTCACCCTGTCGGGCGACCTGAAGACCGGTCTGGCCCAGACCAGCATCAGCGCTGGTGCTGCCGGCACGTCCAGCAGCGGCATGCAGATGACCGACGGCTCGTCCAAGTTCATCATCTCCGGGGTCGAAGACCTCGGTGGCGGCCTGAAAGCCATCTTCCGCATCGACACCCGTTTCCGTCCTGACGAAGCCAAGAGCGCTGCCGCCTCGCTGGCCGCTGTCGCTGACGGCGCCACGTGGGTCGGCCTCGAAGGCGGTTTCGGCCAGGTTCGCCTGGGCCGGATTGACCAGCACTACATCTGGGGCGTTGACGAGCACGCCGCTCGCGCCACCCCGCTGCAGCACTGGAGCGTGTCGATTCTGTCGCACATCAACAGCTCGGCCATTGCCAACACCAGCCGTACTCCTAACCTGCTGCGCTGGGATTCCGCCAACATCGCCGGCTTCACCGTGGGCCTGGGCTACAGCACGGCCGCCTTCACGTATGACGGCTGCCCCGCTGCCCCCAGCCTGACCGCTCCCTCGCCCACTTGCGGCCTGGGCGATCTGGCCAAAGGCAATGGCATCAACGCCAACGCGCAGTACATGGCTGGCCCGCTGCGTGCCGGTATCACCTACTGGAACGCCTACAACGAGCCCAAGACTGTTCAGCAGAAATCGGTTCGCGGCTGGGCCGATTACAACCTGGGCATCGTCCAGGTTGGCGTGACCGTCGACCAGTCCTCGCTGACCGCTGCTGGCGCCACCCCCGGCACCCTGGGCGCCGAGACCAAGCGCATGGCCTGGTCGGTCCCGGTCAAGGCGTCGGTGGGCCCCGGCACCCTGCTGTTCACGTACACCCAGGCGCAGGACGCCAAGGTTGCCGGCACCACCGCCGCCAACACCGGCGCCAAGTTCACCGTGATCGGTTACGACTACCCGTTCTCCAAGCGCACCAGCCTGGGCGTGTCCTACGCCAAGCTGGACAACGCCACCGGCGCGTCGTACTCGCTGTTCACTGGCTCGTCCCTGGCCAACCTGCCCGCCGTCACCGCGGGCCAGGACATCTCGTCCTTCACGGTCGGTCTGCGTCACGCCTTCTGATCGACGGCTGGCGACAGCCAGCCTCGCGTCAGACAAAAGCGCCGGATTCGTCCGGCGCTTTTTTTTGCCCTGTCGCATGAACAGATGCGCTCAACTGGGTACCACGCGAATGTGACCGTCGCATCACAACCCAGTCGTCGTCAGGGCAATCACGCAAAGACCGATCGAGTCTCCAGAATTTCACCACCCTGCGCCTGGCCGCCTGCGGCATGCGGTTCGGGCACAGGACACGATGGCGGTTTCGCCATCAGACGCTTTTCGCAACCTCGGAGAAACCCATGAAAAAGACTCTGATCGCTCTGGCGGTCACCGCCGCCGTGCCGGCGCTGGCCCAGGCCCAGACCTCGGTGACCCTGTCGGGCATCCTGAAGACCGGTCTCGCGCAGACCAGCATCAGCAACGCCGGCACCACCGGCAGCTTCCTTGCGCTGACCGACGGTTCCTCGCGTTTCATCATCTCGGGCAGTGAGGATCTTGGCGGCGGTCTGCGCGCCACGTTCCAGATCGACACCCGCTTCCGCCCCGACGAAGCCAAGAGCGCCGCTGCGTCGCTCGGTGCGATCGCCGACGGCAACACCTGGGTGGGCCTTGCCGGCGGCTTCGGCCAGCTGCGCCTTGGCCGGATCGACCAGCACTACGGCTGGGGCACCGACGAGTTCTCGTCGCGCGCCACCCCGCTGCAGCACTCGAACATCTCGCTGGTGTCGTACATCCAGGGTCAAGCGGTCGCCATCGCCAGCCGCACCAACAACCTGATCCGCTGGGATTCCGCCGACTTCAACGGCTTCAGCGCCGGTATCGGCTACAGCACCGCGCCGCTCGCCTATGACGGCTGCACCGCCGCCCCGACCCTGACCGCGCCGAGCCCCACCTGCGCCCTGGGTGACCCCGCCAAGGGTACCGGCTTCGCCCTGAACGCCCAGTACATGAAGGCCCCGCTGCGCGCTGGCGTCACCTACTGGGATGCCTACAACGAGCCCAAGACCATCCAGGAGAAGGCGATCCGCGGCTGGGCCGACTTCGCGATGGGCATCTTCCAGGTTGGCATCACCGTGGACCAGTCGTCGCGCACCGCGGCCGGCGCCACCAACGGCACGCTTGGCGCCAAGACCGAGCGGATGGCCTGGTCGATCCCGGTCAAAGCCACGATCGGCCCGGGCACCCTGCTGTTCACCTACTCGTCCGCGCAGGACCAGAAAGTGGCCGGCACCACCGCCGCCAACACCGGCGCCAAGATGATGTCGGTCGGTTACGACTACCCGATGTCCAAGCGCACCAGCCTGGGTGTGTCGTACTCCAAGATCGACAACGCCACTGGCGCGTCGTACACCCAGTACACGGGCGGCTCGCTCGCCAACCTGCCCACGGTCACCGCCGGGCAGGACGTGTCCTCGTTCTACGTGGGCCTGCGTCACGCCTTCTGATCGGTGTGAGTCGACCAGCCTTCGGGCTGGTCAGCCTCCCCAGAGCGCCGGCCAGCCCGGCGCTTTTTCTTTTGGGCAAGGCCAGCCTGCCCAGGCGCCGCCGGCAGGCGGCGCGCAATGACCGCCCACGGGTTTGTCGGCAGGGATGGCAGGAGGAATGGCTGCATATTCCGCGATATCGCCGTTCGGCATCGCGCTACCCTGATCTCAATGGATCGATGGTGCCGGGCGCCCGCAAGGCGCACCCCGCCGGCAGGGCAGCGATCCCAGACAGAAGGCGCGGCAAGTCCCATGAACACCTCCCACGCAATCGACCACCGGGTCGAGGTACAGCCCGGCGAACTCGAGATTGGCAAGGCCCTGCCCTGGGCGGTCTATGGCCGCAACGGTGTGCTGGTGGCGCAGGCCGGCTTTGTGGTCACCGACGAGACCAAACGGCGAAGCCTCCTCGAGAGTGGCCTTTACAGGGAGCCGCAGCGGCTGCGGCTGGAACTCGGCGGCACGCCGAATATCCGGCGCGACACACACAACGACGACAAGCTCAGCGAACTGCGGCAATCGGTGGAGTTCGCGCAGATCAGCATCGACCTGCGCGGTGAGCCGAACACCACCGTGCTGATCACCGAATACATAGGCAAGGTCAACGGGCAGGCCGTCATGGTCACCGCGCCGCCGCTGCCGGGCCGGCACAGCTGGCGCGATATCGACCAGGGCACCCCCGTCTCGCTGCGGGTGCTCACCGGCCGCAGTGCCTATTCCTTCGACACGCAGGTGCTGCGCTTCCTGGCCCTGCCGGTGCCGGTGCTGTTCCTGCGCTACCCCACGGCCGTGCGGCACCAGCAGGTGCGCAGTCGGGTGCGGGTGAAGACCCGGCTCAAGGCGGTGGCACTGCTCAAGGACGGCACCCGCATGAGCGTGTCGGTCGACAACATCTCCGGCGACGGCTGCGGCATTGACACCGACATGGTGCTCGGCGAGGTCGGCGCCAGCTTCGACCTGCTCTTCCGGATCGAGCTGCGGGGTCAGGGCTACACCCTCACCCTCCCGGCCTTGATTCGCAACACCCGCATGCGCAAGGGCCGGCGCATCACCGGCGTGGCCTTCGCGCACGAGAACGCGCCCATGGACCCCTCGCTGCTGTTCGCGCTGGAGGCCTACCTCTACGAGCAGATCATCGCCGAGTAAGGCCTGCACCTCAGCGACGGGTGCGAAGCCCGGCCGGGGCAACGCCTGATCCACGCACCCTCAGCGTGGTCTCGCTCAGTCGGGCGCAATGGCCTGGGCCAGATCGCCGATCAGGTCCTCGGGATGCTCCAGCCCCACTGACAGCCTGATCAGATTGGGCGCGATCCCGGCAGCCGCGATGGCAGCATCGTCCAGGGTGCCGGCCCACATTGCCGCGGCATGCACCGCCAGCGAGCCCACGCCGCCCAGACTCACCGCCTGCGCGAACAGCCGCAGCCGCTTCATCACCTGCTCGGTCTCGCGATAGCCACCTGCCACCTGCACCGCCATCACGCCACCGAAGCCGCGCATCTGCCGCCGGGCGAGGTCATGCTGGGGATGCGACGCGAGCCCGGGGTAGTGCACCTCGGCCACCCCCGGCATCTGGCTCAGGGCCTGCGCCACCCGCATCGCCGTGGCATTGATGCGATCGACCCGGACCGCCAGCGTGCGCAGCCCGCGCAGCAGCAGCCAGGCGTCCTGCGGCGAGAGCGTGCCGCCGAGCACGATCGCGGTGTCCCAGATGCGCTCGATGAGCGCGGTGTCGCCCACCACCACGCCCGCGGTGAGATCGTGATGACCGCCGAGGTACTTGGTGGCGCTGTGCACCACCAGGTCGATGCCATGGGCGCGTGGCTGCTGATTGAGCGGCGTGGCAAAGGTGTTGTCGGCCAGGGTCAGGATGCCGCGCGCGCGGGCCATCTCTGCCACAGCCGCCAGATCGGTGAGCGCCAGCGTGGGATTCACCGGGGTCTCGACTAGGATGAGGCGTGTCTGCGGACGCAGCGCGGCGGCGAAGTCGGCCGTGGACGTCTGGTCGACGAAGCTCACGCTCACCCCGAAGCGGGCGAGCAGATCGCCGAGCAGCCGGGTGGTGCCCATGTAGTGGTTGGTCTGCGCCACCACATGGTCGCCGGCGCTCACCAGCGCCATCACCGACGCGCTGATCGCGCCCATGCCGCTGGCGGCCATCAGCCCGGCTGGCGCGCCCTCCAGGCCGGCGATCAGGCTCGCCACGCGGTCCAGGGTGGGATTGCCGTAACGGGTGTAGTAGCGGGGATGGCGGCTGCGCGAGGCCATCTCGGCAAAGCCGGCGGCATCGGCCGCGCGAAAGGTGGCCGAGAGGTGCAGCGCGGGCGCGATGGCACTGTCGCCCGGATCATCATCGCCGTGCTGCAGCCAGGTCTCGGGGTGGTCGGCGCCCGGCGCGTGAGGGGCTTGATCGGCAGGGTCGGCAGGCATGCGCGGTCTTTCGGGTGAAGGCGATGGATGCGGTCAAGGCTCGAGCGCGCGGGCTCGCTCGGCCGCAGGCAGAGCAGCCAGCCGTCGGGCGGCGGCGAAGAAACGGGGCAGATCCTCGTCCTGCTCGCCGAGCAGTCGTCGAAAGCCCGGCACCCACTGGGTGTACGTGGCCACCGCCGCAAGGTGGGCATTGCCCAGGGGCTGCTCGAACCAGCGGTCATAGCCCGCGAATCCGCCCCACTGCTCGCGCAGCACCCGATAGTCGGCACGCAGGCGCTCGAAGGCCGCCTGCTTGGCCTGCAGGCGCTGGGCATCGCTCTGCGCCGACCGGTAGGCCGCCTCGAGCGACTGACGCGCGCCCTGCAGCAGGCTGAGGAACTGCTGACGACGCTGCGATGCCTGCGCGTGCCGGGCGCCGAGTTGCGGATCGGACTGCGTCTGCAGCCAGCGCTGCACGCCCGCTTCCTCAACTGCAGTGGCAAAGGACTCGTTGAAGGTGGAGTCGCCAGGCAGGTACACGACCTGATGAGCGAGCTCGTGAAAGACCAGGCGCGCCAGCTCGGCGGGCGGGTAGTGGATGAAGGTGTTGAGCAGCGGATCGTCGAACCAGCCCAGCGTGGAGTAGGCCGGCACGCCAGCCACCTGGGTGTCCCAGCCCTGCGCGCGCAGCGAGGCCGCCATGGCTTCGGCGTCTTCACGGTTGAAATAGCCGCGATAGGCCACACAGCCGGCCACCGGAAAGCACCAGGTCTTCAGGGACAGCGACAGCGCCGGCGCGGCAAAGACATTCCAGACCACGAAGGGCCGGCCCAGGTCGGCATACCGGGCATAGCTGGGGTTGTCGGGCAGGCCGAGCTCAGTGGCGGCAAACCGGCGGATCTCGCGCGCAAGCTGCAAGCGCTGACGCAGCACCGCATCGGTATCAGGGCTGGCCAGCCACTCGTCGACCGGCCTGGCCAGGGCCAGCATCGTGAACTGGCCGCGCGCCGACTGCCAGTAGTAGGGGATCTCGCTCACCATCGCGCAGCCGCTGCTCAGGAGCAGCGCAGCGATCAGCAGCAGTGACGAGATCGGCCTGGAGCAGCGCATGCCGCCATTCTCGCGCGACGGGGACTCGCGCGGTGCTAAGCTGCGGGGCTTGGCGGGGTCGCCCCCGCCCGGCCCTGCGGCGCGATGGTCAACACCCTCGCCGCCCCCATCGGGGCCCATCCCACAGACCCCACCTCGCCCGTCACGACTCATGCTCGCCTTCGTCATCCGCCGCCTGCTGCAGGCGGCGATCGTGATGCTGGTGGTGGCCTTCGTGGCGTTCTCGCTCTTCCAGTATGTGGGCGATCCGGTGCTGGCCATGGTCGGCCAGGACGCCACGCCCGAACAGCGCGACGCGCTTCGCCGTGACCTCGGGCTCGATCAGCCCTTTCACCAGCAGTTCGCGCGCTTCGTGAGCAACGCCGCGCAGGGCGAGTTCGGCCTGTCCTTCAAACAGGGCCGCAAGGTGTCCACCCTGCTGCGCGAACGCCTGCCCGCCACGCTGGAACTCTCGCTGGCCGCAGCGGTGCTCGCGCTGGCCCTGGGGATTCCCATGGGGGTATACACCGCGCTGCGGCGGGGCGGCTGGCTGGCCAACCTGATGCTCGCGGTGTCGCTGGTGGGGGTGTCGCTGCCCACCTTCCTGATCGGCATCCTGCTGATCCTGCTGTTCGCGGTGGTGCTTGGCTGGCTGCCGTCCTACGGTCGCGGCGAGACGGTCGCCTTCGGCTGGTGGACCAGCGGCCTGGTCACGGCCGACGGCCTTCGGCACCTGGTGCTGCCGGCCATCACGCTGTGCCTGTTCCAGATGACGCTGATCATGCGGCTGGTTCGCGCCGAGATGCTCGAGGTGCTGCGCACCGACTACATCCGCTTCGCGCGAGCCCGCGGGCTGAGCAATCGCGCCATCCACTTCGGCCATGCCCTGAAGAACACCCTGGTGCCGGTCATCACCATCGCCGGGCTGCAGCTCGGTGCGATCATCGCGTTCGCGATCATCACCGAAACCGTGTTCCAGTGGCCCGGCATGGGGCTGCTCTTCATCCAGGCCGTGCAGAGCGCCGACATCCCGGTGATGGCGGCCTATCTGTGTCTGATCGCCCTGGTGTTCGTCACCATCAACCTGGTGGTCGATCTGCTCTATTTCGCGGTCGACCCGCGGCTGCGCGCGGACCGCGCGGTCGCTGCCCACTGACGGAGCTCAGCCATGAACGCCCCTGAACCCTATCTCGGCGCCCACCCCACGCTGCTGCGCCTGCGCGAGCATCACCGTGACCTGATCGAGATCCGGCACGAGCTGCATCGCCACCCCGAGCTGGGCTTCGAGGAGCATGTCACCGCGGAGCTGGTGGCGCGCGAACTGGCCCGCTGCGGGGTCGACGAGGTGCACCGCGGCCTGGGGCGCACCGGCCTGGTGGCGGTGGTGCGCGGCCGACGCGACACCCATGGGCGGCGCATCGGCCTGCGCGCCGACATGGACGCGCTGCCCATCCAGGAAGAGAACCCGGTGCCCTGGCGCTCGCAGCGCGACGGCATGATGCATGCCTGCGGCCATGACGGGCACACCACCATGCTGCTGGGCGCGGCCCGCCATCTGGCGGCCACGCGCGAGTTCGATGGCGTGGCCCACCTGATCTTCCAGCCCGGCGAAGAGGGCTTTGGCGGCGCGCAGGCCATGATCGATGACGGCCTGTTCGAGCGCTTCCCTTGCGATGCGGTCTACGCCATGCACAACTGGCCCGGCCTGCCAGCCGGCAAGATCGCGGTGCGGCCCGGCCCCATGATGGCCGCCGCCGATCGGATCACCATCCACATCGAAGGCCGCGGCGGCCACGGCGCGCACCCCTATCTCGCGATAGACCCGGTGGTGGTCGCGGCGCACATCATCACGGCCGCGCAGTCCATCGTCTCGCGCAACGTCAATCCCATCGACTCGGCAGTGGTCAGCCTGTGCTCGCTGCAGGCGGGCAATCCCGGCGCCATGAGCGTGATCCCGCGCGAAGCCACCATCGTCGGCACCGTGCGCACCTTCCGGCGCGACACGCAGGACATGATCGAGGCCCGACTGGGCGAACTGGTGCAGTCGATCGCCCAGGGTTTCGGCGCGCGGGCCCGCGTGGAGTACACGCGGATCTACCCGGCCACGGTCAACTCGCAGGACGAAGCGCTGTTCGGTCAGCAGGTTGGCCGCGAGCTGGTGGGCGACGAGAACATGGTCACCGACCTCGAGCCGAGCATGGGCTCAGAAGACTTCGCCTTCATGCTGCTGCGCAGGCCGGGCGCGTACTTCCGCATCGGGCAGGGCGGCAGTGACAGCGGCTGCTTCCTGCACAACACCCGCTATGACTTCAACGATGCCATCCTGCCGCTCGGCGCCTCGCTGTTCGTGAGGCTGGTCGAGCGCGCGATGCCGCTCGAGTCCTGAGCCAACTACCACGCCATTCCCAGGAGACACCCCATGACGCCCCGACTGCGACGCCTCGCCCTCGCGCTGGCCACCGCCACCGCTGCTGCCATGCCGCTCATGTCCGCCAGCCCGGCGGCCGCGCTCACCTTCAAGGTGGCCGACCAGGGCGACGCGCTTTCCATGGACCCGCATTCGCTCAACGAGTCGCTGCAGCTCTCGTTCACCGGCAACATCTACGAACCGCTGGTGGCCCGCGACAAGAAGCTTGGCCTTACGCCCGGCCTGGCCACGTCCTGGAAGCAGACCGATCCGACCACCTGGCGCTTCGAGCTTCGCAAGGGCGTGAAGTTCCACGACGGCACCGACTTCACCGCCGATGACGTGATCTTCTCGTGGAAGCGTGCCGCCGGCGAGGGCTCCGACGTCAAGACCTACGTGGGCGCGATCAAGGACATCCGCAAGATCAGCCCGCACACCATCGACATCATCACCACCAGCGCGTTCCCCATCCTGCCGGATGTGCTCTCGCTCTGGTACATCATGAGCCAGAGCTGGTGCGTGGCCAACCAGGCCACCCTGCCGGTGGACAAGCGCAAGGGCGTGGAGAATGCCGCCTCGTTCCGCGCCAACGGCACCGGGCCGTTCCGGCTCAAGGCTCGCGACCCCGGCGTGCGAACCACCCTCGTGCGCCATGGCGCCTACTGGGGCAAGATCGACAGCAATGTCGACGAAGTGGTGTTCACGCCAATCGGCAACGATGCCACGCGGGTGGCGGCGCTCATCTCCGGCGAGATCGACATGATGCAACCGGTGCCGGTGCAGGACGCGGCCCGGCTCGCGCAGAACACGGCGCTCAAGGTGATGCAGGGGCCCGAGTTGCGCACCATCTTCCTGGGCATGGACCAGAAGCGCGACGAGCTGCTGTTCTCGAACGTGAAGGGCAAGAACCCCTTCAAGGACAAGCGGGTGCGCCAGGCCTTCTATCAGGCGATCGACATCGAGGCGATCAAGACCCGCATCATGCGCGGCGCGGCAGCGCCCACCGCGCTGATGGTCGGGCCGGGCATCAAGGGTTTCGTGCCCGATCTCAACAAGCGACTGCCGCATGACCCCGAGGCGGCCCGCAAGCTGCTGGCCGAGGCGGGCTATGCGAGCGGGTTCGAGGTCAAGATGAACTGCCCGAACGACCGTTACGTGAATGACGGCGAGATCTGCCAGGCCGTCGCGGGCATGCTTGCCCGGGTGGGCGTGAAGGTCAACCTCGAGGCCGAGAGCAAGGCCACCTACTTCCCGAAGATCCTCTCGCGCAACACCTCGTTCTATCTGCTGGGCTGGACCCCGGGCACCTATGACTCGCACAACGCGCTCTTCGCGCTCATGGCCACGCCAGGCGCAGGGGGCCAGGGTCAGTTCAACCTGGGCAGCTACAGCAACCCCAAGCTCGACGAGTTCACCGCGAAGATCGCGAGCGAAACCGATCAGGCCCGTCGCAACGCCATGATCACCGAGGCCTTCAAGCTGCACGCTGATGACGTCGGGCATCTGCCCCTGCACCAGCAGGCGCTGGCCTGGGGCATGAAGAAGTCGGTGGACCTGGTCCAGCTTCCCGACAACTTCAATCCCTTCAAGTACGTCGTGATCAAGCCCGAGGCTGGCAAGCGCTGATGGGCGCAGCGCTGGCGAGGTTCCTCGACGGTGATGTCTGGCACAGCTTCCGCCGCAGCCCGGTGGCCGTGCTGGCCAGCATCGTCGCGCTGGTCATGGTGCTGGGCGCGGCCTTCGCGCCCTGGCTGGCACCGCATCGGCCCTTCGATCTCGCCTCGCTGTCGCTGAACGACTCGCTGCTGCCCCCGGTCTGGATCGGGGACGGGCAGTGGCGATATCTCCTGGGCACCGACGACCAGGGCCGGGACGTGCTGTCCACCATCCTGTACGGCTCGCGCATCTCGCTACTGGTCGGTCTGGCATCGGTCGTCCTGGCCATGGTGCTCGGCGTGGGGCTGGGTCTGCTCTCGGGTTATGTCGGTGGCCGACTCGACGCGTTCATCATGCGCGTGGCCGATGTGCAGTTGTCGTTCCCCGCGATCCTGATCGCGCTGCTCATCGATGGCGCTGCCCGCGCCATCCTGCCGCGCGATGCCCACAGCGATACCCTGGCGCTGGTGGTGCTGATCGGGTCGATCGGTCTGGCCAACTGGGTGCAGTACGCCCGGACCGTCCGCGGGTCCACGCTGGTCGAGAAGAACCGCGAATACGTGCAGGCGGCGCGGGTCATCGGCGTGCCGGCCGGGCGGATCATGCTCACCCACGTGCTGCCCAATGTGCTCGGTCCGGTGCTGGTGATCGCCACCATCAACATCGCTACCGCGATCATCACCGAGGCCACGCTGAGCTTCCTGGGCGTGGGCGTGCCGCCCACCTCGCCCTCGCTTGGCACCATGATCAACAACGGCAACAACTTCCTCTATTCGGGCGAGTGGTGGCTGGTGGTCTTTCCGGGCCTGGCGCTCGTCATGCTGTGCATGTCGGTCAATCTGATCGGTGACTGGCTGCGTGATGCGCTCAACCCCCGGCTTCGCTGAGCGCACGGCCTCGGCGCGCTCTTCCTGACCGATACCTGCATCGACCGCGCTCTTCCTGACCGATACCTGCGTCGTCCGCGCTCTTCCTGACCGGTACCTGCATCGACCGCACGCCTCCTGACCAGTACCTGCCTACTCCGCGCTTGCCCGTATCCGCCTGATGTCTCCGATATCGCCACCCGCCATGCATGCCGCTCCCGCCACGCCCTTGCTCCAGGTACGGGGCCTGCGGGTGGAGTTCGCCACACGCGGAGCGCCGCTCACTGCGCTCGATGACGTGTCGTTCGAGATCGCCGCGGGCGAGGTGCTTGGCGTGGTCGGCGAATCGGGCGCGGGAAAGTCGATCACCGGCGCCGCCATCATCGGCCTGATCGATCCGCCCGGTCGCATCAGCGGTGGCGAGATCCTTCTCGAAGGGCAGCGCATCGACAACCTGACGCCTGAGGCGATGCGGCGCGTGCGCGGCCGTCAGATCGGCGCGATCTTCCAGGATCCGCTCACCTCGCTCAACCCGCTCTACAGCGTCGGTCGGCAGATCGTCGAGACCGTGCAGACCCACCTCGGCCTGAGCGCTAGTCAAGCGCGGCAACGCGCCATCGAACTGCTCGATGCAACCGGGATTCCTGGGGCGGCCACGCGAGTCGACCACTATCCGCACCAGTTCTCGGGCGGCATGCGTCAGCGGGTGGTGATCGCGCTGGCGCTCGCGGCGAAGCCGCGGCTGATCATTGCCGATGAACCCACCACGGCGCTCGATGTCTCGATCCAGGCGCAGATCATCGCGCTCATCCGGCAGCTTTGCCGCGAGCAGGGCACCGCGGTGATGCTGGTCACCCACGACATGGGCGTGATCGCCGAGACCGCCGACCGGGTCGCGGTGATGTACGCCGGGCGCATCGCCGAAATCGGCTCGGTCGCCGATGTGATCCATCGCCCGCAACATCCCTACACCCGCGGGCTGATGGGGTCGATTCCCAGCATTCATGAGGAGCGCGAACGACTCGAGCAGATCGACGGGGCGATGCCCCGCCTGAATGCCATACCGAGCGGGTGCAGCTTTCACCCCCGGTGCGCCCATCGCATGCCTCGGTGCGAACAGCAGCGGCCGGAGCTTGTCGTCGCGAATGCAGCCGTGGGCGACGGGCGCTCCGGTTTCATGGCCGCCTGCTGGCTGGCCCGAGCCGAGGAGGCCGGCGCATGAGCGCCTCAGGTGCCAACCAGAGCGGTAATGCGTCGGCGACCAACGCAGCGCGTCTTGCCGGCGTAGCCCCGCAGGAGCCCCTTGTCACGGCACAGGGGCTGAGCAAGGTGTTCGACGTGTCCGCCCCCTGGCTCACGCGGGTGCTCGAACGCCGGCCCAGACAACTCCTCAGAGCAGTGGATGGTGTGTCGTTTTCGATTCGCCGCGGCGAGACGCTGGCGCTCGTTGGCGAATCGGGCTGCGGGAAGTCCACAGTGGCGCGTCTGCTGGTGGGTCTTCATGCGCCTTCGGCAGGCAGGGTGCTCTTCGAGGGTGCGCCGCTTTCCGCGGGCAAGCACACAGCAGGCGTGGCCGCGCGAAAGCGCATCCAGATGCTCTTTCAGGATCCCTACGCCAGCCTCAATCCACGATGGACGGTCCAGGAGATCGTTGCCGAGCCCCTGCGCACAGCGGCACGCGCCCGGCAAGTCGGGACGTCACTTGCGCCAGAGTTGATCATTCCTCGGGTAGGCGAACTGCTCGCGCAGGTCGGACTCTCCGCTGCAGATGGCTCCAGGTATCCGCATCAGTTTTCCGGTGGCCAGCGGCAGCGCATCTCCATCGCCCGAGCATTGGCTGCGGAGCCGGAGTTCCTCGTCTGCGATGAGCCCACAAGCGCACTCGACGTGTCAGTGCAGGCGCAGGTGCTCAATCTCATGAAGGATCTGCAGCGGCGTCAGGCGCTGACCTACCTGTTCATTTCCCACAATCTTGCAGTCGTCCATCATGTGAGCGACCGCATCGGGGTGATGTACCTTGGGCGTCTGGTTGAGCTGGCTCCCAAGCGGGTGCTGTTCCGACAGCCACGGCATCCGTATACCCGAATGCTGATCGACTCCATTCCCGACATGGCGGCCGATGGCAGGACGCGGACGCCGGTAGGAGGTGAGGTTCCGAACCCGCTTTCCCCGCCGCAAGGGTGCGCATTCCACCCCCGTTGCCCGCTTGCCAACGATCGTTGCCGACGCGAGAGGCCCGAACTCAGTCGTGATCCAGGTGGTGATGTCGGCCAGGTGGCCTGCCACGCGGTTGAAGAAGGTCGAGGCTGAACGGTCCCGGCACGCCGCTCAAGGCGTGATGACCAGATCGCTGTAGAGCGCTTCTGCGGTCGATCGGGTGTTGTCGGTGTCGGTCAGGATGCCGATCTTTGTCAGCCGCCCGGGTCGTTCGCCAAAAACCTTCTCGAAGTCCTGATAGATCAGGCGCTCGTGGCTGCGCCAGCGTTTCAGTTGGTCGTCGCCGCTGTCGACGACCAGTTTCCTGATGCGTTGCGTGTGGGGATTCTCGATCACCTGCCCGATAGGGTGCCGGTTCGCCCAGATGTACATCAGCGTCGCGTAGGGCAACTCCCGACCTGCGATCAGCCGCACTCGCTCGGCAAAGAGGCGCTCACGCACCGGGAGTCGTTCCCATGGGCCATCGAAGCTGAGCACCACCCGAACGGGCGCATCTTCAGTCTCGGCCACGCTATTGTCTGCCTCGGCGATCAGGTCGGCGATCCGCCACGCCCACTGCAGCTTGGTGCCGGGATCGAGCTCGATTCCGAGGGGCGCAACGAGACCTGAAGCCGACTGTTCCGCTCTCGCGCGAAGAACCGTTCTGCCCTCATGGCGAACCAGGCTGTACTGCGTCTTCCGCTTTGTGCGGTGCAGGAGCCATTCCTCCCAGCCCTGCGGCAACGCACCGCCGGGTTGCGCTCTGGAGAACGGCGGAATCATGACACCGGCACCGGAGCCATGAGCGGTCGGACCCGGCTGCTCCTGCGATCGTTGGCGCCGCTGCTCGGGTTCAACGCTGGCTGAGCGATGCGTCTCCCGCAATTCTGGCGGCGAGGCGCAGCCTGCGACAACTACGGCCGGCAAGATTCCAAGCAGCCGCCGGCGGGGGAATGACGATCGTGCCAGATCGAGACTGCCGACAGAACGAGCGTGCGCCGCTTGTTGATCAAGGCATGCGAACGCACCCGTGTTCCAGCATGCGGCCTGAGGCACGCGCAGGCCGGTCGTATCCGCCGAATCAGTCATGCTCGAAGGCTAACCGGATGGCAGAGGAGTGTGAGGCTGGCCCGACAGCGACTAGGGACTTGCGTGAGCTCGCCAGAAAAGACAAACCCCCAGGGACAGCCCTGGGGGTTTGCGGAGGTTTGCCTGACGATGTCCTACTTTCACGAGCGAGGTGCTCACTATCATCGGCGCTGAAGCGTTTCACTGTCCTGTTCGGGATGGGAAGGAGTGGTTCCACTTCGCTATGGTCGTCAGGCATGACTTGTCGCCTGCAGGCATGCCTGCAAGGCCAATCCTGGAAGAGAAGACGTATTCGTTTGAACCAGACGCATCCGAAGATGCGGGGTTGCGATCACAACGCAACATGCAGTAGCGCTGATCATTAGCAAAGTTATAGGGTCAAGCCTCACGGGCAATTAGTACTGGTTAGCTTAACGTGTCACCACGCTTCCACACCCAGCCTATCAACGTCCTGGTCTCGGACGACCCTTTAGGGGGATCAAGTCCCCGGGAGATCTCATCTTTAGGCGAGTTTCCCGCTTAGATGCTTTCAGCGGTTATCTCTTCCCCACATAGCTACCCTGCGATGCCACTGGCGTGACAACAGGTACACCAGAGGTGAGTCCACTCCGGTCCTCTCGTACTAGGAGCAGGTCCCATCAAATCTCCAGCGCCCACGGCAGATAGGGACCAAACTGTCTCACGACGTTTTGAACCCAGCTCACGTACCTCTTTAAATGGCGAACAGCCATACCCTTGGGACCGGCTACAGCCCCAGGATGAGATGAGCCGACATCGAGGTGCCAAACACCGCCGTCGATATGAACTCTTGGGCGGTATCAGCCTGTTATCCCCAGAGTACCTTTTATCCGTTGAGCGATGGCCCTTCCATACAGAACCACCGGATCACTATGTCCTGCTTTCGCATCTGCTCGACTTGTCAGTCTCGCAGTTAAGCACGCTTATGCCATTGCACTATCGTCACGATGTCCGACCGTAACTAGCGTACCTTCGAACTCCTCCGTTACGCTTTGGGAGGAGACCGCCCCAGTCAAACTGCCTACCATGCACTGTTCCCAACCCGGATAACGGGTCAAGGTTAGAACCGCAAACAAACCAGGGTGGTATTTCAAGGACGGCTCCACCAGAACTAGCGTCCCGGTTTCAAAGCCTCCCACCTATCCTACACAGATCGGTTCACAGTCCAATGCAAAGCTACAGTAAAGGTTCATGGGGTCTTTCCGTCTAGCCGCGGG